>NZ_CP040924.1:1200000-2697500 GCF_006351925.1 Clostridium thermarum | reverse complement strand
TGGGCTAGGGGGCATTGCGCTTACTGAACCCTATCAAACTCCGAATGCCATATACTTGTATACCGGCAGTCAGACTGCGAGTGATAAGATCCGTAGTCAAAAGGGAAAAAGCCCAGACCGTCAGCTAAGGTCCCTAAGTGTAAGTTAAGTGGAAAAGGATGTGGGATTTCTAAGACAACTAGGATGTTGGCTTAGAAGCAGCCACTCATTTAAAGAGTGCGTAATAGCTCACTAGTCGAGAGATCCTGCGCCGAAGATGTCCGGGGCTCAAACTTACCACCGAAGCTACGGGTTGACGCTTGCGCGTCAGCGGTAGAGGAGCATCCTGTACGGGCTGAAGTCATACCGAAAGGAGTGGTGGACTGTACAGGAGAGAGAATGCTGGAATAAGTAGCGAGAAAAGAGTGAGAATCTCTTTGGTCGAAAACCTAAGGTTTCCTGGGGAAGGCTCGTCCTCCCAGGGTTAGTCGGGACCTAAGCCGAGGCCGAGAGGCGTAGGCGATGGACAATCGGTTGATATTCCGATACCACTATGACGCGTTATTACCGATGGGGTGACGCAGGAGGATAGGATGTGCCCGCTATTGGATGTGGGTCTAAGCATCTAGGCAGAACAGATAGGCAAATCCGTCTGTTCAATGCTGAGGTGTGATGGGGAGCGAAATTTAGTAGCGAAGTATCTGATTCCACGCTGCCAAGAAAAGCCTCTAGGGAGTGAAGTAGTGCCCGTACCGCAAACCGACACAGGTAGGTGAGGAGAGAATCCTAAGACCAGCGGAAGAATTGCAGTTAAGGAACTCGGCAAATTGACCCCGTAACTTCGGGAGAAGGGGTGCCTACGCGAGTAGGCCGCAGAGAATAGGCCCAAGCAACTGTTTAGCAAAAACACAGGTCTCTGCTAAAGCGTAAGCTGATGTATAGGGGCTGACGCCTGCCCGGTGCTGGAAGGTTAAGGGGATTGCTTAGCGCAAGCGAAGGCATGAACTTAAGCCCCAGTAAACGGCGGCCGTAACTATAACGGTCCTAAGGTAGCGAAATTCCTTGTCGGGTAAGTTCCGACCCGCACGAATGGCGTAATGATTTGGGCACTGTCTCAACTGCAAATCCGGCGAAATTGTAGTGCAAGTGAAGATGCTTGCTACCCGCGATTGGACGGAAAGACCCCGTAGAGCTTTACTGTAGCTTAGCATTGAGTTTCGGTATTATCTGTACAGGATAGGTGGGAGACTTGGAAGCAAGGGCGTCAGCCTTTGTGGAGTCGACCTTGGGATACCACCCTGATGATACTGAGATTCTAACCGGACACCATGAAGCTGGTGACGGGACATTGTTAGGTGGGCAGTTTGACTGGGGCGGTCGCCTCCTAAAAAGTAACGGAGGCGCTCAAAGGTTCCCTCAGAACGGTTGGAAATCGTTCGTAGAGTGTAAAGGCAGAAGGGAGCCTGACTGCGACACCCACAAGTGGAGCAGGGACGAAAGTCGGACTTAGTGATCCGGTGGTACCTCGTGGGAGGGCCATCGCTCAACGGATAAAAGCTACCTCGGGGATAACAGGCTGATCTCCCCCAAGAGTCCACATCGACGGGGAGGTTTGGCACCTCGATGTCGGCTCGTCGCATCCTGGGGCTGAAGTAGGTCCCAAGGGTTGGGCTGTTCGCCCATTAAAGCGGCACGCGAGCTGGGTTCAGAACGTCGTGAGACAGTTCGGTCCCTATCCGTCGCGGGCGTAGGAAATTTGAGAGGAGCTGTCCTTAGTACGAGAGGACCGGGATGGACTGACCTCTGGTGTACCAGTTGTTCTGCCAGGAGCACCGCTGGGTAGCTATGTCGGGACGGGATAAACGCTGAAAGCATCTAAGCGTGAAGCCCACCTCAAGATAAGATTTCCCATGACGTAAGTCAGTAAGACCCCTTGAAGAACACAAGGTTGATAGGCTAGAGGTGTAAGCACAGTAATGTGTGCAGCTGACTAGTACTAATAGGTCGAGGACTTGACCTAAAACACATTCTTATGTGCAATTTTCAGAGAACAAACTTCTCTGATATCTGGTGATGATAGCGTGAGGGTTACACCCGTTCCCATTCCGAACACGATGGTTAAGACTCACAGCGCCGATGGTACTGCTTGGGAGACTGAGTGGAAGAGTAGGACGTTGCCAGGTCTGTAAAACATCAAGCAAAATGCCTGGTGTTTTTTATTTTTTGATTTTAAATAATATAAGTTTTTTCGCAACGAAGCTGGAAAAAACTCCTTAACTTGTTGATACTAACTTGCCACTAAAAACTATAAACTACCCTATAGGGTAGTTTTTTCATCAATGCCCACACTCTATAGGGTAATCTTTATTTAGCTGATATTACCTTGTTTGTTTTATATGTTAGTTAAGAATAGTTTGTATTGTGACTGGATTTAATACTCCTTCTCCTCCAAGAACTTTAACTTGACTAACTTTTTCTATTATTGACTTAACATAAGTTTTTTCACTAGATATATCACTGCTGCTTATAAGTATTATTGTAGCCTTTTCTTTACCTGCTAAAGCTGAACCACAGATTGCATCTGGGTAGTTATCTCCAGTTGTAAGATAGATGTTTGAGAAGTCAAATTCAGCAGCAAACTTATTTAATACAGCTAAGTTTGTAGCATATCTATCTGCACCTGCTATTCTTTCTGCTACGGATATTCCTTTAACAGCAGCTTCTGAAATTGCTCCGATGCCTCCAATTACATATACTTTGCTATTATTGTCTTTTATGAATTTTTCAATATCAGCAGTCATTTGATTGTTGGAAGTAAGAAGTATTGGACTTACGGTTGCTCCGGCATAAGAGGATATTGAAAGTGCATCAGCATAGCTAGCTCCAGAAACTAGGAACACCTGCTTATTATTTGCCATCTTATTAGCTATGGCCAAAGATGTAGCATATCTGTCGCTGCCACCGATTCTTTCTACACCTATTCCCATAGATTTAACAGTATTTTCTACTTCAGGATATATTGCGCCAGTACCGCCAATTATATAAACCTTCTTAGCATTAAGTCTTTTAAGTTCTGATATTACTCTTGCATCTAAAGACTTGGGTGAAGTAAGAAGTATCGGTGCATTCAATTGCTTAGCTAATGGTGCAGCCGCTAATGCATCTGCAAATTCATCACCTCTTGCTAATACTACATTCTCTGAAGTAGCCCATCCAGCCTTAGATACCATAACAGAAGTTTCGTATCTATCTGCTCCGCCCATTCGTACTACTGATGGTGCTTGTGGAACAGGTGTCTTTGCTAAATCTCTATCAGTTATAATATAATCACAGTTATGAGTTATATCAAACTGAACACAGCCTTCTGCATCTACTTTTAAGCCGCTGGCTATAGTCTGTAGATCCTTTGTAGCTGGATTATAGTAGTAAACGCTGAGGTCAACTTTGTTCTTGTTTTCAAGCCAGTTACAATCAAGCTTTACTTTTACCTTTGCTTTTCCGGGTAAATATCCGTTGTCAGCAAAGGAAATTACCATAACATCTTCATTATTGACCTTTTCTGCTATTTGGGATTTGTTAGCAGTAGTTGAGCTGGCAATTGGTGCAATATTCACTGATAAGTCGATTGTCTTGGTAGCATCGGTTATATCTCTTCCAGTGAAAGACCATTCAATACCGTCAAGTTTGAAAATAACAGTCTTGTCAGTATCTTTAAGAGCATTAAATATTTCTTTTGCAATAGATTTATTATCTGTAACATTAACAACAACCGTACCATTGTTTGAAACGCTAGCTATTGATGAAACAACCATTGCTACTTCAGTGCTGTTTATAGTTAAAGTTTCAGGTTCAATTGGTGTACTCGGAGTTGTTGGTGTCGGTGTTGGACGAGGAGTAAGTCCTTGTTTTACAAGATATTCTTTCGGATCCAGAACAGCGTAGTAAGCTTCTTTTGGAGAGTACATGCCATTGAACAATACCGGGCTGTAATTACTTCTCCAGCTCAAAGAATCAGCCATACCCCAAACAGTTACTCTTTGAATATGATCAGAATATTCTTTGTAAATTTCAAAGATACGAGCAAAGAATATAGCCTGTTCTATCTGTTGTTCCTTCGTAAGTGTTTTATATTCAGGTCCGCCATAACTACCATAGCCTACATCTAATTCAGATACGCTGATTTTTACTCCAGCCTGAATGAAGCGTTTGATTGAAGCCTCAACCTGATCAGGGGTTACATTCTTAGTGTAGTAGTGAGACTGCATGCCTACTGCTTCAATAAGCTTGCGGCTCTTGTCAGTATTTCTTGGGTCATTTATCCATTTTGCATTAATGTCTTCTACCATCTGAGCTATAGCTTCACGTTTCCAGTCATCAGTTTCATTATAGTCGTTATATTCAAGAATGGCATCTGGATCAGTCAAACGAGCGTAAACAAAGGCATCGTAAATATAGTCTGCTCCACTTTCACCCTTTGATGGATCAGAGCCGTTAGCAAATGCCATATACCATGGGGAACTCTTTCTTGCTGCTGTTCTCCAATCAGTGATTGGTAAGGAACCACCGTCAAGAGCTTCATTTACAACGTCCCAAGAAATAACTTGGCCCTTGAAGTGTCCGGCTACTTTTTCAATATACTCCTTCATGTTCTGACGGGCTTCCTCACGAGTAAGCGGTGAACCATCTGCATTCTTGTACAGCCAATCAGGGGACTGTGAGTGCCATACTAGTGTATGTCCGTGAACTTTAATGTTGTTCTTCTTAGCCCAAGCAATGACAGCATCAGCTCCAGTGAAGTTGTAAACGCCTTTTGCATTGCTGATAGAGCTAGGTTTCATTGAGTTTTCAGCTGTAAGAATGTTGTAGTATGCCTTATACATATCAGTAGTTTTAGCATTAAGCTGACTTTGATCCATAATATTACCAAAGAGGAAATAATTCTTATAGGTTTCAGCCAGTGATGGAATTGTAAGATCCCATGTTGGTATAGGTTGACGCTCTCCAACTTGGCTGATAACTATATTATCGATATACCAAACGTCTGGATGATTTTCAGGTGTATTAGTAACAAAGCGGAAGTCAATCATCGTTAAGTCATCAGTCATAACAGCTGTATTGACATCTACTATCTTCCATTGATCCAAAGCTATTGTTCCTGGTGAGCTTGGTAGTTTATTAGTGCTATGGGCATATCCATCGTTTAATACTATTCCGGGGCCAGTTAGAGTACTCTTGCCCTGGTTTAGTGCTGAAGGAACGTAGAAGGATAACTTAACATTGTATACATATCCGGCCGGTAAAGCTTCAGGAAGTTCCAAACGAATTGCGTTATCGGCTGCTACATAACTCTGACCTTCGATATGCATGCCTTTAAGCACGTAATTATCGTCCACACCTATGCCAGCTACATTAGTCCACTCAATTTGAGAGGAGGTTCTTCCAGTAAACCAGGATTCTCCAGCTGTTTTATCTTCAGGGGTGAACTTAATATTATATTTGATTGCTGGTGCAGTGGCCGGTTCTTCTTCAACAGTAATTGTTATGGGTTTTCTCACTGAGCCTTTAGAAACAGTTACAACATAGCCATTGTTGTAGTTAACTGTTGCAGTGGATCCATTACTGGATGGAATTAATGCATTAACCGCTGATTGAACCCATGCAGTCTTTGCATCTTGGCTTGTCTGACTTTCTTTAGGGATTATATAAGTACCTGCCATAATTGCTTCAACAGCAAGGTTTACTAAATTAACATCCGGGTCTATGCTTTTATCCTTCCAATGCACTAGAAGTTCATCTGGTGCTCCTTCAGTGCCTATTTTTTCTACTTTAATCCAGTTAATTGTGAAGGCATTACCGCCTCCACCACCACGTATAGCTATATTACCAATCAGACCATCTGCTGGTTGAGATCCATCAAACTTGACTTCAGTAACCAAGGTGTAACTGCCCATGTTCACCATACCGCTGTTGAAGTAGGCAGGTATCTGGGTAGCCACTTGGTTGGCTGAAACTTGATGATTATTAACAACAGCTCCATCAGCAGTGGTATATCCACCATTTGTATTATCTTTTACCAACGAATACGTATTGAAGTAGTACCTTTTGCAGTGTAGTTTACACTGATGCGGTATGTGGCGTCTTTCTCAGGAGTAAAGGCAACTTTACCGTCATCACCGGCTGTAGACCATGGCCAATGGGAGGCATCATTACCTAATATGATATTTGCTCCAGACCAAGAGTCTCCTTTTGAAGTATCATAAACATATACACCGTCAATAGGCTTATTCTCTTGCTCTTCTTCCAGCGTAATGTAATCATTTTCTGCAAGGAATTCTTCAGGATTTAGAACTGCTATCAAGGCCTTTTTTGCCTTTCCCTCATAGTCGAACAGCAAGGCAAATTCGCCGGCCTTCCATCCTGTTTGTGCGTCTCTCACACCACAGATTTTTACACTATCGATAACCTTTGGGTTGTCTGTAGTGTTTGCTGGACCTGCAGCATACTTTTTATAAATATTGAACAATTCGCCATACTTCATAGCCTGATTGTGCTCATTCTCAGGTATGAGGGTTCCTGTTGGTGGAGTTGCGATATCCATTTCAGTGATGTTAACCTTTATACCAGGGAGAGTAGCGAACAGCTTTATGTTGTTCTCAACATCTTGAACATTGGTGGAAAGGTTGTAGTGAGCTTGCATACCGATGACTTCAATAAGATTTTTACCATTTGGTCTTACACCTTCGTAACGCTCGTTGATGTCTTTTACCATCTCATAGACAACCCGGGCTTTAGTTGGTGAGTCAAGACCAAAATCGTTATAAATCAGCTTAACATCCCATCCATTTCTGTCAACTACTTCCGCTGCTTTTAGGAGGAGGTGTTATTTTGAAAGGCTTATTTTTCCTAATATAAAGTGGAGCATACTAATTATCTCATTGATTCATCATTATAATTTAGTATTTTAGTATTTTAGTATTTTAGTACAGCAGCTGTTGACATCCTTGGCAGTGTAAATTATAATAAATTGTAAAATATAATTAATGAAATTCGAGGATGAGGAAAGAGTAACCATTAATTCTTCTTACAGCGAGCGGGAACAGAGTGGAAGTCCCGTAAGAAGAAATTGGTGAAACGGGCCTCTAAGAAGCTGTCTGAGCATTGCAAGGTTAAGCCGTTAACTGCGTTAAAGTTTCGAGTGGATTGAGATCAATCAAATGAGTGGTACCGCGGAGTTACACCCGTCTCTTTACAAGGAGATGGGTGTTTTTATTTTTACAAAATTATATCCAGCCAGGAAGATGCTGCAAATCATTATAGGAGCTTATAGGAGGTATAAGACATGGAAAGACTGTTAAAGAAATTGAGCAGTATTTTAGAAGATAAGTTTGAGAAGCATGGATGTGACAAAGATATGGAATGGTAACAGTATCAAACCGTCCGGAGCTTTGTCAATTCCAATGCAACGGAGCCCTAGCTGCTGCTAAGCAGTATAAGAAGGCACCAATTCAAATAGCAACCAGATTGTAGAGGAATTAAAGGATGTTGAAGAATTTGAAAGGTAGAAGCAGTAAATCTGGATTATCAACATCACTTTGAAAGATAGCTTCATAGTAAAATATCTATCAGATATGAGTGAAGATAAGAAGCTTGGTTGTTCGGAAGCTGAAAATCCACTTACATAGGTAGTTGGACTATGGCGGTGCAAATGTTGCGAAGCCTCTTCATGTAGGTCACCTGCGTGCTGCAATTATCGGCGAAAGCATTAAGAGAATCTCAAGATTTGTAGGTCACAATGTAATTGGCGACGTACACCTTGGGGACTGGGCTTGCAGATTGGTATGGTAATATCAGAGGTTAAGAGACGTAATCCTGAGCTTCCATATTTTGATGATAACTTTACAGGGGAGTATCCTGCAGAAGCAACCTTTTACAATAGATGAGCTTGAAGAAATATATCCGGCTTCCAGCAAGCTTGCAAAAAGTGATGAAGCGGCTAGGAAGAGGCAAGAAAGGCACCTTCGAACTGCAGAATGAAAGACGGGCTATATTGCACTATGGAAGCATATACTAGCTGTTTCAGTTGCAGATCTAAAAAAGAACTACAGCAAGCTTAATGTAGAATTTGACCTGTGGAAGGGAGAAAGTGACAGCCAAAAGTATATCGGAGACATGGTGAAGAGTCTGAAGGAACAGGGATATACCTATGAGAGCGAAGGTGCTTTAGTCATCGATGTAGCTAAGGAAGATGACTCCTACACAGTTCCACCCTTTATACTTTTGAAGTCCGATGGAGCAACGCTTTACAGTACAACAGACCTGGCTACAATATTGGAAAGGGTAAAAGAATATGATCCTGACCAGATAATTTATGTTGTGGATAAGAGACAGGGCTTGCACTTTGAACAGGTATTCAGATGTGCCTACAAGACAAAGATTGCACCAGAGAAGCTTAAGTTAGATTTTATCGGCTTTGGAACTATGAACGGTAAAGACGGTAAGCCATTTAAAACAAGAGAAGGGGGAGTAATGAGACTCCAAGACCTTATAAAAATGATTAAGGATAATGTAAGAGAGAAGTTAAAGGACAGCGATTCCATGGATGAAGCTGAAAGAGAAGAAATTGCTAGAATTGTTGGTCTGGCAGCACTAAAGTACGGAGATCTTTCAAATCAGATAACTAAGGATTATGTGTTCGACCTTGATAAATTTGCTTCCTTTGAGGGTAATACCGGCCCCTATATACAGTATACAGTTGTAAGAATCAAATCTATACTAAATAAGTGTCAAGACCTAATCAATAAGGAAGAGTTAAAGCTTATTAATCCATGCAGTGGTGTGGAGAGAGACTTAATGCTAAAACTTGCATCCTTCAATGAGGTAGTAGAAAAATCCTTTATGGATAGGACACCAAATAAGATTTGTGAATATCTATATGATACTGCTAATTTATTGAATAGATTCTATCATGATAACAGAATAATATCAGAAGAAAACCTGGAGAAAAAGGTGTCATGGATAAAGCTTATCAGCATAACAAAGGCTGTATTAGAAACAGGACTTGATCTACTTGGTTTAGAAGTGCCTGAAAGAATGTAACCGTCTTGGATAAATTTCAAGCATAAGGATAATAATATTCCTGTTAAACTATATAAGTTTGGAGAGGATATTATGAACAAGTTTGATAGAGCCGTTAATAAGAAGGCCACTGAACTAATAACAAAGAATATGCTTGGGCAAGAAGTAACGGAAGAGGATATTAAAAAATACACCATCATAGCCAGAGCCTTGATCAGACAAGAGCTAAGAGGTCTTAAACCAAATGATAATGAAAGATCCCTTTATAACAAGACTTGGAAGGCAGCAAAAAAGTTTGGTGAATTTAAACAATAATATTAGTTAAAAGAAGAAGCGCAGTATTATACCAATCCGGTATAGTACTGCGCTAATATACTTACCAAGGAAACAACGAGATAGACCATCTGGCCTAAAAACATAGATTTTAGGCTGGTTTTCAGCATATTCTTAAAATCAGAATTTACGCCCATAAAGAAAACGATATATTCTAGAATATATCATTTAGCATTTTATATGACGCTTTATTTATTTCTAAATCTCTAAAACTGTGACTGATATGTTCTCTTAGGGCTTTGTCTAATTGTAAAGAATCCTTCTTTTCTATCATATCTATGATATTAAGATGCTCCTTTATACTTTCACTCTCTTCAAAATTAACATTGTAGAAGGTATCAAAGAGCTGAAGATATACATTAATTTGATTGACGATTTTCTGCATGAACTCGATGAGAAATTTATTTCCGCTTTTTCTTACGAGAGTCATGTGAAAGGCTTCATTGGTATCGATAAATTGAATCATGTCTTTATTAATAAAAGATGCCCGTTCATCCTCCACCATAAGTTTAAGCTTATTGATGTCATCAGCAGTAATTTTGGAAAGACTCAATTTTACCGCAGCACATTCTAATTCTATCCTAGCTTCGTAAGCTTGAACTATTTCGTCAATAGAGGGCTGAATTACAAAGGCGCCTCTATTGGCAATTATATTTATTAATCCCTCAAGGGAAAGTCTCTTTATTGCATTTCTGATGGGAGTCCTGCTTACTTTAAGCTTTTCGGAAATAGTACTTTCCACCAGCTGTGTCCCGGGAGCTAATTCACGGTGTAATATTGAATATTTTAGCTTATCATAAACAATTTGTTCCATGGACGGCTTTGGTTTCTCTTCCACGTGAGTATCCTCCTAGCATAGTTTAACGTGATAAAGTGGCACACTATAGTAATTATACAATAAATATGAATAAATTTAAAGAACTTTAAATTTTAAGGGCGAAATGCCTGTTTTTTTCTTAAAATAATTAGAAACATAAAGCTTATCCGGTGATACATACAAGGGGAAACTACCATGTTATAAATTAATAAAACCTTCTCCATAAGTAACACTGACATTATTTACAGTAATAAATGCATCTCTATCCAGTGACTGAATGTATCTTTTTAGCTTTATATACTGCTTTCTGCTGACAATGGTGCGGATTACCTCTCTCTCATTATTGGTGAAGGCACCCTTAGCAGAATATATGGTGGCACCCCTTTCCAACTCAGTTACAATGAAATCCTTGATAGGGTTACTTTCGCGGCTTATGATTACTATTTCCTTATTGCTCTGTAGGCTTTGAAGTATATAATCTATCAATAGACCGTTTAATAAAAGACCTAAAATTCCGTACATGCCTGCACTTATATCAAATACGAAAATAGAAGAAAGAACTATTAGGATATCAGCAGCCAGCACTGCCTTGCCTAAATCAATATCAAAGTATTTGTTTAAAATTTTTGCGATTATATCAGTACCTCCGGTAGAGGCATTTTGACTAAAGGTAATGGCTAGGCCAATGGAACACAGTAAAGAAGCAATAAGAACTTCTGCCAGAGTATCGTTGGTTAAGGTACCGGATAAGGGATGTATTTTCTCTAGGAGCCATACCATACCGGAAAGAGCGAAGCTTGAATAAATAGTTTTTGCACCAAAGTTAAAACCAATAAAAATAAAACCAACGATGAATAAAAGCAGGTTTAGAAAAAGCATTACAGTACCTACAGAAAGGGCAGGAAATATAGTATTTATAACAATGGATAAGCCGCTGACCCCTCCGGTAACTAGGTTCTGTGGAACTGCAATATAGTAAATGGAAAGGGCCACAAGCAGTAGTCCCAAGTTTATCAATAAAAACTCTTTTAGTTTAACCACGGCTATTCCTCCTCACACATGAAATTGTAAAACAAAATTGTAGTACAATTTTGTTTTACAATAATATTATATACCCCAATGAAGAAGTTGGCAATAGTTCTGAATAAAATATGTTTAAACCTTCTCATTCTGTTATCATTAATATCTATAGAGTTAATATGTGGATTTGACTGAGAAATGAGTAAATTTTATAATGTAAGATAGAGTAACCTAGAATTGAGGAGTTAGCATGAAGAAACTTATGAAAATGACCCCCTATGAATTAGGGGAGAGCGGTAGGAAAGAAGCAATTGAATATTTGATAATGTACCTTTCTAAGGGAAGGGCCAATGACAAAAGACTTGCAGCTTCAGCCATTGGTAAGCTAGCAGAAAGGCATAAGGAAAGCTGTAACAGAGCTGTACCTTTTTTAATTGAGAACTTAAGTGACAGTCATGGACAGGTTAGACAATACACCATAAAGGCACTGTGTAAGCTTACAGTACCACAGCGGTACTATTCATTAATAAAGAACCTTTCAGAAACTGATAAAGCAGAGTACTGCCGCAGAGCAGCAGCAGAGCTGCTGGAAAAAATGAAGCAGCATATGATTAAAAGTGAGGCAGTGCTGACATCTGTAAAAGCAGTTACTCAGTCTAGCTTTGAAACTTTCAAGGATAATTTTTCGGAAACAAAGTTTAGGGATAAAGAAAACAAATTCATAGAAATGCTTAACAGGCAGTGTGGAATAAAACTCACTGAGAAGCAGAAGGCAGCAGTACTGCATAAAGATGGACCGGCGCTGGTTCTGGCAGTTCCCGGTGCAGGTAAAACTACAGTGCTCTTAGCAAGAACTGCAAATCTGATTATAAATCACAGGGTCAATCCGGCATCGATTCTCTCTATAACCTTCAGCAGAGCTTCTGCCTTGGATATGAAGAACAGGTACTACAACTTTTTCAGAGAAATTACTTCCATCGGGGCTAACTTTTCCACCATTCACTCCTTCAGTTATGAATTGATACGTAAGTATTCCATCATGAACAATATAAGTTATAAGATAATTGAAGAAGGGGAAAATAAAGGATTAAAACGGGAAATTCTCAGGACTTTATTCAAGGAGCATAATGGGGAGAATATGGATGACGATGCGCTGGAAGATTTAAGTAATTCAATAGGCTATGTTAAAAACATGATGCTTAACCCTCATGAAATAGTGGAGTACAGCAATACCCTGGATATAAAATGCTTTGTACAGATCTTTAATGCTTATGAAAAGATTAAGAGAAGCAATAATTTTATCGACTATGATGATATGCTTACCTTGGCCTATGAAATCTTAAAAAAGGACGAGGAACTCCTAAGCAGATATAGAAATTTGTATAATTATATACAAATTGATGAGGGACAGGATACTTCAAAAATTCAGCATAAACTGATTGAAATTATAGCAAATCCCCAAAATAATGTTTTTGTGGTGGCGGATGACGATCAAAGCATTTACAGTTTTAGGGGAGCCTATCCTAAATTTTTGCTGGAGTTTGACAAAATGTATGGGAACACAAAAAAATACTTTATTGAGCAAAACTTCAGGTCTACACCACAGATAGTAGGCTTGGCTAACCGATTTATTAAAAGTAATACAGAGAGGTTTAACAAGGAACTTCATACCGAAAACCGGTCCGGTGATAGAGTAAAAACAGTAAAGCTGAAGGATGAAATTGAAGAAGTTGATTATATTTTAAGTCAGATTTCTTCAGCAGAAAATAAGGAAAGTGCAATTCTCTACAGAAACAACATGGCTGCAATAAAGCTGGCAGATGAGTTGAGCAGAAGAGGGGTTTCCTTCTATATAAGGGACTATAATAAATTCTTCTTTAAGCATTTTATCATACAGGATATCCGCAGTTTTATAATGTTTACTTTAGACTATAGTGACAGGGAGGTCTTTAGTAGAATTTATTATAGGATTAACAGCTATGTATCCAAGGATACTATTAATTATATTCTTACCAATTCTAGTTCAGTCATGGATATTTTTACTGCAGCAGAAACTTTAAAAGAAATCTCCAGCCATCAAAAGGGTGCCCTGGGAAGACTTAAGAAAATTTTTGATTTTCTTAAGCTAAAGTCACCAGTTGACTTCATAGATTATTTGGAGAAGGATTTAGCCTATTGCAGATATCTTAAGGAAAACTGTGTAAATATGGGCTACAGCTATGATAGTTTGAGAGTGATACTGTCAAACCTAAAAGCTTTAGCAGCACGGTGTAACAGCTTAGCAGCTTTTATGGTAAGACTGGAAAAACTGGAGAAGGTAATGGAGGAAGCAAAGTATAAGAAAGGAAAGAGTGATATTACTCTTTCTACTATTCACTCATCAAAAGGACTTGAATTTTATAATGTTTTTTTGATAGACTTAATAGATAACATCATGCCTACCCGGTCTAGCATAGAACGCTATGAAATGGGCAGCTTCGGAGAACTGGAGGAGGAGAGAAGGCTGATGTATGTGGCTCTAACCAGAGCTAAGAGAAATCTTCATATAATAACTCTTGAGAGTAAAAACGAGGAAGTGGTTAAACCTTCAAGATTTATTGGAGAGATTTTAAATTCAATGTAAAGGATGGGATTATTTGATAAAAGCAGTTTTATTTGATTTGGACGGAACACTTATAAATACAAATAGGTTAATATTAGAATCTTTTAAATATGCCTTTAAGACAGCCTTAAATATGGAAATGGAGGAGGAGAAAATCGTAAGATTCTTTGGAGAACCTCTGGTAAAGAGCATGAACAGCGTAGACCCTGAAAATGCTGAGAAACTTATGGATGCTTTTAGAAGCTTCAATGAAAGCCAACATGACATATTGGCCGAGCACTATGAAGGCACTGTGGAGGCTGTAAAAGCTCTAAAGGAAAGAGGCATAAAACTTGGAATAGTAACTTCTAAAAGAAAGCCGATGACAGAGAGAAGTTTAAAGCTCATCAAGATTTATGATGAAATGGATGTGATTATCACTCCTGAGGACACTGATAAGCACAAACCAGATGGTACACCGGCACTGTTAGCCTGTGAAAGGCTGGGGGTAGCACCAAAGGAAGCACTAATGGTAGGTGACAGCATTTATGATGTTCAATGTGGAAAGAATGCTGGCACCAGCACCTGTATTGTAACTTACTCATCCTTCTCTATGGAGGAATTGATGAGCTATAAACCGGATTATGTCATTGATAAACTAATGGAACTGGTGAATATAATAGAAAGTGAAAACATAGAAAAAGTAGTTTAAGGAGTGGTTTATGTGCCTTATATTAATTGCGTAACTTCACAAAGACTTACAAGAGATGAAAAAGAAAAACTGAAAGAAAAAATCGGAGAACTTATCGAAATATTTCCCGGGAAAACAGAAGAATGGCTGTATGTAGGCTTTAACGATGATCAAACCCTGTACTTTAGAGGTCTGGAAATGGATAAGGGAGCCATTATAGAGGTAAAGCTCTTTGGTGTTCAGCACAGCAAATATAAGGATAGATTTACTGCAAAGATATGTGAACTTTTATCAGAAGAACTTTCTATACCCGGTGACAGTACCTATGTCATCTTCCAGGAAGTATCCGATGGAAACTGGGGCTGGAACGGGGGATTGTTTTAGTCAATAGCAAGATATCAGAACAGAATATTAATCACGGAAGACAATGAATACGCGGAATTACGCTGAGGATACTTCCTATAATATTTAAACACGGAAAAAAACAGAGGACACAGAGAACACTGAAGGGAAATCCTTCTGTGTCCTTATTGTTCTCTGTGGATTCCGTGTTTAATTTTTGGTGGCGAATTTTATTTATTTAACAACCTATCTGCTTCTTCACCAATAATTCTGATTCCCTTTTCTATATCCTCTAAGGAGGTTCTGGAAAAACCGATTCTCAAGGTGTCCTCTCCGGAGCCGTCGGTGTGGAAAATGTCCCCGGGGGTAAAGATAACTCCACGTTTGCTGCAGTGATCGAGTAGGTGTCTGGAGTTTATGCCTTTCAGCTTAACAAAAAGGTACAAGCCACCGTCTCCGGTTACAAATTGGTTTGGTATATACTTCTCAGAATATTCTCTAGCCCTTTCATATCTTTCCCTATAAATATTACGGACACGTTTAATGTATTTTTCAAAGCCGGGACCCTTCATGTAGTGATATAGTATACCTTGGTCTAAAAATGAAGTATGAATATTTCTGCTGCGCTTTACGCTTTCAAGCACTTCGATGAGGGCAGTATCAGCAAAGATCCAACCGATCCGCATTCCAGGTGAAAGTACTTTTGAAAAGCTGCCGATATAAACCACGGAATTCCCTTTACCGCTGATGGCGGCTATAGGAGCCATATGACCTCCCAGGTGCTGAAGTTCTTCAGTAAAACCGTCTTCTATTATTGGTATCCCCTCTTTTGTCAATGCTTCATAAATAGCCTTTCTCTTTTCATAAGGCATTACTATGCCTGTGGGATTATGATAGGAAGGCACAAGATAGGCAGCCTTTATTGTCTTATCCATCATGGCTTCCCGGAGTGAATCCATATCAATGCCATTTTTATTTACCTTAACACCAAGAATATTGAGGCCATGAAGCTTCATCTGCTTTATAGCAGTGTTGTGGGTTGGATTTTCACACAAAATTGTATCACCTTTTTCCATTATGGAAGAGAGGATTATGTCAAAGGCCTCTGTAAATCCGTTGGTGATTAAAATAGACTTTCCCTCAGTGTCAACTCCTTTAGTGGTCATGTATTCCATAAGCTGTTCAATTAGCGGCTTATAACCTCTTGCGTAACCATAATTAAAGATTTTTCCCTCTTCAAGGGACACAAGATTCAAGAAGGATCTTTTGAGTTCATCTATATCAAAAAGAGTCTCATCGGGGGCAATAGACTTAAAGGATATCATGCCTTTTCTGTAAATCTGCTGCTGTTTCATAATATCAAGTTCTTCTGCAGTCATAGCATACCTGTTGATGTTATTTCTCCATTGAATATTACAGTAACCGGCGTGGTTTATTTCCTTATAACTGACAAAGGTACCCTTACTCTTAACTGTGAATATAAAACCCCTAGTCTCTAAAAGCTCGTAGGCAGATATAACAGAGCTTCTGCTTACCTTAATAAGCTCCGCCAATTCTCTTGTGGAAGGCAGCTTTGTGTTATGGGGAAGCATACCCTGATTTATCATTTCTTTAATGCGCAGATATATCTGCATATATATTGGTTCATGACTCTTGGGATCAATATTTAAGAACATGCGGCACCTCAGTTATATTATTTGCTTACAGAAAGCTCAATTATCTTATCCAATAGCTCAGGAAAACTTAAGCCGTAAGCTGCAGCACTCTTTGGAAGCAAGCTGTTTGCAGTCATTCCCGGCAGTGTATTTATTTCGAGAAGATATATTTCATCCTTTCTAATTATCATATCAATTCTGGCATAAGTCTTCAACTTAAAAACCTTCCAGCATATTTCTGCGGCTTTTGAAACTTGTTCATATAGATGCTTAGGCAACTCTATGACAACTTCCTCTGCGCCGCCATTGTCATACTTGGAACTGTAATTGAAAAATTCATCCTTAGGCTTTATAACAAGTACAGGCAGCAGTTTATCATCCAGCATGCTGCAGGTTATTTCCGTACCTTCTATATATTTCTCAATTATAACTTCATTATCATATATGAATCTCTAAGAAAAAGATGGCAAAAACTTTTATTAGATGAGTTAAAAATGAAAGCCAAAACCAATAAGGGAGGAAGTACAATGGCAAAGAAAAAACGGTTAAAGATAAACAAAGGGCCAAGTTAAAAGCAGCAAAGCGAAAAGAGAAAAAGCAAAATAAAGTTAACGATGGAATCTTGTATATATGTACAAACTGTGGAACTGAGGAACTTATTCCTGAAAATATTGTACAATATTTTGATATAGTTGATGATGGAGATATTAATGAGCCACCAACATTTAGCTGTGAGCCTTGCGGAGGAATAATGAGACCCGCAAAATACGAGGGTGTACACGGGATAACTTACGAGTTTTAAAAAAAGTTTTAGGAGTATGCTGACGCATATGCCCCTAAAGTGGAAACGTTTTATATAAATTATTCCCCAAAGGGGGCGTGGCGAAAGCCACTTTTTTTAGTAGCGGGTATCAGTTTTGGATTCATAAAGTATGGCTATAATAAACCGGCGAACGTTAAAACCAGAATTGGCCTTATGAAAAGTGGCCTACAAGGTTATAAAGTCCTTTCAAAATATTCTAATGTAAAAACAATATTAATTCTTTGGTTATTCTCGAAGCTTTATAATAACATTCATCATCTTAGTAATTCTAGGATTGGTACAAAATATCCAAGGTATTTATTCAAACACAATAATGCAGAGCGCTATACCAAAGGAATACTTTTATTGGAATAGGAGCATCATTTTTTGTTGCTGCAGTAATTTTAGTAGGTATATGTAGTATTCATATTAAAAGGCGGCTACTTATTTAATAGAGCCGCCGTGGAACCTACATTCATAAACTTTTCTATAGAATAAACAAAATTAATAATACTGGCTTTTTCATTTAAAGTCCTCCCTTGATTAATTCATTGGCAGCAATAAGTTGTCCCAGCGAAACCCCGCCGTCATTGGAGGGGATCAGGCTGTGGGAGTAAACAGTAAAGCCTCCAGCTTCAAGTCCATGTATAACATTTTCAAGTAAATAGGCATTTTGAAATACTCCACCACTTAGTGCAACCGTATTAATGTTAAACCTATCTCTAATTTTATCACAAATTTCTACAGTGGCGTTAATGATTGAATTATGGAATTTAACAGATATAATAGTCGAGGACACTTTGTCTTCTATGTCCAACAAGATTCCATTAATAATCTTTTTAGGATTAAAAATGATTGTATCAGAAGCTTCTATATCATATGGGTATAAATCCTTAACAGAGTGTTGCGGGATTAGCGCCTCAAGCTCCATAGAAGCCTGTCCTTCATAACTAATTTTTGTACACTGCTTTAATATTGCAGACACTGCATCAAAGAACCTTCCCATACTGGAGGTCGAGACACAATTTATATTTTTCTCCAAGGTCTTTAATAAAGTTTTTCCTTGGCCGATTTCGCAAGATTCCGGCACAAAGTAATTTGCCATTTCATCAGGAGCTAAATCACTATATTCATAAAGATAGGACACAGCCATTCTCCAAGGTTCCAATATTGCTTTATCTCCACCGGGCATCGAAACTTGCTTTAGGTGCCCAGCCCGGGTAAAGCTTTTTAAATCACATATCAAGAACTCTCCGCCCCAAATACTGCCGTCAGTGCCATAACCGGTTCCGTCAAAGGCAACTCCGATTACAGTATCGGTAACCTTATTTTCTGCTAAGCAGCTTACTATATGGGCATGATGATGCTGCACTTGAACCATCTTAAGGTCGGTACTTTGTGCATACTTTGTAGAATAGTACTCTGGGTGCAAATCTGCCGCAATATATTCCGGCTTAAAGAGAAATATATTTTTAAAGTGCTCAATATTATTAACATAATGATTATAGGTTTCCAGATTTTCTAAGTCACCGTTATGCTGGCTCAGGAATAAAAAGTTATTCTTGGATATGCAAAAAGTATTTTTCATATTTGAACCACAGGCCAATATAGGCAGAGTTTCTTCATATACCATTGGCTCCGGTGCATAGCCCCGGGCACGTCGGATTAGCCGCTCCTTACCGCTAACTATCCTTGCAACGGAATCGTCCACCGGAATATGAATATCCCTGTCATGAAAAAGAAAGTAATCTGCTATACCCTTAAGATGATTATAAGCCTCTTCGTTTTTATATTCCAAAGGCAGGCCGTGTATATTAGCACTGGTCATAATCAATACTTCTACCCCAGCCTTAAAAAGCAGGTGATGTAAAGGGGTATAGGGCAGCATCACTCCTAAGGTATTCTGGCCGGGAGCAAGAGATGGGGATAAGGATTTCTCGCCATTTACAGTTTCTTTTAATTTTAACAGGACAATTGGTTTGCGGATACCGGTAAGTAAGGTTTCCTCTTCAGCACTGACATGGCAGTATTCTTTAACTGTAGCTATGTCTCTCATCATTACGGCAAAGGGCTTGTGGGGACGCTGTTTTCTTTGACGCAGCAATTTTACTGCCTCGTCATTTTTAGCATTACAACAAAGGTGAAAACCTGTTAAACCTTTTATAGCCCAAATATAACCTTCTTTTAGCCTATCTGCAGTCCAGCAGATTTTTGCATATTCGGAATTATTTTCAGCCTCATGAGAAATATCAATAATATTATTGAAATTATCTATTATATATAGGTGAGGCCCGCAGCTGTCACAGGCATTGGGCTGAGCATGGAACCTTCTGTCTCTGGGGTCCTTGTATTCTGTATTACATTCTTTACACATAGTAAACTTCTTCATGGTAGTCTTGTCTCTATCATAGGGTATAGCTTTAATTATAGAAAAACGAGGGCCACAGTTGGTACAGTTGGTAAAAGGATATTGGTAGCGGCGCCCATCAATATCATCTATATCCTCCAGACAGTCTTTACAGGTTGCAATGTCCGGAGATATCAGAGTGATGCTGTTTTCCTTTCTTTCACTTTCCTCGATAGAAAAGAAAGTATAATTTTGTATAGGCCGCTCTTCGGTAATAATTTGATCTATCTTTGACAGAGGAGGAGCATTAAACTTTAGCTCGTTCAAAAAGCTACTGATATCATCAGAGCAACCTTCAACGTCAATATAAACACCCTCGGAATTATTATTAACCCAGCCCGTTAAATTATATTTTAGGGCAGCATTATAGATAAAGGGTCTGAAACCAACTCCTTGGACAATACCTTTTACGATAATGAACAATCTTTTCATACTATACCTTCTTTTGCAAAATAATTTAATAAATATATTATTTTAATTAAGATTATTATATAATAAAACTAAGCTATTCATATAGATAGAAATTAAAAGAAAAGGGGAAAATTAGATGACAGATCCAAGATTAAGCAAGTTAGCAAAATTATTAGTGAACTATTCTACAAAAGTACAGCCTGGAGAATTTGTTTTTGTACAGTGTGACGAAGTGGCACTACCATGGGCAAAGGAAGTTATAAAAGAGGTTGTTAAGGCTGGAGGCCACGCTGAATATAGATTGACTTCAGAACAGATTGATGAAACAGTATTGAAGTACAGCAGTGAAGAGCAATTAAGAGAAGAAAAATTTATTCTGAAAAATGTACTGGCTAAGGCTGATGTTTGGCTAACAGCTTGGGGTGGTAGAAACACAAGATCCTTTACAAATATACCCGGTGAGAAAATGAAGGCCAATCTTCAAGGGGCTACCAGCTGGAGAAAGATCTATTCAGAAAGAATGGGGGACGGTTCTCTTCGTTGGTGCGGCACGCAGTTCCCAACACAGTCTGAGGCTCAGGAAGCTTCTATGAGCTTAAGTGATTATGAAGATTTTGTATACGGTGCAGGACTTCTTGATTCTGAGGATCCAGTGGCAGAATGGATGAGAATAAGTGCTGAACAGGATAGATGGGTTAACTATCTAAACACTAAGAAGGAATTACATATAATTTCTGAAGGAACAGACATTAAGGTGAAAATTGAGGGCAGAAAGTGGATCAACTGCGATGGCAGAGTTAACTTCCCGGACGGAGAAATCTTTACATCACCTGTACACGAGTCCATAAACGGATATATAACTTTTTCCTTCCCATCAATATATATGGGGCAGGAAGTTGAAGGTATAAGACTGGAAGTTGAAAATGGAAAAGTTGTAAAGGCTGAAGCAAAGGCTGGAGAAGAACTACTAAAATCACTGCTTGCTACAGATGAAGGTTCATGCTACTTCGGAGAAATGGCTATTGGAACTAACTATGGAATAAAAGAATGTACAAAGAATATCCTATTCGATGAAAAAATAGGTGGTACAATCCACATGGCAATCGGTGATTCTATGCCTGAAGCCGGTGGAACAAATAAGTCTTCTTTACACTGGGATATGATTTGTGATATGAGAAATGGCGGCAAAATCTATGCCGATGGCGAATTATTCTATGAAAATGGTCAGTTTAAAATGGAGATACTTGAAAAGTACGGACTATAAAAGTAAAAATGTAATAAAGAGCAGCCTGCATAGTAACAAGCTGCTCTTAGTACTCCTAATAGGAACGTCTTCTTCTGGAACCTCTTCTTATTACAGAAATAAGAAGTATTAACAGGGCTATAATACCTATAGCACCAACAACAACGCCAATGTAAAAGCCTGTATTGGCTGCTCTTAGGTCACTGGCTGAAATTGTTGGATATAGAGCAATTTCTTTTGTTGCCAAGGCATTTCTCTGAGTAACAACTAAGCTACCTATGGCTGTATCCTGTGAAAGAGCCCAAGGATCTATATCGTTAAGTTTAGTTTCATATTTTATTTCTGATTTATTTATATCATTTTCATAATAATTAACATCATCATTAATTACAACAGGCACTTCAATGGTCTTTTTTGGTCCAAAGAACTTAAGGGGCTTATATTCAAGAGTAACTGTGTCAATAGTAGTACCCTTTGGCTTTGTTACGGTTTTTTGAACTTTGTAGCTGTAATCTATAATAGCTTCCATATCTTTATACATCATAGTATCTTCGGCATCATAGGCAGCCTTCATAACAACGCCGACAATTTTTCTGCCATCTCTTTCATATACGGAAACAAGACATTTACCGGCTAAGGAAGTATAACCTGTCTTACCACCAATGTTACCATTTACTCCCACAAGCTTATTTCTATTTTCAACATATGCTGGCTGGCCGGTTGTTAATAGGGTAATCATGTCCTTTTTTGTTCCGGCAGTTTCTCTTACCCAAGGATTTTCCATAGCGGCTCTTCCTAACAGTGCTAGATCATAAGCAGTGGTATAGTGGTTATCATCATGAAGGCCGTTAGCAGTTACGAAGTTGCTATTATTCATTCCTATAGCCTTAGCTTTGTCATTCATCATCTTTATGAAGTTTTCTACATTACCGCCAACATTGTCAGCTACCATATAAGCTGCATCGTTTGCAGAGAAGAGCAGCAATGCTTTCATTGTGTCTTCTGCGGTGAAGGTATCACCAACTTTTAGGTTAAAGTATATATTAGTCCTTAAAGCATACTCAGGTTGCTTGTAAGCACTTTCAGTATAGGTTATTATATCGGATTTTTGCTTGTTTTCTGCCAATAATAATGAGGTCATCAACTTGGTTGTGCTGGCAGGGTATCTCTTTTCATCTATATTTTTTGCATAAATTATTTCACCGGTTTCATAGTCTAAGGTTATAGCAGAAAGACCGTTAATCTCCGGTGGATTTTCTGCTGCTAAGGGCTTAGCTGATGGCATAATTGAACTTGTAATCGATAAAGCCAATGTTAATAGTAATGAGAATTTTAGTTTTTTCATTTGCAAATACCTCTCTAAAATAATATTTATATTAAAGTTTCTAAAAATCAAATTTAATATCTTTTATATATTAATGCTTTTCTTTAATTATGTAAGCATAGATTTGTGGTAAAATATAATAAATGATAAAAAAACAACACTTGTCCAAGTGGCTCATATTAATAGTATATCACTTATGGCACAATTGAACAACTATCTAAAAGTATCCAATTTACATATGTATCGAAGCATTTTTAGGAGGAGTATATTTGAACAGTAAGGATATAATTAATATTTTTAAAGATAGAAAAGGAAAATCTATAAGAAGGTTTAAAAAAAGTTCCGTAGTTATACCTATATTAGAAAAGGATGGGGAAACCTACATTCTTTTTGAAAAGCGGGCCCTGAGCCTTAGGAGCCAACCGGGAGATATATGTTTTCCGGGAGGTAAGCTGGAGCAGGGGGAAGACTATAGACAGGCAGCAGCCAGAGAACTAAAAGAAGAGTTGGGCTTAGAGGATAAAGATTTTAACATATTGGGAGAAATGGATTATTTTATAAGTCCTTATGGAAATATGATGTATCCCTTTGTGGCGGAGCTATACAAAGACCCTGATAATTATAATACTGATGAGGTGGATCATGTATTTTACGTACCACTTGAGTTTTTCTTAAAGAACGAACCAGAGTGTTATACCATGAAGGTAGGCCCTCATTTGGATGAAAACTTTCCTTTTCATATGATAAGAGGAGGAAGAGACTATAAATTCACAACTGATAATTTAAATCAATATTTTTATAAGTATAAGGATTATGTAATTTGGGGGTTTACAGCCCTTATTATGAAGGTGTTTACAGATATTTTAAAAAGCGAAGGAGAAGACAAGTAAAATGAAGATATACACAAAAAAAGGTGATGAAGGCAGTACAACTAATATCTTAGGGGAAAAGTACTCAAAGAGTGATATTTTTATGGAACTCCAGGGCAGTATAGATGAGATTAATGCTCATGTAGGTGTGCTAAGGTGCAAGATAATAAAGGTAGAGGTCAATGAAGCTACCTACATAGGTTCTCTTCTAAAGACAATACAGTATGACTTGTACAAAATAGGAGCCGAATTGTCCAATAATTTTACTAAGGCTTTCATTAATGAAGATAATTTGAAGTTTTTAGAAGAGAACATCGATAAGATGACAGAAACCATGCCCCTGTTAAAAAAGTTTCTATACTACAGCGGAGTAGAAGAGGCGGTGTACTGTCATGTTGTAAGGACAGTAACCAGAAGGTGTGAGAGAGTTTTTGCAAGGCTTATCGAAAGCAGAGAAACAAAGGAATACGGAGCTTGTTATAAATATATAAATAGGCTGTCAGATTTCTTCTTTACACTTGCAAGATATATAAATTTTGTATGCGGAGTGGAAGAGGAAATTGTGCTCCTATAGATAAATCCATTTAGGAATATAAGCGATTTGATATTATATTGCTCTGTTATAAAAAAGTGTTGAAGGACAAGTAACATAGAAATACATGTCCTTCAACACTTTTATTCTAAAGATTAGGTATATAAACTTAAACTGCAATTAATCCATATTATACCATGATTACATTAACATTTATCATATTTTTTAATAAATAAAAGACATAACCACAATGGATTATGTCTTAAATAAGGTCACATTATCAAATAAGCTTTTTTAAAATAATAGAATACTTTTGTGTTCTCCGTTTTCTCCGCCATTAATTTTTTAATGAGCTTTCCTTTTGCTAATCCCAAATAAACCAAAGCTGACAAAAAGAACTGCGGTAAAGGCGGCTAAATACCATATAGAAACAAGTGTGGAGGGTACATAATATTTTAGGTATACGAAGGCCGCTGCAGCCACTACTGCCCAGAATAGGCTTACATAGGACATAGTGTTATTTTTTCTTCTCCAGGTATCCGGGTCTTTCATTGAGCCTAGAATTCTATCATGACTTTGGTTTTTGTCGGAACTCTTTACCACTAATACTTTAAAATATAAAAATGCCAGAATAAATGCTACAGAAACACCAGCTAAAACATAAGATAGAGAAATGCTTGTAATAAACATTGTATCACCTTCCTTTGGACTTATTGTTTCCCAATGTTGAAGAAAATATTAAATTTATCCTTGAACTAATTGGGAAATGATGATAGACTTAAATAAAACTGAATTTCAAAATACATGAGGGAATGCGGTGAGAATCCGCAACAGCCCCCGCTACTGTATTCACTGACGATGGGTACATAACCACTTGATGGAAATCAGGGAAGGGTACCAGCAGGATGAGGTGTAAGCCAGGATATCTTATGTATTTGAAGAAGATTGACTGCCTTCGGAGGGAGGGTAAGTGCTAAGCCTGCTACAGGTTTATTTACCGTGCCCTTTGGCACGGTTTTTTTATTGATTACATTAAAATGCTTAACTAAAAAGCTATTGGATTTTATTAGGGGGAACTATGAATAATTATTCTAAGGATATACATGTGTTAACTGCTCTTTGCTTTATACTTTTAATGATTTTTATAATATTTGCTACAGATAATCCACTGATTTTATTAAGTGTTTTCATATTTTGTGTTGGAATTTTTTATGAAACAGCTAATAGGACAAAATTTAAAGCAGGACTGAAGTACTTTTTGCCCTTTGCCCTTGTCTCTATAATTATAAATTTTGTATTCAATAGCAATGGAAGTATTGTGCTATTTAACATTAATAACAGAAGTTTTACCTTAGAAGCTTTAATCTATGCACTGGTATTTTCCTTTAAGCTTCTTTTAATCCTTCATGTTTTTTCCATCATAGAAATAATTGTGGATAATGACGCTGCAGTATCTTATTTTTCAAGCAAATTGCCTAAAGCTACTTTACTGTTGATGGTTTCTTTTAAACTTTTTCCAACCATGAAAAAACGAACAGCCAGCTTAAAGGAAGTATACAGCCTCCGGGGAGTTAATTACGATAAAAAAAGCCTGAAGGAACAGATCAAGAGCTATAACCCTATATTGGCAATTCTATTGGAATCCTCTATGGAGGGAGCTTTTGATATTGGGGAAGCAGCCTATGTAAGAGGTTTCTTAAGTGGAAAGAGGACGGTATATGAAAGACAGAGATTTGGGAAAAAAGATTTTATTTTGAGTTTTCATATTTTAATGCTTATAGTCACCTTTACCATTGTAAAACTTAAGGGCGTGGACAACTTTGATATTTATAATAATTTTAGTTTTGGAGAAATAATAAATTTCGGTGTTTTTATAATATGCTTTATTGTCACCGCATTTATATTTACCTTTAGTTTAAACTGGAATAGTAAGGAGATTAAATAATGACTTACATAGAACTTAGAAATTTAGACTATTGGTACCCCGGTGAGGAAACCAAAAGTCTTAATAATATAAACCTGAAAATCGAAAGAGGAGAAATCCTTTTTGTAATGGGAAAGTCCGGGTCCGGAAAGTCTACCATGGGCAAGGCTATAACTGGAGCGGTACCTCAATTTTATGGAGGAAAAATTAAGGGGGAGGTGCTGGTAAAGGGGAAAGCATTAGCAGATATGCCGCAGATGGAACGGGCTAAAGAGATTACCATGGTCTTTCAAGATCCGGAAAGACAGTTAATGATGAATAGGGTTCACAGAGAAATAGCCTTTGGACTTGAGAATGTGGCAGTGGCAGAAGGGACAATAGAGAGAAGGGTTTGGGAAGCTATGCAGTTTTCCAACATTACTGATCTTGCTCAAAGAGATATTATAACTCTATCCGGTGGGCAAAAGCAGCGGGTTGCTATAACCTCCGCCATTGCCTACCTGCCTGAATGCATAATTTTAGACGAACCAACCTCTCAGCTGGACCCATCTGCCGCAGAGGAAGTAATTTCACTGGTGAAAAAGATAAATGAGGAACTGGGGGTAACCATCATCGTAATTGAGCAGAGAATTGATAAATGGTTTGAAATTGCAGACAGGGTTGTAATTATGGATGATGGGGCAGTAAAATTCATGGGGAGTAAAGAGGAAATGTATGAGCAGACACAGGAGGAATTCTTTCCTGAATATCTGAAACTGGCTAAGCGAATGGAGCTTAAAAAGGCTCCGGAGAATTTTAGAGCCATGAGGAAATTAATTGCAGCTAAAGAATTTGTAATAAAACCCCTAGAGTATAAAGAACAAGGTAATACCGAAGAATGCATAAATATAAGAAATTTAAGCTGCAGCTACGGCAATATACAGGCATTGAAAAAAATAAACTTAACCATAAAGACCGGAGATTTCTTGGGGATAATGGGCTCAAATGGTGCCGGTAAGAGCACTTTACTAAGAACTATTATGGGCTTGAGCCCTTATGAGGGTAGTCTTAAGCTTTTTCACAAGGAAGTTAAAAAGCTTAGATTAAAGGAAATTTCAAAGATAATAGGCTATGTTTCTCAAAATCCAAATGATTATATATCCCAAGACACTGTCTATGAAGAGCTCAAATTTACTTTGAATAATTATGAGATTAAAGATTATTCAGCTATTGATGAAATACTGGAGAGGCTTGACATAATCCATCTAAAGAATAAAAACCCCAGAGAGCTCAGTGGAGGAGAAAAACAGCGGTTGGCTATTGCTTCTATACTGGTAACAAAACCAAAGATTCTTGTATTGGATGAGCCCACCAGAGGACTTGACTATAGTGCAAAGGTGAAGTTAGGGGAGCTTTTAGACAGCTTGAACCAAAATGGTACGACCATCTTGCTGGTCACTCATGACATGGAATTTGCAGCAAAATTCTGCAGAGAATTTTTATTGCTTTTTAACGGTAGAATAGCAGCTAGAGGAAACCATCAAGAGGTTATGGGGGAAGGAATTTACTTTACTACAAGCTTGAACAGGTTGTTCAGGGATAAGGCTGCAAATATGTTCATAGCAAATCAGTATGTGGAGATGAAGGAGTAATGAGAAAGTTTATCATGCTAGTAAGTATTCTGCTGATGCTTGTACTTATGGGTTTGGGATTTATATATGGCAGCAGAATGAGAGATTATAGTCTAATGATAATATTTGCTGTACTACTTATATTGTCCTTTAGCTACCTGTATTTTGAAAAAAGCAATATGGGAACAAAGGAAATTGCAATAATAGGAACCCTGAGTGCCTTTGGAGGTGCAGCCAGAGTGCCATTTGCAGCTCTACCTAATGTCCAGCCCACAACTTTTTTTGTGGCCCTGTCAGGCTATGTATTTGGTCCCTATGAAGGCTTTTTAGTGGGAACTACAACAGCCTTTATATCAAATATATTTCTGGGACAGGGACCTTGGACTCCTTGGCAGATGTTTGCTTGGGGGCTGATAGGCTTTATCTCAGGTACCATTGGTATTAAAAACTCCCATAAAAACAAGAAGATGTCTTCTGAAGGCTTTGCAATGCTGTGCTTTTTTTACGGTTTTATCTTTGACTGGATAATGAACTTATGGCATGTGCTTGGGTTTATACGTCCATTAACCCTTGAAAAGATTTTGGCAGCATATATCACTGGTTTAACCTTTGATATCATTCATGCCGGCGGAAACTTTGTATTTGCAATTATTCTCTTTGAAAATCTGTACAAGGTCTTATATAGATTTAAAAAGAGAGTGATCATAACTTATATAAAAGAATAAAGGAGATGGAATAATGAAAAGTAAAATTTCAAATTTCATATTGGCTTTTGTCTTCACAGTAACCCAACTATTATTTGGATATGAGGCAATAGCTAAGGCTGAAGAGGGGAGTTTTTCTGTAAAGGTAGTAGTAAACAGCTACGACAAAATAATTACAGAAGGAATATCAACAAAGAGCAACGCCCTGGAAGCCTTAAAGGAGGTTTTAGAGGACAAAGGTATTAACCTTACAATGAAATCAGCCTCTTGGGGGGGACAATACATAAGCGAAATTGGTGAAGTAAAGGAAAAATACTTTAATGGAAGTGACGGCTGGCTGTATACGGTAAACCGTAAGGGAGCATATGTAGATATTATGACTGGTATCGATGGCTTTAGCTTGGAAAGCGGAGATAAGCTTATATTGTATTATGGAGATTTTAACACTGCTATTGTAAATCATATTGTTTGCTCAACCACAGAAGAAGGTAAGGAAGTTACAATTTCTTTAAGCAATACCTATTTAGACTGGCAAACAGGTAAGCCGGTGGTAAATGCCATAAATGGCCTAAGCAAAGTTAAAATTGATGGAACAGAATATAGTGTTACAGGAAACTCCGTTACCATACCTCAAGGTTTAACCTATGGAAGTCATATTTTGGAAGTTAGTGACTTTCAGGCAGATAAGGTCCCGCTAATAGTGGCTGATAACAGTATAGTGATAGATTTTCAAGCTGACAGTGGAAAACCTCAGGAAGAACAGCCTATTGAAGAGGAGATTCCTACGGTTATAAAGGATATAGATAGTGAGTTTGCTTATGTAAGGGACTATATTAAAGACAATTCTGAGGATCCATGGGCGGCTATAACCCTGCAAAAGTTTGGCTTAAAAGCTGGAGAGGCCTTCATCAAAGAAAATGCAGAGACTATATTAAATGACGGTATTGAGTATTACTCAAATACTGACTTAGAAAAACTTATATTGAACCTCACTGCTCTTGGCTATACACCTTATAATTTTGCAGGAAAAGATCTTGTGGCTGAGCTTCTAAACAGAGAGATAGAGAACTTCTTGGTGAATGACGCAGCCTTTGCCTTGATTGTATATAATTACGCAAATGTTCAAGAAGAGTATAAGTTATCAAAAGAAAAATTTATAAACCACATACTGCAAAAGGTTATAGTAAAAGATGGAAACACAGGCTGGGCTTTTAGCGGAGATTCTATTAATCCTGACATAACAGGTCTAGTACTCAGTGCCTTGGCACCTTATAATAATGACAATTATCCCTCTGTAAAAGAAGCGGTATCTAAGGCTGTTGCCAGCCTTTCAAGGCTTCAGAACGAAAAGGGATATTTAGCTGATAACTTTGGTATTTTCAGTGAAAGTCAAAGCTTTGCTATCATAGGACTTGCAGCGGTAGGAGAAAATCCTGAGGGTGAAAAGTTCACAAAGGCAGAAGGAGATTTAGTTTCTGCACTTATATCCTTCAAAGGAACCGAAGGACAATATAAACATGAATTAACCGGCGGCAATAATTATATAGCCACAGAACAAGCACTAAGAGCACTTTACACCTTGCAGCAGTATAAAAGTACAGGTAAATACGACTTTTATGCCAGTGATATAAAAGCTAAGGAATTACCAGCATATAAATTTGAAGCACCTGGAGAAGCTAAACCCACATTACCTCAAACAGGTTCACCAATAGACAGCGAAGTACTAATTTTCTTGGGAATCTTACTAATTGCAATGGGTGCTATTATAGTAAACCGAGGCAAGATAAATTCAACATTAAATAATAGTAAATAGAAGTGATTTGGAAAAGAGTGATATATTGAAAAAAAAGAGTGTCTTAATTCTGGGAATGCTGCTTATATGTTCAGTTTTGTTTTTTCTCAGCAAAGGATTGCAGAAAAATACTGTTGAAAAGTTAACCGCTGACAATACGGAAACTCAGAATATCGAAAGCATTGATATGGCTAAGGTGGAAAATAACGAAAAGAACCTGGAGCAGAAGCCTAAAGAGGAAGTAAAGCCAGAAGAAAAAGAGGAGATAATAACTCCTACAACTGAGGCACCTAAAGATAGTACAAAGAACACTTCCGAAAAAGAGCCGCAGGAGAAAAGTAATACCACTCTACCACCAAAGGAAGACGCAAAAAAGCCTGACGAAACTAAGGGGCCGGAGCCCGTTGATGAAAAGCCAAATTTTATTATATTAGATACTACCACTAACAAAACAATATATAATGGTAACATAAAATACGATAACAAAAGGTCAGTATATGAGTATACTGTAGAAACCTTAGAAGTTGCAAAAATTAAAAAACATATAAAGTCCACCGGTTACGTAGCAATGATAGATAATCTTTTTGATTACCCTACCATGCCGGACAAAGCAGGAAAAGCCGATTGGGCTTCCTGCGGCTGGATATTTTATATTAACGGCAAAAAAGCCACTATTGGTCCAAAGGATTATGTGCCAAAGGAGACGGACATAATAGCTTGGAAGTATTGGAAAGATGCCTTGTATGAAAAATAAGTTCTGAGGGTGGCAGCGTGACGTTTTGTTTGCCACCTAAGGGTAAGAAAAAGTGTTTTTCAAGAATATGGAGTATATTTTTAGAACTATACGCAATTTTAAAATGCGTATAGTTTTCTTTTTGAAAAATATTTTTATCTACCCGATAATTTCTTACATAACTGCATGTTTAGTATTAGATAGTGAAATTTTTAGGGGGAATTAAAATGAGTATAAATAAACAAATCCAAGAAAAGTTTTGGCAGAATGAGTTTGTTCTAGAATTAAAACCGGAGGAGAGGTATTTTTACATGTATGTGATTACTAACACAATGACATCCCTCTGCGGCATATATAAGTTTAGTTTAAAATTGGCGGCGCTGGAGACTGGACTAGCTACTGATGTAATAGAAAAGCATCTAAGACCTTTGAAGGCCACGGAAAGCTTGTGATATCAAAGACCACAAAGGAAATAAGGATAGTAAATTAGTTTAAACATAATTTTAAGGCAAATAAGAAAACTATAGATTCTATCAATAAGGAACTTAAAGATGTAAAAGATAAGGTGTTTTTGAAGCAGCTATATGAAATTTGTGTGAGTAGACAATACCCGTTAGAGGAATTGTTTAATGGCGTAATGGTGGAAGATTTAAATAATGAAGAAAGGATAATTGTATGTGAAGCATTACCGGTAACACCTAATTACCATGAAAAAGCTGTACAAGGGACCACACAAGAAGAGTCAAAAGAGGCAATAGGGACTGAAAAGAAGTTATTCACCAATTTAGCAGGAAATACAATAATCCCAGAAGCCAAAGAACGAAAAGGAAAGAAGAAAGAAGACTTGGAAGTTGAAGCTATTGATATAACCTTTGAACAAGATGCAGAACTGCCCTTCGCTGGTACTACGGTTGCTTCATGGGGATTTGCAGAAGCAAGTACTGCATGATTGGATGAGTTTGAATATAATCTCCAAAATAGCTTTAAGAATTCTAGAAATACTTAGAAACCTTACTATTTATCCTTGAAGTGTAACTATCCAGTTTTATAGTTAAGTCCGACCAAAGAAATGATACCTCTGTACTTCCTGCTGTAGGTGTAATAAGGTATTAATAATGTACCTATTAATTTTTTGAATAAATTTAAATAGAAAGGCAACTAATAGTAAGAACGATACAGGTGAAGTTTGAAATGGACTTTTCAGAAATAGATAATAGATGAGCAGTATATAGGAGTTGTAGAATATACCGTAATATGAAGTTGAGAAAATATAAAAAATAATTAATGCAATTGGTATTATGTTTATGATGAGTTATAATAAGTATAAGTAGTTTAGAAAAATCATAAATTCTAATTAATTGGAGGAGGCATTTCATTGAAGTGGAGAATATGGGTACTATTTATTTTTGCTGGTGCTGGTTTTATACTAACAAGTATAATTTACTTATTTAAGATTGAATACTTTATATCGATACTATTTTTAGTCTCAGGTGCACTAAACTTTACCCTAGGTGTAAGTTTTTTGAGAAAAAGCAATAAAGCCAATAATTCAGAATAAAGTCAAACGAATACTGGAGGGGCAGAAATTTAGAAAATCAAAAGAATAACATGGAGGCCAAGCTAAGGGGCGAAATTGTATGTATCACACCAGGTTATCACCATAAGTGCTTACTAGTCTTAAAAGTAAGAGGAAACAAAATAATAAAAAGTTGGTTATAAAGGTATATGTAACACTTGTTATGGATTATGATATTGGAATAGTATTTCATTACCCAAATAATGTTAGTGAAATTTGGCAGATTTTGTACATCATGTGGTAAGGTTTAAAGATATAGTATATACTAAGTATGGAAGTGTCAGAGATATGTTGTTGAGGAAGATTGAAAATGAAGTTGAGAAAAATATTGATATTATAATAAATACATATGCATCAGTAAAAGCGATTTCAAAAAATAGAATAGAACCTGTATTTGAACAAGGGAGGAAGTACAATGGCAAAGAAAAAAACGGTTAAAGATAAACAAAGGGCCAAGTTAAAAGCAGTAAAGCGAAAAGAGAAAAAGCAAAATAAAGTTAACGATGGAATCTTGTATATATGTACAAACTGTGGAACTGAGGAACTTATTCCTGAAAATATTGTACAATATTTTGATATAGTTGATGATGGAGATATTAATGAGCCACCAACATTTAGCTGTGAGTCTTGCGGAGGAATAATGAGACCCGCAAAATACGAGGGTGTACACGGAATAACTTACGAGTTTTAAAAAAAGTTTTAGGAGTATGCTGACGCATATGCTCCTAAAGTGGAAACGTTTTATATAAATTATTCCCCAAAGGGGGCGTGGCGAAAGCCACTTTTTTTATTTTTGTCATAATTACTTAAAGCTCATAGCAAAAGACCTCACTCTGTAATTGACGTGATCTATAATTTGGAGAGCGAGGTGTTTTCTTACATTCCGGGCTCTCTTTCTTTGTGATTGTTTTGGCCAGCATATTCTGAGGCACTCTGATTATACTGATTTGATAAAATTGATTGGGTATCATTATTTTCAGGATTTTTTTGATCAATATCCTTCATCTTATCCGGATTAGTTTTTTCCATGCTTCTATAAGTCATTTAATCCACCTCCTAAATTTATTTTACCCAAAGCAAAGAAGATAATTATATAAAGAAATATTTATTTTTATGCTGGGTAACCTATAATTGAAAGGAGTTGTTAGGATGACCAGTATGCAAAATAAAATGAAATCTGATAATAATAATAAAAAAGAAGATGGACGATTTAAAAAGGTAAATAAAAAACATGATCCTCAGGCTGAAAGTGCCAGAGCAACTTTTAATGAACCAAAGGCTAAGGATTTACAATAAGGAGGGCAGGTTATGACACATAGAAAGAGTATAAAAGAAGATAAACCAATGGATAACAAAAGCAGAAGACCAGAGGTTGTACATGATGAAGAAATTGAAAAACAAAAGTCTAAAGGAGTAATTAGAGGAACGAGAGAATAGGGATATATATTTTTGTAAAGTAAAGTATAAAGGCTATTGCACATTAAAAGGAAAATGCGGCGTAGAGTAATTGACAGTTGACAATGGACAATTGACAATTAAAATGCTTGATATTTTTGTGTAATAGCCATTTTTGCGCTATCACCTGACCATCTTCCGCCTCAAGATAAATGTCGTACTGGCTATGAATCTAAGTAGTCCGGTAATTATAAGTGCATTAATTATACCAACATTGTTTAAAACAAGGTTGCTTACCAAAGGAGATATGGACAAGGTTATATTTGTACAGGTAGCATGTATTCCTACATATATAATTCTATCTTCATCCGGTGAAGCTTCCAAAAGGGAAGTTAGAATTGCAGTAGTAGTGCCTGCAGTAAAAAAGCCGGAAACTATCTGCATTAAAGTCATAAGTGTCAGGTTGTAACATAATGTAAATAGCATCGGTGTCAATGCCATACCAATAGTAGCTATAAATATAGCAAAGTTATTTCCCCGCTTAGTGATTAGCTTACTCCAGTAATTATAGCTAAAAAACATTACCAAGCTGGAGGCTATATTTATAACCATCAGCCACTTTTCGTCAGCTCCCAGTACGTCAATCTGGTATATATTGAACAAAGGCCATCCCATCTGCCAGGAAAAGTGGAAGGCAGAGGAGCAAAGCAGGAATATTATATAATTTTTGTTAGCGATGGCCTTTCTCAACGTTTCTTTTAGATTGATATTTGTTTTTACCACTGTACTATTTACTTCTCTGAGCTTGTAAAAGGTAAAAATTTCAACAATTCCGATAAGGAAAGCAATTATAAAAAAGATTTTATATCTGAAAATAACAATACTATTATCCAGATACTTGTTACCAAGAATCTGACCAAGAATCAGAAAGGCTATAAGCTGAGCAAGCGTAGAAAACTTGTTTCTTAGTGATATTGCTTTTGTTCTGTGCTTAGGACGAAAAATATCACCGGAATAACTCTGCAATGCCGTAACAGATATGGAGTCCGGAAAGTTCATAAGTCCATATACTAATACAAAAGCCATCGGTTGAGTATCAGCGGGTAAAAAAGTAATAATGACAAAGCTAAGAATTATGAATCTGCTCCAAATAAAAAAGTTTCCTATAGTCCTTCTTTTGTTATTACTATGATTAATCCACAATAATCCCGGTATTGTACTGAATAACGCAACGAATCCCGGCAGTGCATTGAAAAGAGACACATGAAACTCATTGCCCCCCAGTCTATATAAAAACTTAACGCCGTAGGAACGGGAAAAAGTGGCCATAAAGGTAAACAATATCCCGTTCAGTATATAGAATTTCAAATTATTATCTATTATAATATTTTTCTTAAAAGCTGCCTGTAATCTGTTTATCATTACTCTCACCCTGCATTGTCTAAAAATGCCTTTTCATATATTATGGTATGTCCTAAAAATTATACTGCTATAAAAGTATGCCGTCAATTGATATCTTTATCGTAAAATACATGGATACTTTTAGCATTAAAATGTATAATAGTTATTAAAATGTGGAAAGGACGTGGCATTGTGACTGAACGGTTATATTATGAAGATGTTTATATAAAGGAAAGTTACTCGAGAATTATAGAAGTCGGTGAATATAAAGATACGTACACTGTGGTTTTGGATAAGACACCCTTCTATCCGGAAGGCGGCGGGCAGCCGTCGGATACCGGGTACATTGGTGAGGCAAGGGTAAGTCATGTTTATGAAAGAGAAGGCAAGGTTTATCATGTAGTTGATAAAGTACCCCAGAGTGAGGAAGTACACTGTATTATAGACTATGATAAAAGATTTGACCACATGCAGCAGCATTCTGGAGAACATATTTTAGCAGCTTGTTTTAATAAATGCTTTGGAACTATGTCCTCAAGCTTCCATTTAGGGGATGACTACATTAGTATAGATATTAGTATGCCGGAAATATCTGCAGAGGAAATAACAAAAATTGAAGATATGGCTAACGGATACATATATGAAAATTTACCAGTACATACTTTTATGGTGACTCCGGAGGAAAGCAAAAATATTAAGCTTAGAAAGAATATTGAAAGTGAAGAGGAAGTGAGAGTAGTACAAATAGAAAAAGTAGATGCCTGCGCCTGCTGTGGAACTCATGTAAAGAATACAGGAGAGATTGGAATTATAAAAATAATAAAGTCAGAAAAATATAAGGGTCTTACCAGAGTATACTTTAAATGTGGAAAGAGGGCCTTTGATGATTTTAGGGCTAAGCAAGACATAGTAACTACTTTAGCAAGGAACTTTTCTACAGGAGAAGGAGAACTTATAAATAAAATAAATAATGACCAAGAGCATATGAGGGAATTAGGAAGAAAATTGAGCGATTACAAGAAGAAGTGCTGCAGTTATGAAGTGCGGGAGTTAAAAGATCTTTCAAGGAACAATATTATCTATTATATTTATGATGATAAAGAGATGGAAGAGCTTCAAATGCTGACAGAGCAGCTTTCTGAGACAAAGCAATTTATAATACTAGGTTCAGCAAGACAGGGGCAAGTAATTGTTTCTGCCGGTGGAGGTTATCACTTAAATATTGGGCAGTTCTTCAAAGAAAAGATTAAGGAATTTAACGGCAGAGGCGGCGGAAAGGCAGACAGAGCCCAAGGCAGCTTTGCGTCGGAAGCGGATTTAAGAAACTTTGCAGAGGAATTGATCAAACAATTAGGATAGACATGAGTATTGGGGGAGTTATTATTGATTAGAGATTTAATTGGAGATAGAAAGTTTTTTAAGACAATGTCGAAAATTGCAGTGCCAATTATATTACAGAACCTTATTTTATCATCACTGAACCTTATAGATGTGACAATGATAGGAGGACTAGGAGATACTGCCATTGCCTCAGTAGGCCTGGCAAACCAATATTTCTTTCTGCTGAATTTATTATTGTTTGGAATATCCAGTGGTTCTGCAATATTCACCGCCCAATACTGGGGAAACAGGGACATTAAAAGCATAAGAAAGGTATTAGGCATAAGTCTAATTTGCGGGGTAATTGCCTCATCTATTTTTACCTTAGGCGGACTTCTTTTTCCAGAGCAAATATTGGGATTATTTTCCCCGGATGCCGCAGTGGTGGAATTAGGATCAAAATATCTAAGTATTGTAGCCTTTAGTTATATTGTAACAGCCGTAACCTTCTCATATTCCTTAGTATTGAGAAGTACAGGAAACGTAAAAGTTCCTATGGTTGTAAGTATGGTGGCACTTAGTACAAATACACTTTTAAATTACATATTCATTAAGGGTAAGCTTGGAGCTCCTGCAATGGGAGTAGAAGGTGCAGCTTTAGCTACTGTGATTGCCAGAATATTTGAAATGGTATTTTTACTATATATGGTTTATCGTCAAAAGATGGTGGTGGCAGCTTCTATAAAGGAAATGCTGGCCTTTGACAGAAAGTATCTATTTGAATTTTTCAAGGTTATTATTCCAGTAATTCTAAATGAATCTATTTGGGCGTTAGGTGTAACTATTTACTCGGTAGTTTATGCAAGAATGGGAACTTCTGCAGTAGCTTCCACAAATATTGCCGGCACCATAGAAAGAATAACCTGGGTTATATTTATGGGATTAGGAAATGCCTGTGCAATTATGATTGGAAATAAGATTGGCCAAGGAGATAGCAAGATTGTTGTAGACTATGCAAAAAGATTTCTAATCATTGGAGGTATTTTAGCAATAGTAATGGGATTCTTTGTTGCCTTAACTGCTCCTTTAGCCCTTAGATTGATTAATGCTTCTCCTCAAGTTACGGAATTTGCAAGATTAAATTTAATAGTATTCTCTTGCATTCTTTGGGCAAGAGTATTAAACTTTACTATTATAATAGGAATATTAAGAAGCGGAGGGGACACATTCTTTTCATTATTTATAGATGCAGGTGGAGTATGGTTTGTAGGAATTCCTATGGCTTTACTGGGTGCTTTTGTCTTTAAACTTCCTATATATTGGGTATACGCAATGGTGTCCTTGGAGGAAGTCTTTAAGCTGGCCTTTGGTATACCAAGAGTGTTGTCAAAAAAGTGGATTAATAATTTAACCGTTGAGCCACAATAATATTATTATGGAGGTGCTAATATGAGTAAGTACAAAGTGGGAGATGAACTGATAATAGTAAATAATCCGGACGAGGAAAAAGAATTTTTGAAGGACCATACTAAACTGGTTGTAAACGACGATATTGCAACTATATCCTGGGCTATAAAAATTGTAAAGGTTGAATATGACAAACCTAACGTAACTCTTACTTATAGAAACCTTTATGGTGAAGAAAACAAAGTTTTTGCAGTATGCAAGGACGTTGCTAACTTTGACAAGGAAATGGTGCTGGAAAAGGCACTGCTAAAGGCCTTTCAGACTGAAATTATGGACATCAGTGTAACCAAGAACGCAAGAAATAGATAAAATGAGACTAATTGCTTTAAAATTTACAATTTAAAGCAATTACTACTGGATTTCCATATAATCAAAAGAGGATTTTTATGCTATAATTAAACTAGATAATATAAGAATCAGGAGGAGATTCATTGTTAAGGTGTGAGATTTGTGGAAAAAGTGCAGATAAGCATCATATCGTTCATAGGTGTCAAGGTGGAATAGACTATCCTCTGAATATTAAGCACCTGTGTCCTGAACATCATAGAGGCAGTAAGGGTCCACATAAGTGCAGTGAGGTTGATTTAAAGTACAAGCTTGAGCTTCAAAACAAATTAGAGAAACTTCTTCCAAAGGAGTATTATACCATTGAGAAGCTGAGCCATCTGCTTGAAATAAAGCCAAGGGCTTTAAAGAAGCTGATGATAAATCATAAACTGCACAAGGAAGGTTATAAAAAAGCAGATGTTATCTATGAACTTATGGGTAAGATGATCTATGATGAGGTAATGCTGGAGCACTATTATGATTTCATGCCGGTATTTAATTTGGCATAATTAGACTTTATATAAACAGAAGCAGCTCTTTGGAGAGGCTTCTGTTTTAGTTTTGGTTAAAAGTTAAACCCGGAATCCAGGTCCACACTTGGAGGGGGAGGACACCTGGATTTTTTCCGAATTAGATGTCCGTTCCTCTACAGAGATTAATTAATATTTGCTTACACTATAATTTATGTTATTATATTTACATTGGGGGTGGACATGTGAGTAAGTACTTAGTTATAAATTCCGAAGTTTTACCTGATGTTTATGAAAAGGTAGTGGAGGTTAAGGAACTACTAAGAACCAATAGGTTTAAGGACGTAACGGAAGCGGTACGGGTAGTAGGAATCAGCAGAAGTACCTTTTATAAGTATAGAGATCATGTATTTGCTTTGAAAGAGGGTATGAAAGGCCAGAAGGCCACTATATCAATTGTTATTATAGACAAGCCTGGAACTCTTTCGAATATATTGGACAATATAGCTAAGCAAGGTGGTAACATATATACCATAAATCAGGATATTCCAATAAATGGTGCGGCTTATATAAATATTACTTTGGACATGTCTGAGTTAAAAATTGAAATAAAGGAACTGATTGATATATTAAGCGGCTTAAATAATATAATAAAGGTTGATTTAATAGCAGTAGAATGACCAGGGCTGCATATAGAAAGGAAGAAGGACAGACTAATGAAATTGATTTTTTTTGATACAGAAACCACAGGGCTTAGACCGGGAAGTATATGCCAGTTAAGTTATATAGTAGTAGATACCTCTGTAAAGCCACAAAGTGTAAGAGGAGAAAATATCTTTTTCACGGTAGATTATATGGACCCCGGTGCTGAAGAAATCCATGGCTTCAGTATGGAGGACCTATATGAGCTAAGTGGAGGCTTATATTTTGAGGATTATTATGAAAAGCTCTATGAGGAATTTAGTACTGCAGATTTTTTAATAGGTCATAATGTGAATTTTGATATTGAATTTTTGATACATGAATTAGAGGGCTGTGGTGAAGAGTTTACCCCTAAGAGAGTATTCTGTACTATGAACTATTATAAAGAAATCTGTAAGTGCATAAACTCAAGGGGAGAGAGAAAGAATCCAAAGCTGGCTGAATTGGTAAAATTCTTAGATATTACAGATGATAAGATTACTGAATGCAGTATGAAGCTTTTTGGGGGCAGCGGCAAATATCATGATGCAAGATTTGATACTACTGCTACCTATCTTGCCGTAACAGAAGGTATTAAAAAAGGCCACATTCCAAGGAATTACTTTTCAAATCAAACTCTTAAATAATAAGACTATTGTATAAAAATGCATTTGTGAAATAAAAAATATGACACTGGGCTTTCACCTGCGGTGTCATATTTTTTATGTGATAATTAATTAAAAAATAGAAAATAAATTATGGAAACAGGTTGAAGTTAATATGTAACTGTTGTATAATTATGCATATAATATTTATAAATATAAAAGATTTTGAATAAAGTTATTATAAAATGTAATGGGGGCGAATTTGTAATGAGCGGGGGAGTGTTAGCAATAAGAAAAGCTGTTTTAGCAGATGTACCCAGCATACAGAAAATAACAAGGGAGGCCTTTGAAGCCTATGTAGCATGTGCTGGTATACCTGGCTCCACAGCAGCCCTTACCGAAAGTGTTGAAGACATAGAAGTTGATATAGAAACAAAGCATTGTTTTGTGGCAGAGCTTGATGGGGTAATAGTAGGCAGTGTAAGAATAGAAATAAGGGAGGATAACACAGCTTATCTAAGTCGATTTGGTGTAGCTGTAAATTATCAAAATCATGGAATTGGAGCAAGCCTGCTGGATTATGTAGATGATGTCATGAGAGAACTTGGAGTAAGCAGAATTTACCTTCATACTGCATCTAAAATACTTTCTCTAGTTAGATTTTATTATGGGAGAGGTTTTTATATAGATTCAACCACAAAGGACAGAGGGTATATAAGAGCACTGCTGTGTAAAGAATATAATGAAAATTGTTATTCGGAGAACTCCTCCTATGGCACTTTTGCAGTTTAATGCTATAATAATATAACAAAAGAAGAATTGTCTCAGGAGAATGAAATGAAAATTATAGATTTGCACTGTGATACCTTAGATAAATTAGCGGAAGTAGAAGGTAGTGAGCTAAAAGAAAATATATTTTCTGTAGATATAAACAAGCTGAAGAAAAGTAACTATCTTGCGCAGTTTTTTGCCCTATTTGTAGATAGAAATGATCATCCTGATATTCAGGCTTGGGCTTTGGAGCTAGTAAGAATATTTAAGAAAGAGATGCTAAAAAACAGTGACAGCGTAAAGCAGGCATTCAGTTACTCTGATATTTTGGAAAATGAGAATAAGGGGCTGATCTCCAGTGTATTGACTATAGAGGAAGGCGCGGTAATACAGGGTGACCTAGAAAACCTAAAGGGCTTTTATGAACTGGGGGTAAGATTGATAACCTTAACTTGGAACTATCCCAATGAAATAGGATATCCAAATTATTTATGGAAATACAGCAATGAAGGCTTAACTGATTTTGGACTTCAGCTTATAGATGCCATGAATGAAATGGGGATTATTATTGACGTGTCCCATCTCTCCGACAGAGGTTTTTACGATGTGGCTGCAAGAAGCAGGGCTCCATTTATTGCTTCCCACTCAAATGCCAGGTCTATAACAAACAATCCGAGAAATCTTACTGATGATATGATAAAAATTTTGGCAGATAGAGGAGGACTAACAGGCTTGAACTTCTTCTCAGGTTTTTTAGGAGAGTATAACATTGCCACGGTGGAAGATATGGTGAAGCATGTAAAGCATATTTATAAGATTGGGGGAATTGATGTCTTAGCTTTAGGCAGTGACTTCGACGGTATCTCAACTCCTGTGGAATTTGAAGATTGCTCAAAAATGGATGTATTATATAATAGCTTAATCAAAAATGGCTTCAGTGAAGATGAAGCGGATAAGATATTTTATAAGAACGCACTTAGGGTTATTAAAGAAGTTATGAAAAATGAATAAATATAAGTTCTTCTTTAGGGTGCTCAGATATATTGTTAAAAAAAGTGAATACAACATATCATATTGATATGAAAATGACTATAAATATATAATAATTGTTATGATTAAACACATAAATTTTCAATAATATTGATATTTTTGCATAAACTATTGACAGGGAAGTATATAAGTGGTAAATTAATTATAAATTCAATCTAAATGCAAATTTTTGAAAGACTATGATAAGGACGAGTAAGAATACTTGAACTCTTACAGAGAGTGGGGGAAGGTGAAAGCCCACAGAGGGATATATTCTGAATATCACCTTGGAGTTGCAGGCTGAACTAAAGTAGTAAGCTTTGCCGGCGTCAGCCGTTAGTTATTGAGTAAAAATTTGGGTGGCACCGCGGATAGTTTTCGCCCCAAGCGAAGACTGTCCTTTTATTTTACATAAAAATGTGTATGCTAAGGTAAAAACAGGTGAAACACAAGTTGAGAAAACAGAATATTTAGTATATTTATATACGTCTTGGGGGACATAAACCATAAATATACTTTAATACGTATAAAAATATTAAGGGGGGCTAAAAAATGGCAAAATTATATTATGATCAAGATGCTAATTTGGAATTATTAAAAGATAAGAAGGTTGCTATCGTTGGCTACGGTAGTCAGGGACATGCTCATGCTCTTAACCTTCAGGAAAGTGGAGTAGATGTAACTGTGGCACTTTATGAAGGAAGCAAGTCTTGGGAAAGAGCGGAAAAGGCAGGACTAAAGGTTACTACTGTTGCAAATGCAGTACTAACTTCTGACCTTATTATGATACTTATTCCCGATGAAAAGCAGGCAAAGCTATACAAGGAAGAAATTGAACCATATCTTACAGAAGGTAAGGCCTTAGTATTTGCACACGGCTTTAACATACACTATGGACAGATAAAGCCGCCGGCCTTTGTCGACGTATTTATGGTAGCGCCAAAGGGTCCTGGGCATACAGTAAGAAGTCAGTATGTTGAGGGGGGCGGAGTACCTTGTTTAATAGCAGTACACCAGGATTATACAGGAAAGGCTACTGACTATGCCTTAGCATATGCAAAGGGGATAGGCGGCAGTAGAGCAGGAGTTTTGGTAACAACCTTTAAAGAAGAAACTGAAACTGACCTTTTCGGAGAACAGGCAGTACTTTGCGGTGGTGTTGCCGCATTGATGAAGGCTGGTTTCGAAACCTTAGTTGAGGCGGGCTATCAGCCTGAAAGTGCATATTTTGAATGCATGCATGAAATGAAGCTCATTGTTGACCTTATAAACCAAGGCGGTTTAAGCTTGATGAGATATTCCATTAGCGATACTGCTGAGTATGGGGATTACATAACCGGCAGCAGAATAATTACAGAAGAAACTAAGAAGGAAATGAAAAAGGTCTTAACAGAAATTCAAAATGGAACCTTTGCAAAGAACTGGCTGCTTGAAAATCAAGTGGGCAGACCATACTTCAACTCTATGAGAAGAATAGAAAGTGAGCATCAGGTTGAAAAGGTGGGTAAACAATTGAGAACGATGATGCCTTGGATAAATAAAAATAAAGTTGAATAGCAGGCAGTGATGGAAGAGTAGACTGTTACAGTTAAGCCACAGAGAGCCGGGAAAAGCTGAGAGCCGGTGCTTAAGTAGCTGTTGAATATCGTTCCGGAGCTTATATGCTGAAAGTAAGTAGGTATATACGGTCCACCCGATACAGTGGCGATGACTAATAGGTCATCTCTCAAGGAGTCCATTTCTATATAGTAATGGAGAACTAGGGTGGTACCACGAAGAAAACCTTCGTCCCTAAATTATGGGCGGAGGTTTTTGTCTTATAAGGGGGCATTAAATATATAATTTGGGGTGATCTATATTGAAATTGAAGGGTGCACAATTAATTTTACAATGTCTAAGGGAACAGGGAGTTGATACTGTATTTGGTTATCCGGGGGGGGCAGTAATTCCACTGTACGATGCACTATATGATGAGAAAGAAATTGTGCATGTAATAACCGCCCATGAGCAGGGGGCTTCTCATGCGGCAGATGGATATGCAAGAACTACAGGAAAAGTGGGGGTTGTGTTCGCTACCTCAGGTCCAGGTGCTACAAATACTGTTACAGGCATTGCAACGGCTTTCAGTGATTCCATCCCCATGGTAGTAATCACTGGACAAGTAGCAAGATCGCTACTTGGAAGGGATTCCTTCCAAGAGGTGAATATCACAAGTATAACTTCGTCGATTACAAAGAAAAATTATCAGGTTAAAAATATTGAGGAAATTCCAGAAATCATTAAAGAAGCTTTCTACATTGCAAAGGAAGGCAGACCGGGGCCAGTCCTAATAGACATTCCGAAGGATGTGCAGCTTTGTACTATGGAATACGTTCCTGAGGATAGGCTGAAGAGTATGGCAGGTTGCGCTGCGGATGTGAAAATATTTGATGAAACATCCTTAGTTGAGGCAGTTAAGCTTATAAATGAAAGTAAAAGACCAATGATCTATGCCGGTGGAGGGGTAATTATAGCCGGAGTAAGTGATAAGTTAGTAGAGTTTGCTGAAAAAATAAAAGCACCGGTAACCACATCCTTGATGGGGATTGGAAGCTTCCCATATAATCATCCGCTCTTTACCGGGATGGTTGGAATGCATGGGAGCCACAGTTCAAACTATGGTGTAACTCATTGTGACTTGCTTATAGCACTAGGGGCAAGATTTAGCGATAGGGTAGCTAGCCATATAGATACCTTTGCACCGGAAGCTAAGATTATTCATGTAGATATCGATGCCGATGAGATAGGGAAGAATGTCAGGGTGGATGCACCAATAATAGGGGACTTAAGAGAAGTATTGCCCCAGTTATGCGGTTCTGTCAGAGAAAAGTCTTTATCAGAGTGGAATGAAAGGATTAACCGCTGGAAAGAAGAATATCCCCTGAAGTACAATCACAAGGGACTAAGTCCTCAATATATACTAAACAAACTGTTTGAGCTATCTGAGGGAAAGGTCATCATCACAACAGAAGTAGGACAAAATCAAATGTGGGCTGCTCAATACTTTACCTATACAGAGCCCAGAAGCTTTATTTCTTCCGGTGGCTTAGGTACCATGGGCTACGGCCTAGGCGCTGCCATAGGAGCCTGCTTCGGAAAGACTGGGAAGAAGGTAGTGAATGTAGCTGGTGATGGAAGTTTCAAAATGAACAGTACTGAACTTGTTACCCTAGCAAGATATAATTGTCCGGTTATACAGCTGGTATTTAATAATCATGCCTTAGGTATGGTGAGACAGTGGCAGGAGATGTTTTGTAATGGCAGACTTTCCTTTACACAGCTAGGAGAAGATGTGGACTTTGTAAAGCTTGGTGAGGCCTATGGAATAAAGGGAATTAGGGTAGAGAAGGAAGAACAGGTAGAAGAAGCTTTAAGCTATGCACTAAGTTTAAATGAGCCCATAATAGTTAACTGCATTATAAATGAGGAGAATAAAGTATTACCAATGGTTGCTCCGGGGGCACCAATTCATGAAATAATCAATGGACAATAAAAGAAGGAGAGGTTTGCATGGTAAAAAAAGGGGACTATTTATTTGTTGAAAATTTATTATCAGATTTACATTCAAATGAAGAGGAAGGCAATGGACGATTATTCTATGACTATTTAAAGCAGGAGAAGATAAACCAAAGATCTGTGAATGGGGCAGAAGTTTTGGATTTACCCTGCGATTGCAGTGAATATAATATTATGTTTATGACCTTCTGAATCTAAAATCGAAATAGAATAGGTGTTTTGTAAATCTTATAATCACAGGTACCTTTAGTTAGAGGTATCTGTGATTTTTTATTGAGTTAAAAACCATATTGTAAACCTGTATATAAAATAAGGTTTACAATATGGTGGCCATATTATATAATAATAGTTGTATTACATAGCACAGAATGGGGGGCAAGTATGAAACTCAACTTAAAAATGATGATACTCACTTCAATGTTTACGGCATTAACAGCTGTAGGTGCCTTTATTAAGATTCCCTTTGGAGCCTTTCTTCCGGATATCACACTGCAAATTTTCTTTGTTGCACTTGGAGCGGTACTTTTAGGTAAGTATTATGGAGCTCTAGCCCAAGTCTTATATATATTGATTGGACTAGCAGGATTTCCTATTTTTACCCAAGGTGGGGGCATAGGATATTTTCTTCAACCTTCCTTTGGCTATCTTATAGGCTTTGTTCCTGCAGCCTTTGTCATTGGATACATCAGCGAAAAGTTTAGCAGGAAGACTATCTCAGTTCTATTTATCTGCAGTATGGCAGGAGTGCTAGTGGACTACCTTATAGGTGTGCCATATTTATATTTTATAATGAGTAAGGTCCTAGATAAAAGCGTAAATATTCTAGGCCTTACAAAGACCGGTTTTCTTGTGTTTCTTCCGGGAGATATTTTAAAATGTATAGTGGCAGCTATATTGGGGGCAAAGATAATTCCGGTTTTGAAGTTGGCTAGCAAATAAATAGCAGGTTAATACATGGGTATTATACAATGGAAGAAAATATATCACAAAGTAAATAAAACACGGAAAAAACAGAGGATACTGAGAATGCTGAAAAGTATAAATAAAAAACATCAGTGTCCTCCTTAAATTCCGTGTTAATTTTATTTTTTCGAAATTCTTGTTTTTCCAACAGCTATGGAAAAACATCTGTCTCTAATATCCAACTTATAACCTCTAACTTCTGTTAAATATACCCCTCTTTTGCCCTAAGGGATACTTCCCCGGACAAAATCTCTCTAACAGCATCACCCTCTTGTATAAGCAGATGACCGTTATTGTTTATATCTACAACTTTTACAGTGCTACTTTTATTTCCTTCTAAGAGTATAACCTCGCGATTTAAAACTGCAGAATGGTCTCTACATACAGCAATAGAAGTTTCTATGGACCCTGTGCTTGTAAATTCCTTGTACAAGGGTTCAAAATGGTTTAGAATCGAACCTAAAAGCAACTTTCTATCAAAATGTCTATTAGTCTCAAGCTTTAGCGAAGAAGCTTTATCCTTTAAGTCCTCAGGAATTTCTGTATCTTCAGTATTTACATTTATACCAATACCTATCACAAGGTAGTGGATCTTACTTAACTCTGCATTCATTTCTGTTAGAATACCGCAGACTTTTTTTCCGTTCATAATAATATCATTTGGCCATTTAATAAGAGAGTCTGCTCCGTTTTCTGCAAGTGCTCCGTGTACAGCAGCTGCCGCTATTATTGTAACCTTATAAGCTTCCATTGGGGGGATATCCGGTCTTAATATTATAGACATCCAAATTCCCTTGCATTTAGGGGACACCCACTGACGTCCCAGTCGGCCTCTACCTGAGGTCTGCTCTTCGCTTATAATAACGGTGCCATTAGGGCAGTTATCTGCAGCCAATTCCTTTGCCTTTGTATTTGTGGAACTTATAGTATTAAAATGAACTATGTTTTTGCCAACAAACTCGGTTCTAATAAATGGGCTAACCTCCACAGAGGTTAAGACATCGGGACGGCCTAAGACTATATAGCCCTTATTTGTTGAAGACTCTATGATGTAACCTTCCTTTTTTAATATATTTATGTATTTCCAAACAGCAGCACGGCTGATGCCCAAAGCTTCACTGATGCTTTCTCCTGAAACATAGCTGTTTTCTGATAGTAAATTTAATACTTTAGTTTTCATAACTCTATCCTTTCAAGTTATTATTATTAAAAGACTACACTAATTATAACAATAACATAAAAATAAAAAAACTCCAAAAGCTAATACTCTTGGAGTTTAAAGGCAATTATATTATTTATTATGAGACAGCTTGGAACGGGTAGTAAATTTCTTACCATTACTATGAGAACCTATTTTTTCACCATCTTCTATTCCTATGTCTGAACCGTCTCTTGGGAACATTTTTCGTAATTCAGCCTTACTTTTTTCGTCGGTTTTCATTAGATTTTTGTTATTATCCATTTTCATACCTCCGGCTAGATAAATTTTATCTACACTTTTAATTTAACCGAAGGCAAGTCTAAATATTCACTACACAAATTTTATGAATTTCCAAAGTACTTATATATTGGTATCTTGCTTAAGGCTTTTAGCAGATAATTGCTTGTGATCCCTACCAATATACCTGTTCCAACACCGGCAATAGTCAATATTGGTATGTAGACCACCAGGTTTATATTATGGACAATTGCCGCTGCAGCAAGTACTTGGCCAACATTATGGAAGAAGGCACCGGCAACACTTATACCTATGATACTTACATCATCTTTACCAAAGGTTTTAACAAGATGCATCACTATTAAACTCAGTATTCCACCGCTTAAGCTGTACATCAAGCTAGACAAGTTACCTCCGAAAAAGGTAGATAGAAGTATTCTTACTATAAGTACAACAAAGGTGTCTTTAAAGCCTAATATAAAAAGTGAAGTCAGGGTTACAATGTTTGACAAACCGAGCTTGGCACCAGGCGCAATAAAGGGCACCGGAATCATGCCTTCTACTATATACAGTATTAGAGCTTGGGCAACAAGCACAGCTATAAAAGTAAGTTTTTGCAGCTTTTTCATTTGATTACTCCCTCCGATATGGGAACTGAAATTTAAATTTTACAAAAGCATCTAAATGAACATTAAACTTTATCAATAGGTACTTTCATCAATTTCCGGAATGTCAGTTCCTGAGATTTGAACTACCACCTTATGTGGCAGACAAATAAGCATCTGACCAGGCTTACTAATATATCCATCCTTTACACAAAGCTCATCATGACAATTAGCCTCTGCAACATGGACCTTTCCATCTATGATCTCGATAAGATTATAATTACCAGCTATCTTGATTGGGATTGTAGCATTCTTATCTAAGGGAAAGGATTTGTATTCCTTACCATCTATTTCAATTACAACCAAGTCTTGATCATATTCCTTTCTAAAGAGGAAAGGAACCAGTATTGAAAAAATCGTTATAAATGCAAGAACTGCGAATATTATGTAATCATATTTCTTTAATTTCATCTTTCATCCTCCCGTGAGGTACGTCAAGGCACTTTTAAACTTAATAACTATTCTACTTTAATTAACATAAAAAGTCTATAAAATATGGGGTGAAAAATTTATAGTAGAATAAAAAATAATTTTGTATTATAATAAATAAGTTAGTTAAGTATAAAAAATATTTTGTGCAATTTATATAAAAAAATACGTATATATAAGTGTCCGAAAAAATTGGAGGTGTTTTATTTGAAAAACTTTTTTAAGGCAATAGGAAATTACCTCAAAAAAATGAGTATTCAAAAAAAGATTGTATTGAGTATATGTTTAATTTTTCTTATTACTTTTTCTGCCATTGGAGCATATTATCTTCATGTGAGAAGCAAAATTTATGTATCTGCAAATGATGGTTCTATTAAAAATGATGTAGACTATAGCGATGTTGAGATGGAAGCACCACTATATGAAGAACAAAAGGGTATAACCAACATATTATTAATAGGTACCGATGCCAGAGAAATTGATGAACCCTCAAGATCAGACTCCATTATTATAGCCACTATCGACGATATAAATAAAAATATCAAGTTCACTTCTATTATGAGAGATTCTTACGTTGATATACCTAAGTATAAGACACAGAAGATTAATGCTGCCTATCAACTGGGTGGACCGGAACTGTTAATGAAAACCATAGAAATGAATTTTAGAATTAAACTGGATAAATATATTCTAGTTAATTTCTGGGGTTTTGAAGATATAATTGATACCGTAGGCGGAATTTATGTAAATGTAAAGGAACATGAACTTGATGAAATAAATAAGTACATTGGCGAAACCAGAGAGGTTAGATCACCTCCTTTGACTCATACAGGATATCAGCTGTTAGATGGACAGCAAGCCTTAGCCTATGCCAGAATAAGAAAGACTGATACAGAGTACAATAGAACTGAAAGACAGAGAGAAGTGTTAGGACTTTTAGCACAAAAGTTAAAAAGTACAAGCTTAATTAATTATCCAAAGATCATGGAAAGCATGTTGGGATGTGTTCGTACTAACATTGAACCCGCTGCCCTGCTTAACTATGCTTATACTGTGTCAAAATTTGAGCCCTTGGAGGTAGCTCAACTACAGATACCTACCAATGACCTAAGCTGGGGTGGAATGTATAACGGAGCCTGGGTTCTTTTGATGGATAGAAATCAAAATGCGAAAGTTATGAACGACTTCATATTTACAAATAAGATTACACCAGTAGAAGAGTTGGATTTGGAAGCCTTTAATCAGGTAATTAAAGAGTATAAAGCCAAGGAAGTTAAGGTGGAATATGATAACGACGACCCGAGCTTAGATCAACCTGAAAAGGAAAATCAAGAACCTGTGGTAGAAACTGGTGATGAAAGCAAATCTGGAACTACAGAGGGAAAAGGAACTGAAAATAACGGAGCGGGTAAAGAAGGTATAGGAACTGATAATACTGAAAAGCCTAATAACGGAAGTAACAAAACCGGCACTGGCGGAAGTAGTGAAGGCAATACTGGCACCAAGGAGAATGGTAGCGGGAATTCCAGTAACACTGGTAATACCGGTGACACCGGAACCACAGGAGACAGCGGAACCGGATCTATTAATGGGACAGACACAGGCAACACCGGTAACGGGGTAAACAGCGATACAAGTACCGGAGGAACCACTAATGGCAATTCCGGAACAAGTAGCAATGGTACCGGTGGTACTGAAGCGGGAACAGTAAATAATGAAAGTAAGCCTGTAAATTAATTTATTTAAAAGTTGGTAATTGTGGTATATTATATAGGGTATTAAAAACTGCAGATTACAAAAAATAATAAGGAGCCTAAGTGCTCCTTATTATTCTTTAAAAGGAGATTTTATTATGACGATAGACTACTTTCATGAAATAACCAGCCACCTAGTTAATGATGAAAGACCCTCGGTTTATCTAAATGATATTTCAAAAGAAGCGCTGTTCAAGGGACAGCCTTTTAAGATGCTTAGTGACTTAAAAGAAACACCACAAAACCCGGTACATCATCCTGAAGGAAGTGTATGGAATCATACCATGATGGTAGTGGACGAGGCAGCTAAGCGAAGGAATCGAAGTGAGTTTAAAGAAGCCTTTATGTGGGCAGCCCTACTGCATGATATAGGAAAGGCGCCCACCACAAAGCTAAGAAAGGGAAGAATAACCTCCTATGATCACGATAAAATAGGGAGAGAATTAGCAGAAAGATTCCTTTATAAGTTAACGAATGATGATGAATTTATTAAGCAGGTAGCTGCTATAGTACGCTGGCATATGCAGCCCCTGTTTATCGCTAAGGAACTTCCTTTTTCTGATATAGAAGGTATGCTTTCTGAAGTAAGTCTCCATGAGATATCCCTATTTTCAATTTGTGATAGGTTGGGACGCGGTAATATGACACCGGAAAAGGCTGAAGAAGAAAAGAAGAGTGTGGAGTACTTTACTAAAGTATGCAGAGAATATGTTGAAATACTGAACTAAAAAAGTCTAAGGCACTTACCGGTGTGAAGTGCTTTAGACTTTTTAATATTTACGCATGTACTAAAACTAAAAAGTCTTGTTTTTCAGGAGTTACTTTACAAGACTTGATACTGCCTTAAATTATATAAGCCATAGGCTGTATAAGCTCTACTTCAATACTATGGGCCATATAATTTAAATATATAAATAAATATTGATGCCTGTATTTTGGAAATTGTATAATATGTATATATTATAAAAAGGTAGTGGTTAAATGGAAAAGGTAGCTTTATTGAAATGCACAGAATATGATGTTGATACTATTGAGAATAAGCTTAGGGAGGGCTTTGAACTTCTAGGCGGAAAGTCCTTCTTAAGTACTCTTATACCAAGTGGTTCAAAGGTGTTGTTAAAACCTAACCTCCTAAGTATAGTTGAAAAGGGGTCTCCGGTTATAACACATTATGCACTTTTCGAAGCAGTTATAAGAATTGTCAAAGAATACAGCAGTAATATAGTTTTTGGAGATTCTCCTGGTTTTGCAGATACTACAAAGGCTGCTGAGAAATCAGGGCTGATGGAAGTGGCGGATAGGTATGGGGTCAAGTTTGTTGATTTCAATGAAGAAATACATGTAGAGCTAAAGAGTCCCCTGATGTATAAGTATTGGGATGTGGCCAAGGCACCTTATGAGGCAGATGTGGTTATAACCCTGCCCAAGCTTAAGACCCATGCCATGATGTATTATACCGGAGCAGTTAAAAATCAATTTGGCTGCATAGCCGGTCATAAAAAATCAGAGTGGCATACAAAGCTGCAGGATTCCGTTAAGTTTAGCAAGATGCTGCTGGACTTGAATTCAGTTGTCAAAACTAGCTTTGCAATACTTGATGGCATAGTAGCCATGGAAGGAAACGGCCCAAGAAACGGAACACCTAGAAAAATGGATACCATAATTATGGGGAAATGCCTTACGGCCGTTGATTCAACGGCGGTAAGACTGATCGGCTACGACAATGTACTTGCTGTACCCTTTCTAAAGGTAGCCAAGGAATCAAAATGGGGAGCAGTTCTGCCGGAAGAAATAGAAATATTAGGTGAAGAGCTGGAAACTATGAAATGTAAGGACTTTAAGCTATCCCGTAGTGCCAAGGTAGTAAATTTCCTTACACCCTCCCTAAATAAACTGGCGTCGTCCTTAACTGCACCGGATCCGGTGCTTATTGAAGAAAAATGTATAGGTTGTAAGCGCTGCGATGAGGTATGCCCGGAAAGATCAAAAGTAATTACATTCGTAAAACGCAATGGTAAAGAAGTGCCAAAGTGGAATTACAGTAACTGTATAAGGTGCTTTTGCTGTCAGGAGCTTTGTCCTAAAGGAGCAATTGTAACAAAGGACAAGAAATTGAGTAAGATGCTGGGATTAAGATAGGAGTAGTCAAATGATTGAAATACCTGGAGCGTTAACAATTGTGAAGCAAATTAATCAAACTATTAGAGGAAAGATGTCTATTAAGGTGTTGCAGATCATAGACCTAATAAATTTGCCTGGTACCATGGAGATCCGAAGGAATACCCCAAGCTACTTGAAGGAAAGACAATAGAGTGTGCAAAAGCACGAGGAGGTATGGTTGAGAGCAAGGCAGGTTCTGCAATTTTGCTATTGGGAGATGGAGTATCATTTAGATATTATGAACAGAATAAAAAGTCCACGGCAAAGCTATGCTCATTAACACAAGACCAGAAGTTCGACAAAAATACCCGTGAAAATCAGTGTATGGATTTTTATGGGTATTTTTTATCATTTAATTTTAAATATCATGACAAATTTTTAACTTTAATATTGACAAGCTTTGCTATTAGTGATAAGATTAACATGCTGGTGAGAATGATAATGGTTTTCACTTATAATTATATAATAGGAATTTAAAAAAATACATATTTATATTAGGAGGACGATTATGAAATCAAAAGGATTAGGTGCAATTATTGTTGCTTGTACTCTGTTAATAACAGGTTGTTCAGGTGGGACAAAGAATACTCAAGGTAACACTCAAACCAATACTGAAAATAACACAAAGGTAGAAGAAACTACTTCTGTAACATATCCCATAACAATTAAACATGCCTATGGAGAAACGGTTATTGAACAAGAACCGAAAAACATTGCTACGATTTCCTGGGGTAATCATGATGTACCTTTAGCTTTGGGAATTGTACCGGTTGGTGTATCTAAGGCAAATTATGGTGTAACTGATGAGAATGGTCTATTACCTTGGACCGGAGCAAAATATAAGGAGTTAGGGGTTGACAAGCCTGTAGTTTTTGATGATGTAGATGGTTTGAACTATGAAGCTATAAGTGATGCTAACCCTGATATTATTTTGGCGGCTTACTCAGGTATTACACAGGAAGAATATGATTTATTAAGCAAAATTGCTCCTGTAGTAGCATTTCCTACATTAGCGTGGCAAACATATTGGCGTGATCAGATAACAATAAATGCAACTGCAATAGGTAAGAAGGCTGAAGGAGATAAGTTAGTTGCAGATTTAGAAAAGTTAATAGCAGAAAAAGCTAGTGCCATAGCTTCTCTTAAAGGTAAGAATGCTGCATTCTGCTACTTCAATCCAGCAGACTTAGGAAAATTCTATGTATATCTTCCAAGTGATCCACGTGCGGCATATCTAACGGATTTAGGATTGACAGTTCCGGAAAGCGTTAAAGCTCTGGCAGAAACTTCAGACAGTTTTGCTCTGGAAATCAGTTCAGAGAATATTGATAAATTAGCAGATATTGATTTGATTGTAACTTATGGAAGTGATGATTTGTTGAGTCAACTTCAGGCAGATGCGTTATTATCAACATTGCCTGCAATTAAAAATGGTGCAGTAGCAAGTATAGAAAATGGATCATCATTAGCAGCTTCATGTACTCCAAGCGCATTGTCTATTCCTGCAACAATAGATGAATACTTAAAGATTATTGGAGAGGCAGCAGATAAAGTAAAATGAAGCGCTCAAGAGTAATTGCAATCTATTTGGTGAGTATTGTCATTCTAGGTTTATGCGTATTTGCATCATTGGCATGGGGGTCCAAAAGTGTACCATTCAGTCAAGTTATAAATGCTTTGCAAAATAATAATGATACCTCTTTTGCCGCACTTGTGGTACGTGAGCGTATTCCCAGAACTGTTTTTAGTATTATGGCAGGGGCTTCTCTTGGAATATCAGGAGCCCTTATGCAATCTATAACTAGAAACCCAATAGCTGATCCAAGTATTTTGGGTGTTAATACCGGTGCATCATTATTTGTTGTAATTGGAATAGCATTTTTCAATATAAATTCAGCAAACCAGTATATTTGGCTTGCTTTGCTTGGAGCTGGAGTAACAGCTGTCTTTGTTTATATTATAGCTTCACTTGGCAATGGAGGCATGACTCCTATAAAGCTAGCACTATCAGGTGCTGCTACCAGTGCTGTCTTATCATCTTTAGTAAGCGCAGTTATACTTCCCAGAAGTCAAGTTATGGATGCCTTTAGATTTTGGCAAGTCGGAAGTGTAAGTGGTGCTACCTGGGATAGTATTACCCTAATATTACCTTTTGTCATAATCGGCATGATTATCAGCTTAGCTTCCATACCGGCGCTTAATGTTTTAGCCTTAGGAGATGAGGTTGCCACTGGCTTAGGTGTAAATACAGGAGTTATTAGACTTGTTTGTGCAATAGCAGGGGTTATGCTATCCGGAGCAACTACTTCAATAGCAGGACCCATTGGATTTATAGGTTTAATGATACCCCACAGCATACGTCTTATTTTTGGTTCAAATCTAAAGGGAATAGTTCCGCTATCAGCAATTGGCGGAGCAGCACTATTGATCATTTCAGATGTTTTGGGACGAGTTATTGGAAGTCCCGGCGAAATTCAGGTTGGAATTATTACTGCATTCTTAGGAGCACCAATTCTTGTAATAATTGCCAGGAAAGCGAAGGTGAGAGCTATATGACACAAAGTGCTCAATATCTAATCAGACAAGGTTATACAAGAAGAAAAATTCGCTTAATTAGCGTTAATATTGTACTGTTTATATTAACTTTATGTCTTTGCGTCATGATGCTAGTGTATGGTAATAAAAACTATCCCTTAAGTACAGTTATTAAGGTTTTAAGCGGTGAAGAAATAAAGGGCGCTACCTTTGCTATTCAAACTATACGGTTGCCAAGAATGCTCTGTGGTGTTTTTGCTGGCTTTGCCTTTGGCATAGCAGGAAATACCTTTCAAACAATGCTTAGGAACCCTTTGGCTAGTCCTGACATCATAGGCATAAGCTCAGGTTCCAGTGTTGCTGCAGTTTTTTGCATATTAGTTCTTAATATGAGCGGTAGCAGTGTGTCTATAGCCGCCTTAATTTCAGGAATTTTAGTATCGTTACTAATATATTTACTGTCTAAGGGCTCAGGATTTTCTAACGGCAGATTGATACTTATAGGTATTGGAATACAGGCAATGATAAATTCACTCATTTCATATTTGTTAGCTAAATCTTCACAACATGATGTCCCTTCTGCACTTAGGTGGTTAAGTGGCAGCTTAAATGGAATGCGTATTGAAGATGTTCCCGTTTTAGTTTTGGTTGTTGTTGTATTCAGTATTATAATCTTAGGTTTAACAAAACAGCTTCAAATACTAGAACTTGGAGATGAATTCGCAACTACCTTAGGTGTAAAAATTAATCTAATACGAATTATGCTGATTTTATGTTCCGTATTCTTAATAGCCTTTGCCACTTCAATTACAGGTCCTATAGCCTTCGTTGCATTTTTATCGGGTCCAATTGCATCTCGACTTGCCGGACCGGGAGCATCAAACGGTCTGTCCTCAGGTTTGGTTGGAGCCTTATTAGTTCTTGGAGCTGATATGCTTGGTCAATTTGCATTTGGAACAAGATTCCCTGTAGGTGTAGTAACCGGAATTTTAGGGGCACCATATATGCTATTTTTATTAATAGCTATAAATAGGAGGGGGAAAGCCTAATGACTAATAAAAAACAATTATTTGAAGCGAAAGAAATAGTAGCTGGATATGACAAAAGGATTATAGTTGATGGAATTGATATAGCTATACCAAGTAATAAAATAAGTGTTATTATTGGTGCAAATGGCTGCGGTAAATCAACACTGTTGAAAACACTTGCAAGACTTATTAAGCCTATTTCAGGAAAGGTTCTGATTGATGGCAAAAAAATAACTTCAATGCCTTCTAAGCAATTGGCTCAAATTTTAGGGCTTCTACCTCAATCACCGGTAGTTCCTGAAGGAATAACAGTCTGGGATCTGGTTTCAAGAGGAAGATATCCCTATCAATTTTTTTTAAAGACTATGGATAAAAAGGATTTTGAAGCAGTGGAAGAATCGCTTGAAATAATGGGAATAACAGAGCTTGCTAATAGAAGTGTAGATGAGTTATCTGGTGGACAACGTCAGAGAGTCTGGATTGCTATGGCCCTTGCCCAACAAACCGATATACTGCTTTTAGATGAGCCTACTACTTATCTGGACATCGCTTATCAGGTAGAGATTCTTGATTTGCTGACAGATCTAAACCGCAGAAAGGGAACCACTATTGTAATGGTACTTCATGATATAAACTTATCTGCCAGGTACGCAGATTATATATTTGCTCTCCGCAACGGTAAATTAATTGATCAGGGAAAACCATCAGAGATAATAACACCTGAATTAATTGATACCGTATTTGGGTTAGACTGTGTAGTCATAAAAGATCCGGTTTCATATACACCCTTTATTGTGCCGAGAGGAAGAAATCACTGCATAGATAAAGCGTCTAGTATGTAAAAGCTAAGACCAGTTTTCCGCTGGGCTTAGCTTTTTAGAAATATATTTAATTTACCCTTACTATCTATGGTAGCTAGAAGAACGTTCTGCACTTCCGTTTGATATAAATTTCTTAGCTTGGCAACAAGCCAGCTTTCATCCTTTTGAACCCGTTCCAGTTCTTTGAAATCAATCTTACCTTCCTTAATGATTATCCTTGGTAAATCAAAGGGTTCTGTTTTCATTTGGTAGAGTGAAGGTGTTATAGATTCATATTGTGGATCTAAGAAAACAGAAACCTTACCATCAGCCTCCCAAATTGCCAGTGCTACCTTTTTTACATCTTCTACCTTTGCTTCTCGTAACTCCTCTAATAACATGTCGATAGATATTCTTGCTTTTTTTAATCCCTTATAAAGGATTTCTCCATTCTTCACAACGGTTATTGCTGAATGATTGAATATCTTTCTTAATAAAATTAATTATATTAAGATGTATCAATGATAGTTTAACCAATAAAAGATGAAAAAATTTATCAATATTCCGCTTAAGGAAGCTTGGCTATGTTTTTAGCCTTGAATCAGAGAGGATGTATTTATCCGAAAGTTGTTATATAATATAGGATATTATAGCAGGATAGGGGTCTTTTAAATGGATATAAAAGATTTAATTATACATAAAAAAACTATCTCTAAAAGAGAAGGGGTGTACGTGGATTTTCCGGAGAGGCTGTCTCCGGATCTAGTTCGGTATTTAACTGAGAAAGGTCTTACTAAGCTCTACTGCCACCAGGCGGAAATGTTTGAAAAGGCGATGGATAAGCAAAATATTGTCATAAATACCGCCACAGCCAGTGGTAAGACGCTGAGCTTTTTACTGCCGGTACTACAGGAAATACTATCTAACCCCTTGGCAAGAGCGATTTTTATCTATCCTACCAAGGCCTTGGCTAGTGACCAATACCGAGCTCTCTTGCCCTATTTGGATTACTTTGGTGAAAACAGGATTTCTGTCGGGGTATATGACGGTGATACTCCAGTAAATGAGAGAAGCAGAATACGTAAAAACGCCAATATCATTTTAACTAACCCGGAAATGCTAAATGGATCCTTCTTACCTAACCACAGCAAGTTTGGCTTTGACTTCATATTTTCAAATCTGAAGTATGTGGTTATAGATGAGCTGCATACTTACAGGGGGGCTTTTGGATCTCATCTTGCCAATGTGTTCCGTAGATTGGGGAGGGTATGCAGATACTACAATTCAGACCCTCAATACCTTTGCAGTTCCGCCACCATTGCTAATCCCATAGAGCTGGCTGAAGAGATCTGCGGGAAAAAATTTATCCACATTAGCAAGGATGGTTCACCCTCTGCAGCTCGAAATTACTTTTTAGTTCAACCTCCTAAAATAATGGGAAATAACAAAAGGTATTACGGCCAGATATCTCCTACCACTGTTGCTGCAGAATTAATACCTACTTTGGTGGAAAATAACCACAGTTTTATTGCCTTTGCAAAATCTAGAAGGGATGTGGAAGTGATTTTAAAGGAGTCCACTGACAAGTTAGAGGCGGAGAGCTTTTTTGGAGCATCTCTGCTGGATAAAATATCGGGATATAGGGGAGGATATACCCCTATAGAGCGTAAAGAGATTGAAAATAAAATGATAAGCGGAGCGTTGAGGGGACTAGTATCTACCAACGTATTGGAGCTGGGAATTGATATTGGAAAGATTGATACCACTGTTATCGTAGGTTATCCTGGAACCAGAGCCTCCTTCTGGCAGCAGACCGGTAGGGCAGGAAGAAGCGGAATAGAGTGTTCAAATTATTTGATTTTAGATAACCTGCCCTTTGACCAATACATTGCCATAAATCCGGACTGGCTTTTTGAAAGTGGCAGTGAAAATGCTGTTATTGATAAGAATAACCTTTTAATAGAGCTGGCCCATATCCGTGCAGCGGCTGCGGAAATACCCTTGACACTTGATGATATCTCTGTTTTTCCAGATTTAGGAGAGACAATTCCTGTACTAATTCGTGCCAAGGAGTTGACCAATCAAAGCGGTAAATTTGCCTGGTGCGGAAACGCCTTCCCTGCAGGGGATTTTAGTTTAAGAAATATAGATAAAGTCAGATATAAACTTATAAATAAGGAAAATAATAAAGAAATTACAGAGATGGATGAAATGCAGGCCTTCCGAGAAATTCATAACGGAGCTATTTATATGCATGCTGGGGTACAGTACCAAGTTGTAAAATTGGATTTAGAAAGCAGAACTGCCTATGCTGTGCCCTTTAACGGAAATTATTACACAATGCCAGGCGGAACAACCAGCATTAGAATTGTTCAAGGGCATAAGGACAAGGAATTTAGGCGAACCAAAGTGACCTTCGGTGATGTCAATGTAGATGAAATAGTATATATGTATAAGAAGCTTCAATTTCATAACCATCAGAACCTGGGCTTTGAACAACTTGAAAAACCCTTATCAAAGGACTTTGATACAGAAAGTACTTGGGTAAAGATTCCGGCTAATGTGGTTAAGGTGTACAGGAACCTGCTGCAGGAAAGTGAAAGTGGTGCCATAATAAGGAATAACCATTTTGAAGGTCTGTGCTATGCCATAAAAAATGCAGCCATGATGGCTACTATGACTGAACAGGAAGATATAGGCATCACAATGTCCAATAACGCCTTTGAGATAACAGGAAATTTTGAGGAAGAGGTCTATATGTTTATCTACGATAAGTATATAGGCGGCTTGGGATATGCAGAAAAAGCATTCGACCTGTTAGGCCAAATAATTGACAATACAATTAAAATGGTTGAAGGATGTACCTGTGAAAATGGATGCGTTGCCTGCATAGGGGACTACAAATTAGACAAATCCCTTGTTCTATGGGGATTAAATAATCTGTTGGAAGAGATAGAACCGCCAAAGGATATTAAGATTGTAGAGTATTCGCCGGCAACCTTTATGAAGAAGCCATTTAAGTTTAGTGAATTACAAGTTAAATGGAAGGAGTTCTGTTCATATCTTCAAGAGAACGGAGAGAGCTTTGCAGCATTCTTAAGTTCTGTCCCCAAGGTGGAGCTTGAGGATCATTTGCTAATACTGACAACGGATAAGGCCTTTTATAAGGAATGGATTCTGGAAAAGACAAATTACAAAAGCCTTAAGAATATTATAGCCTTCTATACAGATGCTCCCCCAGGAACTAAGTTAGAGATTAAATTGAGTGAGGCTTCTGAGGGTAGAACAGATGTAAAAAATAAACTCCAGAAAAGATATAAGGATTTAATGGACTAGGAGGAAAATTTCATGCAGTACGAAGAGGTTTTAGAGAAACTAAATGAATATCAGAGAGAGGCTGTACTGGATGAAAGTGAAGCTTGTATTGTCAATGCCAATGTGGGAAGCGGCAAAACTACAGTATTAATAGCAAAGATTATATACCTGCACTATGCCAAAGTCATAAGCTATGAGGATATGATTGTACTGACTTTTACCAATAAGGCAGCTAATGAAATAAAAGAAAGGCTTATGGGTTCAGATAACAGTGTTCTGCCAGAAAATTTGCAAGGCTTTGGAACCTTTCATAGTGTTGCTTTAAACTTACTCAGAAAGAAGTTGAATATTGAAAAACTCGGTTATACAAAGGACTTTCAAGTAATAGAACAGGAAGAGGAAGTGGATATTGCCCTGCAGATTATAAGAGATCAAAAACTAAACATAAAATATAAGAACCGGCTAAATAAGCGTTTGGAGCAGGCCTTGTTAATTGAGAAGGAAGAAGAGAGGGTATCTAAATATAATGATGATATATTTAGGTTGGTTCAACTACTGAAAGATGAAAAGATAAAGCAAAACAAAATGACCTTTTCAGATTTATTGGAGAATGCAATTACTTTACTGGATGCTTCTGAAATTGAGCCTAAGTGGATTATCATTGATGAGGTACAAGACTGTGACAGATTGCAGCTGGAATTTATCGATAGATTAAAGAAAGGTAGTACGAGGCTTTTTGCGGTGGGAGACCCAAATCAGGTGATTTATAGCTGGCGCGGGACTTCTTCACATGTCGTTTATTTCCTAAAGCACAGATATCATGGAAGAGAGCTGTCCCTTCCTATTAATTACCGGTCCAGTAACATTATTTTAGAAGCAGCAAGGCCTTTCTTAGAAACCGGAGATAGCCTAAGGGGGGTAAGGGAAAGTGAAAATAAGATAATTGTAAAAAATCACTACAACCCCTTTAATGAGGCCTGCTACCTAGCAGATAAAATCCGAGAACTACACGGTGAAGGAGTGCCTTATAAAGAGATTGCAATATTCTACCGTACTCAGAATCAGTCCCAAGTTTTTGAGGCTGTGTTTTCCAAAGAAGGTATACCCTATGAAGTATCCCTTAAGAAAACCACAGGTGATATACCGGTGCTAAAGTGGATAATTAGGTTGTTACGCTTTTCTGTAAATCATAGTGATTACACCTCAGGGATTTTTGTCCTCAGCCATAAGGACTATGGTGAAAGATTTAAAGAAGCAGAAGCGGTGAAAATAGTTAAGGGACAAAAGATAGGTGTATCCAACCTGTATGTTAAAATGATGGAGTTTACCGAAAAGTGTTCCTATATAAAAGATACAAAGGACCTGTATGAGTATTTTGAAATTGATAAGTATATTCGGCCAACGGCATCCGCTTATGGAGAAGATAAGGCTTCAATATATAAATTACTGGAGATAATTCAGCAGTATATAAGTAAAAGTTTTAAGGGATTCATGGAGGGACTTCGGGATTTTATAAATTCTTCGGCCCTTTATGGTATAAATATTTTTCAGAGGGACATTGACAACGAAGAGGACTCGGTAAAGCTAATGACCCTGCATGCTTCTAAGGGGCTAGAGTTTACCTATGTGTTTATTACCGGTGTCAATTATGGACTTATTCCACTGCAGGCAAGGAACGAGGAAGAGGAAGAAGAGGAACGTAGATTATTTTTTGTTGGTATTACCAGGGCTAAGGAGCACTTGGAGCTGTCCTATTATACTAATCCGGAATTTCACAGGGCAATGCCTGGAGAAAGCAGGTTCATCCGCATGATTCCGGACCACTTGATACAAAAGGATGCAGTAAAAAGCGAAGGTGTGAATCTACAGGAACTAAAAAAGGAGATTCAGAAGTCTATAGAAGTCAAGAAGGAAGGGCTTAGAGAAGCAAATGCTGAAGCAGGAGCAATTGAAAGTAAAGAAGACCTTGGTTCGGAAAAAACGGTAGAAGCAAAAAAAGTGTGCCACAAGAAATATGGCACAGGAATAGTTCTAAAAGAAGATGATATGATGATAGAAGTAGAATTTGAAAACTACGGCAAAAAAGAATTTATGAAGGCCTTTAGTGAACTGGAATTTTTGTAAAGCTGTAGGAGTGGAAGCTAATCAAAGCCACTATGAATAGCTCCATCTTACTTACATTTATTAAGTCTGAGCTTAGATGGAGTACATCCATAGTTTTCCTTAAACATGCGGTTAAAGACCTTATAATTAGTAAAGCCATGCCGTTCTTGAAGTACTGTGATGCTATCATCTGTTTCTATAAGGTCACGATGGATATGGGTAAGCCTAACCATGTTCACGTATTCCATAAATGTAAAGCCTGTAAACTTTTTAAAGGTTCGGCAGAAGTATTCGGGATTCAATGCTACTAAAGCTGCTGCCGCCTTAAGGCTTATTGGCTCCATATAATTTTTTTCTACATATTCAATTATTTCCTTTAGCCGCAGAAGACATTTTGCGGCCTTATTTTTTTCATCGGCACTTTGACGGATGGCATAATGGGTATAGAGGGTATGTAAAAATAGATTGAGATTACTGTTAAAAAGGAAGTGGTAGCCATCCTTTCTTTGTTCAAAAAGTTGTTTCATTTCCAGTAGGTACCAAATCGTTTTTTGAAATATGGGATCTTGGCAAAGTTCATCATGCGGATAATACTCTTTAAACCTAATGTTTTTATACTCGGGAATAGAATGGTTTAGAAGTTCATAAGGGACCTGGAGCAGTAAGGCCTCAAGATTGTCAGTGCTTCTGGTCAAGTGAATATCACCGGAATTCACCAGAAATAAGTCATTTTGATTTATGGTGTACTTTTCATCATTTCTTACAACATGCATAGTGCCTTGGAAAATATAAAGCACCTCCAAATGGTTGTGCCAGTGGCTGGGCACCAGTTGGTTGTAGGTTTTAAAAACATCAAAATAAACTGGAAGCCCTGCATTGGGTGAAATTATCTCATGGTTTGCCATAAAATGCAACTACCTTTCATCTATAAGAATATACTATGTACAAAAAAGTATCATGCTAAGGTGATAATGTCAATATCGACATAATTGAAAGTCAGAAACATACTTGTTATCTATTTTTGGAAGTAATAATATAGAGGTATAACACTAACTAATATTAAGCTTAGGAGTGATTTAGTATGAACAAATGGCAAAGATCAAGATTCCAACCCAATTTGCCTTTAGGGGAAAATGGTGAAAGGGTCACAGCCTCTAAAGCACATAGAGAACTATCAAAAAATGCAGCTAAGGAAGGGATGGTTCTTCTAAAAAACAAGCAGAATGTGCTTCCGCTGAAGAAGGGCACAAAGGTTGCCTTATTTGGGAAGGGAAGCATTGACTACGTAAAAGGCGGGGGTGGCAGCGGGGATGTAACCGTTGAATACATCATCAACCTCTATGAGGGAATGAAGGCCTTAAAGGGACATATAAGTGTTTTTGAAGAGTTAGCTGATTTTTATCTTGAAAACGTTAAGAGTCAATATGAACAGGGTGCTGTACGTGGAATGACAGTGGAGCCTGCGGTTCCTGAAGACCTATTAAAGAAGGCTTCTGCATTCACTGATACTGCAATTATCACTATTTGCCGTTTCTCGGGAGAGGGATGGGACAGAAAAAGTTCCTTGGACACAAAGGATAAAATCGTTCTGCCCTATGAAGACCCACTAATTAAGAGATCAGAAGAAATCTTTGAAAGAGGTGACTTCTATCTAACCAAGGCAGAAACAGCCATGGTGAATACAGTAAAAGAACATTTTTCCAAGGTTATTGTAGTTATGAACGTGGGAGGAATGGTGGATACAAGCTGGTTTGTAGATGACGATTCCATTCAATCTGTCCTTATGGCATGGCAGGGCGGAATGGAAGGTGGACTAGCTGCTGCTGAGCTCCTTTGCGGTATGGGAAATCCTTCAGGAAAATTATCCGATACCTTTGCAAAGAGACTGGAAGATTATCCGTCAACTTATAACTTCCATGACTCCGTTGACTATGTAGAGTATACAGATGATATCTATGTGGGATACCGCTATTTTGAGACTATTCCGGGAGCAGCTGAAAAGGTAAATTATCCTTTTGGCTTTGGACTATCCTATTCAAGCTTCCAATGGAGTGTAGTTTCAGCTGAAGAGCAGAATGGAGTAATTCAAGTTAAAGTCAGTGTAACCAATACAGGAACTGTTGAAGGTAAGGAAGTTATTCAAATATATGTAGGTGCACCACAAGGTCTTTTGGGAAAACCGGCAAAGAGCTTAGTGGCCTTCCAGAAGACAAGACTGTTAAAGGCAGGAGAAACTCAGCTGCTAAGTCTTGAATTTACAGTTGATTCTATGGCTTCCTACGACGACTTGGGAAAAATTCAAAAATCAGCTTATGTACTGGAAGCCGGAGACTATGTAATATATGTTGGTACTTCAGTACGTGATGTGGAAAAGCTTAGCTTTGCTTATAATGTGCCGAAGAACAGAGTTGTAAAGCAGCTTAGTGAAAAGTTGGCTCCAACTTCCTTAAAGGAAAGAATGCTGGCCGATGGAAGCTTAGAACAGCTTCCGCAGAGAGAAGCTCACAATCCCAATGAGTGTGCCTTTGAGAAAATTCCTGATTGGCAGGCAGAAGGCTATACACCGGAAGGAAGAATAAGAAAGAGCTACCAGTTATGGAGGGAGCCCTTTAAGAAGGGATGCCACACTTTCTATGAAGTAGCCGAGGGTAAGGTTACCGTAGAGGAATTCCTGGCACAAATGACAGATGAGGAAGTGGCTCATTTATTAGGTGGTCAACCAAATACCGGAGTGGCAAACACTTTCGGCCTTGGCAATATGCCTGAATATGGCGTACCTAATATCATGACTGCTGACGGCCCTGCGGGACTCAGAATTGCACCTGAATGTGGCGTTAAGACAACAGCTTGGCCATGTGCTACCCTGTTGGCTTGTACTTGGAACAGAGATATTGTCTATGCCGTGGGAGAAGCCGGTGCAAAGGAAGTTAAGGAGAATAACATTGCTATTTGGTTAACGCCGGCAGTTAATATTCATAGGAGTCCCTTGTGCGGACGTAACTTTGAATACTATTCCGAAGATCCATTCTTAACCGGCAAGATGGCTGCCGCAATGGTAGAAGGAATTCAATCCCAGCACATTGGCGCCACAGTGAAACACTTTGCCCTAAACAACAAAGAAACTAACAGAAAGAACAGTGACTCCAGAGTGTCAGAGAGAGCTGCCAGAGAGATTTACCTAAAGGGCTTTGAAATAATAGTGAAAGAGGCAAATCCATGGTGCATAATGTCTTCCTACAACATCATAAATGGCCACCGAGCATCTGAAAATAGAGAGTTACTAGAAGACATTTTGAGAGGCGAATGGGGCTGGAATGGCATGGTTACTACAGACTGGTGGACTTATGCAGAACACTATAAGGAAGTTAAAGCCGGAAATGATCTTAAGATGGGCCGCGGTTATCCTGAACGTCTATTGGAAGCTAAAGCCCTGGGACTAATTACCCGAGAAGAAATGGATATTTGCGCTAAGAGAATTCTTGAACTAATTTTGAAGGTGGATTAGTTTTAAAGAACGAGGAGGGGAAAAGAGATGGCTTCCCCTCCTTTTATCAATTGCTATATGAAGATTATAAAAAATAAAGAAGCAGTGTTTCACTGCTTCTTTATTTTGGTGGAGATAAGGGGATTCGAACCCCTGGCCTCTTGAATGCCATTCAAGCGCGATCCCAACTTCGCCATATCCCCAAATGAACAATAATATTTTACTACGGTGTTAAGATAAAATCAAGAGTTTTATTTTGGAAAACAAGAAGTTTATTGATTTTTCTATAGTTTTGCTGTATATGAGCAAACTATTTTCAAAGGCCATAGCACAATGGTTTGAAAATTATAGCTTATAGTGTTAAAATTACCTTGTCCAAAATAATGATATAGAAAGTGTGATGAAATGAAAAAGTACTTTGAACTATTCAAATCCTTTTTTAAGATTGGTGCCTTTACTTTAGGAGGCGGGTATGCCATGGTATCCTTGATCCAGAAGGAAGTTGTTGAAAACAAGAAGTGGGTTAAGAAAGAAGAGTTTGTTGATATGCTGGCATTAGCTCAAGCGTCACCGGGACCATTGGCGGTTAACACTGCTGTCTTTGTTGGATATAAAACTGCAGGTGTACCCGGTAGTATAGCTACTGCTTTAGGCACAATAGCTCCTTCTTTTATGATAATTATTGCCATAGCAGTTTTTTTTATCGGTATCCAAAATGAACCGGCAGTGATAAGAATATTTAAAGGTCTTCGTCCTGCAGTAGTTGCACTAATTTCAGCGCCTGTTTATTCCATGGCCAAGAATGCCAAGGTGAATAGAAAGACTATAATTATACCTATAATAGCCACAGTCTTAGTAGCCTTCCTGGATGTATCACCCATTTATATAATTTTAGCTGCTGCAATTGCCGGTATAATCTATATTAATAAATGGGGAGGTAAAGAGAAATGATTTACATAAGACTGTTATATTCCTTTTTCAAAATTGGTATTTTTAGCTTTGGCGGAGGCTACGCAATGCTACCTATGATTAGCAGGGAAGTTGTATACCTAAACGGATGGATTACTGAACATGAGTTTATAGACATTGTAGCCATATCTCAGTCCACTCCCGGCCCTATATCAATAAATGCTGCTACCTACATAGGATATAAGACGGCAGGAGTACTTGGAGCCGTGCTTGCAACTTTAGGGACGGTTCTTCCATCACTTATAGTTATGCTGATTATATGCAGGTTCTTTTTTAAATTTAAAGGAAATAAACATGTAGAAGGGGCGTTACTGGGCTTAAGACCTGCGGTAATAGGTTTGATTGCAGCGGCAGCTATAATGGTAAGTGAATCCTCCTTTATAGATTATAAGAGTATTATAATATTTGCAGTAGTTTTTATCACAAACTTTAAGTTTAAGGTAGATCCAATAATAATGATAATTGCTTCGGGTGTGGCCGGATTTATATTGTATTAAAATTTATACAAATCAATTGCACTGCATAATTATTCATGGTATAATTTAAAAAAGTTTTTACTTTGGGGCAAAATGTAAATAATGTTTTTCAATGGCGGACATAGGTTTCGCCTTTTTTGCAACATTATTTTTAAAGGAGGGGGCATATGAGTAAAATATTCATCTTTGACACAACTTTAAGAGATGGTGAACAGACACCGGGGGTTAGTCTAAATGCACAGGAAAAGCTGGAGATTGCAAAGCAGCTGAAAAAATTAGGAGTAGATGTGATTGAAGCTGGATTTCCAACAGCTTCAAAGGGTGACTTTGAAAGTGTTAAGACCATTGCAAAAAATGTTAAGGGTGTATCTATAGCTGCATTGGCCAGGGCGGTTAAAAGCGATATAGATAGAGCCTGGGAAGCAATAAAATATGCGGAGAAACCAAGAATTCATACCTTCTTGGCCACATCTGATATTCATATGGAATGTAAGCTTCATATGACAAGGGAAGAGGTGATTTCAAATGCCGCAGCAGCTGTGAGATACGCTAAAAGCCTTTGTCCTACCGTAGAGTTTTCACCGGAGGATGGAACAAGAAGTGATGTGCAGTTTTTATACAAGGTGCTGGAAGCAGTTATAGAGGCCGGTGCCGATGTTATAAATATACCGGATACAGTTGGTTATGCAACACCGGCGGAGTTTGGAAAACTTATCAAAGGGATTAAGGAAAATGTAAAGGGTGCAGATAAGGTCATAATCAGCGTTCACTGTCATAACGACTTAGGGTTGGCAGTGGCTAACTCCCTGGCGGCTTTAGAAAATGGTGCTCAGCAGATAGAAGGGGCCATAAATGGACTGGGAGAGAGAGCCGGAAATGCGGCCATTGAAGAACTGGTAATGGCAATTAAAACAAGAAAAGACTATTACAATAGGTTTACTTTAGATATTAATACTAATCAAATTTATCGTACAAGCAGCATGGTAAGTCAGCTTACCGGTGTGCAGATTCAGCCTAATAAGGCTATCGTGGGAGCAAATGCCTTTGCCCATGAATCAGGAATACATCAACATGGAGTGCTGAATAACAGAGAAACCTATGAAATAATGAATCCAGAAACCATCGGACTTAAGACCAGCAACATAGTTTTAGGAAAGCATTCAGGAAGACATGCCTTTGAGGAAAAGCTAAAGGAACTTGGATACACTCAATTAAGCGCTGAAGAGCTAAACGAAGCTTTCATGAAATTCAAGGATCTAGCTGACAGAAAGAAATCCATAATGGATAAGGACATAGAAGCTATACTGACGGAAAGCTCCGTGGTAGTAAATGATGTTTATAAGCTTGAATACTTCCATATATCCTCTGGAAATAGTTTTATAGCGACGTCTACTGTAAGAATAAGAAAAGGAGAAGAGGCTGTGGATGAAGCGGCCTGTGGAGATGGCCCCATAAATGCCACCTTCAACGCTATAGAAAGGGCTATCGGAGAGGAAGTAAACCTTGTGGATTATTACCTAAAGGCTATCACCGGCGGAAAGGATGCTCAAGGTGAAGTGGTAGTAAAAATTCAAAAGGACAATAAGTTCTATTCCGGCAGAGGAATAAGTGTTGACATTATCGAGGCCAGCGCCAAGGCCTACCTAAATGCTATAAACAGAATGGTTTCTAACAAATAAACAGATGGCAAGAGCCATCTGTTTATTTGTTTCTAATTAGATAGATTTGTTTCCCCGGTTGAGAGCTGTCAAGCCTGTTCTTATCATTTCAATGATGCCAAAGGGTCTCAACATCTCGATCATGGCAGAGACTTTTTTAGAATCTCCGGTTACTTCTATTATCATGCTTTTATCATTTACATCTATGATATTAGATCGGAAGATATTTACCACTTCTATAATAGAGGATCTATTGCTTAAGGTTGCACTGACCTTTATCAAGGCAATTTCCCTGGTTACTGCATTTTCTGTATCTATTTTTTGGACTTTGATGACATCAATTAATTTGTTTAATTGCTTTGTGATTTGTTCGATGATAGTATTATCACCCTCAGCTACTATTGTAATTCTGGAAATAGTGGGATCCTCTGTAGTTCCTACCGTTAAGCTTTCAATGTTATACCCTCTTCTACTGAAAAGGCCAGATATTTTACTGAGAACACCGGAGTGATTTTCTACCAGTATGGATAAAATATGCTTTTTCATCTTGCTCCTCCTTTTATAGAAGTGTTCTGACTTCAGGATCAACTATACATTCAATCAAAGTAGTATTAGACTGGTCCAGTGCCCAGCGGAAGGCCTGAGCAAACTCTTCATTGTTTGTAGCCTTTTTTGCATTCAAACCATAAGCCTCAGCAATTTTGGTGAAGTCAGGATTATGCTCTATATCCACTCCGTAGGTGTGCTGGTAAACTCCCTTTTGAAGCTCTCTAACCATGCCAAGGCCGCTGTTGTTAAAGAGTACAATTATTAACTTTACATTGGTGTTAATGATTGTGCCAAGTTCCTGGAGGCTCATTTGGAATGAACCATCCCCAAGTGTCACAATAACACTTCTGTCAGGGCAGGCAACCTTAGCTCCGATGGCTGCTGGAAGGGAATATCCCATAGTTCCCAGACCACCGGAAGTAATAAACAGTCTGTTTTGGAAAATATCAAAGTGCCTTGAGGCCCACATTTGGTTCTGCCCTACATCGGATACCAAGATTGCATTTTCATCCACTAATTCTGATATATATTTAATGGCTTCCTTTGGATTTACGCTGCTGTCAGAGTTTTTTTGCTGCTTACCATGTATTAATGACGGATCATTGCTCTTTATATCTTGAAGCTCCTTTATCCATGCAGTTAGATCTAAGGGAGTAATCATAGTATTCAGCTGAGATAAAATATCCTTGGCATCCCCAACTACCGGAATAAGAGTAGATAGACTCTTTCCTATCTCAGCGGGATCAATATCGATATGAATTATATCCTTATGGTGGCCAGTTTTAAAAGGACCAATTGCCCTGTCTCCAAATCGTGTTCCTATGCAAATAATAACATCAGCTCTGGATACAGCCTTATTGGCAGAGATAAAGCCATGCATGCCGATTAAACCTAAATATCTATCACTACTACTCTCTACAGAATCTTTTCCAAGCAGAGTGTGGACTACAGGAATACCAGAAAGCTTTAAAAAGGTTCTCAGTTCCTCTCTGGCATTAGAGCAGGCGACACCTCCTCCAACACAAACCAATGGTCTGGAGCAGCTTTCGAGCTTTTCGACAATCTTCTTTATTTGAAGAATGTGACCATTTACTGTAGGCTTATAACCCCTTATGTTAACCACCTGTGAATAATCAAAATCAATATCTTTATTTTGGAGATCCATAGGGATATCCACTAAAACCGGTCCAGGTCTTCCGGTCCCCGCAATATGAAAGGCTTCTTTTAGTATTCGCGGAATATCATTTTCATTTTTAATCAAGTAGTTATGTTTTGTAAAAGGTTCTGTAGAACCGGTTATATCAGCTTCTTGAAAAACATCCTTACCTATTTGATGCAGATTAACTTGCCCAGTAAGTATAACCATTGGTATGGAATCCATATAAGCTGTAGCTATAGCAGTAATGACATTTGTAGCACCGGGACCAGAAGTTACCATGCAAACCCCAACTTTTCCTGTAACTCTGGCATAACCGCTGGCACAGTGTCCTGCTCCTTGCTCATGACGCACAAGGATGTGCCTTATTTTGCTTTTTCGTAGTTCTTCATATATTGGTATAACCGCTGCACCTGGGTAACCAAATATGACATCAACCTTTTCCTCCTGAAGACATTTTACAATTGCTTCTGAAGCCTTCATTTGTAGCCCCCTCCTTATGTATATATTTCCTAAATTATAATAGTTTAGAAATTTAGTGTCAATTAGAATGAATATAAATATGTATATTTAAATAAATATTTATTAAAAATATGTGCATTATATTGACAGTCACGCATAATTATGCTAAATTATTAAACAATATAATAAAAAGTGATGATAAGGAAAAGTAATATTCATGAGTCTCTTTAAATGATGGAATGTATAAAAAGCAGTTCATCTAATAAGAGAGTGGGGGTAGGTGAAAGCCCATAGAGATAGTGAATATGAAAAATCACCTTTGAACTGCAGGCTGAACAAGGTCTATTGGGGAATTTTACCTTAATTAAGCTGTGCCGGTGCAAACCGTTAGATTTTTGAGTAAAAATTTGGGTGGTACCGCGAGTATACTTCGCCCCATACGGGTAAAGTATGCTCTTTTTGCATTTATAAAAAGGGGGTATGTTTTTTTGAAAACAGGGCGCAAATTATTTATCTATGACACAACCTTAAGAGATGGGGCTCAAGCAGAAGGTATCTCATTTACACTCCAGGACAAACTCAAAATATGTAGGCAGTTAGACCAATTCGGTATTGATTATATCGAAGCCGGTAATCCTACATCCAATCCAAAAGATATAGAGTTCTTTAATAACATTCAGAATTTGAAACTCAAGAATTCAAAACTGGTAGCCTTTGGAAGTACCAGAAAGCCTATGATATCCGTTGAAGAAGATATAAATGTTGCAGCTCTTATCAGAGCTAATACTCAGGCTGTAGCAATATTTGGCAAGAGCTGGGATATGCATGTTATAGAGGTACTGAAGACCACTCTAGATGAAAATATCAATATGATTAAGGATACCGTAGCCTACCTAAAGGCTGCTGGAAAAGAAGTAATCTATGATGCAGAGCATTTCTTTGACGGGTTTAAGGCAAATGAGAGTTACGCCTTAATGACTCTTATGGCAGCAAAAGAGGCGGGAGCGCAATGGCTGGTGCTATGTGACACAAATGGTGGCACCTTAACCTCAGAGATTTGTGAGATTGTTGAAAAGGTAAAGGACAGCATGGGGGATTCAATAGGAATACATTGCCATAATGACATAGGTACTGCTGTAGCTAATTCCGTAGAAGCAGTGATAAAGGGTGCAGACATGATTCAAGGCACCTTTAATGGCTATGGGGAAAGATGCGGTAATGCTGATTTGACGGCTATTATACCAACCTTAAAGCTTAAGCTTAATATGAATATTAAGTGCGGTGAAAATCTCAGCGAACTTACTACCTTATCCAGATATATAAGTGAGGTAGCAAATATGGCACATAATTCTAAGGCACCTTATATTGGAAACAGTGCCTTTACACATAAGGGGGGCATGCATATAGATGCGGTATTAAAAAATCCTCTTTCCTTTGAGCATATTAAGCCGGAGCTGGTTGGAAATAGCAGAAGAATTCTTATGTCAGAGGTTAGCGGAAAGAGTACTGTTGTAAAGAAGATACAGGGGGTAGCTCCTTGGATTACAAAGGATTCTCCACAAGCACAAGGCATAATAGATCACCTAAAGCAATTAGAGTATGATGGTTACCAATTTGAGGGGGCAGATTCCTCCTTTGAGCTAATGGTGAGAAAAATGCTGGGCCTGAAAGAAGAGTTCTTCGAGGTTAAGGACTTTAGGGTTCACTGCGAAGACAAATGGGAGGAGAAATACAGCGCCTATGCGGTTATAAAAGTTGAAGTAGATGGGGTAGAGGAAATAACCGCGGCAGAAGGGGATGGTCCGGTAAATGCCATGGACCGTGCACTAAGAAAGGCGCTGGAACTATTTTATCCTCAGCTAAACAGCATAAGGTTGACTGATTATAAGGTTAGAGTTCTGGAAACCACTGAAGCAACAGCTGCTAAGGTTAGGGTTCACATCGAAACCACAAACGGTGATAAAACATGGGGAACCGTTGGAGTTTCTACAAATATAATTGAAGCCAGTTGGAAAGCTTTAGTTGATTCTATTGAATATTTTTTATATGAAGAAAAGGCCAGAAATGGACTTTTGAAAGGCAGCCACAATAGGGCAGAAGATTATGGTGCTGCCAGCTGTGCAGAATAAATAAAGATGGGGGTAGAAAGAAATGAAGAAAATAGCAGTTATACCGGGGGATGGAATTGGTCCGGAGGTAATTAAACAAGCACTAAAAGTACTAGATGTAATTGGGGAAAAGTACGGTGTTGAGTTTGAAAAAGAAGAGGTGCTTATGGGTGGGATTGCCATTGATAAAACCGGGGTACCACTGCCGGAAGAAACAATAAAAATATGCCAGGCCAGTGATGCTGTGCTTTTAGGTGCCGTTGGAGGAGAAAAATGGGATACACTCCCCGGCCATTTGAGACCGGAGGCTGGACTTTTAGGTATAAGAAAGGCACTTGGGGTATATGCTAATTTAAGACCAGCCATAGTATTCCCACAATTAAAGTCAGCATCAATGTTAAAGGAAGAAGCCCTGCAAGATGGACTTGATATACTGATAATAAGAGAACTTATAGGAGGTTCTTATTTCGGGGAAAAGAAAAAGGTTCAGCTTGAGGATGGTACCTACAAGGCTTGGGATACTCAGGTATATACCACAGCTGAAATAGCAAGAATTTCTCATATGGCTTTTGATATAGCAAGAAAGAGAGATAAGAAATTAACACTTGTTGATAAGGCCAATGTGTTGGAAAGCTCAAGACTGTGGAGAGAGGTTGTAACAGAAATTTCGAAGCAGTATCCAGACGTGGAGTTAAATTTCATGTATGTTGATAATGCAGCAATGCAACTGATCAGGAAGCCTTCACAATTCCATGTGATTTTGACTGAGAATATGTTTGGTGATATACTAAGTGATGAAGCTTCCATGATCACAGGATCCTTAGGAATGCTTCCTTCAGCATCCTTAGGTGATGGCAATGTTGGACTTTATGAGCCAATACATGGATCTGCTCCGGATATAGCCGGACAGGACAAAGCAAATCCTCTGGCTACTATAATGAGTGCTGCCATGATGCTGAGATATTCCTTTAATATGCCGGAAGCGGCAAAAGATATAGAAAATGCAATAAACAAGGTTCTTGACAAAGGCTACAGGACCCTTGACATAATGTCGCCTGGAATGGCGGCTGTAGGCTGTGAGGCTATGGGGCACCTTGTAGTTAAAGAATTAAGATGAGGTAATACATGAATACTAATTTAGCAGTTAAAAATATAGTTATAGGTTACTACGGTGTACCGGGCTCATATACCCATGATGCAATGCTGAGTATCTTTGGAGATGACTGTAAAGAAGCTTACAGTGAGTCCTTTGAAGGAGTATTTAAACTACTTCACAATAGAGAAGTAAGATATGCCGTGGTGCCAATAGAGAATTCCTCTACCGGAGGAATATCAGAAGTTATGGATTTATTGAACAAGTACAACGTGTTTATAGTTGCAGAAAAATGTATGAGAATAAATCAATGCCTTTTGGGTATTAAAGGAACAACCCTTGAGGATATCCGAGAAGTTTATTCTCATCCCCAAGGCCTTCAGCAGAGCAAGGAATTTTTGCAGTCACACAGTGAATGGAAGTTATTCAACTACTATAATACTGCAAAAAGCGCAGAATATGTGAAGCAATGCAACTCGAAAACTAAGGCTGCTGTAGGTGGTATTAGGGCAGCCAAGTTATATGGGCTGGAGGTCATTAAGGAAAATATTAATACCAACGAGAAAAACTTCACCAGATTCATTGCAATCAGCAATGAATTGGAACAATCCGATGAAGCAAACAAAATAAGCATTATACTTACTTTGCCTCATGTGGTTGGTTCTCTTTACAGCGTAATCAAGATTATATACGAAAGCAACTTAAACATGCTGTTCATAGAATCCAGACCAATCCCCAATGTTCCATGGGAATACTCCTTTCATATCGACGTGGAAGGAAACCTGAAGGATGAAAAGGTGAGAAATGGTCTTGAGAGGATAAAGGCAATTTGCAGAAACTTTAAAGTACTAGGCAACTTTGTAAAAGACTGCTAAGGAAAGCGGCTATACCATCGGTAGATGGTATAACCGCTTTAATTGATAATGGACATTTGACAATTTTATAGGTGTAAGTTTCTAAAAAGATGAATAATACACCAGTCATTTATACCGAACAAAGCCCACAACTAAACCATTAGCGGATTTAGCACCTTTTGAGCAAAATTCCATAACTCCGGTGGTACCACCGGTCATCAAGATTGCTCCCTTTAGTGCAATTTCTTTTCCGATTTCCTCCGCTGCCATCTGCATTTCCGAAGGTATGTCTCCAGACTGACCGATTACTCCTTTACGAACCATTCTTCTACCCCCATTCCAAAAGAACATTCAAATAGCTCCCATTACTTTAAGGTTTCCAAATGTAGAAATACTATAAGTAGCAAAGACAAATATTGCGGTGGTAATTGCTCGCATGTGAATGTTACTTTCACTCTGCTATGGGAGTAGGAACCAATAAATACATACAATTTGTAGGAGTAGAATTATAGGAATAAAAATAACAAACTTCCAATGCTTTGTTTTATGCCTAAAGATACGCATGCCTAAAAATATGCCTAGACTTCCAAAGGTAAGAGCTATGAGAAAGAGGGTAGATTCTTTTATTCGCCGTTGATGGCGTTTGGCATACAATTTATCTCGATACATTGTGATTATACCGAGAAAGTTTATAAATAAAAGGTAAAGAATAAAATACTTCATAAGGTAATTCCTTTCTTATACAAATCTCCATTGTAACTTGAAGACATAAAGAGCTTCATTTAAAAGACAAATGAAGCTCTTTTCTTAATTCTTTATAAATCTTCTTCTTATATAGTTTATTACAACAGTCATTGCATAATCATAGATGAAAAATACTACTTGAGCAGCGGCAATCAATACATATATAGACAGTTTTATATTGATGGGGGAGGTAAATAGCTCTGTATATAGACTATATAGAATAAAGAAGGTGGCATTGAAATATACCAGTTTTAAAATTATTTCCAATAGAACCTTATTTATGGACTCTACATAGTACTTGATAAAGCCGTATAACCCAAATAGAAGTATATAAGCCACAGGTTCAGCCTTGGAAGCTGTCAAAATAAAAGAAAGTATGGATGTGGCTGCGTACACAATAAAACTGTTTTTAACACCAGTAATCATTATGGAATAAGGAATCATAGCAGAGGCCACTGTAAGAATTGTAAGTTTGCTTGTGGGAGACACACTACTTATATATATTAACAAAACAGTGAGGGCAATGAGTAAGCCACCTCTGGCAATGTTTAAAGACTTATTCAAATAATCACCTCCATGGCTTAGCAACAGCCTATTAAATCCCCACCGGCACATTCACAGAGTGTATCTGCACACCATAGTTTGAGACAAAAATCACACTCATCATCTCTTCGACCTCTGCCGTAGTAGTTGTTTCTATAGTTATTGTTTCTTCTGTTCATGCTGTTATAAGCATCCTGATATTCAGGATTGGAAGGATTTAAATTGTATGCTGTAGAAAGATAGTTTCTGGCACTATCATACCAACCTTTTTTCATATGAAGCATTCCCATAAGAAAATACCACTCAGCATCCTTATTGACAATGGATGCAAGAGCAGCTTCTGCACTCCTAAGGTTACCTCTTTGAATATCTGCACGGATAGAACTATAGGTTGCAGGTTCGTTGTAGCCGCTGTTATAATTATTACCTGCATTATATGAGCTACCGGTATATTCCCTTCTGCTTTGATCATTCTTTGTTGAATAAGAAGAACCGGAATAATTATCTGAAGTATTTTTCATAAGGTATTCATAAGCTTCGTTAATTTCGCGCATCTTTTCTTCTGCAAGGTCCTTTAAAGGATTAGTGCCATATTGGTCCGGATGATACTTTTTAGCCAGTTCCCTATATGCTTTTTTTATCTCTTCCCTGCTAGCGCCTTCTCTGATACCAAGTATTTCATAAGGATTCGCCATTTACTAATTCACTCCTTTTAAAAACAATATCCATTTTTTCCATTAGACCTAGCTCTAAAATATTATATAATAGTTCCTGATTCTTTTTTAATGGAAGTTTACTTAATAATTCCAAGCAAGAAGCAGCGCAGGATGTTAAGAGAAAGTCAATATTCTCTTCAGTTTTTTCCTTCAGCTGTTCATAATTAAGATTGTCTCTATTATACAATATATTTATAAGGTTAAATTTATTGTCTTTCATGTCTTTCTCTAAATCGTCCCAAGCATCTATAATGTAGATCCACTTTCCTAAATTATAGCCTAACCAGTAAAGTGTCACCTTATAATCTGTTTCTTCCTTAATATAGTCTGAAATTATGTACCCGGTTAGATCAGCAAAGACATGAGAAATTTCATCTATATTGTATTTATATGCTGCCTTTTCCATATTATAAAGCATATATAAAGAATCACTTATGTATTTATTAAAAGTATTGTCCTTTATATAATTTTTAAGCGCAATATATGCGATTTTACTTTTCATATTATTATCATCATTAATATTATCAATAAGCTTATAATAGGTCAATACTATATTGCACATGGCCGCATATTTTAAAGGCTCATTGTCAGTAATAATTAGTTTTTTTGTTAACGGGTGAAGGGCGCAAGTGATTTTTTTGGCAGATAGCTTGTTTTCATTAAGAGAATCAAGCAATATGGCAAGAAAGGCCATATCATAATTTAGTGCAGCTCTAGGTATGTTTCCAAATTCACCCTTTATAGTATGGCACAGCCCGCAATAATATGCTTTGAATTTTTCATAATCTTTAACTTTCAGCTCCATCTTACATGGAAGAACGTATCCAAACATCTAGAAATTAAACAACTCCTTTAAAATATAATACTTAGTATACCATAACTTGGGTGACCATGTTAAGAAAATTTAGATTAGATTTAGATTAGATTTAGGTTAGAAATAAAGTGCAAAGCACTTTATTTCAATGAGTAATGAGTGATTAGTAATGAATAATTATGGAAGAAATTCAGCGATGCTGAATTTTATATATAATAATAAAACTAAAGATTTTTTGTAGAGAAGTGGAGAAAAATCTACCACAATTATTAATTATTCATTTTTAATTCTTCAATAGAAAAAACTGCGTTGGCACGCAGTTTTTTTCTATTGAAAGTGACTTTTTAGTTTATTTATATGATCCATATCCTTAGAATATATTTTCCTTATCATAGATTCACTTTCTTTATCTAGGTCTCCTTTTACTACTTCCATGGCCATTTTACTGCCCTTCTCTTCCCAATAACAGAGCTCCTTGCAAATTTCGGCATCGGTTCTCTTAGTGATGTTCTTTAAGGAACTCATTAATTGTCCCATTTTGCCCTCTAATCCTACAGTTTTTGCAGGCTTACCTCCTAGGTGTTCTATTCTGTCAGAGATCATTTCTGCATGTTGCTTATGATCTTGTATAATACTTTCTATATCAGCTTTAATCTTAGGATCATGAACTTTCTTTGCATATTTTTCATAGCTGTCAATAGCCATGTACTCGCCTTTCAAATAAGTATTTAATTCTTCAACAGAAACCTCTCTATCCTGGTACATTTTTAATCGCCTCTTCTCTAGTAATTTTATTTTAGTTTTCCATGCTTTAATAAAGTTATTCATATGCAAATTTAAGCAGAAATATGGTATAAAAAGATATGCATAATTATAAAAATATGTTGCATAATTATTTAAAGTGTTTTATAATATTTTTAGCAAATATTTGAGAAAGATAATGGAACTAAAAGGGGGACCAAAAAATGAAAGAAAAAGTTGTTTTAGCATATTCCGGAGGTTTAGATACATCTATTATAGTGCCATGGCTAAAGGAAAACTATGATTGTGAAGTAATTGCCGTTTGCGCTGATGTGGGTCAGGGAGATGATATGGAAGAGGTAAAACAGAAGGCCATGGCCAGCGGTGCTGATAAAATATATGTGGAAGACTTGAAAGAAGAATTTGTAACTGAATATTTATACAAGGCCATTAAAAGCGGCGCCAAGTATGAAGGGAAATACATGCTTGGTACGTCTTTTGCAAGACCTTCTATTGCAAAGAGATTGGTGGAAATAGCCCATAAAGAAGGTGCTAATTATATCTGCCACGGTTGCACAGGTAAAGGAAATGACCAGGTAAGATTTGAAACAGGTATTGCTTCCTTTGATCCTGCTATAAAAATCATCGCTCCCTGGAGAATTTGGGATATAAAGTCCAGAGAAGATGCCATAGACTATGCTGAAAAGAGAGGTATACCACTAACAGTCACTAAGGAGAAGATTTACTCCAGGGATAAAAACCTTTGGCATTTAAGTCATGAGGGCGGAGATTTGGAAAATCCGAAGAATGAACATAAGAAAGATTTATATCAAATGACAATTCATCCTGAGGATGTAGAGGATAAGCCTGAATATGTGAAAGTATATTTTGAACAAGGTATACCTACAAAGATAAACGGTAAGGCCTTATCACCTGTAGAACTTATGGAAGAATGTAACGCCATAGGTGGAAGAAACGGTATAGGTGTTATTGACATTTTTGAAAATAGATTAGTAGGAATGAAGTCCAGAGGTGTATATGAAACTCCTGGTGGAACACTGTTATATGCAGCTCATGAAGAACTTGAAAGACTGACAATAGATAAGCAGACAGCTCACTTTAAGCAGATTGTAGCCATAAAATACTCAGAACTAGTATATGATGGACTATGGTTTACTGAGCTAAGAGAAGCTTTAGATGCCTTCATTGATGTTACACAGAAAAATGTAACCGGATCAGTAAAGCTTAAGCTATATAAAGGAAACATAATGGTAGCGTCTATAGATACTCCAAATGCACTATATGATGAGGGAATATCCTCCTTCGGTGCAAGTGAACTATATGACCATAAGGATTCAGAAGGGTTTATTAAGCTATTCTCCTTACCATATAAGATCAAGGCCATGGTGAAAAATAAAAAATAAATTGATTGGAGCGGGATATTAAATGAAGCTTTGGGGTGGAAGATTTAGGGAAAATGAAAGCAGCTTAATGGAGGACTTTAATTCCTCCCTAAGCTTTGATAGAAGAATTTGGAGAGAAGATATTGAAGGAAGCATGGTTCATGCTGAAATGCTAGCAAAATGCGGCATTATTTCTGAAGAAGATTCGGAGAAAATAATAGGGGGCTTAAAAAATATATATGAAGAAATAGAAACTGGCAAACTAAAAATTGAAGGTAACTATGAAGATATACATACCTTTGTAGAAATCAAGCTAACAGAGAAGATAGGGGAGGCAGGTAAAAAGCTCCATACGGCAAGAAGCAGAAATGATCAGGTAGCGGTAGATATGAAGCTTTATGCTAGGAACATAGCCTATGAAGCATTAAAGTCACTAGATAAGATGATTGAAGTTCTGCAGAAAAAAGGTGCTGAAAATCCTGCCATAATGCCTGGATATACCCACCTGCAAAGAGCTCAGGTGGTTACCTTCAAATACCACTTGGACGCCTATGTTTCTATGTTCAAAAGAGACAAAAAGCGGATCGAAAACTCCATTGAGCTATTAAATGAAAGCCCGCTAGGTTGTGGGGCGCTCGCTGGCTCAACCTATCCAATCGATAGAAACTATACATCTGAAAAGCTGGGATTCTGTAAACCTGTAGATAACTTCCTTGATGGGGTAAGTGACAGAGATTATCTAATCGAACTTCTCTCAGATTTTTCTATAGTGATGATGCATTTGAGCAGACTCAGCGAAGAACTTATAGTCTGGAGCAGCAAGGAATTTGATTTTATCCAGATAAGCGATCAATACGCAACTGGCAGCAGTATTATGCCTCATAAGAAAAATCCTGATGCCGCAGAGCTTATCCGTGGTAAAACAGGAAGAGTATATGGGTCCTTAGTGTCTTTACTGACAGTATTAAAAGGACTTCCTTTGGCCTATAATAAGGATATGCAGGAAGATAAGGAGAAGTTCTTTGATGCTGTAGATACCGTGCTTTCATGCCTCAATATTGCAGCAGATGTAATCTTAACAATGAAAGTAAAAAAGGACAACATGGAAAAGGCTGTGGATAAAGGCTTTCTAAATGCCACTGAAGTGGCAGACTATCTTGTGTGTAAAGGGATGCCTTTTAGAGACGCACATAAGGTTGTAGGAAGGATCGTAATTTATTGTGAAGATAACAATAAAGATATTCTGTCTTTATCCCTAGAGGAGTTTAAAGAGTTTGCAGATATAATTGATGGATCCATATACGATTATATTCAGTATAAAAATATTTTAGCCAAGGGAATTAAAAAAGAAATAGAGATATAGTGATTTTTACGCTTCTGCAGCTTGGGCTAGTACTATTGCAGAGGCGTATTTTATTGAGGCAGGTTTCATATAAAAATTATTTGCAAATAAAATATAATACTAGTAAAATAATATCTAATGTATAGATATTAGAGACTTAATAGGGGATTTATAGAAAATTACCTTAGGTAAATTTGAAAGGGGCAGCTAATCAGCTATGACTGTAGAACGAAGAGAAGCTTTCATGAAAGATGTAAAAAGAGTTGTCATAAAGGTAGGGTCCTCTACTTTGACATATCCTAACGGACTCTTTAATTTGGGAAGAATAGAAAGTTTGGTTAGGCAGATTTCCAATCTACATAACAGGGGACTGGAAGTTATTTTGGTAAGCTCAGGAGCTATTGCCGCCGGCATGGGGAGATTGGGATTAAAGGAAAAGCCTAAATCCATGTCAAGAAAACAGGCCTGCGCCGCTGTTGGACAGGTAAGATTAATGCACATGTATGACAAGATATTTGGAGAATATGGCAAGACTACAGCCCAAATTCTTATCACAAAGGACGATACAGTAGATAAAAAGAGACTAAGGCATGCAAAAAACACATTTTCAGCTCTATTTAAAGAAAAAGTAATTCCAATTGTCAATGAAAATGATGCTATTACTACAGAAGAAATTAAGATCGGAGATAATGACACCTTATCTGCATATGTATGTAAGCTGGTTCAAGGTGATTTACTGATACTGATGTCAGATATAGATGGTTTATATAATTGTAACCCTAACGTCAACAAGGATGCTAAGCTCATCAGCTATGTAAGTGCTGTTACTGATGAAATTGCCTCCTGTGCTGAAGGAGCCGGTACAAAGCTAGGAACCGGAGGAATGATTACAAAGCTGAGAGCGGCAAGCATAGTGAATAACTCAGGAGCAGCTATGGTTATCGTAAACGGCTCAGAGACGGACATATTGAACAGAGTACTAAATGGTGAGGAAGTTGGAACGTTTTTTGATTGTTCAAGCATTTAAATTTAATTATTAATTTTGGGGTGAGTTTATGGATATTAGAGAGTATGTAGTGGAAAAGGCTAAATCAGCAAAAGCAGCCTCCAGAAAAATGAACAGCATAGACACCAAAACTAAGGATAGGGCTTTAAAGGCTATGGCTCAAGCTTTACTGGATAATATAGACAACATAATTGAAGCCAATAGTTTGGATATGGAGAAGGGCAAGGCAAATGGGCTGTCAAAGTCATTATTGGACAGACTTCTTTTAAACAAAGCACGAATTGAAGATATGGCTTCAGGCTTAGTAAAGGTTGCAGGTCTGCAAGACCCAATTGGTGAGACCATTAGAATGTGGAAGACACCGGACAATCTTACTATTGCTCAAGTAAGAGTACCAATGGGAGTTATAGGAATTATATATGAAGCAAGGCCAAACGTTACTGTAGATGCCGCCGGGTTATGTATTAAATCAGGAAATACTGTAATATTAAGAGGTGGATCGGAGGCCGTTAATTCCAATAAAACCATAGTTGATATAATCAGCAAGGCCGGGGTGGAAGCTGGACTTCCGAAGGGCTTCCTTCAATATATAGAAAATACCGACAGAGAAGCAGTTAAGGTACTGATGAGACTTAACGATTATGTAGATGTGCTGATTCCAAGAGGTGGAGCGGGTCTTATAAAAACTGTTGTGGAAAATTCTACAGTGCCTGTAATAGAAACCGGTGTTGGCAATTGTCATGTTTATATCGATGAAAGTGCGGATTTTGCTATGGCAAAAGACATTATCATAAATGCAAAGACACAAAGACCTGCGGTATGTAATGCCATGGAGTCTTTACTGGTACATTCCGCTATAGCTGATAAGTTTCTTCCATATCTACAGCAAGCAATCAAACCCTATAATGTTGAACTAAGAGGTTGCGAGAAAACTGCAGTTATTCTTGATGATATATGTAAAGCTACAGAAGAAGACTGGGGTAAGGAATACTTAGACCTAATTATGGCAGTAAAGGTAGTATCCTCACTGGATGAAGCTTTAGATCATATCTATAAATATGGTACTAAGCATTCAGAGGCTATTGTTACAAAAGACTACTTCAATGCTCAAAGGTTCTTAAATGAAGTAGATGCCGCTGCAGTTTATGTAAATGCCTCTACAAGATTTACCGATGGTGGACAATTCGGTTTCGGAGGAGAAATCGGAATAAGCACTCAAAAGCTGCATGCCAGAGGACCAATGGGAATAAAGGAACTGACCAGCACAAAGTACATGGTTTATGGAGAAGGACAGATAAGAAAGTAAACTTTCTTATAATAATGGAAGCATAATAAATAGGAACTGAGGCACAATAAAAACACAGATTATGCTAACAGTATAAAGGGGTGTTTTTATGGCCTTCAAATTTTTCGGCGGTTTTACTAATGGAATAAATGGCACGGGTGGTATGCCCCAGGTACCATTTTTTGCAGGATTAGATTATGAGGATGATTACAGCTCTAAGCTATCTCACGATACGTACAATGTTTATGTGAATGATGATTATGTTGGAAAAAAGGTTTTAGTAGCTCAAGGAGAGAAAGTTGAGGATATTAATGGCTTTTTAAATACACAGGGCTTTAGAAATTACAATACTAGCCTAAAGGGAAATAGCTATAATATCAGTTGCAGTCCTGATGAAAGCCGGCACATGAAGGATGCATTAAATGTATATCTTAAAATAAGATAAATCCATTAAGACCTAAGGAGAATTCGGATTCTCTTTAGGTTTTTATGTGCAATTGGATTTATTTTATTAATTTTACAAATTTCACCAGGTAAATTTGATGGATATTGATATTAAAGTTTATTGACTAATTGGATTCTTAATAGACATATCGGAGTAGAAGTCTAACTAAAATTACTATCTAATATTAATTTTTCATTGCTGTTAGCATATTTATTATGGAATATCCTTCAAGGAAATAAGGATGTCTCATATCCTATAATTTTAGGAGCTATGTCAGTACTTATTATACTTCTGGCAGCTTAATTCTTTTTGTCTATAAGAGTTCTTACTTCTATGTTCAGTTTAAGATTTAAAAAAATATGATGCCATGCAATAATTGCATATTTGCAATATTAATTTTTTATATTACAATAGATAATAAAAATCATTATCCTTGGAGGATCTATGGTTACAAATCTACCGGCAGAAATTAATATGAACAACATAAATTATAATACTTACCTTAATAGTATATTTGATTGAAATGGATTATAAGAATCAGATTCCTCCAAAAGGGTACTATTATGAATGCAAAATTAATAAAATTAAAATGTTAGGGGAGTTTCTGGTCAATAATTTAGACAAGCGTTATACCTTAGAGGAATTATCCCATAAGTTTGATATTCCGCTAACACCTATGAAAAATTGCTTTAAAATTATATATAAAAAATCAATTTACCATTACCTGAAAAACTACCGTATGCATCTGCATTTAAGGAGATCGTTGGGCTTACCCCAAGTAATTTTGGAAAAACATCTTTTTTCATCAATGAGTAAGAACTTAAATCCATGCAAGTAATTTATAGGAGGAGATCACAGTGAAATTAGAAAAATTTACAGTAAAAGATATAATATTTGTTGCGGTGATGGCAGCAGCGGTTAGTATATGTGGGATGTTTACCATGCCCTTAGTAATGAATATTGATTTGTTTGGATTGCGTAATATGGCATCTGCAATTATTTATGCCTTGTTCTGTATGATAACCATTATGAAGGTTAAAAAACCGGGGGCATTATCATTGCTTGGGCTTTTGTGTGGATTCGTTGTATTAATGATGGCCCCAGTTATGTTCTGGAGTATTTTTTTGGCTGCTTTGCTTAGTGACATAATCACCTTTATTTTCTTTCGTGGTTTTCATTCAGATAAGGCAAAGGTTTTTGCTGCAACCTTATTTATACCAATGTCTCTACCTTTCACTTTGATATTTTCCATGTTACTTAACGGTAAAAGCTTTGGTGAAGTGGTTGAAAAGTCCGCTTTATCCATCGTATTTTGTTTCGGTACTGTTGTATTAAGTTATGCTGGTGCAAAGATAGGTCAAAAAATAGGTAAGGAATTACAGAAGGCAGGGAAGTTGTCATAATGGAACAGCTACAGGTAAAGAAACCCATTTATCCTTTACTTAGTTTATTTATATCTATGTTCATCTTTTTCTTTGGTTTATTCTTGGCCAAAGATATTTCTTTGATTTATTTTCTTTTTGCCCTAACTATTATTTATATTGTATTTGGATTTGGTAAGGTATTGATGAAGGCGGTGCCAATGTTTTTTGCTATTGGATCCATCGTTGGGACTCTTAGTGCCTTGACCAGTGGAAATGTGATAGGTGGATTTCAAACCTTAGGACGAGTTATCTTATTAGCATATTCCTCAGTTATCATGGTATCTATGTCCCCTATTTTTCTTACCCGTAATCTTGTACAATTAGGTTTTCCCCGTGTAATAACCTTAGGGATGCTAGCTACCATTCGTTTTGTTCCAATGCTGTTATCTGAGGCAAAACAGATTTGTGAAGCAATGAAAACTAGAGGGGTAAGCCTGAGTATTCGGAAACCATTCATTGTTTACCGGGCATTTATTATACCATTCCTTATGAGAATGATAAGTATGTCCGATATTATGACAGTATCAGTAGAAACAAGAGGTTTCGCCCTAAATGATAAATCTAAAGTTGTTTATAAAAGAGTAGATTTTACATTAAAAGATGGCTTATTTGCAACTTTAATTCTTTTAACAATGGTGGGGGTATTAGTGCTATGAGAAAAAATGCAATTTCTATAAAAAACTATTCCTTTCGATATCCTAATACTGAAACTTGGGTGTTAGATAATTTAAACTTTACTTTAGACTATGGTGAATTTATTCTATTATCCGGATTCTCCGGTGAGGGGAAATCAACATTATTAAATAGTATCAACGGTATTATACCTAATATTGTACCTGGTGAGCAGAAGGGAGAAATACTGGTTAACGGTGAAAATATTGTAGGGAAGAAAGCCAGTGATATTTCCGTTAACATTGGTAGTGTCTTACAAAATCCGGATAGCCAGATTATCAATAGTAAAGTAGAAGATGAGATAGCCTTTGGTTGTGAGAATCTAAACATGGAAGTTGAAGAAATTGCAAAAGCCATTGAACTTTCCTGCAGATATATGAATTTGGACAAGAATTGGTATACTAGGAACCTATCTGGAGGGCAGAAGCAAAGACTAATGACAGCTGCAATCTTAGCAATGCAGCAGAAAATTTTAATCTTCGATGAACCTTTGGCCAACTTAGACTTAGAAGGGGCCCATATATTTCTAAGAATACTGAAAGATTTTAAAGAGCAAGGGTATGGGATCGTAATCATCGAACACCGATTGGATATAGTAATACCATATGTGGATAAAGTAGCATGGATGAATGACGGCAAAGTCTTATTCTATAAGGATAAATCTGAGGCACTGGAAAAAGCAAGGAAGGAAATTGTTTTTAATATTCCTAAGAAATTTGAGTATACAGAACCCTGTTTCGATGCAAAGCAGTTAAATTATCATATTGCAGGAAGACATATATTGAAAAATATGAATTTCACCATACAAAAAGGTGAGAGAATCGTTATTGTTGGTGAAAATGGTTGTGGTAAAACAACACTATTAAGATTATTATCTAAAATTATACAGCCTACCAGTGGAGAGCTAAACCAGTATATAGAAAAAGAGCTGAAGAAATGGAAAAAAATTAGTAATACATGGTTCAAAAAGCTTGGTTATGTATATCAAAACCCAAGTTATCAGCTGTTCATGCCTTCGGTTATAGATGAGATTAATCTTTGTTCCAAAAGCGAAAGGATTAGCCTTGAGTTGTTAGAACAGTTTCGATTGGCGAATTTAAAAGATCGACATCCTCAATCTCTTTCCGAAGGACAGAAGAGAAGATTGACAGTGGCATGCATACTAGCCATGGAGCCTGAAGTAATTCTGCTTGATGAGCCAACAGTTGGACAAGACTATGAAGGGTTAAAGAATATGATTGAAATCCTCAACACTCATCATGAGAAGAACAAGAATACCATGATTACAATTACTCATGATTTCCGATGTGCCAAAGCTTTAGCAGATCGTATTATGTGGATGAAGCATGGTGAGTTAGTCAAAATGGGAGGCCCTGAGCTAGTTCAAGAATATTTTCAAGCCAATCTAGAACAGGAATTAATAGGTGTGATATAGTTTAAATGGAAAACTCTATTGCAACAAATACTGATTATACAGATAAAAAAGATATGGGAAGCCAAGCCCATATCTTTTTTGTATGTAAATTTATAATTATTTACCAAAGTATCTTTCAAGTAAACCTTGGAATGCTCTACCATGTCTTGCTTCATCCTTGCACATTTCATGTACTGTATCATGGATAGCATCTAGGTTTAATTTCTTTGCAAGTGTAGCAAGATCTTTCTTTCCTTGGCAAGCTCCATGTTCTGCATCTACTCTCATCTGTAAATTCTTCTTAGTATCTGCAGCAACTACTTCACCTAACAATTCAGCGAATTTAGCTGCATGTTCAGCTTCTTCAAAAGCGATTCTTTTGTAAGCTTCTGCTATTTCAGGGTATCCTTCTCTGTCAGCTTGTCTACTCATAGCAAGGTACATACCAACTTCAGTACATTCTCCCATGAAGTTTTCTCTTAAACCTTGAATAACTTCTTCATCAACACCTACTGCAACACCTACAACATGTTCATCGGCCCAGGATAGCTTGTCTGCATCTTGAGCAATAAACTTCTCAGCTGGAGCTTTACATAGTGGACAGCTTTCTGGTGCTGTTTCTCCCTCATATACATAACCGCATACTGAACAAACAAATTTTTTCATATTTTATTCCTCCCTAAAAAATAAAATTAAAATTATATATTTTATTTCATGACATTAAATATTATAAAATAGTAATTATTAGATTGCAAGACTTTTTCTAATAAAATTTACTGAAAGATGAAGGTTATTCCAAAAATAAGAGCTCTAAGGTTATAAGATTTAGAATTTAATCCGTATTTTAAATATTTTTTCTATGGATATAAAGTTTTGTTATAGAATAAAAATCTCATAGATAAGTACAATAACATTAAATGAAATTTAGGTACATTTGCTTTTGGGTTTGAAGTTAATAATTATTAGTGATATATTAATGGTGGAGAAACTTACATAATGATGTTTACCATGGAAAGGATGATAATATGAAAGATGTATTGAAGGGACTGAAGCCTGAAAAGGTATTTCATTATTTTGAGATAATTTCAAGAATACCAAGAGGCTCCGGTAATGAAAAGGGTATAAGTGATTATTTAGTGAACTTTGCAAAGGAGAAGGGCCTTGAGGCTGTTCAGGATTCATATAATAATGTGGTAATAAGAAAAAACGGAACAAAAGGATATGAAAACTCCCCAATTGTAGTAATCCAAGGCCATATGGATATGGTATGTGAGAAAAACAGTTCAAAGGTGCACGATTTTGAAGTGGACCCTATTGAATTAATAGTTGAAGGTGACTTTGTTAAAGCTAATGGAACAACCTTAGGAGCAGATAACGGTATAGCAATAGCCTACGGATTGGCACTGCTGGATTCCGAGGATATTCCTCATCCACCGCTGGAGGTAGTGATCACCACAGATGAGGAAACAGGCATGAGTGGAGCTGCTAATTTAAGACCTGAGGATGTAAAGGGAAGAATACTGATAAATATCGATAATGAAGAGGAAGGTCAACTACTTGTTAGCTGCGCTGGAGGCCTCAGAACAAAGGTTGCTTTAAATATAGACTGGGACTATGATGTTGAAGGCTACAAGAAATATAGTTTAATGGTTAGAGGGCTAAAGGGCGGACACTCTGGTATGGATATAATTAAACAAAGAGGTAATGCAAATAAAATTCTTGGTAGAGTACTGACCGATATTATAGGAAAAGTTGAATTTAAACTTGCCAGCTTCAATGGTGGTGCGAAAGATAATGCTATTCCAAGAGAAGCTGATGCCGTTGTTCTTATTAAGGAGGAAGATGTTGAATCCTTAAAAAAATGCGTAGAGCATTGGAGAGCCGTATTTAAAAATGAATATAGAAAAGCAGATCCTGAACTGCTGTTAGAATTTGAGGCTTATGAAGGAGCTGTTACAAAGGCCTTCAGCAAGGATACCAGAGATAAGGCTGCTAAACTATTATATTTGATTCCTAACGGCATTCAAACTATGAGTTTGGATATAGAAGGACTAGTTCAGAGTTCATCCAATATTGGGGTTGTAAAAACCCTTGAGGATAAAATTACCTATGAAAGTGCGGTAAGAAGTTCAGTAAAAAGCTTAAAACATGACATTGTAAACCAGACCATTGCCATTGGAGAGGCACTTGGTGCTGAAGTATCTACACATTCAGAATATCCTGAGTGGCAGTTTGATGAGGATTCTAGGATTAGAAAGGTATTTCAACAGGTTTATAAGGAGATGTACGGAAAGGAACCAGAAATTGTGGCTATTCATGCCGGAGTTGAATGTGGATTGTTTAAAGAAAAATTCCCGGATATAGATATGATATCCTTTGGACCGAACCTTTATGATGTTCATACACCGGATGAACGAATGAGTATTTCCTCTGTTCAAAGAAGTTGGGAATATCTGCTGAATGTTTTAAAGAACTTAAAATAAAGAGATAAAAGACGGGTTACAATATACCCGTCTTTAATTTTTAAAAATTTTTTAAATAATTTAAATTTAGTATTGTAAGATTATAAATAATCATATATAATCAATGTAAAATATACAATATATTACAAAAAGGGTAAGTTAAGTGTTTATTTGTATAGCATTAACTTGAAGAATAGGAGATAAATTATTAACAATTATTTATGAAAAAGTTTACAATATAATATTGATAATGTTTACATACGATGCTATACTATTGGTACTATTTATCATTGTGATTATAGTAGGGTATAATATTTTTACTGACTGGGGGATGGTAGAATATGTGTCAATGTCCGTTTCTTTCAACAGCAGAAGAAAAAGTGGCATGCTATAAAGAATGTGCACTTTTTGAGTATGAAGCTAGTGGTGAAGGATGTCCATTTAAGAAGGTTAAAGCAGTGAAGTTAATTAATATTAAGGATATAATTAGCCTGGATATGAACTATGTGGAGGATGATGATAAGGAATTCTTGGAAAGAATTTTCGTAAAGAGCTACTATTAAATTTTTATATAATGGAGGCATAAGATGGAAAGAACTTTAGTGCTAATCAAACCAGATGCAGTGAAAAGATCACTGGTAGGGGAGATAATTAGCTTTTATGAAAAAAGGACATTAAAGGTTACAGAACTAAAGATGTTACAAGCTGATAGGGAGACGGCTGAAAAGCATTATGAAGAGCATAAAGGCAGGCCTTATTATGAAACTTTAATAAATTACATCATTGAAGATAAGATAGTTGCATTAGTAGTTGAGGGGGATAACGCCGTTGAGGTAGTTAGGAAAATAAATGGAGATAAGGATCCCTTAGTATCAGAATTAGCTAGTATAAGAGGAATGTATTCAAATCATAAGACCAGGAATTTAGTGCATGCTTCCGACAGTGTGGAGAATGCAGAAAGAGAAATTGCAATTTGGTTTAATAAATAGAGTAAAAAAACGTTACTTAAAAATTAAACTCCGAATTGGCAGTGCACACTGAGAATGCTGAAGGCGTTCTCTTGTTTTTAAAGAGCAACATTGTTTTAGTTTCCGCTTAATTTATCAAAAACTAAGCTTGCTAGAAAGCCTGTTAAATATTAAGGTTTTCGAGCAAGCTTTAATTTTTTTACTTAATATATGCCAAAGCTGCTGCTAGCTTCAAATGAATAATTTTACTCGTCGTATTGATCTGACAGCTCCAATAGCAGGCTATGTTTTAGGTCCCATAGCTTTTGAGATAGGTCAACATAATATGTATGAGGGTTTTCGAATCTCAAAACCTCAGGCCAAAGTTTTTCGGTCTCAGCCTTGGCAAATTCGCGGATTGATAGAACATCAGGGCTGTTATAGATAGGTTTACCTTTATCAAAAATTTGTACCTGAAGAGCTTTTACATAATAGTTCTTAAGTTTTTTCTTTTTCCAAGTATATACCGGATCAAATATTACAAGCGGTTTTGATTCATCAATAACCTCGTCGTTTAGGGTAAGTAAGTCGGCAATAGCCTTATCAGTAGTCTTATCAAATATTCTATATATTTTCTTGAAGCCCGGATTTGTTATTTTTTCTTCATTTTCGCTTATTTTAATCTTTGGCACTAATGTACCATCTTCTTCTATGGCCACCAGTTTATATACTCCGCCAAACACCGGTTCAGACTTGGCGGTGATAAGCCTTTCTCCTACACCAAAACCATCTACCTTAGCACCTTGATTCTGAACATCTCTAATAATATGCTCATCTAAGGAGTTGGAGATTATTATATTTACATCTTCATAACCTGCATCGTCCAGCATTTTTCTTGACTTATTAGTTAAGTAAGTTATGTCTCCACTGTCAATTCTTATTCCCTTAGGCCTTACTCCCTTTGGTTTAAGTATTTCGTCAAAGACCCTGATAGCATTTGGGATTCCTGATTTTAATACGTTGTAGGTATCCACTAAAAGAGTACAATTATCGGGATAGGTCTCTGCCCAGGCCTTAAAAGCTTCGTACTCTGTTGGAAATAATTGTACCCAGCTGTGGGCCATAGTACCAACGGCAGGTATACCAAACATCTCATCGGCTATAGTGCAGGCTGTAGAAGAACAGCCGCCTATTATAGCAGCCCTAGCTCCGTAAATAGCGCCATCATACCCTTGGGCTCTTCTGGATCCAAACTCCATAACTGGTTTACCCTGTGCTGCCCTACAAATTCTGTTGGCCTTTGTAGCAATAAGGGTTTGATGATTAATTGTGAGCAGGATCATTGTCTCAATAAACTGTGCTTGAATAGCAGGCCCTTTTACAGTAATTAAAGGTTCATTAGGGAAAACAGGATTTCCTTCCGGTATGGCCCAAACGTCACAAGTGAACTCAAAGTTCTTTAGATACTCTAAAAATTCCTCACTGAACATATTTTTTGATCTTAAATAATCAATATCCTCTTCTGTGAAATTGAGATTTGACAAATATTCAATAAGCTGCTGAACACCGGCCATTATGCAATAACCGCCTCCGTCAGGAACTCTTCTAAAGAACATATCAAAATAGGCAGTCTTGTCTCCGACTCCATTTCTGAGATAGCCGTTGCCCATAGTAAGTTCATAAAAATCAACTAGCATAGTGAGATTTCTCTCGTTTTTTACATTAAAGAGTTTATCTTTCATTTCATTTCTCCTCTATTTAGCATGATATTAACTATTTTAATACTATTAAAATAGCTTTACAACGTTTTTTATCGGTTATATATGGCAATAATCTGTAGTAAATAAAGTTATATGTTTGAATTCCAAAAAAATTTTTATGGTTAAGGATGATTTAAAATGCTAGATATTTATCAAAGTGAAATAGTTAATTCAAAGGACAAAAATATGCTTGTAGTGGCATCACCGGGCAGTGGTAAAACTACAGTTATTATAAATCGAGCAGGATATTTAATCAAGGTAAGAGGAATAAATCCCAAGTCCATTGTAATTATTACCTTTACAAAGGCTGCAGCCCTAAATATGAAAAGAAGGTTTAAAGCGTTGTTTCCCGGCTTTCAGGAACCCTTCTTTGGAACCTTTCACTCTCTCTTTTATAGTATACTCAAAAATCAAAGAACAAGTATAAATATTATAAGCAGTGCAGAGAGTTACTATGTCATAGAGAGGACTCTTAAAAGATATATGGGAGAGATCACTGAAGATAGAATAAAAGACATATTGAATGTTATATCGTCATACAAGACCGGATATAAAACTCTGGACCAGCTTTCTGACTACATTAATATAAATGTCCTTAAGCAGTGTATAAGTGAATATGAAACCTATAAAAAGAACAAGGACCTATTAGACTTTGACGACCTTCAAATAGGTGTGGCAGAGCTTTTTAAAAGTGACAGTAAAGTGCTTCAGGTATATAATAAGAGATTCACTCATATATTGGTGGACGAATTTCAGGACTGTGATAATATGCAGATAGACATATTGAAAAAATTATGTAAGGGTAATTCTATTTTTGCGGTTGGTGATGAAGACCAGTGTATTTACGGGTTCAGAGGGGCTAGGCCGGATTATATGGTGAACTTCAGTGAAAACTTTGAAGGTGGAACAAAGTGGTTTCTAACCAATAACTACAGAAGCGTTAAAAACATAGTAGCAATATCCGGAAATTTAATTAAGAATAATAAGATAAGAAATGTAAAAAAATTTTATGCTGTAAAGTCTCAGGATGGACAAATTACCTGTGAACGGTATTTTGATGATAGGAAACAAGGGGATGGTATAGCGGCTAAAATTATTTCATATGTGGAGAAGGGCCTGGGGAAATATAGTGATAATGCTGTCTTATACAGAACAAATATGGAGGCGAGAGCCTTAATAGATTCTTTCATTAGGAATAAGATACCTTTTACTTTATTGGATAAGTCCTATAACTTTTTTAATCATTTTATTTGCAAAGATATGTTAAGTTACATAAACTTGAGCTTAGATACTGCCAGACGAGAAGACTTTAAAAGGATAATTAATAAACCCTTTAGGTATATTAGTAAGGTTAATTTGGATAAGCTTTCTAATTACAAGTTTAAAGAAGACTGCTTTGAGGTTATATGCAAAATACCTTCACTGCCGTATTTTCAATACAAGGAACTGATGAATTTAAGAAGGGATGTTTTGAAAATAAGTCAAATGGATATTGGATCAGTCACTGATTATATATATTTAAAACTCAACTATAAAAAGTACTTAGAGGAATATTGCATTAAATATAATATAAGTAAGAAGGATATGGAGGAGATTTTGGAGGAGTTTAATCAATCAATAAGCAGCTTTAATAGTCTTTCAGACTTTATCAGCCATATAAAGATAGTAGAGGAGGAAATTAAAAAAGACTCTGCCGGTGATGTGGATACGGTTCTTCTGAGTACTATCCATGGCGTAAAGGGCATGGAATTTAAGAATGTACATATTATTAACTGTGTGCAAGGAATTATTCCATATTATAGAGGTGACAGGCCAAATGATATGGAGGAAGAACGTAGGCTGTTCTATGTTGGAATAACCAGGGCTAAGGAAAATTTGTTTTTAAGCTTACCACTCTACATAAAGGGAAAGTCTAAAGAAGAATCTAATTTTATTTCTGAATGTGGTATAATTAATCGAATAGACTATACAAACCAATATCCCTTAGGTTCAAAAGTACAGCATAAGTCTTTTGGAACGGGAATAGTTGTAGAGATAACAGCTGATAAAATTGCTATAAAGTTTAAGGACAATATTACCAGGGACTTCGAAGTCCATAAGGTGATAAGTCATAATTTGTTGATTAAAATGGCATGAATCAAGGGATTTGCCATAAATTTATTGAATGTTGTAGAGGTATGTAATATAATTTTATTAAGCTCATATTCTATGGATATGAGCTTTCAGATTATTTAACTATAGAATGAGGTAGAAGAAATGGGTACAAAAGTTAGTCCTAATGAAATAATTTTCTCCCTGGATATAGGTACAAGATCCGTTATAGGCACTGTTGGTATGCTGAAAGGCAGAAAGCTTCATGTAGTTCATGAATATTACATAGAACATCAGGAAAGAGCTATGATTGATGGTCAAATACATGATATTTCCTTAGTGGCTGCTGCTGTCAACACTGTAAAGAAGCAGTTGGAGAAAAAGTTAAAGTTTAAACTTGAAAGAGTGGCCATAGCTGCTGCGGGAAGATTTCTGAGAACAACTATGGCAAAGGCAGAACTCAAACTTGATGATACTAAGGAAATAGACAGAGAAATAATCAGGAGTTTAGAGCTTACCGCAGTGAAAAATGCTGAGGATGAAGTGAATCGGGAGACACAGGGAAAACTTTATTGCGTAGGATATAGTGTGAAAAGTTATTATCTCAATGGATTTGTTATAAATAATTTGTTGTCACATAAGGGTGAAAATGCCGGTGCAGAGATAATTGCTACCTTTTTGCCAAGGTCAGTTGTGGACAGTCTTTATGCTGTTATGGAAAGAGTGGGCTTGGAGGTTAGTAGCTTGACACTAGAACCTATCGCAGCCATTGAAGCAGCCATACCTCAGAACTTAAGATTGCTAAATCTGGCCCTAATTGATATTGGAGCCGGGACCTCTGATATAGCAATAAGCAGTAAAGACAGCATAGTAGCTTATGGTATGGTTCCCCTTGCCGGTGATGAGGTTACAGAAGCAATTGCACAGTATTATCTGGTTGACTTTAATACTGCAGAAAGAATAAAGAGAGAAGCATCAGAAAAAGAAATTATGCACTATACTGATATACTTGGACTTGAAAATCAGATTACAAGAGAAGAATTATTTAGGGTTATTGCTCCTACAGTGAAAAAGATCTGCGATGAAATAGGAAGCAAGATTGTTGAATTAAATGGTGGAAAAGCTCCCAGTGCTGTTTTCCTGGTAGGTGGCGGGGCACATACACCTCTTTTAGTCCAGTTTTTAGCAGAAAAATTAAACATACCAACCCAGAGAGTGGCCATAAAGGGCAGAGAAAACATTGAAGACTGCGTTGTTCCTAAAAATGATTTAGGAAGCGTTGGCGTTACGGTATTGGGTATTGCCTTAGTTTGCATTAAGAGAATGGGCCAAGATTTTATTGATGTAACACTAAATGGTAACGTAATAAGCTTATTTAACTATAATAAGCACACTGTTATGGATGTAATAATTCAAGGAGGCATTAATCCAAAAGTACTATTAGGAAGGAACGGTAAAAATATTAGATTTATCGTAAATGGAGCTAAGCGCTTGGCCTTTGGTACTCTTGCAGAAAGTGCAGTCATAAGAGTTAATGGGGCTGTAGCTTCCGTGGACTCGCCGGTAAAAGAAGGAGATATAATTGAAATAAAATATGCTAAGGACGGAAAAGATGCTGCGCCAAAGGTCTTAGAGCAGGTTGCTGCTTATGATGCTGTAAGTTTTTATTTTAACGATAAACTCTATAATTTTGAACCCATAGCAATGATTAATGGAGAAAGAGTAGATTTTCAACATGTTATAAGCGAAAATGATAACGTGGAAATAATATATCCTAAAACACTGCATGATTTTATAAAGTATGTGCTTATTAGTGTGTCTCCTGATTCCAAGTTCTATATAGGGGAGCAAATAATATCCTATGATTATATTATTAAAGAAGGGGATAGGATAATAGAAAAAGATATTTCCACTACTACAGTTATAAATGCTGAAAAAGATACTGCAGTGGAGGATGCAGATAATACTAAAGAGGCTCAACCTCAGGTAAAGAATGAAGTAGCCATAGATGAAATGAAGTTTGAAGAAAAGACAGCACCCAAGGAAGTAACAGTAAAGGTTAATTCACAAACAGTAATATTAAAGGGAAAAGATAAGTATATCTTTATTGATATATTTAATTATATACAATTTGATAGAACAAGGACAAAAGGACTGCTGATACTAAAACTCAATGGTAAGCAGGCAGGCTATTACGATGAATTAAAAGATGGTGATGTTATAGAAATTACTTGGGCATAATAATAGGGGTGATGGTAGATTGGAAAAAATTGATTTTTTGAAAAGTGCAGCAAATATCTATGATGAGTTAGTAGAGTGGAGAAGACATTTTCATCGTAATCCTGAGTTGGGGTTTGAAGAGTATAAAACCACAGCAAAAATTAAGGAATTCTTGAAGGAAGAAGGAATACCTTATGTGGAGACTGCCGGCACCGGTGTTTGTGCAATTATTCAAGGTGGCAGTATAGATGAAGAAAAAGAAAAGGTTATAGCACTGAGAGCTGATATCGATGCTCTTCCACTAAAGGATAAAAAAAATTGCGATTATTCCTCCACTGTGGATGGAAAGATGCATGCTTGTGGCCATGATGCACATATGACTATACTGATGGGGGCTGCAAAAATATTAAATGGCATTAAGGATTCTTTAAAAGGCACTGTAAAACTGCTCTTCGAGCCGGCTGAGGAAACCGTTGGAGGTGCCAGATTTATGATAGAGGAAGGGGTCTTGGAAAATCCAAAGGTTGATGCAGTCATTGGACTACATGTTGCAGAAGGCATTGAATGTGGTAAAATCGGAATCAAAAAAGGGGTTGTAAATGCAGCTTCTAATCCCTTCAATATAAAAATTATTGGAAAAGGTGGCCATGGTGCACATCCTGAGGATACTGTAGACCCTGTGGTTATAGCAAGTCATGTTATTGTAGCCCTGCAATCTATCGTAAGCAGAGAAATACCACCTGCAGATCCGGCAGTGGTTACTGTGGGTTCCATTCATGCCGGAAGTGCGCAAAATATTATACCGGAAGAGGTAAACATCAGTGGTATAATCAGGACTATGAAATCTGAGCATAGGGAATATGTCATAAAAAGAGTCACGGAGATTGTTGAAGGTATCACAAAGACTATGAGAGGAAGCTGTGAGATAGACATACAAGAAAGCTATCCATGTTTGTATAACAATGATTATATGGTAGACATGGTAAAGGAATGCGCCAAGGAGATCATTGGAGCAGACAATGTAATAGATATGGATAAACCAAGTATGGGCGTTGAGAGCTTTGCTTATTTCTCTCTGGAAAGACCTTCAGCCTTTTACTTTTTAGGCAGCGGAAATGCTGAGAAGGGAATTACTCATCCTGCTCACGGCAGTTTTTTTGATATAGATGAGAACTGTCTACCCATAGGAGTAGCTATACAATGTAGGGCAGTCTACGAATACCTCAATGGAGAAACGGAATAAAGTCAGTTTAGGAGGCAAAGGATGAATATTATAATAGGACCAAATGAAGCGGGTCAGAGATTGGATAAATTTTTAAGAAAGTACTTAAAGGACGTACCTTTAAGTGCTATCTTTAGAAGTATAAGAACCGGTGATGTGAAGGTTAACGGGAAGAAGGCTAAGGAGAAATATTCATTGTTAGAGGGAGATGAACTTCTGATAAACATTTCATCGCAGCAGCTTAAAAAAGCTGATTTTATAAAAATTGATGCTGATTTAAAAATAACTTATGAAGATGAAAACATGCTTTTGGTGGAAAAGAGACCTAATTTATTGGTACATTCTGACAGTAAGGACGGAGAGCCCACCCTTACAGATATGGTACTTTCCTATTTAAGTGAAAAAGGAGATTATGATCCCCATACGGAAATTACCTTTACACCTGCACCTTGTAATAGATTAGACAGAAATACTTCAGGGATTGTGATTTATGGAAAGAATTTTGAAGCCTTGAAGCTGTTGAATGAAATGATAAGAGAAAGAGATATTAAAAAGTATTACTGTGCTCTTGTGAAAGGAAGAATCAAGGACGGAGTTCACGAGGCCTATATCATAAAGGATGAAGAAAACAATGTGTCTAAAATTTTTGACTCATCGGTAAAAAACTCCAAGAAAATAGCTATGGAAGTTAAAACAGTTAAAAGTAATGGCTTATTTTCCTTTATTGAAATTGACTTGCTAACAGGAAGAAGTCATCAGCTAAGAGCTCATTTGGCGTATCTTGGCAATCCTATCATAGGAGATACAAAGTATGGTGAGAAAAAGCTGAACTCATTTTTTTTCAACAAGTTTGGCTTAGACTATCAATTTCTATATGCTTTTAAAGTTGTATTTACAAAATGTCCAGATAAGCTTAAATATATGGAGCAGAAGACTATAGCAGAAAGTTTACCACCGATATTCAAGAAAATTAAAAAGGACGTATTTAAGTTTTAGAATTGACATTTGACAATTGACATTTGACAATTGTTGAGTTTCATCCATAATTGTCAATTGTCATCTGTCAATTATTATGAGTGAAAGGTTTTGAAACTTTATGAAAGAACAATCTATAACAAAGGGCTTTGCGGTGCTTTCAGCTGCGGGAATGGTTGTGAAAGTATTGTCACTGTTCTACGCGCCATTTTTAACTCGAATATTAAGCCAGGAAAATATGGGCTTCTACCAATTTACATATCAGATATTTCTTTTTTTATATGTATTAACGAATTCAGGAATACCTGTTGCTATTTCAAAAATGGTATCGGAACTAATAGCTCAACACAATTATAAAGATGCAGTAAAAACTTTTAAAATTGCAAGAACTACTCTTTTAATTTTAGGATTTGCTGCCTCCATTCTTATGATTATTTTAGCTGGTCCTATTACTGTAGCTGCTAAACAAGAGAAGGCTAGGTTGGCAATTATTGTCCTATCACCTACAATTCTTATAACTTCAATTATGTCTGCCTACAGGGGATACTTTCAAGGCCGTGGCAATATGACACCCACAGCTATTTCTCAAATTGCTGAACAGGTTATAAATACGGTATTTAGCTTGATTTTTGCCGCATTGCTCATAAGAAAGACTGTGGAAGGAGGAGTAGCCGGTGCTACCGTGGGAACGAGTTTAGGAGCTTTAGTTGCCTGCATCTATTTAATATATGTATACGGAAAAAACAAAAAGTTTAAAGTTCCTAAAGGTACACAATCACCAGAGGTTAAAAGACTTTCCAACCGGGCTATCTTCAGAAAAATGATTAACTATGGTGTGCCTATAACTATTTCTGTGGGACTTCAAAGTGCGGGAACTTTGATTGACAATTCATTGATAAAACCAAGATTAATAGTAGCTGGATTTATGGAAAAAGAGGCAAATAAGAGGTTCGCCACTTTAGGACAGATGAGCTCTTTAATAAATGTTCCTATAACCATAATATCTGCCTTAAGTGCAGCGGTACTGCCTGCCATATCTGCGGCAGCAGCACTTGATGACAAAAGAAAGGTTCAGGATAAGATAAATCAGGCCTTAAAACTGTGTTTTATGATATCAATACCTTCTGCTGTTGGACTTGCTGTTTTGAGCAGACCAATCTTTGCACTACTATTTCCTGATGCAGTTAATGGAGAATACTTAATGAAATTTTCCTGCTTGGTAGTAGTACTTATGTCAGTGGTACAAATACAGACAACTATTCTGCAGAGCATAGGAAAGCTTTATATTGTCACAACCTCCATGGCCCTGGGGATTTTGATGAAAATCATTACAAGCTATAGTCTTGTTGCTATAACAGAGATTAATACCCTGGGAGCTGTACTGGGGAATATTGTGTGCTTTACAGTGCCTTTACTGGTGAACAGCTGGTACATAAGAAGGCTGACCAAATACAAGTTGGATTTGATTAGGTATTCTGCAAAGCCCTTGGTGACTTCAGCCTTTATGGGGATAATAGTATACATGATATATTTTACTTTGGAAACCTTTATGATAAATGGAGATTCCAGTGCTCAATATGTCATGCCCATTGCCATATCAATGCTAATAGGGGCATTCGCCTATGCCTATGGACTGATCTTATCAGGAGGGATAAAGAGATCGGATTTAGATGCAATGTCACCAAGATTTATAAAAATAATACCAAACTTTATGAAAGAGAGGATGAGATAATCATCCTCTCTTTTCTGAATACATAATTGCAAAGTTAGCCAAGAAGGGAAGTGAAAAACCGATTATTATAACGAGTATGATTTTAGCAGTTTCCATACTGCCTGGCAAGGTGGCTGCCACCACACTCATCACGTAGTACAGTAGGAAGGCCATAAGTATATAAATTATTAGCCTAATGGGGTTAATGTTAATTTCGATACTCTTCCAAATGACGCTGAGATTTAAAATAAGAGCTACTGTTGAGGTAATGATTAAGCTGATTCCATAGCCGTATACATTTATGAAAGATATTGCTGTAAGTATGTAAAGTAAAATAACCTCCATAGCTGATACAATAAGGGAATTCCTCAAAATTATATTCTGCTTACCTAAGCCGTTCAAAATTCCATAAGTAGTGGATGCAGTAAAGAACAAAGGACAACATATAGCTGCAAATTTGATATAAGCTCCAAGATCATTACGATTATAAAACATTTTACCTAAGCTTTCGCTGCCGATTAAGCCAATTATTAAGGTGGACACCCCCAAAAGGAAAGCTATTCTAAGTACGGAAGAAACTCTTCTCTCTACGGCGTAATAGTCTTTCTTACTCATACTTTGTGAAAGATCAGGAATTAAAATAGTTGAGATAGAACCTATGACTATAGTAGGGAAGAAGACTATGTTCAAAGCCATTCCTGAAAACTTTCCTATCATTGATAAGGCAGCTTTATACTCAAATCCTGCTGCCAATAAACGTCTAGGTACAATCAAGGTGGATATAGTTGAAAGTGCAGTAGACAAAAATCCATTCAAGCACAGTGGAAGTGAGATGACCAGTATGTTAAAGAGCAGCTGAGCCCTTCCATCCGGTCTGATGGATGAGTAGCCAATCCTCCTTCCGTCAATTTTATAGTATATATACAATAGAATAAAGGAAATCAGCTCACCTATGCAAAGCGCTGCGTAGGCTGCGGTTACTGTGGTGGTAACTGAAGTTACATCAATATAAATTGAAGACAAATATATAATAAGTATTCTTACTGCCTTTTCAAATATATCTATGAAGGCAGGAACCCCTACCTTTGAAGTGCCATAAAAGTAACCCTTTAAGGTATTGGAAAAGGATATAAAAATCATGGCCGGACAGGTCAATCTCAGAGCATAAAGGGTTCGGCTGTCCTTAATAAAATATGTACTGATTTGATAAGAAAAGATAAAAACCAAAAGTACAACTAAAGCTGACCAAATGAAGTTAAAGGCAAGGGTGGTTTTAATGGTTTTCCTTAAGTTGTTAAAATCATTCTTGGCATGGTACTCCGCTGCAACTTTTGATACAGCAGTGACTATACCTCCAGATATCAAACAAATAAATAAATTGTAAACTGGCATTACCAGCCCGTATAATCCCATGCCCTCTGCCCCCAGATGTCTCGAAAGCATAATGGAAAATATAAAACCTAGAACACCGGTGGTAAGGTTTGAAAGAGTTAGTAAGATAGTGTTAGCTATAAAAGAATCCCGCTTCATAATAAAAAGCACCAACAATTAATATTTATTGGGGCAGCAGTCTCACTCCCTTAACAAGTATTGTCAATTATATTTATTCGGGAGCTAGAGAATATATGCACATTAAAAACTATTGCTGTATTAATGATTTTTCGAGGGACAACACGATATTATTAATTTGACAATTGACAGTTGCGATGTACAATGAAGGAAGAGACCCAGCAGAGCTGAATCTCTAAAATTTTATATAATAAAAGATTTAGCAAAGCGAATCTGTACTAAATCGTCTTCAATTGTCAATTGTCCATTGTCTATTATTTTAGGTTTTCTGGGTTTAACTGCTTAAGCTCATCAATTACAAATATCCCGTCTTTTCTAATCAGCACATCATCGAAGTAGATTTCTCCACCACCATATTCCGGTCTTTGGATATAAACTAAATCCCAGTGAATAGCGGATACATTTCCGTTAAAACAATCCTCGTAGGATTTTCCCGGAGTAAAGTGAATAGAACCGGCAATCTTTTCATCAAAGAGAGTATCTTTCATTGGGTATAGAATATAGGGATTCACCCCTATGGCAAATTCTCCTACATATCTTGCACCTTCATCTGTGTCAAATACCTTATTAATTCTTTCGGTATCGTTGGCAGTAGCTTTGATGATTTTTCCGTCCTTAAATTCCAGTCTGATGTTTTCATAAGTAAAACCTTCATATACAGCAGGTGTATTGTAGGTAATATATCCGTTAACGGAATCTCTTACAGGAGCAGTATATACTTCTCCATCCGGAATATTAACCTTTCCGTCACATTTTATTCCATGCATGCCTTTAATGGAAAAGGTTAAATCTGTACCTTCACCCTTTATATGAACCTTATCTGTCCTGTTAATTATGTCTACAAGGGCGTCCATAGCCTTGGACATTTTGCTGTAATCCAAATTACATACATTGAAATAGAAATCTTCAAAGCCTTCAGTACTCATAGAGGCTGATTGTGCCATGGATGCAGTTGGATATCTCAAAACAACCCATCTTGTTTTGGGAACTCTAATTTCACCGTGAACAGTTGCCCAGAAATACTTTTGATATAGGGACATTTTTTCTCCTGGCACATCAGAAAGCTGAGAAGAGTTATTGCCGCCTCTTACACCTATGTAAACATCCATTTCTGACATTCTTTGTGCCTCATATTTAGCCATAAGTTTCAACTGTTCTTCAGTGCATCCCATATATATTGATCGATTAACTGCATTTTGTTTGATGGTAACAAATGGTATACCCCCGGTTAAATAAACTTGCTTTACAAGTTCTGCAACAAAGGCTTCATCCAAATCATAGGCCTCAATTAATACTTTTTCTCCCTTTTTAACTTCACAGGAGTAGTTGACTAAGTTTTTTGCTAATTGCAACATCCTTGCATCTTTCATGTTGATACCTCCCAAAATAGTTTCCTCAATTATAAGATATTTATAATAAATTGACAATGTTTTATCTTATATAGTATAATTCTCGTTAGGTAGAAAACACTCGATTTTTGGGGGAATATATAGAAAGGAAGGGCGTTAATAGTGCTAAATGAGACTATAACCTTTTGTTCAAATGAGTCATTCTTAGGTAAGCAGATCTTTAAGCTAAAGGTTAATAGTGCTTTAAAGGTATGCTCTAATATAAGAGAAAATTTAAAAAAGAAATCTGAATTAGATAATAATGATTTTAATATAAATATATTAATATCCGATGTAAAAAGTAACTCTATAGAAGAGAAATATTTTGCATTTAAAGGCTATAATCCAGATGGCAGTCTCAAGCCATTAAAAGTATATACTTTAAAGGATGGAACGCTTGTTAATATTGATAAAACAAAAAAGGGCAAAATCCTGGTTATTGATCTTTACGAAAAAAGTATATATATTCATGATTATAAAGTTGATGGCCATTATGCTGAAGGTTACCTGGTAAAAACTGAAAAGATAAAGAACGGTATGAATGTCATATTATCTAATGAAAAAGTTAAGGTATTCATGAAAAATACTAATACTTATCATGGCTACAAAAATGTAATAGAATTTTTGAAGGGATATATATTATAAAACTGCAATCTATGCAGTTTTTTTTATTATAACTCATTAATAGAAAGAATTTAAAATATATATGTTTATGTAGAGTATTTTAATTTGGAGGAAAAATGAAGAAGGAAATTTATATTATATTAGCCTTGTTATTTTTAGGCTCTTCATATTTTTCAGGTGGTAGCTTTACTGGCGGAGGAAAATTTTTTAACGGCGACAGCAAGGCTAATTATAGTGTTTTGGCTGGTGGGTTTAGAGATTCTAGAGATTTTACAATAAAGAGTGAAGATATATTCATTGCTTTTAAAAATAAGATACAGATAATTGAAAAAAGCGGTAAGAGCTACACATTCTTTGAGGACAGAACTGCAGACATAAGGTCTATAGAGTATTATAAGGACAAGATATACCTTATTAATAATTCCACCTTTTCAGCTTTGGATATACAAACAAAAGAGATGGTAGAATTAATCAAAAGATTGCCTAATTTTGGAGACTATCCAGATTGCAAGCTGATGGTAAAGGATGATAAAATATACATAGCCATTGGAGCAGCCACAAATTCCGGAATTGTAGGAGATGACAATGCTTGGAAGGATACATATCCCTTTAATCACGATATTTCGCCTAAAAATATTAGCTTAGCAGAAAATATCAACGGTAAGACCGGAGCCTTCCTTCCCTATAACACAAAAAGTCTTCCTGGGCAGAAAGTATCAGGACACTTGCCGGGAAATGCATCGGTAATGGTATATAGTCTTAATGAAAATCAAAATTCATTGTTTTGCTGGGGAATAAGAAATGTAAAGGGTATGGACTTTGACAGTAAAGGTAAAATATATGCAGCAGTTGGAGGGATGGAACCACGTGGAGATAGAGCAGTTAAGGGAGATGTGGATTACATATATGAGCTTAAAGCAGATGTATGGTATGGGTGGCCTGATTTCAGCGGAGGAGATCCCATAACCAGTCCAAGATTTAAAGGGAGCAATAGCGAAAGGCTTCAATTTTTGCTTCAAAATCATCCGTCAAATAATCCGCCGGCTCCTATATATCAACATAAGACACTAAGTAGTCTGTCTGCATTAGTCGTTGATAAGCAGGGAGTCTTAGGCAAAAAGGACTGTATATATTTCTATGATAATTTGGATAATATAATATATGCTTTAGATAACAAAGGAATAGTTGAGCAAAAGATAAAGTTGGATAAGGCCTATAAAATAAAAGACCTTAAAATAATTGGCAACAGTTTGTTGATTTTAGAAGAAAATGAAGGACTGCTGCTTCAATTTGGCCAGAATATCAGTCCTGTTGAAGGCAATGGTAAAATCATTTTAATTTTTGTTACAGGATTGGTAACAGTTTTAGCGGTACTTATCATTTGGAGACTTAAGAGTCAAATAGAATAAAGGAGAAATCCAATTTATGAAGAATAAAATAGAAACAACCTATGGAAGGACTCTGCAAGGATTGATGTTTGCAGTTAATCCTGTAAAAAAGGTGATGCTAAAAACCCACTGTACCGTTCATAAATATATTAATATGAGAGCAATTGATATACTAAAGAATGAAAATCAAGTGGAGCAATATAAATTCTACAGAGAGCATATAAAACCTCTTAATCTTGGGGTAACTTGGGCAGACCAGGACCTGAAAAGTTCAAATCACTTTTTTCATGCTGAAAAATCCAGGGGACTATATGGCTTTTCAGATGCACTGACGGAGTTTGTAAAATACTACAAGAAGGCAGTAACCCTACTGAAAAATGGAGAGCTAGAAAAGGCAGTTTTTTATTTCGGGGCTGCATGCCACTTAGTACAGGATGTCACTGTTCCACATCATGTAAGCAACAAGCTGCTTAAAAGCCATCGCAGATTTGAGCTTTGGATAATTGCCAGGCTTATGTCAGACTACTCCTTTGAAGCAGAATATGGCATTAAGAGATATGGCGCTCTTGATGAATATATAATTAATAATGCAAAAATGGCAACTAGAGCACATGAAAAATACGAAGTGATATATGAGCTTGAAGAGAGGTTCAAAAAATTGACCACGGAGATTATACATGAAGCTCAGAGAACCACCGCAGGGCTCATGCTGGATTTTTATGATGAAGTTATAAAATATAAAAAATAGGGATTCTTCCATAAAATGGAGGAATTCTTTTTTCTTTTGTTGAATTAAAGTTGATTGATAAGTATTTACAATCTGATAATTCGGATAATTATTAAAAAGGTGGTTGAAAATAATGAGTATTAAAGATGCTTTCAGTGGCAATAAGATCAAGGATACTGTACAAATCGATATGCAGAATTTGAAACTTAAAGGGGATGTTATTGATATTGGCGTAAAGAACTATGGTATAATTTACAAAATCTGCAGACAAAATGATGATGAAGTGGCTGTAGAATACCTAATGGATGAGGAGAAAGATCTTATTGAAAGAGAATATTATCACACCGCTGTGTTGTTTTTTACCTTAAGTCCCTTAAGTAGTGCCGGAAAAAGACGAAAATTAATTAAAGAACTTTATAAGTACATTAGGGACTGTGGAGAAATAATAATTTGGGATATAAACAAGGCCATGGGCAGACTAGTAGACCTTCGGGTGGAGGTGTTACTAAGCGAAAATGAGACACAGACAATTAAAATTAATAACTTTAACCCTATAAAGCAGTTAAGCCTATCACAGGTGAAGAAAATTATAAACCCTTATTTTGAGGTAACAGAAGAAAAACAAGGTAAAGAAATTTTCTTCTTAAGAGCTAAAAGAAAGAATACCAGGAGAGGAAAAAAGAAGGATGAAAGTAGTATTGATTGCATTGAATGCTAAATATGTACATACAAATTTGGCCGTAAGATACTTAAAACATTTTACACAGGACGTAGATTATCAATGCACTATAAAGGAGTTTTCCATAAATGACAGTCTAGAAAACATCTTAGAAAGTATATTGAAGGAAAAGCCCGACGTTATTGGATTTTCTTGCTATATATGGAACATTGATATAGTAGAAAAGTTATCTAGGCTCATAAAAAGAGTGAATGAAAATATAGAGATCTTGTATGGAGGGCCGGAGGTTTCTTATGATGCAGAGGAATTCCTCCAAAGCAATGAAGGAGACTATGTAATTGAAGGGGAAGGTGAGGAGACCTTTCGTGAGTTCCTCCAATATAAGCTTGGCCAGAGAGTTTTGGAAGGTATTAGGGGACTATGGTATAAAGATTCAAAGGGACAGATTAACACACCACTTCACAGAAATTTAATTGACATAAATCAATTGAGATTTCCCTATAGAGATGAAGATAACTTTAAAAATAAAATAATATACTATGAAGCTGCAAGAGGATGCCCCTTTAGGTGTAAGTATTGCCTTTCTTCAACCATAGATGGAGTAAGATTTAGGGATATAGAAGTGGTTAAAAGTGAGCTAAGTATTCTGATGAAAAGAGGGATTTCACTGGTGAAATTTGTTGACAGAACCTTTAATGCCAATAGGGGTTACGCAAGAGAAATATGGAATTTTCTAAAGGAACAGGATACAGACACTTGCTTTCATTTTGAAATATCAGCTGATTTACTTACAGATGAGGATATAGAAATATTAGTTTCTGCACCTAAGGGACGGTTTCAATTTGAAATCGGAGTTCAGACCACAAATGAAAAAGTTATTAGAAATATAGACAGGACAATGAATCTTGAGAAATTAGCTGATAATGTAAAAAAACTGAAGGCTGCCGATAATATCAAGCTTCACTTAGACTTAATCGCCGGTTTACCTGAAGAGGATTTTACTTCCTTTAAAAAATCCTTTAATGAGGTATATTCAATGGGGCCTCATGAAATACAGCTAGGCTTTTTAAAGCTTTTGAAAGGATCCTTAATGAGAGAAGAGGAATTAAAGTGGGGAATGGTTTATTCACCATATCCACCCTATGAGATTCTAAAAAACAAAGATATCTCTTATGAGGAATTGCTGGTGTTAAAAAAAATAGAAGAGATGGTGGCTAAATACTATAACAGCGGAAATTTTGATAACGTATTAAAGTACTTAATTCCTGATTTTGAGACTGCTTTTGACTTCTTTCATAAGCTATCGGAATTTTTTGATTCAGAGGGATACTTTGATAGGAATATTTCCGGCGTAGAATACTATAGAATTTTCATTGATTTTAATGAAAAATTTATTGGAAAAGATAGTGCTGTATTAAAGGATATTATAAAATATGATTACTTAAGTTCAAATAAAAAGAATTGGATTCCTGATTTTTTAGATAGAAAGATTTCAAAAGAAGAGGAAAAGAAAATCAAGCAGATGCTCATAGACAAGTACAATATAACTACAACCAAAGGAGTATACATAGAGGGATATGACATAGATATTGATAGGTTTGTTGGTGATAATGCTATATTTAAAAGGAAATGTTATTTAGTGTACGCCAATGAAAAAACACCAGTGAAAACCATTTATTTTTCAGGAATCTGATTATTAGTTGATATGCTTTACATATATTAGTGTTGAAACTTTACTATTAAATACATTATAATATACCTAAACATTAAATTGTATTTAATACTGTTTTAAGTATTAAATGTTATATTTTAATAACAAACTAGGAAAAGGTGGTGATATATTGGCACTAGAAGTTATAAATAGTCTAAAAGAGGCTGAAACTAAAGCTGACCTGATAATTAGCGAAGCTGTAGCAAATAAAAAGGAAATTATTAAAGCGGCAGAGCAAAGGGCAAATGAGGAATATGACAAAATAATGGCAGAAGCGAATAGTGAAGCTAAAAGCATAATAGATGATGCACTTTTAGAAGCACAGCAGGAGGTAACACCTATAGCAGAAAAAAGTAGGAAGGAAGCTGAGGAAATATTAAATTTATCCTGCGATAAGCTAAGTAAGGCTGTAAACATGGTAATTGAGAGGATAGTGAAGACAGATGGCAATAGTTAAAATGAATAAGTTTACTCTGCTTGCCTTTGAATCTATGAGAGATAAAATTCTGGAGGAACTTCAGAAGTTTGAAGGTGTTGAATTTATTAACCTTCAAAGAGAGGAGTTACTCGAAGAAAACCAACACCTGAAGGATTTAGACAAAGATGCTGTTCTCTCCGACTATACTAAGTATGAAGAAAATCTCTCAAAACTAAAGTTTGCTATTGAATTCCTTAGAAATTATGTACCGCCAAAGTCTGCCTTAAAAGCAATTAAGGAAGGCAAAAGGGAGATGACTTATAGCGAGCTTAAGAATAAAGTAGAAAGCAGCAATTGGCTGGAACTGTATTCTGAGGTAAAGGAAAAAGACCAGAGGATAGCAGCTATTGACAGCGAGATATCAAAGAATAAAACGGAGATAGAGGGGTTACAACCCTGGTCCCCATTAGATGTATCTTTTGAGGATTTGAAAAGTACAAAATACTTTAGCATCTTTATAGGTTCTGTGGCAAAAGAAACAGAGCAACCTATGCTGAATGAACTCAAAGAAACTGTAGGCCAAGTTTATACAGAGATAGTCAACAGAGATAATAAAAATACTTATTTTATAGTTGTAGCTCATAAGGAAAAGAAAGAAGAGTTATTGGAAACCTTAAAGAGATTTGGCTTCAGTCAGTTAACTGTGAGTTACACCGCTAGTCCGCTTGAGGTTATTTCTGGTTTGGAGGATGAAATTTCAGCATTAACAGAAGAAAAATCGAAAATAGTAGAAGAGGTTAAGGCCTATGAAGATAAATTAGCTATTTTCGAAATGGCTTATGATTATTATTCAAGTATTCTGCTGCGTATGGAGGCACCTAAAAACTTCTTAAAAACCGGAAGGGTTGTAGCAATAGCCGGATGGAATACCGCTGAAAGCAATGAAGAATTAGAGAGAGTTATTAAAGAGGCTTTGGGTGATAACTACTATCTAGCCTTTGAAGAGGTAGAAGAGAAAGACATTGAAGATGTTCCAATAAAATTAAAAAATAACTTAGTAGCGAAAAATTTTGAGAATATCACAGAGATGTATAGTATGCCAAGATATAATGAAATTGACCCAACCCCACTTCTGGCACCTTTTTACTTGGTATTCTTTGGTATGATGGTTGCCGATGCTGGTTACGGAGCCTTGATATTCCTTGGAACCCTGCTAATAAAAGCATTGTTTAATCTGGATGAGGGCAAAAAGAATATGATGGACTTTTTCTTTTGGCTCAGTATTCCTACTATGGTCTTCGGAGTAATATTTGGCTCTTTCTTTGGAGATATTATTAAATTAACGCCAATTATAGATCCGATAAATGATATCACTAAAGTATTGATATTGTCAGTAGGAATGGGAGTAGTTCAAATATTCTTTGGACTTGGTATAAAGGCTTATATGCTTATTAGAAATGGAGATATTCTTGGTGCTATCTATGATGTAGCTTCTTGGATTATTACCTTGATAGGTGGAGGTCTTTTCTTAGGCGGTAGCATGATAGGCCTTTCAGCTGCAGCTATAAATGGCGGAAAGTATGCCATGATTGCAGGTATGCTGCTCATAGTTCTATTTTCGGGAAGACATATAAAAAATTACGGGGTACGAATAGGATCAGGCTTATATGCTTTATATGGTGTTACTTCATATATCGGTGATTTAGTATCATATACAAGACTAATGGCCTTAGGACTTGCAGGAGGACAGTTGGCAAACGCACTTAACCTTATCATAAGAATGTTCCCTGGCTGGGCTATATTAGTTTTAGGTCCAATTTTATTTATATTGTTCCATATATTTAACATATTCTTATCACTGCTGGGTGCATATGTTCATACTTGCAGACTACAATATGTTGAATACTTTTCAAAGTTTTATGAAGGTGGAGGAAGAGCATTTTCACCTTTTAAAATGATTAATAACTATGTACAAATTAAAAGAGATTAGAGGAGGAAACAGAAATGACATTCATTCAATTTTTAGTAGAAAATAATGGTGGATTTATATTGGGAGCTTTAGGTATAGCACTTGCAGTAGGTATGGCAGGTGTTGGATCAGCAAAGGGTGTAGGTATAGTAGGTCAAGCTGCTGCAGGACTAATGACTGAACAGCCGGAAAAGTTCGGTAAATCACTTGTACTAGAATTGCTACCAGGTACACAGGGGCTATACGGTTTTGTTATTGGCTTGCTAGTTTTGGGAAGATTGGATTTTAATATGTCACTACAAGCAGGGGCTTATTATCTTATAGCATGTCTTCCAATAGCAATTGCCGGTTTATGGTCTGCTATAGCTCAAGGAAAGGCAGCTGCAGCTGGTATAGCAATTCTAGCAAAGAGACCAGAACATAATACAAAGGGTATTATTTACGCAGCTATGGTTGAAACTTATGCACTTTTAGGCTTCGTTGCATCAATACTTTTAGTATTCCAAGGAAACTTCTAATAAATGAGGTAAACAAATTTAAGGATGTGAAGCAATGTCTGATATAAATGTTCTTATAGATAAGATAATAAAGGATGCAGAACGACAAGTGCAGGAGATTCTGCAGTCCGCTGCTGAAGAGGAGAAGGCCATAGTTGCAAAACGAATAGCCGCTGCTGAAGCGGAAAAAGCGGAAAAGATTACTAAGGCAAAGTCAGAAGCAGTATTAAAGAAAGAGAGAGTGATTTCCTCTGCTACCCTAGAGGCTAGAAATAGAAAACTTGCTGCAAAGCAGGAGATTATTTCAAAGGTCTTTGACCAAGCACTGGAAAGTATGAAGACTCTTCCTCAGGATCGATATTTAAGCTTTATTAAAAACAGCTTAATTGCACTAGATTTAAAGGGCAATGAGACCATTAGGATTTCAAAGCAAGACATTAACAAAATTGATGAAGCCTTCCTAGCAGGTATAAATAGTATATTAAGCTCTGAAGGTAAAGCAGGTAACCTCAAGCTAAGTTCCAATTATGGAGACTTTTCCGGAGGCTTTATAGTTGAAAATGGTGGTATAGAAATAAACTATACCATCGAAGCCTTATTAGACTCTTTAAAGGACGATTTAGTAAACGAGGTAGCAAATATATTATTTAGTTAAGAACTACTATGTATGTTCTTTCAGTAGCAGAGGAGGGGCAGTAAATGAATAATATGGTTTTTACCAATGTTATACCTAGGCTCAGAGTTCTGGAAACCCGATTACTGGATAAAGCTAAGTTAGATAGAATGATAGACAGTAATAGTGCATGGGATGCAGTAAAGGTACTGCAGGAAACTGAGTATGCTGCTCATATGTCTCATGTAAAAAGGGCTGAGGACTATGAAGAAATGTTAAGCGAAGAACTGAAAAGAGTTTATAAGCTCCTATATGATATCAGTCCCGTAAAGTCCGTAGTAGATGTTATGAGTATAAGATACGATTATCACAATATAAAGGTGTTGATTAAGGCTAAGGCTTTAAAGGAGGATTTCTCACAACTTTTAGTTCCTGTAGGGATGCTTGAGGCAGAAAAACTAAAGAATGCCATAAGAAATGATAACTATAGTGATTTACCGGCCATTATGAGAGATGCCATAGAGGAAGCACAAAAGGATTTTGAAAATACTAAGGATCCTCAAAGGATTGATTTAATTATTGACAGATATATGTTCAGACATATACTATCTTTAGTTAAGGAAATTGATAATAGCTTCGTAGAACGTTATGTAAAGTTCCAAATTGATTTAACAAACATAAAATCTCTCATTAGGGTGAAAAAGCAAAATAAGGGAAGAGACTTTTTAGTTTCAGTACTTATTGATGGGGGAAACATCGACAAGGATAGGCTTATATCCTTATTGATGGATACAGTAGAGAGCATACCAGGGAGACTTTCCTACACAGATTATGTTGAACCATTGAGAGCTGGAGTTGAGGAATACCTGAAAACTGGTTCCTTAAATAGTTTAGAAAAGCTAACCGATGATTATATTATGAAAATGATGAAAGATGCAAAATATGTAAGCTTTGGGCCGGAGCCGGTTATTGCATATCTCTTTGCAAAGGAAAATGAAATAAAGCTTATCAGAATAATTATGGTAGGAAAAATTAATGCAATGGATGCTGAATTGATTAGGGAAAGGCTGCGTGATAACTATGTATAAGATAGCTGTTGTTGGAGATAAGGATTCCGTATTAGCCTTCAAAGCATTAGGAATAGAAGTATTTCCGGTATACGGCGAAGAAGACGCTAGGAAAACCGTAGACCGTTTAGCAGCCAGTAACTATGCAGTAATATTTATAACAGAACAGGCTGCAAAGGATATTGAGGAAACAATAGCAAGATACAATAGATCTATGCTGCCTTCAATAATACTAATTCCAAGTAATCAAGGAAGCCTTAATATTGGATTACAAAGAATAAGAGACAATGTTGAAAAAGCAGTAGGTGTAAATATACTTGACAATAATCAGTAAATTTCAATTGATAATTGAAATTTGACAATTGTCAATTAATAAAGGAAGGTAGGTAGGTAACTTGAAGACAGGGAGAATAGTCAAGGTTTCAGGTCCTCTTGTAGTTGCAGAGGGCATGGAAGATGCAAGTGTATATGACGTTGTCAGAGTAAGTGATAAACGTCTTATTGGTGAAATAATAGAAATGCGAGGCGATAGAGCTTCCATTCAGGTATATGAAGAAACTGTAGGTCTTGGACCTGGAGAACCGGTTTACACTACCGGAGAACCACTAAGTGTGGAACTTGGACCAGGACTTTTAGAAGCTATGTTTGATGGAATACAAAGGCCTCTTAATGCCATAAGAGACCAAAGGGGAGATTGGCTGGACAGAGGTGTTGAGGTTAATCCGTTGGACAGAGAGAAGGTATGGCATTTTACTCCTACAAAAAAGGTGGGAGATAAAGTATCTGCCGGAGATATAATCGGAGTGGTTCAAGAAACAACTGTAATTGAGCATAGAATAATGGTTCCTTACGGTATTGAAGGAGAACTTACTTACATTCAGGAAGGTGACTATACCGTAGTGGATAAGGTCGCGGAAGTAAAAACTTCAAAGGGAGCAAAAGAAATTACTTTGATGCAAAAGTGGCCGGTTAGAAGGGGAAGACCGGTTAAGCAGAAGTTAAATCCGGTAGGTCCTATGGTAACTGGACAGAGAGTAATAGATACCTTTTTCCCAGTAACAAAAGGAGGAACTGCCTGTGTTCCGGGACCCTTCGGAAGCGGTAAGACCGTAGTTCAGCACCAGCTTGCAAAATGGGCTGATGTTGAAATAGTTGTTTACGTTGGCTGCGGTGAACGTGGAAATGAAATGACTGACGTTTTAAATGAATTCCCGGAATTGAAGGACCCAAAGACCGGAGAATCCTTAATGAAGAGGACAGTGCTTATAGCAAACACTTCTAATATGCCGGTGGCAGCTAGAGAAGCCTCAATTTATACAGGTATAACCATAGCTGAGTATTTCAGAGATATGGGATATTCTGTAGCTCTAATGGCAGACTCTACTTCAAGGTGGGCAGAAGCGCTTAGAGAAATGTCCGGAAGACTGGAAGAAATGCCCGGTGAAGAAGGATACCCTGCATATCTTGGTTCACGACTGGCTGAGTTCTATGAAAGAGCAGGTAAGGTTATATGTCTTGGAGAAGATGGAAGAGAAGGAGCACTGACAGCTATAGGCGCAGTATCACCTCCGGGAGGAGACCTATCTGAACCGGTAACTCAGTCAACCTTAAGAATTGTTAAGGTATTCTGGGGCTTGGATTCACAGCTTGCCTACAGAAGACATTTCCCTGCAATCAACTGGCTTAGCTCTTATTCTCTTTATTTAGAAAAAGTAAGCGGTTGGATGGATGAAAATGTCGGAGAAAATTGGACTAAGCTCAGAATAAGAGCTATGGCTATGTTACAAGAGGAAGCTGAGTTACAGGAAATTGTAAGACTTGTAGGTTATGATGCTCTCTCAGAAAGGGATCAGCTGAAGCTTGAAATTGCTAGGTCCATCAGAGAAGATTACCTGCAGCAGAACGCTTTCCACGAAGTAGATTCCTATGCATCCTTTGCAAAGCAGTATAAAATGCTGCAACTTGTTTTAAGCTTTGAGGATGAGGCAAAGAGAGCTCTTGATGCGGGAGTATATTTGAAGAAGATACTTGGATTGGAAGAAAGAGATAAAATAGCCAGAGCAAAATATATCCCTGAAGCTGATATAGCTAGAATGGACGCTATTGCTGAGGAAATCAAGGCAGCTATAGACAGACTAATCAGTGAAGGAGGTATAGTAAATGCTTAAGGAGTACAGAACCATTAAAGAAGTAGTTGGCCCACTGATGGTAGTTGAACAGGTAGAAGGTGCTAAGTACGAGGAATTAGTTGAAATAGAGCTTCTTAACGGAGAAATCCGCCGAGGCAGAGTGCTTGAAATAAATGAAGATAAGGCTGTTGTGCAGCTTTTTGAAGGCCCTGCAGGTATAAATCTAAGGGACAGTAAAGCAAGATTTTTAGGAAGACCTCTTGAAATATCTCTTTCAGAAGATATGCTGGGAAGAGTATTTGACGGATTGGGAAGACCAAAGGACGACGGTCCAATGCTTATACCAGAGACTAAATCAGATATCAACGGTGTACCTATGAATCCTGTTTCAAGAGACTATCCTAATGAGTTTATACAAACAGGAATTTCCGCTATTGACGGACTAAACACATTGGTTAGAGGACAAAAGCTTCCGGTGTTCTCCGGATCCGGACTGCCTCACGCCGAATTAGCAGCACAAATAACAAGACAGGCAAGAGTTCTGAACTCAGATTCAAAGTTCGCCGTTGTGTTTGCTGCCATAGGTATTACGTTTGAAGAAGCCCAGTTCTTTATAGATGACTTCACAAAGACCGGAGCCATTGACAGGACAGTAATGTTTATGAACCTTGCCAATGACCCGGCAGTTGAAAGAATATCAACCCCAAGAATGGCCCTAACTACAGCTGAATTCTTGGCATACCAAAAGGGGATGCATGTTCTGGTTATCATGACAGACATGACTAACTATGCAGAAGCCCTACGACAGGTATCAGCAGCAAGAAAGGAAGTTCCGGGCAGAAGAGGTTACCCTGGATATCTATATACAGACCTTGCTAACCTATACGAAAGAGCAGGACGAATCAGAGGAAAAGAAGGATCTATTACACAGATACCAATCCTGACAATGCCTGAGGACGATAAAACTCATCCTATTCCTGACCTTACCGGTTATATAACTGAAGGACAGATAATCCTAAGCAGAGAACTTTACAGAAAAGGGGTTATGCCTCCAATAGATGTTCTGCCATCCCTATCAAGACTTAAGGACAAAGGTATAGGAAAGGGAAAAACCAGAGAAGATCATGCAGATACTATGAATCAGCTGTTCTCAGCCTATGCTCAAGGTAAGCAGGCAAAGGAATTGGCAGCAATCCTTGGAGAATCAGCACTTTCAGACACTGATAAGCTCTATGCGAAATTTGCCGAAGGTTTTGAAAAGGAATATGTTTCTCAGGGCTTTACAACAAACAGAACCATTGAGGAAACTTTAAATCTTGGATGGAAGCTCCTATCCATACTTCCAAAGACTGAGCTTAAGAGAATCAGAGATGAGTATCTGGAAAAGTACCTGCCCAAGAGAGAGGATGATTAAGCATGGCAAGACTTAATGTCAATCCTACGAGAATGGAGCTTAGCAATCTGAAGAAGAGACTTGTAACCGCCGTAAGAGGCCACAAGCTGCTCAAGGATAAACAGGATGAGCTTATGAGAAGATTCATCGACCTTGTTAAATACAACGATGAGCTTAGAAAAGATGTTGAAAAAGAGCTTGGAAGCTCTCTGAAGGAATTTCTCATGGCCAGAGCAGTAATGTCTTCAGAACTTTTGGAAGAAGCTATTATGTACCCAAAAGAAAAAATTGGTGTAGAAGTAACCAACAGAAACATAATGAGCGTTAACGTTCCTGTAATGAGTTTTAGAAGGCAGATGGGTGAAGACAAGGGAAGCATATACCCCTATGGTTTTGCTTCCACCTCCGGCGAACTGGACTCAGCCATCGATAAGCTCTACGGAATCCTTCCCAAGCTCCTTGAATTGGCGGAAGTAGAAAAGTCCAGCCAGCTCATGGCCGATGAAATAGAGAAGACCCGTAGAAGGGTTAACGCCCTAGAATATGCTACAATACCACAACTCAGAGAGACAATCAGATATATCAAGATGAAGCTGGATGAGGATGAGAGAGGAAATATCACAAGACTTATGAAGGTTAAATCTCTCATGGTGGAACAACAGAATCAATTACAATAAGTCAGTCCCAAAGGACTGGCTTTTTTATAGCTCAAAACTTAAACTATATATGTACCATTGAAAGTATATAAATAATAGATTTTACCATGGACATCTACCATAATAATATATAGAATATAATATATATCATAAAAAAATAAGGAGGAAAAATTTAAATTTCCTGTTTGGGAGATTTAAATTGTGACGAGTATGGCGGTAAGAAAGATATTACAATATGGGGACAAAGCATTAAAGACACCTTGTGAAAAGGTTGAAAAGATAGATAAGCAAATTTTGAAACTCATAAAGGACATGCAGGATACACTGTACAACTGTGATGGCATTGGCTTAGCAGCGCCACAGATTGGAGTTTTAAAAAGAGTTATACTCATAGACATGAGAGACGACGATTTTCAACCTATAATACTGATAAATCCAGAAATAATTGAAGCTGAGGGTAAAGAAATCAGTATAGAAGGCTGTCTAAGCTATGTAGGTTATGAAGGAGAAGTTGAAAGACCCAAAAAGGTGAAGGTAAGGGGCATTACCTCAGAGGGTAGAATCGTAGAGTATACGGCTGAAGGATTATTGGCAAGGGCCTTTTGTCATGAAATAGATCACTTGAATGGCATAATGTATATAGATAGGACCCAAAAAGTTTATAAGATAGAAGACTAATGGTGAGTAATTCACCATTTTTTTATTTATCTTGCATATAAACCTTTACATCAAAAAAAGAGTATTTACAGCTAAACAGTTATGGTATATACTAATGTATATACATTAGTGAATGGAGGATGTAAATATGATAAATGTAAGAAAATTAACAATCACAGCAGTATTAACTTGCTTAGCAATTATTATTCCTTTATATTTTGGTGTACTTAGTGTACAGATTCCACCAGTTTTCTCAGCTACATTGGCTTCTCATGTACCAATGTTTTTAGCAATGTTTTTGGGACCATTCTCAGCAGCCTTCGTTGGAATAGGATCAGCATTAGGCTTTTTGATGACAAAAGGTGCTGTTATTGCTGCAAGAGCTGCAATGCACATTTTTGTTGGAATAGCAGGAGCAGTATTACTTAGAAAGGGAGTATCCTTTACTAAGGTGGTAGCTATAACATCTCCGGTACATGCCATACTTGAGGCTATAGTGGTTATACTGTTGACTGGTCAAATAGAATTTGCCCTCCTCACTGTAGGAGTGGGAACCTTAATTCATCACTTTATCGATGGTGGTTTTACTGCCATCTTTGTAAAATCATTATCAAAAGCAGGAAGAAAAGAATTTGTTGTAAACAAATAAATATTTTCTAGAGGTATTACTCATAGGGGTAGTACCTTTTTTATAGGTTAACTTAAATATTTTTGCACCTCTTGGCTTATTATGGTACAATTAGTCTTGGCATCCATGAAAGTAGGATGATAAAAATTCGTATAAAGGGTAAAGCTATAGGTAGAATCTGAAAAGGAGAGTTACATATGGCTTTACAGAAGAATACTTAAACTAAATAAACGATTGGAGTGAATATATTTTGGAAGAAAGAGAAATAATGGCCTTTAAGGACGAGTCAGGAAATAAGATAGAATGTGAAGTAGTTGCAAGATTACAGGTAGACCAAAAAAACTATATGATTTTGTCACCGGTGGAAGGCGGCGATGAGGATGCTTTCGCCTTTAGGGTGGATGAGGAAGATGGTAATGTAGTTTATAATTTTGTAGAAGATGAAGAAGAGTTTGAAAGAGTACAAAAAAAATATAAAGAATACCTGGAAGAAGAATAATACGTATTTTGGAGGTTATTATGTTAGATAAAAAGCAAATTATTAAATTTCTAGAGGATAATGATTTAACAGACGTAGAGGAGCTGGAGTACAAGGATGATGCTTTAGTTGTTAGATTTTATTATGATTTTGACAGTGACGAATTAGCATCCGCAAGGGCATACGCCAATGATGAGTGCGAAGATGAACAGGAATCAGATGAATGGTACGATGAGTTCTTTTTAACATATTTAAATGAAATTGCAGTTGATAATGCAGGAGAGATTATAGAAGAACTTATGGAGGAGTTTGAACTGCAGGCCCAATATATTACTTACGAAGCTGACAAGGAAAGCTATGACTACTGTGAATTTATAGCTGTTATTTCAGAAGTAGATAAGAACTATAATATAGAGGATGTACTGGACGAATTAGAACTATAATACTAGTGCAATTCAGCTATGAAAAGATTTTCATAGCTATTTAATAGTATCTGACCGAAAAGATAAAAAAGGGTTTAAAACGTGAGTATATCATCGTTGAAAGGTATATTGATTATGATATAATTATATTAAAGTAAATCCTGAGATGTACGAATCGCTTATGATATTCAACCGACATATGATATAAGGGATTTTCAAAATTCTTAATAATGTCAGGCTTCAACAACTTAATGTTTGTATTGATATGAGGTGAATATTAGTTTACTCGTATTCAAACAGAAGAAGACAGAGTTAAGATGCGAAAAACCCACCTGCGAGAAGGCGGGTATGAATAGATAAGCATATCGGCATGTTGGGATCATACTTAGCAGAAACAAATACCTCACAGTAAATGTGAGGTATTTTTATGTACCTTCTATAACTAAACATTTTGATTTTTCGTAAAGTACGATATACTTGTCCAATTCTTGACTTATGTTAACGACTGTGATGTCCGTTGGATCTAAATATGTCAAGGTCTGACAAAGTCTTTCCCTTAGAGCCTCAATATTTTTAATCAAACATACTTTATTAATCACTTTAACCACACCTTATAAAAAAAATTCATATGAAAAAATACTAACATCTTTCTGCGTAAACTATTTTACCAAAATAATGAATAAAAGCAAATAAAATAATATCTTAAAATACGACAAATTTAGGGCCAATGAAGTAAAAATAAAACATTTTCATAGACTTTTAAATGGGACAAAACACTATTGAGTAAGAAGATAAGCTGAATAATGTAAAAACTTTGAAAGGATGATTTGTCGAAAAATATCTAAGATTTATTTTTCATAATGCTTGTTAATATAAAATTCACATTCATATAATACTTTAATTAATCTATATGATATAATAGAGTATATAAAATGCTCAGGAGGATTAACATAATGGGAAAAGAATTTAATATTGAAGAGATTATTAATAGAATTAATGTTTTATATAAAAAGAGTAAGAAAGAAGGATTGACTGTAGAGGAAGCTGAAGAACAGCAAAGACTTCGAAGAATATATATTGATTCCTTTAAAAGTAATTTGAGAGCACAGTTAGAAACTATTGAAAGGAAGACAAGTCGATCTAATTAGGGCTTAACAAGAATGGAAGGAATGATTTTAAATTATGTCTGTTAGTGTATCCAATTTGATTGGGGACTTAAACCTCAAAGTATTAATTAGGAGTAATAGCGATTCAGGAATCAGTGTCAGCGATTTTAATAGACCGGGGTTGCAGTTTTCAGGCTTTTATAATTATTTTGCCAATGAGAGAATTCAAATAATAGGTATGGCTGAATGGAGTTTTTTAGATGCCATGCAGCCTGAAATTAGAAGAAAGAGACTTAAAAAGTTCTTTTCCTTTGACACTCCCTGCATAATAATTACAAGGGGCTTAGAACCTCAGCCGGAAATACTGGAGTATGCAGCTGAGAATAATAGGTGGGTATTACAGACGGATATGACCTCTACAAAATTCATCAGCAAACTCACAAGTTACCTATCTGATAAACTTGCACCCGAGACGAGAATGCATGGTGTATTGGTGGATGTCTACGGTATAGGCATATTAATAACCGGGGAAAGTGGAATCGGCAAAAGTGAGACTGCCCTGGAGTTAATAAAGAGAGGACATCGACTGGTAGCTGATGATGCAGTAGATATAAAGGAAATTGAAGGTACGCTTATGGGAACATCTCCTTACATTACCTCAGGAATGATGGAAGTTAGGGGCATGGGCATAATAGATGTTCCTGCCCTTTATGGCTTGAGTTCCGTGCTTTATTCAAAGACAATTGACTTAGTTGTATGTTTAGAACAGTGGAGATCTGACGAAAATTATGATAGATTAGGCGTAGATAAACAGTATATGGATATACTGAATGTGCCTATAAGAAAGATTATTGTCCCTATAAGACCGGGGAGAAACGTTGCTGTTATAATTGAAGCTGCAGCAGTAAATTATAGATATCACCTTATATCCAAGGAGACACCTATTGATACTATCAGTAAAAGAGTGGAGATTGTAAACAGAAACAATGGATAAGAAAACAATCAGAAGAAACATTAAGGAAAAGCTAAGTAGTTTATCTAAAATAGAAAAGTTAGAAAAAGACAAGATTATTTTTTCTAATCTCACAGGTCATGCAGCCTATGTAAAATGTAATAAGCTTTTTATCTTTGTAAGCTTCGGTAATGAAGTAGATACCCATAGGATTATCATGGATGCCTTATCTAAAGGTAAGACTGTGGCTGTGCCGGTTATATTATCTCTGGAAGAAGGCATGGTAGCCGTTGAGATACATAGCTTAGAAGAGTTAAAAGAAAATAAATATGGTATACTTGAACCCCTTTTGATAGAAAATAGAATTGTAAGTCCATCTGAAATAGACTTGGCCATAATACCAGGTGCCGCCTTTGATAAAAATGGCGGAAGGCTTGGATATGGTGCCGGGATGTATGACAAGTACCTTGTCAATTTAAAGAGTGATGCGAAAAAAATTGCCTTGGGATACGACTTTCAAGTTCTGGAAAAAGTGCCAATGGAAGTGCATGATATAAGGATGGATGAAATAATTACAGATTGACCCTAGAGGAGTGCAAAAATATTAATCAATCTGCAAAGATATGCGTATATGAATCCTATCTGTTTATAATCTTTAACATTTTAGAGCTTAACAATGATGAAATCATTTCTAGAGAGCTCAATATATATCTGGGGAAGGATTATATTATTACTATATACAAGGATCAATCACCAATATTAGAGAATTTACTTCAGGATATAAATCAAGGCAAGTATTGTTTTATATTGAAGGAAAGCCCAGGCCCTGCATTTTATTGTACTATATACTGGACAGGATCATAGTCAGAAATTATAATATAATTTCCGATTTAGAGGCAGAAGAGGATGACATAGAGATAAAAATATTAAAGTCTCCCAATGAGGAGCATGTAAGACGGCTTATAAATTTAAGAAGACAGGTTTATAAGATTAGAAAGTTCTTGAATCCACTTAGATATATTGGAGACAGTCTTAATATAACTGATAATAGGTTCATTGAAGCTGAATATTTAAAGTACTTTGAAAGCATAAATAAGAAAACAGATAAGCTTATGCAGGCACAGGACATGCTGGTTCAGGATTTGGCCTTGGTGCGGGAGGCCTACGAGTCTGAGATTTCCAATAAAACTAATGAGATAATGAAGGTCTTTACTATAGTAACTGCAGTGTTCCTGCCCATTGAAATTATAACTGGCCTGTTTGGTATGAGCTTTAATCATATACCATTAAAAAATGAAGTATATGGTTTTTATTTCATAGTAGCTGTGATGGTTACCCTGGTATTATGTCTGATAAGTGTTTTTAAAAATAAAAATGGTTGTAAAAAATAGTGGGCAAGACTGCATGCCCACTATTTTTTATAAAGGTTTCTTTTGAAGTTTAGGAGGTACTTCTCATCATATTCTACACTGCCAATATACCCGTGTTTGGAATCTCCTGCATCACCGCCGTGAAAGTCGGAGCCGCCGGTGATAATTTTATTATGCTCAAGAGACAAATTTATAAAGTAATCTGTGTCCTTTGGAGTGTTCTGCCAGTAGACTGCTTCTATGCCATCAAAGTCCAAGTTTATTAAATCTTTATAGGGAGTCTTTTTTACCAATATGGGATGAGCCAATACTACCAGGGCGTTGGCTGACCTTAAAAGTTTTATGCCATCTTCAGAAGATAACTTCTTATTAGGCACATAGGCAGGGCTGTTTTTACCAATTATATGATCAAAAATGTACTGCCAGTCATAATTATAGCCTGCATTTATAATTGCTCGGGCTATATGTGGTCTTGCAATAACTCCCTTTGCATCCTCCAAAAGAGCTTCATAATCCAATTCAATGTCAAAATACTGTTTTAAATTTTCTACAATTTTCTTACCTCTCCAAAGCCTGTGAGCTTTCATTTCCTCCAGTTTACCTTGAAACTTTGGATCTTTATAGCTGTCATCCCTAAAATAGCCAAGAATGTGTACAGTTTCACCCTTATGTTGTGTAGAAAGCTCTATACCCGGTATTACATCAAGAGGTAAAGCCTCAGAGGCAGCTAGGGCCTCCTCCACACCGGAAGTAGTATCATGGTCTGTGACAGCCATGATATTTATCCCTACGGAATGGGCTAAGTTTACAAGCTCCTTGGGAGATAACTTCCCGTCAGAAGCAGTGGTATGTAAATGCAAATCAGCTTTTGTACTCAATATCTTCTCCTCCTTTGAAAAAAGTGCGAAGCACTTTATCTAATTATTAATTAAAATACCTAATTCTTATAAAGGTATTTGCAGAGGACATGTAAATTATACAGCCTCTTAACATCGGACATATCTATGTAATCCATGGAATAAGCACCATCCCAAGGGTGGATACCTATGTATTTTTCATTATACACATTCATGACAAATTTTTCATCATCTATAGTTATATAAAATTTAAATTCAGGCTTTTTAGGAAGGTCAGGAGCTTTAGTCAAGAAATTGCTGGTTTTTATAGAGTTTAAAAAGCTAATCAGAATTTTTTTATCATCATCCTTTAAATTAAGTTCTTTATTCAGGTTGGTTTCTAGGACTAGTACGTTTGTTATACCGTGTGCTTTTATTTCTTTAATTAGTTGATCCGTATAGTAAAATGCATTGGGTTTATTTCCTTTAAAGCTATACTTTAGAGCTCCCGAAGAGCAAGCTGAAAGGTTAAGCAAAGCAGATAATAATAAAATTAATGATAAGACTTTTTTCATAGTACCACCTTATTACATTATTCAAACTAGAATATGAATTTTCTAAAAAAATTATTACTATGATCGGAAATTTTGGGAAAGCTATAAAAGCATTTTTTATATAAATGTATATTTTCTATGAAAAGTTGCAAAAATATTAAAATGTGGCAATAGGAGGAGATATATCATGGTAGTAGGTATACCAAAGGGACTCATGTATTGGAAGTATGGATCAACTTTAGAAGTTTTCCTGAAAGAATTGGGTATACAATATATTGTGTCTTCGGATACAAGCAGAGACATATTGGATAGGGGAGTAAACTGCTGTGTAGATGATGCATGTCTACCGATTAAAGTGTTTCATGGACATATTCATTGGCTAAAGGATAGGTGTGATTTGATCATAACACCTAGAATAATGAAGGTTGAACATAGGGAGTACATATGTCCAAAATTTTGTGGATTAATTGAAATGCTTAAAAATAGTATAGAAGGGCTGCCAAGGCTAACGGAGGCACCCTTAAACCTGGTGACAAGGACAGACCGTCTTCAGTGGTTTATGTACTTGGGAAAAATGCTAGACTGCAGTAAAAAACAAATAGTAGATGCTTACAGAAAGGCAGAGGAGTTTTATAATAGTTCGGAGCATGGACATGAGGATAGGAGCTTTAGGCATAAGGTAGCCTTAATGGGCCATACCTATAATGTCTATGACAACTATGTGAATATGAACATAAAAAAGAAGTTAAATAAACTGGGCATAGGAGTTATCACGGAGGAAAGAGTAAACAAAGAAACTATCGAAAGAAAGATAAAGAATCTTTATAAAAAGCCCTTTTGGAGTTTTGCAAAGAATTCTTACGGTGCTTCCGTTTCCCTATATGAGGAAGGCCTGGTCGACGGTATCATTTATATATCTTCCTTTGCCTGCGGTATAGATTCTATAGTAATAGAACTTATAAAGGAGCATATCGGCGATTTTCCCTTTATGGTACTAAAGATAGATGAACATACCGGGGAAGCAGGCATAGATACGAGAATAGAAGCCTTTAGCGACATGCTTGAAAGGAGGAAATTAAGTGAAAATAAGTGTTCCAAACTTGGGTAATACCTCTATAGCAGCAAAAGCACTGTTCGAAGGATTGCAGACAGATTATGTATTACCTCAGGTCAGCAGTAAGAGTACCTTAGAACTTGGAAGTAAATACTCACCGGAGGAAATTTGTCTACCCTTTAAAATTATGGTGGGCAACTATATAGAAGCAATGGAGAAGGGAGCTGATACCTTTATTATTACAGGCAGCTGCGGACCATGCAGATATGGGGAGTACTGTGAGCTTCAAATAAATATTCTAAAAAAGTTGAATCCCAAGGCAGAGTTGATAGTCATTGATGCTCCAGGAGATATAGGAAAAGATGAACTACTGAAGAGAATAGGGAAAATATCAGAGAAAAGCCCCTTGTGCAGACCGGAAAAGATAAAGGCAGTTTATAATGCCCTTAGGGTTATAAATGCTGTAGATGATATTGAGAAAGCATTAAGACTTAAGGCAGGATATGAGATTAATAGAGGACAATGCAAACGGATATTATATGAGTTTAAAAGAAGGATGTTAGAAGCCAAGGGGGTCAATGAGATGCTCAGCTTGATAAAGGAGTATAAAAAAATAGTAGGATCCGTGCCTATAGATAAAAACAGAAGGGTCATAAAAGTGGCAATTATAGGTGAGATTTATACAATTATTGAACCCTTTTCTAACCTCTATATAGAAGATAAGCTTATGGACTATGGGGTAAGCACTATGAGGACCCTATATCCCAGCTGGTGGGTAAAAAATTTGGTTATGTCGCCCTTGAAGCTTCATTCCATTGATATTAGGATGGCATCTAGAAAATATCTGCCTTATTACATAGGTGGCCATGGAAGAGAGTGTATCGGAGAGGCTGTACTGGCACATAAACATGGCTGTGATGGAGCAATTCAAATATTTCCATTTGGCTGTATGCCGGAGATAGTGTCAAAATCCATACTTCCTACCATATCAAAGGATAAGGACTTTCCAATTATGACTTTAGTGGTAGATGAGCTTACCGGTGAGGCTGGCTACGTAACCCGTATAGAGGCCTTTATAGATCTGCTTGAAAGGAGAATTAAGAAATGTATTATTTAGGTGTGGATGTTGGATCTGTCAGTACAGATATAGTAGTACTGGATCAAAATATGTCAGTTGTTGAAAAGTTGTATTTAAGGACAAAAGGAAGACCCATTAAAGCCATACAAGAGGGCTTTGGAATGTTGAAGGATAAATATAAGAATGAAGAAATAGGCGCAGTAGGAACTACAGGCAGCGGCAGAATAATTGCTTCATATATAACCGGTGGGGATGCCGTGAAAAATGAAATAACCGCTCACGCAGTGGCTGCCCTTTCCTTTGATAAGGATGTAAAAACCATCATAGAAATCGGAGGACAAGATTCCAAAATTATAATTCTAAGGGATGGAATCGTAACAGATTTTGCTATGAATACCGTATGTGCAGCGGGGACTGGATCTTTTTTGGATCGACAGGCAGAGCGATTGGCAATCCCCATAGAAGAGTTTGGTGACTATGCCCTAAAGTCCAAGGTATCACTAAGAATAGCTGGCAGATGCGCAGTATTTGCAGAATCGGACATGATACATAAACAACAGCTAGGCTACAATGAAAGTGATATTATAAGAGGACTCTGTGACGCCTTGGTGAGAAACTATCTGAGCAATGTAGCTAAAGGAAAGTCTGTTGAAAATAAGATCTTTTTCCAAGGTGGAGTAGCCGCCAATATAGGTATGAAGAAGGCCTTTGAAGAGGCACTTAATACGGAAATATACGTGCCGGACCACTATAATGTAATGGGGGCAATCGGTGCAGCTATTATTGCTAAAGATACTGTAAAGGAAAAAGGATATACTAATTTTAAAGGCTTTAATATCTCAGACAAAGATTTTCAATCTAGGAGCTTTGAATGTGGAGACTGCAGCAATAAGTGTGAAGTGGTTGGGATTTATGATGGAAATAATTCAGTAGGAGCCTTTGGAGATAGATGTGGAAAATGGAGTGTTAAGAAAGCTGTATGAGGGATGGCAGAGGTCGTCCCTCTAACATTATGGTAGATTTTAGCGAAAAAAGCTGAATGAAAAGGTTTAGAACTAATATTCTCACAAGTATAATAGGAATTATAAGATTTTTTAATTTACCACTTTACTATGATGAAGTTTTAAAGTATAATAGAATCATGATAAATGTACGAGCAATTATGAAGATACATATCTAAAGGGGATGGATGATTATGAAGAAAAAAATATTTACCTTATGCTTGACCGCGGTGCTAGCTTTGGGAACATTAAGTGGATGCAATAATAAAAGCGAGGACTCGTGGAAAAAAATACAGGAGAAAAAGACTTTTGTATTAGGATTGGATGCAAGTTTTCCACCAATGGGATTTACCGATGATGACAACAACATTGTGGGCTTTGATATAGATTTAGCCAAAGAAGTATTTGACAGATTAGGCATAGAATTAAAGCTGCAACCAATTGATTGGAATGCTAAGGAACAGGAATTAAATACCGGTAACATAGATGCTATATGGAATGGATTTACAATAACAGAAGATAGAAAGAAGCAGGTTTTATTCTCAGAACCTTACATGAAAAATAGACAAGTATTAGTGGTAAATAGCAATTCAAGCTTCAGTACGCTTAAAGAGCTTGAAGGTAAAAAGTTAGGATTACAAGCGGGATCAAGTGCTGCAGATGCCCTAGAAAAGTCACAAGATTTTAGAAAGTCTTTAAAGGAAGTTGTAGAGTTTAAAGATAATATGATGGCTCTGATGGACTTGGAAAAGGGTGGAGTAGATGCGGTACTTATGGATGAAATAGTGGCACGTTATTATATTCAAAAGAAGGATAAGAGCTATAAAGTTTTAGATGAGGCTCTGGCAGAAGAGGAATATGGTATTGGCTTTAGAAAGAAGGATAAAGAATTGATGGAGAAGGTCCAAGAGACCTTACAAGCAATGGCTGAGGATGGAAAGGCAGCAGAAATATCTAACAACTGGTTTGGAGAAGATATTACAACGATTAAGAAATAATGATAAATATAAAAGTTCTGCTGGTGAGTCTTCTGCCGGCAGAACTTTTAAAAATTGATAAGGGGAATGATTATGTTTGGAAGTATTGGATGGGACACTTTTGTAAAAATGATAGGAAACCTTATGGAAGGTACCTTAGTAACTCTGGAGGTGTTTGCCTTAACATTGGTAATAGCACTACCCTTGGGCTTACTTGTAGCACTTGGAAGAATGTCTAAAAGAAAGCTTATAAGTGAACCGGTAAAACTGTATATTTTAGTTATGAGGGGTACACCACTGATGCTTCAGATTATGTTCATTTATTTCGCCCCATCCAATATCTTGGGATTAAACATTGATCGTTTTTTGGCCGCTATCATAGCTTTTTCCATTAATTATGCGGCGTATTTTGCTGAAATCTACCGTGGGGGCATTGCATCTATGGAGAGAGAACAGTATGAGGCAGCTTCTGTATTAGGTTTTACAAAAGTTCAGACCTTTTTTAAAATAATATTACCTCAGGCAATAAAAAGAATTTTACCCGCCACAAGCAATGAAGTAATAACCTTAGTAAAGGACACGGTACTTGTTCAGGTAATAGGAATTTCTGAACTATTCAGATTTGCTCAGAATTCTGCCAATAGACATTTTTCAACAACCCCATTGCTGATTGCAGGAATTTTCTATCTTATTATGAATTGGGTTGTGACAAAGATTTTTCACGCTATAGAAAGTAAGTTAAATTATTACAGATAGGGGATGAGCAGCATGGAAATGTTAAGAGTAGAAAATCTTGTTAAAAGTTTTGACGGGAATGAGATATTAAAAGGTGTTTCGTTTGAGGTGAATAAAGGGGAAGTAATATCTGTTATAGGGCCATCAGGGTCCGGTAAGAGTACAATGTTGAGATGCTTAAACCTTCTTGAAACTATAGACAGGGGCAAGTTAATTGTTGAAGGAGATGTACTTATTCAAGCGGATGAAGAAGGAAAACCAATTTATCCAAGCGCTAAGGAGTTAAGAAAAATCAGACTAAAGCTGGGAATGGTATTTCAGAATTTTGTATTATTTCCTCACTATTCTGTGCTGAGAAATATAATTGAGGCACCAATACATGTATTAAACATGAACGCTGATGAGGCTAAAAAATTGGCCTTAGAACTTTTGGATAAGGTGGGCTTGGCAGATAAAGCTGATGCTTATCCCTATCAATTATCCGGTGGACAAAAGCAGAGAGTAGCCATTGCCAGAGCCTTGGCAATGAAACCGGATATATTGCTTATTGATGAACCAACATCTGCCTTGGACCCTGAGCTAACGGGAGAGGTACTAAAGGTTATAAAAGAACTTGCACTTGAAGACATGACCATGATAGTTGTAACTCATGAAATGAGTTTTGCAAAGGATGTTTCTGACAGGGTAATCTTTATGGACCAAGGGATTATTGTAGAAGAGGGAAGTCCTGCAGAGATCTTCCAGGATCCAAGTAACGAAAGAACTAAAGCTTTCTTGAAGAATTTTATTTTGGCTTCATAGTTAAAAACATAAAACAGGCTAGGCTTGCTTAGCCTGTTTTATGTTCTTGTGAATTAGTAGAACAATATCTAGTTATGTAGATATTTGTATTAAAATTAAGAATTTTTATAGCATTTGTTGAATATTAAAGCTAGACGGTATATGGGGCAAAAGACTAAAGATAGAGAGGAGATGCCGATGAGATTATTAATAAAAACCAAAAGACTGTCTTGAAATACATAGACATCGATAGAAGACATATACAACTAATTGATAATTATGTTTTAGAAAGAATAAAATGTGAAGCTTAAATTTATTGAAGTATTTTTTGAAATAGGTGAATATAATAAGAATATAGTAATTAATTGAGGATTGATATGATAATTATACTAGATTTAAGCAATATAAGAAAGGTAACCCAGCATAGGATTGACGATTTAATCTTTAGCTTAAAGATGAGTAATAAGGATTTCAGAAGCTACAAAGAACAGGGGCAAAAGGCATTGATGTGCCTGATTTTTAGTGGACAAATAGCAGCTAATACAAACACAGAATTTGGACAAAGAGCAGTGAATTTTGAAAAGGCCTGTAAATATGTAGAATTGTACAGTATACCTGTTTTATATTCTGTATATGAAGTACTCAAGGCAAAAGATAGTTTTATTCAATCTGTTTCAGAGGTCACAAGAAACAGTAAGAAGTTACTCATAAGAAAAAAGAAATAAAGTTAATTTAATAATGCATATTTATAAGTCTAGAATATTGGTATTATGTGAAAAAAAGTGAATATAATATGTAGAGAGCATTTTCAGAGGTTTGGCATGATTATTACCATTGATTTAAGTGCGCCAAGGAAGAAATACTATGATGCCATCAATAGACTAATATTTGATCTAAAAATGAGAAGACAGCTAGTGAATAAATACAGAAATGCCACTCTGCTGGCCATAATCTCTTTGGCTATAAAAAATGGAGCATTTTTGATTGCGGATACAGCTTTGCTTGGCAGTAAGTTTAATATTTATAATATGGGGAAATTTATAGAGTTGTATGGCATTCCAAACTTCTATTATAGGATTGAACTAATGAAGATAAGGGAAAATATATTTCAGTCCTTAGAAGTTATAAAAATACGAGGGTCAGGTAATTTAAGGGTACTTATTAGTAATAATGAAGGTGAGAAGAAGGAACCTGTATTTCAAGAGAAACAGCCAATGAAATAGGCCTTAATGACTTTGAAAGAATTGAAGAATATTCAAGTATTGTAAAGAAAGGAAACCGTAAAATGATAGCCAATACCTTAATGAGAGAAAAGATTAACATAGAGAAAAGAGGAAAGAAAATGATATTTTAGGGAGAATTATATAGAATTGTTTGTATTAGGTATAATCTTACCTCTATGTTCATTGACTACGTATAATTAAATAATAAAAAGTTTGAGTAAAGAAAAACTCCCAAGCAATTGCCTGGGAGTTTTTAAAGTGCCGAAGGCGGGAATCGAACCCGCACGGTATTGCTACCACTGGATTTTGAGTCCAGCGCGTCTGCCAGTTCCACCACTTCGGCAGGAACAATTGTAATGATACCATGGACAGTTATTGTTGTCAATACATTTTCTCAAGGTATTAAAAATAAATTTGTAAAATAATTTTCACATAGAGGGCAAATACATCTACATTTGTATATTTAATAGGTAAAAAGGTAATGCAAGGAGGATATAAAGATGTCAGTATTTAAAAATATACATATGAAATTTTGGCAAAATGATTTTGTTCTTGGACTTACAGCAGAGGAGAGGTATTTCTATATTTACCTCATTACAAATTCAATGACTAATCAATGTGGCATATATAGGTTCAATAGAAGACTGGCTGAACTGGAAACAGGACTTAGTTGTGATCAAATAGAAGCTTATCTGAAAAAGTTTGAGGAATACGGAAAGATAATAGTCTCCAGAAATACTATAGAGATAATGATAGTGAACTGGTTTAAACATAATTTCAAGGCAAATAAGAAAATGTTACTGAGTATAAACAATGAACTTAAAGATGTTAAAGATAAAGAATTATTAAAGCACTTATATGATTTCTGCTGTAAGAGGCAGTATCCAATAGATGAAATATTTAAAGGTATAATATTCCCTGATAATAATATCAATACCACTCAAGCCGTTACAAAGAGTGAAGAAAAATTTGATGATGAAGTGAGAGTAGAGGGGCCTAGCATCTTTGAACAACAGGTTGAAAGTTTAGATTTAAGTCCAGAGTGTAATGAAAGCATAGCAGAAGAGGATATTGGGGAAGGAACTATTATCGCCTCTTGGAACTTTTTCAATGAGTACTGAGTGACTATTAATTAGCAAAATATCGCTTTTTGTCATAAATCTATTGTTACTTTGATTTATATTTGCTAAAATATATTTGGTCGGTTGTTAAAGAATTGACCCACTGGTGCCAAAAATGTCCCAGTGGTGTACAAGCCGTACTGAGAGTTAGAGGATATAATTAAAGAAGGGAGATTACATTATGATTTATTCACATGAAGTTACGAACATGGTATGCGTAGCTAAGGGACCAAATCATGGACCAGCACCAATTCCTCAAGAGGGAAAATGGGTACAAGCTAAAGAAATCAAAGATATATCAGGTTTAACACACGGGGTGGGCTGGTGTGCTCCACAACAAGGTGCATGTAAACTTACATTGAATGTAAAAGACGGAATAATAGAAGAAGCTCTAGTTGAAACAATCGGATGTTCAGGAATGACTCACTCAGCAGCTATGGCATCAGAAATATTACCAGGAAAGACATTACTAGAGGCATTAAATACAGACTTAGTTTGTGATGCTATAAACACAGCTATGAGAGAACTATTCCTTCAGATAGTATACGGAAGATCTCAAAGTGCTTTCTCAGAGGGTGGACTACCAATAGGAGCAGGTCTTGAAGATCTTGGAAAGGGTCTAAGAAGCCAGGTTGGTACTATGTATGGTACTAAGGCAAAGGGTACAAGATACCTTGAAATGGCAGAAGGCTATGTAACAAGATTAGCTCTTGATGCAGATGATCAAGTTATAGGATATGAGTTCGTATCTCTTGGTAAGATGATGGATGCTATCAAAAAAGGTGTTGATGCTAATGAAGCAATAAAGGCTGCAAAGGGTACTTACGGTAGATTTGCAGAAGCTGCTAAATACATCGACCCAAGACATGAATAAGAGAGGGAGGATGAGTTAGATGCCATTATTTGAAAGTTATGATAGAAGAATTAATCAAATTAACGCAGCATTACAGAAATACGGTATAAATTCTATTGAAGACGCTAAGGCTGTATGTGATGAAGCAGGTATAGATGTTTATAATATGGTTAAGGGAATTCAGCCAATCGCTTTTGAAAATGCATGCTGGGCTTACATAGTAGGTGCTGCTATAGCAATAAAGAAGGGATGCAAAAAAGCTGCAGATGCTGCTGAAGCAATTGGAGAAGGATTACAGTCTTTCTGTATCCCAGGATCTGTTGCAGATGACAGAAAAGTTGGTCTTGGTCATGGAAACTTAGCTGCAATGCTTTTAAGAGAAGAAACTAAGTGCTTTGCTTTCCTTGCCGGACATGAATCCTTCGCTGCTGCTGAAGGTGCTATAGGTATAGCTAAGTCAGCAAACAGAGTTAGAAAAGAACCACTAAGAGTTATACTTAACGGTCTTGGAAAAGACGCTGCTATGATAATATCAAGAATTAACGGTTTTACATATGTTCAGACTAAGTTTGACTACTACACTGGAAAGCTTGAAATTGTTAAGGAAACAGCTTACTCCAACGGAGAAAGAGCTAAAGTAAGATGCTATGGTGCTGACGACGTTAGAGAAGGTGTTGCTATAATGCACAAGGAAGGTGTTGACGTTTCTATCACTGGAAACTCCACTAACCCAACAAGATTCCAGCATCCAGTTGCAGGAACATACAAGAAAGAATGTAATGAACTAGGAAAGAAATACTTCTCAGTTGCATCTGGTGGTGGTACTGGAAGAACCCTTCACCCAGATAACATGGCTGCAGGTCCAGCTTCCTACGGTATGACAGATACAATGGGAAGAATGCACTCAGATGCTCAGTTCGCAGGATCCTCATCCGTTCCAGCTCACGTTGAAATGATGGGTCTTATCGGTATGGGTAACAACCCAATGGTTGGTGCAACTGTTGCTGTAGCTGTTGCTATAGAAGAAGCTTTAAATAAGTAATATTGTAATCTCTAGCAGGATACACGTTTTGTCAGCCAATGCTGATAGAACGTGTATCTTTTTTTAATTTTGGAATTAATGTCTGTTGTTAAAAAGGTGGCAGCTGATGTCGGTGAAAACTAATTTAGTTAAGTCATGAAAACAGTAATTTTACAATTTCATGACTTTTTTTATTTGAATATATTATAATATTGGTATAAAGAAGAAAATAAAAAATAAAAGGTGAAAAAAGATGAAATTTTTCAAGAAAAGTATTTTAAAGCTGAGAAGTGAAATTAAAGAAGGTAAATATAACTACTATATTGACTACAGTAGGTTAAAAGAAGCAGAAATCTTAAAAAAAAGGCTGCTGATGGAGTTTATTGGGGATAATTTATGTCTCATAGTTATGAATACTAAAATGTTTTATAAAAAGGCTGACGTGGATTATCAAAGTATAGGTGACGAACTAATTGCTTTACTGGAGGAGTCTGATATCAGCTATAAAAAGATTACCTATAAAAAGTCCGATGAGGCTACTATTTTAGGCTTAAAGATGAAGGTAAAAGTAAGCGAGAAGCAAAGAGACTATGCTTTAGGTTTTGTGGTAGTGTGGGATAATCTCGAAAAGTTAATGTCTCTAATATCACAGGATAACATGTATTACTGTATAGATAAGTCTGGTGAAAGTGCTGCGGAACTGATAAATAGGTTCCAGAACAAACATGATGATACAGAAGAACTAAAGCAGTCTTTTGCATTCAGTATTTTTGACAACAATTTTGCCGGTCAACTTGCCATTGTTTCAGAAAATGAGGTATCTGATACCATAAAAAAAATTCTGTCAGAGTTTGATGCTTCTATAAGGTAGACTAAAAAGCCAAATATGGGTAGAATATAAGATATACTTCCACAATGAAATAATATACGGAGGAATTAAAATGGAAAAATTGCTGATTTTAGATGGACACAGCTTGATGAATAGAGCTTTTTATGGAGTACCGCCGCTGACAAATGCAGAAGGATTGCATACAAATGCAATTTTTGGATTTACCAATATGCTATTAAAAATAAAAGAAGAAATAAAGCCTGACTACATAGTAACAACTTTTGACAGAAAGGCTCCCACCTTCAGACATAAGGAGTATGAAGATTATAAGGCTGGGAGAAAAAAGATGCCGCCGGAGCTACATGAGCAGTTTGAACCTCTTAAAGAGCTTCTGAAACTAATGAGCATAAACATATTTGAAATAGACGGCTTTGAAGCGGATGACCTTATTGGGACCCTTGCGAAATATGCTGAGTCACAGGACATAGAGGTATTTATCTTAACAGGGGACAGAGATGCCCTGCAGCTAGCCAGTGACAATATCAAGGTTATTATAACCAAAAAGGGTATAACGGATAAAGAAATTTACGATAGAAAAAGGATGATAGAAGACTTTGGCGTTACGCCAACACAGTTTATTGATGTAAAGGGACTTATGGGGGACGCCTCCGACAACATACCTGGAGTACCGGGCATCGGTGAAAAGACTGCCTATAAACTCATTCAAGAATATGGAAGTGTTGAAAATGTGCTTTCCAATATAGAGAAAATATCAGGTAAAAAGATCAAAGAGAGCTTGATGGAAAACACAGAAATGGCCATCTTCAGCAAAAAACTTGCTACCATAATGACGGACGTTCCTATTGAAATTAATTTGGATGAAATAAAGTCTAAGGACAGCTATAATCTTGAGGGCATTAGAAAGTTCTTCTTCAGGATGCAGTTTAAATCCTTGTTGGATAGACTTCCTTCTGAGGATGTCAACGTTGAAGCAAAAGCAGAAGAACAAAGTGCGGTTAATTACAAGCTAGTAGATAATATTTTAGACTTTAAGCAGCTTACACAAAGGCTTCAAGACTATAAGGGGATACTTTATATCACCCCTTATATAGAGAACGAGACAATGTACTCCAAGCTTAATTTGGAGCACTTTATACTGACTTTGGATGATGAAAATAACTACGTAGTTGAGCTGAGTAAGCTGATTGATGAAAATAGAGAAGTGGCCATAAAGTGTTTAGTGGATGTGTTCTCTAAGGCAGGATTAAAAAAAGTTGGCTATGACATGAAAAATTGTTACACCGCCCTGCAAAAATTAGGTGTAGAGGTAGTGGGCTTAGTTTTTGATATAAAGCTGGCGGCATATTTGATAGATGCTTCAAAAGGAGAATATCCACTGATAGGTATAATTCATGACTATATTGGTGTAGAAGTTAAAGGACAAGGTATAGAGTATGAAGTAAGAGAGAATATGCACTTGCCTGTGCTGCACCAGAAGATGTCAGAGAAGCTAAAAGAATTTGATATGGAAAAGCTCTATTATGACGTGGAGCTACCACTGTCAAGGGTACTAGCCAATATGGAGTCAGAAGGCTTCAAGGTTAGTTATGACATGCTGGAAGAACTGTCAGTTAAATTCAAAGCTGAGATTGAGACAACCCAAAAGAAGATTTATGAACTGGCAGACGAAGAATTTAATATAAATTCACCAAAGCAGCTGGGTAAAATTCTCTTTGAAAAGTTAGATTTACCAGCAGTGAAAAAAACTAAAACCGGTTACTCTACTAATGCAGAAGTGCTGGAACAGCTATCAGATAAACATCCTTTAATCGAAAAGATCTTATACTATAGACAGATTACAAAGTTATATTCAACATATATTGAAGGACTAAAGAATGTGTTAGATGAAGACGGCAAGATACACTCAAACTTCAATCAGACAGTAACAACCACAGGAAGACTTTCCAGTACAGAGCCTAATCTGCAAAATATACCAATAAAATATGAAATGGGGAAGGAAATACGAAAGGTCTTCCATGCAAACGATGAGGATTCCGTCATACTGTCTGCAGATTATTCTCAAATTGAATTGAGAGTGCTGGCCCATATTGCTGGGGATGAAAATCTTATAAATGCCTTTTTGGGACATAGTGATATTCATACTAAAACCGCTTCTGAGGTCTTTAAGGTGCCATTGGAAGAAGTTACTCCACTCATGAGAAGCAGAGCAAAAGCCGTAAATTTTGGTATAGTATATGGAATAAGCGATTTTAGTTTGGCTAAGGATTTAAAGATTACCAAAGCTGAGGCAAAAAGCTATATGGACACCTATTTTGAAAGATATCCAGGGGTAAGACGGTACATGGATACCATAATTGAAGAAGCACAGAAAAAGGGATATGTTACTACAGTACTAAATAGGAGAAGATATATTCCCGAAGTCAATGCATCAAACAAGATAATGAAAGCACTTGGGGAAAGATTAGCTATGAATGCTCCTATACAGGGAAGTGCTGCAGATATCATAAAGCTTGCTATGGTAAATGTATATAACAAGCTTAAGGAGGGAAACTACAAGTCTACTCTTATACTGCAGGTTCACGATGAACTCATACTTAATGTCTATAAGGATGAAGAAGAAGAAATCAGAGAGCTTGTAAAGAGAGAGATGGAAGAGGTTATGGATTTATCAGTACCAATGGAAGTGGATATAAGCGTAGGCAAGACATGGTATGATGCCAAATAAGTGGCATAATATTGTGTATTGAGTTATAAATTTATTTTGGAAAGCGTAAATTTAAAGAGAGGGTGACTAGGTTGTTTAAAGTTGGCCTAACTGGAGGAATTGCTTCAGGTAAAAGTACTGTTTCTGCCATTTTTACCGAAAAGGGCATAGAAGTGATCGACGCAGACATTATAGCCCGTGAAGTATTAGTGCTTTATCCTGAAATATCTAAAGCTATTAAGAATACCTTTGGTGAGCACTTTTTTACAGCTGAAGGAAGTCTTAACAGAAAAGCCTTGGGAGAATATATTTTCAAATATCCAGGTGAAAGAAAAAAACTAGATGATATCATGATACCTCCAATTAAGGAAGAGATATTTAAAAGGCTTAAAGCCAAGGAAACAGAAGGCGTTAAAGTATGTGTTCTGGATGCTCCCACCCTTATAGAGCATGGAATTCATGAAAATATGGATTTGAACATATTGGTTTGGGTAGATAAAGATTTACAAGTGGAGAGGCTAAAAATTCGGGATAATTTAACTACTCAACAAGCACTAAATAGAATCAATGCCCAAATGAGCCTTGATGAAAAGAAAAAATATGTGAATTTTATCATTGATAACAGCAAAGACCTTGACTATCTCAAGGAACAGGTGAAAGAGGTTATTGAAGTGTTAAGTATATACTTGAATTAAACTTAGCTGAGGTATGGAATGAAAAAGAAAAAGAAAAGAAATGGTGTAGCTATATTTGTTATATTGACAATTGCCCTATTTGCAGTTTTATTTTATTGGTTGGCTGAAAAAATCTATCCACTTAATTTCACAAACTATATAAATAAATATTCCAAAGAATATAATATAGATCCGTTTTTTGTAGCAGCACTTATTAAAGCGGAAAGCAACTTTAAAGTGGAAGCTAAATCCCATAAGAATGCAAATGGTCTGATGCAGATAACCGGCAGTACCGGAGAATGGATAGCTTCAATGATGAAGATAGACAACTATACCGAGGCGATGTTGTATGATCCTGAAACAAATATTAGGATGGGGTGTTGGTATATCAACGATCTTCGTAAGGAGTTTGGAAATAGAACGGAGCTGATTTTAGCAGCCTATAACGCCGGACGAGGAAATGTTAACAGTTGGCTCCAAAATGAGAAGTATTCCAAGGATGGTAAAAAACTTGATTACATACCCTTCAAGGAAACGGATCAGTATATTAAAAGGATTAAAACAAACTATAATATTTATAAACTCTTATACAAAAAAGAACTTTGTATAACTGAAAACTCAAAGTGAGAGATTTTAGCAATAAAAGATTTTTCGGATTTAGCTTCCGAAAAATCTTTTATTATTTTCCTATTGACGATTTAAAAAATCCGTAGTAGAATGTTATTTGTCGGAAGCGCCTATGGATTACTATAAGTCTGAAGGAAGCTGGATGAGTATGCGAGAGTGGCGGAATTGGCAGACGCGCACGTTTGAGGGGCGTGTGGGAGACCGTACGGGTTCAAGTCCCGTCTTTCGCACCAATTTAATAATTTCTGAAATATGCGTTAAGCTCTTATTTTGAACCTACATTACAACTATGGGAGTTCAACATTCTGATGAGGATATGTACCATCTTGTGAGTCCTTTTACGGCATTGAAGGCGATAGAGACATCTATGAGGACACCCACCTATCGAGAGATAGGTGTCAAAATTGGAGCACCGGTATTTTGGATATTACAGAGAAGATTAGAGAGGTTTTATGCCTCTCTTTTTATTCTGTCCCTTTATATTTCCACTGACAAAGTAAAATTAAAATCCTCCGACAAGAGAGGATTTTTAACTCTAATGTAGAATTATTATTATATAGAGTGAGGTGGAAATATGTTTGATGTAGAATTAGCGTTTGAGGACGTAGAGATTTCCAGCATCTTAAAGGAAGATCTTGCTATGGTTCAAAACTGGATGGGAGAACAGATTAGAAAAACCACGGAAGCTGTATGGACAAACATAGAGGAACTAGGGGATAGATTTTTAGAATATTATATGAGCGAAAATGAAATATTCTTAAAAATAAAAAAAGAGGATAAGCTTATTGGGGTGTTTAAGGGACGGGTAGAATTTAAAGACCCCAATGAAGTGATCATATGGTGTTTTGTTATAGACTGCAACCTAAGGGGACAGGGACTTGGCAGTAAGATACTAAGAGAATTGATAAAACATTTTGAGATTAATTATGATATACACAGTTTTTCTACAGGTATTGTTGCAGGCAGTAACAGTGCGGTAAAGTTTTGGAAGAAGAATAACTTCTTATTGCATCGGGTATCAAAGAATTTCTTTAATGTTGAAGGAGAAGAAAAAGATATGCTGCTATATAAATTCAACGAAAATATTAGAGTAGTATAGGTATAAAAATAAAAACTATTATTATACGTAACAAATAGAAAAAAGTTCTGATAAGTTGATAAATTTGGCTAGAATTTATTGACTTTTTTCTTTGTACAAACTATAATTTATTATGTGCTGAGTCCCAAATGGGTACGGAGGAACCATTCTTTGGGGTTAATCTGGTTATGACCGTGCTCATAATCGGTAGGGAAACCTTCACCCGAACCCGTCAGCTAACTCCGGAAGCAATAAGGAGGTCATTGATAATGAAAAGTTTAAAAACAAAGGTACTGTCAGCAGGTTTTTTCGTTTTTACGCTATGTATAGGTTTACATTTTCAAGGTTTGGAAGCAAAAGCGGACACTGCGGCAGGTGAAGAAACTACTGTGTTAACCGCAACGACTATATCCACAAACAAGACGATTAAAATTCCTAAAAAGCAAGTAACAACATCTTCACAGAAAACCTACTCAAGAGGTTTTAGCGGAGGCTCTACAATTGCAAGTGGCAGCACCGGTAAGTTAGTTCAGTATGCATTCAATTTCCTTGGAAGACCTTATGTGTATGGTGCAAATGGTCCAAGGGCCTTTGATTGCTCAGGTTTTTCCTCATATGTGTATAGGCAATTTGGGGTAAGCCTACCTCGTACTGCAGCGGATCAATCCGGTGTTGGTGCAGCAGTTTCTAAGAGTAACCTGAGAGCTGGGGACTTAGTGTTTTTTAACACTGCGGGATATGTATCACATGTAGGTATATATATTGGTGATGGCCAATTTATTCATGCATCCTCAGGAAGTAAATGCGTAACAGTAAGCGAACTCAGCAGTAGTTACTATACACGCACTTACGTTGGCGGCAGAAGAATATTAAATTAATTAGATAATAAAGAAGATCTGGCAAAGTTTGTCGGGTCTTTTTTAGTATAGTCTATCATTATGCAAAATATAATTGTATCGGGGGTGGTAAAATGAAATACACAAGATACGATTATAAGCGAAAAAAGGAAGATAAGACAGTGGTAATAGTAATGTTAGTCAGCATAGTGCTGGCTGCTGTGCTCTTAGGTACAGCTCTATCTAGTATTTTTATAAAAGATAGAGGTACAAAGGCACCAATAGAAAATAAGAGTGAAGAAGCTGTGACGGATACTGTTCAACAACATAGTGAAAAGGAAAGTAATAATCTGCCGGCCAGATTTATCATTATACAAAGTGGTTATTATGGAGTTAAAGAGAATGCTCAAAACCAGAAGGATAAAGTAAAAACTGTACTGAATCCATTTACCATTGAAGAAGAGGGTAAATTTAGAGTTTTAGCAGGCATATTTAATGAGAATGATTACGATAAGATTTTAAAGAAAATGAATGATAATGGGTTAGACAATACAAAGATTACATATGAGATAAATACTGACGAAGAATCTTCTTATCTGATAGCAGAGATTATGAAGGGACATTTAAAGATCTTGACTACTCTTACAGAAAGTTATGTTACAGCAGTGAAAACCGAGGAATTTAAGACATGGCTTGCACCGCTTTCTTCTGCAAATGAAAAGGATGAGAATTACACTATTCTGCAGGAATATAAGAAATATCTGAGCTCTCTTCCTGATGAAATAGTAAAAGAAAAGGCTGAAGAAAATTATACGTATATATATGAAGTTATAAAAAAAGTAGGAATAAAGAAATAAAAAAAGGCACATATTGAACTGTGCGCTTTTTTGTATTATTTGATAAACAATTTTTTTTAATGCATTATAAACATACTTGTTTATAGCAATATTAAATGATAAACTATAAAAGATGTAATAATGAGGCTGGAAAAAGTGGGGGATGAATTTGAAAGGTTCTGGGAAATCATCGATATTCTTTGTGTTCCTAGTTTTATTAGGGGCCTTGACAGGAAGCCTTTTAGGTGAGATGCTCGGAAATCTGACCGTACTAAAATTCCTGAAACACGTATATACTGTTGGAACCAGTTCACCAGTAACCCTAAATCTTAAAGTGATAACTTTTACTTTTGGGATAAATTTAAATATGAATATAATGTCTATAATTGGTGTAATTGTGGCAATACTACTTTATAGAAAATATTAGGAAGTGATATGTAGTGAAGATAATATTAGCCTCTGCTTCCGAAAGGAGAACGGAACTTCTAAAGAGAATAGTTGATGAGTTTTCAGTAATAGTGAGTAATTTTGATGAGGATAGTGTTCCTTTCAAAGGGAATTTCGGCGACTATGTTATTGAGCTGTCAAAGGGAAAAGCTCTTTCAGTGGCTCAGAGGGTCAAGGAAGAAGCCTTGATTATAGCTTGTGATACAATAGTAGCTGTAGAAAGTGCTGTTTTAGGCAAGCCCTCCAGTAAGGAAGAGGCTATTTTGATGCTTGAAAGACTCAGTGGCCGAACACATCAAGTCTATTCAGGGTTAACGGTCATGAATACTAAGACTCTGGAGATTAAATGTGACTATGTTAAGACAGACGTTAAGTTTTCAATGTTAACAAAGGGTGAAATTAGAAAATATGTAGAAAGCGGGGAACCAATGGACAAAGCCGGAGCCTATGGTATACAAGGCGGCGGTGGTGTATTCGTTGAAGAGATCAATGGATGCTACTATAATGTGGTAGGGCTTCCGCTAAATAGACTTAATCATATATTGAGGGGTATGGGGGTAAATCTATAAAGGAGAAATTTTATGGCAAATACCCTTAAAATTATGGATTTACCTAAAAATGAGAGACCAAGAGAGAGATTATTCAAGTATGGACCAGAAAGTTTATCCAACAGTGAGTTGCTGGCCTTGATTCTGCGCAGCGGTAACAGTGGTGAAAATATTATAAACCTATGTAACCGCATACTTACCGAAGCAGGAGGCTTGAATGGGCTTTTAAATTCAAATGCTGAGGAGTTTATGAAGTTAAAGGGAATCAAGGAAGCAAAAGCAGCCCAACTTTTAGCCTTAGCTGAGATTGCAAAGCGATTTAGAACCTATAAATCCGGCGAGGAGTACATAATAAAATCTCCTGCAGATGCCGCAAATCTTCTTATGGAGACCATGCGGAGTCTAAAACAGGAAGTTCTAAAGATAATACTTGTAAATACAAAAAACAAGGTAATATTGATAAAGGATGTTTCAATGGGAAGCATCAATTCTTCAATAGTGCATCCAAGAGAAGTGTTTATGGAGGCAGTAAGAAGAAGTGCTGCATCCATCATTGTGTGTCACAACCACCCCTCCGGTGACCCTACACCCAGCAGTGAAGATATCAATATCACTCACCGGCTGAAAGAATGTGGGAAATTATTGGGGATTGAGCTATTGGACCACTTAATAATAGGGAATGGAACGTATATAAGTTTGAAAGAAAAAGGAATACTGTAACTGAGAGGAGAAAGAACGAATGGGAATATTTTCAATATCAAAAGATATGGGTATAGATTTAGGTACAGCTAATACTTTGGTTTACGTTAAGGGAAAGGGAATTGTTCTCAGAGAGCCTTCTGTAGTAGCTATCAACAGTGCAAACAAGAAGGTTTTAGCCGTAGGTGAAGAAGCTAAAAAGATGATTGGTAGAACTCCTGGAAACATTGTGGCTATAAGGCCTATGAAGGATGGAGTAATTGCTGATTTTGACGTGACTCAAATGATGCTTAAAAAGTTTATAAGCAAGGTAATTGGAAGAAGCAGCTTTGCAAGTCCCAGAATTATTGTATGTTTCCCTTCTGGTGTTACTGAAGTTGAAAAGAGAGCTATAGATGAAGCAGCTAAGCAAGCGGGAGCAAGAGAAGTTGTGTTGATGGAAGAGCCAATGGCTGCAGCAATTGGAGCAGGTCTTCCGGTAGACGAACCAACAGGAAGCATGATTGTAGATATCGGAGGAGGAACAACAGAGGTTGCTATTATCTCCTTAGAAGGTATAGTTACAAGTAAATCCTTGAGAATAGCTGGAGACGAGCTTGATCAGTCTATTATCAGTTACATAAAGAAGGAATATAATCTAATGATAGGTGAGAGAACTGCAGAAAATGTCAAGATGGAATTAGGATCAGCCTTTAAGATGGATGATGAAAAAAGCATGGATATAAAAGGAAGAGACTTAGTTACAGGCCTTCCCAAAACAGTAACCGTTACTCAGGAACAGATTAGAGAAGCTTTAAAAGAGCCTATTTCAGCAATTATAGATGCTATTAAAACCACATTGGAAAAAACTCCGCCTGAACTGGCTGCGGATATTATGGAAAAAGGTATAATGCTTGCCGGCGGTGGCGCATTATTAAAGGGTCTGGATAAATTGATTAATTATGAAACCCATATGCCAGTCCATATAGCAGAATCACCATTGGACTGTGTTGCCCTTGGTGCAGGTAAGGCTTTAGAGTACTTTGATAGAATTAGTAAGAGAAGAGGCTAGTAATGAAGTTTTTAAAAAATAAACTAGCAGTAGCGATAATAGTACTGTCAGTTACATTTTTAATCTTTATTGCTCAAAGTGCTAAGAGGGAGAATAAAACCTTACTGGAAGGCGGCATTGGAGCTGCTTTCAATAAGGTACAGGGTGTGGTTTATAGCATAAATGATAGTATAAACGGATTCTTTAGCTTTATATTTCACTTTAATGAAGTAAAAAAAGAAAATGAGGAACTTAGGAAGAGAAATGCGGAGCTTGAAGAAAAGGCCCTGATGTATGACTCTGTAAAAAGCGAAAACGACAGATTGACTAAGAACCTGAATTTTATAAAGAGAAACTCTGACTATGATTATGTTATGTGTCAAATTGTAAATGTCAGCGGTAACAGTATCTTAGACGGCTATGTTATTGATAAGGGAACTAAGGACGGAGTTATAAAAGGCAGGGTTGTAGCTACCTCCGAGGGGTTAGTAGGACAGGTAACCACTACCTATGAAACCTGGTCCATAGTTCAAAATATATCAAATGAAAATATAGGCGTTGGGGCAATGATTCAAAGCACTGGTGAAAAAGGTATTATAAGAGGCTATAAGGACAGCAGCAAAAATCCTCTGGCTAAGATGTTCTATGTTCCTATAGAATCTGAAATAAAAGTAGGAGATGTTATAGTTACTTCTGGAGATGGCTATAAGTATCCTAAGGGAGTACGAATAGGTGAGGTTATAGATATAGAAGAAGATAGGGCCAGAGTAATGAAAAATGCTGTAATTAAGCCTTATGTGGACCTTAATAGGCTGGAGGAAGTATTTATAATTCTCCCTAAAGATAGATCTGCAGTAGACTATATAGGGGAGGAAATAAAATAATGAGAAGATTAGTTGTTATTCTAATATGTGTATTTCTATTTATAATAGATAATACACTTCTCCCTTTTTTTGACCTAAAGGGTGTTTATCCCAGTGCACTGTTTATTTTTATTGTATTTTATTCATTAAATACTGATTATACAGAAGCAATAAAGGTTGGAGTACTGGCAGGTTTTTTACAGGACTTATATTTGTGCCAAGCGGTAGGCATTAATCCGCTTTTAAATATGTTTATCTGCCTTGCAGCAGTGATCATAGGTGAGAATATATTTAGAGAAAAGGCACTGATTCCTGTACTATCCTTATTTGCACTTTCGGTGATTAAGGGAGTACTCTTGTTTATAATTTTATATTTGATTGGTTTAAAGACTGACTTTCAAGATACTCTTTACATAGCACTCTATAACATGGTGCTGGCAATTCTTTTATACAAGCCTATATTTAAATTACTGCAGAAACCCTTTATGAAAAAGGAATGGAAATTTTAAGGGGGGGACTCGATGAAAAAGAAAAAAACTTTTAGCAGGTATACCGCATTAGCAATTATAATGCTTGTTATCTTTACATTGATTGGACTTAGGTTATCCATTATGCAGATAGTTAATGCTGAGGATTACATGGACAGGGCCAATACAAACTCAATAAGACAAATATCTGAAGCAGCTCCTAGAGGAAAGATTTTAGACAAAAACGGAAATATATTAGCCACAAATATTCAAAGCTATAACCTTGTTTATATGGAAAATAATGAATATAAGGATAAGGCGCTTGATACCTTTGCTGAGGTCTTCAAACTGTTGAATAGTGCAACTAAAAAGAATGATGATGGAACCCTTAGCAAGGAGCAGCTCTTAGATGAACTGGAACTTAAGGTTAATCCTTATAGATTCGAATTTAGCAGCAATGATCCTGATACAATAAGAGCTATGGAATTGCGCTTTAAAAAGGACAGAGGCTTAAATGATGTAGTCAGACTTAAACTTTACAAAAACACTGCTGAGAATGAACTTACCGATGAGCAGAAGGCAAAGATAGATGAAGAGCTTTTAAAAATAACTCCTCAAGAGGTCTTTAACTATCTGGTTGTTAAGCATGATTTATGGAAGCTGTTAGGGTTAAGTAAAGAGGAAGAGAAGGCTCTATTTGCAAAAAAGAATAATGGTGAGATTGATAACAATGATATAGCCAAGATGTTACTGCAAAAGTATTCAGCTGAGGAAGTTAGAAAATTTATGGTAGTAAAAGATGCGATTTACTTGCAAAGTTTTTCCGGCTATAAGCCCGTTGTTATTGCAGCAAACGTAAGTAAAGAAACTGCCTTCCTTTTTGAACAGGTTAAAAACAGCTTGCCGGGTATTGACGTTACCCTTCAGCCTATAAGATATTACCCCAACAATGAATTGGGCTCAAATTTCTTAGGCTATATTTCAAAAATAAATTCTGCCAATAAAGACAGGTATGAGGAACGGGGTTATGATATAAGCACAGATTATATCGGTACAGCAGGCTTGGAAAGTGCTTTTGAAGACAGATTGAGGGGGTCCAAGGGCGGCACTACCATAAAAATAAATAAAGAAGGTAGAAAAACTGAGGAACTCTTTAAATTGGAACCATATCCTGGACAGGATATGATTCTGACCATAGACAGTAGGCTGCAGGCTATCACAGAAAGAGCTCTGCAGGAAAGGATGACAGCACTGCAGACTACAGAGCGTTTACATAAAGAAGGTACAGGAATAATGGATACGGGAAATGCTACAAGAGGTGCAGCGGTAGTTTTAGATGTAAATACCGGTGGAGTTCTCGCCATGGCAAGTTTACCGGGCTATGATCCAAACCTGTTTTCAGTTCCGGGCAGGTTAACTTCGGAACTCAGTAAGCAATACTTCCAGCCGGATTTAGAAGCTTTTGGAAAACAGTATATAGAAAGAATGGGGCTTGAGCAGTACGGAACTACAATAGATAATTTATTCCAATTAACTGATCCAGATGATAAGAAGAGTGCAAGAAAAGATATTTATGATATTTATCCAAAACCCTTCTACAACTATGCTACCAGTGGGGCAATTCCTCCGGGATCAACCTTTAAGGCTTTGACATCTATAGCAGCACTGGAAGAAGGGGTAGTAACACCTAATGAGATAATCTATGACAAGGTGCATTTTTCATTACCGGGAATGACCAATGTATGGTCTTGCCACTCAGCCCATGGGCCTGTTGACCTTAAAAAAGCCTTGGAGAGATCCTGTAACTATTACTACTATGAGGTGGGGAACAGGCTATACAATAAGAATGGCTTAGACAGTATAGCTCAATATGCCTGGAAGTTTGGTCTTGGATATGATCCAAACTCAAATGCAAAGCAAACTACCGGTATAGAAATTGCAGAAGCTACAGGCCAGGTATACAATAATACTTATAGTAAAAATGAATATGCTTTTTATTCAAAATATGAAATCAGAAACAGGCTTAATGCTGGAGTTTATTATGCAGGAAGTGGTTCTGTGGTAAGGTATACTCCCATTAATATAGACACAAATAAAGCGGACAGTGATGAGTTGAGTGCTGCTAAAGAAGCACTAAAACAGAAGGTAGCGGAATATATAAAGGGAGACTATGATTATAAAAATTCCTATACAATTTATCAAAAGCTGAAAAGTGATTTAGTACCAATATTTCAAAACCTCATAGCAGCTTTACCGGAGGAAGAAAGAAGCAAGTATAAGGAATCTGACCCACAAAACATGGCAGAGGCTATATCCACCTATGTCACCTTTGACGTTATAACTCAAATTACGACACCGGGAAATATATTTAATGCAGCCATAGGACAGGGCTCAAGTACTTTTACTCCTGTTCAGTTGGCAAATTATGTAGCAACCTTAGTTAACGGTGGAACCAGATACAGTGTGCACTTAGTGGATAAGTTTGTAGATGCTTCCGGAAATGTGGTTCAGGAGTATAAACCTCAAATCTTGGATAAGGTTGAGCTAAAACCTGAAACTATTACTGCCGTAAAAGAAGGAATGAGCAAGGTTACTGATGAATTTGGTACAGCGGCAGGGGCTTTCAATGGTTTCCCTATAGCTACTGGTGGTAAGACTGGATCTGCAACTTTTAAAGAAAATGGTGTACAGGAGAAGCTGGGAAGAACCTCCTATGGACTTTATGTTGGCTTTGCACCTTATGACAAGCCGGAAATTGCCGTTTGTGTGGTAATTTATGATGCCGGTCATGGAGGATACGTAGCTGATGTGGCCAGAGCCATATATGAAGCATACTTTAGTGATGACCTAAAACAAATACCTGGATACGTTCCAAAGTTTAACTATACTTTGAATCCATAATTATATATGCATTTTTAAAGGAAATCCAACCTAATTGGGTTTCCTTTAATTTTTACCCGTTATTTGCAAGGGTTTTGAACAAATATGACAATAAGTGGTATGTTTCGATGATAACAGAATAGTTTACTTGACAATATAAGAAATTTATTTGAAAATAAGAAGGAATTTAATCTATGTTTGTTGAAATATTATAGATGTTTGTAGTACAATTTGTACATTTGGAGGTTTTTATCTATGGAGGACAGAATTTTTATTAAAGGCAACAAAGATGGTTTGAACGCAGTAATAGATATGAATAAATTCAATAGTTTTGACGATATGCTGGATGCATTCATAGAAAAGCTGTCCAGAGGTAAAAGATTTTATAAAGATTCTACTATGAAGCTTACTACAGACTTAAAAAGAATAAATGAAAGAGAAGCAAGCAGGCTAAAGGATGTACTTCTAAATGACTTTGAAATCAAGGATTGTATTTTTGAGGAGATAGAAGAAAAGACTTTAAAAGGTTTTAGGGGAGTTACTGAAGGAAAGACTAAGTTTATTAGAAAAACTGTCAGAGGCGGACAGAGAATCGACTATACGGGAAATCTTGTCATTGTGGGCGATGTAAACCCGGGATCAGAGATCTTTGCCGGGGGCAATGTCATAGTATTAGGGCAATTAAGGGGATATGTACATGCTGGATTAGGTGGGGACGAAAGAGCTATAGTTGCAGCCTTTTCACTTCAACCGGAAATACTGCAAATCGGTGACTTGGTAACGAGATCGCCGGAGGATAATTTAAAGCCTCAATTCCCTGAAGTAGCAAAAATCAAGGATGGTTCAATAGTAGTGGAGCCATATTTACCCAATAAATTTATTTAATAACGGAGGTAGAAAAATGGGAGAAGCGATTGTAATAACATCCGGTAAGGGTGGAGTAGGAAAGACAACAACTACTGCAAATATTGGGACTGCATTGGCGTCTATGGGCAAAAAGGTGGTAGTAATAGATGGTGATACAGGTCTGAGAAATTTAGACGTGCTTATGGGACTGGAAAACAGAATAGTCTATACACTGATTGATGTAATTGAAAATAGATGCAGACTGAAACAGGCAATGATAAAGGATAAAAGATTAAACAATTTATTCTTATTGCCAACAGCTCAAACAAGAGACAAGAACGATATAAAATCTCAGGACATGCTTAAATTGGTAAGGGAACTAAAGGAAGAGTTCGACTATGTATTAATAGATTGTCCAGCAGGAATAGAGCAGGGCTTTGAAAATGCCATTGTTGGTGCAGACAGGGCTGTGGTTGTAGTTAATCCGGAAGTTACATCCGTAAGAGATGCCGATAGAGTAATCGGAAAACTGGATGCAAAGGGTATAGAAGACCATCAATTACTTATTAACCGTTTGAATATAGAAATGGTTAAGAAGGGCGACATGTTAAGTATAACTGATATAATTGATACCTTATCAGTAAAGCTTATAGGGGTAGTACCGGATGATAGGAATATAACTATATCCACAAACAAAGGGGAGCCAATCGTTTTAGATGAAAAAGCTTCTTCAGGACAAGCCTTCAAGAATATTGCTAGGAGAATTACGGGAGAAGAAGTTCCTCTTATGAACTTGGAAGGCGAAGGCGGTGGACTACTCAATGCCTTCAAGAAACTCTTTAAAATGGGAGGTTAAGAGTTATGGATTTACTTAAAATATTTAGTATAAATAAATCAGCCTCTAAGGATGTAGCAAAGGATAGATTAAGACTCATACTAATACATGACAGGTCATCCCTTTCTCCTGAAATAATGGATGTAATCAGACAGGAAATATTGGATGTCATTTCAAAGTACGTAGAGATCGATAGCTCAGAAGTTGAAATAGCTCTTACCAGAACTGATGCGGAAGAAGGGAATCTTCCGGCTTTGGTGGCAAACATTCCAATCAGAAAGGCAAGAATTGACAGATAAGTACAGCGTAGGCTGTACTTTTTTTATTAATTCTTAATGAATAGTTAAGATTATTCCGTAGCTTTTTTTCTGCCAAACTGCTATAATCTAAATTGTTGGAGGTTGAGAAAATGCTTGATAAGCTTACAATAGATAGAAAATTAATTAAATACTTTGATTTTGGACTAATTCTTGTAGCTATTTTAATTGTACTCTTTGGAACTATAAATATTTACAATGCCACCATGACAAAATATGGAATCTACTATGCAAAGCTTCAACTCATGTGGCTTGCAGTAGGCCTAGCTGTGCTATATGTGGTTGTAATAGTGGACTATACAATATTGTCCAACTATGCCAGCTTAATTTATTGGGCAGGAGTGCTGCTGCTTTTATATAATGACCTTACCAGTAAGGCAGTAAAAGGAGCCTCAGCATGGATCAGCATAGGAAGCAGAGCTATTCAGCCTTCAGAGTTCGCAAAGCTGGGCATGATAATAATATTGGCAAAAAAGTTAGACGACATGGAAGGCAACATAAACAACATTAAGAACTTTTTTATACTGACCTTTTATGCGGCAGTTCCTATGGCACTGATTGTAATACAACCGGACATGGGGATGACCATGGTTTGCTTCTTTATAGTTTTAGGAATATATTTTGTATCCGGTTTAAATTTAAAGGTGATATTTGGCGGATTAACAGCCATTGTAGTCATGATAGTAAGTGTTTGGAACTCAGGCCTAATGCCCACCTACTGGAAAAAGAGATTGACCATATTCTTGAACCCGGAGTCTGATGAGTTGGGCTATGGCTTACAGCTGATTCAATCTCAGATTGGCATTGGGTCCGGAGGTATATTCGGCAGCGGTGCCAAAGTCGGAGAACGTGCAGGCTCAAGCTTTGTATCCCAATTTGTTCCGGAGGCGTATACAGATTTTATATTCTCCATGGTCGGAGAAAAGTGGGGCTTTATTGGAGCCTTAACCCTGCTGATTTTATACAGTATTTTACTCTATAAAATACTCAAAATTGCAAAGAGAAGTAAGGACCTATTTGGCAGCATAATATGTATAGGAGTATTTTCCTCATTTCTATTCTCAATAATCCAGAATATAGGTATGACTATTGGTATTATGCCTATAACCGGTATTACATTGCCATTTATGAGCTATGGAGGAAGTTCTATGATGACTAATTTTATAGCATTGGGCTTGGTAGTGAACGTAGGGATGAGGAAAAAGAAGATAAACTTTTAAATAATTTTACTTAAGGGGGAGCACTAATGAGGATTGCATTAATTGCCCATGATAAGAAAAAAGATGATATGATTGAGTTTGTAAAAAGGTACAAAGATGTATTTCAAGAGCATCAGCTTTTTGGAACAGGTACTACCGGAAAGTTAATTTCAGAAGCAACAGGTTTGAATGTCCACAGATTCCTATCCGGTCCCTTGGGTGGTGACCAGCAAATAGGAGGGAGACTGGCAGAGGGAGGAATAGACATTGTGATCTTTTTAAGAGACCCTCTCACAGCACAACCACATGAACCTGATGTAACTGCACTTCTAAGGCTTTGTGACGTACACTGCATACCGCTGGCAACCAACATTGGCTCTGCGGAAGTAGTGGTAAAGGCACTGAAATCAAGGTAAGTAAAGACTGAAAGACTGCGTGAGCGGTCTTTTTTTCATAATCCTACTGTAATTTGAAAAACTCTAATAGCAGACCTGCTACAATCTGAAAAAATTTTTAGATTATAGTAAATTTTCTCCTGAAATAATTTTAAAAATGTTACTACTTTATTTTGCAAAATGACAGTAGGGGTGTGTTGATAAGGCAAAAAAAACGTAAAAATATTCCAAATTATTTCATAACGGGGTTGATAATGAGAAGTTTAAGTAGTATAATTTGGTTAGTTAAACTAACTAAATAGATTGAGGGAGGATATAATGCAAGAAAAAATTATTAGAGCAGCCGAAGAAATAGCAATGTTTTGCAGGCTACAAATGTATACAAAAAAAGGGTTACCAATTAAATCAAGTGAGATGGGTGTGTTAATTTATGTGCAAAAACAAAATGAAGGTGTTACCCCGTTAATGATTAGCAATTTCTTTCAAATTGCAAAACCTTCAGTAACCGCTATGGTTAATGAGCTTGTTCGGAAAGGATATTTAGTAAAGATCCCATCTCCTACTGATAGAAGAAGTTATGTTCTTTCTATAACTGATAAAGGAATAGGATTGGTAACATCAACTCATGAGGAATACTTTAAATCAATAGCATTGTTAGAAAAAAAAATGGGAACAAAGGACTTCAGAACATTTATTGATCTTATGGAAAAAGCAAATACAATACTAAGTAAGGAGAGGAAATGATGAAGGTATTAGTAACAGGTGCATTAGGGAATGTAGGTAAGTTTGTAGTAAAAGAGTTAATAGCCAAAGGGGAGCAAGTTGTAGCCGGAGATATTGACATCACTAAAATAAAGAGTCTATTTGGTGATATCGTTAGTGCTGTGAAACTTGATTTTACGGATAAAAAAACATTTGATGAGGCACTAAAAGAAGTAGATAGAGTGTTTTTGATGAGACCCCCACACCTTGGAAATCCAGAGGACCTGTATCCCTTTATCGATGCTATGAGATCTTATGATATTAAACTGGTTTCTTTTTTATCTTTAATGGGTGTTGAAAAAAACCCCCTACCTCCTCATTATAAAATTGAGAAGTATATTGAAAAAGTAGGAATTCCTTATGCTCATGTTCGACCAGGTTTTTTTATGCAGAATTTATCGGGTATTCATTCAGTAGAAATTATTGAAAAAAATGAAATATTTATTCCTGCTGGCAGAAGTAAAACAAGCTTTATTGATGCAGCAGACATAGGACTTTCGATAGCAACGTTATTACATGAACCTGAAAAGTATAAGAACACTGCTCATACTATCACGGGGCCGGAATCTTTAGATTATTATCAAATAGCGGAAATTTTAAGTGATGTTACTGGGAAGAAAATCATTTATAGAAAACCAGGTTTCTTAAAATATAGAAGTTACTATATTAAAAAGAGGGGATTAGACAAAAATTATGTAAATGTAACAGTAGCTCTTTACTTCATGACAAGGATGGGGACTGCGAAAATGGTAACCGACGGATTCTATAAAATCACAGGGAAACAACCTCGAACATTCCGTGAATTTGCAAATGAAAATGTAGATTATTTTATTTAGAGACGAAGCTAATCCTACTATAACCTTATAAATAGTAGCTTTGTGGAGCTTTATAGTTTATTCCTGAATGTATTCTAACAGTATTGTAGTAAGTTATCCAATCACTTACAGCTTCATACCCTTGAACATAGGTTTCAAACTCAAACCTAGACATGCATTCATCAAATCTGTTTCCCAAAGTTGATAGCCCTGTATTTTTATGTGTGTGGTTGTTTGAGGAAAAACATCCACAGCCCATCTGGGGCGGCTTCCGGCGAGCAGGGTTGTATAGACGGAAAAGGCGGCGGTGAAATGAGCTTGCCAATATGGCCATGGCTTTTTTTAATATTTTATTTTCCTCCTCAAGCCTTGCCATCTTCTTTAACATTGCCTGATACTCTGCTGATGTTATAGTTGTATCTTTATCCGCAGTTGTTGATTTAGCGTTTTTAATCCATCCATTGATTGTTGATTTTGATATGCCATATTCGCTGCTAAGCTCTCCCAAACTCTTACCAGAGTTATAGGGTTCTACAATTGTCTTTCTAAATTCTTGTCTATAATACTTTTGCCCTTTTGCCATTGTAGACACTTCCTTCTCTTTTTATATTTTAAGGAGTTCGGCTTTTTGTGTCTACACTAATATACTAACACCATAAGGAGGATATGTAATGAAATTTATAGACAGGCTTAAATCAAAACATGAAGTTATTATGTTTTTTATAACCACTATTTTATTTTCTTGGTTTCTGTGGTTTCCTGCATTGCTGATACAAAATTTTGGTGTTAATTTGGCGCTCCCTTATAATTTCTTTGTAACTGTTGGTACTTTTGTTCCATCTGTGACCGGTTTTATTTTTGCATACATATTCGGCGGGAAAGCGGAAGTGTATTCATTATTTAAATCATTGCTAAATATACATATTAAGGTAAAATGGCTATTATTCGTCTTCTTAGTCCTACCAATAGTATCAGCGGTATCCTGCCTGATTTTTTCTCTTTCAAGAGAAACTCTTCCTCAGATGCAGTTTGCTCCTTGGTTTGTTCCTGTGGCTTTTGCTTACATTTTTATTTTTATGGGGCCGCTGGGCGAAGAGGCGGGGTGGCGGGGCTTTGCGCTTAAGCGACTGCTGTGGAAAGCATCGCCGATGAAATCAGCGGTATTGATTGGGATAATTTGGTCGTTTTGGCATATGCCCTTGTTTTTTATAAATGGAACAACACAAAATATTTTGAATTCCTTCGGAAAAATTCCAGCAATTTTGGGTTATTTACTATATACAGTAATGATATCCATTTTAATAACCTTACTTTATATAATGAGCAATGGTAGCGTGTTTGGTTCTATGTTACTTCATGCAGTGGGAAATTTATCGCTTGGTATTGCTCCATTAATTTTTTCAGAAAAAGGAGCGGTTATTTTACTTGCTACTCTTTTTATTACTGTATCTGTTATAACATACAAGTACAGAAAAATCATGTTTCGTAAAGTATAACGTGGGTTGACATTTTTATCTATGAAATGTGTATCTAGTTTGTTCTAAAAAATGAAGCACCTTACTTTGTAATTTCCGTAGAGTACCTTGGTCATTTTGCCCTTATTCATTTACATTCACTATCACGCCGGACTTGAATTTCACAGATAATTTATCCTCGAAAACGGTGACTTTTTAAATTAGCCGCCGGACAAGTTGCTCATGGTATTCGGTAAGTATCTATGGAAATTAGGAGGGAATAAGCCTGTAGGAGTATCCAATGAATAATTATGTCATCAGGTGAAATAGAATTATTATATTCAAAATTAAATATAATTCTGCAAATTTATTGCTATTTTTATGTTTTTTTATAATAATAGTATACAGTTGTGGAATACATGATAAATTCATGGTATTTATATAAGAACATAATAAAAGAAAGGGGAAAATATTGTGATTTTCAATAAAAGTGTTATTCGAAGATATTTGTTCTTATCAATATTTGTAGGTGTTTTGATGGGAATTATTTTTCCTGTTTTGGCGAGTTTTTTTACTTATTATAAGAAGTCTTCATATTCCATGTATTTTATTTTGATATGTATAGTAGCAGGTGTAATGGTTGGATTTACTTCTTTTTTAATCGGAAAAATTACTTTAATTAATGCTATAAATAAATTGAATATATGCTTTAATTCTATAAATAATGGAGATTTAACTAATAAATGTGAATTTAAAAGTAATGATGAAATAGGTATATTGTATAATAATGTTGCTGAAATGCAGCACTCTTTAAAAACTTTGGTAGGTAATGTGGTAAATGAATATAATAAAATAGAAAATGTTGTAAAAAATATAAATTCAAATGTAACTAATCTAAATAAAAATATAGAGGAAGTATCTGCAACTACAGAGGAACTTTCTGCAAGTATGGAAGAAACAGCAGCTTCTGCTGAAGAAATGACTGCTACATCACAGGAAATAGAAAGAGCAATACATTCCATAGCAGAAAAATCACAGGAAGGTGCTGTGCATGCGGCAGAGATATATAAAAGAGCCTATGAAACAAAAGAAAATGTAGAAAATGCTCAAAAAAGAGCTAATGAAATATTTATTAATACCAAAGCTGGACTTGAAAAGGCAATAGAAGAATCAAAAGTAGTGGAACAGATTAATTTGCTTTCTAATGCTATTATGCAAATAACAGAACAAACAAATCTTTTAGCATTAAATGCTGCAATAGAAGCAGCAAGGGCTGGAGAAGCAGGGCGAGGATTTTCAGTAGTAGCTGAAGAAGTAAGAAAACTTGCAGAACAGTCAAGGGAAACTGTAAATGAAATACAAAACATAACAAGTAAAGTAACAAATGCAGTTAAAAACCTTACAGAAAACTCTAACAATCTTTTAAGCTTTATGTCAGCAGATGTGGATAAGGATTACAAAACTATGCTTGAAGTAGCTAATAAATATAGCGAAGATGCAAAAATTGTAGATAATCTTGTTATGGAGTTCAGCTCAACTTCTGAAGAACTTTTAGGATCTATTAGTGATGTATTAAAAACTATAGATGGAGTAGCACAAGCAGCCAGTGAAGGTGCATCCGGTGCTACGGATATAGCAAGCAAAATATCGGAAGTAAATAATAAATCCAATGAAGTTTTAGAAGAAGTTATAAAGACAAAAGAAAGTGTGGATAAACTAAAGGTTGAAATATCTAAATTTAAAATAACTTAAAAATTATACAGTATTTCATTTTAACGATGAAGAAGATTATAGGCAGCAAATATGATATAAGTATATAGGCTATTCAAAGAGCAATTATAATATATTATTGAAAGTGTCCCATTATAACCTTTTCTAAGGCCATATAGTGAGGACTTTTTTTGGTGAAAATTCCTGCATTGGTTGCAGATGGCTCAGAGTAGGTTATGGGCAGGGTTTCATCAGCCGTAGATATAACTTAAAAAGCTAAATTAAAAAAATAATTATTGACATATGACGGAAATGACATATAATATAAGATATAAACGACATATGTCATAAACTATCATGTGGTGAATGGCATGCCTGGAATAGATGAAACTAACCCATTGGGTACCGGGCTGAAGAGGCCACTGCAAAAATACAAAAAGAATTACTTCAAAACCCAAAAATATTTTAGAAAAGCAATTGAAAACTATTTGCAAACGGTTAGAGGATCTATCTTGGTCATAATGGATAACCGGAGGTCGTTCTAACTATATCTGTTTGGAAATGGGGTGATAATGTTATGCCAAGACCAATGAAATGGAGAAAAGTATGCTGCTTACCTGAAAGAAATAGGTTTGGGCCTCTTGATGCAAATACGGATGAAGAAAATTATTTGAGAATGACAGTTGACGAGTATGAAACAATAAGACTCATCGACTTAGAGGGGTTTACCCAAGAAGAATGTGCAAAACAAATGAATGTTGCCCGAACTACCGTGCAAGGTATTTATGTGGAAGCAAGAAAAAAACTGGCCGAGTCGCTGGTGAACGGTAAGGTTCTTATGATTGAAGGCGGAGAATACCGTCTTTGCGATGGGTCAGGTAACGGGTGTGGAAGAGGCTGTTATAGGTATAGGCGTGGATACTTTGAAGATAACAAGGTTTGAGTTGACTTATTATATATTAAGAAAAAGTAATTGAACATTTTATGTGTTGACAAAATACTTACAGTATGCCGGATGCTGATGGGGTAGGGTGCTTTGGAGATCTTTCATGCGGAGAATTATTGTTGAAACTCTAGATGGGCTTCCTGAGAATAAAAAGCATTGATCAAATTCAGGAGTAAATGCGTTGCGCAATGTAATAAATAATTATCTGAAAGCAAATAGAATGGAGGATTTGTATCAAAATAGCAATTCCGGCAGATGAGAAAAGCCTGGAATCAAACGTATGTGCAGCTTTTGGACGCAGTCCTTATTTTCTCATTTATAATACCGATACCAAGGATAGCATATTTCTTGACAATTGTGCCGCAGCAAGTACAGGCGGAGCAGGAATTAAAGCTGCACAAATGATAGCAGATAACAAAGCAAATATTTTGATCACCCCCCGCCTAGGAGAAAATGCCGCTGACGTGCTTAACGCTGCAGAAATAAAAATCTATAAAACCACAGCTGCTTCAGCCAGGGATAATATTAATAAAAAAGCTCAAAACCAAGGAAAAGTGATTATTATGGCTTGCCGAAAGCGGAGATAAATCCGGAACTTTGCATCCAATGGGATAGCTGTAGACAAAACTGCAGATTTGATGCAATTTTGGCAAATGGGAAATACAAAGTTGAACCTTATGCCTGCGAAGGGTGTGGAGTCTGCGAAGCTGTTTGTCCAATAGGGGCTATAAATCTAAAACCCTCCGTTGCCGGTGAGCTGATGTTATATGCAAACGAAGAAAATACTATTTCTACTGCACAACTTAAAATGGGGAGCGGGAATTCCGGGAAACTTGTGGCCGAAGTCAAAAAGCAGATGAGAACAGCGGCGGCTAATACTGAACTTGCAATTATTGATGGTTCTCCAGGTATAGGCTGTCCTGTTATAGCATCACTTAGCGGAGTGGATATGGTTTTGATAGTGGCCGAACCCTCTATATCGGGTATTAGTGATATGTAACGTATTATCAATACAGCGGCGAAATTGGGAACTAGGATAGCTGTATGTATAAATAAATTTAATACCAATATAAAAAATACAGAAAAGATTGAAGGGTTTTGTAAAAAACAAGGGTTGCCTTTTGTCGGCAGGATACCTTTTGATACCGGCGCAGTAAAAGCGATTAATAACGGACAGATCATCGTAGATATATCCTGTGCATCAGGTGAGGCAGTGACTGGGATTTATAATAAGACAATGGATTTGCTTTTTGAAAAAGGTGGTGGTTGAGACCGTGATTATCAAAACATTAACGGAAAACACATCCTTGTCTGAAAACTTTGGCAGTGAACACGGACTTAGCCTGTATATAGAAACAGTCAGCTTCAAAATTCTTTTTGATGTTGGAGCAAGTGAGCTGTTTCTTGAAAATGCAAAAAAGCTGAACGTAGATATTTCAGATGTAGATTTTTTAATAATTTCACATGGACATTATGATCATGGAGGCGGTGTAAAAGCATTTTTGCGTGAAAACTCAAAAGCTAAGGTATTCCTACACCAATTGGCATTTGAAAAATACTACGCTTTACATCCAAACAATGTACTGAAGTATATTGGTCTGGATGAAGGAGTGAAACAGAACGGGCGAATTGTACTTACATCAGACCGTTTCATTATCAATAAGGGGATTCAGATGTTCTCAAATATCATTCAAAGAGAATCTATTCCACGATCAAATAGTGGTTTACTTATGGTGAACAATGGTCAAATGATGCAGGACACCTTTGCTCACGAACAAAATCTTATAGTGGAAGACAATGAAAAGACGCTTTTGGTAACAGGTTGCGCCCATAATGGTATTGTAAATATTCTTGAACACTTCCGTGATTTAAAAGGATGCATGCCTGATTATGTGGCAGGTGGATTTCATCTTTCCAGCCGTTCTGGTGGGAATGAAAGTGCTGAAGTGATAAATAACATTGGCAAATACCTTATGGATACAAAAGCAAAATACTATACCTGCCATTGTACAGGTATAGAACCCTATAAAAGGCTTAAAGCTGTTATGGGTGATACTATAGATTATCTATCCGCAGGCTGTGAAATAAGAATCCCGCCTGTCGAAGCAATCAAAGATTGTTAACTGGTCACGAAATCCTGTTGAGTGGAGAAGACCTATAATCGGTAATACGGTAAAGCAGTTCTGGACGGATATTATCTGGAGTGATGTGGATTTTATGTTTATCGATATGCCCCCGGGTACCGGGGATATTCCACTAACGGTATTTCAATCCATTGCTGTTGATGGAATTATTGTTGTTACCTCACATCAGGAGCTGGCAGCCATGATTGTATCAAAAGCAGTCAATATGGCTAAATGATGAATATCCCTCTTATTTGACTGGTAGAAAATATGTCTTATTTTAATGCCCGGATTGCGGTATCGAACATAAAATCTTCGGTGACAGCTATATTGATGAGATAGCCCAAAAGCACAAATTAAAGGTGCTGGGTAAACTTCCAATCATCCCCGGAACTTCTGCCGCCTGCCATAAGGGCTTTATAGAACTATTTGACGGTGATTGGTTTGACCATGTATCAAAAATATAGGAAGAAAGAATAGAGGAAGATAATAAATGAGTACACATTCAGATATGGCAACAGAATTGTTTAAAAAAGGTTACAATTGCTCTCAATCTGTTTTTGCTGCTTTTTCCGATGAAACAGGATTGGACTTTAATACGGCGTTAAAAATATCATCTTCTTTCGGAGGAGGTATGGGCAGACTGAGAGAGGTATGCGGGGCAGTCAGCGGAATGTTTATGGTTGTAGGTATAAAATACGGTTATACAGATCCATCTGACAAAAATTTAAAAACAGAACATTACAGGGTTATTCAGAATCTGGCAGGACAGTTTGAAAAAGAAAACGGTTCTATTATATGCAGAGAACTTTTAGGTCTTTCAGTTAAGAATGATAATCCTGTCCCCGAGGACAGAACTGATAGTTATTATAGTAAGCGTCCTTGCGTAGAGCTGGTTGAGCAAGCCGCAAGGATACTTGATGAATATATTCTAAGTAAAAGTATGGAGGGAAAAAACATGATTAAAATTGCAGTAGCAAGTGAAAATGAAATGGTAACAGAGCATTTTGGACATTGCGCAAATTTCAATATTTTTGAAGTTTATAATAATCAGATAGTTAAAAGTGAGTCTATACCTAACCCAGGGCATAAGCCTGGATACCTTCCCAACTTTCTGAATGATATGGGGATAAATGTGATAATCTCAGGCAGCATGGGCGGCGGAGCAGTTGATATATTCAATGAAAAGGGTATAGAGGTTATTGTAGGGGCAAGCGGTAATGCTAAAGCGGCGGTAGAAGCTTACCTGGGGGGGGCATTAAAATCCACAGGTTCTGTTTGCCATGAACATCAGCATCATAATGAGTGCAGTGAATAGTGCAATATTTGGTTGATAAATAAGGGCTGTCGCATTAGCGATTAAAAATCGCTAATGCTCAGCCCTGTTTTTATAGGATTTTCTATGCATAAATATCATATTTTAGCCATGAAAAAGAATGATGAAAAATGGTGCACATTAATAAGCATTCAAATGCATAGGAATCTACTAAATCCATCTCCTCCACAAACTGACTTAGCAAACGCACTGAATCATTTACTGGATTAGACAATCCATATCGAATAGATCGAACAGTTTATAGTATTATGTATTGAAATAAGTTGTCAAAGAACGTAAAATAGATTGTGTAGTTTAGTTATGAGTTGTGTGTAAACGATTAATAGAATACAGGAGGGGAATGGGTGAAAAAGATTTTATTTTCTTCAAGATATATTGTGGTAATTCTAGTGTTTGTAGCCTTTAATTACCTGCTTCTGAATAGCCTGAGAGAAGAAAAAGCCCCTGAAGAACCTATTAAGCCTAAAATAGTGCTTATTTCCCATGTCTGTTCAAATCCCTATTGGCATTATGTGAAATATGGTGCTGAAAAGGCAGCTGCAGAGAGAAATGCCGTCATCGAATACCAAGGTCCAGACAATGCCAGCATTGAGGAAGGTATAAAATTTATTAATATGGCCTATGCTGCAAAGGTCAGTGGAATAATTGCCTACATTCAGGATGAATCCAGCTACCAGCCCGTAATTCAAAAGGTTGTGGACGGCGGAATTCCCTTTGTAACCATTGATTCTGATGCTGAAAATAGTAAAAGATTAGCCTATGTAGGTACCGATAATGTTGCTGCAGGCAGGGTTGGCGGTAAGGAAGTGATAGATGCAATCGGAACAGAGGGGAAAGTAGGTATTATAATGGGGGGAAGGAATGTTAAGAATCAGATAGAGCGGGTGACAGGATTCACTGAATATATTAATGCTAATTCGAATCTTGTTATAGCAGATATCCAGTCCTCGGACTCATATTTACTGGAGGCGGAATTGGCAGCAAAGAAAATTCTCATGAAAAATTGGGATATAAAGGCATTGTTTTGCACTTCTGCTCAGGACGGGGTAGGCGCAGCCAAAGCTGTAACAAGTTTAAACATGACAGGAAAGGTTAAAATAATATGCTTTGACGACTTGCCGGAAACTCTGGAAAGCATAGATAATGGAATTATAACCTCTACAATTGTTCAAAAGCCTTATATGATGGGGTATAATGCGGTAAATATAATTATGGACATTTTGGATGGAAAGGAAACTAAAGGGGTCTTTCTTACAGATGTTATTGTGGTAGGAAAAGAGAACCTTGACAAATATAATAAGATAAAAGGAGAATACAGTGGTGAAACCAGGTAGCTTAAGGAAAAAAATCATACTCTTTGTAATTATCATAATTGTTCCTATTGCTACCAGTAATATATTGTCTCTGGTTATAAGCAGGAAGATAAATACAAATTATAATAATATGCTGAATAAGATGAGTACCACTAATGAAATAAAAAAGGGTCTTGATGAGTCCCTTTTCAATTTCAATAAGTATATACTTTCGAATTCAGAAGATGCCAAGAAATCCTATGAATTAAGTTACAAAAAAGCCATTAATAATGTGGTTATACTTCAACAAAGCTCCCAACTGGAGAGCAGATATATCTTAAGGGATTTGGAAAACTCCTTAAAGAGCTATAAGACCAGTGGAGATAATACAATAAGAATTTATAATGATAAAGCAGGGGCTGATGCATATTACAATGAATATGTTTCTACAAAGGAAATTTCATCCTATTGTTACAATTTCATATCAAAGCTAAGTGACAGCTATCTTGAATACAACAATAGTATCTATAAAACACTTAGGGAAAAAGCTCAGTTCATCTATAAAGTATTGGCAGTTTATATAGTTACAGCATTGCTAATCAGCATATTATATACCTTGTATTTTGTCAGGAATATATTAGATAAGCTCAGAGAATTGGTAGACACATCAAAGAGAGTATCTCAAGGTGATTTCTCATATAATGAAGGTAAGAAGACCTCAATATATGAGGTTGATATACTATCAGAGGCTTTCAGTACAATGATTAAAGATATAAAGAGATATATAAATTCATTAAAAGAAAATGCAGAGTTGGAAAGAAAGCTTAGGGATGAAGAAATGAAGTTGCTGAAATATCAAAATGCTCTTAAATTATCTCAACTTAAGATCTTACAAGCACAAATTAATCCGCATTTTCTGTTTAATACACTTAATTGTATTAATCAGACTGCCATGATTGAAAATGCAGAAAAGACTGAAAGCCTTATAAGAGCTGTTTCTGGTATATTAAGATATAGTCTCAGCATGATGGATAGAAATGCTACCTTGGAAGAAGAGGTAAGCGTAGTTGAGCAGTACATGCATATTCAGAAAATGAGATTTGAGGATAGAGTCAAATTTAATCTGGTCATAGACGCGGATTTAACCAAGATAAAGGTTCCCGGCATGACACTGCAGCCATTTGTTGAAAATGCCTTTATACACGGTATAGAACCAAAAGAGGACGGTGGTGTTATCAATATGAATATATTTGAGGATGAGAATACATGCACAGTTTTAATAGAAGATGACGGCTGTGGTATTGACGAGGAAACTCTGAAGAAGATAACCTCGGAGGAATCAAAGGAGGTTCACATAGGCCATACTACAGGGATGGGAATAAATAGTGTAGTGGAAAGACTTGAATTATTATATGATGCGGAAAATATATTTACTATTGAAAGCCAAAAGGGTGTTGGGACAAGGATTTATCTAAAAATTCCAAAGAAGGAGTTGACTTCTATATGTTAAAGCTGCTTGTAGCAGATGATGAAAAATACGATAGAGACTCCATTATTGCAATGCTTAATGCTGAATTTAAGGACGTGCTTGAAATCTGTGAGGCAAAGAATGGCCGGGAAGCTATTGAGGTTTCTGAACGAATAAGGCCGGATATTGTTATTATGGATATAAAAATGCCAGGAATAAACGGACTGAAGGCCATTCAAGAGATTAAGAAGTTTCTTCCTAATATTTATTGTATAATTGTAACAGCTTATGATTACTTTGATTTTGCCGTAGAGGCAGTAAAGATAAATGTAAAAGAATATATATTAAAGCCCTTTAGCAAGGCAGACATAATAGAAAAAATTCGCGAAGCCATAAATACTGTTAATGTGGAGAAGGAAAAGCGCAGAAGTGAAATTGAAAATCAGGAAAAACTATATAATCTTATACCTGTATTGGAGAATGAATTAAGCTATTCTATTATAAATAATAATCTAAGAGCAATAGATTATGAAACCTACTTAAGATATCTGAATATGGATTTTAAATATGCCTGTGCAATGGTGGTAAGGATTAAAGAAAAACCTGCTTATTTAAATACAGCTGAAACATTGACAGAGGATGTAAAATTCCAGGCAGGTGAGTATATTAAAGAGTATATAACGAGAAGATGTAAGGCTATAGCGAGCTATCGATTTACAAAGGAACTGGTGTATTTTGTTCAGGTTAAAGAATACGAGGATATGGAAGAAACAAAATTCAGCATAGTCAATATGGCAGTTGATATAAGGAGAGAGATAAAGAGAGCCTACGGTTTATCCGTGAGAATAGGAGTAGGACGATGTTACAGTGGATTGAAGCAAATGCACAAATCCTATGAAGAAGCAAGGGCTTCGCTGGAATATAAATCTGAAAACCTTAATGTCATTTATTTTGGAGATATTAACCCTGACTTTCAGGAAAAAGAATCATTTAATGAAAAGATCACAAATGTAGACAAGCAAAAAATTGCTCTATTCCAGGTTGTAGAGCAATATATTACAGATAATCTAAAGGAGGATTTAAAGCTAGAGGATACTGCAGCAAAATTCAATTTAAGCTCCTATTACTTCAGTAGAACATTCAAGGAAGTTGTGGGCTGCAATTTCTCAGACTATATAAACATGGTAAGGATAAATAAAGCTAAGGAAATGCTGCAGCACGATTCCATAAGCATTAAGGAAGTATGCTATTCAGTTGGATACAGTGATCCTAATTATTTCAGCAAAGTGTTTAAAAAGTATGAAGGAGTCAGTCCTACAGAGTTCAAAGGGAAATAAAATATTATGCTGTACAGCAAGAAAAAAATGCTGTATAGCATTTTTTTGCTGTAAAACAGGGCAAGATTTTATTCAGTGTCCGCAAGTTATTACGTTGAGGAAAACGTATTCAAACTGTATGATGTATACAGGGACAAACTTAAACATAAAATTAATCAAGGGGGAATAAAATCTATGAAAAAACAAATTATTTCAGCTTTAATGGCAGGACTTATGCTGCTTGCTGCTGGATGCAGCTCCTCTGGTAAGCAGGGCGGTTCCGGAGGTAAGCAGTCTATAGGTGTAGCAATGCCTACTCAGTCACTTCAACGTTGGAACCAAGACGGTGAAAACATGAAGAAGCAGCTTGAAACTAAGGGTTACAAAGTTGACCTTCAGTACGCAAACAATGACGTAAATACACAAGTTCAGCAGATTGAAAACATGATTACAAAGGGTAATAAAGTTCTTGTAATAGCATCTATAGACGGTTCAGCTCTTACAGACGTTTTAAAGAAGGCTGCTGACAATGGTGTAAAGGTTATCGCTTATGACAGATTAATAATGAATACTGCTAATGTTGACTACTATGCAACCTTCGATAACTTCAAGGTAGGTGTTATCCAGGGTCAGTACATTGAAGAAAAGCTTGGACTTAAAGATGGTAAGGGACCTTTCAATATAGAATTATTTGCAGGCTCACCTGACGATAACAACGCTAAATTCTTCTTTGACGGCGCTATGAGTGTATTACAGCCATATATAGACAACGGTAAGCTTGTTGTTACAAGTAAGCAGACAGATTTTGCTACAATAGCTATTCAAGGCTGGGAATCAGCTAAGGCACAGGCTAGAATGGACAACCTTATAACTGCTAACTACGCTGACGGAAAGAAACTTGATGTAGTTCTTTCACCAAATGACAGCTTAGCAATCGGTATAATTGCATCCCTTACAAATGCTGGTTACGGTTCAGCTGACAAGCCATACCCAATTATAACTGGACAGGATTGTGATAAGCCAAACGTAGCAGCAATGCTTAAAGGACAGCAGTCTATGTCAATATTCAAGGATACAAGAACACTGGCAGCTAAGGTAGTTGAAATGGTTGATTCAGTTCTTCAAGGGAAAGAAGCACCTGTTAACGACACTAAGACTTATAACAACGGAAGCAAGGTAGTTCCATCCTTCTTATGTGATCCAGTATATGCTGACAAAAACAACTACAAAGAAATACTTATTGACAGTGGATACTATAAAGAATCAGATATAAAATAATCGATGAAATAAAGATGCAAAGCTGCACTGTAGCCGGACACCATATTTGGTGTTCGGCTTGCAGGCGGCAAAACTGGTAAGGCTTTGCCCCCTGCAAGCCGAACATAAGGTTAAAATTTAACTTTATAGTAATAGGTATCACCTCAGAAAAATCGTTAAACACAGATATTTCTCTGGTGAATTTTTGAGATTATGATAAAGTTATACGAAAAAAATGAAAAAGTGTAAGGAGATGGAGTAAGAATGAGCAATATTCTTGAAATGAGAGACATTACAAAGCTCTTTCCCGGTGTAAAGGCACTGGATAATGTAAATCTCAAGGTAAAATCCGGCGAAATCCATGCTCTTGTTGGAGAAAATGGAGCAGGGAAATCGACGCTGATGAAAGTACTCAGCGGTGTATACCCTTATGGTACCTACAGCGGAGATATTGTATTTGAGGGAAAAGTATGCACATTTAAAAATATTAGAGATAGTGAAAAAATGGGTATAGCTATAATCCACCAAGAACTGGCCCTTGTACCCTACCTTTCGATAGGGGAAAATGTGTTTTTAGGTAATGAAAGAGCCAGTGCGGGAATTATAGACTGGCACAAAACTCATGTAAAGGCCTCAGAACTTCTTAAAAGAGTAAGACTTAATGAAAATCCTCGCAGACTTGTTAAGGATATTGGTGTTGGTAAACAGCAGCTTGTTGAAATTGCCAAGGCGTTAGCTAAAAATGTAAAGCTTCTTATTTTGGATGAACCTACCGCTGCATTAAATGAAAAGGACTCAGATAACTTATTAGAGCTTCTTTTACAGTTGAAGAAAGAAGGTATTACATCTATACTTATATCACACAAGCTTAATGAAATAATGAAGGTATGTGATTCAATTACTATTATCCGTGATGGTGCAACAATAGAAACAATGGAAAAGAATGAAGATGTTAATGAGGATAGAATTATTAAAGGGATGGTAGGCCGAGACCTGGTAGACCGTTACCCGAAACGTACCCCCAAAATAGGAGAAGTGTATTTTGAAGTTAAGGATTGGAATGTGTACGATCCCATAATTGATGGCAGGAAGGTTATAAACAATGTCAGTATAAAGGTTCATAAAGGCGAAATTGTAGGAATATCAGGCCTTATGGGTTCCGGAAGAACAGAACTTGCCATGAGTATCTTCGGTAAATCCTATGGCAGGCATATTACCGGCAAAGTTATTAAAGATGGAAAAGAACTTACCCTCAATAATGTAAGACAGGCTATAGATCATGGACTTGCTTATGTTACTGAGGACCGTAAGAGTGCAGGACTTGTGCTTATAGATGATATCAAGAGGAATACAACTCTTGCAAAGTTAAGTAAAATCAGTAAATATCAATTTATTGATGAAAATAAGGAGGTACAGGTTGCTACAGATTACAAAAATAAGCTTAAGATAAAGTGCTCTAGTATTTTACAGAAGACAGGAAATCTTTCCGGTGGAAACCAGCAGAAGGTTGTATTGAGTAAGTGGATATTCTCTGATCCTGATGTATTAATTCTTGATGAGCCAACAAGAGGAATAGACGTAGGTGCTAAATATGAAATTTATACAATAATAAATAAGCTGGCGGATGAAGGTAAGGCAGTAATAGTTATATCTTCGGAACTTCCTGAGATATTAGGGATCTCAGATAGAGTATACGTGATGAATGAGGGCAGAATTGTGGGAGAACTTGACCGTAAGGATGCTTCTCAGGAAAGCATAATGAGATGTATAATGCAGAGTAATAGGGAGGTAAAATAAATGGAATCAATTAAGAATATTTTTAAGAATAATATAAGACAGTACGCAATGCTTATTGCTCTCGTAGTAATTATGATATTTTTTCAAATTGCAACGGACGGTATTTTATTGGTGCCGATGAACGTAACTAACCTAGTACTTCAAAATAGCTATGTATTGATTTTAGCAATAGGTATGACACTGTGCATACTGACAGGAGGTAATATTGATCTTTCAGTAGGTTCCGTCTGTGCCTTTATAGGTGCTGTTGTAGGTTCCTTTATAATAGAAAAAGGAATGAATGTAACTACAGTAATAATCCTTGCTCTATTAATAGGAGCAGTAATTGGTATATGGCAGGGGTTTTGGATTGCTTATGTCAGAATACCAGCTTTCATAGTAACACTTGCAGGTATGCTTTTATTTAGGGGCTTAACTATCAAAATGTTAAAGGGATTGACTTTATCACCATTCCCGGAAAGTTTCCAGAATATAAGCAGTGGTTTTGTACCGGATTTCTTTAAGAGCTTTGGTGCTAAACTAAACTTAACTGCTTTATTAGCAGGTATAATTATTTCCGTTATTTACGTAGTAATGGAATTTAAAAAGAGAATTGAAAAGCAGAAGTATGGCTTTGAAGTATCATCCATGGCTTTATTTATAGCTCAGTTAGCGTTGGTTTTAGGAGCGATAAATCTATTCACTTATTGGCTGGCTGCGCATAAGGGTATACCAATAGTGCTTGTTCTGATCGGTATTCTTATTTTAGCATATTCCTTTTTTACAATGAAAACTGTACCCGGTCGTTATATTTACGCTATGGGTGGTAACGAAAAGGCAGCCAAACTTTCAGGTATTAAGACTAACAAGGTGCTTTTCCTTACTTATGTTAATATGTCTGTATTGGCAGCAGTAGCGGGAATTGTATCTACAGCAAGATTCAACGCAGCGTCACCTCAAAATGGTCAAAACTTTGAGCTTGATGCTATAGCAGCCTGCTTTATCGGAGGAGCTTCAGCTTATGGTGGGGTTGGTACAGTTGTTGGAGCTATAATCGGTGCACTGTTTATGGGGGTTCTTAATAATGGTATGTCCATTCTTGGTGTAGGCAGTGATATGCAGATGGCAATTAAAGGATTAGTATTGTTAATGGCAGTAGCCTTTGATGTACTTTCAAAGAATAAGACAAAAGCATAATATAAGGAATGAAACGGCGGAATTAGTATTGCAATTCGGACAGGTATTGGAAATGCCAATTGGTGCGGATTTCTGGCTTGTATTAATAGGTCCTTAAACAATCATCATAATATTTCCCAAAAGTATTACTGGGGGATAACTATGTCTAGAAAATTAAAAAAATGAACAAGCCAGATAACCCAGTATTTATGCAAGAAATATTTATACCTGAAAAAGAACTATCTGAAACAAGAGACTTCCACAAAATGGGCTTATTATTGCCTCTTAATTGGAAGTCTTTTTTTTATGGTTAATTTGAAGAAGCCATTATGATAAAATAACATATAAGATTCTATGAATAGTTTAGACAAAATTTTTCATAAATTGTTGATGAATTTTAAAAAATGAAAAGTCTATCAGGTATATTGTAGAGGACGATAGAATTAGTTCAAAACAGGTATTATCTGATAATAATCTGGAATTAAACAAGAGAAATAATGGAGTTGATAATTAAAATGAATCTTAAAATAATAACTCTTATAGAAGATAATCCTAGTATTAATTTAAATTTATTTAATTAGCATGGATTATCTATATATAGAAGCTGATGGAACAAAATTATTGTTTGATACCTGTAAAACTGGAAATTTTATTAAAAATGCTGAGAAATTAGATGCGGATTTAAACAATTTAAGATATGTTATATTAAGTCATGGCCATTACGATCATAGTGGTGGGTTTGAAAAACTTGTGGATAAAGTTAAAACCTCATATAAATTAATTGTTGGGAAAGGATTTTTTAACAACAAATATAAATTTATAGAAGAAGGAACTTATAAGTATATCGGAAATTCTTTTTATGAGGAATTTGTTAATAAAAATAATATACCAATAAAATATGTTAAAGAAGATATATATTATATTACTAAAAATATAATGATATTTGCTAATTTTAAAAGAAATAATGATTTTGAAATTATAAGTGATAAGTTTAAAATAAAGCAGGATGAAAATTTTGTATTGGATAATTTTTCAGATGAAATAGTTTTGGGAGTAAAAACTGATAAGGGTTTTATGGTTATATTAGGATATTCCCACATAGGAATAATTAATATTTTAGAGACAATTATAGAAAGGACAGGCATCCCAATCTATGGTGTCATAGGGGGAACTCATTTACTTGAAGCTGATGAATTAAGGCTAAGTAAAACAATTGACTTTTTAAAAGAAAAATTTATAGATACATGACCTATAGTATCCATTCCTAGATACTCGTTTAGATGATATTTAGTGGCCTTCTTACCATTTTCAAGTTTAAATTCATAAATATGCCTTGAATATTAAACTCCCCCCATAATAGTTTGCAAACAAGTTTGCTTGCCACCTTTATTCCTATATACTTTTTTTCTCTCTATATCCTTGAATGTCATTCCATTATGGTTTAAACTTAATTCATACATAAATATAACTCCATTCTGTTTAGTTTCGGCAACTTAATTATAATGGATAATTTATGTATATGGCAGTTGCTTTTGCATCTCCTTTATTATTTATCTAGTATTTTTACTATCTCTGCTCACTAAAATTATACACTAACTTTTAAGGAGATTAGCAGAATAACCGGACATGGATATGCAACTGTGCAAAAGTATGTAGATAAGGAAGATTTCAACGATAATCCACAGCGAAGAAGTAAAAATGAATTGAAAATAGATTTTTACAAGGAGCTGATAGATTCATGGCTTGAAGCTGATTTGACCGTACCAAGAAAGCAACTTCACACAGCGAAACGTGTGTATGACAGGTTAGAAGAATTATTTGGCGATGAACTTAACGTGTCACTAAGAACAGTTCAGTTCTATGTTTCTGCAAAGAAGAAAGAGCTGTTTAGTAAAAAGGATGGATGGCTGTTGCTTGACTATCCTGCTGGCGAGGCTTAAGTGGATTTTGGAGAGGCAACCTTTATTGAAAACTGTGATACCATAAAGGCAGAAACCCACCAGAAATTTCTTGCAAAATGCATTGAATTATTTGAGAATACTGAGGTTACAGGAAAGTGATACACAAAATATTTTGGACTTAGTATGGATATGTTTCAAAGAATTTAATGCAATAGATTATTCAAAAGAAGGCATTGAATAATTTGGAAAATTTATATCAAATAAATCTATTATTGAGAAGTTTAATAAGGATCTTCTTTTTTTGTGGATGTATTGTTAACGTTAAGGTGAGCAGAAATACTAAACATCATATTAAAAGGCTAATAAAGTACGAGGGGGATAAAAATTAATGAAGAAGTTTAAAGCAGTTTTTTTAAAAAGAGGTAAGTTAAGACATAAATTATGCCTTATTTTAGTGTTAAGTGCATTAATACCAGCAATAATATCTGTAGCTATTACTTTAAATATCAGCAAAAATATTGTGGAAGAAAAGGTAAATAATCTAACAAAACAAGTAGCAACAGAAAAGATCGCTTTTATAGACAATCTATTGGAAACAGCTAGGTTAAGTGTAGATAATTTCACAAAAGATGATCTGGTTCTTTCAGGAAATAAAGAAGGTATTTTACTTACTGCATCACATCATAGAACATCAAATTCTAATTACTTTCAATATTATGTCGGAAAAGAAAATAAAGAATTTATAATATATCCACAAAAAGAGATGCCGAAGGATTATGACCCCACACAAAGAGGATGGTATAAAGAAGCAAATAATAGCTTTGGGAATATAGTTATTACAAAACCGTATAAATCAAGTTCTACAGGTCTTATGATGGTTACTGTTGCAAAGGCTTTTAAACTAAATGATGGTACTGCAGCAGTTGCTGGTATAGATATAACATTAGAGTCACTTATTGAGAATATATTAAAAACTAAAGTTGGAAATACTGGTTATGCAACATTAATATTAGGGGATGGTACCATAATTGTACACCCAGATAAAGATATGATAATGATTAATATTAGTGAAAAATATAGTTTTGGCAAGGAGGTTATAGCTAAAAAGACTGGTAATTTAAAATATACAATTAATAATGAAGATAAGATAATGGGATTTGAACAATCAAAACATACGGACTGGATTATTATAACGGCAATGAATCAAAATGAATATGCAAAAGAATTTAACAAAAGCATTGTTATAACAATATTAGTTCTTTTCATAATATTAATTTTAGTTGTGTATTTGGGAGTTTATTTTATAAACAGAATAACAAAACCATTAATTGAAATCAGCAAACTTATGAAAAGAGCAGAGGAAGGTGATTATGCAATTGATGTAAATATTACTCGTAATGATGAAATAGGTCAAATACAAGAAAGCTTCAAAAACATGATTTCAGCTCAAAGTAATATTATTAAAAATATATTAGAGAGTTCAAATAATGTAATGGTTAAATCTCAAAATCTTTCATCTGTATCTGAAGAAATGTCATCATCATCCCAAGAAGTTGCTAATACAATGCAACATGTAGCCGCAGCTTCATCATCTCAAGCGAACAATTTGCAAGAAATAGTAGGATTGATGAATGATCTTTCAAGTAAAATAGAAAATGTATATGATGAATTAAAGAATGTAAAATCAGAATCAGATAATGCAATAGAAAAAGCTAACTTAGGTAATTCAGAAATGGACAAGCTTGTTAAGTCAATAACTGAAATTAAAAATGCCTTTGAAGTAGTAATAAGTAAGGTAGGCAACTTATCAGCTACAGTAAAAGAAATAAATAATATAACAGCTGCAATAAATGCTATATCTGAACAAACAAATCTTTTAGCACTGAATGCTGCTATTGAAGCAGCAAGAGCTGGAGAAGCAGGACGCGGATTTGCAGTAGTTGCAGAGGAAGTTAGAAAGCTTGCAGAGGAGTCAAAAAAATCAACATCAGAAATAGCTAAGTTAGTAGAGACAATACAAGGAGATACAGAAGAAGTAATAAGTACTTCAAATGAAGTCCGCGAATTCATAAATGAACAAACAAATATAGTGGAAAATTCAGTTAAAACATTTGAAGAAATACTTGGTTCAGTAGAAAAGATAGCACCAGTAATATCAAAGACATATAAAGAAATGGATGAAATGGAAAAAGCAAAGATAAGTGTAATTGAAAAAGTTGAGGCAGTAAGTGCAGTAACAGAAGAAAATACTGCAGCATCTGAAGAAGTGGCAGCAGCATCTGAAGAGCTATCAGCTTCATCACAGGAAGTTGCCTCAACAGCACAGGAACTAAATTCAATGGCAAATGATTTAGATAATTTAGCTAATAATTTTAAGATTAGTTAACTGAAACTACGTATACTAAAAGTCTTTATCTATAAGGGGGCTGTCGCATTAGCCATTAAGAATCGCTATTGCGCAGCCTTGTTTTTACAGCATTTTCCATGAATGAATATCCCATTTTAGTCATTAAAAAGAAGGATACCTAAAAAATGGTGTACTTTAATAAGCTTTCGAATATAAGGCTTTTTTAAAAGATCATGGAGGATCTTGCTGTTAAGAACGGCTTGATACAAAGACTTTTGGAGAACATTATTCAACAGTTTTTGCAGGCTGAAATGGAAAAATATCTATGAAGAGAAAAGTATGAGAGAAGCGATAGCGCAAATAAAACTATAGAAATGGATATAGTTGCAAGAATATAAAATCATACATAGATGAACTCTACGGAGTAGACATATCCCCTGCCATGATTTCAAAGATTACGGATAATTTAATGGAAACGGCTATGGACTGGCAAAATAGGACGTTAGCCCCGGTTTATCCTATAGTTTATATGGATGCAGTTCACTTTAAAGTTAGACAGGAGCATAAGATTGTTAATATAGAACTAACGCTCTGGAAGGCTTTAATAGACAACTAAGAAAATTCACCAAGGTAAGGACACCATACCCAACATATCACTGGCTTGGAAAGATGCTATATCTAGCTACAGAGAAAATCATTAACAAATGGACTTAGTCAGGTCAGAACATGTCAGGGACACTGGTACAACTAAGTATAATTTTTGAAGATAGGCCTGAACAATATATTTCCTCCTGTGATAACTTTACGAGAGTAACGGCAATATAAAAATAAGCTGGTTGCATACAAAAATATATGTAACCAGCAAAGAAAAAACTTTTTTAGACAATTTCTGATTTACCTTCAAGTTTGGCATATAATTTTTCTTGCTGCTTTGTTGTAAATTGAAAATATATTTCAGTATTTGAAACAGATTTATGTCCTAACCACCATTGTAATTCTTTAATGTCCATATCACATTCTGCCAGATGAACAGCAGTAGTATGCTTTAAAGCATGAAAATGATGTTTTGATTTATCTTCAATTTTTGCTATTGAACAATATTTTTTCATTAAATAATCTAATGTTTGTCTTGATATTGGATTATTTTTCTGACTAGTAAATAGTATCTGGGAACTGGTGGTTATGTTATTTTCTTTAATATATTTATTTAAAATATTTTTTGTTTTTTCGTCAAGACGAAGGGTATTATTGTTACTTCCCTTTAATCTTTTACAATATATTTCACCTTTCAAAAGATTATAGTCCTCTAATTTTAACAGAGGTATCTCTGAAGCTCTAAGACCACATCTATAAGCTAATCTAAATATAGCCAAGTCACGAAGAGAATGAATTGCATTAGAATTTTCGATAGCATTAAACAGTGATTTAGCTTCATTTTGTGTTAAATATTTAATTTTGTAGCTAGACTTTTTCACCATAAGGACATCACCTCCACAAAAAATTAGACAATATGAATATTTTGTACAGTTTAATTATAATATAAATTGAAGATTATGCAAATATTTCATGATATTATGTAATATAATGTAAAAATATGCAAATAATAAAATGACAAATTTCGATTTGTGTAAAAATAGAAGCTTTTAAATATTTTAAGTACAGTTTTAACTGTACAAAATATTCATTACGTCTAATTTATAATATAATGGCAAGTTTATAAAGTCAAAAAAATAAAAACAAAAGCTAATTGTGTGTAAATATTTCCTAAAAACACAAATAAAGGAGGGAATATAATAAATATATTTTAATTTTTAAAAGTAGAATTTAGAAGAATTTAGGAGGAAAATGTGGAAGATACTTTAATCAATATAAGTGACTTAGATTTGAAAATTCAGATAATGAAAGAGTTATTGTATGAAAAAATGGATAAAAATGTTGATAAAGAAGAAATTCAGCAAGTCAGCGAAATATTGGACATGCTTATAGTTAAATATTTAAAAACACAAACAGAAAAATACTAATATAAAATATTTTATGAAGCGGGTGATATATGGATAGTGGGTTAGTATTGTAACAAAAAATTAAAAAATACATAGGAAGAAGATAAATTTATTATTAACTAATTTTAAAATATGGTACATCCAAAAATTGAAATATGAAGGGAGAAACCTAAAAATGACAAAGGACAATTTTATTCAAAAAAACAGCAGAAATTTTATTAAAAATGTAAAGGTAAATTCTTTGTTTATTAGTTTGACTGGATTTATAATTATTTCATTAAGCATTATTTTATACTTATCTTTAACGAATATGAAAGCCTTGAGCAATGATATGAATAACCTTTATAATGACAGGATGATTCCTTCTCTTGAATTAAAAAAAATAGAAACAGAGCTTTATACCATAAGACTTTCAATGACACAAATGGTTTATTCACAAAAATATGATTTAAAAACTGAAAATAATATAATTGCTAAAAAAGAAAATTTAGCAAAAATTTTTGAAAAATATAAAAATTCAAATATGAGTGATGAACAAAAGCAGTTATTTGGTAATATAGAACAAAGTTATAGTGCATATATGGAAAATAGTAATACTTTGATAGGAAAACTTAAAACAAATACACCAATTACTCAGGAAGAAATAGACAAGTTAAGGGAACTAGCATATAACAGTCAAAAAGGTATAGATTCTTTAGTACAGTTAAATGCAAAAACATCAAGTGAAGCAACTAATAGAGCAAATTCAGTTTATTCAAATTCAAAGAACGTATTTATTGCTATTTTTGGTTTTATAGCAGTGATAACAATACTATTATCTTCAATTTTAACAAGATTATTAAAAAAATCCATGAAGCAAATTAACGATGTGACTGAAAAGTTATCTAATTATGATTTTACAGTAGAATTAGAAGCAGAAGGTAAAAATGAGTTTGGCCAGATAAATAGATCTTTAAAAATTGTAATTGAAAATCTAAAAGAGGCATTAAAAGAAATTAAAAATAATGCAGAAACTGTTACTTCAAGTTCTGAAAATTTATCCGCTGTCTCAGAGGAAATGTCATCTTCTTCACAGGAACTTGCTAAAACAATGGAAGAAGTAGCTAATGGAGCAGCTTCTCAAGCTAACGATTTACAGGATATAGTAAATTTAATAGCTGACTTAACAGCAAGTATTGAAAATGTATATAAAGAATTAGAAAATGTAAAAATTGAAACAGATAATACAACAAATAAGTCTAATATAGGAAAACATGAAATGGACAAACTTGTGAAGTCTGTAAGAGAAATTAAAAATGCTTTTGAAATAGTAATTTCTAAAGTAAAAAACCTTACAGCCTCAGTTAAGCAAATAGGTAATGTAAATAATGTAATAACAGCAATTTCAGAACAGACTGACTTACTTGCTTTAAATGCAGCCATAGAAGCAGCAAGAGCAGGCGAGGCAGGGAGAGGCTTTGCAGTAGTTGCGGAAGAAGTTAGAAAACTTGCTGAAGAATCTAAAAAATCAACCTCGGAAATCATTGAATTGGTATCATCCATTCAAGCTGATACTGAAGATGTTATAAAAACATCCAATGAAGTAGAGGAATTGATTAAAACACAGATCAGTGCAGTCGAAAATACCGTTGATTCCTTTGAAGATATATTAGAATCAATTGAAAATATAGCACCCCTCATGGATAAAACCTATACAGGTATGGATGAGATAGTAAAATCAAAAGAAATAGTTTTACAAAGAGTTGAAACAATAAGTGCAGTTGTTGAAGAAAATACTGCGGCTACAGAAGAAACTGCGGCATCATCACAGGAACTTTCAGCATCTTCGGAGGAAGTGGCTTCAGTATCTCAAAATTTAACAGCAATTGCATTAGAACTGTCAAATGCAGCTAATAAATTTAAATTTTAAAATAAATAGTAAAAAGCAATAAGAGGTGAGTTATCTTATTGCTTTCCTAAATGGAGAGGGTTTTATGTATGACAAAAATTATCATTACGTTAAATTAATGGAACAGCCTGATAGAAGATATTTAAATAAATATTACAAAGAGAATAAAAACAAAGAGATTGCTTTGGTTTTTCTGGATATAGATAATTTAAAACTTATTAATGACGCTTACGGTCATATAATAGGAGATGAAGTGTTAATATACATAAGTAAAAAATTAATAAATTCCCTGGATGATAATTCTATGGTTTTTAGGTTTGGCGGAGATGAATTTATATTAATATTTGTGAATAAAACTAAAGAGGATATTCAGAATTGCATAGAGAATATCATGTCAGATGCAAATAAAGTTTTCAGGATAAATAATAAGGAAATTTACACCACTGTCAGTGCCGGAATATATATACCATCAAGGAAAGAAAGTTTGGAAGAAATAATTAGAAAAGCCAATATAGCTATGTATCATTCAAAACAAAAGGGTAAGAATAGATATACTTTCTTTAATGAAGATATGGATTATGCAATTAAGAAAAAAGCTGATTTGATAATAGAACTTAAAAAGGCTGTAGAAGAAGATAAGGAATTTTATGTTGTATATCAACCAATATATAATGTTAAAAGTCGTAAAATTGAAGCAGTTGAAGCACTTGCAAGATGGAACAATAATAAATATAGTGAAATACCACCTTCTGAATTTATTCCACTCTTAGAAGAAACAGGGCTTATAGAAAAGTTTGGCTTAAACATTATAAAAAGAATATTTAGAGATATAGATAGTTTGACTAAAAAGGGATTTGATATTAGATTCAATATAAATGTATCTCCTATACAACTTAGAAACAATGATTTTTTTTATCAAATCAATACTTTGATGAAAAAGTATGGTATAAATATTAAAAACATATTTTTTGAGTTAACTGAAACTCAAATATTAAATTTGAAGGAAGATAAAATAAATGAAGTTATTGAAAGAGGAGCCAAAATAGCTTTAGATGATTTTGGTACAGGTTATTCATCTATAATAAATGTGATGCAATTGCCAATTAGTGAGATAAAGATAAATAAATTCATAATTGATAAAATTGAAGAAGACGAAAAAGCGAGAATTTTAATACAAGCTATAGTTTATATTGCAGGAAAACTAAGAGCAGAAGTGGTTGTAGAAGGGGTTGAAAATAAAAAACAGTATGATATACTAAAAAAATTAGGAATAAAGAATATACAGGGATATTTTATATCAAAACCTAAAAGAGTGGAGGATTTAATTATCGATTTAAAATATACTTAATCTAAAATTTGATTTATGCTAATTAATAGGTGGGGGTACATTTTTACGCAAAATAAATAATGGACCTATGTCAATATAGTAGACACAAAAAAATGGAAATTATTATGAAGACAGCCTGGTCAGATTTTCGCATTTTTGTGTAGTGATGTAGCCAATGCTGTAAAATGATGTTTACCTTACAATTGGATCTTATATTATCAGCTAAAGCTTCTGGGCCAGGGAGAAACCCTATTTCAGCTTTCATACTATATAAGCTTTAAGAAATGAAAAATTTAATAAGTATATTATACGAGGTGGGTAATCAATGAAATTTATTTCATGGAATATTGATTCATTAAATGCAGCACTGACAAGTAGTTCAGAACGGGCTCTATTATCTAAAAATGTATTAAGTTCGCTTGCAGAATATAATCCGGATGTAATTGCCATTCAGGAAACAAAATTACCAAGTGATGGACCTTCTAAAAAGCATTTTGAAATTTTGAAGGAGATGTTTCCAAATTATAAAATTGTTTGGAATAGTTCAGTCGATCCAGCCCGTAAGGGGTATGCGGGTACAATGTTTTTATATAAGGATACTTTAAATCCATCTGTTACCTATCCAGCTATTAGTGCGCCAGGTACCATGGACTATGAGGGCCGAATTATCACATTAGAGTTTGATAAATTTTTCTTAACACAAGTTTATACACCTAACGCAGGGGATGGTTTGAACCGTTTGGAAGAACGTCAGATCTGGGATGAAAAATATGCAGAGTATCTAGCAAGCTTAGATAAAGAGAAGTATGTTATTGCAACAGGGGATTTCAACGTAGCGCATAGGGAAATAGATTTGGCGCATCCTAACAGCAATCACAATTCACCCGGATTTACTGATGAGGAACGTGAAGGGTTCACAAATCTTTTAGCAAAAGGTTTTACAGATACTTTTCGATATATTCACGGTGATGTAACAGGGGCCTATACTTGGTGGGCCCAGCGTGTTAAAACCAGTAAAGTTAATAATTCCGGATGGAGAATTGACTATTGGTTAGTTAGTGATCGCATTGCGGATAAGGTCATTAGATCTGAAATGATTGATTCAGGCCCAAGACAAGATCATACACCAATATTACTTGAAATTGATTTGTAAAAAGTGTTTCAAATGATTGCTTAATAAACCGACAGATAAGGTACAGGTTAAGGAAATTATACTTATAAGTAAGGAGTGTCAAAAATGAAAGATATGGAACGCAGTAAACCCTGGGACTCAGATCAGATTACAAGAGAATACTTTGATTCATTATTAGTTGAAATGAGGCATATAGATGCCGTTATACCTTCAACAAAATTTGAACTATATGGGGAGACATTTGATACGCCTATTATGATGGCGGCTCTGTCACATTTGGACAATATACGAGAAAATGGAATGATTGAAATGGCCAAGGGTGCCCGTGAAGCAAATGCTGTTAACTGGGCAGGTATGGGTGACGAAGCCGAAATATCAGCTATAACGGCTACTGGTGCCCGTACCATAAATATAATTAAACCATATGCTGATAATGACTATATTTTCCGGAGAATTGAGCATGCAGAACGCTGTGGGGTTTTGGCTCTTGGTATGGATGTAGACCATGCTTTTCGAGGAAATGGTAAATATGATGTTGTTTTAGGTGAGAAGATGAAACCTAAGTCTCTTACTGAACTAAAAGAATTTATAAAAGCTACGAAATTGCCTTTTATTATAAAAGGTGTTCTAAGTGAGCAAGATGCCTATAAAGCTTTAGAAGCTGGGGCTAAAGGAATAGTTGTTTCTCATCATCATGGAATTATGAACTATGCAGTGCCTCCGCTATACATATTACCCAAAATAGCTAAAGTAATCAATCACCAAATACCTATCTTCGTTGACTGTGGTATTATGAGTGGAATTGATGTATTTAAAGCTCTTGCCTTGGGCGCAGATGCAGTTTCTGCTGGCAGAGTGATTATGGAGCCATTAAAAAATAATGGTTCTGAGGGAGTAAAAAATCAGATCATAAAAATGACTGAAGAGTTAGCTGGGGTAATGGCAAGAACTTGTTCCCGGGACTTAAAGAACATTGACCCAACAGTAATCTGGCAAAGAAATGGTTGGTAGTTGAAACTAAAATTATAGGCTGAAGGAGAGATGGCTTTGAGAATTGGTGGGGGAATAGAAAAAACTTATAGTAATCCAGAAGAATGGTATAAATTAGTAAGAGAATTGGGATACAGGGCGGTTTTGGCACCAATTGACCATGGTGCAAGTAAGGAAGAGAGACAAGCTTACTTACATTGTGCCAAGGAACATGATCTGGTAATTGGGGAAGTTGGTGTCTGGAAAAATGTTATCTCCATTTATGATGATGAACGAAAAGTAGCGCTGGATTATTGCAAAAACCAACTGGAATTGGCAGACGAACTGGGAGCAAATTGCTGTGTAAACATAACAGGAAGCAGAGGAGAAATTTGGGATGGCTTTTATAGAGAAAATTACTCAAAGGATACCTATGCATTGGTAGTTGATTCTATAAGAGAGATTATTGACGCTGTAAAACCAAAGCGGACCTTTTATACAATAGAGACTATGCCTTGGATGGTACCGGATTCACCGGACGAATATCTTAAATTAATTCAAGATGTAGATAGGAAGGCTTTTGGAGTACATCTAGACTTTGTTAATATGATTAATTGTCCGAAAAGATATCTCTTCTGTGATGAGTTCATTGAGGAATGCTTTACTAAACTTGGCTCACATATTAAGAGCATTCATGGAAAGGATGTAATCATGGAGAATGCCTATACAACAGTAATCCATGAAACCATGCCGGGAAAAGGAATAATAAATTATCAAAAGGTTGCTAGGCTATGTGAGTGGCTGGGGCCGGATACAACATTATTTGTTGAACATTTACCTGATTTTGATAGTTATAAGAAGGCTGCGGCTTATGTAAGAGAACAGGCTGCTTTAGCTGGTGTGAAAACAGATTAAATCCAGAGATGTGGAAACGATGGTGTTGATGTGTCAAGCAAATATAAATAGGTCTTGAATGTGTTGGAATCAAAGGTTTTCAGCTTCAATTCAGCTTAATGTAGTATTATGATAGGATAGGGATATTGGAGGTGAAGCACCTTGAAGATATTAATCATTGAGGATGAAAGCTTACTGGCTGATTCCATTCAATCATTTCTGACGAAAAAAGGTTTTGAGGTTGATGTTGCATACGATGGAGAAGAGGGAAGAGAATATGCAGAATTAGGAATTTACGACCTGGTGATTCTGGATGTGATGCTGCCCAAAATGGACGGGTATGAAATAGCCAGAAGAATTCGTGCCAAGCGTTTAGGTACACCCATATTGATGCTGACCGCAAAATCAGAATTGGAGGATCGTATTGCAGGTTTGAATTCCGGCGCGGATTATTACCTGACCAAGCCTTTTGACACCAGAGAACTTTTGGCCTGTATCAATGCATTATTACGCAGAAAAGGTGACCAGGTAGATGAGATTACATTTGGAAATACATCATTAGGCCTTTCCTCTGCTATGCTGATATGTGGTGAGAACAATGTCCGCCTTTCAGCAAAGGAGTTTGATATAATGCTCCCACTTTTTCAGGCCGGAGAAAAAATTCTATCAAAGGAGATGCTTCTTACCAGAGTCTGGGGATATGACTCCGATGCTGTTGAAAACCATGTGGAGGTCTATATTGGTTTTTTGAGGAAGAAGCTAGCAAGTATCGGATCCAATATTCGGATTGAGGCAATACGAAGGCTAGGGTATCACCTGGAGGTAAGTGAGCATGATTAAAAATCTGCGTTTCAAATTCGTTATGATAAATATGAGTATAGTAACTATAATGCTGTGTGTTATATTTGGATTAGTTTTTCATTTCACAAGGACAAACCTTGAGGCAGAGAGTATCAGAATGATGCAAGGCATTGCCAGCCGCCCATTTCAATTAGAGATACCAAATACATTAGGGAGTGATGTACGGTTACCCTATTTTACCATTCAGCTAGGACTGCGGGGGGAGTTAGTAGCAACCGGAGGAGGATATTATGACCTCTCTGACGAGGATTTCTTAGATAATATTATCGAAGTGACCTTCACATCTCCTAAAAAGTTTGGTGTTATAGAAGAATATAATCTAAGGTATTATCGGTTTGATACACCGATGAACCGATACTTAGTATTTTCAGATATTACTAGTGAACGTGCTACATTGGATAACCTGACAAAAACCAGTTTTATTATTGGTATATTAAGTTTTTTGGTGTTTTTGTGCATAAGCATTTTACTGTCTAAATGGGCCGTAAAACCGGTGGACTTGGCATTGAAACAGCAACGTCAGTTTGTGGCTGATGCCTCTCATGAACTTAAAACACCGCTAACGGTTATTATGACAAATGCAGAACTCGCACAGAGCCGGGAATATGATGAGGAAAGTAAACAGAAATTCATAAGCAGTATCTTAACTATGTCCCGGCAAATGCGTGGCTTAATTGAAAAAATGCTGCAGCTTGCAAGAGCGGATAATGCTGAATCAAAGGAGATTTTAGATATTGTGGATTATAGCAAGCTGGTATCAAACGCACTCCTTCCCTTTGAACCAGTATTTTTCGAGAGAGGACTGACCTTGACAGCACAGATAGATAATGGCATTAAGGTCACAGGTGAAGAGGCTCAGCTCCATCAGCTTATGGATGTTCTGCTTGATAATGCTCAGAAATATTCCAAAGAAGCCGGAACTACATGGGTTACCTTAAATAAGCATGTGAAAGGGCGCTGCTTACTGGTTGTTGCAAATGAAGGTGAGAGTATCTCCCCAGAAGAAGCCCAAAACATATTCAAACGCTTCTACCGAGGTGATCAAGCCAGAAGCAGAAATGGCAGCTTTGGCTTAGGTCTATCCATTGCTGAGAGTATAGTAGTGCGGCATCGAGGTAAGATTTGGGTGGAAAGTAGAAACGGCATTAATTGTTTTTATGTTGACCTGCCATGTTCATAAATCATGTATTAAAAGGATGAAGAACGCATAACTGCGGACATCATCCTTTTGTTATAAATAGCAAAAGTTTTCAGCTTCATTTCAGCTTTCAATGCTATAATCAGTATGCTTACGAAAGAGAGAAGCAAGGGGAGGAGGTAAATTATGATATCGGTTGAACATTTAACAAAATGTTATGGTGATTTTACGGCTGTTGATGATCTTTCTTTTGAGATCAATGAAGGGCATGTATATGGCTTTCTGGGACCCAACGGAGCCGGAAAATCAACAACTATGAACATCATGACAGGATGTCTTTCAGCAACATCAGGGCATGTAAGAATTGACGGCTATGATATTTTTGAAGAACCTGATAAGGCAAAAAAGCTCATTGGCTATCTTCCGGAGCAGCCCCCATTATACATGTCTGAAACACCTTTGGAATATTTAAAATTTGTGGGTGAAGCAAAAGGACTACGGGGAGCAGAGCTTAAGAAACAGATTGAGGAAGTTATACAGCGGACAAAACTTACAGATGTGAAAAACCGCTGTATTTCAGCACTGTCTAAGGGGTATAAGCAGAGAGTGGGAATTGCTCAGGCCCTTCTTGGAAACCCAAAAGTCATCATTCTTGACGAACCAACCGTTGGTCTTGATCCAATTCAGATTATCGAGATCCGTGATCTGATCAAAGAACTAGGAAAAACACACACGGTGATATTCAGCTCTCATATTCTTTCAGAAGTACAGGCAATTTGTGATCAGGTACTTATAATTTCTAAAGGAAAGCTGGTTGCTTTTGATGAGCCATCAAAGCTTGAGAAGTTGTTGATGACACCAAATGAGATAATCATCACTTCCGATGCTACTAGAGAAGAAATTAAGGAGACATTGGCAGATGTCAACCATATTACCGATATGAGCTTTGACGAAAGAAATACAGAATATGCTGTTGCTCATATAAGAACAGATCATGATAATATCTATGATATTTCAGGTGCCATTTTTTCAGCTTTTGCTGCAAAGGGTAAGGTACTTTTGGAAATGACATTGAAAAAGGCAAACCTGGAAGATGTATTTATTGAGCTTACAGAAAACAATAACAAAGATAATGCTTCTTTAGGAAGCGAGACTGACATGGAAATAACGGAAAGTGAGGAGGTTGCCAGATGATAGCGGTTTTGAAACATGAGTTGCGAATTTATTTTCATTCGCTGACAGCATATGTTTTTGGAGCATTCCTATTAGCATTTGTCGGAATAGGATCAGTACTCTATAACATACAGGCAGCAGTCAGCAATTTTGAATTTGTTCTAAGCTTTGGCAGCCTTATATTTGTAGTCATCGTGCCAATATTAACAATGCGTATAATCTCAGAGGAAAGGAAACAAAAGACTGATCAGCTTCTTTATTCCTTGCCAATCACCACAACAGAAGTGATTGTTGGCAAATTTATTGCCCTGCTGACGGTTTATTTAATTCCACTATGCATTGTCTGCATATACCCATTAATCTTTTCAAAGTTTGGTGATGTGTATCTATTGACATCCTACGGCTCTATTTTAGCTTTCTTTATCATGGGTAGTGCTTTGATTGCAGTGGGAATATTTATATCTTCCCTCACGGAAAATCAGGGATTTGCAGCTGGTATTGGTATTGCTGTAATTTTACTCAACTACTATAGCGTCAGTCTATCGGAATATGTATCCTCTACAGCTATGGGGGCACTTGCAGCCACGTGCGTAATTATCCTGGTCCTAGGGGTTGTCATCCGAAACTTGACAAAAAATTCGAACCTTGCCTATGGATTTTGCATATTAGCTGTAGTGGGAACTATGATTGCTTACCTCATAGATGCAACTAAATTTGAAGGCTTGTTGCCAAGTATTATGGCGAAGCTGTCACTGTTTGAAAGGTTTAATGTTATAGTAAATGGGGTTTTTGACATGACTGCCATCATGTATTATATAACAATTATTGTATTCTTTTTGTTCCTGTCTGTGCAGTCACTGGAGAAGAGGAGGTATAACTGATGAAAAAAATAGAACTTCCAAAGTTTTCATGGCTTACAGAAAAAAATCGAATTGCTTCCCGTGGTGGATCTTATTCTCTGATCATGACCGCAGTAGTGTTAGCTATTATGATCGTAGCAAATCTTTTTGTTTCTTCTTTGCCAACAAACCTAACCAAATATGACATCAGCTCCTCAAAGCTATATTCCATCACTAGCAACACTAAAGTGGTGGTAAATGCTCTGAAAAAGGATGTAACCATCTATTGGATTGTACAATCCGGTAAAGAAGATGATGTTATAGAAAACCTCTTGAGCAAATATGATAGTCTTTCTGACCATATTAAAGTAGTTAAAAAGAATCCGGATGTATTTCCTACATTTGTAAAACAGTATACGGATGAAACAGTTAAAAACAATAGTCTGGTTGTAGAAAGCGGAGACCGTAATAGGTTTATAAGCTACGATGATATTTATCTTAAGGAAAACGATGTTTATACCTATTCCACAAAAACCTCCTTTGACGGAGAAGGGGCTATTACCTCTGCTATAGACTATGTGGTTAGTGAAGAATTTCCTCAGTTATATCTGCTGGAGGGACATGGGGAAGCAGAACTTCCAGCTAGCTTTAAAGACCAGATTGAAAAAGATAATATTGAGATAAAAAAATTATCTCTGTTGAAGGTGGATTCCATTCCTGAGGATGCAGATAGCATAATGATCTATGCACCGGAAAGCGACATTTCCGAAGAGGAAAAGAAAATGTTGGAGGGCTATGTGAAAGATGGCGGAAAGTTGCTTGTAATGGCAGGACCAACGAAGGACGGAATTCTGAAGAATCTGTACAGCCTACTTTCAGTCTATGGGGTAGAGACCTATGAAGGTATTGTAGTTGAGAAAGACAGAATGCATTATGCATTCCAGTCACCTTATGTACTGCTGCCGGATATTGCCAGCCATGAAATTACAGACTCTCTGATTGAAGAAAAGTATTTTGCAATCATGCCCATATCTCAAGGGCTTAAAATAAAGGAAACATCAAGCATTGGAGAAGTAACTGCCCTGCTTAACACCTCAGATACCGCTTTTAGCAAGACAGCAGGATTCAATATAAGCAACTATGAGAAAGAAGAAGGAGATATCGATGGACCGTTTACTTTAGCAGTTTCTATTACAAGCACCAACAACGGCAGGATTGTATGGTTTGCATCTTCTGTCTTCCTAGATGAGATGTATAATACCTACTCATCCGGAGCTAACGTGGATCTGGGAATGAATGCAGTATCTTCATTGATTGGACAGAGTGAAGCAATAGCAATCCGCAGTAAGTCACTGGATTATAACTATTTGACCATCAGCGACTCCACTTCCTCTATGTTGAAAGTGATAATGATCGGTGTATTTCCACTGCTTTATCTGACTGTTGGCATTTGTGTAGTTCTGAGAAGAAGGAGGATGCAAAATGAAACGGTCTAAAAGAATCTATTTATTATTGGGAATTTTAGTTGTTGCCTGCATTGCAACAATTATAGTGAGAAGGGTCGAAGAGCATAAAGAAAAGATTAAAAACAGCGATGAGATTATTCTAAAGATTCCCAGTGAGTCTGTGAAGACCCTATCTTGGGAATATGAATCAAATACCCTTTCCTTCCATAAGGATGAAAAATGGATTTATGACGAGGATGAGGACTTTCCTGTAGATGAAGAAAAAATCAATGAGCTTTTGGCACAGTTTAAGGAATTCGGGGTATCTTTTATTATTGAAGATGTAGAGGACTATGGTCAGTATGGTTTGGCTGACCCGACTTGTACCATCAAATTCTCAACAGATGAAAAGACTTATGAAGTTAAGCTAGGGGATTTCAGCACCATGGATTCACAACGATATGTGTCCATTGGAGATGGAAATGTTTATCTGGTAAAAAATGATCCTCTTGATCATTTTGATGCAACTCTCAGCGATGTGATCCACCATGATGAAACCCTACAATTTGATAAGGTTACAGAAATTAAATTTACAGGAACTGAAAATTATAATGTTGTATATGAAGAAGGAAGCACTAACACTTATAACGACGATGATGTATATTTTGCACAACAAGATGGAAAAAAACTACCCCTTGATACTACAAAAGTGAAAAGTTATCTGTACAACATAAGCAGCTTAAGTCTGCTTAACTATACAACATATAATGTGTCAGATGAGGAACTGAAGAAATATGGCTTGGATGCACCTGAATTGACTGTAACTGTAAATTATACTAAAAAGAATGATGACGGTGAAGAAATCTCAGATACCTATGTATTAAATGTAAGCCGTGATCCGGAAGAAAAGAAAGCTGCCGAGGCCTCTGAAAAAGAAGACAGTAATAGCTCGGAAGAGAAAGAGATTACTGCATACGCAAGAGTGGGGGAATCAAAGATTGTATATAAAATTACTTCTGCTGAGTATAAGAACTTGATGGCAGCATCTTATAATTCATTAAGACATAAGGAAGTATTTGCCGGAGATTTTGCGGATATAAATAAAATTGATATTTCTTTGGAAGGTACAGACTATACCATCACTACCGAGAAAAAGGATGACAAGCGTACTTACTATTATAAGGAGGAAGAGCTGACAATTACTAATCTCAAGAGTGCTCTGCAGGCACTAGAGGCAGAAAGCTTTACCGATGAACAACCGAAGCAAAAGAAGGAAATCAGTCTGACACTCTATTTGGATAACGAAAACTTCTCGAAAATCCAGATTGATTTGTACAGATATGACGGAACAAATTGCCTTGCAGTGGTCGATGGCAAACCAGTATCATTGATCAAGCGATCCAATGTGGTTGATTTGATTGAGGCTGTTCATGCAATTGTATTAGACTAAGGTGCAATGATGTCTATCGTTGATTATATTAATGGTAGACATCATTTTGACGTTACAGATCTTGAAGTAATTAGCCCCAGTAGGATAATTAATATCTATCCTACTGGGGGAATATTATCGTTTAACTACCTCAAAGTTATCTTCTATCAGCAGCCAGTTTTGAGGGAAGGGAAGTCCTAATTTCCAGTAGCTTACTCCACGTAAGCCAAGTTCCTTTACAAGGTCAAATTTAGCTTGAATTGACCTAGCATCCTCAAACCATACTTCATGCTGTCTTCCTTGATCATCTGTATAATAAAAGTAAGTGGCCTGAGCCTTGGTGTCATAACTGATGTCCACATTATTTTCTGCTGCTATCTCAATGGCCCGCTGAGGACTTACAGCTTTGGCATATTCTCCTCCAGGTACAAAAGGAAGTGTCCAATCATATCCGTACAAATTCTGCCCCATCATTATTTTTGACGCAGGCATTTCAGTCAAAGCATATTCAACAACTTCTCTCACCGGTCCAATTGGGGAAACTGCCATTGGTGGGCCACCGCTATAGCCCCACTCATAGGTCATTAGCACAACAAAGTCTGCTATTTCTCCATGTGCTCTATAGTCATGAGCTTCATACCATTCACCGGCCTGAGTAGCACTGGTTTTAGGCGCCAGGGCCGTTGACATTAGGAAACCTTCAGCAGATAATCGCCTCTTAGCTTTCCTTAAAAAGTTATTATAATTTTCTCTTAATTCTGGAGGCAAAAACTCCATATCAAAATGTACATCTCTAAAATTATACTGTCCTGCTGCAGCTATGATATTATCCAGCAGACGGTTCTGAACTTCATCATTTGTTAGAATTATTCTTCCAAGTTCTGCACTGAATTGCCCTTCCTCAAGATTTGTAACCACTAACATCAGTGTGGCTCCATTTGCTCTAGCAATGTTTGGCAAATTACCCAATGGGGGTGCCTTTAGGCTTCCATCTCTTTGAATCTGAAAGCTAAAGGGTGCCAGATATGTCAAATGTGGTGCTGCATTTCTGGCTGATTGCTGCAATTCGGCGCTGACTGTGCCACCTAAGGGTTCAATATAAGCGTTTATTTCTGCCTCTCTTCGAGGGGTTGGTGGTATATACAATCTTTGACCAACTTGCAGAGGCTGAGTTGTTGAAATTCTATTGACCTGTGCGAGAGCCTGATAGTTTAAGCCAAATTTTCGGGCAATGGTGTATAAACTATCTCCAGGTTGAACCCAATAAAAGCTGCCTACGATGGGTACTACCAATGTCTGGCCAACCACTAATTGATTGGGATTTTCCAACTCATTGGCTCCTACGATAGCGGCAATTGTGGAGTTATATAATCTAGCTATTTGAAGTATTGTCTGTCCAGGTTGAACTACGTGAATCTGCATGGTATCTCCTTCTTTAAACAAACTTACCTATACTATTATATGATGATGGGGTAGAAGTGTACTTAAGTATAGTTTCTGTGTATATAAAATGTCTTGGACTTTTTATTGCAATATTGGTAAGCTTTGCTTAAAATCAAGTTAGAGAAATAAATTTTGCAAAAATAATAAAAGGAGATTCAGGAGATGGGACAAGTTAAGATTTTGGCCATAGGAAATAGTTTTTCTGAAGATGCAACTCACTATCTGCATCAAATTGCAGCAGCTGATGGCATTGACACAAAAGTAGTAAATCTCTATATAGGTGGATGTTCCTTCTACTGAATTTGCGCCGGGTGAAGTTGTTGATCTGAATGCTTTAAGGGTTATCAAGGAATGTGTTCATGAGGTGGCTAACAGTAACAACTATAAACTTTGATAACAGCTGTTTTTTATGCAAAGGGAGCTGTGGTATTAGCAAATTTTAAATTGCTAATACCACAGCTCCTTTGTTTTTACATTTTGAACATACTTAATAGAGAGATTAATCCTGATAACCGGATAATTGCTGCTTAGCGTTATTAAGAGCGTTAATAGCTCCTTGTATTTTATTTTTGTTTTCCGGTTTTTCTGCAGAGTTTAGTGCTTGTTGTAGTGTGCCAACTGCGTTTTGTACAGTTGAAATGCATTGATCAACATAATCTTTTGCTTTTGGCATAGAGAACCCTCCTTAAAAGTAATTTACTAACTTAGTTTGCTTCAAGTTTTAGAAGATATACTTATAAATATTTGCATTTTTTATGGGGGCTAAAATATTACAACATAATACTTGAGGTTTATAAGAATAATAATAAGGAAATATCTTTATAAGGAGGAGTGTTACTTAATGGAAAGAAGTCATGTAGACCCGGAAAAGCTGGAAAAAGTACCTTCTGGAAAACCCTTTGAATATAAGGATGTAGTGGAGGATAGCTTCGAAGAAGAAGAACATACGGAAGACGGAAAGAGATTTAAAGCAGAAGTGTTGAACGGAGTATATCCGGATGTGAAAATTGAAAAGGATAATGGAAGCCGTCTTGTATATAGAAAAGAATAATTTAAATTGACATTTAAGATGCAGTAGGTGAATTTTGTCCTTCGCCCTGCATCTTTTATTTATCAATTTAATAAAGGAAAGCTCATCGTGTTTAATCCGGAAACTAAAGTTTTTTACAAAATAAAATTTTAAAAGTTTAGAAATAATATATTGAAATTCAATAAACAAAAAGATATTATGTTTATATGATATATAAATATAATAAGTAGGTGTTCGAAATAATGAATGAATTACTTTGGAAAAGCAGTGTGGAAGATATCAAAAGGGGGTATGCCTATCAGGAAGACAAAGAGAAATATATATGCCTAATGTGTGGAGAAAGCTTTGAGGAAGGATACATTTATCAAGCTGATGATGAGCTTATGGAAGCTAAAAAGGCTATCGTAAAGCATATTGGGAAGAACCATGGATCAGTATTTGAGTATCTTATTAACATGGACAGAAGATATACCGGTCTGACAGATATCCAAAAAGAGCTGGTTGAAAGCTTCTATAAGGGTATCTCTGATAAAGAAATTACAAAATTACATGGAAACAGTGCTGCAACAATTAGGACTCAGAGGTTTGCCTTAAGAGAAAAGGCCAAACAAGCAAAGATATATCTATCTATAATTGAGCTGATGAATGAAAGTATGGAGGTTTCAGGTAAAAATGCTGAAAATGAGACAAAAAATCAACTTATTGAGATTCATTCAGGGGCTACAATGATTGATGATAGATATGCAATTACTGAGGAAGAAAGAGAAAATACCTTAAAGATATACTTTTTACCACAGGAGAACTTAAAACTCAAAAAGTTTCCTGCCCGTGAGAAGAAAAAGGTAATAGTGCTTAAGAAAATAGCAGGGGCTTTTATTCCCAAGAAAAGGTATACTGAACAGGAGGTTAATGATATTTTGAAATCTATATATGATGACTTTGTCACATTGAGAAGATACCTCATAGAATATGGTTTCATGGAAAGAACCAAGGACTGCAAAGAATATTGGATAAAAGAATAGGAGGGGCAGTATGGGGACGCTTCACAACTATTTAGATAGTAAAGGAATTATAAAGGTTTGGCCATCTAAGCGTACGGATAAGATAACAGTATTAAATCATCTAGTAAAAAGCTTTCAGTATAATAAATTCTATACTGAAAAAGAGTTAAACAAAATAATTGATGATAACCATAGTTTCAATGATTATTTTATTTTACGAAGAGAGCTAATAGATAACAAACTTATATGCAGAACTAGGGATGGTGCTAAATATTGGAGAGGAGATTTTCTTTCCACAATAGGTATAGAGACACCAAGGGCTACACTAAAATATTATGATAATGAAGTTATTGGAGACCTTAAGGAAGTATATCTTTCTTGTGGTTATATGATTGAATATTGTGGGGTTGAGCATAGGGAGGAATACATTGAACAGTGCTTAAGGGAACCGGAACTTCCTCCTGGGGGTAGTAAAGAATTTATTAAATTTAGAAGCATAAAAAGTAAAGACACTGGGAAGGTTATTGGTTTTTTAGAATATTATATGGGTTACCCTAACAGCAACACTATCTGGATAGGAGGTTTGTTTATTCACAAGGACTTCCAAAGAATGGGATATGGTGAAGAAGTTGTTGGTGAATTTATAAAGAAGTCAAAAGAGGCTGGTTTTAATACAGCTGGGCTTGGAGTACACTTAAAGAATTGGCAGGCACTAAGATTTTGGACGAAACAAGGGTTTAATACTATTGGAGGTATCTATGGTGATGAACACTATGGGCTTAACACTTTTTCTACAATGAAGCTGACAATGAAATTATATTAGACTTATTCTTGCAGAAGGAACTTTTAACAGTGGAAAATGATTGAATAAAAAAAGTAGTAGCAGAATAGAAGGAAATTGCGAATCAGTGACAAGTGAAAAGTGGCAAGTGACAAGTTATGGATGAAATTCAGCTTGGCTGAATTTCTTATATTTTAAGCTTATCTCAGCTTTGCTGAGAAAAGATATCCTAAACTTGTCACTCTTAATTTGTCACTATAGAAACATCCCTTTGTAAGAAAACTATATTATTCCTCAAAAGGAAACACATATTGTTGAAGGTTGAATTCTTTTTTTAGAGATAAGATGTCTTTCTGTAGCGCTAAATTTACCGGCACTCCTTTATCCTTTCTATAAAGCCATGTTTCATATTCTTTCTCGCCGGGGGTATAGATTCTATCTTGTCCCGGCGCTTTCTTTGAGTTTCTCAAGGATCTCAAAATATCTCCGGCAATCTTTTTAAACTTGTCAAGTTCAATAAAATGTTCAATGTTTATAGCTATGAAAAAGTGGCCAAGATGATAGGGCCTCTTTGCACCATCAGCGTCGATGCCGTTCAATGCCTTTAAGAAGCTTCCCGCCTGGAGGGCTGCTGACAGTATTTCCACTACCGTGGCATAACCATAGCCCTTATAGCCGCCGGTTTCTTCACCAATTCCGCCTAAGGGGGCTAAGGCCGCTGTTCCCTTTACTAGGTCTTCCAATACCTGGTGGGTATCCGTTCTGGCATTTCCGTGCTCATCTATTATCCAGCCTACAGGGAGTTCTTTTCCCAGACGGTCATATACTTCTATTTTACCTCGTTGGGTAATTGAGGTTGCACAGTCTAAGAAGAAGGGAAACTCTTCGTCTGTAGGCATTGAAAAGGTCAAAGGATTAGTACCCAGCATATTTTCTACACCAAAGGTTGGAGCAATTGAGGGCCTTGCATTGGTACCGGTGATACCTATCATGCCTTTTTCTGCTGCCATTAAGGTATAATAGCCGGCGATTCCGTAGTGTGAAGAATTTCTTACTGCAACCATGCCTAGGCCAAATTTCTCAGCCTTTTCTATGGCCATACTCATGGCCTTATTTGCAATAACATGACCCATGCCATCGTGGCCATCTATAACTGAGGTGGCCATATTGTCCTTCACTATTTCTATATTGGTAATGGGATTCAAAATACCTTCACGGATCCTATCGATGTAAATAGGCTTAAGTCTTCCTATACCATGGGAATCAATACCTCTTTTGTCTGCGGCAATCAATACATCAGAGCAAATTGCTGCATCCTCTTCCCGTAATCCTGCTGACATGAACACATCCTTCATAAAATTATACATAGTATCAAAATCGATCCAATAAATTCTGTCTTCCAAAGCTCCACCGCCTTCCTTAAAATTTAAATAAGTATCAAATGATGATTTAATTCTATGAATTTTTTTCAGGAACCTTAGTTAATATAAGACCACCTAGTACGAATAATAAAATTATACTGAAGACACCGTTATTTGTTATTTCTCCTAGTCTTGTATCATGACGGATTAAAGCTTCCTTTGCTTCTTTAGAATAGAAGCCGTGTTTGTGCCTTTGCCAATCCAAGTCCGTATAGTGAATCAGCATGAGATTTGGGCTGTAATGCTTTATTGTGTAAAGAGCATTTTCATGAACGAAATCATCTAAGTATGGTTCCTGAAAGCCTCTTCTAAGGTGTCCCAACTTCTGATTTAAGATAAACTGATACCAAGGACTGCCGCTGAGTATGGAAACAATTATCTGATTGGTCCAAGGACGGTTTGCAAATATTTCTGGCATACTATATTGTATGCGGGAACGTCCGGTAACAGGCCATAATAGTGCTGCTACTTTTAAACCCTTATCAATAGCTTTATCATATAGGGTAGGTCTACTTATGTACTTTCTGTACCAATACCAATCGGGTTTGTCCCTTCCCGGCTGCAGCAGGGTATTGTTTATTACACCATGATTTTTAGGATATTTCCCTGTTACTATTGTTGCAAGTGCTGGATAGGTGAGAGAGGGATATATAGATTTAACTCTTTTGCAATAAGAGGAATTTCTTAAAAATTGACTAAAGTTTGGCAGGCTGTTTATTGTTTCAAAGTCCAGGGTTGACAATGCATCAAAGGAGATAACTATTAAAAGCTGTGGAATTTCGAACAAATTATCAGCTCCTATGGTATTTATAAAAATGTATACGTTTTGATTATATTCTATCATAATAACATAATTTTATATAGAGAGGGACGGTTCGCAACTTTTATCATTTTGGCGCCACAATTACACTTTAATAGTGAAGCATATCAAAATAAAAAAAGCATAGAATTATTACAAGGAAATGCTGTATAATATAATGATTGGAAGTAAAAAAAGATATTTGAATATTCAAAAAAATATATAAAGTATCTAATTATTTAGTATAATAGGTTTTATTAAAATATTTAGAGGGGCGTTGATGTATGGATAAGACCAGAAAGGTGATTTTCATCACCGGGGCCTCCTCAGGCATCGGTAAAGCTACTGCGCTGTATCTTGCAAAAGAGGGGGCAATAGTGTACGGAACAAGCAGGAGTCCAAAAATAGATAAAGATATGGACAAGTGGAACATAAGGATGATAACAATGGACTTGACTGATGAGGCTTCAGTTAAAGCTGCGGTGAAGGGGGTGATGGATAGAGAGGGAAGGATAGATGTGTTATTTAATAATGCTGGGTCAGGAATTTCAGGGGCACTGGAAGATACAAATGTTGAAGAAATTAAAGAACTTTTTGAGACTAACTTCTTTGGCATGGTGAGAGTTATAAATGAAGTGCTGCCGCATATGAGAAAGCTAGGTACAGGAATTATCATTAACAGCTCTTCTATTGGGGGAGTAATAGGCCTGCCTTATCAAGGGGTATACAGCAGTACAAAGTTTGCGGTAGAAGGGTACAGCGAAGCACTTAGCAAGGAAGTGAGAAGATTTGGAATAAAAGTATGTATCCTTGAGCCGGGGGATTTTAAAACTGGATTTACAAGCAGAAGAAAATTTTCTGCAGCTACCAGCAAAAAATCCTGTTATTATGAAGATTTTTTGAAGACTGTTTCTGTCTTTGAAAGTGACGAAATTAATGGATGTAATCCGGAAATTATAGGTAAGCTTATAAATAAGATTATACATACCTCAAATCCCAAACTCAGATATGTGGTGGGAAACTTTGAGCAAAAGCTTTCTGTACTGGTTAAAAAGTTCTTGCCGGGTAGGGTCTTTGAAAAGATAATAATTAATTATTATATGGGTAAAGGTATAAAAACAAATGATGAACTGGAAAGAGTAGATAAAAGGTTTAATCTATAAAGATTATTATATGGAGATGAAAAATTATGAGAGATTCAGTTAAAAATCTTGATGCTCTGAAAAAGTCCTCTATGGATTTTAAAAGTATTTTTGAGATCATGATGAGCAATCAAGGTGCTGCTTGTGAATTTATTGAAGAAGATAAAATTATTAAATGGACTTATACTGATTATAAAAATAAAATTTATAAAACCGCTGGTAAGCTGGAAAAGCTAACCTCAGAAATAAATAAAGGTTCTTATATAGCCCTAAAGATGGCAAATTCTCCTTGGTGGCCTATTATGTTTTGGGCTATTTTGATGACCGGCTACAAGCCTTTATTGATAGATGCCTCTTTGAATGATGAGATGACTTCATACTTAGTAAAGCAGGCTGATGCTAAGATGATTATTACAGAAAAAATAGAAGCTGATGAGGAAGATACTGACTTTAAACCTAATTGGGACAAAGAGTTCGCTCTTTGTACATCCGGAACTACTTCCTCCAGCAAAGTATATTATTATACCGGCGAGTCTGTTTGCTATCAAGTGTGTAATACTGAGAGATTTATAATAGAGAGTGAACGTATAGCACCCAAGCCTGGAGATAAGATACTGGCTTTTTTGCCCCTTCATCATATATTTGGCTTTATGGCATCATATATATGGTATTGCTTTCATGGGGCTACGTTAGTTTACATAAAGGATAGGTCACCGGAAACTATTCTGCAAGCCTGCAGGAAACATGGAGTTACTCATATAACTACAGTGCCACTGCTGCCAAATAATATAGCAAAATCAGTGTTAAGAAAAGTAGAGCAGGCTTCCTTTGGAAAGCAGCTGTTGTTTAAGACAATGCTCAACACAAGCATTCTGCTTCAAAGAATCAATGCTAAATTTGGACTATCGGTGGCTCAGAAGATGTTCAAGAGTGCACTGAACAATTTGATGGGACCTCAGATAAAGTGCATAATCAGCGGCGGCAGCCATATACCCTATGAAACCTTAAAATTGATTAATGGTATTGGTTATTACCTAACCAGCGGCTTTGGCATGACAGAAGTTGGTATAACCTCCTGCGAATCAAGCGAAAGTCTAAGCAAGAGACTCAATGGCTCAGTGGGTACCGCTTTGGAATACGTTGAGTATAAGGTTGAGGGTAAGGACAATGTTGGTGAGCTTTTTGTAAGAGGTAAAGCAATACACAGCGGAAGGCTTATAGATGGTAAACATATACCGGCAGAGCTTGATGAACAAGGATGGTTTAGTACCGGAGATATCGGTAGAATAAAGGGTGACAGGCTTTGGATTGAAGGTAGGGTAAAGGACATCATAGTGAACGAGTCCGGAGAAAATGTATATCCTGACGAATTGGAGGATTATTTCGACAAGCTTCCCTTTCATAATCAATTGTCAGTGCTGGGAACTAAAAAGGATGAAAATTATGAATATATAACCTTGGTACTCAGCATGCAGAAAAGCATGTTGACAGAAGAAAACTACGATAAGTTAAGAAACTCTATAAACAGAATAAATGGGACCCTTCCTGTTATGAAGAGGGTAAATAAGGCTTATTTAACCAGCGATCCTCTGCCGGTGGTAAACGGAATAAAGGTAAAGAGGGGACAGCTTAAAAAGTTTATAGAGAATAAGGAGATCAACCTGGTAGAACTAGATCTTAAAGGTAATGGATTTGAGGTGATGGAGGCTTCAAAGAAGACTATGAAAATAGAGGAAAGATATAAAAAAGACTTTGAAAATATTAAGGATGAAATAAGAAAAGCCTTCAGTGAGGTGCTCCACTTATCCGAGGAAAGTGTCAAAGACGATGCTCATTTCATTGATGACTTAGGCGGAGACAGTCTATCAAGTATAAGTCTTCTTGTTAAGGTTGAAGAAAAGTTCAATATAGTGATACCGGATTCTGAATACTATAATTGTACAAATGTAAATAATCTTTCTCTATTGATATTAAAGAAAATAATGGGCATACAAGACTACTCGGAATCAACGTCAGACTCTGAGGGGGGAGCTGTAACACCCATTACTAATTTCGAAGATTCCAGGGAGTATCAACAATTCCTTGTAAGACAGAAGGAAGCAGAGAAAGTGGGGAATCCATATTTTATCTGCCATGACTCAACTATAAGAGATGTATCCATGCTTAACGGAGAAAAAGAAATCTTGAATTTTGGATCTTATAACTATGTTGGAATGTCAGGTCACCCTGAAACTGTTCAGGCTGCAAAGGAGGCAGCGGAAAAGTACGGTACTTCCGCCAGTGGAAGCAGAATCCTTGCAGGGGAGAAGCATCTATATCAAGAATTGGAAGCACGAATTGCAAAGTGGAAACATGCAGAAGATGCTATTGTATTGGTAGGAGGCCACTCCACAAATGTAACCTTTGTAGGTAACTTTTGTAACGAAAGGGACATTATACTTTATGATGCCTTATCCCACAACTCCATAGTTCAGGGTACGCAGTTGTCAAGAAGTGATGCCAAGGCCTTTCCGCATAATGATTTCGCAGCTCTTGAAAGTATTCTTAAGAATGTTCGAAACATGTATGAAAAGATATTAGTTGTAGTTGAAGGCGTTTATTCAATGGATGGAGATATTGCCCCAATTCCTGAATTTGTAAGACTTAAAAAGAAGTATGGCTTCTTCTTGATGGTAGATGAAGCACATTCAGCCTGTGTAATAGGTGAGCATGGAGGTGGGGTAGACGAATACTTCAAGCTGGATCCATATGACATAGATATCAAAATGGGTACAATTTCTAAGGGCTTAGGAACCTGCGGAGGTTATTTGGCAGGAAAGAAGAGTCTCATAACTTACTTGAAATATAATGTTCCGGGCTTTGTGTTCTCCGTTGGAATAAATCCCCCTTCAGCAGCTGCCACTTTAAAAGCTATTGAAATTTTAGAGCGTGATAATTCAGCGGTTAAGAGATTGCACAGAAACATAGAAATATTTGTATCCGAAGCTCATAAGAGAGGGTTGGATACATGTCTTGCAGGCAAAACAGCAATCATACCTATTATGGTAGGAGATGACAATGATGCCTTCCTTTTAAGCAATTTACTGTTGGAAAGAGGGGTCTTTGTACCTCCGGCAGTATATCCTGCAGTGCCAAAGGGACAGTCAAGACTTAGATTCTGTGTAACCAGTGAGCATAAAGAACATCAGATAATCAGGGCGCTTGATTTGCTGATTGACATAGCTAAGGAATATAAGATAGACATGTTTAAGGAAGAGGAAGAAGCAGCAGTTTAATAACAGAAAAGACGGGGAAGGTCCCCGTCTTTTAATGTTCACTGCATAATTATGTTAAGGCTCTAAATTCTTTAACGTTGTCCTCAATGGCATTATTCTTAAAAATGCTTGAACCGGATACCAGGATATCAGCACCACAGGCTGCAATTCTCTGGCAGTTTTCAAGGGTAACGCCGCCATCAATACTTATTTCATAGCTGTAGTTGTGCTTTTCCCTGATTTCCTTTAAGGCCTTTACTTTATCAAGAGTATACTCGATTAAGGACTGGCCTCCGAAGCCTGGGTTAACACTCATAATAAGGACTAAATCCACCTTTGGAAGCAAATGCTCCAAAACAGAAACCGGCGTAGCGGGATTGATAGAAACACCGGCCTTGACCTTGAAGCTCTTAATGAGGTCTATTAGGCGGTCGATATGTATCTCACTTTCCTGATGAACTGTTATATAGTCAGCTCCGGCTTTAGCGAAATCTTCTATGTAACGGGAAGGCTTTTCAATCATAAGATGTACATCAAAAGGCAGCTTAGTATAAGGTCTTAGTGATTTTATAACCGGCAGGCCTATAGAAATATTGGGCACAAAGTTTCCGTCCATTACATCTATATGAAGCAGGTCAACCTTGGCTTTTTCCAAAAGTGCTACCTGTTCTCCAAGCTTTGCAAAGTCCGCGGATAAAATGGATGGTGCAAGTTTAATCATAACTAAATCCTCCAAATAAAATATAGTGTATACAATATTCTAGTAAGATTATAGTATATTATTCTTTTACAGTACAGTATTTTAATATATAATTAAATATGTGACTGTGAAGGTTGTAAATACAAAGCAACATATGAAATATATGAGAGGGAATTGGGGACAATATTAATTAAAGCGTAAATATAGAAAAAGAAAGTTGGTGTTTTATTTGAGTAATGCTGAAAGCAAAAAAAAGAGTTTTGTGAGCGATTTCCTTGTCCCAATATTGGTGGCATTAGTACTGGCTTTTATAATCAATAAGTTCATAGTATTTAAAATATATATACCTTCAGAATCTATGTCTCCTACCTTAGAGGTTGGTGATAACTGTTTTGCCACGGTGGTATACAATAAAGATAATATAAAAAGAGGCGATATAATCGTTTTTTATTCAGAGGAGTTAGACTCCTTGCTTATTAAAAGAGTGATAGGCTTACCCGGTGAAAAGGTGGAAATTGATGACACAGGAACCGTATATATCAACGGTGAAAAGTATGAGGAGCCCTATGTTGTTAATCAGAGCGATATGATGGGAAGTTTTGAAGTACCGGAAGATCACTATCTATTCTTAGGAGATAACAGAGCCAATTCTAAGGATGCAAGGTTCTGGCAAAATAAGTACATACATAAGGACAATATAAAGGGAAAGGCAAGAGTCACGGTATTCCCCTTTAATAGATTTAGAATATTAAAGTAACTGGGGGTATAAACATGGATAATAAGGATTTCCATATAGATAAAGAAGAAGTGATCAGTGAAAGCATAAAAGAGGCTTTTGAAAGAAACCTTGAGGAGGAAAGATTAGAGTATACCAAAAATGTTATTAAAGCTGAGATACTAAAATATATTTCAAAGAGAAAAGAGTTTGGACAGTATATCTTGGAATATAGGAAGAATGTTCTGGACGAGTATAGGGAAGATGAAGATAAAATCACAGAGTATTTTGATCATGAAAGGTTTGTGAAAGAAGAAGCTTTTAAAACCATAGACAGAAGATTAAAGGAACTGGTTATCTTAGAAAATGCCCCTTACTTCGGTAGGGTTGATTTTACTGAATTAGATTCCGAAGACGAGGAAACTGTTTATATTGGAAGATTCGGACTTACACCTGAGGGAACCTATGAACCCCTGGTAGTAGACTGGAGGGCGCCTATAGCAGCTCTTTTTTACAGCGGAAAGCTTGGAAAGGCAACCTATAAGGCACCGGTAGGAGAAATAGAAGCAGATGTTTTGTTAAAAAGACAGTTTATAATAAAACGTGGCCAACTTACCGGAATGTTTGATAGTGCTGCTGAAGTAAAAGATGATATATTACAGCTTGTATTAAGTGAAAATAGTTCACAGAAACTGAAAGATATCGTAATGACTATTCAGGAGGAACAGGATAACATTATAAGGCAGCCAAGGACTAAGACCGTAGTGGTAAATGGGGTTGCTGGAAGTGGTAAGACTACCATCGCTCTCCATCGGGTGGCCTATCTGTTATATAACTATAGGGATATTTTGCAGGACAAAGTATTGATTCTTGGACCTAACAGTATTTTTATGGAGTACATCTCCATGGTATTACCAAGCCTGGGTGAGGTGGGGGTAAAGCAGAGAACTTTTAAGGATTATGCAATGGAGCTTCTGAATATCGAACATATTATGCCTTTTAAGGAATATATGGAAAAAGTGCTGGCGGGCGATAAAGAACTCCTAGAAGATATAGGCCTGAAAAATTCACCTCATTTCATAGAAATCTTAGATGAAAAGCTAATGGAACTGGATACAGACTACTTTAAGGCTAAGGATGTGTATCTGGAAGATATATTAATTATCAGTGCTAAGGAAATTGAGGAGTTATTTACTGTTCATTATCATAACTTGCCCTTATTCAGAAGAACCAGAAAGGCAAGAAGAATAATCTTTAGCAAGATTAAAGACGTAAGAGATGACCTAATAAGAAAAGTCAAAGAGAGTATAAGCAAAAAATTGCCTCTATGAGTCCTGAACAGCTTAACGCCCAGGGAAGCCAGCTTGAATTTATGAGACGCAGTAAAATTAGAGAAATATTGAGGGCATCTTTAAATACAAAGGAAGCTCTGAGCTGGCTTGATAATCCCTCCGTAATGGAGATCTATGATAAAATGAATGGCGGCAGAGAATTGATTTATGATGACTTGGCGCCACTACTTTATATCAGCTTAAAGCTTAAGGGAAGACTTAGTAAGGAAGATATAAGACATGTAGTTATAGACGAAGCTCAAGATTATAGTATTTTACAGTTTAGAGTGATTAAAGAAATAACAAATTGCTCTTCCATGACCATAGTAGGTGATGTGAATCAAAGACTGCTTCCTTATGCAGAGGCCGTGCCAATGACTGAACTCTCCTCTGCTTATAAGGAATTTGGCATTGAGTATTTTACTTTGGAAAAAAGCTATAGGTCTACAAGAGAAATAATGGAGTATGCTAACAGATATCTTAAGGATTCAAAAATAGTTCCTCTTGTAAGGAGCGGTGAAGAGGTAAAAGAAGTGGGCTACAAAGAAGAAGAGGAGTTAAAGGAATTAATAAGAGAATGCCTTGAGCAATATAAGAACCGTGGCTATGAAAATATAGCAGTTATAGTACGGGATTTAACACAGTTAAATTATTTGAGGGCTCTTACAAAAGGGGAAATTCCTATTAGAGTTGTGGATGATGAAGACCTGATTTTTGCTGGTGGTACAGTGCTTATGCCATCTTATTATGCTAAGGGCTTAGAGTTTGATGCAGTTGTTATTGTTGATGTGATGCAAAGTAACAATAGCATAGATAATAATATAAATTACGTTATGTGTTCCAGAGCTCTTCATGAGCTTACTGTGATTAAGAAAAGCTAATAATATAAACAAATAAAAACACAGTTTATGCGTTTAAACTGTGTTTTTATATTGAAACTAATCTCCAGCGTTGACTTTGTAAAAGTTGTCAAGACATTTTCTCTCCGATACTTTTAACCGTTGATCTGACAGTTCTAAAAGCCTGCAGCCGATTATAAGAGAACATATATATACTGTTATTGCATCCATTGCCTTGAATTGTGCTTCTTGCTCTGACTGAGCCCTTGAGTTTAGGATGTAGATTTGGCTTAAAGCTTCTACAATAGCTTTTGGAAGGAAATCATAATTTTCAAGTTTTTTTATTAAATTTCCAAAGGAAAGCAACCTAAATTTAAACTTCATAACAGGATGAAGCATTGAAAGAAAATATTTGATAATTTCTTCTAAATACTTTGAACAATACAATATAACATATGTACTGTTATAATTTATATTACATATTTCTATTTCGTCTTTAGCACACTGAATTGGTGTCATAAAGCTCTTAATACTGTGATGGGGATGATATGGAATTAATTGTGCTTGTAAATTCCAAAGAATACTGACATCGTAATTAATATTTTTTTCAATTCCATTAGCAATGTTATTGAGAGTATCCAAAGAGTGCTTGTCTAAAATTAGGAAAGCTATGAGTTTAGTTTCGGGATAACATTTCGGCATAATTATACCCCCTTGCAGTTAAGGTTGATATGAAATTTAATAAGATTAAAAAATGCATTAAATATATTTCACAATATATATTTTACTATAAACCAAAAGTTTTTCAATAGAAATTGTACAAAGCGCTTTATTTATTGTTAAAATAAACAATATAATATATACTAGATATTATAAATAAAATAAATTTAAAATAACATTAAAGGAGGACTTGTAATGAGATATACACCAGCAGCAAACAGATACGAATCTATGAAGTATAATCGATGCGGAAAAAGTGGATTACTTCTGCCGGCTGTCTCCTTAGGATTATGGCATAATTTTGGAGGTATTAACACTTTTGAGAATATGAGAGATATGTCGAAGACTGCCTTTGATTGTGGTATAACTCACTTTGATTTAGCTAATAATTATGGACCACCACCAGGATCAGCAGAAGAAAACTTTGGAAGAATTCTAAAAGAAGATTTTAGAAATTACAGAGACGAGTTAATTATATCCACTAAGGCCGGTTATGGCATGTGGCCGGGACCATATGGCGACTGGGGATCAAGAAAATATTTAATTTCTAGTCTGGATCAAAGCTTAAAAAGACTTCAATTGGATTATGTTGATATATTCTATCATCACCGTCCGGATCCTAACACTCCATTAGAGGAAACCATGACTGCTCTTCATGATATTGTTAAACAGGGAAAGGCCTTGTATGTTGGCATATCAAATTACAATGCAGAAGATACGAAAAAAGCAGCACAGATAATGAGAGAGTTAGGTACTCCATTACTTATTCATCAACCAAACTACTCTATGCTTAACAGATGGATTGAAGACGGGTTGCAAGAAATTCTGGAAGAAGAGGGGATGGGTTGCATAGCCTTTAGTCCACTGGCACAGGGAAAGCTTACCACCAAGTATATTAATGGAATTCCAGAGGACTCAAGAGCTGCTGGGGCTTCTGTATTCCTGACAAAGGAAGCAATCACAGAGGATTTATTGACAAAGGTTAGGGCCTTAAACAAAGTTGCAGAGGAAAGGGGCCAGACTCTTGCTCAAATGGCTCTAGCTTGGGTGCTTAGAAAAAATAAAGTAACTTCTGTGCTTATTGGCGCAAGTAAGTCCTCTCAGATATTAGAGAATGTTAGAATAGTTGAAAAGCTTGAATTTACAGAGGATGAGCTGACAAGAATCGATGAGATATTAAATAAATAGTTTTAGTAGAGTGAGGGGCTATAAATGTATCCATTAAAGTTTGAAAGCATCTATTTTGAAAAGATCTGGGGAGGAAGAGAGCTTGAAACCTTAAAGGTGGATTTACCTGAAGGTGATATTGGAGAAAGCTGGGACGTCGCCTGCCATGAGGATGGTACAAGTAAAGTAGCCAACGGCGAATTAAAAGGTATGTCCCTAGATAAGCTCATTGTAGCTAAAGGTGATCAATTAGTTGGAACCAAAATTAGTAAAGACAGATTTCCATTATTATTAAAGCTGATTAATTCCAATGATAAATTGTCCATACAGGTTCACCCTGATGATGAATATGGTTTCAGGGTTGAAAATGGGCCTGGAAAGACAGAGGCATGGTATGTAGTGGATGCAAAAGAAGGTGCTGAGCTCATAGTTGGAGTTAAGGAAGGCTGTACAAAGGAACAATTCAGAAAGGCTATAGAAGAAGGAACACTGGAGCAGTATATGAATAAGGTTAAAATAAAGAAGGGCGAGACCTACTTCATCAGGAGCGGTTTGATGCATGCAATTTGCGAAGGTGCCATAATAGCAGAAATACAGCAGAACTCTAATACTACCTACAGGGTTTATGACTATAACAGAGGCAGAGAAGTACATATAGACAAAGCCATGGAAGTAGTTAATTTAAACCTTAAGGGTAAAAAGAGTGAAGGATTAAAGATAGAGAAGGATGGCTATACTAAAACCTATCTATGTCTGGCAAAAGAATTTTCTTTGGAGAAGTACGATGTGGAGAAAGAACTCACAGAATACAGCGACCCTGAGAGATTCTTTATCTTCACCTGCGTTGAGGGCAGCGGAGTAATAGAATATAACAATGGGAGTGAAACCATCACCAGAGGTGAAAGTGTTCTCATACCTGCAGCCTTAGGAAAGTATATCTTTAAAGGCAAGATGGTTGTCCTAAAGAGCTACGTTCCTGATGTAAGCAAAGTAGAAAAGGAAATACTTGAAGTGATTAAAGGCTAGAAAGAAAGTGCATAGCACTTTCTTTAACAATGAGTAATGAGCAATGAGTAATTAAGGAGGGTTTTTCTCCGCTTTACTACGAAAAATCTTTAATTTTATAATTTTTATAGGCATGCCATAGCATGCCAAATTTTTTAAGAAACAGTAGATGAATAAGTTTTAATTAGCAACACTTTTCTAAAACAGAGCATCATATAGTAAGAAACTCATTACTCGTTACTAATTACAAAACTACCAATCAGAGAAGTCTTTGTCTACGGTGATAATGCAATTATATTGTGGATGGAGCTTTCTAACCTTATTATTTATGGCTTCTTTAAGTTTACTTACATGGTCTGAGGATATCTTTCCGGAGGTTCCTATAACAATATCAAAGATAATGTTCTTATGCTCTCCTTCACCTACAATTCTAAAGTCATGCATGGACTTGACTTGTTGAAATTGTAATAAGATCTCTTCAATCTGTCTTCTTGTCTCGTGAATTTCCTCATCATCGACATTGATGGGATCCATATGGATTAGTAAAATTATATTCAGTCTTTCTGAAATTTCTCTTTCTGCATCATCAATTACGTTATGAATTTTTACTATATTTATATTAGCCGGGACTTCAGCGTGGATAGAAGCAATACACCTACCTGGGCCATAGTTGTGTATTATAAGATCATGCACCCCGCTGATATATTCATAGGACATGACAGCCTCCCTAATGGCCTTTACCAGTTCTGCATCAGGGGCTTCTCCCAGCAGCGGATTTAGTGTTTCCTTTACCAGTTTAAAGCCATTGTAGAGGATAAGCAGTGCTACTGCAATACCAATATAACCATCAAGAGGAAAAGATGTCCACAATGACATCAACAGTGAAAAAGCCACAACACTGGAGGTAATTACGTCACCTAAAGCATCAAAGGAAGAAGCTTTTAAAGCGGAAGAGTCAATCCTTTTACCAATGAGACTATTAAAGCGAGAAATCCAAATCTTTGTCAATATAGATATCAGCATCAATACAAAGGGTATGGTTTCAAACTCAACCGGTGATGGATTAAGGATCCTATCAAAGGAGGATTTAACAAACTGCAGCCCAACGAACATTACCATGAAGGCTACTATCAAGGCAGAGATGTATTCATATCTTCCATGGCCAAAGGGATGCTCTTCATCTGCAGGCACATTAGATAACTTAAAGCCAATGATGGTCACCAAGGATGAGGCACTGTCGGTAAAATTATTGAAGGCATCAGCTGTTACAGCTATACTTTGGGTAAAAAGGCCCACCAGAAGCTTCATGACAAAGAGCAGCAGGTTTACAATAATACCAACAACACCGGCCAGCAGACCATAGGCAGAGCGAACCTTTCCGCTTTTTAAATTATCACTATCTTTTATAAAAATCTTTATTAATAATTTCCATAACATAAATAACACCCCATTTTGAGCAAAAGTATAAAGTACAAAATACAAAATCATAGGTATTGCCTATAAGCATAATAATAGTATATCATAAAAAGCATAATATTACATATTAAAAAGCCTAGATTATTTTGGAGGTGCGAGATGAAAGACAATAGAAAATATGCAGAGGAGCTTTTAGCTTTTATAAATGAAAGTCCTACCGCCTATCATGCGGTTTTAACTACAGAGGGAATTTTAAAGAATAAGGGATATGAAGAGCTTAAGGCTGAGGATAAATGGAATATTGTGGCCGGAGGAAAGTATTATACTAAAATAAATGATTCTGCCATTTTTGCTTTTAATGTAGGACTTGGAAACATAGAGGAACATGGTTTTAAAATAATTGGAGCCCATACGGATTCACCGGGGTTCAAAATAAAGCCTAACCCGGAAATCTGTGCAGAAGGCAAGTACATATCACTGAATACAGAGGTATATGGGGGACCTATAATGAATACCTGGTTGGATAGACCTCTTTCTGTGGCAGGAAGAGTTGCTGTCAGAACAAATGGTTTACTCCCTAAGACACTTTTTGTTAATATAAAAAGGCCAATTATGGTAATACCAAACCTGGCCATACATTTTAATAGACAAGCAAATGAAGGAGTTCCGGTAAATCCGCAAAAGCATACCCTTCCCTTACTGGCAGTTATCAAAGACACAGCAGAGAAGAATGAGTATTTAATTAAACTGCTTTCCAAGGAACTTAAGGTTGAAAAAGAAGAGATTTTAGACTTTGACCTATATTTGTATGAATACGGGAAAGGCTCCATTGTTGGCTCTGAAGAGGATTTTATCTCATCCGGAAGACTGGATAATTTGGCTATGGTTCATGCAGGCTTGGAAGCGCTAATAAATACGAATAACCAAGGCGGAGTAAATCTGTTAGCATGCTTTGACAATGAGGAAGTGGGAAGCTCTACAAGGCAGGGGGCAGATTCAGAAGTTCTTCCGCACATATTGGAGAGAATTTTATTATCCTTAGGAAAAGGAAGAGAGGAATTATTTAGGGCTTATGCTCAATCCTTTATGATTTCAGCTGATTTGGCTCATGCTATACATCCTAATTCCACTGAAAAATACGATCCAATAAATAGGGCTGTAATTAATGGCGGACCGGTGATTAAGGTAAGTGCAGCCCAAAAGTACACTTCAGACAGCGTAACTGCAGGAGTTTATGAAATGATATGCAAGAGGGCAGGGGTGCCAGTACAAAGATTTGTAAACCGATCAGATGAAAGAGGCGGATCAACCATAGGGCCGATATCTTCAACTCACTTGCCCATAAGATCTGTAGACATAGGAACACCAATACTTGCAATGCACTCTGTAAGAGAACTTGGTGGTGTGGACGATCATGGCTATGTAATTAAGTCCTTCATAGAATTCTTCAGCAATTAGTCATTACTCATTAACTATAAAATAGTGTTGCATATTGTGTATATTTATGCTAATATTAAGCTAATTTAATAAAGAGATACCTATGTTAGAGGTGCTGGAATTAATAGTATTCATGAAGAGCCGGCAGGCATTGACGCATGAAGAAAGGAATTCCAGCCGAAGAAAATGTTTTGGCAGAGGCGTTTTCTGGCTTTGCATAGAAGATATGCAAGGTTGTCACCGATTATGATGAGGTGGAGAGCTACAAGGTGCACAAAGTTGTATTTAGATCCCTATATCTATACAGCAAAGGTGTTCCTTTGCTGTATTTTTATTATCTAAATATTATTTTTATGAGTCAGATCCACGGATAAACTTTACAATACTAAAATATTATTTTGGTGAATTTATAGAAATGCTCACATCCTTTACTTTTATGGATAAAATAGTAATAGATGAAATTATTACTAGGTCATCTGTAGTGTAATTAGGAATGAAGAATACCTCTAGGGGGCCGATAGAATGTCTGAAATATTTAGTATAAACAATAATGATAACTTTTATGAAATACATAAAATCTGTGCCCTTAAGAGGGAAAATAAATTAAGAGCCATAGAAGTAGTTGAAAGTGCCCTTTGAGCTTAAAAATTGAGGATGGAGGGATAAAAAATGAGGTTGTTTGGTAGTATGAATATAATAGATAATGAACTCACAGTAGGTGGTGTAAAGTGTACAGATATGGTAAAGGAGTTTGGTACACCCCTGTATGTTTATGACGAGGAGCTATTAAGAGACAACTGCAGGAGATACATCAAAGCTTTCAAAGTGAATGAAAATAAAAATAGAGTTGCATATGCAGGAAAGGCGTTTCTTACATTGACAATGTGTAACATAATAAAAGAGGAAGGTCTATGTTTGGATGTGGTATCCGGAGGAGAACTATATACGGCATACAAAAGTGGATTTCCCATGGAAAGGGTTTATTTTCATGGAAATAATAAGACTGTGGAAGAAATTGAGATGGGTGTTAAGCTGGGAGTAGGCAGGTTTGTAGTGGATAATTTCTCAGAAATAGAAATTATCAGTGCAGTTGCAGGTGAATACAAGGTAAATCAGAACATTCTGCTTCGTCTTACACCAGGCATAGAAGCACATACCCATGATTATATAAAGACTGGGCAGGTAGATTCCAAGTTTGGCTTTACCCTGCTGAATAATAACACTTTAAAGGCTGTGAAAAGTGCAATTGAAAAGGAAAATGTAGAACTGGTGGGAATACACTGCCATATTGGGTCTCAGATTTTTGAAACAGAGCCCTATAAGGATGCTACAAATATAATGTTGACTTTAATGCAGAATATCTATGATGAGACAGGATATATGCTTTCTGAACTGGACTTAGGCGGTGGTTTTGGTATCTACTATAAAGAAGGGGATAAGCCTTACAGTATTGAAGAGTATTGCAGTAAAATAATTGAGACTTATGAAGAAAAGTGCAAGGAGCTCACCATTGTGCCGCCGATGCTGACCATTGAACCTGGCAGATCCATAGTCGGTAATGCCGGTATTACACTATATACTGTAGGGGCTATAAAGGAAATTCCGGAAATAAGAAAGTATGTGGCTGTGGATGGAGGAATGACTGACAATATAAGACCAGCCCTATATAGAGCCCAATATGAATGTGTTATAGCCAACAAAGTCAAAGGTGGAGAAAGTGAGCAGGTTACCATCTCAGGGAAATGCTGTGAATCTGGAGATATACTATTGACTGATATAACTATACCTGAAGTTAAAAGTGGAGATATACTGGCAGTGCTTTCCACAGGAGCATATGGATATTCTATGGCAAGTAACTATAATAAAATACCTAAGGCTGCAGTTGTGATGGCGTCAAAGGGTACAACAAGACTTATTTGCAGGAGAGAGACCTACGAGGACGTTATAAAAAATGAAATAATGTAACATCTATGAAAGAAGTGGCGAAGGCCACTTTTTTTTATATTTTCCTGTTTTTTAGGTAATAATAATTTAAGGCACATAAAAAGTTACTGGTTTTGGAGGGAGATATGGGATGATATATATATACTTATCAATTTTGACTGCAGCCTTATTCTGGATAATCCATATTGCTTTAGAGGACTATGAATATATTGATGAAAATATAATGGAGGACGTTCCCAACATATATGTAAACAATGAAGACCTGGAAAAACACGCAGTACAGATTTCAACTCACTTTTCTGAAACAAAAAAAATGAACTCAAAGAGAAGGCTTATAAAAAGCCTTGACAAGAGTTTTCAAAATATATTGAAGGGTTATGACTATATTGATAAGGAAGCTGATAGCAAGAGAGAGATGGTTCCGGCAGCGGAGTGGCTGTTAGACAATCTGTATTTGATTCAAAAAGAATATAAAGATATAAAGTCAAATATGCCTGAAAGCTACTATAAAAACCTTCCGGTTATTAGTAAAGGAATAATGAAGGGATATCCGAGAGTTTATCAGATTGCTGTAGAAATAATATCACATACGGACGGTTTGGTAGATGAAGTAAGAATAGAGAGATTTATAAATGCTTATCAGAAGAATACCATTTTAACCAGCGGTGAACTATGGGCGCTGCCCATTATGCTTAGAATCGCATTGATTCAAAACATAAGCCATATCGTAGAAAAGATAGTTTATGCCTTAAAGGAAAAAAGGCAGGGGGAGATTGTTGCAGACAGAGTAATTAATGCCTATGCCGATAAGAAACTAAAGCAGGAAATTGAGATATTGAAGAATACAAAGTTCAATTTTTCCTCTCATTTCGTGGAAAGGATTATAAAAGTAATCAGAGATAATGGAGTTGACAGTGACGAAGTTTACACATGGTTGAATGAGAATTTGGAAGCTAACCAATCCAATATAGAAAAGACTGTCAGCAGAGAACATAGAAAACAGGCCAATTACCAGATTTCTCTTGGAAATAGTATAAATTCTATAAGGGTTTTGGGGGCATTAGATTGGAAGCACTCCTTTGAAAAGTTAAGTTATGTGGAGCAAATCCTAAAGGATGACCCGGCACAGATTTATTCAAAGATGGATTTTGAGTCCAGAGATAATTATAGACACAGTTTGGAGGTATTGGCCAGAAAAGCTAGGATTGGAGAAGCCCTCGTAGCAAAAAAGGTCATAGAATGTGCAAAAAGCGAGGATAAAGAGGAGTCAGAGCTGTATAAGAAGCATATTGGGTACTACCTAATAGATGATGGAATAAATATTTTAAAGAAGAAGATAAAGTATAAGCCGGGAATTCCCGACAGGCTGGCTGATACAATAAAAAATCATCCTCTGTTTTTCTATCTGGGGATATTAATTTGCGGCATGGGCCTTATAGGAACTGCTACACTGTTAATAAGCTTATCAAGAGATAATAATGTTGTCTTGTGGAGATATATTATTGGAGGGGTAGCTATACTTATTCCCTGCAGTGAAATTGTAATCTCTATACTGAATCGGAGCATAAACTCTCTGGCCAATCCGAAATTTGTACCGAAATTATCCTTAGAAGACGGAATACCGGTGGAAAGTTCCACTGTAGTAGTAATACCTACTTTAGTCAATAGTGAAAAGCGGGCAAAGGAACTCATTGATGACTTGGAGGTATATTACCTAGCAAACTCGGAGAAAAATCTGTATTTTGCATTATTAGCAGACTTTCCGGACAGTAAGGAAGAACATTCAAAAAATGATGAAGCTATTGTCAATTATGCACTAAAGCACATTAGACAATTGAATGAAAAGTATTGTCAAGAAAATAATGATATCTTCTATTTTCTCTGCAGATACAGAAAGTATAATGACAAACAGGGAGTATGGATGGGATGGGAAAGAAAAAGGGGAAAGCTCATGGAGTTTAATGCCCTGCTTAGAGGTGATAAGAATACCACCTACAATGTTATCAGCAGTGATTTAAGCCAACTTAAAGCTGTTAAATATGTAATTACTCTGGATGCGGATACCATTTTGCCTAGGGACGCTGCAAAGCGGTTAATTGGAGCTATGAGCCATGTTTTGAACCGTGCCGTGATTGACAAAAATAAAAAGAAAGTAATTCGAGGATATGGAATTATGCAGCCTAGGGTTAGTGTAGCAACATTGGTAGCAAACAAGACTCCTTTTTCTAGAATATTCTCCGGCGAAACAGGATTGGATATGTATACCTCTGCGGTGTCTGATGTTTATCAGGATCTCTTTGGAGAGGGTATTTTTACCGGAAAAGGCATATATGATATAGATGTGTTTGAAACGGTATTAAAGGGAGAAATACCTGAAAATGCGGTTTTAAGCCACGATCTTTTAGAGGGCAATTATGCCAGAACAGCATTGGTTACAGATATTGAACTCATTGATGGATATCCGGCATATTATAATTCAAGTAGTAAAAGGCTGCATAGATGGGTTAGAGGAGATTGGCAGCTATTACCGTGGCTTTTTAAAAAAAGTTCCTTAAGTGGCTTGTCTAAGTGGAAGATATTTGATAACTTGAGAAGAAGCCTTATAACTCCTTCTATTGTCATACTTATACTACTTGCACTGAGTATATTGCCCACAGAGGAACCTTGGATAATAGTGGCTTTTCTTTCTATAATATGTCCCGTATTTTTTGATGTATCTGACGCTGTTGTAGCACCAAGCAAAGGTCTTAACCTTACCGGCCGTTTTAGGAATGTCATAATGGCGGCTGAACAGATTTTCTTGTTATTTTGCTTTATTCCTTACATGGCATATTTGATGTGTGATGCTATAATAAGAACACTTTACAGGCTTTTCATAAGCAAAAGAAATCTCTTAGAATGGCAGACTGCTGCTGATGCAGAAGCAACCAGCGGAAAGGATTTTAAATCATATATAAGCCGAATGTGGCCCGCAAGCGTACTGGCTGCACTTATTGGAGTTCTAGCTTTTAATAGCTACTTATATTTTGGGTTAATCTTGTTGCCTTCTACCATATTGTGGTTTGTAAGTCCGTATATTGCCTACTATATAAGTAAGGAATACTCACCAAAGGAGTATACTTATAGCAAGGAGGATAGAGAATTACTCAGAAGGCTAAGCAGAGAGATCTGGGCTTATTTTGAGGACTTTGTAAACAGCGGGAATAATTGGCTGGCACCGGATAACTATCAAGAAAGTCCACCTAATGGGGTTGCCCATAGGACCTCACCAACAAATATAGGTATGGGGCTTACAAGTAATATCTGTGCCCATGATTTGGGCTATATCGGTATAAACGAAACCATTGACAGAATCGATAAGACCATGATTACTATTGAAGGTCTCATAGGTTATAAAGGCCATCTTTTCAACTGGTATGATACAGTAACAAAAGAACCCCTATATCCAAGATACATATCTACCGTTGATAGTGGAAATATGGTTGCTTATATGTGGCTGGCAGCCCGTTGTCTAGAGATATATTTAGATGAACCGCTATTAAGTAAAAATTATATTGCGGGAATAGAGGATACCATAAGGTTAGCAGCTAAGGAGATTGAGGAAAAGACAACTTTAAAAGCACCCTATGAAGCTATCATGAAAAAGATACCTGGTCTTTCTATGGACTTAGTATCCTGGAAGAACTTCTTGATGGAACTTTGGAGCAAGGTTATTGAAATAGAGAAGAATGTAGAAGGAAAAAACTTGTATTGGAATTCTAAGCTGAAGAATAGCTGCAGCAAATTCCTTAGTGAATTCCAAAGATATGTTCCTTGGGTGGATATAGTCTGCTGCGAAAATCATATCCCGCAGGAAATTAAAAATGAGTTTATAAGTATAGTAAACAATAGTGCATTCAAGGATATTACAGTGCTGCTGGATAGAGCTTTGCAAAAGTTTAGGAAGTTAAACAATGATAATTTCGAAAACAATGATTTTGAGAGCTTTTCTGAGCTTATTGCAAATGGTAATAAGGAAATTATGCAGCATATAAATAGAGCATCCAAATTGATAAGGAGGCTTGTAAAGTTTGTTGAGAACACAGATTTTAGGGTGGTTTATGATAGAAAGAGACAGCTCTTCTCAATTGGATATGATATGGAAAAGGATGCTCTGAATAATAGTTATTACGACTTGCTTGCTTCTGAGGCAAGATGTGCCAGCTTTATGGCAATAGCAAAGGGAGATGTGGAACAGAAACATTGGTTTAAACTTGGCCGTGCAATGACTTTTATGGGAAAGTCCAAAGGCTTAGTGTCCTGGAGTGGAACTATGTTTGAATACTTTATGCCCTTGCTTATTATGAAGACCTATCCTGATACCTTGATTGATGAAACCTACAAGGCGGTAATTGAAGGACAAAAGATATACTGCAGGGAGAGAAATGTGCCTTGGGGAATATCAGAGTCAGCATTTTATTATTTTGACAATGCTATGAACTATCAATATAAGGCTTTTGGTATACCCGGTATTGGACTAAAGAGAGGGTTATCAAATGAATTGGTAGTCTCACCTTATGCCACCGTTATTTCTCTTCAGAAGGGACTAAAAGGAGGCGTAGAGAATATCAAAAGACTTATCAAGGAAGGTATGGAAGGCAAATATGGCCTATATGAGGCAGCGGACTATACTAGGGAAAGGCTGCCAAAAGGTAAAAATAAGGCTGTTGTAAAGTGCTTTATGGTACATCACCAGGGTATGAGCCTTATGGCACTGAATAATGTGCTAAATAGGGATGCCCTTGTTGAACGTTTCCATAGTATTCCTGAAGTTAAGGCAACTGAACTGCTATTGCAGGAAAAGGTACCAAGAAATGTAGTTTACGATAGAGAAGTGACCTTTAAGGTTCATGAGGGAGTGAATGAAAAGTATAGTTTATTTGTAAGAGCCTATAACACAGCGCTGACAGAGGTACCGGAAACCAATATACTATCCAATGGAACCTATAGCATGATGATTTCAAACAGTGGAAGCGGCTATGCTAAAAAAGAAGATATGACCTTGTATAGGTGGAGGGAAGACGCTACCGATGACAGCAGCGGTATGTTCTTTTATATAAAAAACTTGAATGAAAATACGTACTGGAGCTCAACCTATGAACCATGTAAAAATGAAGGCACTGATTATCAGGTTATCTTTTCAATGGATAAGGTTGAATTTAAGAGAAGAGACGGAAATATTTCTTCACATACAGAGATTACAGTAAGCGGAGAAGATAATGCAGAGATAAGAAGAATAAATCTTACCAACCATGGTACAGAAGAAGTTATATTGGAGATCACATCTTATTGTGAGGTTACCTTGGCTCCTTATAACGCAGACCTTGTTCATCCTGCTTTTAGTAATTTGTTTATAGGGACAGAGTATGTGGAAGCTACAGGCTGCATATTAGCCAATAGACGACCTCGGGCAAAAGGACAAAAGAAGCCTTGGTTAATGCAAACAATAGCATTACAGGGTGAGGCTATTGGAAATCTACAATATGAAACCAGCAGATTGAATTTTATAGGTAGAGGAAGAACTCTGTATAATCCTGTGGCAATGGATAAAGATGCCCCTCTGCAAAATACCGTAGGCGCAGTATTAGATCCAATCATAAGCATGAGAAGAAGAATAAGATTAAGGAGCGGAGAGAGCTGCAAAATTGCATTTACAATTGCAGTTGCAGATTCAAAGGAAGAAGCAACAGAATTATCTAAGAAGTACAGGGAATTCCAGAATATTAATAGAGCCTTTGAGCTCTCTTGGACTGAAAGCCAGGTAGAAATGAAGTACATGGGTATAAAATCTACCCAGGCAAATCTTTACCAAATTATGGCCTCTAAAATACTGTTTATAAATGAGCAGCTTATGCAAAGAGGGCACTATATTAGAAATATTAAAAAACATCAAAGAGATTTGTGGGCCTATGGAATATCCGGAGATTTACCTATTGTCCTTCTTATTATAAGACATGAGAATGATTTGGATTATGTGAGACAGCTGATGAGTGCCCATGAGTACTGGGGCTTAAAGGGCTTAAAAGTAGACTTGATTATATTGAATCTGGAAGAAGTGTCTTACGCTCAGCCACTACAAAATTCAGTAAGAGATATGCTGGCAATGAGAAAAGGAGGAGGTGGAAACAAAGGAAATATTTTTGTTCATAACAGAACAACCATGGATGAAGGTACTATAGAACTATTAATGGCCATTGCAAGACTAGTAATAGATTCAGAAAACGGAAACTTTATGGAGCAAATAAATGGAAATAACCAAGAAACCGTTAACTTAATACGAATCCAAAACCTAAATGATAACGAACTTGATAAAGATGCAGTAAGCTATATAAGAACAAAGACCAGGGAAAATCAAGTTATCAATATGTATAAAAATAGGAATAAATCAAGCTCCAATAGAAAGGAAACCATTTTAGATAAGTTTAGGTGGAGGGCTAAGTCTGCTTATTCTGTAGAATTCAGCAGCGAGATAGCAGCATTGAGCAGAAAGATAATGAAGACCTACTACGACCCTTCAGATCTATATTTCTTTAATGGTTATGGTGGCTTTAGTAAGCATAATAATGCCTACGTAATTATATTAGAAAACTTCAAAATAACACCTGCTCCGTGGATAAATGTAATCTCCAACGATAAATTTGGTTTTCATATTTCTGAAAGTGGAAGTGCTTATACTTGGGCAAGGAACAGTAGGGAGAACAAGATTACACCTTGGACAAATGATCCTGTTTGCGATTTACCCGGAGAAGCCTTATTCATAAGAGACGAAGAAAGTGGCGACTTCTGGAGTATTACTCCTAAACCCATGAGAGACAATGGTACCTATATAATAGAGCATGGTTTTGGATATTCCAGATTTATTCATGAAGCCTACGGAATTGAAGGTCAAGAGACAATGTTTGTACCCTCCAAGGAAAGCTGTAAGGTATTCATTGTATCTTTGAAAAACAGAACCGAAAGGAGAAGAACACTTTCCGCAACTTATTATGCTCACTTAGTTTTGGGAGTTACTCCCCAGAGTACAGCCCAATATATTACAACTGAAATAGATGAGGTTAATAAGTACATTACCGGCCAAAATCCTTATAGTGAGCATTTTGGCACATTAAAGACATATCTTCACATAGCCGGAGGAAAGGAAGAGAACTTCACAGGTTCAAGAAAAGAATTTTTAGGCAGAGGTAAGAGCATATTCTCTCCTCAAGGAATGCGAAAAGACAGACTGTCCAATATATGTGGTGCCGGAATTGATCCATGTCTTTGCGAAAATGTAAAGCTGGATTTAGAGCCTGGTGAAGAAAAGACACTGATAGTGATTCTTGGCCAGTGTGAAAGTACAGAAGAACTTCAGAACTGTATAAGAAGATATGGTAACCTTGCCGGTGCAAGAAGTGCTTTTGAAGAGTCGGTAGAGTATTGGAATAACATATTGGGTCGTATAAAAGTTACCACACCGGACAAATCCATGGATTTGCTCCTTAATGGATGGCTTATGTATCAAACCTTGGCCTGCAGATACTGGTCAAGAACGGCATTCTACCAATCCGGCGGAGCCTACGGCTATAGAGACCAGCTACAGGATTCAATGAATATAGGATTGATTGAAAAGGAGATAACAAGAGAGCAAATAAAGAGAAGTGCTGAAAGACAATTTTTGGAGGGAGATGTTCAGCATTGGTGGCATCCTGTAGTAGACAGCGGTATAAGAACAAGATTCTCCGATGACCTGTTGTGGCTTCCATACGTTACTGCAGAATATGTAAAGAGCACCGGCGACTATTCTATATTGGAAGAGCGAGCAGGCTATCTGGAAGATGAACCACTAAAGGATGGAGAAGACGAAAGATACACTGTAGCCAGAAAAAGTGAAGTTACCGGAACTGTATATGAGCACTGCATAAAGGCAATAGAGAGGGCCTTGAAGTTTGGTGTTCATAATATTCCTTTAATGGGCAGCGGTGACTGGAACGATGGAATGAGTACAGTGGGCAACGAAGGAAAAGGTGAAAGTGTATGGATGGGCTGGTTCCTATACAGCGTTTTAACAAGCTTTAAAGATATTTGTAACAAGCTAGGGGACATTGAAAAGGTTGAAAAATATATTGAAAAGGCTGAGTTTATAAAGGAGAATCTTGAGAAGTATGCTTGGGATGGTAGTTGGTACAGAAGGGCATACTTTGACGATGGAACTCCTTTGGGCTCCATACAAAATGATGAGTGTCAAATTGACTCACTAACCCAATCTTGGTCAATAATCAGCGGCGCAGGGGATAAGGAAAGAGCAAAGCAGGCTATGGCATCCCTGGAAAAATATCTGGTTAAATATGACTTGGGAATTATCTTACTACTAACTCCGGCCTTTGACAATTCTAAATTGGAACCTGGATATATCAAAGGATATGTGCCTGGGGTTAGGGAGAACGGTGCTCAGTATACCCATGCAGCTATATGGGTAATATTAGCTGAAGCCATGCTTGGAAATGGTGATAAAGCCTGGAAGTATTTTAATATGATAAATCCTGTTAATCATTCAGAAACAACCTTGGAATGTGAGAGATATAAGGTAGAGCCCTACGTTATGGCAGCAGATGTATATATGAGAGAACCACATGGAGGAAGAGGTGGTTGGAGCTGGTACACCGGTGCAGCCGGTTGGATGTACAGAGTGGGCATAGAGGCAATACTTGGCCTCAGGTATAAGGGCGAAAATGGCTTTACAATTGAACCGGCAATACCAAACAGCTGGGAGGAATATAAGATAGAATTCAGAAGAGGAAACAGTAAATACAATATAACTGTGAGAAGAGGTGCTGAAAAATCCATTTCTTTAAATGGAGTTAGACTGGAGAATGGTATTGTACCTTGGCAGGAGGCCGGAGAACATGAAGTAGAAGTAACCTTATAAAATTATTTAAAAAATATTATTAAAAATTTATCACATGGCAAGGATATAAAGATAAAATGTAGAATAATTATTATTGTTAACTATTTTAATGTTAGAGGGAGGAATAATAATGTCAGCTAAACATGAAATTTATAAATGCGAGGTTTGCAGGAATCTTATTGAAGTGATCAATAATGGTGATGGTCCATTACATTGCTGCGATCAGCCAATGAAGGCTTTAAAGGAAAATACAGTGGATGCAGCCAAGGAAAAGCATATACCTGTGGTAGAAAAAGTAGATGGTGGAGTACAGGTAACTGTTGGCTCAGTTGAGCATCCAATGACGGAAGAACATTACATTATGTGGATAGAAGTTATCACAGATACAAAGACCTTCAGAAAGGACTTAAAGCCAGGTGATAAGCCACAGGCCTTCTTCGAAATTGATGAAGATGTAAGAACTGTCAGAGAATACTGCAATCTTCACGGACTTTGGAAAGCTTGATCAATTAAATATTCAATATATTGACAGATTTACTTAATAGTTATACTATTTTAATAAAGAGAATATTTTTATAATCATTGAAGAGAAGCAAGTAGGTTCATAAACAGGTTCAAAGAGAGCCGCAGTGGGTGGGAAGCGGCAGCCATGTATGAATTGAATGGGTCTTGGAGATTAAAGATGAAACTATAGTAGTCTTTTACGGACCTCCCGTTACAGAGGCTGAGATTTATATCTCGTGGAGGAGAAGCAACAGCTTCTCGAATTAGGTGGTACCGCGGTTTAACGCCCTATGGTTTTGTCCATAGGGTGTTTTATTTTAAAATTATAGTTTTATTTTATATTTTTGGAGGGATTTAAATGGACAAAAGAAAAAAGGTCATATTCAGTGGAATAAAGCCTTCCGGCGACCTTACACTGGGAAATTATATAGGAGCCATAAAAAATTGGGTCAAGCTTCAGGACGACTATGAATGCCTATACTGCGTTGTAGACTTGCATGCAATAACAGTAAGACAGGAACCTAAAGAGCTTAGACAAAGGACCTTGGAAGTATTGGCAATCTATATCGCTTCCGGAATAGATCCGCAGAAGAGTACTTTGTTTATCCAATCTCATGTACCTGCTCACAGTGAGGGAGGATGGCTATTAAACTGCTATACCTATATGGGTGAGCTTAGCAGAATGACTCAATATAAAGATAAGGCTCAAAGGTATGGTGACAGTATCAGTGCAGGATTATTCAATTACCCTGTGCTTATGGCTGCAGATATACTCATATATAATACAGACCTGGTTCCGGTTGGAAAGGATCAAAAACAGCATGTGGAATTAGCCAGAGATATAGCAAACAGATTTAACAACTTATACAGCCCAACATTTACTATACCGGAACCATATATAGCAACTACCGGACAAAAGATTATGGATCTTCAGGATCCCAGCAAGAAGATGTCTAAATCTGATGAAAATCCTAACGGATATATATTAATTATGGATCCGCCTGAGGTTATCCGTAAAAAGATAAACAGGGCAGTAACAGACAGTGTTGGTGAAGTACACTATAGTGATGAGCAGCCCGGAGTAAAAAATCTTATGAATATATTGATTTCCTTATCCGGTACTACTGCAGAGGAAATAGAAAAGAAATATGCAGGAAAAGGCTATGCAGAGTTTAAAAAGGATGTAGCAGATGCAATTATTGCTGAACTGGAACCCATTCAAAAGAGGGTTAAAGAAATTCTTGCAGACAAGGACTATCTTGAGAGTGTTTACAAGGCAGGTGCAGAAAAGGCTCAATATATGGCACTTAAGACTCTGAGAAAGATGCAGAAGAAGATAGGTTTTATACCTCCGGCTAAATAATGAAATTGCGTCCAACAAAAAGCAGCGTTTACTCCGCTGCTTTTGTTTTTGATTTACTTGTTACCTTTGTGTAAATTAGGAAGCCAATCCATAAAGCAATGCCTGCAATGCTCACTAATTGAGCTACTCTGAAGGGACCAACCATTAGACTGTCTGTTCTTAAGCCTTCAATAAAATATCTACCAATAGAGTATAAACCCATATATGAGAATATACCTATCCCCTTAGTTTTATTGTTCTTTAGCAATAGCAGCAATACAGCACAAACTGCAATATTCCAAAGAGATTCATATAAGAAAGTTGGATGATAATAGGCACCGTTTATGTACATGCCCTTTTGAATGAATTCCGGGAATTTACTTATAAATTCCTTGCTTACCTCACCGCCGTGAGCTTCACTGTTGAAGAAGTTACCCCAACGGCCTATAGCCTGAGCAGCAATTATACAGGGCGCTGCCACATCTGCCATTGAAACGAAATCGTATTTTTTACGGCGTGTGTAGAGATAAGCAGCCAGCATGGCTAGCATAACACCGCCGTGTATAGCTAATCCGCCACCACGTAGATTAAAAACTTCCCATAGGTTATCTTTGTATTGGTCAAATTCCATGATAACATAGTAAAGTCTGGCACCAACAATACCAAAGGGAATAGCAATGAGAGCCACATCCAACAATGGATCAAACTCTACATCCCTCCATTTGCACACTAGAGAAGATAAGAATACAGCCATAATCATTCCCAGAGAAATTAATATTCCATACCATCTCACTTCAAAGCCGAAGAGAGTAAAGGCCACAGGATTCATAAATATCAGCTCCTTATATTTTATTGCTTTATATATCATAATAAACTATTATGGAGAAGAAATGAAGATTTCTTTATAAAATTTTCATAATTTAATGATAATATCTTTATAGTTGATGGTTAAGGGGTGATTTGATGTTAAATTCAGTAAAAAAGAAGATTCTGATTATAGAAGACGAGGAGAAAATTACTGAAGTTATACAATCTTATCTGGAGAAAGAGGAGTTTGAAGTACATATATGCACAGACGGAAGTGCAGCCTTTGAGTTGTTTGAACAAATTAATCCCACTCTGGTAATTTTAGATTTAATGTTACCCGGTGTCAATGGAGAAGAAATTTGCATGCGATTAAGGAGTATTTCAAGAGTTCCTATTATAATACTGACAGCAAAGGCAGATGAACAGAGTATCCTGCACTGTTTTAACATCGGAGCTGATGACTATGTCACTAAACCCTTCAGCCCAAGGCAGCTTGTTGCAAGAGTAATGGCCCTTTTGAGAAGGACTGAGGAAGATGTAAGATTGTTATCAAATATATATTCCTTTAATGATGGAGACCTAATAGTAGATGATTTGAAGCATGAGGTAAAGAAACAGGGGGAGGTTGTTAGCCTTACCAACTCTGAATATAAAATACTGGTCAGCATGATACAGTATCCCAAAAAGGCTTTTTCAAGAGAAGAGCTGGTTTGCAGAGCGCTGGGATATGACTATGAAGGGATTGACAGAGTTATTGACACTCATGTTAAGAATCTAAGACAAAAAATAGAAAGTAATCCAAAAGAGCCAAAATACATTTTAACTGTGCATGGCGTTGGATATAAATTTGGCGGTGAATAAATGTCAAAAAGTTTAAGCGGAAAGCTAATTTTCTCATACATTTTTATAGCGTCCTTAAGTGTACTTCTCATCAGTATAATGAGTAATATGTTTCTGGTAAGACTTTTTAATAACTATATAATGGATGAGCATCAGAGAAAGAGTAAGGATGTTGTTCATGCTGTCAATGAGCAATACAACAATGACGGAAGCTGGAATATAAGCATCATTGAAAGAATCGGCATTGATGCCTTGGAAAATGGCTTAATTTTAAAAATAACTGATGCCTCCGGAGAATTTTTATGGGATGCAGAACAGCATAACCACGGCAGATGCGAAGCTTTGATAGCACACTTTTCAAAAAATATGATGTCAAGATACCCTGATTGGCAAGGCGGTTTTGTTAAAGAAACTTACACAATGGAATATAAAGGCTCCTTTATCGGTAACGTTGAGATAGGATATTATGGCCCTTTTTATTATACAGATCATGATTTGATTTTCCTGGAAACCCTTAATAAGATTTTTATAACCGTAGGAGGCATTTCGCTATTACTATCAATTATCGCCGGCATTATAATGGCGCAGGGCCTCAGTAAGCCTATCGAAAAGGTTATAAAGTCTGCTGAAGCTGTAACGAAAGGGAACTATAAAAACAGAATAACAGAGAAAAGCAGTACAACTGAAATAATAAATCTTATCCATTCTGTAAATAAGATGGCAGATTACCTTGAAAAACAGGAACTTCTCAGAAAGAGACTTACAGCTGATGTAGCCCATGAACTTAGAACCCCTTTGGCAACCCTTCAAAGTCATATGGAAGCTATGATTGATGGGGTATGGGACCCAACAGCAGACAGATTGAAAAGCTGTCATGAGGAAATAATGAGAATTAATAGAATGGTTGGAGACCTTGAAAAGCTGGCTCAGTATGAAAATGATAATTTAAACATTACCAAAAGTAGATTTGATTTAGCAGAATTAGTGCAGAGCATTCTGTTGAACTTTGAAGCGGATTATATGAACAAAGGGATAGAAATTGTCTTCAAAAGAAAAGATGTCTGGATTAACGCAGACCGGGATAAGCTTAGTCAGGTTATCATCAATCTGCTTTCTAATGCACTAAAATATACACCGGAAAAGGGTAAGGTTGAGATAGAAATTAAAAAGGAGGGAAAAACCGCCTTACTGTATGTAAAGGATAATGGAGTAGGTATTTCCAAAGAGGATTTGCCGCATATATTCGAAAGATTCTACAGAGTAGATAAGTCCAGAAGCCGAATTACCGGTGGAGCAGGGATTGGTTTAACCATATCAAAGGCTATAGTTGAGGCTCATGGCGGATGTATAGGAGTAGAAAGCACCATTGGAGAGGGAACAGCCTTTACCGTTGCATTACCGGATTAAAAAGTGCGAAGTATCTTTTTAATGAATAATGAGTAATGAATAATTATGGTGGAAATTCAGCAGTGCTGAATTTCCACCATAATTATTCATATATAAAAATACTCTTCCGCGTCTTCAGTGTTCTCTCTGAGGATTCCGTGTTAAATATTTATTATGCTTGGTTTAATATGAATTTTTCGATTACTTCTGCTACGCCATCCTCGTCATTTGTCACTGTAACATAATCAGCTATTTCCTTTACTTCCGGAAAGGCATTGCCCATGGCTACCCCAAGACCGGCGTACTTTATCATAGCAATATCGTTACCCGCATCTCCTACAGCAATGACTTCGTCTTTGCTTATGCCCAGTTCTTTGCTTAATACTGATAGGCCTAATCCTTTATTGGTTTCAGGGTTTAAGAATTCAAGAAAAATTGGTGCGCTTCTCATTATGGAAAACTTAGTGAAAAGCTCTTTTGGAAGCTTGCTATATACCAGGTCTAACTTTTCAGGTTCATCCACCAGCATGACCTTTATTATCTTATCCTCAGGTTTAATTTCTTTAAAGTCTTTTACGTGGATATCTATATCGTTAATTTCAGATTCAACACCGGTATACTTATTTAGCACCGGAGTAATAAGCTGGCCTTTTTCGGTAAAGGCGTGGATATGTACTCCGTGCTGGAGACTTAATTCATAAACTTGATGTAGGTCTGCTCCGGTAATAAATTTTTCGAAAAGCATGTTGCCGGACTTACCTGTTTGAACAGCGGAACCATTAAAGGTTACGGCGTATTCATCATCTCTATCAAGTCCCAAATAAGCAAGATACTTTTTTATACCTCTAACAGGCCTTCCAGTGGCAAGAACAACTTTTACTCCTTTTTTTCTGGCAGCAGAAAGTGCCTTTAGAGTTCTATCAGAAATAGTTTTATCTTTTCTGAGCAGGGTTCCATCCATATCTAGAGCAAGTAACTTGTACATAATTTATCCTCCTAAATTTAAGGTTGTATAATTGCTATGAAACTGTTATAATTTATAAAGTTTATAAGAACTTCAAATATTGATATAATCACTGTACATTGGGATTATATCAAATAAGGTCGAACAATGAAATAGTTTTAGGTGAAAATATGTAATTTATAATTATAACATATTAATTATAAATTTATAAATTGGATAGAAAGAGGAGAGAAAACGTGACGGATTTGATAAGAGAAATAGAGAGAAGAAGAACCTTTGCCATAATATCACATCCCGACGCCGGTAAGACGACACTTACAGAAAAGCTTCTTCTATACGGAGGTGCCATAAGACTGGCGGGTTCTGTTAAGGCTAGAAAGGCTTCAAGACATGCGGTTTCAGATTGGATGGAAATAGAAAAACAAAGAGGTATATCTGTTACCTCATCTGTAATGCAGTTTAACTATGACGGTTATTGCATAAATATATTGGATACTCCCGGTCACCAGGACTTTAGTGAGGATACCTACAGAACTCTAATGGCTGCAGACAGCGCCGTAATGGTGATAGATGCTGCAAAGGGTGTGGAAGAGCAGACTAAAAAACTGTTCCATGTATGCAGTTTAAGAGGTATACCTGTGTTTACCTTTATCAATAAAATGGATAGAGAAAGCAGAGACCCTTTTGAATTGATGGAGGAGATTGAAAGTGTTCTTGGAATAAAGTCCTATCCAATGAATTGGCCAATCGGTTCCGGGGCTGACTTCAAAGGAGTTTATGAAAGACATGAAAATACAATACAGGTTTTTAATGGTGGAAATCATGGTCAAACAGCAGTTGAGGCTGTTCAGGGAAATGTAAAAGATGAAATATTTAAAGATTTACTTGGAAGTTCCCTTCATGAGAAGCTTATGGAGGACATTGAACTGTTAGATATAGCCGGAGATGAATTTGATTTGGAAAAGGTAAGGGCAGGAGAACTTACACCGGTATTCTTTGGCAGTGCTTTGACTAACTTTGGTGTTGAGCCCTTTTTACGTCACTTTTTGAAGATGACTCAATTACCGCTGCCAAGAAATACTGCAGAAGGTGAAGTGGATGTATTCAGTGAAAATTTCTCAGCCTTTGTATTCAAAATACAGGCAAATATGAATCCTGCACACCGTGATAGAATTGCTTTTATGAGGATTTGTTCCGGTAAATTTACTAAAGGGATGGAAGTATATCATGTACAGGGGGGGAATAAAATAAAACTGGCTCAACCTCAGCAGTTTATGGCTCAGGAAAGAGAAATTGTAGAGGAAGCTTATGCCGGTGATATCATTGGTGTATTTGATCCGGGAATATTCAGCATAGGAGATACATTATGCCAAGGGCCTAAGATTAAGTTTGAAGGTATTCCAACTTTTGCTCCGGAGCACTTTGCAAGGGTAAGACCCATGGACACAATGAAGAGAAAGCAGTTTGTCAAAGGCGTTACCCAGATTTCCCAGGAAGGTGCTATACAAGTCTTTAAGGAATTGTATATTGGTATGGAAGAAGTTATAGTTGGAGTAGTAGGTGTACTTCAGTTTGAAGTTTTAGAATATCGATTAAAGAATGAATATGGTGTTGATATTAGAATTGATAGACTGCCATACAGATATATCAGATGGATAGAAAATGAAGACATCGATGTAGAAAAACTTAATATTACCAGTGACACTAAACCAGTAAAGGACTTAAAGGAAAGAAATCTTTTAATATTCCAAAACGAATGGGGGATAAACTGGGTTTTAGACCACAATAAAGGGGTAATACTATCAGATATCGGTAAAAATAACGATTAAGGTATAAATTAAAAAGCTTGCAGATTATACTGGTCTGCAAGCTTTTTAATATTTATTTAGCTTTGTTTTTTCCAAATATAACATCTATTATAAATATAATAGCAGCTACCACCAACAGTATATTAATTAAGGAGCCACCAATTCTGAATAATAAACCAAGAATCCAGAAGAATACTACAAAACCGCCTAACCATCTTAGAAACGTCATAACTTTCCCTCCTTATGTTTTATAACCGTAATAATTTTAATAATTGTCATTTTATTAATAGTATCTTCGCTTATGGGAAAATTATTTATACTGTTAATAATTATTAACTAAAAAAGAGAGGTTTATACCTCTCTTAAAATTCATTAAAATCTTTTTTCTCTGTTATTTCTTTCAGCTTTTCTAGCTTTTCTGCATTCAGGACATCTTACAGGATCATTTTCGAAGCCTTTTTCTTTATAAAATGCTTGCTCTCCTTCTGTGAATACAAATTCCTTTCCACAGTCCTTACATACAATATTTTTGTCAGCCATGGTTATACCTCCTCAAAATCTTAGGGATAATTATACGTGAACTAAATACTTTCCCGGATTTTGCGGAAGTAATAGTCATGATAATTTTTTCCCGAAAATATATTACATAATTATTATATCAAAAAATACATAATTTTCAATAATGTTAAATACAATAAACAGATTTTTTCTAAAAGTACATATTAATTACTTTTTGAATTTTTTATCTTAAAAATTGTAAAGACAATAAGCGGTACACATATAAAGCCTGCAAAGTTTAAATAGGAATGAATATAAAGAGCATTATATAAGATTTTAAATTCTCTAGAAATAAAATAAGATGCAGCGATTACTAATCCGGTAATTGAGTAAATAAAGAAATTTCCGTCAGCATTAAAACTTCGAAGAAACTCACGAATTACAAAAAAAGTAATAACGTATTTAACAAACCAGCCGCCAATTATTTGGAAAAGTACAAACAATTCACCACTTTCCAGAAATCCAAAGAGTCTTATTTCCTGTGTTTGAACAAGCTTGGGAAAGATCAAGTTTGCTGCTCTTGTGGGACCAAAGGCAGCGATGGTACCTACAGAAGACACTATATGCATTTGCATAACAAAGAAAAAGCCAATGATGCTATACCTTGTAAGCTTATTTTTATTAGATACGAATTTGAAAAAAGGGAAAACCAGAAATATGCTTCCATAATAGCCTAAGGTAGAGATAATGGCAAATATAAACTGAGTATTCAGGTTATCTGCCATTATAGGTAATAAGAATTTATAATTTTTATAGGGAGCTGTAAGCATCACCAGGTTTATTCCCGCAAATATGGCAAAGCAAACTCCGATTATTGATATGTTTACTATAGGAGAAAGGCCTTTCTTCACGCTGTAAATAGCAGGAATTACAAAAAAAAGTATAAGGTACCATTGGGGTGTTTCTATAAATAGATTTATATGCATGGCACTTGCCTCAACGGAGGCACATTCTATAAGTGTTAGAATTAAATTCAATAATGAATAGACAATAAGAATATTTCCTAAGGTATTCCCCAGAGCTTTTCTATAGATGTGGGCAATATCATAGTTATTTGTCTTTTGCATTACATTGGTAACATATATTAAGTAAAACAGAGCTATAACAGAAGCTATACCCACGGCTATCCAGGTATCTCTGCCGGCCAAGGATAATAATGTAGTGATATTGGTTTTCATGGAAACTATTGACGTTCCCCAGATCAAAAACATTAAGTGAAATAAATTTATATTTTCCATTTATATACCTCTCTAAGTAAATATCAGTATATTCCTTTTATATCTTATATATTATGGACAGAAATACGAATATTAAACAAATATTGATAGATACTAATACCAGGAGTATTTATACGGAAAAGAAGCATAGAGGGGGTATGACTATGGAGATCTATCTTCAGTACATAAAGAATAAATTGAGCAACAACTTTGATGTTAAGTATAGAGATATAATTGTAGCCGGCACAAAAACATGCCTGATATTTATAGATAATATGTGTGACTCCAAGACCATTAGTGAATTTATCATTCAACCTTTGCTTGATTATAAAGGAACTATCGCTTCCATGGATGAAGTAAAGGAGAAAATTTTACATTCTAATAATTTGGGAGATGTAACGACACCGGAGGATGCTCTCTTACATATACTTTCAGGTGACGTAGTAATAATCATGGAGTCCTTCAGCAAGGCAGTTTTCTGCGAGGCAAAGGGATTTGCAAAAAGAAATATTACCATACCGGAGACGGAAGCGGTACTTAAAGGGCCTAGGGAGGGTTTTTCAGAAAGTTTAGCAGACAATATTGCACTGATCAGAAGAAGAATAAGGAATCCTAACCTTAAATTTGAAAATATAGTTATGGGGGAGCAAAGTCAGACTTTAGTAGTGATTAGTTATATAGAAAGTATTGCAGATGAAGGAGTCTTACAGTATGTAAAAAATAAGCTTAACAGTATAAATTATGATTTTGTTCTGGACACAAATTATGTGGACTCTGTCTTAAAGTCTGGGGAAACTATTTTTGATGTGATTGGGCATAGTGAGAAACCGGATAAGATAGCTTCCAAGCTAATGGAAGGAAGGGTAGCTGTCATAGTGGACGGAACACCCAATGTGGTTACTGTACCATATTTTTTTGTGGAGAATTTTCAGACCGGAGATGATTACTATATCAACCGCTACTATGCAAATCTATCAAGAATTATTCGATGGAGTGCATTTTTTATTGCCACCTTTTTAACTGCAGCATATATAGCTATTACGACCCATCATTTCTCTCTTATACCCACAGTATTCGTCTTCAGGTTAGCAGTGTCACGGGCTGGTGTACCCTTTCCCACAACAGTAGAGGTATTACTTATGTTTTTATTTTTTCAACTTATAAAGGAGGCTGGTATAAGGCTTCCACAGCCAATTGGTCAAGCGATGAGCATTGTGGGAGCATTGATACTGGGGGATGCAGCAGTAGGTGCCGGAATTACTTCTCAGGCTACTGTGCTGATTGTATCACTATCATCCATTTGCTATTTTCTCATTCCAAAGCTTTACGGCGGCATAACAATTTGGTCATTAATATTAATTTTATTTGGGTCTTTTAACGGCTTTCCCGGGGTTTATATAGGGTTCTTTATGCTGGTAACACATCTAAGTGGTTTAAAAACCTGTAATTATCCATACTTATACCCCGTAGGAACAAATAAAAAAATCAGGCTGAAGGATACCATCATCCGAAAAAAGCTATCAACAATATCAAGAGATATACTTAAAAGGAATGATAAAAAATGAAAATGCGATTATTATCAATGCTCTTTGCTGTAGTTTTTCTCTTTGCCGGATGTTTCAACTACAGGGATATAAATAGAGTGATGTTTGATTTGGCTGTCTTAATTGATATAGATGAAAATGATAATATAGTTGTATACACGGAGACCTTTAAACCTTTTAAGGGTACAGCCCAAGGGGCAGAGCAAGGGGTAAGACTTATTAATAAAATAGAAGGTAAGACGATTTTTGAAGCAATAAGAAATTTAAGTTTGGCATCTGGATTTAAACATAATTACACTCAAAATAAAGCTCTGATTTTCAGCGAAAGAGCAGCGAGAAAGGGGTTAAAACCAGTTTTGGACTTTATAGACAGGGATCAGGAGTTCTTGATAAGGCCCTTTGTCTTCGTGTATTTAGGAGATTTACAAGACCTATTTAAATTACAGCCTAAGGATGAGGAGTATCTTGGAATATATGTAGATACTTTGATTAACACCATTGGGGATGCTTCCAGAGCAGTTATAGTAAATGTCAATGAATTCTTAAACAGCAGATACTTAAAGTCCAATACCCAAGTTATACCAGCATTAAGAATAAAGAGAGATTCATTGATGGATAAGATAGAGCTTGATGGAGGGGCTGTTATACAAAATGATAAAATGACAGATTACATACCGAGGCAACAGACACAGAGCTATAACTTTCTTAGGGACAGGGTAAAAAGCGGAACTTTGGAGGTTACAAATCCTGATAGTCCACAGGGCTATATAACTCTTGAAATATTGGGCAGCAAAACAAAAACGAAAATAAAATATGACGGTAAAAAGATAAAACTAATAAAGATAATTAACGTAAAGACAAGTTTAGCAGAGAGTCAATATATGTTTAATATGTGTGAAGAGAATATTTCAAAACTGGAAAGAAGTGCAGAAGAGAATATTAAAAAATATATCTCACAACTTTTTGATGAATATAGCCTGAAGGAAATTGATATTTTTGAAATCGGAGAGGAACTGCATAGATACTATCCTAAAGTTAATATTGATAATCCCATTACTATTACGCAATTAGAAGTGAAAGCATATGTAAATATTGAGGGCAGCAGTACTAAAACAGATTTTTACTAAATCTAAAAATCTTATTGAATATGTGAAAAAAATAAATTAATATTATAATTGTATATATGTGCATTATTGTAGATACATTAATGCAGACACTGATATATAAATATCTTTTAAAAAGAGGGATGTTAAATGGCAGGTAATTATTCATTTGATATTGTATCTGAAGTTAATATGCAGGAAGTAGATAATGCTGTCAATCAAGCAATGAAAGAGATAGGCCAAAGATATGACTTTAAAAATTCTAAGACAGAGCTTGTTTTAAATGATGATATAATAAAGATATCTACAGAAGATGAATTTAAACTTAAAGCTGCAACTGAGATTCTGAAGGCAAAATGCATAAAGAGGGGCGTTTCCGTAAAAGCTTTAGATTTTGGTAAGGTTGAAAAGGCATCACTGGGCACTGTGAGACAAAATGTTAAGATAGTAAAGGGAATATCAAAAGAAAAGGCTAAAGACATTGTTGCAGAAATAAAAGGTAGTAAGATAAAAGTGCAAGCGCAGATAATGGAGAATCAAGTCAGGGTAACAGGTAAAGATAAGGATGATCTTCAGGCTGTCATACAGCTGTTAAAATCGAAGGACTTTGGTGTGGATTTGCAGTTTGTAAATTATAGGTAAATGCGGATTGCATAAGAACGGTCTACAAAATTTTAGGGGTAATGCTTATGAGTAATTACAAAGAGTTGTATGAGCAACTTTTAAAAGAGTATGGAGACTATGTAAATTTCAGTGAGAGAAATTATCAGATGGCCATGGAGAAGATAATCAGGCTGGAAAAGAGTCTTGACGCGATGGCCAATATCATTGAGGTAAGCAAATACATAAATTCATATCTTGGGGATGAAAATCTTATACCAATGATAAATGATATGATACTGGGTATTTTGGGAGTCTCATATTCTTCAATTTATATAAAAGAAGAGGATACAATAGAAATCCGAGCCACTAATAAATCCACAAAATATTGTTACTATGTTAGTGAAGAAAAATTGAGGGCTCTTGAAAATCACGAGCCCTTTATAATAAATTCCGAAAATGCTATCTATGAAAGCGAAAATGGTAGCAGCGAAATACATTCATTAATTGGTGTACCTATACATTTAAGAGACAAGTTTATAGGCTATTTTATTGTTGAACATACCTTGTGGAATTTTTTTAGTGATGAACATATAAAATTTATTACCTCTATCGCAAATCAAATCGCTATAGCGTTAGAAAATAATTTTCTTTATAATAAGGTAAGAGAAAGTTCTATTAAAGATCCGCTGATGGGGATATTTAATAGAAGATATTTCTTTGATAGAGTAAGTAATATAATTAAGACTGAGAAAGACAAAAAATTTGCAGTCGTAATGATGGACATGGATTATTTTAAAAAGGTGAACGATATTTATGGACATCCCTTCGGCGATGAAGTGTTAAAGCAAATTGCTGAATTGGTTCATGATAGCATTGATATAAATGATATTGTGGCCCGGTATGGAGGGGAGGAATTGGTCATATATTTGGATAGGGTAGAAACTTTTTCAGCAGTATATGAAAAAATAGAAGAAATTAGACGGAAAATTAGTTTGAAGGACATAGAGTATGGCGGTCAGACAAAGAGGAATACTGCAAGTTTTGGTATAAGTTTTTACCCGGAGGATGGGAAAAACCTGGAGGAAATATTGGGTTGTGCTGATGATATGCTATATAAAGCAAAGGAAATGGGACGGAATATTGTTGTATCTTCCAGAAGTTAACATTTGTAAACAAATACCGTGGCAGATAGTTCTCTATAAAAGTTGAAACCACTGCTAAACATATGTTTAGCAGTGGTTTCAACTTTTATATAACTAATATAGACCAATAATTAAGACCCGCATTATTAAATTTGCGGTTTAATCTTCGAAATTACTTGTTTTTTACCAGTATAAGCTTTAGTAAATTATCCTTGTAAGTTATTTCGAAGTCGTCTACCATCACACCTATAAGAGTAAACTCTACATCCCATTCTGAATTACCTGCCAGTCCCCAATAATGCTCTTCTATGGCCTCACCTTTTGGACATTGCAGGGCTTTTACTAGTTTGCTTATCTTTGCTTCCTGAGCATCGGAGTAGTTGCATCTTAGATAAAGAATGAACTTCTCATCTTTATCCTGCAATTCTAAAGAAATATCTGTAGCTCCGATGGAGAAAAAGAACATAGTGAGTTCACCAATAATATTTGAAATTTTTTTCTTTATATGTTTCATAGGTCTACATCCTTTCTGAATGCTTCAATAATTGGGATTAAGAAAGCTGCAACTATACCAGCGGAGAAGCCGGTGTTATATAGATTTAAGCCTCCGTGTAAAACTCCAACATTTAATGCAACGGAAGAATTTATAAAACCTGCTAATATTCCGTACTGCCATCCAAACTGTCCTGCAATAGGAGCAAGGCCTGTGCCGAAAAGAGCAACCAGAAGAATAGATGGATCGTTAATATTCCAGGTTTTTGTCATGCTGCCCAATAAAACGCCTATAAATATAGGTATAATATTCTTTAAGTGTTTACCAAAGGCACTAAATCCAACTATAGTGAAAATACCCCCTAAGGTTGGACCATTTAATGGACCGCCTACAATTATTATATATAGCATACCTATAAAACCGTTGACACCCATATTTATCAAGCTTACTCCAAAGCCTTCCAACAGAACGAAATCTGTTATCAACCTGCCGGAGTATGAAAATACATTCTTTACATTTTTAAAGGACCTGCCGTTTAAATAATATCCTACGACTATCATTGAGGAAAATAATAAGATTAGAAATATAGTTAAGGCTGTACTATTATCTGTATACCATATTAACCTTGTTTCAGTAACAAATCCATAGGATTTAAACAATGAAACCATAACTGTAGTAATAATACCTGCAGTAAAACCTACGTTATATAAATTATAACCTTGATGCACTCTTAACAGGTAAGTTGACAATGGGGGAAGAATGAATCCTATTACCCCACCAATGAAGATCCCCAGGCAAAATCTTTGGAAGGATGCTCCATCTCCAATGAATATTAGCTCAGATATAGTGGGAGCCATGCTGGTACCAAACAGGGCTATGTATATATATTTCGAAAACTTTTCTTTTTGTACTTTAGAATAAATAAACACTCCTAAAAGTATAGGCCAAACATTAAAGATATTTTTACCAAAAAGTCCAAAGCCCGACATTAAAAAGATAGCAGCAATAGATACACCAGTTATATTAATATCTTGAAGATACAGGATGAGTATAGATATCAAAGTCAATATACCGGCATTAAAAAATGAAGCACCTAAACCCCCTACAACAAAATAATCAGTTATCAATTTATCAGTTTGGCTAATTATTGTTCTTATACCATTGAAAATTTCTGCTGGTCTATCAATAAAGAAAGCAAAAATAACATAGGAGAATCCATAGGCTGATAGAACGGCATACTTTATCATGTCAGAGGTTTGTGGGACAGTAGGCTGTCCGGAAGATGATAGATCTATAACAATCATTCCTTTCTATTAGTATTAAACAGAACTATTTTCTATTATATTATAATTAAAATTAAATTCTTTTGCTATCAATAAATTTTATTACGTAATATAATAATATATATACATATATTTCAATTTAAGAGAGGGGATTGGATAATGGATAAGAAAAAACTCATGAACCTCATAAAGAAAAATGAAGGTCGTAAGCTTGATTTTAAACTTAAACTTGATTTAGAAACGGAAACAGGAAAAAAAGAACTTGCTAAGGATGTTTGCGCCATTGCTAATTCTAAAGGGGGAAGAGGCTATATAGTAGTAGGTGTTGAGGATAAGACCCACTCCGTTATTGGTATTGAAGAAGGGAAGTTCCCTTCAGAGGAAATGCTGCAGCAAATTGTAAGTTCCAGATGTGAGCCACCTATACCAATATCTCTGGATATATTTAATTTATATGGAAAGCAACTGGCTGTTATTACTATATATAACGGAGATCAGAGACCTTATCAGGTAAGAGAGCATGGGGCCTTTTATATAAGAAGGGGATCTACCACCGATACTATGAGAAAGCAGGAATTGGTGTCTGCACTTCAGGAAAGTCTGAACCTAAATGTTGAAACCTGCCCAATTCTTAAAAGTTCGGTAGAGTGCTTAAATATGGACATAGTTCATAGATATTTTAAGTCCAAGGGAATAGAGACAAATGATGAGAATAGAGATTTTTTAATGGAAAGTGCCGGCATTACTATAAAAGATAGAGAAACCTATAAAACAGTAGTAACTCTTGGTGGGCTACTGGTTTTCTCGGATATAAATAGTGTATATATACCACATAATATGGTAAGAATAGTGAATAATATAAGAGAAAATATTCCTAAGGTATATATAGTGCAAGGAAACTTAATGACAATTATTGATGAAAGTGAGAGGATAATTAAAGATATCCTTCCTGAACAATTTCCCAGCTATGCCATTGTGGAAGGCATTAAAAATGCTGTCCTGTATAGAGATTATACTTCCTTTTACAGAGAAATCGAAGTGGTTATAGGTTACAACAGTATCGTTGTCAGCAATCCAGGTAATCTTATCAGAGGGAGTTTCCACAATCAAAAAAACTTTGAGTATTTTAAAAGAAATATGTGGATCTATGAGAAAATGATAACCCTGGATGGTGGCATTAGGTTCCTGCAGAACGGCAGAGGATTTACCATAATGAAAAAGGCCTTTAGAAACAAAGGTAAAGTTAAATTTATTAATTCTTATGACAGTAATTCCTTTAAGGTAATATATCCCGGTGTAAGGAATTTTACCATAAGTTAATGGAATTGTGAACAATATGATAACATTTACATGAATTGGGGGTTTTGTATTGCGGAAAAATTCAGAATATTATATAATATTTATATATAATAGATACCTAAAAATTATAAAGGGGTGTTTATCATGATTCAAGTATTTTGCGGGAAAAGAGGCTCTGGAAAGACAAAAAATTTAATTGCCATGGCTAACGAATGCGTTGGCAGCACTAAGGGAAATATCGTGTATATCGATGATGACAAGCGACCTATGTTAGAATTGGACAGAAGAATAAGATTTATTTCTACAGATGACTTCTCACTAAAAGATTATAACAGTTTTTATGGATTTCTGTGCGGCATGCTCTCAGAGGATTACGATATTGAGACCATTTTTATTGATGGTTTGTTTAATATTGTGTCCGGAAATGTAAGTGATGCGGCACATTTGTTTTTGCAGCTTGAAGCACTAAGCACTAAATTTGGGTTACAGATATATATAAACATAAATCATGAAAGTGAAGAATTACCGGAATTCATCAAAAAGTACGCCGCTTAATATTTTAGGATAATTATTTAGAAAATAAGGAGGTCAATGGGCCAATTATATTATAAATTCATATAAATTATTTATTTAAAAGGGGCTTTTGAAGCCCCTTTTAAAATTTATAGACTTATTTTATATATTAATAGGGAAATTAATGTATAGCTGTTGATAAAAATTATGATAAATTATATACTATATTTAACTATGTTTACAATATACATAAATAGATGGAGGTAAAATGATGTCAAGCATTTATGACGTTCTCCTTGAGAGAGGATATGTTAAACAGCTTACTCATGAAGCTGAAATAAAAGAATTATTGGAGAAAGAAAAGGTAACCTTTTACATAGGCTTTGACCCTACTGCAGATAGTTTACATGTTGGTCATTTTCTTCAATTGATGGTTATGGCCCACATGCAAAAGGCAGGCCATATTCCTATTGCCCTAATTGGTGGAGGAACTGCCATGATTGGCGACCCAACCGGTAAGACAGACATGAGAAGGATGATGACAAGAGAAGAAATTGAGCATAATGGAAACTGTTTTAAAGAGCAGATGTCCAGACTTATTGATTTTTCTGATGGTAAGGCCTATATGCTGAATAATGCAGATTGGTTATTGGATCTTAACTATGTGAACTTTATTAGAGAAATAGGTGTTCATTTTTCAGTTAATAAAATGTTAACTGCAGAGTGTTTTAAGCAGAGATTGGAAAAAGGACTATCCTTCCTTGAATTTAACTATATGTTAATGCAGGGATATGACTTTTTAGAGCTAAACAGAAAATATGGCTGTGTAATGGAATTAGGTGGAGATGACCAATGGTCAAACATACTTGCCGGTGTTGACCTCATAAGAAGAAAAGAAGGAAAGCCGGCCTATGGTATGACCTTTACTCTCTTAACAAATTCTGAAGGTAAAAAGATGGGCAAGACTGAAAAGGGAGCGGTTTGGTTAGATAAGAATAGGACTTCTCCTTATGAGTTTTATCAGTACTGGAGAAATGTTAATGACGCAGATGTAGAAAAATGTCTGGCACTATTGACCTTCCTTCCAATGCACGAGGTAAGAAGATTGGGAGCTCTTAAAGATGCTGAAATAAATGAAGCTAAAAAGGTACTTGCTTATGAGGTTACCAAGATTATTCATGGCGAAGAGGAAGCTGAAAAAGCTAGGTCTGCTGCTGAAGCATTATTTAGTGGTGCAGGAAACTTAGAAAATGTACCAACAAATACAATTAATAGGGCTATGTTAAATATGAGTCTACTGGATGTGCTTGTGGAATTAAAAATATTACCATCTAAAGGTGAAGGAAGAAGATTAATACAACAGAATGGCCTCAGCATAAATGACGCTAAGGTTACTGATATAAATAGAGCACTCATAGAAGAAGACTTTGCACAGGGCTTTGTTCTTATTAAGAGAGGAAAGAAAAATTACAATAGAATAGTATTAGAATAATAAATATGCCTGCATAGCTGCGGGCATATTTTAATTAAGCACTAAATTTATTCTGTTTTATTACGATATATAAAGTAATATATTTTGTGAATTGGGGGTGTAGCATGGCAGGAGTTTGGAATGTTAATAGCATATATAATTCCACTCAGAAGAAGTTTTCAGGTAAGCTTACTTTTCAAACCGGCGAGACTTTGGCTGCCAAAGTTGTCTCCCTTAGTGAGGATGGTAAAAACATTGTTATAAGAAATCTAGAAGGATGGCAATTTCCAGCTGTGCTGGAAGAACCTTTGAAGCATATGCCGGAAAACCTTTTGAAGCTTCAGGTAGATGGTTATGAAAATGGAAAGATAAAGCTAAAAATAATAACTCAGGATCAACAGGAGGTTACTACTGAACAGGAGTCTCTGGCAAAGGTAATAGAAAGTAACAACTTGAGTGCTGAAGATAAAGAATTGTTGAAAGCACTGGCAGCTTTTTCAATACCACTAAGCCGTTCTAATATTTCAAAGTTTAAATCTCTTAGCAACTTTCTTGAAAGACTACAGGTTGATGAGAAAGAAATTCCACAATTTATTTCAAAATATCTCAAAAGCAGAAATATTGATCCTCAAAGTGAAAGAGGAAAGGCCATTGCAGAAACCTTAAAAAATTTTTTTCAGGAGTTAAAAAATCTCTCCTTAGAGGAATTACTGCTCATGGAGGAAGTTGGTATTGATCTTACTGAGGAGAATATTAAAAGCTTCAAAAAAGTATTAAAAGAACCGGAAGGCTTGATGAAATCTTTGGATACAATCCTGAAGGAAATTGATAAGCACAAAGAGGGACAATATTCCGTGAAAAATACACCTATAGAGAGTGACAAGGCTTTAGACACCATACAGCCAAAAGAAGTAGAAACGGGAAAGTTAGAGCGGTCAAAGTCGGGTGAAAGTAAAAATATAATAGTGACCAATATAGATGATATAGACATTGAAGCAATTAAAGCAGAACTTGAAAGTGAGTTAATAAATGAAGTTACAAAGAAAGCCTCTGCAAAAGGCCAGAGTTTAGCTTATGACCGAGGAAATTTATTTAATAATGAAGTTTTGGATAGGACTGCAGACAATATGCTGCAAGACTTAAGACCTTTTGCTAAAGGTTCAGAAAGCAAGATGGCCGGTGATATAGTTAATAAGATTATTAATGAAGATCCAAGTTCAGCAATGCTCATTGAAAGAGAAGAAATAGTAAATAAGCTAAATGATATTGATTCAATGATTAAAGCAGAAATCCGTTCTAATGAATATCTAAAAATAGAAATAGCTGAATATAAAGATTCTATAAAATACGATATTAAGGAAAAGTTAGACTTGCTTTTAAAGGAAAATGAGTTCTTGGAGAAGGAAAGCCTCCTAAAAGATCTAAAGCTTAATATAGAGGATATTGATGATATCATTGAGGAAGGCCTCCAGGCAATACGACCCTTTGCACCAGCAGGTGAGAATAAACAGATAAGGGAAATAGTCAATAAGCTTTTGGATGGGAATCAAGAGCTAAAAGCATTAATAAATCCGGATACGATAGTTGAGAAGCTAGCATCTATAAATCATAAGCTCAAAACGGATATAGATTTTAATGAAGAAATAAGAAATTCAGTAAATGACTTTAAAAGTACTGTAAAGTACCATATTAAAGAAAAGCTTTTTAATCTACTGCAAATACAAGTTAGCGGTGAGGATGTTACCATAAATAAGGATTTTATAAGTAAGACTGTAGAGCACATGGTGGAGCAAGTACAAACCTTAGTCAGATCCGGAGACAATAGTTCAATTGAAGGAATAGTTAAGACTGTCTTGAAGGAAAACTTGGCTGCAGCTATGCAGCTTGAGCCGGAGAAGCTTGAAAAAACGCTGTTAAACCACATTAAGATTCAGGATAAACAGAAATCTATAAATATGAGGGAAGCTGGCGATTCTCCAGCAGCCATTATTGAAGGAATAGAAAGTAAATTGGAGAAGATTAAGTCTATGATAGAATCAATAGTGACCACGAAATCTGAATTGGGACAAGAGTCTTGGAATGGTATTTTAAACAACTTGAAGTCAAGCTTTAATGACATAAAAACATTTAATTCAATTTCAGGTCAATACTATTACTTGGATTTGCCAATTGAATTGAATAAGGAAGAGTATCCATGTAAGCTTATTATAAAAGATGATAGAAAAAGTGGCAAGAAGATTGATTCTAATAATGTAAAAATGGCAGTGAGTATTACAACAGTTAATATGGGAATTATTGATGCCTATATAACCGTAAAGGATAAAAATATGAAGGTGGACTTTAAGTGTGATGAAAAATGGACTCGTGCACTGGATATGGCAAAAGAAAAGTTGTGGAAGCTATTAGATAATTCGGTATATAATATTGTTATAAATGTTTCTAAAAGAGAAAAGACTATGGATATTGTAAATTGCAGAGACTTTTTTGAAGAAGCTGGTATCTCAAACATAAATGTGATAGTTTAATAAAGGTGATTATTATGACAAAACGAAAGAAAGCTGCAGCACTTCAATATGAAAAGAGCTACGAGGCACCTATAGTAACGGCAGTAGGGCTTGGCTTTATTGCAGATAATATAATTGAAATTGCTAAGGAAAATAAGGTGCCTATAGTAGAAAACGAAGAATTGGCAGACCTTCTTACAAATGTTGATGTGGGCAGCTCCATACCGGTGGATTTATATGAAGTGGTGGCCCATATCATAGCATATGTAATAGATTTAGACAAAGTATTTGACAGTAGGTGATTATATGGCTTTATACGCAATATCAGACCTTCATCTGTCCTTAAGTATGGATAAACCCATGGATATATTTGGAGATAATTGGTACATGCATCATGAGAAGATAAAGGATAACTGGATAGAATGTATCCAAGAAGAAGATACTGTGCTAATTGGAGGGGATATTTCCTGGTCCATGAAGATGGAGGATGGAAAGAAGGAACTTCAATGGATCCATCAGCTGCCGGGTAACAAGATAATTATCAAAGGCAACCATGATTATTGGTGGTCCAGCATTTCAAAATTGAATAGTATGTTCGAAAACATGAAGTTTATCCAAAACAATCATTTTAATTATGAGGATTATGGAATCTGTGGTACAAGAGGCTGGATATGTCCGGGTACTGATAGATTTGAAGAAGGGGACCAGAAGATATATAACCGTGAGTTAAATAGATTAAAGCTATCTCTGGATAGCGCAAAAAAAGCAGGTTGTAAGAAGATCATTGCCATGATACACTATCCGCCAACCAATGAAAAGTTTGAAGATTCTGGCTTCACAGATCTTTTTAAGAAATATGAGGTTGAAAAAGTCATCTATGGGCATCTTCACGGCCCCTTTTACTATAAAACCTTAAATGGTGTTAGGGATGGAATTGAGTATATTCTAACCTCCTGTGACTACATAGACTTTAAACCCGTTAAACTGTTATAGTTAAAACTTAAAACCCATACACAAACACAGATGCTTATTAATTGGGCATTCTGTGTTTTATTTTTGGGAATCTTAAGAAATTCAATGACTATTTAGAAGTATTTGCATGGAGGAAATTATATTTTTTATAAATATAGATAAAATAAGCATATATAGGTTCTATGAAAAGAATAAAAAACATTGACAAAAATTAAACTATATCGTAATATTTGAATATATTGATAATGCAATAAATTTGGAGGAAGTGTATATGGAATACAACTATAAGGAGTTAGAGGATATCAGCGAATTTTTAAAAGTACTTGCTCATCCAGTGAGGCTTTGTATTGTGAGGGGCCTGTTGAGCAATGGAGGCTGCAATGTAAGCCATATGCAAAATTGCTTAGGTGTGCCTCAGTCCACAGTATCACAGCATTTACAAAAGCTGCGGACGGCAGGAATAATTGAAGGTGAAAGAAGAGGATTTGAAATTATATATAAGGTAGTTGACCAAAGAACAGCAAAGCTTATTGATGTACTTATAAATAAAGAAGGACAATAGCAGTAATCTAAATATTATAGAGGGAGGAATAAAAAGTGAGTAAAAAGATTTTAATTGCAGGTGGAGTTGCCGGTGGTGCTTCCACGGCAGCCAGGATAAGAAGACTTGATGAAGAAGCAGAAATCATTATGTTTGAAAGAGGAGAGTTTATCTCTTTTGCTAACTGTGGTCTGCCTTATTATATTGGTGAAACAATTAAGGAGAGAGATAAACTTTTAGTTCAAACGCCAGAGGCTATGAATAAGAGATTTAGAATAGATGTGCGGACAAACAGCGAAGTTATTTCCGTCAATGCAGAAAAAAAGTCGGTAAAGGTTAAAAAGAATGACGGACAAGAATATGAAGAAAATTATGATTACCTGGTTTTATCACCAGGTGCAAAGCCGCTGACACCACCTATTGATGGAATAGAAAGTGATAGAATATTTACTCTCAGAAACATACCTGATACGGATAAAATAAAGGATTATGTGGACAATATGGGGGTTAAAAAAGCCATTGTTATCGGCGGAGGTTATATTGGAGTTGAAATGGCTGAGAACCTGATTGAGAGAAATGTATCTGTAACCCTGGTGGAAGCTGCACCACACATATTGGCTCCCTTTGACAGTGATATGGTAGCTATGGCTGAGAAGGAGTTGGCGGAAAATGGAGTTAGACTATACTTAAATAATGGGGTTAAAGCCTTTAGCCAGAAAGATGATAAAATAACCGTTACACTGGCAAGTGGTACAAGAATTGAAGGGGATATGGTAATACTGGCAATAGGTGTAGCACCTGATACGGCTTTTCTGAAAACTAGTGGTATTAAGCTTGGATCCCGAGGTCATATACTGGTTGATGAGCATATGAGAACAAACTTAGAAGGGGTCTATGCTGTAGGTGATGCGGTGGAAGTAACTGACTTTGTAACAGGTGAAAAGACAGCTATTCCACTTGCAGGACCTGCAAATAGGCAGGGAAGAATTGCAGCGGATAATATATGCGGCATACCTTCAACCTATAATGGGACTCAGGGAACATCAATTATTAAGGTGTTTAAATTAACAGCGGCCTGCACTGGAGCCAATGAGAGAACTTTAAAGAGGTACAATATTCCTTATAGGGTAATATACCTTCACCCTATGTCCCATGCCACCTATTATCCAGGGGCAAGTCAGCTTTCAATTAAATTGCTGTTTAATGATGGAGGAAAAATTCTGGGGGCACAGGTTTTAGGCTACGATGCTGTAGATAAGACAATTGATGTGTTTGCAACTGTAATGAGACTAAAGGGGACTATACACGACTTAACAGAACTGGAACTGGCTTATGCTCCTCCATATTCTTCAGCAAAATCACCTGTTAATATGGCTGGCTTTGTAGCTGAGAACCTGCTAAAAGGAAGGATGGAGGTTTTCGTACCAGAAGAGGCAGAGAATTTTGACACCCAAGATACTGTGTTAATAGATGTTCGAACAAAGTTAGAATATGATAACGGTCATATTGAAGGAGCCTTGAATATTCCTGTTGATGAGATAAGAGACCGGCTGCAGGAGATTCCAAGTGACAAGGAAGCCATGGTTTACTGTCAAGTAGGACTTAGAGGTTATATAGCCTCCAGAATACTTGAACAAAAGGGTTTTAGAGTTAAAAATATGACCGGAGGTTATAGGTCATCTTCAGCGGCTAAATTCAGGACGGAAGATTACAAAGCAAGTAATGGAAAAGAAGAAGTTGAGGATATGAAAATGCAGGAAGCTGCGATAAATGGCAAAGATATTGAAATAAAAAAAGAAGTTGACGCTACAGGCTTATGTTGTCCTGGACCGCTTATGTCAGTTAAGACCAATATCGATGCACTTGCGGAGGGAGAAGTTATTAGTATTACAGCTTCAGACCCGGGATTTTATGAAGACATTAAATCATGGTGCAGAAATACTCACAATGATCTGTTAGACCTGCATAGAGAAGGGGGAAACATTAGGGCCATCATTAGAAAAGGTATGGGAAAGCAGAATGCAAAAGCGCCTATGGGCAGTACAGATACTGTGGCAAAAGATAACAAGACCATAGTGGTTTTCAGCGGTGATTTAGACAAGGCAATTGCTTCCTTTATCATTGCAAACGGAGCAGCTTCTATGGGGAAAAAGGTGACCATGTTCTTTACCTTCTGGGGGATAAACATTCTCAGAAAGCATAATCCTATAAAAGCAGATAAAGGTTTTATGGAAAAAATGTTTGGTAAGATGATGCCTAGGGGAAGCAGGAAATTGAAGTTATCCCAGATGAATATGGCTGGCATTGGACCTAAGATGATAAGAGGAATAATGAAGAGAAAAAATGTGAATTCTCTTGAGGAGCTTATACAAGCGGCTATTGACAATGGTATAGAATTGGTAGCTTGTCAGATGTCTATGGATTTACTTGGATTTAAAGTGGAGGAACTCATCGATGGAGTTAAGATTGGGGGAGTAGGTTACTATCTTGGGGAAGCTGAGGACTCTAATGTAAACTTATTTATATAATAAAAAGACCGGACTGATCCGGTCTTTTTATTTTAGTTTAAATAAGTATTTGAAAAAGCCTTTTTTATTTTCTACAGTGCTGTTAATATTATTTACATCATGTACATGTTGTTCTGAAACTACCTTGGCTTCTTTGATTAAATCCTTCTGATCTCTAGCTAATTCCTTGAGTTTTTGATTCACCGCCGGTGTAGTTATAACTTTACTAAACCAAAGCATGGCCTTATCGTAGTTACCAATTCTTCTGCTAAGTTCGCCAATCAAGTACATAGTTGAGAACTTATCCATACCGTATATTGGGAAGTCCTCTCCGAAATATGCGCTTTCTAATCCCTCAAGAGCCTGGGTGAGGAAGGCTTTTTCATTCTCAGAATCTTCCTTCAATCTATACATCCAAGCTATCTTAAGGCAGTTCATAGCTTTACTGCTATCCTTAGCATTGATTGCAATGTAGTTTAGTAATGAAAGCTTGTATCTTTCTATGGAAATATCCACATCATAGAACTCAGGATAGTTCTTTCCTCTCCACCGGCTTGTTATGTTTTCTCTTATGCGTTGGAAGTTATATTCTTTAATGTGTTCAAAATCTCTTTTCATGGCAGCGTAACCACAACTGTTACACAGCCAAACATCATAATAATAAGGATTTATATTTGCATATCTTATAAAAAAGTCAGAGTCTTTTGTCACCATTCTAGGAGCAGAAACCTTAACCGCTCTGGCTTTAAATTTTGTATTGCATACCGGACAGGTAACTTCCTTATCATATAATAAGCTCTTCTCTGTTTTTTCTTTTGCATCCTTGCCATCAGTTTCCTTATTATTTTTAACTTCCTTGGAATAGAGTTGGATATTAGCTACATCATGAAAGCCTAAGTGCTCCATTCCTGAAAAAAGCTTATTATTATCTTCTTTACCCACTTTTTTCACCCCTTAGTTTATGTCAATTTACTATAAAATAAATTATCTGGAACACCCTTAAAAATAATATATTCTTCGTAGATATATTTATTATAATTGCAGTAGGGCTTAAAATCAAATTAAAATATTCTCATACCATTTATTTTATTTTCTGATATAATATATTGTGGCAGTAAATTTCAAAGGGTGGTTTATATGGCAATAAAAGAATGGAAAACATTTTTAACTCCCTACGAGCAGGCCGTGGAAGAATTAAAGGTTAAGTTCAGGAGTATAAGAAAAGAATATAGAAGAAGAAATGAATACTCACCAATAGAGTTTGTAACAGGAAGGGTTAAAGAGATAGCATCTATTCTGGAAAAGGCAAATAAGTTTAATATTCCGTTAGATAGAATTCAGTATGAAATAGAGGATATTGCCGGTATAAGGATAATGTGCCAGTTCACCGATGATATTCGGAAGATGGTTGAGTTGATAAGAAAGAGAAAAGACATGCAGGTACTTTATGAGAAGGATTATGTGACTAACGTTAAAGCCAGCGGTTACAGAAGCTATCATATGGTTATAAAATATCAGGTAAATATGGCCGACGGGCCTCAGGATATATTGGCTGAATTTCAAATAAGAACTTTGGCAATGAATTTTTGGGCAACCATAGAACATTCCTTGAACTATAAATATAAGCATAATATTCCTGAGGAGATAAGATTAAAACTAAAAATAGCAGCAGATTCTGCCTTCTTATTGGATGAGCAGATGCTGGAGATTAAGGACGAAATTAAAGATGCTCAAAAGCTTTTTGAAGTAAAATCCGACTTAATCTCTGACATAATGAATAATGTACTTACACTTTCTTCAATGGGAAAGTTTGCAGAATCATCGAGGTATCAAAATACCCTAAACAAGCTTATAGAAGAAGGGGAAGTATCAGAGTTAAATAATCTCCTGCAGGCAACGCAGAAGACTATTGAAAAATATAAAGACAATTAAAAAAAGCTGCCGCACAATGTTATATGTGCGGCAGCTCTATTTTTGAAAAATATCCATTCAAGCTCAGACATCCTATATTAATGGCAACCAGGACAAGAGCTGCATCCGCCGCCTTCTGGTTCTATTAATGGTCTTAGGGACATACCTCTTCCATTATTCTCTTCTGTAGATAATAACACAAAACCGCCAAATTCATCAGTGATGTCTTTTTCAGTCATAAAAGTAATGTCCTTTACCTTTTCCACAACATCTCCTTCTTTTGGAGTATCAACAGAGATATTAAAAGCTGGTCCACTGCAGCTATTGCCAGCAAAATTAATTCTGATATTGTATTCCTTTATTTCGTTTTCATCTAAGAAGTTTTTAAATTCTTTGTAAGCTTCTTCTGTAATATCTATAAGTTTCATAAAATCACCTCATTGAAAATAATTATTACTTAAAAAGTACTATAATATAGTTATATACCTCTTTGAGGTATTATGCAATAGGTTTATAAAAACATTTAAAAATAAAAGCACCTTTTAGGTGCTTTTATTTTACTTTGCAACAATATTTACAAGGCGCCCCTTTATAACGATAACCTTAGCAATAGTTTTACCTTCAAGAGCAGCTTTTATACTCTCTTCTGTCAGTGCAGCTTCCTTTATCTGATCATCTGTAAGATCAGTTGGAATCATTAACTTAGCTTTAATTTTTCCGTTTATCTGTACAGCTATTTCAACCTCATCCTTAATTAAGGCAGAAGGATCCAGTACTGGCCAGCTTTGATTGAATATGGAGTATGTTTTTTCATCATTGCCTGGATTTAAAGAATTCCACATCTCTTCAGAAAAGTGAGGAGCGAAAGGTGCCAAAAGTTTAATGTAATCTTCTACGGTTTCCTTCAAGAAGGCAGTATTCTTATCAGTTTCAGCCATATATTTGGAAAGTGCATTAGTAAATTCCATAATTCTTGCTATAGCCGTATTAAACTGAAGCTTCTCGGAGTCTTCACTAACTCCCTTTATAGCAGTATGTCTCCAGAAGTTTAATTCCTTCTCTGCTTTATCTATAGTGGATTTACCACTGCCGGTTATAATGGCTTCTATAGCAGAGTCAAGTAATCTTTCAGCCCTGTCTATAAATCTGGCTATGGATTTAATTCCATCATCGCTCCAGGCACCGCCTTCATCATAAGCAAAACCAAACATTAGATATAGTCTGAATACATCAGAGCCGTATTGACTGATATAATCATCCGGAGATATGGTATTGCCCTTTGATTTACTCATCTTTTGTCCATCAGGACCTAAGATTAAGCCTTGATGAGTCAAGGATAGGAAGGGCTCATCAAAATTGAGATATCCCATATCCCTGAGAGCTTTTGTAATAAATCTTGCATAAAGCAAATGCATACAAGCATGCTCCGGACCGCCTACATATTTATCTACCGGAAGCATTTTATTGATAATATCAGTATCAAAAGCTTTTTCACTGTTCTTGTTGTCTGGATATCTCAGATAGTACCAGGAAGAACAAACGAAGGTATCAAGGGTATCAGGATCTCTCAAGGCTTCACAGCCGCATTTTGGACAAGTAGTATGCATAAATTCATGACTCTTAGCCAGCGGTGACTTTCCATCTGGGGCAAATTCTACATTGTAGGGCAATTCTACAGGTAGATTTTCTTCCGGAACAGCCACTTCTCCACATTTTTCACAATGTACTATAGGAATAGGTGCGCCCCAGTATCTCTGTCTTGATACCAGCCAATCTCTTAACCTATAATTAACTTTTTTGCTGCCTAGGCCTGAACTTTGAAGCTTGGTGATAATTGCTTCCCTTGCTTCTTCAGAAGAAAGACCACTGAATTCTCCGCTGTTAACCAGTACTCCGTCTTCAGTAAAGAGTTCATCGGTACCACCGTCAATAACTTTTTCTATAGGCAGGCTGTACTTTTGAGCAAAGGCGTAGTCTCTTTCGTCATGGGCAGGTACAGCCATAACTGCTCCGGTTCCATAGGTAGCCAATACGTAATCAGCTGTCCATATTGGAACTTTTTTGCCATTTATAGGGTTAATGGCATAGGAACCTGTAAATACGCCAGTCTTTTCTCTTGTAATAGACTGTCTTTCGATATCTGACTGCTTCTTTGCAGCATCCTTATAGGCTTCGACTTCTGCCCTATATTCTTCTGTGGTCACTTGATCTACTAATGGATTTTCAGGAGCTAAAACCACATAGCTGACACCGAATAAGGTATCCACCCTAGTTGTAAATACATTGAAGGAAAGATCGCTGTCAGCAACCTTAAAGGTTACTTCGGAACCTATGGATTTACCTATCCAGTGCTTTTGCATTGCTTTAGTTTTTTCCGGCCAGTCAAGATCATCAAGCTTTTCAAGCAATTCGTCTGCGTAGTCTGTAATCTTTAAGAACCACTGTGTAAGGTCCTTCTTTGTAACCTCAGTGCCGCATCTTTCACAGGAACCCTCTACCACTTGTTCATTGGCAAGTACTGTATTACAGCTAGGACACCAATTTACAGGAGCCTTCTTTCTGTAAGCTAATCCTTTTTCATAGAGCTTTAAGAAAACCCACTGAGTCCATTTATAATATTCCGGAAGACAGGTAACCACTTCATTCTCCCAGTTGAACATGGCCCCCATAGCCCTAAGCTGCTTTTCCATTGTTTCAATATTTTTGAGGGTTGAGTCCTTTGGATGGATTCCTGTCTTTATGGCATAGTTTTCTGCCGGAAGTCCAAAAGCATCAAAGCCCATTGGCTGAAACACATTATAACCTTGCATTCTCTTCATTCTTGCCCAGGAGTCAACCGGTCCGTAATTGAACCAATGCCCTGCGTGAAGATTGCTACCGGATGGGTAAGAGAACATTTCTAAAACATATAGTTTCTTACCTGGGTTGTTGGGATTAAACTTATATATGGCAGTATTTTCCCATCTGCTCTGCCACTTCTTGTCTACATCTGTACTGTATCGAGCCATTTTTTATCCTCCTTAAAATTTCAATTAAAAAAAGCGCCCTTTATCTCCAAAGAGACGAAAGACACTTCCGCGGTACCACTCTAATTAGGCTGTAAGCCTCACTTTATTACGATATCGGACAAACCCGTGACTGGCTATTTTGTCTACAAGACTGTATCACCAATCATGCTCAAAGGCGAGTTCATATATATACTACACTGCTTTACACCAGCCAGCAGCTCTCTAAAGTAGACTATACACTACTACTCCTTATCATGGCAATTAATATGTATAATTTTGTTTATATTATATGTTAAAGCAGAAAAACCGTCAAGGGGTAATTAATTGCAGAAAATAATTGAGGAACTAAATTATAGGAGGTAATTAGAGGAAAGTAAGGAAATGGAATAATATCTATGATTCTGTACATTATATTGAATAAGTGTTATAATTTAGATATTTAATTGGATTTGGGGGAGAGGCTCATGAAAATATTAGAAACAGAGAGAATGATATTAAGACCATGGAAAATTGAAGATTTAGAGGATTTTTATGAATACGCTAAGAATCCAAATGTAGGTCCTTACGCAGGCTGGGAACCCCATGGGAATAAGGAGGTAACTTTAAGAATATTACAATCCTTTATAGAAAAGGATGAGGTTAGGGCTATAGTGTATAGAGAAAATGGAAAGGTTATTGGGTCAATCGGTACCCATGTTGATAGAAAGAGGGGAGAAGTAAAGGCAAAAATGATTGGCTATGTACTGTCTGAGCACTATTGGGGCAGAGGCTTAATGCCTGAAGCAGTTAATAGGGTAATTAAATATTTATTTGAAGAAGAAAACCTTGAGCTTATATCCTGCTATCATTTTCCTTTTAATTTTAGATCAAAAAAAGTAATTGAAAAGTGTAATTTTAAATATGAGGGTATATTAAGAAAAGCTAGTCAAATATATGACGGAAGCATACAGGATGATGTATGCTACTCTATCACAAAGGAAGACTATTTTTATTCCCTGTCCTCAGTGCCCTACGCTTAATCCGGGTTTAAGAACTTTTTTAGCAAAACAAAAGGACTTGATTACTCAAGTCCTTTTATGGCTGCCCAGGCTGGATTCGAACCAACAGATGCCTGCTCCAGAGGCAGGTGCCTTGCCGTTTGGCGACTGGGCATCACCGACAATATGTATTATATCACGTCTATAAAAAGAGTCAATAACTTTTTAAAAACTTTTTTTATTAATCAGCATTATGGCGAAAAATAGGGGAAATTGTCGCAAGATCAAGTTAACTTTCGATAATAGGCTATAGTCCTGGAGTTAAACCTCTATCGCCCAATATTTCATATATGGTTTTTGATGTGGTATCATCCATGGTATATCCAAGAAGGTTCACAATCTCTTGCAATTCATCCTCACTATATGTTTCAATCTCAAGGTATGGGAAGGGACAAAAATTTCTATCATTGATATCTATTTCTATGAGTGAATTCTTATATTTATAACTTTCCCTATACTTTTTTATAGATTGAACAAGTTCTAAGCCTAAGGTTTTAAATATATTTTCAGCCGTATCAGGGCAATCAACTATCACTTCATTTTCTTCCATAACCTTGAACTTATCTTGACTGATCATTTTTTTGGTAGTCATATAGTATACATTTTTGTTGTTTAACAAATCTTCTGCTATTCTTATTCGGGCATACCCCTTATTATTAAGAAGCTGACGATTGGGAAAATCAAAAATATTGTTTGTTTGATTTTCTGCCTTTACTTTTACTGCTCCAAGTTCTAGCATTTTTTTTCTGATTATTTCTACGTCTATATCTAATATTCTTGTTTCTAGTTCATGCATCTTAACACCTCAATTGTAAAAGTATACAAATAATTTTCTTTGAGCATATATCCTTTGACTATGAAATATAATCTCTGTTATAATAATAAATAATAAAAAGTTCAATAGCAATAGTTAATATTTATGAAATTGGAAGGTTTGGTGTGATTATGGACAGTTTTTATGAACAATTAGTAACTACGCAAAAAACAGCGGCTTATTCCTTTGCTAACGGGGCAACTTATGTATTTGGAGTATTGGGTTTCTTATTCGTAGGCGGTGGAATGAATCTTCCCTTGGCTGTTATAGCTATCGGAACCGCAGTAGGCTTATTCTTTCTGAAGAAAAAGTTATATAGAGAATATGAATATGATTTTACTAATGGGGATATAGATATAGATGTAATATATGAAATGAAATCCAGAAAGAGACTAGTCAGTTTCAGTGCCAAAGAAATTGAGTTATTGGCTCCGCTGGATAGCGACCCGGTAAAAGATTTCTCAAATAAGCCTGAAAAAGTTTTAAAGCTTTATCCTTCAACCTCTAAGGAAAGAGTATATGCTGCCATGGTAACAGGGGGAACCAATAGGATGCAGATACACTTTGTGCCTAATGAGAAATTTATAGATTTGTGCTATAGGTACAATCCAAAGGCGGTAAAGAAATTCCTATAATTTAATCAAGGCTTTTATAGAGGTGACATACTTTGGAATACATTAATGAAGTGAACATAAATGAAGCTATTGTACATATACTTGATGTGAATTCCGACGAACCCATTTTAAATGAGTATCCTCTTGAATTAAATGAAGAAGTACATAAATTTGTTTTAAGACATGTGGAAAGAGCATTGAAAGACGAAGAGCTTAAATATGCTCTTTTTAATTCTGGTAGAGGGATTATTAAGGAAGTTACTCAAGAATACCTTAATGGGCATTGTACAATTATAGAGGCGTCACAGGAAATTGCAAGAACACTTTTTGGAATTATGAAAACAAATAGTAGTATTCCATCCTGTGATTTGATGGCAGTAGCTTTTTCTACTGAATTTGGACCGATGCTTGGCCTTTTTAAAATGGATTATGTGAAGAATTACACTCATAAAATAGATTTCGTAGATAATAGAATGAGTATAAAGATCATACCACAAGCCACTGGTCTTCCGGTAAGTGCACAAAAGATTCAGAAATGTGCTTTTATCATACCAATGACAGAGGAAGCAAACTATCATTTGATGGTTATTGATAAACAAGGCAAAAAGGGTGAGGGAGATGAGTATGGAGCAAAGTATTTCTTGAGCAGCTTTTTAGGATGTACTCTTATAAACAGTAAGAGAGATCTTACTAAAAGCTTTCTAAATGCTGCAGAAAACTGGACCCGTGCAAATGCTGTTAATGACGCTGTTAAGGCAGAAAATATAAGGTCTGCTATTAAGAAAAGCTTAAAGGAAGAAGACCATATAGATATTAGAGAACTATCAAGTAACATTTTTGAAGATGAATATGAAAAGCAAGCTTTTGTGGCCTTTGTTCAATCTCAAGGTATAGAAGAAAAACTACCTGTAGATAAACAATGGGTAGAAAAGAAATTAAAAAGAATCAGGCTGAAAATTGATAAGGAAATAGATTTATACATAGATGCAGATACCTATCATGACAGCAGAAAATTTGAAATTATAAGAAACGGTGATGGCAGTATCAACATGGTTATTAAACATGTTATGAATTATATAGAAAAGTAATAGTATTTATAGCGAATATTTAATTTTTTTAAATAATAAACCTCACAATGAGATAAGCTAAATATAAATTAGTTTATCAAAGGATGTGAGGTTTTTGAACAGAATAAGGGATTTAATTTTACTGATATTTATTGGAGCAATGCTTCTTTCAATGCCACAAGTAAAAAATGTAAGTGCAAGAATTGAACCTCAAAGCAAAATAGTTGAAAAGAGCATCGGTAGAGAGCCGGTGTCTCACCAGCAATCAAAGGCACAGGTATCCTTTTTTCAGCAGGCTTTGGATGAGTTTGGCGCTACAAGCTTAGACCAGGTCATAGAACTTTGGACAAAAGCCGATAAGATGAGAAATGGTGTCTTTAAATATGCAGTTGCCTGTGAAAAACTAAAAGAAGAGATGATTAAAAAGTGGGGCAAGGCTGATGAAAGCTTTTGGATTATAGGTGGATCCAGTCCTTGGCTCAGTAAGTATGAGGTTTTAAGCAGAAAGCAACTTACAAATGATATCTATGAGGTTAAAATTAAGTACTGTTGGGAAACCTCTTCAGGGCCCGCTGAACCTACAGAGGAAATTCTATTGATAATAAAGGAAGATAATCGCTGGTGTGTAAAAGAGATAAAGTAAAAAAACCACGGATAACCGTGGTTTTTTACATTAAAATTACTTGCTCATTGAGTTTACGGAACCAAGTACATTTTCTATTTTATCTTCAACAGTCTTCTGGATAGCAGTTCTAGCTTCTCCAAGGTACTTTCTTGGGTCAAATTCCTTTGGATTTTCTCCAAATACTTTTCTTATTCCTGCAGTCATAGCAAGTCTTAGGTCTGTATCCATATTAATCTTACATACAGCCATTGATGCTGCCTTTCTTAACATTTCAACAGGAATTCCTTTAGCACCGGCAATGTTTCCGCCGTATTTGTTGCATGTAGCAACAGCTTCTGGATCAACAGCTGAAGCTCCGTGAAGAACAATTGGGAATCCAGGTAACTTCTTTTGAATTTCTTCAAGGATATCAAATCTTAATTTAGCTTCGCCTGTAAACTTAAATGCACCGTGGCTTGTTCCAATAGCTATAGCTAAGGAATCAACGCCAGTTCTGTTTACAAAGTCTACAGCTTGATCTGGGTCAGTGTATACATGATGATCGCTTTGAACATCATCTTCAACACCGGCAAGTACTCCCAGCTCAGCTTCAACAACAACGCCTCTAGCATGAGCGTATTCAACTACTTCCTTTGTTCTTCTTACATTCTCTTCGTATTCAAAGTGAGAGCCATCAAACATAACGGATGTAAATCCAGCATCTATTGCCTGTTTAACAGCATCTAAATCTGGACCGTGATCAAGATGTAATGCTATATCTAATCCGGTTTCAGCCACAGCAGCATCAACCATAGCCTTTAAGTATCTTGCACCTGCATATTTTAATGCTCCTGTTGAGCACTGAAGAATTACTGCTGAATTCTTTGCTTTTGCTCCATTTACAACTCCCTGGATAATTTCCATGTCATTGATGTTGAATGCACCGATAGCATAGCCGCCTTCATAGGCCTTTTTGAACATTTCTTTAGTTGTAACTAATGCCATTTATATTCCACCTTTCATATAAAATACATGGTTTGGGACATACAATGACCCACTGGGACTTATATGTACAATTTCATTATAAAGCAATCAGCTTTATTTTTCTATATCTATTATGGATTTTTTATAACTTTTTTACTCTTCAGCTTTCTTTTTTACCAAGATATACATATTAACTCTTTTTAAAGTTAGGATTTTTCTCTGCTATAAACCACATTTTAAACTATCATTTATATTTTATAGACAATTGGTAGTTATTTCAATGTGAACCTGTGTAATAATTAATATTGTAAAATTCGTATTAATGGAATTAAATTCTATAACTTGCGGGGAGATTAGAGTGAAAGCTGAAGATATCAAGGAACTAAGTTTGAAGATTAAGGAAAATATCAATAAAGTAATTGTCGGCAAAGAAAAGATAATAGATGTAATTCTGACCAGCATAATTTGTGGTGGTCATGTCTTTATGGAGGATGTACCAGGTGCAGGTAAAACTATGCTGGCCAAGGCTTTGCAAAATCAACTGGCGGAGATTTCAAAAGAGTGCAGTTTACAACGGATTTGCTGCCTTCAGATTTAGCCGGGATAAACTTTTATAATCAAAAGCCTGGTGAATTTACCTTTAGAAGAGGGCCGGTTTTTGCAAACATTCTATTGGCAGATGAAATAAACAGAGCAACCCCTAGAATTCAATCAGCGCTATTAGAGTGTATGGAGGAAAGGCATAACACTGCGAGTGATATATCCTGCAAGATTGAAAGTGTTTCAGAAAAAAATTATGCTGAACTAACGGAGCTTTACCATAAAGCAAGTTATAGTGTGGAACGGTGCTGCAGGGAAGAGTTAGAAAAAGCAAAAAATATTTATAATATTAAAAGGGTGGATTGCCACCCTTTTTTACTTTAATCATATAATACTATTACAAAATGTTTTGTATAGTTATTTTTTGCAAGTTTATTATACTATTGGTATAAAACTTTACAACATGTGTACTGGCTAATGATTCGTCTTTACTTTTTGTTCTCACATATTGGGTTAGCTTTAATATTTCATTATTTAATGCATCTATCTCCATATGATTTACAAAGATGGAAAGTACCATTGATTTGTTTTCCCAATAATAATAAAGATCGTTAGAGAGTTTATCAGCATCTTCCCATTTCTCATCAAGAATGAGTTCTTCGAGCTTTGTACTGTCTGCTAGGATCTTGGTACAGGTACTTTTGAGATAATTAAGTGAAAAATACATCCCTACAAGCAATAGTAAAAAAAGACTAAAGGAAATCAAAGCATTTTTCATATTTCTATCTCCTTAGATTTATTAGTATCTTCTGAATAATCCTGTATGTAAAGCTCATCTTCTGAATTCATAATTGCAATAAAGACATCTTTTTCAGTCTTTATATGATTATTCTTCAATTGTGCTTTAAGCCATTGTTCATCTTTCTTTAATATTCTTAAATTTTGGTGAATGATTTTTCCTTCACTTATGACAGTAAGGGGAAGATTTTTTTCCTTTAAGGATACATTCATATCTCCCTTGGTAACAGGCTCTGAACTTGTCTTTGGAATAACAGATAACTGGCCATTTGTCTCTAGTATGGCGTATTCGATGTCTTCGATACTAAAGTATCCTTTTATCCTTAGTTCCTCCATTAAATCATTAACAGTAAATACTTGATTTCTTAATTCTGAAATTACCAGTTTTCCCTTGCAAATAACTATACTGGGCTTACCGTCAATAATGCTTCTTGCTTTATCAAATTTTAACTCCAGAATAGAGATAATTATTTGAATGATAAGTAGTGTTGCTATAGGAATTACTCCATGCAGCAGTGGTATACGGGTATCCTGCATTGGAAGGGAAGCAAGTTCTGAAACCATAATGGCTACCACTAATTCATAGGGCTGGAGCTGACCAATTTGCCTTTTTCCCATTATTCTCATAGAAAAAATTACAGCAACAAATAAGATTATAGTACGAAATAAAAGAATAAACATATCGTATCCCCCAAGCTTTGCAAATTACTCGTAGTATATTTTTTCATAAAAGTCAAAAAATTATGAGTGATATGTAAATTTTAAAAGATTATGATAACTTTATGTATTTATATAACAAAAACATCAATTTTAAAGTATAATGTAATTACATTCGGAATTTTAACTTTATTGCATATATACATAAATGATAGAAGAAACTAGAGTGCATAATGAAAATATTGGCACAAGAAGGGTGGTAGGTATAATGAGCAAAATAAATTTATTACTGCAAAATGGTAACAATGTAGTTGTTGATAGAGGAACCACAGTATGTGATATTATAAGAGAATTTAAATTAGAAGGGGACATTCCCCCAATTCTAGGTAAAGTAAACAACAATTATTTGGAGTTATCCAGTGAAGTCACTGAATCTGGAACTTTTGAAGTTGTAGACATAAGGAACAGCATTGGTATGAAAGCTTATGTCAGAACACTTCAGTTTATCCTGATAAAAGCAGTATATGATCTGTTTCCAAATGCAACAATAAGTATAGAGCATACAATAAGTAAAGGGCTCTTTGGAGAAATTCATAAAGAACCCGCACTAGACAGTGAAGACATAATTAAAATAAAAGCAAGGATGACAGAAATTATTAACAGAAACTTACCAATTAATAAGGTGTATGTGGTAAAAGAAGAAGCGATAATGATTTTCGAAGGCTATGGATTGGCGGATAAGGTTAGACTGCTAAAACATATTGACATCCAAAGACTTAAACTGTACGAACTTGATGGAAGATATGATTACTTCTATGGTTTCATGGCAGATTCAACAGGTATAGCTAATATATTCGATCTCATATATTACGAACCGGGTTTTCTACTTAGATTTCCAACAGAGGCTAATCCTAATGAAATCCCCCCTTTGGTAGAGAGAAAAAAACTTGCAAAAATTTTCTATGAAACTGAGCAGTGGGGAAATATTTTGGGAGTGGGAGATGTGGGATCTTTAAATGATAAGGTTGAAAGCGGAGAGATTATTGATATAATCAGAGTAGCAGAGGCGCTGCATGAAAAGAAGATTGCAAATATAGCTGATATGATTAATGACAGAAAAGAGATTAAAGTAGTACTTATAGCTGGGCCATCCTCTTCAGGAAAAACCACTTTTTCCAAGAGACTTGGCATACAGCTTAGAGTTAACGGCCATATACCTATTCCTATATCCTTGGATGATTACTTTGTAGATAGAGAACATACTCCATTAGATGAAGATGGAAAACCGGATTTTGAGTCACTATATGCTTTGGATTTAGATTTATTTAATAGGCATTTGGTATATTTGCTGGAGGGAAAAGAAATAGAAATTCCAACCTTCAATTTTAAGACAGGAAAGAGGGAATGGAATGGAGAAAAACTATCCCTTCCTAAAAATGGGGTGTTGGTAATCGAGGGTATACATGGTCTGAACGACCTGCTTACATCCACTGTACCAGCTGAGAATAAGTTTAAAATCTATATAAGTGCCTTAACTCAGCTTAATCTGGATGACCATAACCGAATTGCAACTACAGACGTAAGAATAATCAGAAGGATAGTGCGAGATTTCCTTTCCAGAGGTTATGGTGGAGAGCAGACCTTGATGATGTGGCCTTCCATAAGACGAGGAGAGGAAAAAAATATCTTTGTTTTCCAAGAAGAGTCCGACGTAATGTTTAACTCCACTCTCGTGTATGAATTATGTGTTCTGAAAAAATTTGCTATGGAAGAGCTTTCTAAAATAAAAAACGACAGCCCAGTATACTACGAGGCTTGCAAGTTAAAAAGCTTCTTGAGCTTCTTTAAGGAAGTAGATACTTCGTTAGTTCCCGAAAATTCAATTCTAAGGGAATTTATCGGCGGAAGCTGCTTCTACAAATATTGATAATAAACTGCCCGTAAGGGCGGTTTATTATTTTGGTTAAGAGGGAAAATAGAAAAAGAAAAAATTATCTGCTTCGCAATCTACATAGGAGGTATCAAATTTGAAAAGCTACAGTGTTTTTGATATTATTGGGCCCATTATGATAGGTCCCTCCAGCTCTCACACTGCCGGTGCTGCCAGGCTTGGGAAGATGGCGGCATTGATGTCGGGCGGGACCATAAGAAAAGTGCAATTTATGCTTCATGGCTCTTTTGCAAAAACCTATAAGGGTCATGGTACCGATAAGGCCTTAGTTGCCGGTATAATGCTCATGGATCCATGGGACGAGAGAATAAGAGAATCTTTGAAAATCGCAAGGGAAAGGAATATAGATATTTCCTTTTCGGAAATTAATTTACCGGAGGCCCATCCAAATTCAGTAAAGTTTTTAATAACAAGAGACGACGGGAAAATTACTGAAATAATAGGGGCTTCAATTGGCGGTGGCAGCATTATAATCAATTATATTGATGGAGACAGAGTGGATTTCACCGGAGAATATCCAACAATCATAATCAAACATAAGGATGTTCCGGGGGTGGTATCAAAGGTAACAACAATTCTTTATGAAGGCGGCGTAAATATTGCCTTTATGAAAGTTTTCAGAAGTGATAAAGGACAAAGAGCTACCATGATATTTGAATGTGATCAGAAGATAAATACGACTATAGAGTCTAGAATAGCAGAGATAGAGGATATCTCAGGGATAAGAGTAATAAATCCTTTAGTGGAAGGAGATAAATAAATGGCGGTATCCGGTGAAGAATTATTAAGAATTTGCAAAACGGAAAGTATACCAATTTACGAGTATGCTATACGAAAAGAGATGGAAGCTGGGTATAGCAGAGAAGAAGTAATAGGAAAGATGAGAAGAAATCTGGAAGTAATGAAGGAATCAGCTGATTTCAAGAGGAAAAATATACTTACTTCTGTAGGGGGGCTAATTGGGTCTGAATCCTATAGATTAAATAAGTACATAGATAAAGGAAACTCAATTGTGGGTGATACTATATTAAAGGCAATGGCCAGAGCCTTTTCCTGTTCTGAGGTAAATGCCTCCATGGGTAGAATAGTCGCTGCACCTACTGCGGGAAGCTGTGGTATTATCCCAGCAGCTTTGATAACAGCTGCTGAAAGCACCGGTAAGGGTGATGAAGATATTATAAATGCATTGTTTACTGCCGGCCAGGTGGGAATAATAATTGCTACAAATGCTACGGTTGCAGGGGCTGAAGGTGGATGTCAGGCTGAGTGCGGCTCAGCAGCGGCGATGGCAGCAGCAGCTTTGGTAGAAATGCAAGGGGGAAAGCCGGAAACCTCCTTACAGGCAGCTGGAATTGCCCTGCAGAACGTGATGGGCTTAATTTGTGATCCTATTGCAGGCTTGGTTGAAAGCCCTTGTTCAAAAAGAAATGCGTCAGGAGTAGTCAATGCCCTATGTTCAGCTGAAATGGCCTTAGCTGGTGTAGCCAGTGTTATACCCTTTGATGAAGTTATAGAAGCTATGTACAGAGTAGGAAAAAGCTTGCCCTATGAGCTAAGAGAAACAGCCCTTGGAGGTTTAGCTGCTACTCCTACAGGAGAAAAATATAAAAGGGATATTATGGGGGCATAAGCCTGGAACCTTTTTAGTATTAGAGAATACTTTAATTAGGGAAGTATTATTAAAGAGGAGATTGGTTTATGTTTTTTCAGTACCCAGAATATTATACAATTGAGTTCATTGAGGAGCAGCCGGAGAATAAAAGGGAGAAATATCTGATAGAAAATGAAGCAGATGAAGATTATATAGAGCAGGATGATGAGCAGAAGCAGGTATAAATGCTGATTTTTAGAATATAATTGTTTTGAAGTATTTATTTGATGGTGGTAATAGTGAGCCATAGAAAAGTAGTTGAAAATTATTATGCAGATATAAATAGTATAGCAGATTTAATTTCAAAGCTGGTAAATTCATATAGATTATTAGTGGGCGGAGCGCACGAGTTAAATAGTGTGGCACTGGCACATAAAAAAGACATAAAGGATGCCTTAGAAAGGGCTGAGGAACTGGGAAAGATAATTGATGAGCTCCTGGATACTCTGAAGGATACAGGAGCCGGTTATATTGAATACTGCAAGTTAAAGTCATCTATGATAAAGTGCCATATAGAGCCCCAATACATTGAGAGTGAGATAGAGGCTGAATTAAAGCTGAAGGAGTAGACTTAATTATTAGATCTATGGTTAACCATTGCTATTTCAAAACCAAAAGCAAAAATAAAAAAGGTGTCGTTACACCTTTTTTATTCTTAACTTGCTTATCATCAAATATGAAAGTACAATTAGAAAAGTTATTGGGAATAATACATTTGACGGTTTCTCTATGGTTAAAAAAGCAAATAGTGCCATAAAGGATCCGGCAATAGTTATTGGTACTCCCAAGAATATTCCGTCAAAGCTAGTACAATTATATCTTGCTAATCTATAAGCACCGGCTATGGGAAAAATCAATACTATAAAATAACCTAATAGGCCCATTTCATAAAGCTTATACATTGAAAATACCAATATTGATGGAGCTACACCAAAAGATACAAGATCTGCTAATGAGTCTAGCTCTTTACCAATATCACTTGAAACATTAAGTAATCTTGCAACTCTACCATCATATCTATCCATAAGTCCTGCAAGAAGAATGAAGAAACAAGCTAACTTAAAATCTCCCTTATGAAAGGTCATTATTATGGATAATATGCCACAAGATAGGTTTCCTAAAGTAAAAAGATTAGGAATTGCATTTTTGTGCATTATTAATCACCTCAAAATAATAAATAATTGCGTGGAAGCTATATGAGAATTAAGAGGAAAAACATTAGTCCACATATATTATACACTAACATAGACAATTATTTAAGAGGGAAAAATATATAAATAAAAAAATTATGCATACTAGGTGCATTTATGATAATAATATATACTTAAAAACTATAGTCTAAGCTTTTTAGTATATTAAAGAATTTTTTAAAGATACATAAATAATAATTCCTCTATTTGAACATAATAAAGTTGTCAAGAATTTATGAGAGGTGGTATTATGAAGGTAAAAGACGTAATGACAAAAGATATAGCCTATGTTAATGCTGATGATAATGTTGAAAGAGCAGCGCAGCTTATGAGTGAATATAACGTTGGATCAGTTCCGGTATGCGAAAATGGAAAGGTAATAGGAATAGTAACTGATAGAGATATTGCACTAAGATCTGTTGCAAAAGGAACAGAGTGCAAGAATCAAACTGTAAGAGATATAATGACCTCAAATCCTGTATGCGGTTATCCAGACCAGGATATACATGATGCTGCGAGAGTAATGAGCGAAAGACAAATAAGAAGACTGCCTATAGTTGAAAACGGAACATTGGTGGGGATGTTGGCATTAGGTGATATAGCTGTTGAACCAACCTTAAGCGATAATGCAGAGGAAGCATTAAAAAATATATCTGAGCCATGTAGCCCCAGCTGTAGTTAGGAAAATTAATCCACGGTCGAAAGACTTGTGGATTTATTTGTTTAGATGGTATAATTTACATATGTACATATAATATATTATTATGAAAAATTTTTGGGGAGATTAAAATGAAAAAGGTTAAATTTATTTACAATCCATATTCTGGGGAAAACTCTATTATAACAGATTTGGATAAGGTTATAATGGCCCATCAAAAGTACGGTTACACTGTAATTCCCTATAGAATAAGTCTTGGCTGTAATCTACAGGATGGGCTGAAAGATCTAGACCAGGAATACCAATACATTTTGATTGCCGGTGGAGATGGCACTGTTGATAACGTAGTAAATTACATGAAAGAAATGAACATAACTTTGCCCATTGGCATATTGCCCGTTGGTACTGCAAATGATTTTGCAAAATACATAGGTATGCCCCAAGACGTTGAAGAAGCCTGTGAGAGAATACTAAACAGCAGTCCCCGTAAATTAGATCTTGGTAAGATAAATGACAAGCATTTTATAAATGTAGCCAGCACAGGCCTTTTTACAGATGTATCACAAAAAACTGATGTGAATTTAAAAAATACTATGGGAAAGTTGGCTTATTACATAAAAGGAATAGAGCAGATTCCAAACTTTAGAAGCCTTAAAATCAAGGTAGAATCATCTGAAATGAGTTACGATGGAGATATGTATCTTATGCTAATATTTAATGGACAAACCGCAGGTAACCTTAAATTGGCATATAAGGCATCTTTAGAAGATGGACTCTTGGATGTAATTATCATAAAACCATCAATGATTAAGGATATTGTATCGCTGTTTATCAAAATTCTAAGGGGGGACCACTTAGAGGAAGGTCATAATAATGCCCTTGTATATTTTAGAACCAATAAGCTGACAATAGAATGCCACGAAGACATCGTAACGGATATAGATGGAGAGAGAGGACCCGACTTTCCATTGACCATCGAGTGCATAAAGGGCGGCATGGAGGTACTAGGTATAGTGCACTAATAGCATAGTTTAAAGAAAGTGCGAAGCAACTTTTGAATTGTCAAATGTCAATTTCAAAATGTTTCGCAATTTTCTTTTTTAGGAAAAACTTGAATAATTCAACGCGCCTTCTAATAAATATATGTTGAGAGAAGTTAGTAGGGAGATAGGAATGCTAAAGTCTTATATATATATTTTTATTGAATTGTTGTTAATTGTTTTGGGAGTTCACGCTCTGTATAATGCTAGGAAGCATTGTCCTAGCAAAATTAAAGGAGTGGCTGCTTCGGTTCTTATTATAAATTTGCTGAGGTTTATAACTAACATAATTTTATTTTTATCTGAAAATATTTTGCTTCTGTACATATTCAAATTCTTTGCCTTAGTAAATATAGCAACTATTCTTATTACGGCCCTTTTATGCCTGTACATATTCTTAAGGAATGATGCGATAAAATTTGACTATGTAATCATGTTAAGTGCATTGTTGCTTATTATATACTCTGTGGCAGCTTTTAACATGGAATACTATATACAGAGGACACAACATTTTGGCTATATTATAGCCTTTAAGCAGTGGGAATATATTGAACTTGTCTTTATCGCTATCTTATCTGTCTTTTTCGTAGCAGCGGCTATAGTTTTAGGGAGGAAGACATCTAATAACACCGGATTGATCTTCATTATAGGCTCCTCAGCAGTAAGCATCGGAGAAATTGTTATCAAAATTTGTGGTATGCAGGTAATGCCTAATCTATTCTTTGGAGATTTAATTTGGATGCTGGTTATGCAGTATGCACTTAATACAATAAAGATAAATAAAGGACGATAGGGTTTAAACCTTTCGTCCTTTAGTCTTTTTAGGTGGGCTGCTTGGGATAAGACAATGTTTACCCCTACCTATGAGGTCTTGTCTGCCTGCTTTAATAAGGGCTTCACGAACCAGCTTGTAGTTTTCGGGAACCTTATATTGTAGCAATGCCCGCTGCATATCTTTCTCTTCTTGGGTCTTAGGCACATATACTTTTTCGCCTGTAATCGGATTAAAGCCGGTGTAGTAGATAGTTGTAGAAAGACTGCCGGGAGTGGGATAGAAATCCTGAACCTGTTCAGGGGTATAGCCCATTTCCTTTATATATAAAGCCAGTTCTATTGCAGCGTTTAAATCTGATCCGGGATGACTGGACATAAGATAGGGCACAAGATACTGCTTTTTGTTTAACTTTTTATTTATATCAAAGTACTTTTTGGTAAATTTATCATACACCTCCTTAGTTGGTTTACCCATTTGCCGAAGCACTTTGTCACTGATATGCTCGGGAGCGACCTTTAACTGACCGCTTATATGATGCTCACATAACTCCTTGAAGAATTCCTCGTTTTTATCGTATAGAAGATAGTCGTACCGGATGCCTGAACGGACAAATACTTTTTTAACTCCGGAAAGCTTGCGGACTCTTCTTAAAACTCCCAAATATTCGCTGTGATCTATAATGAGGTTCTTACAGGGGTTAGGGAACATACATTGCCTACCCTTGCATGCACCTCTTTGATCTTGGATTTTGCAGGCTCTGTGTCTAAAATTAGCTGTAGGTCCCCCCACGTCATGTATGTATCCTTTAAAATCCTTTAGGCTGGTTAATAGCTTTGCTTCATCAACCACAGAATCGGCACTTCTGTTTTGAATTATTCTACCTTGATGAAAAGTTAAAGCACAGAAGGAACAGGAACCAAAACAACCTCTGTGGCTGGTTATGGAAAATTTAACTTCCTGTAGGGCAGGTATACCTCCAAGGCCTTCATACATTGGGTGAATTTCACGTCTATATGGTATACTATAGTAGTCATCCATTTCTTCAACAGTGAGAGGGAACTGAGGAGGATTCTGCACCAAATATTCATTACCGTGCTTTTGTATGAGCATCTTGCCACTGATAGGATCCTGCTCTGCGGATTCTAACTTGAAGCTTACACCATAGGCTTTTTTATCAGTAGACACTTGTTCATAGGAGGGAACTTCTACATAGTCTGTGAGATCATCTATAATCTTAGCTAAGTACATAGTACCTCGAATGTTTGTGAGATTCTTTATATTTCCTCCATATCTAAGCATATCTGCTATTTGAACAATAGTCTTTTCGCCCATTCCATATACCAAAAGATCTGCTCGGCAATCTAATAATATTCCTCTTCTGACACTGTCGTCCCAATAGTCATAGTGAGCAAATCTTCTGAGACTGGCTTCTATACCACCAACGATAATGGGTGCATCCTTATAGGCTTCTCTAATCTTGTTACAGTATACAATAAGAGCTCTATCCGGGCGATAACCTGGCTTACCACCGGGAGAATATAAGTCGTTTCTTCTTCTGCGCTTTGCAGAAGTATAATGATTTACCATGGAGTCTATATTACCAGAAGTTACAAGAAAGGCCTTGGTAGGTTTGCCTAGTTTTTTAAAGTCATCAACGTTTTTCCAATTGGGTTGAGCTATAATGCCTACGGTAAAACCTTGGGCTTCCAAAACTCTTCCTATTACCGCAGCCCCAAAGGAGGGATGATCCACATATGCATCTCCGGTGACTACAATAAAGTCTAATTCACTGATATTTCGCTTAATTAAATCCTCCTTGCAAACAGGTAGGAAGTCCATACTTAATTTCATTAAAAAGGTCTCCAATCTTTATAAGGTTTCATATAATACTGTTGATGAAGTTATTATATGTTATTTCTAAGATTATAGCAATGCGGAAAAGTCGAAAGTATATAAATAAGTGTAAATATTAATCGGTGAAATCCTGCAATAACATGAGATTTGGCCATAAAAACAAAGGCAGAATAAAAGTATTACAGAAAAATTAAGAAATTTACTTAAATACCGTTGAAAATTGCAAAATGACGTTGCAATTTAGGTGAATTGTAATATAATTATAATAGAAATAAAAGTTATAACTATTGTAAGGAGCCTAAGTTTTACGGTTCCTTTATAATGTCTAAGGTGGTGTATTGTTAATGGATGCTGGCCCTCAGTATCATAGGTCAAATAAAAATAAAATAATGCATTAAGAGGAATCAACAGTGCTATTGTATTTGACATAGGCTGAGAATGTGCCATTACTGTAACAGTAAGCGATAAGTATTCCTCTTATGCAGAAGGAGGAATATTTATGAATAGACTAACAAGCGTGTTATTAAGCTCCATTCTTTACAGAGATGTTTACGATGAATTTGAAGAAAGCATCGGTAAGCTTTTTGATATTTACGTCACAACAGAAGAGGGATATCCTCGTGCTATAGGCTACAAGGTAAAGAAGGATGGTGAAGTCTTTAACTATGAATTCAGAAATATTCAGTTTTTTGAAGGAGTTAAAGGCAGGATTACTATAAAGGTTAGAGGAGTAAAGGATATTATTCCTAGAACCTACTCCTATTTACTTTCAAAGCATCTTCTAAACAAGCAAATTGTAGATGTTAACGGTAAGAAAGTTGTCAGGGTTAATGATTTGAAGATTGCTGAAATAGCCGGTGAACTTAGAGTTGTAGCGGTGGACTCCGGAGTATTGGCTCTGGGAAGAAGGTTTGGATTAGAGGGAGCCCTTAAGGCTTTCTATAAGATTTTTAAAAAGGACCCTTCTGATACCATAATTATGTGGGATGATGTTGAGTCTTTGGAAATGGTCAATGCCAACTTAAAATTATCTGTTCCCTATAAAAAGCTATCAAAGCTGCATCCTGCAGACTTGGCAGATATACTTGAGGATATGGATTCTGAATATAGAACAAAAATTTTTGAGAGTTTAGACGAAAACTTGGCAGCGGATACCCTGGAGGAAATTGAACCTGAAATACAGGCAGATATTCTTCAATCTATGAGTGAGTCCAAGGCTGCAGAAGTTTTGGAAGCAATGCCTAATGACGAAATTGCAGATATTTTGGATGAGGTGGACGCCGAGACTGCTGAGAAGATCTTGATGAATATGGAAAAAGATGATGCCGATGAAGTTCGTGAACTTATGGGTTACGAAGATGAAACTGTAGGAAGTATAATGAATCTGGATTATATATCCTTCAACATGGATATAACTGTAAGTGAAACTATAGATCTTTTAAGAGAGCTAAAACCTGATGATGAAATTGCAAATTATATTTATGTGACAGATAAAGATAATCAACTGGAAGGAGTTTTTTCCTTAAGAGATTTAATTGTAGCAGCGCCGGATACCCACATCAGGGAAATAATGAATACAAATATTATCAAAGTAAATGTAACGGACAGCATTGAGCATACAGTAGAACAGGCCATAAAATACGATCTGATTTCTGTGCCGGTATTGGATGAAGAAGGTAAACTTTGCGGAATTGTAATTATACATGATATTATAGATGATTATTTTTATAACAATAAGAGAAGAAAAATTAAAAAGAATGCATAATAAAAGATGGCAGTAGCCATCCTTTTATTATGCATTTTTTTTGTAGAATAACACAAAATAATGTCATAACAGGAAAGGAGGGGAGTCAATGTTAGGAAAATTCTTTGAGGGGAGAAGAAAGGCTTTATATGCAGTGGTGATTATAGTAACCTATATGGTAACTACGTTTTTTTTGATGCCATATCAAAATGCAGTTAATGCTGTTACATACTCCTATGGCTCAAAGGGAAGCGTAGTAAGGGAAATTCAGACTAGGTTAAAGCGATGGGGATATTATAATGCAGCCGTAGATGGGATTTATGGCTATAGGACCTTCACGGCGGTTAAGGCTTTTCAAAAGAAGAATGGCTTGAAGGTAGACGGAGTTACAGGAACTCAAACGTTGAAAGCTTTAGGTATAAATACTGGAACTGCATCTGGCGGCTCCAAAACCACAGCTGCAAATACAACAAGTGACCAAAATGTTCTGCTGTTGGCAAGAGTAATCAATGGTGAGGCAAGAGGTGAACCCTACGAAGGCCAGGTGGCAGTAGGAGCAGTTGTGTTAAATAGGACCCGTGACTCAAGATTTCCAAACACTATAGCCGGAGTGGTCTACCAACCGGGAGCCTTTACTGCTATAGTGGACGGACAAATACATGCAGAAATGCAGCAGACATCTATTAATGCAGCTAGAGATGCATTAAATGGATGGGATCCAAGTGGAGGAGCAGTTTTTTACTATAATCCCGCTAAAACAACCAATAAATGGATTTGGTCAAGACCGGTGATAAAGGTTATTGGAAAGCATAAATTCTGCAAGTAAAATCTAGAAAAAATTAGTAGACAATAAAAAATATCCGTTGACAAACACAAAAAATAGAATATAATAAAAATATAAATCATAGTAAGTTACTCGGAAATACAGTGAAGAAGGAGAGTAACATAAAAAGGCTTTACAGAGAGGGAATAATTTGCTGAGATATTCCTAATGCTGATTTATGCGAAGTGCCCTTCGGAGTAGTGTACCGAATTAAGTAGGGACCACCGGGTTCGCCCGTTATAGTGATAGAGTATATCAGAAGCTTTTATGTTACTTAGAGCTTGTACTCGAACTGAGGGAGATTCTTATCTAATTAGGGTGGAACCGCGGAGTATACACTTCGTCTCTAGCATTGAGGCGAAGTTTTTTATTGACGGTGAATATACCCTGTGGGGGCATAAATTGGAGATATAGTACATAGCTATATAACTTATAAATTGCTATAATCTGAATTCTATTCGGGGGTGAGGATATGTTTAAAAATATACGATACGATATAAAAAATATTATGAATAATGATCCAGCTGCAAGAAGTGCTTTGGAAGTGCTGCTGCTGTATCCTTCCATACATGTGATGATATTTTATAGAACAGCACATGGTCTTTACAAGAGAAAATTATTTTTCCTGGCGAGGCTGATCTCTCAACTGGCGAGATTTCTTACCGGTATAGAAATTCACCCCGGTGCAAAAATAGGCAAAGGACTTTTCATCGATCATGGCATGGGGGTTGTTATCGGTGAAACTACAGAAATAGGAGATAACGTAACCATATATCATGGAGTAACTTTAGGTGGAACTGGAAAAGATAAGGGCAAAAGACACCCCACCGTCGGTGATAATGTAATAATCGGCGCCGGTGCAAAAGTATTGGGACCCATAAAAATAGGAAACTCAGCAAAGATTGGGGCTAACACCGTAGTTTTAACTGATGTACCTGCAAATGCTACAGCTGTAGGGAGTCCCGCAAGGATACTTCTTAAAAGACCGGCTAGTATTATTGAGATAAAAGACTACCAAGGCAAGAAAAGAATAATATTTAATGAGATGGTTATATAAAAAAAGTTGGCATTGCCAACTTTTTAGTCTTTTTGAGGGAAAAGTCTATGTAATAGTTTGATTGTTAAATATATAATAAAGGTTACTGCAAAAATACCTGCCATACCAAATACCATTAACTCAAGTGACTTTTTAAAAAGTTCCATATTCATGTGAATCACCCCTTGTAAGTTTTCTGTGTGATAGGACTACAGCAGTGCAGGCACCAAGGCAAGTATTAAACCGCCGGCGATAACGGAAGCTATTTGTCCTGCAACGTTTGCACCAACGGCAAACATAAGTATGAAATTCTGGTTATCTTCCTTTTGAGCCATCTTTTGAATAACTCTAGAGGACATAGGAAAGGCAGAAATTCCGGCGGCACCTATCATTGGATTTATTTTTTCTCTTCTAAACAAGTTTAAGAATTTTGCAAATAAAACTCCGCCGATAGTATCAAATACAAAGGCTGCAAGTCCCAAAGCTATAACTGTAATAGTATCCCAAGTTACAAAGTTCTTAGCCTTCATGGTGGAGGCTATAGATATTCCCAGCAATATGGTAACTATGTTAACAAGCTCATTTTGAGCGGTTTGTGATAATCTATCCAATACACCACATTCTCTCAGGAGATTACCAAACATTAAGAAACCGATTAATGATACAGAATCCGGAGCAACAAGACCGGCAATAACCGTTATAATTATTGGAAATAAAATTTTTGTAGTTTTAGATACATTGGAAGACTTATACTTCATTCGTATTTGCCTTTCTTTCCTGGTAGTTACTAACTTAATGGCAAAGGGTTGAATGATAGGAACTAAGGCCATGTATGAATAGGCAGCTACCGTTATTGCTCCTAGGTATTTTGAAGCGAATCTGGTTGCTACAAATATTGAGGTTGGTCCATCTGCAGCACCGATAATCCCTATGGAGGCAGCATCTTTTAAATTGTAGCCAAAAAGGGAGGCTAGAGCTATAGTGAAGAAGATACCAAATTGAGCGGCAGCTCCAAATAAAAGCATAAAGGGGTTTTGCAGCAAAGGACCAAAATCAATCATGGCTCCGATACCAATAAATATTAGTAAGGGAAAGATTTCGCCGTAGGCAATTCCATTGTTAAAGAGTATGTCCAGTATACCATGTTCTCCAATGGCACCGGAAAAGGGTATGTTAACAAGGATTGCACCAAAGCCCATAGGAAGCAGCAAAGCGGGTTCAAAGTCTTTTGCTATTGCAAGATAGATCAGAACACTGCCAATAATAATCATTACTGCTTGCTGCCATGTTATGGCATGGATGCCTTTAAGTAAAATATCCATTATTATTCCTCCTTTGTATGTGATTTTTAACCACATATCTTTTGAATATATATATATATTTTAATAATAAAGACCATTAGCAGGCCAATGCCCTGCCAAAGGTCTCACTTTTTAAGAATATACCAGGCATTATTGCTGACTGTTGATATTATTCCCGAAAAAATCGGTAGTTACTCCCCTTTATTAAGCTCCTTATATATTCTATAATAATAAAAAATATATGTCAAAATTTTGTTGAAAAGGTGAAACGAATGCACAAGAAAAAAATAAATGCTATACTGGACATCCTAAGTAAGGAATATGCCGGGGCAAAATGTGCCCTCAACTTTAGAAGCCCCTATGAATTATTGGTTGCAACCATTTTGTCTGCACAGTGTACAGACGAAAGAGTAAATATGGTTACGGAGAAATTATTTAAAGTTTATAATACACCGGAGAAGATGGCGGAGCTTACGGAAGAACAATTGGGTGAAAAAATAAAAAGCTGTGGTTTTTATAATAATAAAAGTAAAAATATTATTGCAGCCACTAGAGAAATATTGACAAAGCATGGTGGAGAGGTGCCGAGAAATTTTGATGACTTAGTGGCACTGCCGGGAGTAGGTAGGAAGACAGCTAATGTTGTCATGTCAAATGCCTTTGGAGTACCTGCCATAGCTGTGGACACACACGTATTTAGGGTTTCAAACAGACTTGGTCTTGCAAAGGGGAAAACCCCTGATGAAGTAGAACAGGGGCTTATGAAAAATATTCCCCGGGAAATGTGGAGTGATGCCCATCATTATATAATCTGGCATGGAAGAAAAGTATGCAATGCAAGAAAGCCAAAATGTGAAGAATGCAGTTTAGCGCCATATTGCGAATTTTATAGTAAGACAAACAAATAAGTAGTAAACCATTGTAATTAGAATGATGTTGTCATATCATATAGATAAATGACTTAAAGCTTAATTATATAATTCGGTGAGGTGCTTTATGATGAAGGGAATATCAGCCTCATGGGGATACTCCATAGGTTATGTTTTATTAAAGGAAGAGCAAGCAGTAAATGTTCAGGATAACTGCAATATAAATTTAGGTCAAGAGTTGGAAAGGCTGAAAAGGGCAGTAGAAGTGTCAAAAAAGCAGCTTGAAGAACTCAGAGAGAAGGTGGCTAAAGAAATAGGTGAAAGTCAGGCACAGGTGTTTGACAGTCATCTGACTCTCTTGGAAGACCCAGAATTTGTAGGTGCTGCAGAAAAAGAAATAATAATTTCATGTAAAAGGGCAGAAAATGCCATAAATGATATTATGAATACTTACATTGACATTATGACTGGAATTGAGGATCAATATTTGAAAGAAAGATCCGTAGACATAAAGGATATAGGTAACAGAATTATAATGAATCTAACAGGAAATTTCAACAATCCGTTGACCCATATTAGGGAAAACACTGTGATTGTTGCTCATGATCTTACTCCTTCAGACACAGCTCAGCTTGATAAAAATAACGTAGCAGCTTTTATAACAGATATAGGTGGTCTAACTTCTCATACCGCAATTATGGCCAGGGCTCTAGAAATACCGGCGGTGGTAGGGCTTCAAGATATCACTTCAAGGGTTAAAAACGGTGACATGGTAATTGTTGATGGCATTACCGGTGAGGTAATAATAAATCCAGAGGAGCCTGTAATCCAGGAGTATAGGGCAAAGCAGGCGGAGTTTGAAGCAGGCAAGAGCAAATTAAGGGAGCTCATAGGCAGGAAGATTATTACTAAAGAGGGTAAGTATATTGAAATTTCTGCTAACATCGGATCTCTGGCGGAACTGGAAAAGGTACTCGAATATGGTGCTGACGGCATTGGACTTTTTAGGACGGAATTTTTATATATGGATAGAAATACAATGCCGGATGAAGAAGAACAGTTTGAAGTATATAAGAAGCTGGTCTTAAAGATGGAGCAAAAGCCTGTCATCATAAGAACCTTAGATATCGGAGGAGACAAGGGACTGCCTTATTTAAGTACACCCATTGAGATGAATCCTTTTTTGGGCTATAGAGCTATAAGACTGTGTTTGGATAGAAAGGATATGTTTAAGACTCAACTGAGAGCTATATTAAGGGCTTCTTATTATGGAAACCTAAAAGTTATGTTCCCTATGATTTCTACCCTTGAAGAGTTTATTGAAGCGAAGAACCTTTTACTGGAATGTATGATGGACCTAAAACAAGAAGGTTACAACTACAATGAGAATATTGAAACAGGCATGATGGTTGAAGTTCCTTCTGCAGCGGTGCTGGCGGATGAATTTGCAAAGCTTGTAGACTTTTTTAGTATTGGTACAAATGACCTGATACAGTATACTCTAGCGGTAGATAGGACAAACGAAAAAATATCCCATCTGTATAATACTATGGATCCGGCTGTATTGAGACTAATAAAAATGACTATAGAAGCTGCTCATAAGTCTGGAAAGTGGTGTGGAATGTGTGGTGAGATGGCCGCAGATGAGAGTGCAATACCACTGCTGCTTTCTTATGGTTTGGATGAGTTTTCTATGAATCCAGTATCTATTTTAAGAACAAAGCAAATTATTTTAGACCATATGGAATCAAAGAACACCTAAGCTAAAGTATTCACTTTTTTATATAATGAGCTTATACTGAAATGTGTATTAAATTTTTATATGGAGGTCAAAAATGAAAGTCGGAGTTATTATGGGTGGGATTTCTTCGGAAAGAGACATTTCACTTAATACAGGAAAAGAAATAGTAAATAATTTAGACAAGGAAAGATACCAGGTTCAGTCGATTATAATTGATAAAAAGACTGATATTTTTGATAAGGTTAAGGATTTGGATTTTGCCCTGCTGGCCCTTCATGGTAAGTTTGGTGAAGACGGTACAGTACAGTCAGTTTTGCAGACCTTGGATATTCCGTATTCAGGCTGCAATGCCTTAAGCAGTGCCCTTTGTATGGATAAGGATATGACAAAGAAGGTTCTGATAGCCAACGGAATTAATACTGCGGATTGGGTTATGGTAAAGAAGGGCGAAGAGATAGATGTGAATGCCGTAGAGACTATTGGCTATCCATTGGTAGTAAAGCCCAATAGTGGCGGGTCATCAGTGGCTACGGGAATTGTAAGAAATAGAGAGGAATTAGTAAATCTTATTGATGAGGCTTTGAAGTATGATAATGAGGTAATGGTGGAAAAATATATAAAAGGTGATGAAATTACCTGCTGCATATTAGATGGAAAAATGCTTCCCGTTATTGCCATAAGGCCCAAAAGCTCCTTCTTTGATTTTACATCAAAATACTCTGATGGTGGAGCTGAGGAAGTAATAGTTGAACTTCAGCCGGAGCTCCATAATAAAGTTGAGGCCATGGCGTTAAGCTGTTGGAGAAGCTTAAAATGCAGTGTTTATGCAAGAGTTGATATGCTAATTCAAGATGGAGAACCATATGTACTGGAAATCAACACACTTCCCGGAATGACTAAGAACAGTCTCTTCCCCAAAAGTGCTGCTGCAGTAGGCATGAGTTTTAGTGATCTGCTGGATAACATAATACAATTATCTATAAAAGAAAGACAAAAATAAAATATGCAATTGGGCCTAAGCCCTAAAGAGAAGCGGTGAAAGTATATGAACATGGAAGAGCTAAAAATGGTAGAGTGGAACTCTCAAACCTATAAGACCTTTATAGACCTGCTAAAGTCACAATCTGATGAGGAGTACGCCAAGTTTAATCAAAAAGTAATACCTAATTTAGGCTTTAGTTATTATGTACGTATGCCAATACTGCGAAAAATGGCAAAGCATCTGGAGAAAAATAAACACTTGGAGGACTTTTATAATTATGTTTCCAGTGGTCAATCCTACGAAGAAAAATTATTGCAAAGTATTCTTTTTAGTAAGATAGAGTTTAAAAGTCCCTCTGACATGTTCAATAGCATAGATTACTATATGTTAAAAATTAACAACTGGGCCTTATGTGATAGTTTTGCTACAAATATAAAGACCCTGGTAGAAAAGAACAAAGAGATTTTTTTTCAAATGCTGCCAAGATATTTGGAGACCGAGAATCCTTGGGCGGTAAGATTTGCTCTGGTAGTACTAAATAATTATTTTACGGAAGAGCAATATTTGGAGAGTATTTTCGAAAATATCAAATCCATAAATAACTGTCAGGACTACTATGTCAATATGGCAGTTGCCTGGTTGGTGAGCAGCTGTTACTTGGTAGATAAGAATAAAACAAAAGATTTTATTTCCAAAGGATATTTGAATGATTGGTGTATTAACAAGTCTATTCAAAAGATAGTGGAATCCCTAAGGGTAACTGCGGTAGAGAAGGAAGAAATAAAAAAACTTAGAAGAAAAAAGAACTAGAAGAAAATAGGAGCAGTATACTCCTATTTTTTTATTTATGGTAATAAAGAAGGGGGAAATTACGGATAATATACTATAGCCAATAACTAAATAGAATTTTAAAAGGAGGCGTCAACATGAAAAATAAAAAGCAATTATTCATTTTTCCTATTATGCTGTTTATAATTATTGTGACAGCCTTCGGCTATATCTATTATTATGTCTCTAAATGGGATGATAAGGTATATCCAAATACTTTTATTGGAGATACCAACATTTCAGGTCTAACTATCGCTGAAGCAAAATCAGCGTTAATCAATTATAATAAGAAACTATGCTCCCGAAACATCCATGTTATTTACGACCAAAAGGAATATAATTTGACCTATGATGACCTCCAGGTAGAAATGGAGCTGGATAATACAATAAATACTGCTTTTAAATATGGCAAAGATAATAATATGTTAGGGAAGCTATCTACTTTGAGGGCTCAAAAAGAAAATAGATATGAAGTGGTTTTAAAGTATAATGCAGATAATATAAAGCAATTTGTTGAAAAGGTGAAGCAGGACATAAATCGTCCACCGGTTAATGCCTCAATAAGTAAAATAAATAGAGGAAAGCCCTCCATAGTGAAGGAAGTTATTGGTAAGAAGGTAGATGAGAACAAGCTATATAATGACATAGTCAACAGTATAAGCTATGATTCGCCGGATAGTTTAACCATTAACATAACTGTTGGTAATGAAAAGCCCACAATAACAGAAGCGGAAATAAGCGCCATAGATTCTTTAGTATCCACTTTTACTACTCACTATTCAACTGCATCCGTTGGAAGAGCAGAAAACATTGCTATTGCAGCAGCGAAACTGAATGGCAAATTACTGATGTCCGGCGAAGAGTTTAGCTTTAACAAAGAAACCGGTGCTAGAACTTTAGAAAATGGATTTAAGGGGGCACCAGTTATCATTAAAGGAAAATTAGTTGATGGTGTGGCAGGAGGGGTATGTCAGGTATCTACTACCTTATATAACTCAATAATAAAGTTGGGAATAAAACCCTTGGAAAGAAGGAATCATTCCCTGGCACCGGCTTATATTGGTCTGGGATATGACGCTACAGTTGCGGAATATATTGATTTTAAATTTAAGAATACCTTAAAGTATCCTTTATATATAGAAAGTAAAGCAGGTAATGGCAGTATTACCTTTAACATATATTCAAACTCATCTGTAACTGAGATAAAATATAAACTTCAAAATGAAATAGTTGAGGTTATTGAACCTGAGATAATATATAAACAAGTAGACACATTACCAAAAGGAACTATAGAAAAAGTACAGGATCCGATAGCAGGATATAAGGTTAAGGTTTATCTTGTTGCCTACAAAAATGGTAAAGAAATAAAAAGAGAACTTCTCTCTAGGGATAACTATAAAAAGGTAGACGGAATATATAATGTCGGTGCCTAAGGTGGCTGTGAAAAATGTAGATATTTCTTAAGCTGAAAACTCATAGAGAGCCATCATTGATAAGAAAATTGAGCTTAAAATGTCTTTTTTTCTAGTCCGTCGTTAAATTTAAGCACGATGGATATTTTAAATCGTATATAAATGTAGTATAATTATTTTGCGGGTAGAGAGGAGATACTAAATGAAGAAAAAGAAGAAAAAGACAAAAAGGAATTTTGTTATTATGCTGTCAGTATTCGCGGTACTCGCATTGAGCGGCGGTGCCGCCTATACAGGATATGTATATAAAATCAATAGTTCCTGGGATAATTTTATCTATCCTGGGGTTAAGATTATGGGAATTGAGGTTGGTGGCAAAACCAAAACTGAGGCAATAGCCCTATTGAAGGAAAGATATGGAGATGTTATTGTAAAAAAGAAAATTGATATCAAATATTTAGACAAGACCTACTCAATAGGCTATGATGAATTAAATGCCCGTTATAATATAGAAGAGATTGTTGAGGAAGTCTTTAGCTATGGTAAAGATTTATCAATTTTTCAAAAAAATAATACAATTAAAAATGGTATTAACAAAGAGTACGAGCTTTCCTTTACATATGATGATACAGCCGTAGGAAATTTGATTGCTGCCATGGAGAAGGATATTAACAAGGATCCGGTTGATGGTTCATTAGAAATGGTCTCAAGAGGTAAATTCAAAGTTACTCCTGACATTAAAGGGTACATGCTTCTATCAGACAAGCTTAAGGAGGACATAATAAACAGTATAAATGGAGATTTAGGAAATGATATTACTATAGAAGCACCTGTGGAAACACTTACCGCACATAAGACAGAAGAAAAGCTTTCTACAGTTGATACATTAATAGCTTCATATAGCACTGACTATAAGACCTCTACCTGGGCCAGGTCCACTAATATTGAACTGGCAACAAAGTCAATAGACAAGCTCCTCTTAATGCCAGGGGATAGCTTTAGTTTTAATGAAACTGTAGGTGAAAGAACTAAGGCAAGAGGATATCAGGAGGCTGGCGTAATTATAGGGAATAAAATAGAGTCAGGCTTAGGCGGAGGTATATGTCAGGTATCTTCAACCTTATATAATGCTGTTTTAAGAGCAAACATAAATTCTACGGAAAGATATCATCATACTCTTACTTCATCATATGTTGCTTATGGTTTAGATGCAACGGTAGATTGGGGAAACTTGGATTATAAGTTTACTAATACTCTGGAATACCCAATCTATATTGAAGGTTACGTTCAAAACAAGGCAGTTCATTTTAATATTTATTCTAACAAGAGCCTAACCTCAAGACAGTATGATGTAGTGAATCAAGTTTACAAAACCGTAGAGACTACTACAAAAACAATTGAAGATCCCAATATGCCTGAGGGTAAAAAAGAAATAGTTCAACAGGCTCAAACCGGTATTAAGGTTAGAGTTTACAGAAATACTTATGAAAATGGAAAGCTTATAAAGCAGGATTTGATTTCAGATGATTACTATAGGCCGGTAGAAGGTATTGTTAAGGTGGGAACTAAAAAGGTTGAAACAGCAGTAAAGCCTGAGACTACAAATAATCAGGCGGCTACTTCATCACAAAATACAGCTCCTGTAACCACAAAACCAGAAAGTTCAGAACCTGAATCTAATCCTTCCGAGGCATCAGAACAAGAAGCAACAATTCCGGAAAATACAAATCCTGAAGAATCAAATATCTAGTATAAAACAGGCAGTAACTGCCTGTTTTTTTACAAACTCAGGATGGTATATGAAATATTTATGTATTAGGAAAAACTATAAAAAAATTTACAAGTGGATTAAAATTCAAAAAATGTGAAAAAACTATAAAGATAAGTGTTACTTATGTTATAATGTTGATACCCGTCTTAATATATAAGAACTATCAAAGGAGAGAGTTATATGAAGGAAACATCAGAAACCATACAGGGGATATTGTCTAACATAGAGCAGGTAATAGTGGGTAAAAGAGAATCTATAGTAAATATTTTAAAAGCCATAATTGCCGGAGGCCATATCTTGATAGAAGATGTACCCGGTGTTGGAAAGACAACTTTAGTTAAGGCCCTTGCAAAATCTATAAATTTATCCTACAGCAGAATCCAATTCACACCTGACTTGCTGCCTTCAGATATTACAGGAATATCAATATTTAATCAAAAAGAAATGCAGTTCGAGTTTAGAAAAGGACCAATTTTTGCAAATATTGTTTTAGCAGATGAAATAAACAGGACCTCACCTAAAACCCAATCAGCGCTGTTGGAGGTAATGGAGGAGAACCAGGTATCTGAAAGCGTTCATACATATAAGTTAGATCAGCCATTTTTTGTACTTGCCACTCAAAATCCTATAGAGTATGAAGGTACTTTTACCCTTCCAGAGGCTCAATTAGACCGATTCATGATGAAGGTATCCATAGGGTATCCGGATAAAGTTTCAGAGGCAAAGATCTTGTCTATATATAGAAATAGGAAACCAATAGAAGAGCTACAACCTGCCGCCAATTCAGAGGATATTTTAATGCTTCAGAATATTTGCAGGGATGTTATGGTGGCAGAAGCCATAAATAACTATATTGTTAACATTGCTGACTTCACCAGAAATTCAGCCTTCTTGAACTTGGGCATGAGCACAAGAGCTGCCTTGGCTCTATTGAGAGTTGCTCAGGCTACAGCTGTGATAGAAGGCAGGAATTATGTTATTCCGGAGGATGTTAAAAATAATGCTGTTTTAGTGCTGGCACACAGATTGACTCCTTCAGCGGAGGCAAGAGCAAAGAATCTTACCAGTGAAAAAATTATTAGCGATATTTTAAAATACGTTCCTGTACCAAGGGTGAACTAAAATGTTCAAGATTAAAATTAAGTTTGTTATATTGTCCATCCTATTTTTTATTTTAGCTTATATTGAAGGTGGCCCTCTCTTCTACAGAATATTTTATACCTTTGCCGCAGTGACTCTATTGGCACTATGCGTTATTATTTTCAACAGAAGATATCTTAACATAGACATATTCTTTGAGAAAAATATATACAGTTCAGGTCAGGCTGGGAAATTTGATGTAGTATTAAATAACAGAGGAATTCTTCCCATTTCTTATCTTATTGTAGTTAATTCCGCACTAAAAGAGATGAGCTCAAGATATAATGGAGACGCCGTGAATATTGGAAGCTTCAGCACAAAGAAACTCAGATATGAGGTTCACTTTAGAAATAGAGGAGTTTATGATTTTGGCAATACAGAAGCTAGGTTCAAAGACACTGCAGCAATTATTGAGAGCCGAAAAAACTATAGTACAAAGGCATTGGTTCATGTTTATCCTAGAATCGTTCCAGTGAATTCAAGTATTTTTCAGGGGTTAAATCTCTTTAATAATTATAGGATAAGTTCCTCCGGTATTGATGATCCCTATACAATACGGGACAATAGGAAATACCGTGAAGGAGACAGTCTTAAACGAATAAATTGGAAAGTTAGCGCTAAGTATAATGATCTATATGTGAGAAACCATGAAATAGTGGTTGGGGAAGAATTTAACATATTTCTTGATATGCATGTTAGCAACTATAGATATGACAGCACAGGTGTTTCAGAAGAACAATTAATAGATACTTGTATCTCTATAGTCCACTACTTAGCGAAGATGCAAATAGTATCCAAGCTTTTCATTAATTCTGCCAATCCAAGAAAATTTGACATAAAGGAGAAAAGAGATTTTGAACAACTAATGGATTATTTTCTCGTAAATAAAAGTGATAGCGTTGTACCATTTGTACAGTTTTTAAGGATATATAAGGCCAATGATCCCTCGATGAACAATATAGCCTTTATAACCTCGAGAGTGGATAAGAGCTTGCTGGAATTTGCTATGAGGCTGGAGGAGAAGAAAAAGAATTTAATTATTTTCTTCAATCAGGTAGAAGATATAGATGGTGTAAACATTGTAAAATTAAGAAAGTTAGGAGTAAAGGTTATAGATGTGTCGGAAATAATTAAGTACAATCAGCAGCTGTAACTTTACTTTGACAGGGTGTGATTAAATGGAATGGTTTAAAGAGAAAAAAACAGGTATTCTGCTGCATTATATAAATATAATGTTTTTATTTGTTGTTGCTGACGTTTGCTATGAAATCGAAAATTTCAATTATCTGTACGTTACCCTTCTGTATTTGGGGCTAATGGTTATTTACTGGGTTTATAACGGCCTGCTCCACAGAAAGTGGCAAAGGATAGTTGTTTTCTTACTAGCAATAATATGTGCCCTTATACTGGCATATTTTTATAAAGATAAAATTGCAGAATTTATCAATGATGATATCATAGCTAATATAGATGATATCAATAATCAACTTCTAAATGCCGAAGCTACTTATTTTTATCAGTTCAAACCGGTAATAACAGTAATTCTGCCCATTGTAGTATTCATACTCTTTTTCTTTTATTACAACAATATGACAGAAGGAGTACTTCTGCTTACCGTGGCTGTAATGATATTCTTTTGGTATCTTGAGTATTTTGATGAGATAAAAATGCTCATCATACCCTTTATAATTATTGCTATAGTTACCTATATGGTAAATAACTATAAAAAGGTGTTATTAGAATTACAAAAGAAGGGCATATATTCATCTATCAATGGAACAAGAGTAATCATTAATGTAATTGTATTTGCTTTAATAGCAGGTATTGTAGTATTGCCATTGCCTCAAGATATAAAAGGGAAAGATGAACTTTCTATTTTTCAGATATTAGAAAATGAGTATGGTAAAGCTCAGAGCAGAGGCAGTGAAGCAGCTAAATCTGGTATTTTTGGCCTGCAATATACTGGTTACAACAATACTGAGAATAGGCTTGGAGGACCTATAAGGCTGGATAATCAAGTTGCATTTAGGGTGGTAAGTGATAAAGCTCTTTATCTTAAGGGAGATGTAAGGGATGAGTATACGGGATATTCATGGGAGAAAACTACTGACGAACTTACGGAATTACAGAAGGGGATTAATCCTGCCATAGATGAAGCAAGGAACAACGATATAGGAAATATAATTTATCCAGAAAATAAATTGAAGGAAATAAAAATTTTTCCTGAGAAATTAAGAAGTTCTTCCTTTATGGTTCCCATCTATACCAACAGGATTAAAGATTACGAAGGTGAAATATTTATTAATGAAGAAAATTCAACATTTGTAACGGGCTCATATATTAGTAAACCTTACACCATAGAGTATTATGATGTGGAATATAAAATTGAAATGCTGGATTATTATACTGTGTACTATGGGTACAATGACAAATACAGTAGATACTTACAACTTCCAGAGGGAATAACAACCAGAACTGTTGAACTTGTATATGATCTTGTTAAAGATTGTAATAACAATCAAGAAAAGGTGGAAAAATTAAGAGACTATCTATCAAACAATTATAGTTACACTTTAGATGCTTCAGTACTTCCTGAGGGAAGAGATTTTGTTGATTATTTTCTTTTTGAGGATCCAAAGGGATATTGTGTTTATTTTGCAACAGCACTGACAGTAATGTATAGAATAGCCGGAATACCGGCACGGTACGTGGAAGGCTACAAAATGAGTGAAACTTCTAAGACTGGCAATGTATATGCAGTAACCAATGATACTGCCCACGCTTGGGTTGAATACCTTGTGTCTGATGATTTGTGGGCAATAAGCGACTGTTCACCTACGGCGTTGGAGAATAACATAATCATTGAAGAGGAAAAAAAGCAAGAGGAAAGTACTACAAATCCTTTACCGAATGTCAACCCCGATAGGCCCAACAATGCTGAGGAAATTGAAGAGGCGGATGATGATAAAGAGGAAAGTGATGAGGATAAAGGCCTTGATATAGTATATAACAGAAGCTTATTGTATGTTGAGCTTACAGCACTTGCAGTATTAATAATGAGTTCATATTTTGTAGTGACTGCAAGGAAGAGGAAAAAAATGTTGAAGAGTGAAAGTGTAATTCCCCTATATAACTATATAATTAAAAGGTTAAAAAGATATAACATAACAAAACGCATTGATGAGACAGAAAAAGAATTTGCTGCTCATAGTGAGATGGAACTTAAAGATATACTTAAGCCACTTACTAAAAAAGTTTACGAAGAATATTATGGAGGTATTAAGGACGATAAAATTGAAAAGCGAAAAATATACTGCGATTTCGAGAAATATCTGAGAAAAAAGGATGGTATACTTACTTACTATCTTAAAAAGTTGTTTTAGTAATAGCAGTGCCGCAGCTTCTTCATTACCGGCCATTTCACCGCAATCACGAATTCTATAAGTTTGCCGAGAAAGTATGCAAGCTTACAGAAGAAGAACTGCATGTAAGAGGAGCAAAGGATGAAGTTGGTTATTTAGCTATATATATTGAAAAACTAAAAGTGGAGCTTGACAAAAAAATAATAATACCTTGACATAAAAAATAAATGGTTTATAATAATAAATGCAGGTACTTTCCTAATGGCTTTTTAATTAAGTTCTGGTGAGTACCTTAAGGTATGCGGATATGGCGGAATTGGCAGACGCACTAGATTCAGGTTCTAGCGGGAAACCGTGCAGGTTCGACTCCTGTTATCCGCACCAATAAAAAATACCGACATTTTTAGAAAAACTAAAAATGTCGGTATTTTTTATTTTATATTTAAATTATTAAATATTGAATATATAATTAACTTTAAGTGTAGGTGATATTATGTTAATAAAAAATTGTCAAGTTATCTTCTTAGACAGAGTTGAGAAGGCTGATGTTTGGGTAAAGGACGGCCTTATATGCAAAATAGGAAAGGACCTTAAAGTTGAGGACAGTATTTATGATGGAGAAGATCTGTTTCTCTCACCCGGATTTATTGATACACATATACATGGGGCCGGGGGTTTTGATACAATGGATGGTTCCTACGATGCTTTAAATTCCATTTCAAAAGCAGTGGCTGTCCACGGTACTACAGCCTTTTTAGCCACCACTATGACTTGCAGTTTTGATGATATCAAGAAAGCTCTAAGTTCTGTGAAAGAAGCGGTAGAAAGAGGGACAGAGGGGGCTTTGGTTTTAGGAGCGCATTTGGAAGGACCATTTATAAGTCCTAAAATGATTGGAGCACAAAATCCAAAGTTCATCGCTGAATCTTCTATAGAGAACTTTATGGATTTTGCAGGAGAATACTTAGAATATATTAAAGAAGTCACCATTGCTCCTGAAATTAATGGATCAGAAATGCTCATAAAATTTTTGAATGAAAAGGGTATCGTGTCTTCAATTGGTCATTCTGATGCAACTTATGGTGAAGCAATGAAGGGGATTGATTGGGGAATTTCTCATTCTACCCATCTTTTTAATGCAATGAAATTACTTCACCATAGGGAGGGTGGTGTGGTAGGCGCCATATTTGACAGCGACATAACTACTGAAATTATATGTGATGGAATCCATGTGGATTTTCCTGTAGTAAGAATAGCACTTAAGCAAAAATCTACGGATAAAGTTTTACTGGTGACAGACGCTATGATGGCATGCTGCATGAAGGCTGGTACTTACTCTTTAGGGGGACAGAAGGTCCTTGTAGACGGAAGCTCTGCTAGACTTGAGAGTGGAGCCTTAGCTGGATCTGTACTAACTCAGGATGCAGCAGTTAGAAATGTGGTAAAATATACATCCTACCCACTTCATGAAATTATAAAAATGGTTACTTACAATGCTGCAAGACATTGCAATGTTCAACACAAGAAGGGAAGTATAAAGGAAGGCTTTGATGCTGATCTTGTGCTTTTCGATAAAGATATCAATATAAAGAAGGTTTTTATTTCTGGGAGAGAAGTTGTTTTGTAAGAAAAATATTCCATTTATTTTCTATGTTCAAAGTATACATTTCCATGTTAGAATAGAAATAAAAAAGAACTATTTGAGAAATTAAACGTACTAATTTATGTAGTATATTTGTTTCACATTCTAAATAGAAAGTGGTTGCTAACATGAGAAAAAGAGTTAAAAAACCTTTTAGATTCATTACTTCAATATTTTTATTTGCCATTATTCTTTTTTCTATCGGTAAGTTTATAGTCAATCTGGTTTCACCTGAAAAAGCAGCAGAGGAGAAAAGTGTCATTAAGGAAACCCTATCTAATAATCTGATGGTAGGAAAATCTATTGAGATCAAAGAAAACGGTAATATTTCTAAGGAAGAGAACTCTCATTTCAAAAAATATGTTATTGAATTAATGAATAGAGAGGATTACATTGATGATGATCAAAATGAAAGTTACATTTATATATTTTTAAAAGACCCCAACAGCCATAAGCTAGACCAAGGAAGCTTTCAAGAACAGGATGAGGATATATTTCTTGCTGAGGTTGAAGGTAAAGACGCATTGGTAGTGAAAAAGAACTTCGAGAATAACAATTTTGTATTTTTAAATGAACTAACCAGCTCTTTGATAGTATTGGTAAGCAAGGAAAAGGAGCCTTTTAAAAATTCTGCGGTTATAGACCCTGGACATGGAGGCGTAGACCCTGGTACAGAGGCCTATGACAAAAGCTTTGTGGAAAAGGATATTAACTTAAAAATATCTAAGGAAATGCGGCAGGAGCTTATATTTAATGGAATTGAGGTGTCACTTTCAAGAGATGATGATACTTTAAATAAGCTCTCGGATGTAGTAGATTATACTAAAAGCAAGGATCCGGATGTCTTTGTGTCAATTCATATTAATTCCTATGACGAAAGCAGTAAGTATAACGGTTTAAGCGCCTATTATTCTAAGGAAAATGCAGTATCCACAGAAAGTATGGCCTTGGCAAAAGCTATTCAAAAACATATCATAAGTACAGATGGTTGGAATGACAGACAAGTCAAAGAAGAGGCCTTCTATGTGATTAAACATAATCCAATGCCGGCGGTGTTGGTAGAGTGTGGATTTGCATCAAATCCGGAAGACGTGGCCAGACTTAATAATAATGAAGTCCTTAATAATTTGGCCAAAAACATTTCTAAAGGAATAATTGAATTCCTAAGCCGAAAAAGCAACCCATAGAAAATTCAATAATGGGAATGAATAAACTAGGTGGCGCTTTACTAATTTATTTATATAAGTTAATATTATATGTAGGCATAATATTTGTTTTAATTTGAATTATAACGTAGAAATTTGATAAGGGGGTGCAATGGGTGAACTTAAATATTGTTTTGTTTCAGCCGGAGATACCACAAAATACCGGTAATATAGGCAGAACCTGCGTTTTGACAGATTCTACTTTACATCTGATAAAGCCCTTAGGTTTTAGTATAGATGACAGGCAAGTAAAACGTTCAGGCCTTGATTATTGGCCGTACTTAAAGCTAGAGATACATGAATCATATGAAGAACTCCGAGCAAAGTATAAGGATGCTACCTTCTACTTTGCAACAACGAAGGGGAAAAAGTACTATAATGAGGTAAACTTTAAACAAGGTGACTTTATTGTTTTTGGAAGAGAATCATCAGGATTACCTGACTATATTAGAAATGATAATGCAGAAAATTTAATTAAGCTTCCAATGCTTCAAACCAGTACCAGATCATTAAACTTGTCTAATTCTGTTGCTATTATAGCTTATGAGGCTTTGAGGCAAATGGATTTTCCAAATATGAAATAAAGGTGGGGAAGTTTTGAACACTATAATAATTACAGATTCTACTTGTGATCTTACATTAGAATATGTGCAAGAAAATGCCGATATGCTTGACATAATAGGAATGCCCGTTAACATTGAGGGCTATGAGTATTTTGACGACTTTGGGAAAACCTTGTCTCATGATGAATTTTATTCAAAATTAAGATTAGGTATAATGCCTTCTACGGCTCAGATTAATACATTTAGATTTTCAGAAATATTCAAAAAGCATTATCAAAAAGGAAAGTCAATAATTTATATAGGGTTTACTTCTGGTATGAGCGGAACATTTAACAATGCGGTTATGGCTGCTGAGGAACTGATAAAGGAACATCCTGACGCAGATATTACCGTAATAGATACTCTTTCAGCTTCTATTGGCCAAGGTGTATTGGTAGTAGAGGCTGTTGATATGCTTAGAAATGGCAAAAGCAAGGAAGAAATTGTCAGATGGGTTGAAGACAACAAGCTAAAAAGTAATCACTGGTTTGCGGTAGACGATTTGAACTTTTTAAAAAAGGGGGGGAGAATATCAGCAGCAACTGCAGTTGTAGGAACAGCTTTAAACATAAAACCTATTTTGACAGTGGACAATAGTGGGAAACTTGTAAGCTATACGAACGTTAGAGGAAGAAAGAAATCAATCAGATTTCTTGCAGAAAAGTTTCATGAACACATTAGAAACTGTAGTGTCACAACTGTCATCATAGGTCATGGTGATTGTTTAGAAGATGCGTATATGCTGAAGGAGTATATTCTGGAAGAATGCATGCCCAAAAAACTTATTGTGTCACAGCTATCCGCTACAATTGCTTCTCATGTTGGACCCAATATGATAGCTGTAGCTTTTGTTGGAGACGATAGAGAAGTAAAATAATTACGGAATAGTTTATTTTTTATTAAGTATTTAAAGCCTTAGGCTGTAATTATAGCAAACAAGCTGTAATTACAGCCTAAATTAATGCTTACCTTTATTGATTATTCAGGATAGAAATATAGAACTAGGATAACATAAAAAATATTAAAAAAAATTTTGTAAAACTATTTAAAAATTATCATAAGTAATTTATAATAAAGATGTGGGACATAAAAAGTGATACTGGGACATTTAGTGACCAAAGGGGTGTTATCTTTTGGATGAGATTTTAAAATTACAGCAAAAGATTGTGCCTGAACTTATTGAGTTACTGGAAAAAAGGTATAATATTTTAAGGACAATATATTATAATCAGCCGGTAGGACGTAGGATTCTGGCCAATAGTGTTAACTTAGGGGAAAGAATAGTAAGAACTGAGATAAATTTTTTAAAATCTGTCAACTTAATAGAGGTCAGTGCCCCAGGGATGATTGTTACAGCTGAAGGAGAGAATATCATTGATAAACTGAAAGGCTTCATTCATGAAATAAAAGGTTTGTCTGATATAGAAGACGTAATAGCAGAAAAGCTTAATGTTAAAAAGGTAATTATCGTTCCGGGTAATATGGATGAAGACAGAACTGTTGTAAAGGAATTAGGCAGAGCTGCGGCCAACTATATTAAGGGTGTTATCAAAAGTGGTGACATTATAGCTCTTACCGGTGGCAGCACTATTAAAGAAGTAATAGACAATGTACCCAAAATGCACAATATTTATAATGCACTGGTAGTACCTGCCCGAGGAGGTATGGGAAAACAAGTGGAAATTCAAGCTAATACTCTTGCTGCCAATCTTGCAAATAAGATAGGCGGAAGTTATAAGCTGTTACATATTCCGGATAACATAAGTGATAGGGCTCTGGATACTATGTTAAACGAAAGGGACATAAAGGATATTATTGAAAATATTAAAAATTCTAATGTACTGATTTATGGTATTGGCAGAGCAGATGAAATGGCTAAAAGAAGAGGCGTAACTCCAGAAATGATAGATAAGTTAACAGCTATTGGAACTGTTGGAGAAGCTTTTGGATGTTATTTTAACAAAGATGGTGAAGTGGTATATTCTACACCAACTGTAGGTATAAACAGTTCTGATATTAGGAGAATTAACTATCCTGTTGCCGTAGCCGGTGGAAGCAGTAAAGCAGAGGCAATATTGGCCACTGAAAAAGGCAATAAGTCAGGGGTGCTTATTACAGATGAGGGTGCTGCTAAGGAAATATTAAGATTAATAAAAGAATATGAAAATTCACATACTAACAATTAGAGCCCACAATAATTAATATGTTTAAAATATATTTTTATAAATATATATTTTATATTTAAGGAGGTACTTTAAATGGTTAAAGTAGGTATTAATGGTTTTGGTAGAATAGGACGTCTTGCTTTCAGAGCGGCCTTAGAAAACGCAGAAGTTGATGTAAAGGGTATTAACGACCCATTCATCGATTTGGATTACATGGTTTATATGTTAACTTATGATTCAGTTCATGGAAAGTTCCAAGGAACAGTTAGTGTAGACCATGAAACTAATTCCTTAATCGTTAATGGAAAAGCAATAAAGGTATTCGCAGAAAAAGATCCTTCAAACATAAACTGGGCTTCAGCAGAAGCAGAATACATTCTTGAATGTACAGGTGTATTCACTACAGTAGAAAAGGCTTCAGCACACTTCAAAGGTGGCGCTAAGAAGGTTGTTATATCAGCTCCTTCAGCAGATGCTCCAATGTTCGTTATGGGTGTTAACCACGACAAGTATACAAAGGACATGACAGTTATTTCAAACGCTTCATGTACTACAAACTGTCTTGCACCTTTAGCAAAGGTTATACATGAAAAGTTCGGAATAGTTGAAGGTTTAATGACAACTGTTCACTCAACTACAGCTACTCAAAAGACTGTTGACGGTCCTTCAAACAAAGACTGGAGAGGCGGAAGAGCTGCTGCTGCTAACATAATTCCTTCCTCAACAGGAGCTGCTAAGGCTGTTGGTAAGGTTATACCTGATTTAAACGGAAAATTAACTGGTATGGCCTTCAGAGTACCAACAATAGATGTATCTGTTGTTGACTTAACTTGCAGACTTGAAAAGGCTGCTACTTATGAAGAAATAAAGGCTGCTGTTAAGGCTGCTTCAGAAAATGAATTAGCTGGAATACTTGGATACACTGAAGATGCAGTTGTTTCAACTGACTTCATCCATGACAAGAGAACTTCTATATTCGACGCTGATGCAGGTATTGCATTAAATCCAAACTTTGTTAAGTTAGTTGCTTGGTATGACAACGAATGGGGTTATTCCAACAAGTTGGTAGACTTAACAGTTCATGCTGCTAAGGTGGACGCACAATAATCTATAACAACTAAACATCAAGTAGATAAAGGTCTGGTTTTGTAGTGATGATGTATTGGCCTCAGTTTCTGGGGCCGGTGCATCTGACAGGTGGCTATGAGGCCAGGCTTTTTTAACAAAATGAAGGGGTGGATAGAATGAGTTTTAATAAAAAGACTATTGAAGACATTCAGGTTAAAGGTAAAAGAGTTCTTGTAAGATGCGACTTTAATGTTCCTCTGAAAGATGGCGTTATAACAGATGAAAATAGATTGGTTGGTGCTGTACCAACAATTAAATACTTAATGGAAAACGGTGCAAAGGTTATACTATGCTCACACCTTGGAAAGGCTAAGGGCCCAGACCCAAGCTTAACTCTTGCACCAGTTGCTAAGAGACTTTCTGAATTACTTAACAAAGAAGTAGTTTTTGCTGCAGATGACGTTGTTGTTGGTGAAAATGCAAAGGCTGCTGTAGCTGCTATGGCTGAGGGAGATGTTGTTCTTCTTGAAAATACAAGATTCAGAAAAGAAGAAGGAAAGAACGAAGACAGCTTTTCAAAGGATCTGGCTTCCATAGCTGATATATATGTTAATGATGCTTTCGGTACTGCACACAGGGCTCACTGCTCAACTGTGGGAGTAACTAAGTTCGTTGATACAGCTGTATGCGGATACTTAATACAAAAGGAATTAAAGTTCTTAGGAGAAGCAGTTAATAACCCCGTCAGACCATTTGTTGCTATCCTTGGTGGAGCTAAAGTATCAGACAAAATCAACGTTATAAACAATTTACTTGAAAAAGTAGACACAATTATAATCGGTGGCGGAATGGCTTATACTTTCTTAAAGGCTCAGGGCTACTCCATTGGAAACTCCTTATTAGAAGCTGACAGATTGGATTATGCTTTAGACATGGTTAAGAAGGCTGAAGAAAAGGGCGTTAAGTTCTTACTTCCAGTAGATAACAGAGTAGCAGATAAGTTTGATGCCAATGCTGAAGCAGTTATAACTGAGGACCAAAACGTTCCAGATGGTTACCTTGCTCTAGATATCGGACCTAAGTCAGAAAAGCTGTTTGCTGATGCCGTAAAGGGTGCTAAGACAGTAATTTGGAACGGACCAATGGGCGTTGCAGAGTTCAAAAACTTCGCTGCAGGTACTGTTGCTGTTGCACAGGCTATGGCTGATTCCGATGCAACAACTGTAATCGGCGGTGGAGACAGCGCTGCTGCAGTTAACAACCTTGGATTTGGTGACAAGATGACTCACATTTCCACTGGTGGTGGAGCATCACTAGAATTCTTAGAAGGTAAGGAATTACCGGGAATTGCTGCTTTAAACGATAAGTAATATAGTATTAATTTAACACGGAAGAAGCGGAGGATACTGAGACTATGGTAGAGAGTAATATTTATAATTCTTTGCCAGGGAAGTGTACTCCGTAATTCTCCGTGTTATATGCTATTAAGGCTATGTTATGAAAGTTTATTCCTAAAGACATAGGCCATATTGGCGAATTTTATTGTAGGAGGAATTTATAAATGAGAACACCAATAATCGCAGGAAACTGGAAAATGCATTATACTGTTGAAGAAGCAGTTAAAACTGTTGAGACTTTAAAGCCACTAGTAAAAGATGCAAAATGTGAAGTGGTAATATGCCCAACATTTGTATGCTTAGATGCTGTGAAGAAGGCAGTTGAAGGAACAAATATAAAAGTTGGAGCTCAAAATGTGCACTTTGAAGAAAAGGGAGCTTTCACAGGAGAAGTTGCTCCAGGTATGCTAGAAGCTATGAATATCGATTATGTTATAATCGGCCACAGTGAAAGAAGACAATACTTTAATGAAACAGATGAAACTGTTAATAAGAAGCTGAAGGCTTGTTTCGCTCATAACTTAGTTCCAATTCTTTGTGTTGGAGAATCATTAGAAGAAAGAGAAGCAAACATCACTGAAGAAGTTATTGGAAGACAAGTTAAACTTGACCTTGCCGGATTAACTGCAGACCAAGTTAAGGCTCTTGTTATAGCTTATGAGCCAATCTGGGCTATAGGAACTGGTAAGACTGCTACTTCTGAGCAGGCTAATGAAACAATAGCTTTCATAAGAAACTGTGTAAAGAACCTTTACGGTCAGGAAGTTTCTGATGCAATAAGAATCCAATACGGCGGCTCCGTTAAGCCGTCCACTATAAAGGAGCAAATGTCAATGTCAGACATAGACGGAGCACTTGTAGGTGGCGCTAGTCTAGTGGCAGCAGACTTCGCAGCTATCGTAAACTTTTAAGAAATAAACACGGAATTTTACAGAAGACACTGAGGACACTAAAGGACTTATATTTTGAATGAATATCAAATTTACACATACAATGATTTGCTTTATGGTATGAATTGATTCTAAGTTAAAAATATAAATAGACTCTTCCGTGCCTTTCGTGTTCTCCGCTTTCTCAGTGTTAATATATTTTGATATGGGGGTTAAGTATGACTAAGAGACCTGTAATGTTGATGATTTTAGATGGCTTTGGAATTAGTGACAAGGAAGATGGTAACGCAATTAGTGCAGCTCATAAACCTAATTTAGACAAGCTATTTGCAAAATATCCTCATGTTCAGTTAGGGGCTAGTGGGTTTGATGTAGGACTGCCTAAGGGACAGATGGGAAACTCAGAAGTTGGACATTTAAATATTGGTGCCGGAAGAATAATATATCAAGAACTCACTAGGATTTCAAAGGCGATTGAAGATGGTGATTTTTATAATAATGAAGTTTTAAATGATGCTGTTAATAAGGCTATTGAAAACAATGGGGATCTCCATCTTATGGGACTTGTTTCTGATGGAGGAGTACATTCACATATAGATCATTTAAAGGCATTATTTAAATTGGCTAAGGATAAAGGACTTTCAAGAGTATACCTGCATGCCTTCATGGATGGAAGAGACACACCACCATCCTCAGGTAAGGATTTTATCATTGATGTTGAAAATTATCTGAAGGAACTTGGCAATGGAAAGATAGCTACAGTTTCCGGAAGATATTATGCAATGGATAGAGACAACAGATGGGAAAGAGTGCAGCTTGCTTATGATGCAATGGTAAACGGTAAGGGTGAAACTGCTGCCAATGCTGAAGAAGCAATGCAAAGATCCTATGATGATAATAAAACCGATGAGTTTGTTCTGCCAACAGTCATACTTGAAGATGGTAAGCCTGTGGCAACCATTAAGAATGGAGACTCAATAATATTCTTTAACTTCAGACCGGATAGAGCTAGAGAGATAACAAGAGCAATCAATGACAGGAATTTTGAGGGCTTCCAAAGAGAGACACTAAACTTAACTTTTGTTTGTATGACTCAGTATGATAAGACTATTGAAAATGTACAGGTTGCTTTCAAGCCACAATCCTATTCCAATACTCTTGGTGAGTATGTAAGCAAATTAGGTAGGAAGCAGTTAAGAATTGCTGAAACAGAAAAGTACGCTCACGTAACTTTCTTCTTTAATGGGGGAGTTGAAGCTCCAAATCCTAATGAAGACAGAGCGTTAATAAACTCTCCTAAGGTTGCAACTTATGACTTGAAACCTGAAATGAGCGCTTATGAAGTTACTGATGAAGTAATTAGAAGATTAGATACAGATGAATATGACATGATAATACTAAACTACGCAAATCCTGACATGGTAGGTCATACAGGAGTATTTGAAGCCGCTAAGGCTGCTATAGAAGCAGTAGATGTATGCGTAGGAAGAGTGGTAGACAAGATACTTGAAAAGAATGGAACTATATTTATCACTGCAGACCACGGAAATGCAGAGCAGATGATAGATTACTCTACAGGAGAACCTATGACTGCACATACTACTGGTCCGGTACCATTCCTTTATGTTGCTGAAGATGCAAAGGAAATGAGAGAGGGTGGAGTACTGGCAGATATAGCACCTACTATGCTCCAAGTAATGGGTCTCGAAATTCCAGCAGAAATGACAGGAAAATCACTTATAAAATAATTAAAAATTAATAACTATGGAGAATTCAGCTCGAAGAGCTGAATTTCTTTTAATTTATATAAATAAAGGCTATTTCTCAGCTAGCTGAGAAATAGCCTTTATTTTTACTCATTATTCATTGCTAAGCTAGTTCAACTCTATAACCTGCCTTTTCCAGGTCTTCTTTGACGTATTCTGCTACTGAATCATCAACTCTCAGTATGATCTCTTTTATAGTCAGCTTGGTCTTAGGATTACGTACAAGCAAGTTTTGAATATTTGCGTTATGTCTGGCAAATACTTGGCTGATCTTAGCCAGCTGACCCGGTATATCATATAAGTAAATTGAGAGCTTTTTGCCGTTGTTAAGCCCAATAATATCGGTTAACTCATCAAAGATAGATTTATGAGTGATAATGCCCATAAAATTGCCTTTCTCGTCATTAATAGCTACAAAAACCACATCTTTCTCTCTGAGGGTATGAACTATGAATTCAAAGCTGTGATTTGCGGTCAAGACAGGAATTTCTTCAATCAGTGCCTCTACCTTTGTTTCATTTAGTTTATTTTCAGTATCCTTATCTGTTAAGAACATTTCTAAAATTTTATCTTTAAAAATAATTCCAACACATTTGTTGCCATTTACAACTGGGATGGATTTTATATCAGAGCTACGCATCTTTTCTAGAGCTGTAGCTAAGCTATCATCGCTTGAGACTGTGGATAGTTTTTTTCTTTCAGTTATTAATGTTTGAATCTTCATAAAAGCACCCCATTTAATAAAAATATTACCTATTATAATGATAACATATTTTCAGAAAATTAGCACTAAAAGAAATTAGTATTATTCAATAAAAATGTATTTTTATAATATAATTAGGTAAAAATTAAATTGATAAGTGCTAGGATTACTATGTAAGTGATATCACAGCTATACAAAACATAAAAGAAATTTGCAGAAATATTGTACACAACTAAATTATAGTGTATAATATAAATAAGAATTATTATCAATCGAAAATAGATTTTGATATAATGTAGTATAAATAATTTCTTGGAGGATAAATATGATTAAGAAACCTGTAATGTTAATGATATTAGATGGCTTTGGACTAACTGATAAAGTTGATGGTAATGCAGTAATGGCAGCTAAGAAGCCAAATTACGATGCATATATTAAAAAGTACCCATATACAGAGCTTAGTGCAAGCGGTATGGATGTTGGATTACCTAGAGGACAAATGGGTAACTCAGAGGTTGGACATTTAAATATTGGTGCCGGAAGAATAATATATCAAGAACTTACTAGAATTACAAAGCAGATTGAAGATGGAGATTTCTTTGAAAATGAGGCCCTAAACTATGCTGTGGACAAAGCTGTAGAAAATAATTCATCCCTTCATCTTTTAGGTTTACTATCTGATGGTGGAGTTCACTCTCACATTGACCATGTGAAAGCGCTTTTTAAATTAGCTAAGAAAAAAGGACTTTCAAGGGTTTACCTACATGCCTTTATGGATGGAAGAGATACACCGCCTACTTCAGGAAAAGACTATATAGCAGAGATAGAAGAATATTTGAAGGAACTAGACAATGGAAAAATAGCTACAATCTCCGGAAGATACTATGCTATGGACAGAGATAATAGGTGGGAAAGAATAAAGCTTGCTTACGATGCTATGGTAAAAGGAGTAGGAGAATATTATGACAATGCCATTAAGGCTATTGAAGCCTCCTATGAAGACAACAAAACCGATGAGTTTATTTTACCAATTGTAATCACTGAGGATGGTAAACCGGTAGCTACAATAAAAAATAATGATTCTGTAATATTCTTTAATTTTAGACCTGACAGAGCAAGAGAAATGACAAGAGCAATAAATGATGTTGAGTTCAGTGGTTTTGAAAGAGAAAGATTAAATCTAAATTTCGTTACCATGACTCAATATGATAAGACTATAGAAAATGTAAAAATAGCTTATTATCCACAATCCTACAAAAATACTTTAGGTGAGTATGTAAGCAGCTTAGGTAAAAAGCAACTTCGTATGGCAGAGACAGAAAAATATGCCCATGTAACCTTTTTCTTTAATGGAGGAGTAGAAGTTCCAAACGCTGGTGAGGACAGAGTTATGATTCCATCACCAAAGGTTGCAACTTACGATTTAAAGCCTGAGATGAGTGCTTATGAATTGACAAATGAGCTTCTGAACAGAATAAATCAGGACCTATATGACCTAATCATTGTGAACTATGCTAACCCTGACATGGTAGGACATACAGGAGTATTCGAAGCAGCAGTAAAAGCTATCGAAGCAGTAGATGAATGCATGGGTAAAGTGGTAGATGCAGTTCTTGCAAAGGGAGGCTCAGTGTTTGTCACAGCAGACCATGGTAATGCAGAACAAATGATAGATTATTCTACAGGAAAACCTATGACTGCCCATACCTCTGATCCTGTACCTTTCATTCATGTTTCAAATACAACAGGTGCCTTAAGAAGTGGCGGAAGACTGTCTGATATTGCCCCAACACTTTTGGAGGAAATGGGTATAGAAAAGCCTGAGGAGATGACAGGTAGTTCATTAATTATAAGATAAATAATTTTTTATAAATAAATTATAATATTATGTACAAATTATTTATTATTATGGATATAATATAGATGTGCCTTATATTGGCTGAATTTACTAAGGCATATCTCTTATATAGTATATTTAGATAAAATTTAAGGAGGTTTTCACATGAAAAATTACGTTGAAATTGTAGACGTATATGCAAGACAAATATTAGACTCTAGAGCATTTCCTACTGTTGAGGTTGAAGTTACACTTGAAGACGGTACTGTTGGAATAGCAGCAGTTCCTTCTGGAGCTTCTACCGGTATTCATGAAGCAGTAGAATTAAGAGATGGAGATAAATCAAAGTACAATGGCAAAGGTGTACTAAAAGCTGTTGAAAATGTAAATAACATAATTGCTGAGGAATTAGCTGGTGTTAATGTATTCGACCAAGTGCTCATAGATAAGATATTAGTAGAACTAGATGGAACACAAAATAAATCAAAGCTAGGAGCAAATGCAATGCTAGGAGTATCCTTAGCTTGTGCAAAAGCTGCAGCTAACTACCTAGGACTACCACTTTACCAGTACATAGGAGGAGTAAATGCAAAGGTACTTCCAGTTCCAATGATGAACATAATAAACGGCGGAAAGCATGCCGACAATAACGTAGACCTACAGGAATTCATGATTATGCCTGTTGGTGCACCATCCTTCAGCGAAGCATTAAGAATGTGTGCTGAAGTATATCATACCTTAAAGGCATTGTTAAAGTCAAAGGGATACGAAACTGGTGTTGGTGACGAAGGTGGATTTGCACCAAACTTAAAATCTAACGAAGAAGCAATTCAAGTTATTTTAGAAGCAGTGGAAAAGGCTGGCTTCGAACCAGGCAAGGATATCTATATAGCACTAGACCCAGCATCTTCAGAACTATATAAAGAAGGAATGTACCATCTTGAAGGAGAAGGTAAAGTTTTAACACCAGCTGAAATGGCTGAATACTATGTAAATCTTGCTAATAAGTATCCTATAATTTCAATTGAAGATGGTATGGCTGAAGAAGATTGGGAAGGCTGGAAACTACTTACGGAAAAACTTGGTCACAAGGTTCAGCTTGTAGGAGACGATTTATTCGTAACTAACTCCAAGCGTCTTGCAATGGGTATAGAAAGAGGAGTTGCTAACTCCATCCTTATAAAGCTTAACCAAATCGGAACATTAACAGAAACTTTAAATGCTATAGAAATGGCAGAAAGAGCAGGTTATACTGCGGTAGTTTCTCATAGATCCGGTGAAACTGAAGACACAACAATAGCAGATTTAGTTGTAGCTGTTAATGCAGGACAAATTAAGACTGGTGCACCGGCAAGAAGTGAAAGAGTTGCTAAGTACAATCAACTTCTAAGAATAGAAGAAGAGTTGCTTGACGTAGCTGAGTACCGTGGCTTAAAGGCTTTCTATAACATTAAAAAGAGATAATCTAATTTAAAGGCTGCCTTCTTTGGCAGCCTTTTATAAATAAATAAGTTATTGTAATATAATTTAATGTGTGCTACAATTGTTTTATATGACAATAAATAGGGGTTAGGAGGTGCTGTTAGATGCGTACAGTGTTAATTATATTAGAGGTTATACTTGCATTAGCAGTAATGGTTTGTGTACTTTTACAGCCTAGTAAGTCAGATGGATTAAAAGGTTTAATGGCTGGTAATAATGAAAGCTTTTTCTCAAGAAATAAATCTAGAACAAAAGAGGCTATGCTTTTCAAATTAACTATTGTTTTCTCAATTTTATTTGCAGTGGTTACAGTAGCTTTAAATGTAGTAGATTAATGATACATAGGTATAAAAATTATGCTGACTTATGCAAGAATTACCTGCAGGAGTCAGCTTTTATTATATTATGTGAATATTTATTTCTATCTAGTAAAAAATAGCAGTATAAGTTGTATTAGATAAAGGGCTTTAATTATGTCCTTTATTGACAATTAGTTCTTGAGGTGGTGTTAGTATTGAACGTTCGAGAGAAAATTCTAGACTTTTTAAGAGAGCCTGCATATAAACCAATGGACTTATACCAACTAGTAAATATTTTTGGATTAAGCAGAGATGATGCTGAGGCTTTAAAAAAGATACTAAAGAGCATGGAAAAGGAAGGCATAATAATAAAGAACCGAGCTGGAAAATATGGTCTTATTGATAGGATGGGCCTGATAAAAGGAAAATTTCAGGGCCACCAAAGAGGCTATGGATTTGTAATTCCCTATGAGGATGTTCCCGATGTGTTTATCCCTGCTAATAATGTCAATGGTGCAATGAATGGTGATATAGTAATTGCCAAGGTATTAAAGGAAAATGTTGAAAGGAAAAAGGCCGAAGGAGAAATAGTAAGAATACTTGAAAGAGCCAATAAAACTATTGTGGGTGTATATGAGGACAGCAGAAATTTTGGCTTTGTAGTGGCTGACGATAAAAGAATAACAGATGATATATTTATACCCAAGGCAGAAAAAAATGGAGCAAAAACCGGTGATGTGGTTATAGTTGAAATTACCATGTGGCCGGAACCAAGGAGAAGCCCGGAAGGAAGAATTATTGAAGTTCTTGGTAAGAAGGGCGAAAGGGGAATTGATATATTAAGTATCATAAAGAAATACAGACTTCCGGAAGAATTTCCTGAAAAGGTGGAGTCCTTTGCAGAACGTATACCTGAGGAGATACCGGCTTCTGAGTACAGCAGAAGAAGAGATTTAACCAATCTAAGAATGGTAACTATCGATGGGGAAGATGCTAAGGACTTAGATGATGCGGTATCAATAGAAAAGCTGACAAACGGAAACTTTAGACTGGGAGTTCATATTGCAGACGTATCTCACTATGTAAGAGAAAACAATCCACTGGACAAGGAAGCTCTGAAGAGAGGTACTTCTGTATACTTAATCGATAGAGTAATACCAATGCTGCCCAAAAAGCTTTCCAATGGCATATGCAGTTTGAATCCAAGAGTAGATAGGTTGGCTTTAAGCTGCTTCATGGAAATTGACCGCAACGGTAAGGTTTTATCTCATGAAATTGTAGAAAGTGTAATCCGAACCAGCGAAAGAATGACATATACTGATGTGACTAAGATACTTAGAGATGATGATCAAGAACTTAAAAAGAGATATGATTATCTATTAGAAGATTTCAAAAACATGGAAGAACTCTGTGAGATCTTAAACAGAAAAAGAATGAACCGAGGAGCCATTGATTTTGACTTTGAAGAAAGTAAGATCATATTGAATGAATTTGGAAAGCCTATTGACATAAGACCATACGAAAGAGCAATAGCTAACAGAATTATAGAAGAGTTTATGTTGATTTGCAACGAAACAGTAGCTGAGCATATGTTCTGGGCTAACATACCCTTTGTATATAGGGTTCATGAAGAGCCTAACGAAGAAAAACTAGCTCATTTTTATGAATTTATCCATAATCTAGGCTATACAGTAAAACATACAAAGGAAGTACATCCACGCAATCTACAGGAAATCCTTGAAAAGGTGAAAGGAAAGAAAGAGGAGACAGTGGTAAGCACTTTACTGCTTCGTTCCATGATGCAGGCTAGATATTCACCTGAATCCCTAGGACACTTTGGCTTAGCCGCTCGATACTACTGTCATTTCACTTCTCCTATAAGACGTTATCCTGATCTAATAATTCATAGAATTATTAAGGAATATATCAACGGAACTATGACAGAAGAAAGAATGAAAAAGCTGTCGGCAATCGTTGAATATGCATCTATTCAATCTTCTGAAACGGAGAGAATTGCACAAGAAGCTGAAAGAGAAGTTGATGACTTGAAGAAAGCTGAATACATGAGTGAGAGAATAGGTGAAGTGTTCGAAGGAATGATTTCCTCCGTTACATCCTTCGGTTTCTTTGTAGAACTACCTAATACAATTGAGGGCCTTGTTCATATAAGCAATCTGGGCGATGACTATTACTTCTATGATGAAAGACATCTATATATAATCGGAGAGAGAACTAAAAAGATTTATAGGCTTGGTGACGCTGTAAAAGTTAGAGTTGCTAAGGTAGATATAGATAACAGAGAAATTCACTTTGAATTGGCTGATGAAGAAACCATTGATGAGGAAACAGATATCACGTTTGAAACCTTTGGAGAAGAACCGAAGAAAGAATTTAATAATTACAAGATTTTATCTGTAGAAGAATTCGAGAAAGAGTTTGAAGAAAATGACGAAATCAAAGATGAAATTGATGATATAGGCCTAGTTAGTGATCTTGAAGAAGTTTTGGAAGAAGAAGCAGAAGGTGATGAAGATTCCTATACAGAAGACTTCTCAGAATATTTAGATGAAGAAGATGCATCTAACAAAAAAGTAGTAAATAATAAGGTAGAGAAATTTAAGGAAGAATATTCAAGTGAAATCTTCTTTGACTTTGACAGTAAGTATGAATTGTATAAACATGAAGAAAGTAATATGGAAGATAAGTTAGATTAACTTTACTTATTGCGCGGTAGTAATAAACATCTGTGTTAAATAGATTGATATGAAACCAAGGCTATAAGGGAGTTTTAATTGACAATTGACAATGACATTAATTGTTCATAGTGCATTGTCAATTGTCAATTTATTTTATTGTTTCTTGACAATTGTGGTAAAAAGTTATATAATTTATTCTCAGCGATATTGTCAGAGGTGTTAATCTATGGGTAGTAAAGGTGAAGGAACAAAAATTTTAGCAGAGAACAGAAAAGCCCGACACGACTATTTTATCGAAGAAGGTTACGAAGCCGGTATTGTATTAGTGGGAACAGAAGTAAAATCTGTAAGACAGGGTAAGGCAAATCTAAAGGACAGCTATGCAGAGATTAGAAACGGCGAGGTTTTTGTACGTAATATGCATATTAGCCCATATGAAAAAGGTAATGTATTTAATGTAGATCCTCTAAGAGAAAGAAAACTTTTATTGCATACTGAGGAAATAAGAAAACTTATCGGATATACTACTCAAAAAGGATATACCCTGATACCCCTATCACTTTACTTAAAGAATGGCAGAGTGAAGGTACATCTTGCAGTAGCTAAAGGTAAAAAAGATTATGATAAGAGAGATGCTATGCTGGAGAAGGCTGCTAAGAGAGATATTGAGAGGGAATTCAAGGGCAAGATGAAGTACTAGAAATTGATAGTTGCTAAGTTTAAAATTACAAAAAAATATAAAAAAATAATAAACTCTTAGATAATGAAATAAGCTTATATAAGAGGAATATTTTAATAATAGAGTACTAAATTCACTATTGAACATTAGGAAAATATACAGTATTATAATAACTGTAGTCTTTGACAACTGAATAATGAAGTTTGCGTAAGGGCGTCAGTACACTGACAAAACCAGCCCGTATATAATAAGGGGGCGTACTGGTTTCGACGGGGGTAAGACGTGTTTGGGAAGCGAGTCGAAGGCATTCTGGACCTGCGTTAAAAAATCTGGAAATTAAATATAAACGCAAACGAAAATAATAATTTAGCTTTCGCAGCTTAGTCTGCGGGCCGTCAGCCTAAGAGTACCGCGGCTTAGAGTCTGGCGTCGACAGCGGTGAAACGAGCCTGAGTAAGCTTTGCCTCAGGAACGGGATACATGAAGCTACTGAACCCAAAACCCTGTCAGTAGGGGTCTGGGGGAGGGAATGTTAAAATACTGACTGCACTCGGAGATGCCTGGGCATTGCTGCTTTCGGACAGGGGTTCGATTCCCCTCGCCTCCACCATATTTGAACGATTCATTGATACGATAGATAGAAGCCTTGAGAAATCAGGGCTTTTTTGTTTTGTAGTGTAAATATATTTGGAGGCGAGGGGAATAAATAATTTATCGCCAAAAAGAAGGAAAATAAGAGGAGGTGTAGAATAAAAAAGTAAGAGTGAATTATTAATGATTTCTTATAAAGGGGAAATTAGCCTTTAAACAAAAGAAAGATAGGGCTAAAAAATTAGTATAAAAAAATCAAGTTTTTGTGTCCAAAATATTGACATACGATATTAAATTTATTTTTTTTTGGGGTGATCAGGTGTACAAATTAAAAAAATGTGCTTTATGTGGTGTAGAGACAGATTTAGAATTAAGCCATATTGTTCCTAAAATGGTTATGCGAATGCTTAAAAAAACCGCCATTGGTAATATCAGAAGTTCTGAAAATCCGAATATTCCTGCACAAGACAGCGAAAAGCACTTTATGCTCTGTGGTAAATGTGAGGATTTATTCAGCGATAAAGAAACATACTTTGCAAATACTATTTTTCACCCATACATAAAAAAAGAAAAGATTAACTTTGATTACGATGGCAGACTCTTCTATTTTCTAACATCTTTAAGTTGGAGAAGCCTTTACTTGGATTTGATCGACTTTACTGAAAACCATTTGGTCGGCATAGATACCTTAGAACACCTAATATCATGCGAAAATATAATGAGATATTATTTGCTTAACAAACGTAGCGATATTGGAGCCATTGAACACCACATATTTTTCTTTGAAGAGATAAGGGAGATCACAGGAAACACTGAGTTAGCTGAGTTAAGACCTCATGTAACATTTCATCGTGGTATAATCAGTTATACATTTTGTTACGAGGACTATGATACTTGTGGAACAATTACGAACATGATGGGAATCATGGTCATTACTCTTTACAAAAAAGGTGCCCAAGAGAAGTGGGAAGGAACGCAAATTATAAATGGCAGTGGAAATATCGAAGCGAAGAATCAGCATATTACAAGTGTCGTTGGAAATGAGCTTATAAATATCCTAAGAACAGTACAAGCCTCCTCAGAATTAATGAGTGAAAAGCAAAAGTGGAAAATCGTAGAGAATTTAAAAGCTAAGGCAGATAAAATCAAAGACTTTGCAATATTTCATGATTGGTAAAGTGATCGTGATTTACATGATAAATAAGTAAGCGTCAAAAGTTAAGCGACTAGATAGAAACTCCTCCATCTTGTTAAAATGTAGGAAACAATTTAATTAGTAGGGAATCTATGGGTAAAAGATTAGATTATGCTACCTGGGGGAATATAAAAAAAATTTGAATCATATAATGGTTTAATAATAGTAAAGGATTAAATGTGAATATATGTATATTGTGATAAAAGTTAGTGTGGATAAATATATAACTGCTTACCATTCCTAATTTTAAAGAAATTGATTTACTTACCCATAGCCATAGCAATTACTCTCAGGTTATGGCTTTTTCACCATATGAAAATCATAACAAAATCAAAAACCTCTTAAAAAATAGGCTCTTTATCAATTGTTGGGGTGGGTGTTCAGTTAGAATGCCTGTCCTTTTGATTTTTTGAAAAATTTGAAGGGAAATAAGTTTTAATGTAGAAATATTAAATTATTGAAAGAATTAAATTAAAGGAGGCATAAAAATGTCAACAGCAAATGTAGGTTTTGAAGAACAACTTTGGAAAGCAGCTGATATATTAAGAGGTAGTATGGATGCAGCGGAATATAAGCATGTAGTTTTAGGACTGTTGTTCTTAAAATATATATCTGACAAATTTGAACAAAAGTATAATGAGCTTTTAGAAGAAGGCGAAGGTTTTGAAGAAGATAGAGATGAATATGAAGCAGAAAATATATTCTGGGTTCCAAAAGAAGCAAGATGGGAAAATATAAAGAACAATGCAAAGGATCCAAGGATAGGACAAATAATAGATGATGCAATGCTTTTAATAGAAAAGGAAAACCCAAGCTTAAAAGGTGTGCTTGATAAAAGATATGCAAGACCAGAACTTGATAAAAGAAGGCTTGGAGAATTGATAGATGTTATTTCAAATATTAAGCTTTATCAAGATGGACAAAAGGATATTTTAGGAAGAGTATATGAATATTTCTTAAATAAGTTTGCTGAAAAGGAAGGAAAAGGTGGCGGTGAATTCTATACACCTAAAAGTGTTGTTAAAACATTAGTTGAAATGATTGAGCCTTATAAAGGAAGGATATACGACCCATGTTGTGGTAGTGGTGGTATGTTTATACAAAGTGAAAAATTTGTTGAAGAACATCAAGGTAAGATTGATGATATATCAATTTATGGCCAAGAACTTAATCCTACAACATGGAAGTTATGTAAAATGAATCTTGCTATACATGGGCTCGATGGGGATTTAGGACCACATAACGCAGATACATTCCATAATGATTTGCATAAGAACTTAAAAGCTGATTATATCTTAGCCAACCCTCCTTTTAATATTAGTGAATGGGGTGGAGAAAAGCTCAAAGAAGATGCTAGATGGAAATATGGTATTCCTCCAGCGGGTAATGCAAACTATGCATGGCTACAACATATGATATTTCACTTAGCACCAAATGGAGTTGCAGGTGTAGTTCTTGCCAATGGTTCATTGAGTTCAAATACATCTAATGAAGGAGAAATAAGAAAGAATTTAATAGAAGGAGATGTTGTTGACTGCATAGTTGCACTGCCAGATAAATTATTCTATACAACAGCAATTCCAGCATGCCTTTGGATATTAAATAGAAATAAAGTAAATAATCCAAAATACAGAAGCAGAAGACATGAGTTTTTATTCATAGATGCAAGAAAGCTTGGTCAACTTGTAGATAGAAGTCATAGAGAATTAACAAATGAAGACATAAAAAGAATAGCAGAAACTTATCATAACTGGCGAAATAAAGATGGACAATATGAAGATATAAAAGGCTTTTGCAGATCAGTAACTATAGATGAAATACGTGAGCATGAATATATTTTAACTCCTGGAAGATATGTGGGAATAGAAGAAACACAAGACGATGGAACGGACTTTGAAGAGAAGATGGAGAACCTGACAAGCGAACTTGCAGAGCTATTTGCAAAATCAAGACACCTTGAGGAAGAGATAAAGAAGAACTTGAGGGGGTTAGGATATGAGTTGTAATGAGTGGAGAGAGGTAAAGCTTGGTGAAATAATTGAATTTAATCCAAAAGAAAGCATTTCAAAGGGTAAATGTGCAAAAAAAATAAATATGGATATGTTAAAGCCTTTTTATAAATATATAAATGAGTATGTAATGGAAGAATATAAAGGTGGCTCAAAGTTTAGAAACGGCGATACTATAATGGCAAGGATAACACCTTGCTTAGAAAATGGTAAAACAGCAAAAGTAACATTATTGGATAAAAATGAAGTGGGTTTTGGTTCAACTGAATTTATTGTACTTAGGGCTAAAGAAGGATTAACGACAGAAGATTATGTCTATTATATGGCAATTTCTCCATATGTTAGAGATATAGCTATAAAATCAATGACTGGAACATCAGGAAGACAAAGAGCACAAATAAATGTGATTCAAAATATTAATATTAATCTCCCTCCCCTCCACGAACAAAAGGCAATAGCTAAAATTCTATCCGACCTTGATGAAAAGATAGAAATAAACAACAGAATAAATAAAGTATTAGAGGAAATAGCCCAAACAATATTTAAACGCTGGTTTGTGGATTTTGAATTTCCAAACGAAAATGGAGAACCATATAAATCAAGCGGTGGCGAAATGATTGAAGGTGAACTTGGACCTATTCCTAAGGGGTGGGAGGTAGGAAGGTTAAGAGATATAATTGAAATTTCTAGTGGTAAAAGACCGAAAGATAAATCTGATTATCGTACAGAACAATATCAAATACCATTAATAGGTGCTAGTAAAATTATGGGTTTTACAAAGGAATACTTGTATAATGAACCAGTTATGGTAATTGGAAGAGTTGGAACACATGGTGTTATACAGAAGTTTAATGAAGCCATATGGCCTTCTGACAATACATTAGTTATAAAAACAAAATATTATGAGTTTGTATATAATATTCTAAAAAATATTGATTATATTTCATTAAATAGGGGTTCTACACAACCACTTATAACTCAAACGGATATAAAGAATATTTTAATATTATGTCCAAATAATGAATTACTAATTGAGTAAATTTCATATTTTATAATCATTGATTTTACTAACTTTTTTATTATTCAAAAAGGAAATTCACCCCAAAATGTCGAATATTTAAGTATCACCAAAAATACACAACAAAGAGGAGTGAATACTTATGTATATTCGACAAGAATGCCTATTTTCCTTTGAAGAAATAATAAAATTACAACCTAAAACTAGGCTTGAATTAATTCTAGCCCAACTAGATTTTTCAAATGTATTAAATGGTTTAGCCCAGCTACACGCTACGCGTGGCCCGAAAGGGCATAATGAGCTAGCACTATTGTATGCTTTAGTTGCTATGCAAGTTGAAAAAATTAAATATTTTAATAAGTTAGTCGATAGACTTAAGACTGATCCTATATTTAGGTATAATTGTGGTTTTAACATTTTAGAGAAAACACCTTCAGCATCAACCTTTAGTAGATTTTTAACTAAGCTATCCAAAATACCTTCATTGGAATATGACTTCGATTGTTTAGTTAAAAAGGCCATTAGTATAGGAATTGTTGATGGTTCAAATGTAGCAATCGATTCTACTAAAATTGATTCTTTTGAAAAAGCTAGACCTAAATCCAAACTTAAGAATGATGCTGTTTCTCCAAACTGGGGAGCTAAGAACGATACTGATGGTAATAAAATACGTTGGTTCGGATTTAAGCTTCACATACTGGCAGATTGCAAGAGTGAACTACCCTTAAGCATATTGCTATCTCCCGCTAGTTATAGTGATGGAGATTTAGCTATTCCGCTGATAAAAAAGTTCATCACCAACTACTCTGGAGTTTTGAGTCCTAAGCATTTTATTATGGATAAAGGTTATGATTTTCAAAAGATTTATGATTATGTTACTCACGATGTTAAAGCACAACCAATTATAGCTTACAATCCTAGGGCACAGTATGCTCCACCAGAAGGATTTAATGAGAAGTTTGAACCCATATGCTCAATGGGATATCCATTAACTTACTGGGGAAAAGATGGTGACTACCTTAAATTTAGATGTCCCCAAGCAACCGGTAAGGTTAATTGTCCATTTGGAACAAAGCATTGTAGCAATTCAAACTATGGATTTTGCCTAAAGGTAAACTATAAAGAGAATAATAGGTATTACTCTTATCCTCTTAGGAGCAGTGAAGATTGGCAAAAACTCTATAATCAACGCACCTCTATCGAGAGGTGTAACTCAAGATTGAAAGAGTACCTAAATGTTAATAATCTGCGTTCAGCAGGTATTAGAAAAGCAAAAGTTGTAGCTCTACTAAACTGTATGGCTTTAGTAGCAGGCACTATTGCTGTTAATCAGAAGTCTAACGACTTAAATTTAAAGCAAGCAGGATAAATTTATTAGTTTTAAAAGTTATCCACAGGTGCAATAGCACCTTGGCTTTGCTATTATCTTTTTCTGAACAAAATAGTTAATTATTAACAAAAAGTAATGATTTTTAAATATAATTGAGGAAGTTTAATTGTGCAATTTCCTCAATTAAATTTGAAACTATTATTAAACACTTTAATTTATTAATAGAAAATTTGCAAAAAGAAATAAATATGTTACAAAATCTCCGTGACACTCTTCTTCCAAAGCTTATGTCTGGTGAAATTAGAGTACCTTTAGATGAATCTAAATAACAAAAGAAAGGAATATAATGATGGCTGATGATATGAAAAATACAATAAAAGAATTAACTTTAATGCTTATGTATTTAACATCCTGGAAGGAAAATGAATTTGGCATGGAATATCTAAGAACATGGAAAGGCTATGATTTTGATATTTTAAATGAACTGACTGATGAAGATTTAATTGGTGGTTCATATCGTTCTAAATCAGCTTACATCAAAGAAAAAGGAGAAAGGCTTGCAAAAGATTTATTAAAGAAATATGGGATAGAAAACATTTAAGGTGGGGATTCAATGGGTTTTTTAATAGATTTTACAGAACAACAACTTGAAAATGCAGCAATAGAAATACTTAAAGAACTTGATTATGAACATCTTTATGGCCCTGATATAGCACCAGATAGCGAAAGTCCAGAAAGAGATGACTATAGAGAAGTAATATTAAAAAACAGGGTATTAGATGCATTAAGAAGACTTAATCCTGCTTTGCCAGAGGATGCAATAGAAGAAGCATATAGAAAAATAATAACCTTCAACAGCCCAATACTTGAAGAAAACAATAGATATTTTCATAAGATTATTGTTGAAGGTATAGATGTTACATTTAAAAAGCAGGGGATAATAAAAACAGAAAAGGCATATATAATTGACTTTAAAAATGTAGACAATAATGAATTCTTAGTGGTAAATCAATTTAGAATAGAAGAAATAGAAAAAAGAAGACCAGATGTAATTATATTTGTAAATGGTATTCCACTTGTTGTTATGGAATTAAAATCATCAACAGATGAAAATGTTGGGATAGAAAAGGCATATAATCAGATACAAACATACAAAAGAGATATACCAACACTTTTTTACTACAATGCATTTATAGTAATCACTGATGGAATAAATGCAAAGGCAGGAACAATAACAGCAAACTTTGAAAGATTTATGAACTGGAGAAGTATAGATGGCATAAATGTTGAGCCGCTATCAATTCCACAATATGAAATATTATTAAAAGGTATGTTAAGAAAGGATAGGCTGCTTGATATTGTTGAAAACTTCTTAACTTACCAAGAAACAAGTGCCGTAGATTATGATTCAAAGGGTAGAAAAATTGGAGATAAAATAAAACTTAATAAAATACTTGCTGCATATCATCAATATTTTGCTGTTAAAAAGGCAGTAGAAAACACAGAGGTAGCAATAAATTCAACAGACAAAAAGATAGGAGTTGTATGGCATACCCAAGGTTCAGGAAAGAGCTTTACAATGGTATTTTATGCTGCACAGCTTGTTAAAAAGTTCAACAACCCTACAATTGTGGTTATAACTGATAGAAACGACCTAGATGATCAACTATATAATACATTTAGCCAAGCTAAAGATATATTACGACAAGATCCAATTCAGGCAGATGTTCGAAAACTTTCTGATGAGCAAAAGGAAAGTAATAAAAAAGAGAAAACAAAAATAATACGTGGACTATTTGACCTATTGAATGAAAGAGAAGCAGGAGGAATAATATTTACTACTATACAAAAATTCAAACCAGAAAATGGCGAAATGCCTGTTTTAACTGACAGGCATAATGTAATTGTAATTGCAGATGAAGCACATAGAAGCCATTATGGACTTGATGCAAAGGCAGATATAGAAACTGGTGATATAAAGTATGGATATGCTAAATATGTAAGAGATGCACTTCCTAATGCTTCGTTTATAGGATTTACAGGAACACCTATAGGAATAGAAGGTGAAATAGGAGCAAAATCAACGGTAGAAGTATTTGGCGACTATATAGATATATATGATATGACAAGAGCTGTTGAAGATGGAGCAACAGTAAAAATATATTATGAGAATAGAATAATAAAGCTTGAGGCAGACGAAGAAGAACTAAAAAAAATAGATGAAGAATTTGAAGAATTAATGGATGGTCAAGAGGAAGAGATTAAGAATAAATATAAAGGTCAATGGTCAAGGTTAGAGGCTGTTGTTGGCTCAGCAAATAGATTAAAGCTTCTTGCACAGGATATAGTAAATCACTTTGAAGAAAGAATAAAAACAATAGATGGGAAAGCTATGATTGTTTGTATGAGCAGAAAAATTTGTGCCGACATTTATGATGAAATAATAAATCTAAGACCAGATTGGCATAGTGACGATTTAACTAAAGGAAAGATTAAGGTTGTAATAACTGGAGATGCTTCTGATGATGAAAAATTGCAAAAACATTTAACAGGTGGCTCACAAAGAAAAGAAATACTGGCAAAAAGAATGAAGGATGTAAACGATGAACTTAAGATAGCAATTGTAAGGGATATGTGGCTTACAGGATTTGATGTCCCATCAATGCATACAATGTATATAGACAAGCCAATGAAGGGACATAACCTAATGCAAGCAATAGCAAGAGTAAACAGAGTTTTTAAGGATAAGCCAGGTGGAGTAATAGTTGACTATATAGGAATATTTGAAAGTTTAAAGAAGGCACTTAAAGTTTATACAGAAAGTGATAAAAAGACAACAGGAATAGATACATCCGTTGCAGTATCAATAATGCTTGAAAAACTTGAAATATTAAAAGATATGTTCCACAAACTTGACTATTCAGGCTATATGAATGGAACTGAAATGCAAAGAATAAGAGCAATAACAGAAGGAATGGATTTTGTACTTTCAATGGAAGAAAAGGAACAAAAAGAATTTAAAAATACGGTTGTAGAACTTGCTAAAGCACATTCACTTTGTGCATCAACAAAGGAAGGAAGAGCTGCAGCACTTGAGGTTAGCTATTTTAAAGCTGTAAAGGCAAGTCTTGTTAAATTGGAAAATAAGTCAACAAATAGGCTTTCTAAAAGAGAGATAGAGCATAGAATAAATCAACTTCTTCAAAAGACGATAATATCAGAGGAAGTAATAGATGTTTTTGATTCATTAGGGCTTGAAAGGCCTAACATATCAATTTTATCAGATGAATTCTTAGAAGAAGTAAGGTCAATAAAATATAAGAACCTTGCTGTTGAAATGCTTAAAAAACTTCTTGAAGGAAAGATAAAGGCAATTGAAAAAAGAAACTTAGTAAAGTCTGAAAGGTTTTCAGAAAAGCTTGAGAAGGCATTAAAAAAATACAAGAATCAAGCAATTACAAATTTAGAAGTAATTGAAGAGCTTATAAACCTTGCAAAGGAAATACAAAAGGCAAGAGAGGAAGATATGAACCTTGGCCTTTCAGAAGATGAAATTGCCTTTTATGATGCCTTAACAGCAGATGATGCAGTAAAACTATTTATGAGCGATGATGTTCTAAAGCAAATAGCACATGAATTGACAGAGGCTATAAGAAGCAACATAACCGTTGACTGGAGCAAAAGAACAATGGCAAGGGCAAAGATGAGAACGATTATAAAAAGGCTACTAAAAAAATACAACTACCCACCAAAGCAGGCAGAAAAGGCAATGGACATAGTAATGAGGCAGGTTGAAAAGATGTGTGAAAATGAAGTAGAGGAAATAGATGATATAGAAGAATATTGTGCTGAAACTTATGAAATTGTAGCTGATAGTAGAAAAGAATATAGAGTGTAAGATAAAAATTTATTGAAAACAAATATCAACCTAATATTTAAATGGGAGATGGGTATAGTGGTAAATAGAAATGATATTAAAGATATAATTAATGTTGTCATTGATGATTTTAATTGGACCATTGAAGATATGACTCAATATAATAATATAATCAAAGATAAGTTACAACAATGCATAATAGAAGATAGGATTGATGATATTGATGAATTTAAGGAGAAATATAAGGATATTAAAAAGTTGATAGAGAAAGTTGAAAACTTAAAAGCGGAATTTATTTCACTTGTTAGTGAAGAAGATGAAAAAAATCAGGAGATTAATTTGGAAGAATGCTATGATGATTTAACAGATTGGACAGATACAAATCCAGAAGAAATTTTACTATTTGGTAAAAAATTTGAGATTAAGTATTGGAGAGAAGTATTACTTAAATTAATAGAGGAAATAAGCAAAAAGAATAAAAACTTTATAACAAATATAGATAAAATTGAGGAATTTAGAGGACGAACCAGAGTATATTTTACATATGATGATTCAAATATTGACAAAAGGTTTTATAAACAATTACCAAATGGTTTATATGTTATGGTAAATAGCAGTTCTAACGCTATAGTTTCCTTATGCAGAAAGGTTTTAAAGATAGCAGGTTTTTCTGAAAAAGATTTAAAAATAAAAGTAAATCAGGAAAACAAACCAAGTGCTATTGAAGAAATCAGAGTGGATACTGATACAAGTATAGGAATAATAAAGTTACCTAAAAAATATGGAAGTATTACCATTGATAAAGAAATATTTAAGAATATTATTTATAGCATACTTAATAGAAGAGAGGAATATGGAACAGACTATATAGAACCAAGGAAAATAGTAAAGAAATTTGAAAATGAAATTATTAGTAAAACAAATTATACAACATCCTACCATGTGATAATTAATATTATAAATTACTTAAAAGATTTTCACCTTATTGATAATTATAAAGGAACTAAAAAAGGGAAATACATAGTTGTAGATGATCAATCTTTAAAAATGTGGATAGAGAATAATATTTTAAATAAATAACATGTTTAAAATTTATTATGAGAACGTCCATATGTTTGTGTAAAATAGAAAAGACATGCTATTCTTTATTTGGAAATTATTACTGAGGTAAAACTCAGTAATAATTTTAATTTTTGGGGGAATTACTAAAAATAGATAGTGTAGCCTTTTGTTGATATTATTTTGTGCAATATTTTTATTATTATACATAAATATTCTAAATAGTACAGGCTTCTCAATTACAGATATTGTTCAAGCCTTTCATCAAACCGTATACTAAGTTGTGCCAGTGTGCTGGCCCAATTCTGGATAGGTGCGGTCCATTTAAGCATTATCTGCTCCGTGGCAAGATATAGAGCCTTTATAAGAGTGTTGTTTCTCACACTACTGTGCCGGAATTTTTCCACGATATCATTCCGTTAGAATTTCCAATTGTTACAGAGAAGTTGGAAGCGCTAGCGGAATTTTATTTTAAAAAAATGCTGCCTAAACGGCTGCATAGATATTATTCAAACTCGTTCTTTATAACTCTCTTTACTAAAATATCATCAATAAGTTTTTTCTCATGAATATATCCTTCCAACAAGCATTTCTCACAAAGATTGTTTATTTTTCTAGGTATGTTTAGTGTAAAATGAAAATAGAGCAAAATGCAAAATAAAACTCTAGCAGTTTGCTGGAAAAATAAAAAACATTGTCAAGCACCCTCAAATAATATATCCTCTAAGTTGTCCAAACTATAGGGGAGGTTATGAAAGGATGTTAACAATGTCTAGAGTTCATTATATCAAAGAACTAAGTCAATTTGAAGGAAAAAGTTTAAGGGAGATTAGCAGGATAACAGGACATGCATTTGCAACTGTGCAAAAGTATGTTGATAAGGAAGATTTCAACGATGGTCCGCAGCGAGGAAGTAAAAATGAGTTGAAAATAGATAAATATAAGGAACTAATAGATTCATGGCTTGAGGCTGATTTGACAGCACCAAGAAAGCAACGTCATACAGCGAAGCGTGTGTATGACAGGTTAGAAGAGGTGTTTGGCGATAGGCTTGACCTATCACTAAGAACAGTTCAGTATTATGTTTCTGCAAAAAAGAAAGAACTGTTTAGCAAAAAGGATGGCTCGCTGCCGCTTAACCATCCTGCCGGTGAGGCTCAGGTGGATTTTGGAGAGGCAACTTTCATTGAAAACGGTGAAGAGTTTACCGGATACTATTTAAACATGTCATTTCCTTATAGCAATGGAGGATATGTGCAAATCTTTAGAGGTCAGAACCAGGAATGTTTCCTTCAAGGAATGAAGAATATTTTTGAGCATATGGGGAGGGTTCCTTATAAAATCTGGTTTGACAATTTATCTGCAGCAGTGATAAGTATAAATAAAGATGGTAATCGAACTCTTACTCAACAATTTGAAAGATTCGCTGCTCACTACAAATTCCAGGTTAATTTTTGTAACCCTGCAAGTGGTAATGAGAAAGGTAACGTTGAGAATAAGGTAGGTTACCATAGAAGAAATTTATTTGTGCCTATACCAGCTTTCAAAAACATTGATGACTATAATAAGTTACTTTTGCAGATTTGCGATAATGACATGGATAGAAAGCACTATAAGAATGATGTAACTATAAAAGAGCTCTTTAACGATGACTTAAAGAAGATGTTTCTTCTACCGGCGGCAGGATTTGAAATACATAGAATATTTAGTGCAATTGCAGACAATTATGGCAAGGTTAAATTTGAAACCAATACATACTCTACTTCTCCAGCGTTAGCTGGTAAGAAAGTTCTCATCAAGGCTACAGCATTTCAAGTTATTATACTTGATGAAAAATATGGCCACGTAGTTACACATAGAAGGCTGTACTGCAAGAATGCAGAAAGTATGAACTGGATCCCATACTTATCCACACTAGCCCGAAGACCCAGTGCATTAAAATATACTGATTTTTACAATGAGCTTCCAGAGCCTTGGAGAAACTACTTGGACCAAAGTGACAAAGATAAAAAGAAGCTAGCGCTTCATGCACTTATTAAGATGATACAGGAGTCAGAAATGCAAACTGCAACTTCTGCACTTCTGCAAACTATAGCAATCGGCAACAACGATGTAGACAGCATTATAGCAACATATCACAGATTAGTTAACAAACTGCCGGAAATTGCAAAAATGCAGATTGCTGGTGACATACCTAAAAACCACATATTTACTCCAAACTTAGATGTGTACAACAAGTTCCTAAAAGGGAGGAATGCCTGATGAATGAAATTATTGCAGCATATTGTAAAGCGCTCCGCTTAGGCGTTAGCCTAGCTGAAAATTGTGATACCATAAAGACAGAAACCCATCAGGAATTCCTTGCAAAATTTCTAGAGATTGAATTAAGAAACAGAGAAACTACTAGAATCAACAGATGTCTAAAACAGGCTAAATTTGATGTGATTAAAACATTTGAAAACTACAGTTTTAAGGATATAGAGATTCCAGAAAAACTTCCTGTGGAGAGCATAAGAAACGCAGATTTCATTGATAGAAGGGAAAACCTTATCCTCTACGGTGGTGTAGGTACAGGCAAGACTCACCTTGCTACCGCAATTGGAGTAGAGGCAATAAATAAGGGGAAACGAGTAAGATTTTTTAGGACAGCCGCACTTGTTAATGAGCTTGTAGAAGCTAAGGCATCTGGAGAACTAAAAAGATTTTTTAAGTCAATAGAAAAATGTGATTTGCTTATTTGTGATGAGTGGGGCTATCTTCCCCTTAGTGCTGAGGGAGCACAGCTTTTATTCCAAGTTATTTCGGATTGCTATGAACGTAGGAGTTTAATCATAACTACTAATCTTGAATTCGGCAGATGGAACAGTATTTTCTATGACGAAAGGCTTACTAGTGCCATCATTGATAGGATAATACACCATAGTTATCTCCTTCTTTTCAAGGGGGGGAGTTACAGAATACAACACTCAACCATAAATTAACATATATGTAAACAAGGGTGCTTGAAAAATTCTTTGCAGAACGCTAAAAATTACACTTGCAAAATACAACTTAATTATTGATAATCTTAACCAATAAAATTATTTGAGGAAATTGCACAATTAAACTTCCTCAATTATATTTAAAAATCATTACTTTTTGTTAATAATTAACTATTTTGTTCAGAAAAAGATAATAGCAAAGCCAAGGTGCTATTGCACCTGTGGATAACTTTTAAAACTAATAAATTTATCCTGCTTGCTTTAAATTTAAGTCGTTAGACTTCTGATTAACAGCAATAGTGCCTGCTACTAAAGCCATACAGTTTAGTAGAGCTACAACTTTTGCTTTTCTAATACCTGCTGAACGCAGATTATTAACATTTAGGTACTCTTTCAATCTTGAGTTACACCTCTCGATAGAGGTGCGTTGATTATAGAGTTTTTGCCAATCTTCACTGCTCCTAAGAGGATAAGAGTAATACCTATTATTCTCTTTATAGTTTACCTTTAGGCAAAATCCATAGTTTGAATTGCTACAATGCTTTGTTCCAAATGGACAATTAACCTTACCGGTTGCTTGGGGACATCTAAATTTAAGGTAGTCACCATCTTTTCCCCAGTAAGTTAATGGATATCCCATTGAGCATATGGGTTCAAACTTCTCATTAAATCCTTCTGGTGGAGCATACTGTGCCCTAGGATTGTAAGCTATAATTGGTTGTGCTTTAACATCGTGAGTAACATAATCATAAATCTTTTGAAAATCATAACCTTTATCCATAATAAAATGCTTAGGACTCAAAACTCCAGAGTAGTTGGTGATGAACTTTTTTATCAGCGGAATAGCTAAATCTCCATCACTATAACTAGCGGGAGATAGCAATATGCTTAAGGGTAGTTCACTCTTGCAATCTGCCAGTATGTGAAGCTTAAATCCGAACCAACGTATTTTATTACCATCAGTATCGTTCTTAGCTCCCCAGTTTGGAGAAACAGCATCATTCTTAAGTTTGGATTTAGGTCTAGCTTTTTCAAAAGAATCAATTTTAGTAGAATCGATTGCTACATTTGAACCATCAACAATTCCTATACTAATGGCCTTTTTAACTAAACAATCGAAGTCATATTCCAATGAAGGTATTTTGGATAGCTTAGTTAAAAATCTACTAAAGGTTGATGCTGAAGGTGTTTTCTCTAAAATGTTAAAACCACAATTATACCTAAATATAGGATCAGTCTTAAGTCTATCGACTAACTTATTAAAATATTTAATTTTTTCAACTTGCATAGCAACTAAAGCATACAATAGTGCTAGCTCATTATGCCCTTTCGGGCCACGCGTAGCGTGTAGCTGGGCTAAACCATTTAATACATTTGAAAAATCTAGTTGGGCTAGAATTAATTCAAGCCTAGTTTTAGGTTGTAATTTTATTATTTCTTCAAAGGAAAATAGGCATTCTTGTCGAATATACATAAGTATTCACTCCTCTTTGTTGTGTATTTTTGGTGATACTTAAATATTCGACATTTTGGGGTGAATTTCCTTTTTGAATAATAAAAAAGTTAGTAAAATCAATGATTATAAAATATGAAATTTACTCATTTAGCTATTTTATTAGAAAATATAATTTTTACCGTATCAACATCATCCTCCAAATACACATTGAACAACACAATTATACGATAGATAGAAGCCTTGAGAAATCAGGGCTTTTTTGTTTTTTGAATGGTAGGCATATCGCATACAGTGAAATCTGCCGAGTTCTCGGAAACATAAACCAAATCAGGGTGTTAAAGCTTAGCAGTCTTGGGCTGAAGCTTTAAGATGATGAAAAATATAAAAATATTACATATGAGTTTTTGCAACAGTATGTTCAATTTTAAAAAGGCAATTTAATAAGTTTATTTTAAAAGTCAAAGAGATAAATACTTTAATAAAGTATACTAAGTACATATAGATGTAGTTGATAGAATTTAAACAACACTTATATGTCAATTCTATGTAAAGTAAGCTGATTAGAGACGCAAATACCTTTGATTGGATTTTTGTTTTTTAGTTATACTTATTATTTTTTTAAAGTATAAGAGCTGCAAGTTAAATGAGTATAAGGTTATAGTACATATTTAATAAAAAGTGATATAATTATTATATTCCCTGTGGGGGGATAATATATTATTATGAGAACTGGAAGTGGTTGAGCATAATCATCCAAATAATAAAGCCGTAATTAATAGATTATCAAGGATTAGCTGGCATGTAGATGCTATTAAGCATATGATTGAAGATGGAAGAGATTGCAATGAGGTATTAATTCAGATTTCCGTTGTGGTGTCTGCACTAAATAACACAGGCAAGGTAATATTAAAGGATCACATAAATCATTGTGTGAAAGATGCAATTAAAAATAATAATGATACCGTTTTAGAGAACCTTAATAATGCTATAGACAAGTATTTTAAATAGGATGGTAGGTAGATATGAATAAAGTGAAGATTTTTCCCAGAATTCAGGCATTGCTTTCAGCCCTTCTCTTTGGTGCAAGTGCTCCACTGGCAAAAATGCTCTTAGGTCACATAGAACCAGTTTCACTTGCTTCTTTTCTTTACTTGGGAAGCGGAACTGGATTGCTGTTATATCAGATGATAACTAATTTGATTGGCAAGAAAGGACATGCGGAGGCTCCACTTTTAAAAAAAGATTTTCCTTGGCTTCTTGGTGCTGTATTATTTGGTGGAATTATTGCACCTATTATATTGATGTCAAGTCTAAAGATTACACCGGCATCTACAGCGGCATTACTTCTAAATTTTGAGGGTGTATCAACAACTCTGATTGCTTTATTTTTCTTCAAAGAAAGCGTAGGCAAGAGGGTTTGGATTGCAGTTTCGTGTATCACAATTGCAAGTATTTTACTTTCATGGGATTTTAACAACCAATGGGGATTTTCTTTAGGAGCATTGGGAGTAGTTGGTGCATGTGTTTGTTGGGGAATTGACAATAACTTTACAAGAAATATTTCTGCAAAGAATCCTTTTTCTATAGCAATTTTTAAAGGTTTCGTAGCAGGTTCATTTTCATTATTTCTGGCACTTTTATTGAAACAGCATATTCCGGACTTTAAAGTAGTATTATTAGCTATGATTCTTGGGTTCTTTAGCTATGGGTTAAGTATCGTCTTATTTGTCCTTGCTATGAGGGAGTTAGGGAGTGCTAGAACTAGTGCATTTTTTGCAACATCACCTTTTATTGGGGCAATCTTGGCATTTTTATTAAATAATGACGTTCCAAGTTTCATGTTTGTTATAGCATTGCCTGTAATGATATTAGGGACATTCTTTTTGTTAAAAGAGGATCATAACCACAGTCATAGCCATGAACATATGGTCCATGAGCATAGGCACAGTCATAATGATAATCATCACAACCATGTACATTTAACTGGAGAAGTCCCGCCTAGCGGTTATCATTCTCACATACACGAACATGAAGAAGTGTTGCATGAGCATCCACATACTCCCGATATACACCACAGGCATGCCCATTAAAAGATGAGGGACATATACTTACTGTACAACTTTATTTTTTCTAAATTTTAGTTATGCTTATGCAATTTCTATGCCTTATTAAAGCATTTATTTTTGGCTCTTTGTTAATTTTGGGGTTGGGTATTCGATTAGAATGCCTTTTTTTCTAGTAATTATAAAAAATGAAATCTTGTATCAACATCATCGTCCAAAGACATACATAAACTCAAATATTGATACAATGGAAACCCACTGATTTCAGTGGGTTTCGGTGTTTTTTGAATTAAAATGCAGTTTGAGAATAGAACTTAATGACATCCAATTGAAATATATGCACACCTTCTGAATTTTTTATTGTATAGGAAATTATAATTTTTCAGAGCCCGGGAGGGCTCTGTTTTTCTGCCCTGACGGGCTATGTAAAATAATGTATTGTGGAGATTTGGATAAAGGTTATATAGAGTTTGAATGTCCGAACTGTGGGGAAACAAGTAAGAAGGGGTTTACGTGCAAAAGCAGATTTTGTACATCATGTGGTAAGGTTTATGTTGATAATAGAGTTGAAGAGCTTTTAGGAAAGCTTATAAAAACAAAACATAGGCATATGGTTTTTACTATTCCAGAGCAACTTAGAGTGTACTTTGGGCAGAATAGAAAGCTATTATCAATTTTAACAGAATATGCCGCTAGCGCTATAAAGACTTGGATGATAGAACTAAATAAAAGTGAGAGTTTTACTCCAGGTATAGTGGCAGTGATTCATACTTTCGGAAGAGACTTAAAGTGGAATCCTCATGTACAAGTTCTTGTTACAGAGGGTGGTGCTGGCAAAAAGACTGCATGGAGGAATATAAATTACTTTCACTATGAATCTCTAAGAAAAAGATGGCAAAAACTTTTATTAGATGAGTTAAAAATGAAAGCCAAAACCAATAAGAAGGAGTTAAAAAACTTAATAAACAAGCTTTATAGCAACTATAATTCAGGATTTTATGTCTATGCTAAAGGGGAAGTTACCACTCAAAAGGCAGTTGCTAAATATGTAGCGAGATATACAGGAAGACCAGCGATAGCGGTCTCAAGAATCTTAAGTTATGATGGCGAAAAGGTAAGGTTTTGGTATATAAGACATGAAGATAATAAAAGGGTTGAAGAAGAAATAACAGTTTATGAGTTTATAAAAAGACTTATTGTACATATACCAGAGAGACACTTTAAAATGGTTAGTATTATGGAATATATTCTAGAAACAATAGTCACAAAGACAAGTTTTTTTATGCTTGTAGAAGATAAAATTAAAGAACAGCACAGAAAACTCAGAAGATGGAAATATAGGATAATGAAATCCTTTGGAGTAGACCCTTTAAGGTGCAAGTGCGGAGCACTGATGAAGTTTAAAGATATAGTATATACTAAGTATGGAAGTGTCAGAGATATGTTGTTGAGGAAGATTGAAAATGAAGTTGAGAAAAATATTGATATTATAATAAATACATATGCATCAGTAAAAGGGATTTCAAAAAATAGAATAGAACCTGTATTTGAACAAGGGAGGAAGTACAATGGCAAAGAAAAAACCGGTTAAAGATAAACAAAGGGCCAAGTTAAAAGCAGCAAAGCGAAAAAAGAAAAAGCAAAATAAAGTTAACGATGGAATCTTGTATATATGTACAAACTGTGGAACTGAGGAACTTATTCCTGAAAATATTGTACAATATTTTGATATAGTTGATGATGGAGATATTAATGAGCCACCAACATTTAGCTGTGAGTCTTGCGGAGGAATAATGAGACCCGCAAAATACGAGGGTGTACACGGGATAACTTACGAGTTTTAAAAAAAGTTTTAGGAGTATGCTGACGAATATGCTCCTAAAGTGGAAACGTTTTATATAAATTATTCCCCAAAGGGGGCGTGGCGAAAGCCACTTTTTTTACTCTATAGGAAATTATGTATTTAAGAAATTGTGGATAACTTCGATTATTTAAGTGTATCTGTATTTATCTAGGTGATTGCTATGAATAAGATAACCATAAAAATGATTCTGGAACATAAATGGTATGAATTCAAAGATAAGTTATCATATAGATTGCCTAAAGATATGCGAGAGCATATCTTTAATGTCGTTGAAAAATCTCTTCATTGTGGAGAAATTAATAAAGGTTACGCTGAGTACATGTGTTTCAATTGTGGAGAGAGTATTAAAGTAGGGTTCACTTGTAAAAGTAAGTTCTGTGTGAAATGTGGAAGGCTATACACGCTGAAATGGGTAGAAAAGCAGCAAGAGAATATGCTAAATGTAGTACATAGACATAGCGTATTTACTATACCTGAGGAACTTAGAAATTATTTTTATAAAAGAAGAGAGATGCTTAAAGACCTGATGGACGGAGTCTATCAAGTAATTGACTATTGGTACAAAAAACATAAGGGCAAGAGTTATGAGGTGGGTGTAATAGCGGTAATTCATACTTTTGGACGAGACTTAAAATGGAATCCTCATGTGCATGCACTTGTTACGGAAGGGGCTATTAACAATAAATATAGCTGGTGGAAGCCGGTAGAATATATACCATATGAATACCTAAGGAAGTCTTGGCAAAAAATTGTTTTAGATATCATAAAGAAATATTTTAAGGATTATAAAACTAGAAAATTAATTAGTACCTTGTACAGGGTATATAAAGATGGTTTTTATGTTAATGCAGACAGAGCCCTTACAGATATGAAAAAAGCCACTAAATACATAGGGAGATATCTTGCAAGAGCTGCGATAGCAGAGTATAGAATTGAAAGCTATGATGGTGAGAATGTAACCTTTTGGTACGAAGACCATGATACCGGTGAACATATAAAAGTTACATTGGATGTATTAACGTTCATTGGAAAGCTGGTACAACAAATTCATAAAAAAGGCTTTAAGTGCGTTAGAAGGTATGGTCTATATTCAAGGAAGAAAAATGCTTTGGCTAAAGAAATAATACACTTGTATAAGTTTGTTAAACAGTTAAAGATTTCAGATATTCTAAATAGAAAAAAGAAACAAGAAAAAAAGAGGTGGAAGCAGAGAATAATAGAGACTTTTGATAGAAATCCATTAGAATGCAGAAAGTGTAAAAAAGAAATGGAATTATGGAAAATCTGGCATGATGACTATGGTTTGATATATGATATAAGGGAATCAACCTATAAGGAGGATAAACCAGATGGATCCAATAGACGAATATTATTACGAACTCAATCCAATAGAGAAAGAAATTGTGTACAAATATCAATGCCGCAAGTGCGGTTTCGAAGAGTGGGCCCCAGCCTTTGTGGTAGATGAGATTGCATACATGGATGAGATTCTTGAGGAAGACTCTAAATGTGAAGATTTGGGAATGCCTATTTTGGTATGCCCTCGTTGTAATGCAGACTTTTATTTTACCGGTGACATTGAAAAGCAATAGAGTGGCGTTAGCCACTCTATTGAGAGTCCCCGTTAGGGGATTTTTTTATTTGATTTAAATAAGTTATACAATAACACAGTTTTTTCCGGACTTCTTACCTAAGTAGAGGTTGCAGTCAGCAATTTCAAAATGTTCCTCTAAGGACCTATTAACACCACAGCTTATTCCAATGGTAACGGTAGCAGCGAAAGCTTTATTATCAAATAGAAAGCTTACACTGGATAACTCTAGCCTTATTTTATTTGATACGTCGACGGCCTCATTTTCATTTAGATTAGGTAAAAATATGATCAACTCTTCACCGCCCCACCTTGCACAAATACCAAGGTCATTTGAAACCTTTGATATAATTTCTGAGGTTTTCTTTAAAATTATATCACCGGCGCTGTGGCCATAGGTATCATTAATTAACTTGAAGTTATCTAAGTCCAATAAAAGCAAAGAGTTTATGCTGTTATTTTCATTCCAGTGAGGGAAGGACTTATCAATATACTCAGTAAAACCTCTTCTATTTAAAAGTCCAGTGAGAGGATCTGTAGTAGAAATTCGTTGTATCTCATCGTAGGCTAGCGTTAGCTTTTTATTCATTTCCACTAGTTCTTCATTTCGCAGTCTATAAATTTCCTTTTCTTTTTCTTGCTTGTATAAGTCATAGTCCTTTTGGAGTTCTGTGACCTTTTTATTATTGTCTTCAGTGTAAATCTGCATTTGGGTGCTTGTATACAATTTATAGTTTTTTAAGGCTTCCTTATAATTTTCCATTTCCTCATATATGTTGGATATAAGTAAATAACAATTTGATACCTGGTAGGTATTTTCCATAGACTTTTGCATTTCCAGGGATGTATTAGCCACTTCTAAACTTTTTGCATAATCCTTCTTCCACATATATGCTTCTGCAATTCTAAAATTAATATAAGCAATACCTCTTTTGGAGCCAAGCTTTTCTTCTAAACTTAAGGAAGTATGGAAGTTATCTAAGGCTTTATCAAATTCCTTATTCTCCATATGGATCAATCCTAAATTAGAAGTTGCATTGGATATAGCTTGGGTATTATTGGCCTTTACTGCATAGTTTAACGATTCAGAAAGGTGATAATAAGCGTCATCTAATTTGCCGGTATTTATATGTATTACTCCAAAGGCGTTATGAATTTTAGCCAAATCTTCATAGCTATTTGACTGAGTAAAGCCACCAAGAGCAAGGGTAAAGTACTCAAAGCATTTTTCAATTTCACCCCTGTGAGCATAGGCTGTACCTAGACAATAGTTACATTCCGATATGTTTTGAATATCTCCAAGTTTCTCGTAGTTCATTAAGGCTTGTAGGTAATGCTCTACAGATTTTGTGTAGTCTGCAAGATAAAAATAGCATTTTCCTAACTGCTTTTCCATAAGAGCAATGCTAGTTTTATCTGCGCTATTTCTATAAAAATCAAGTAATTTAGAAAAGCAGCCTGCAGACTCTTTAAATTGTCCATTATTAAAATGCTCCTCTGCTTTTTCCTCTAGTGGGATAATATCATTCTCTAGTAAATCAAAATTTTCTTCCATGGTTTGGTCTCCTATAGCTTAGTAATAATATAGTATAGTTTAGTATATATATGAGAAAATTTGAAGAACTTTAAGTAAAAAATTAAATCCAGCCCGTTTGTAATCATTTTCATTGTAATATTCAAAGGCTATGATATAATATATACTATAGTGATAGTTTGACTATCAACTAATATTTACAATATAAACCACAACCTGGTGAAAAGGAGCATGTTCCATGAATCTAAAAGAAAAAAGAAAAATAGAAACAGATAACTTAAAAGAGCAGAGAAAAGAAGAAGTAGTCACAGCTGCCATAGAAATATTTAAAGAAAAAGGCATTGATAACACAAAGATGACGGATATAGCTGAAAAGGCTGAAGTTGGTGTTGCCTCAGTCTATAGATATTTTAAAACAAAATTTGATCTTGTCCTAGCTACGGCTACCTATTTATGGAGAGAAGATATAAGGGGGCTATATGAGCAGTTTTATGATACAGATTTTAAAAAACTTAGCGGCCTTGAACAAATTAGAAAAATACTATATATATCCATTGATATATATAAACAACACCCTCAATATCTGAGCTTCTTAGAGTACTTTGATAATTATATAGTAAAAGAAAAGGTACCGGCAGAGAAACTTGAGAGCTACGAAAAAAGCGTCATTGACATGAGGAGAGGTATTTTTGAGGCTTTGGAACAAGGAAAAAAAGATGGTTCTATAAAAGCTGATATAGATAATAATACTTTTTACATAACTATAACTCATGGGCTGATGAGCTTATCACAGAAACTAATTTTAAGAGGAACTATACTAAAGAGTGATTATGAAGTTTCCGGTGAGGATCAAATAAGACTTCTAGTTGATATGGCTGTAGGATATATAAGGAAATAAAAAAATTAATATAATAGGGAGGATGTATCATGAAAGAAAAATTACCGCTATCAAAACAAATATCTTATTCCTTAGGACAGTTTGGATGGTCCTTATTGTCTGGATTAGTAGGAAATTATCTGGTTTTCTACTACATACCGACTGAAAAGTCCGGTATACAAGTCACTATACCGCAGGTGACTATGTTAGGCTTTTTAACCATTATCGGCTTCATAATGATGATGGGCAGATTTGCTGATGCTGTAACGGATCCATGGATTGCAACCTTAAGCGACAGGTCCAAGTCAAAACGTGGGAGAAGAATTTCCTTTATGCAAAAATCTGCTATTCCCTTTGCGGTATTTACAGTTTTAGTTTTCTGGAATCCAATAAAGGGAGAGAGTACACTAAATGCAATTTTTCTAACAGCTACACTGCTATTATATTATTTATTTATGACAATGTATGTAACTCCTTTCCTGGCATTATTATCAGAAATAGGTCACACTCCTAATGAAAGACTAAACCTTTCTACTTATATATCTGTAACCTGGTTCTTAGGGTTTGCGGTTTCTTCTCAAGCCCCAATGCTATGGAATGTCTTTATAAATATGGGCTATGGTAAGGAAGTTTCCATGAGAATGGCCTTCTCGGTTTTCGCTATAATAGGACTTATCCTTCTTTTAGTACCTGTATTCACCATAGATGAAAAAAGGTATTGTGAGTCTGTGCCTTCAGAACTAAAAATGATCGAATCTATAAAAGCTACCTTTAGAAATAGAGAATTCAAAGTTTTTGTTGTTTCAGACCTAGTATATTGGTTGGCTCTGACAATATTTCAAAGCGCTTTACTGTATTATGTAACGGTTTTACTAGACAAGCCTGAGGAAATGCTGGGATTCTTACTGATTGTACTGGGAGTTGGGTCCTTTGTATTCTATGTTCCAGTTAATTTCTTAGCTAAGAAATTTGGTAAAAAGAAGCTTCTAGCGATGGCTTTCATTATGTTTGTTGTGGCGTATGTATACGGTTCCTTCCTTGGAAAACTACCTATACCGGCCACAGTCCAGGCTTATATATTAGTATTTATAACTTCAATACCAATGGCCATCTTTGGAATACTTCCTAATGTAGTAATTGCAGATATTGCAGAATATGATGCAATAAAGACCGGAATAAGAAGGGAAGGCATATTCTTTGGTACAAGAACCTTTATGTCTAAGATTGGACAGATGCTTTCCATGGTTATAATAAGTGGACTGCTGCTCCTAAAGAAAAATGGCAGCAACGAAATAGGAATACGCTTAACAGCAGTATTTGCTGCTGTGTTCTGTGTTGCAGGACTGATTTTACTGCTTATGTATAACGAAGACAAAATTCTAAAGGGTATAACTAAAGAAGAGGTATAGATAGATGTTTGAACACAGGAAATTTGAAATCACCTATTATTCAGGACAAAACTTTAAAACTAAATTATTTAATAATAATTTTTCCAATGAAGATTTTAGGGCTGTCATAAGCTTCGAAACTGACAGCCTATATAAGAAATTAATATTAGAGATATGTCCTCATAAGGAAATAAGGATAGAAGACCTACGGATGACTATAGAGTTTTCATATAACAGTAATCAAAGAGTATATGTTAATGGATATCAATCTTGGACAGACAGTAGAGAATTTTTTATAGATGAAAAGATTAATGGCATATCAAGGTTTGCAGCACCCATAATGAAAAAGTATCAGTTTGATAAGTATGGCGATTATTCTTTTAAAAAGTACACAAAGAAATCAGGAGAATTCCACGGTTTCACTTATTCTTATATAAGGGAAAAGGAGAATTTTAAACTTATAGGCTCTCTATCCGAAAGGAATGGCTACACTATAATAGAGCATTTTACTAAGAAGGATAAAATTGTAATAAACAAAGAGTGTAAGGGGCTTCATATTAAAGAAAAATACACTGCCTATGAGCTTGTTTGGATTGAAGGCTATGAGGATGAGGTTTTTGATAGCTATTTTAATCTAATGAATATAAACAAGCCTCGCTGTAAAGCCATGACTGGTTGGACGAGTTGGTATAACTATTATCAAGATATAAATGAAGAAATAATCCTAGAGAATCTTAACAATTTTAAGGCCTATGATAAAACCATTGATATATTCCAAATTGATGATGGATATCAGACTGCTGTAGGAGATTGGCTTTCTATAGATTCAGGTAAATTTCCTAGGGGGATGAAGTATATTGCTGATAGCATAAAGGAAAAGGGGTATAAAGCCGGTATTTGGCTTGCCCCCTTTGCTTGTGAAACCAATTCTGAAATTTATAAGAATAAAAAGCATTGGATATTAAAGGACAACAACGGAGAATTAGTAATGGCCGGCAGCAATTGGAGCGGCTTTTACGCCTTAGATATACACAATCTGGAAGTTAAACAGTATATAAAAAATGTATTCAGGGTAATTTTAGAGGATTGGGGCTATGACTTGGTTAAGCTAGACTTCCTATATGCAGTTTGTCTAGTACCAACCAAGTATAAAACCAGGGGACAAATTATGTGTGAAGCTATGGAGTTTTTACGTGAATGTGTAGGGGATAAGCTTATACTAGGCTGCGGCGTGCCCCTAGGACCATCCTTTGGTTTAGTGGATTACTGCAGAATTGGCTGCGATGTTGGTTTAGACTGGGATGACAAATTTTTCATGAGGTTTCTTCATAGAGAAAGAATATCTACTTTGAATGCTATAACAAATTCTATAGGAAGAAGACACCTGGATGGAAGGGCTTTTTTAAATGATCCGGATGTGTTTCTCCTGCGAGAGGATAATATGAGGCTTACAGAAGTGCAAAGAAAGACTCTTTCTGCAGTTAATAGTATTTTTGGAAGTCTTATATTTACCTCTGACAATATAAAGAAGTATGATGAAAAGAAACATAGCCTTTTTGATAACATAATGAATTTAGAAGAGAAAAAAATTCATAAGGTTGAATGGCATAGAAAAGGTTTGGTACAGGCTTACTTCAGCAGGGGGGGAAAGGAATATATGCTGCTGGTTAATTTAACCGGCTGTAAAATTAATTATCAAAGTGAAGTAACAACAATTAAAGAAGTTTTTCTTGATAGAAAAGAAACTGTTGAAGTATCAGGCAGTAAGTTGGAACTTCAGGCCTATGAGACTAGATTATTTTCAGTAAGGAGGAAGTAGCCATGGATAAATCTAAGGTGATTTTTGGCAACGAAATGCCTCAGAGGGTTTATAAAAAATCAATAAAAGTCAAGAATAAGTATTTGAAGAAGTTTGGAGACGATTCGAATATAACATACAACTTAGGTGTTGAAGATAATAAAACTTTGAAGCCTTTCATAGGTGTGAAAAATATAGTGCCAGGAGAGGGGAAGGAGGCTATAGACACTAAAAAAGGAATAGTTATTGGTAATATTAGAATGGGCTTTGGCCATTATAGAATATCCATGGCAATTGCATCCGCAGCTAATTCCATGGGATATACTCCTTACTGGTTTGATTTACATTCTTATAGCGAAACCACCGGTGGAAAGATAATAGCTCATTTGAATAACTTATATTCATTAGGGTCAAGATTGTCTCAAAAGTTTTCACTGTTTAATAAGTTCTATTGGGAGCCCCTTAATTCAGAAGGTTTTAGAAAGCTATCTTATAATGCTATGGATCAGAAGGTTTCTGAATTGATGACTCCAATTTATAAAGACCTGCCTAAGGATATTCCCTTTGTAGCAACCCATGTATGGCCGGCACAAGCTGCAGTCCATGCGGGACTTACAAAGGTTGTAAATGCTATTCCGGATAACTGGCCTATGGCGCTGCATTTGGCAGAAGGATCTATTCATACCGTTCAAACCCCTTCTTCATACCTAGGTTATAAAACCCTAAGGGGAATGAATGGGAAAAGGATATTAAAGCCCATGTCGGAGGGAGACATATATGAAGTTGGTCATTACATTGATCATGAACTGGTAGCAAATTTAGATTCAGACTGCGAAAAAAGACTAGATAGGATTAAAAATAAAAGAGCAAAAAGAATACTTTTAACGGTAGGCGGAGCCGGTGCACAGAAGGAAATATTCGTAGAGATAATAAGAAAGATAATGCCTCTTGTCTCTGCTGAGAAGGCAGTACTTTATATTAATGTTGGAGATCATAAAAATGTTTGGCAGGGACTTTGTAAAGAAATACCACAGTTAACCAATGGGGCAGAGAAATATTTTGATGATTGGGCTAAAACCTGTGATTTTGCAGAGAAAGCTATAAAGCAAGAGGTTAGGGGAATTCATGCTTTCTATCATGAAGATATTTTTGCAGCGGTCTATGCCACTAATCTTCTTATGAGATCTACAGATATTGCTATAACAAAGCCCAGCGAACTTGCCTTTTATCCAGTACCAAAACTCCTCATTAAAAGGGTGGGAGGACATGAAGCCTGGGGAGCAGTGAGGGCAGCAGAAATTGGGGACGGTTCAATAGAGTGTGGTACCGTAGAAGGAACTCTTCAGATGCTGGACCTAATGTTAGAGGAGGATGAAATACTGACTATGCTTTGTAAAAATATTATTAAGGCTAATAAAATCGGCATTTATAATGGTGCCTATAGAGCTGTAGAGTTGGCAATAAAGGGAAGAGAGACGAAGTAAATATGGAAAATACTAACTCAAGCAATGGATTTTTCATAAAATCAAGCTATTAGTGAAGAGATTGCTGTAAATTCACTACAAGCCCTAGAAACCACCTGGGGAGCTAAATATCCAACAGTAATACAGTGCTGGAACAACAATTGAAACAACTATACTTTACTATTATTAGTAATACCCAGAAAAATAAAAATTACTACAGGGAAATATTTCCTGTAGTAATTTCCAAATAAACTTTTCCCGTTTAAAATAATTTACACAAACCTACATATGTTCTCAATTTTTATTTTTTTTGTTTATTCTATCTGCAGCTAATTTACCTGTAATAATACATGTAGGTGTTCCTGCTGGATTATATGACCATTGACCAACTTGATAAATATTGGGAATAGGTGTAAATATAGATTTATTTACTTTTTGCATTTTATGGACCACAGGAATAGTAGATTCAAAAGACCAGCCTACAATAGCACCACCGGTACTTCCAACCCTTTTTTCCATGCTTATTGGAGTGAAAGAAAATTGTTTTTCAACTTTATTTTTTAGATCAGAGAATAAACTTTCTGAAATTACAGTTAATATATTGTTTTCAATTTCCTTTATAAACTCTTCATACCAACCAGATTCTTTTATTTTGTAGAACAATTCAGCCTCCATAAGCACACTAATTATTAAACCCGTTTTGCCTTCTGGAGCTAGATTAGTATCTTTTAAAACTGGTATTGAGATTTCATATGTATTGTACTTTAGGAAATTTTCTAGCCATGAAAGAATTTCTTTTTTATCTGTTGTTTTCCAATTTTGCAACATATCTTTAAGTTGGCTTTTATGAATTCCTCCAAGTCCTTTTCTTGATGGCGTATAGAATAGATGTCCATTAGAATAACGTTTAAAATAAGATGGTGGTAAATCTACTTCTAAATAAAGAGAGAATACAGATTCACTAGGTCTACCTTTATCTATATTTGCTTTTGATTTTTGAAATCTTTGTATTATTTTTGAACCTAAATTACCTAAATTAGTTATGTTATAAAAAGTTTTTAAGTCAGCTGCCCAAATAAGGTTTTTATAGTAGTATTTATTGTTGTTATTATCAAGAACATATTGTTTGTCTGCATAGATTTCCTTAATAAAAGTATTAGTAATTATTTCTCCTTTATATTCTAATATTTTTTCTATTAATGCATCTACAAGCCTTCCTGTTCCACCTTTTGGATAAACATAGCTACTATACAATGAAAAATAGCTTAATGCAAAAAAAGTTGGTGTATCTTTAAAAAAGTGTTGTGAAATAATATCTATTAGTGATGGATTTTTAATAAACTCTTGAAGATATTTATCGCATGGTTTTGATAGTTTTTCAATTTTTTTCATTGCATATAGAAACTTTGGTAGCCAGGGTAAAAGCTCTGTAAAAAGATATTTTTTATCTTTCTTAACATCTTTAAATATTGGGTTATCAATTCCATAAATAATATCAATTAATTTCATAATTTTAATCATAACTTCAATAAATTTATCTATATCTTCGACACTGTCTGGATAGAAACTTACTAGTAAGTCCCTATAATCCTTAACAGAATTGATTCCTTCAATGCTAATAATTTTATCTTCAACCCCAAGTGAAACCTTACTTTCCAAAACTTGAATTTCTAGATTCAATTCTTTTAACATTGATAATACAACTGCCAAAATTGCTCTTACTCCAGCGTCAAAAACAAAACCATCTCTTTCAAAAGAATTTACTAGTCCACCAAGTTCGTTATTTTTTTCAACAAGTAAAATTTTTTTTCCCGATTTAGACAGAAAAACTGCAGATGTAAGTCCTGCAAGACATCCACCTACAATTATTGAATCATATCTTTTTTCTTCCATACTATCCCCCCAAGTTCCCCATTTTCAAACTTAAGTTCCATAAAATTTTTGCATTTTCTTTATCTAATGCAGGAGGTGCCGGTTCCTCTATTGATGTTAAATTAAAAAATTTACCACTTAATGTCTCTATATCTTTATTAACCCCCAAGTAATATATGGCCTCTGCTGCAATTGAAACAGGCTTTAAAGTTTTATCTAATAAATTTTTTTTAAACCACTTATATATTGCACCATTATCTTGTCCAGTAGATGTTTTTACAGCTCCTGGATGCATTGCATTAATAGTTACACCAGAACCATTAAAATATTCTGCGAACTGAATCATAGATAAAAGTTGTGCCAGCTTTGCTGTGCCATAGCTTTTTAAACCAGTGTAGTGTCTCTTTGAAAAGTCCATGTCATCAAAACGAATTCCCCATGCCGCAAAACGATGCCCTTCTGAATTTACTAATATAATTCTACATTTCCCTTGAGATTTAAGTTTATCTTTTAATGTGTAATTTATAATAAATGATGAAAGATAGTTCACCATGAAGACTTTTTCGATTCCTTCAGAAGTTAGTTGACGTTTTGTAAGATAAATACCAGCATTGTGAACAATTATATCAATTGGTTTATCAATTTTTAAAAGCATGTTAGCTACTTTATGTGTATCATCTATACTACTAAAATCTGCTAAAATATAATCGCAACTAACTTTGTAGTTACTTTCAATTTCATGTTTTAACATTTCAGACTTATCTTTGTTTCTATTTATGCAAATCATATTTGCACCTTTAGAGGCAAATTTTTTAGCAGTAGCATAACCAATACCTGATGTAGCACCAGTTATTACAACCAGCTTATCTTTATATTCATCATGGCAAATTTCAGGACTTTTAGTATTGTTTTTTATCATAGACATGACATTAGAAATTTGATATTCTTTAAAATATTTTTTGAATTTTATTCCATTATTTTTCATTAATATCACCCAAATTTCCTCTTCATAAATTTTCTGTATTGTTTACCCCAATAAGGAATATTATCAAATATGTCTCCCCACAAGTCATAATAGTCTCTCTGTTCAATAATTTTACCTTTATCATTTGTTGTTAATCTTGAAAGACCATATAATTTAGAACTAGGATACTTTTTATAGCTAATGGTCATTTCCCATTCTAGAAATATGTCATTTCCATTTTGAACAACTTTCACCAATTTCATATTTAAATCTTTTGAGCGTTTTGTAAGCCTTTCAGTCATTTTCTTAAATTCATCTATGCCTTTTATTTCCTGAATTGAATCTCTAAAGTAAATATCATCATCGTAATAAGGTAAAATATGTGACCAATCAGGTTTACCATCCGTGCTATAAGTTTTTGTCCAAAGCTCTTTAACTATTTCGAGGGTAAGTTTAAAATCTTTTTTAATTTTTTGTTCTTCCATATACTATCCTCGCTTTCAATCATAAGTATTTAGTTAATCTTTTAGATTACCATGATCTATATTTGTTAAATATAAACTAAGGTATAGATATTCTAAATATAAATATTAACTTAAATCACTACCGTTTAATCTTTGATTAAAATTTCCATTGACAGATGCGTAGCATCTATATGCTTGTATTATTACCATAAATTTAGACGTGAAAATAGCCAGTAACCTTTGTTTTAAAATAATCACCACAACTACAAAAAACAAAGGAGGTTACTGACTATCGTGGTTGATTATATCAGATTATTTGATAAACTTTGGGAAATTGAACTCTTTTTCAAATGGATTAAGCAAAACCTAAAATTCAATCTTGGAGATTTATGATAAAGCCATATTTTCATGGGAGAGACTATTTAAACCTATTAATTGATGACAATATCATCTATATTATCCAATGTATTCTATTTAAAATTGGTGTAGTCTATCCTTTTCTTATGGAATAATTTTACTCTGTAAAATTTGCTAAGATAGCAGCATGGTCTTCAAAAAGTCAATGGTAATTATTTATAATGATTAAACACTAGTGAACTTAAATATAAACTTAAAAAACTACGTATATAATTATATCTTGTCCAGTTTCCCGTTTAAAGTTTAGATAAATTATATAAGATTTTACCTAGTTGATGAGTTTCTCAATATTACACTTTTAAACTATTAATTATATTATCTTTAAACATATGAATATTGTACACGAAATTAAGTTATTTTTCAAATTATTACGAAAATAAAAAAGTACTAGGCACTAAATCATTTAAGAAAATATTTTGCACAAATAATTCTTCCAAAACAACTCAGTTACTATTTAAGGATTATTCCAAGGTTTTACTAACAATGATAAAGTACCGCAAGGTGCTCTTTTTTTATCACAATAATCTTCCGGCGAAACTGGAAATTGTGTAGGATAAAAAAGTAATAGCACCCTCAATATGTACAGACAGACATAAATCTATATGAGATATATGAGAGTGCTCCAACCAAGCAAAATGATAATTTTACCTTCGCAGTAATAACCGGCCCTGTGGATGCCTGCAAAACCACAGTATTAAGATGTATCCGTGAGGAACTGAATCACCAAATTTATTTTCATATGTATTCAATGTCACCGCTGAGTGTGATATTTGTAGGACAGGCTGAGCTCAGACAACGACTTAAATTAAAGACATTGGGGGTTATGACCCAGAGAGTCATGATAAACTATCATCTTGACGGTTTGGACGGGAACGGCACAGAAGACTATATCCTTACACATCTTAAAAGTTGCAGCAGTGGGAACACCTCTGTTTACTGATGAAGCTATAAGCGAGGTATTTCAGTATACCGGAGGAATACCAAGATTTAGTATTTGCTAAATTTTAATCTAATAGCCAGTAATATTATTAACTGAACGTTAAAAAAATGTTATTTCATTGAATTGGTTATAAAGTAATGATGAAATATGTCGAAAATAAAAATGTAATTTAAAATAACCATTAATATTTACAGGAGGTTAATAATGAAATTGCTAAAAATTAGAAGTGTAAGGCTGTTTATACTAATATCAATGCTTCCAATCTTTATTATATCAATGATATTACTAACAATTATAAGTTATAATTCAGGCAAAACGATTATAAGCAGAGAAATAGACTATAAAATGAATGCGAACATTGATTCAATAGTTAAGGATATAGATAAAAGTCTTTCTAGACATGCTAAAATTGTTGAGTCCCTTGCAAAAGCAGTAGAGTCTTCAGGGTCAGTAATGAACAAGGAAAATTATGAAAAAATTCTAAAAGGTGTTTTATCTACAAATGATGAAAGCTTCGGGGCTGGGATTTGGTTTGAACCAAATAAATATAAAGATGGTATAAAGTATTTCGGACCCTATGTTTACAGAGACGGGGGAAATATTATTTATACTGAAGAATATAGCAGCGAAGCCTATGATTATTTAAAATATGATTGGTATAAAAATGGTAAAAACATTACTTCGGGTGTTGCATGGTCAGATGCATATTATGATGAGGTTGCAAATATAACAATGATAACTGCAACAGTACCACTTTTCGACATCAATAAAAACTTTATAGGGGTGACAACTGGAGATATTAGTCTAAATAGCATCCAAAACTTAATTGGAAATATAAGGATAGGAATTACGGGGAGAGCATTTTTAATCGATAAAAATGGAACTTATATTGCCCATAAAGATTCAAACAAAATAATGAACAAAAAAATTGTAGATGAAACCAATTCTGATTTTTCATCCAAAGCTTCTGCTATGCTTACAAATAAGGATGGTAATTTTACTTATAAATTAAATAATGAGAGCTATAGAGTATATTATAAAGGTATACCTCAAACAAACTGGATTATTGCCCTTACAATATCAGAGAAAGAACTTTTTTCACCTGTAACACAGCTTCTTAGAAATCTTATAATAGTAATAACCCTTGCATCATCTTGTGTGATTTTAATATTATTTTTATTCAGTAGATACCTAACTAAAAATATTAAAAAAGTAAATGAACTTGCACTTTCTATTTCACAGGGAAGTCTTTTAAATAATATAGATGTTAAAACTCAAGACGAGATTGGACAGATGGGAAATCATCTGAACAATATGACAGATAAACTCAAAGATATTATAAAAACTATAACGGAGGGATCTGAGCTGGTAGTTTCTACTTCAGAGGAGCTTACAGCAAGTGCTGAGCAAACTCAGATTGCTGCAGAACAAATATCAGATTCAATTCAGAACCTTGCCGCAGATTCCGAAAAACAGCTTGATATATCATCAAAGGCAGTAAAAATTGTAACAGAAATATCAAAAGGAATAGAAGAAGTTACAAATAACCTTACAATTATTGCTGAAAGTTCACTAAATACCTATGATAAAGCGGAAAAAGGGAATATTGTTATTAAGGATACAATAGACAAAATGGATAATATAAATAAAAAGGTTACCGCTACAAATGATGCAATAACTGAGCTGGGTAAAAAATCTAGTGAAATTGGGCAGATAATTTCGGTTATAACAGGAATTGCTGAACAGACAAACCTGCTATCTTTAAATGCAGCAATAGAGGCTGCAAGAGCTGGAGAGCATGGAAAGGGTTTTGCAGTTGTTGCTGATGAGGTTAGAAAACTGGCAGAACAGTCAGCAAATGCAGCAAAAAGAATCAGCTCTATTATAAATGAAATACAAGAAAACATATATACTTCTATTGAATCCATGGATGAGGGTACAAGTGCAGTAAAGGAAGGAATAGACATGGCTTATAAAGCGGGAAATTCCTTCAATGAAATTCTAACTTCGGTAGATGATGTTTCTAAAAAAATGCAAGATGCTTCAAGTATTTCACAGCAAATCTATGTGGCATCCCAGGAGATGGTAAAATATATTCAAAATATGAATAATATAATTGAACAATCTTCACATAGTATTGAAAATGTAGCAGCATCATCACAGGAACAATCAGCAATAATGAAAGAGGTATCTGATGCAGCCCAATCTCTTACTGATATAGCACTTAAGCTTCAGGAAAGTATCAATTTTTTTAAATTTTAAAAGGGAGCATAGGGAGCATCCATAGATTTGATTTACACAAATCTATGAATGCTCCCTAAAATGATTTATCATTCTAAAATCATTACCGGGCTTTTTATTCTAATTTATCAATTTCTATCAGCAACACACCATGGAGTGGAATTGAATCATTCAATACAAGCTGATTTGTCACAGTATATATAGAATCAGGATAGATTTCTTCTGGAGCACCCATCTTCAGTCATGCATCAAAAGAGGAACCGGACTGACGGTTTAACCTGGAACGTTTTATCCTATAGCTCCCGCTGTTTAAAGTGAGAATTGCATTCAAATCCTGGAAACGAGAAGCAATTGATAGGGAAATATGTAGAGGCATATCGATTAGTGACGATATCTGGCTTGAAAAGAAGTTTGTTATGTAGTAATATATAAGCAAGTATACGATTTCGTAACTTATTATTAATGTATGTATAAGCAGCGGAGAAAATTATGAAAAACTAAGGGGGATTCACATGAAAATTAAATTTTGGAAGGACAAGTTTGGCAGCAAAAAGAAAGCTTTAACAACTGCGGAAATGCCCCGGAAAAGTAAAAGGTATATAGGGATAAACTCAATAAATTTGAGAACGAAACTATATGTGAGTTATACTCTGCTAATTATCTGCATGATTATAACTAGTTTGGTGGCAATATTAAATATCAGAAAAATTAATGTACAATCCAAGTTAATGTACGAGCATAACTTAAAGAGTATAGATGCACTGCACAGTATTAGAGAGTATTTATTTTTAGATATAAATGCAGCTAATGAACTAGGCAGATATGAAGATGTATCTACTTTTGAATCCTTTAAGAGCAATACAGAAAAAATAGATGAGCAAATAAGTCAGTTTCAGACTATTGCTAATACAAAAGTAAACCAAAATTTACTGGAGCAGCTAACAACCCAATACAGTTCATATGAAGATATGAAAAATACTTTTATTAAGGCTTATGAGAAAAAAGATAAAAGTAAAGAGATTGTATCAACCATGTTGAATGGTGTTGCTAATAAAATTGATATGGTTTTAGAGGCATTGATTAAATATAACCGAGAGCAGGCAGACCTAGCCAGTAAGAAAAATGAGGAAGTATTTAACAGTGCTATTAAATTATCTGCCAGCATATTGATTGCTACAATAATATTATCAATTTTAATATCTATTATAATTACAGCAAATCTCGGCTCACAAGTGAAGAAGATCCTTGCTTATGCAAATATATTAAAGAATAAGGACTTGAGCATTGATATTGAGGTAAACGGAAGAGATGAATTTTCTAAAATATCCAGAGCTTTGATAGAAACTAAAGATAGTATAAAAGCCATCATAAATAATGTAACCGATATGTCTCATAATATTGGAGCTGGCAGTGAAGAGCTGTCTGCAACCATTGAGGAAATATCTTCAAGAATGGATGAAGTAAATTCAAACACTGAAGTAATAGTACAGGGGACTAAAGGATTAAGTGACTTGACAGAGGAAGTAACCGTATCCACAATGAACTCCAGCAACACAATAAATAGTCTGTCTGAGAAGGCACAAGCGGGTAACAAGATAGCCAAAGACATTGAAAAGCGTGCGTTTGAAATAAAGAATAAGACTGATGAATCCCTTAAGGTATCCGAAGAGCTGTATACTATAAATCAAGCAAAGATAACTGATGCCATAAATGAGGGAAAGATAGTTAATGAAGTTAGAATTATGGCCGAAACTATTGGCCAGATTGCGGAACAGACTAATCTGCTTTCCTTGAATGCAGCCATTGAAGCTGCTAGGGCTGGAGAACATGGAAGGGGGTTTGCAGTTGTTGCAGATGAAGTAAGAAAGCTTGCAGATCAGTCATCAAGCACAGTAACACAAATACAGAATATAGTTATACGTGTACAAGCTGCCTTTGATAATCTGTCAAAAGCTGCTACTGATGTGTTAAAGTATGTAAAGGAAAACGTTAGGCCGGATTATACTTATTTCGTAGAGGCAAGTAATGAATATGCCAAAGATGCTGAACTCATCAGCAAAGTTTCAAATGATATTGCCAACTCAGCTGTGGAAGTAGCTGAGGCAATGAAGCAAATTGGAGTTGCAATGCAGAGGGTTTCTGCAACCACCCAGGAAGACCTTGATAATTCTGAAAGCATATCAATAAGCATAGCAGAGACGGCAAGGGCACTAGAGGAAATTGCCAAGACAGCGACTAACCAGGCTCAAATGTCTGAAGAAATGAGCAGGATAATCGGAGAATTTAAATTGGTTTGATTCTTAGTTCCTTAGAATTGTCCAAATAAAACATAAGATAGTTTGAAGAGTTATTACTAAAAAGTAAGTTTCTAAAAAATGAGAAAGCAGTTTTTCCTGTGTAAGAAGGTTGAAAAAGGCATTAGCAAAGGTACTTTTTCTAATAGAAATGTTTACCAGCTGTGTCTTATATTCCCATATGGAGATTACATGGATGCAAGGCTGGGAAATATAAAACTTTGAGAGAACTAGCTCATATGCCATTCTTCTCCGTGTCATGGGAGGTGCTGGATGAACTAGACAAGAAATTAGAAAAGATAAAGGTCACTGCAGACTAAGCTTATAATATGGTAAAAATTGATTGAAATCAAATATAAGAGTATAATTAATGCTAACTTCATTCATCAAATGTAAGGAGGCAACTATGAAAAGTATATTGCAGATTTATAACATTAAAACAGCAGAAAGACGGGTTGTTAAGGTGTTTGATTATCACATTGAAGCACCTAACTGGACAATGGACGGGAAGAACCTTGTATATAACTCCAATGGATATATATATTTGTTCAATTTAGAGAGTAAAGAATCAACACTTATTGATACAGGCAGATGTACAAGCTGTAATAACGACCATGTGTTGAGTTCAGATGGCAAACAGATAGCTATAAGCTCCGGTACTGATGACTTTGGAGCTTCCCGAATCTGGATCCTGCCCCTTGAAGGAGGAGAACCTCGCTTGGTAACAGAAATGACTCCAAGCTATCTGCACGGCTGGTCACCGGATGGAAAAACACTAGCCTACTGCGCTGAACGTAATGGAAATTATGATATTTATATTATACCGGCAGAAGGTGGAGAAGAAGTTCGTCTTACTACTGCAGAGGGTTTAGACGATGGTCCTGAATATTCACCGGACGGAAAGTATATTTGGTTTAATTCTGTGCGCAGTGGTCTTATGCAGATCTGGCGCATGAAAAACGACGGAACTGAGCAAACTCAAATGACGGATGATGAATTTAATAATTGGTTCCCACATATATCACCGGACGGAGAGAAAGTTGTCTTCATTTCTTATTATAAAGACCAGGTACAGCCGGGAGATCATCCTGCTAATAAAGATGTAAAGATAAGACTGATGTCAGCCAATGGCGGCAAAGTGGAGACATTGATGGATTTATTTGGTGGACAAGGAACTATGAATGTAAACTCATGGAATCCCAACAGTGAAGAATTTGCTTTTGTTTCATACGAGCTATAATGTTTGAAAATGGGCTGTCGCACTTATAAAAAGCGGCAGCTCTTGTTTTTATAAGGAGATGTTGCGTTTAAAATGAAAATCGCGTAACAACGCAATTTTTTATTGACATTTGTCTATTGAAAGAAGTTGCTCTCCAACTTCTTTCTCTTGCTCACTATTATCTGTGGAATAAATTGACAGGGGTTGTTTATAACTGTATTATGGTAATAAATAGTTTTATAAGGAGGAGTTAGTAATGGTAACCTGCAGAAACCTATTTGAAAATAAAAACATAGAAGTGGTGGAAGCCAAAGGCGACGTAAAAGTTCTTGAATACAAGAAGGATTTAAGTGTAACTTCCTCAAATGCCGTTGATGCATATTTTGCTTCGCAAATGAATGTGAGGAAGAGACAGGTATTGATCGAATTAAAGGGAAATGCCTATACAATAAGTGCCGGAGCTATGCAATGGACCGCAGGAGCAGTAAGCATGGTTGCGGATGTTAAGGGTTTAGGTGATTTATTTGGTAAGGCTTTGGCTTCAAAGGTAACAAAGGAATCTGCAATTAAGCCAAAATATCAAGGTAACGGATTGCTGATGTTAGAACCCACTTATAAACACATTCTCCTTGAAGAGGTATCGGATTGGGCAGGGGGAATAGTACTGGATGATGGGCTCTTCTTGGCCTGTGACTCTAGAATACGACAAAGTGTAGTTGCCAGAACAAATCTTTCTTCCGCAATATTAGGTAAGGAAGGCTTGTTTAATTTATGTCTGCAGGGCGCCGGAGTAGTGGTTCTGGAAAGTCCTGTACCGCGAAGTGAACTAATAGAGTTTGTTCTACAAAATGATGAAGTTAGAATCGATGGAAATTATGCTATCGCCTGGTCTAACTCCTTAGAGTTTAGGGTGGAAAAATCAAGTAAAAGTATGATTGGCTCAGCAGTGTCAGGAGAAGGCCTTGTTAATGTTTATAGGGGTACTGGAAGAATACTTATAGCTCCTGTATAATAATATAGACCAGTGAAAATAGCTCGGCTCATGTCGGGCTGTTTTTATTAATTGTTATTGACTTAAAAACTTTATCTTTGCTATAATAAAAATGATAACGGTAACAAAATGAATGGAACTTAATCTTTTATTTATTTTTTTATCTATTAATGATAGCGCTATCATTATGGAAGGAGGCTATGGTTTTGACTACTATGAAGGACGTTGCTAAGGCAGCGGGTGTATCTGTTATAACCGTATCAAGAGTAATAAACAGTCCTGAGTTAGTAAAAGAGAAAACAAGGGCAAGAGTTGAGAAAGCCATAGAGGAACTGGACTTTCTACCTAATCATGCTGCTAGAGCCTTGGCACAAAATAATACCAATTCAATTTATTTATATATCCCGCAAGAGTTAACCATATCCGATGTCTTTGTCATGCATCTGGTTGCCGGAGTAAGTGAGGAACTAAGCACTGCAGAATACTTTTTTCAAATAAAAAGGGATTTGAATTTTACAAGAAGATGCGATGGCGTAATTGTGATGGGACTGGAAACCAATGAAGATATAATAATCAACGAAAAAATAAAGGTTCCTTATGTAATTTTTGGCCAAACAGACCTCAATGTAGATACTGTAGATATTAACAACTACAAGGGAGCCTATATGATGACTGATTATCTTATATCTATGGGACACAAGCGAATAGGTTTCTTAAAGATAAATGAAGATAAGAGATTTACTTTTGATAGATTTGAAGGATACAAGAAAGCCTTAGAACATCATAACATTGAATTTAATGAATCTTTAGTGAGAGAGGTTCACAACAGAGAAGCGGATGGCTATGAAAAGTGTTTTCAACTTATAGTAGAACAAAAGCCAACAGCTATATTCTGCTCCAGTGATATCCTGGCTGTGGGAGCTATTAGAGCAGCAAAGGAATTAAATGTTAAGATTCCTGAGGAAATTTCCATAGCAGGCTTTGACGGCCTATTATTTGATCTAATAGCGGAGATACCCATGACAACAATAAGACAACCGGTTTTTGAAGCTGGCAAGAAGCTGGCAAATCTATTGTTAAAAAGGATAAAAAATCACAATGAGGCAACAGAGAACAGGCTGATAACACCTGAATTGATTATCCGAAACTCAGTAGCCAGATGCAATGAGTAGCATTAGTGATGAAAAGCATCTGAATATATAATTTCATAATCTATAACCAATAAGTATTTTAAATAAAGGAGAGATAAAAATGGCAGATGTAAAAGTAATTTTAACTTCTAAGAATACCAAAGACAGACTATCTGAAAAAGAAAGCTTAAGTTTTGAAAGAAAAGCCGGTGAAGCTGTTGATATCCAATTGGATCCCACTAAAACCTATCAAAGAATAATAGGCTTTGGAGGTGCCTTCACTGAAGCGGCAGCCTATACACTATCTAGAATGAGCGGGGACAAGAGACAAGAGGTTATAGAAAAATACTATGACAAGGAAAAAGGACTGGGCTACAGCATAGGCAGAGTACATATTCACAGCTGTGACTTTGCTTTAGAAAATTATACTTATGTAGAAGATAACGATGTTGAACTTAAGACCTTTGACATTTCAAGAGATAGGAAATGGGTACTTCCTCTTATAAAAGATGCTATGAAAATGAGAGGGGAGGAAATAAAAATACTTGCTTCCCCATGGAGTCCACCGGCTTGGATGAAGACAAATAAGGACATGAATCACGGAGGAAAACTATTACCGGAATACAGAGAAGTTTGGGCAAAATACTATACTAAGTTTATTAAAGCTTATGAAAAGGAAGGCATAAATATCTGGGCTATAACAGTACAAAATGAGCCGGCAGCTGTTCAAACTTGGGACTCCTGCATATATTCAGAGTTGGAAGAAAGAGATTTTGTTAGAGATTATCTTGGACCTACTATGCATAAAGAAGGGCTTCAAGATGTAAAAATTTTAATTTGGGATCACAACAGAGACATTATGATTGACAGAGTTGCAGGTGTAATGTCAGACCCTGAGGCTGCAAAGTATGTATGGGGAACCGGTTTCCACTGGTATGTAAGTGAAGCCTTTGAAAATGTAGGTAAGGTACATGAATTGTATCCGGACAAGCATCTTCTCTTTACAGAAGGCTGCCAAGAAGGTGGAGTTAAACTTGGAGAATGGTTTACTGGAGAAAGATATGCAAGAAATATCATCGGGGATTTAAATAACTGGACTGAGGGCTACTTGGACTGGAATATCGTTCTTGATGAAATAGGTGGTCCAAATCACGTTGGAAATTACTGCGATGCTCCAATTATTGCAGATACCAGAACCAATGAACTTATATACGAAAGTTCCTACTATTATATAGGTCACTTCAGTAAGTATATAAAGCCCGGTGCAGTAAGAATTGGCGTTACAAATACAAACCATAATCTTCTTGTAACCTCCTTCTTAAATGAGGATGGAACTATTGCTACAGTAGTTTCCAATGAAAAAGATATAGCAGTAGACTTTAAACTGGGTTATGGTGATAAAGTTTTAAACTTAAATCTGCAGCCACATTCAATTGGAACTTATATATTTAAAAATTAATAATTTAACAAGACTTCATAATGTGGTGAAGGGCATTATGAAGTTTTTACTATTAATAAGTGAAAGGAAAATAGAATGAGAAAGCTAGGTAAAGATGCTGTCATTTTTATATTTGTTCAAGCTTTATTTACTCTATCCACGGCACTGTCAGCTACCTTTGTAAATGTATATATGTGGAGATTAACTTCAGATGTGAAATATATAGTATTTCAAAATATTCTATCCAGCATAACAATAGTACTTATGTTTATCTCAGCAGGTTTTATATCAAGAAAGTCAGGTATAACCAGTTGTATAAGACTCGGAATACTTTTTAATCTGCTATTTTATATTGCTATATTGTTGCTTCGAGAAAAAACCAGTGATTATATTGTTTACTTGGGCGTACTATCCGGTGGTGCTGTGGGTTTTTACTACTACGGAATAAATACCTTGATTTATCACTATACAAATAGCTCAAATCGTCCCTATTATTTTGGGGTATCCGGGGCCTTGGCAGCAATAATGAGTACCATAGCACCTGTGATTTCTGGATACATAATTGTATCAAAGGAAAAACTGCAGGGATATTATGTGGTTTTTTTCATAAGTTTCATACTTTTTCTGGCAGCGGTACTACTGTCATATTGCCTAACTCAAATCAAAGAATTTGGTGAATACAAGGTGGTAAAAATACTGCTATCAAAAAAAGATAAGGCCTGGAAGAAATTGATGGCGGCTAAATTTCTTATGGGCTTTAGGGATGGGTCCTTTGGCCTGTTGCTTGGACTATTGGTATACATGATATTTCAAAATGAACTTAACATGGGGAAATTAACTACCGTTACATCTATTTTAAGCATCGGAGCTACATATATAATAGGACGTTTCTTAAACAAAAAGAACCAAAAGAAAATATTTCGAATAGGAGCATTAATTATCTTTTGTTCAACGTTAATATTGGTTATTTGGTCTAATTTTATCGGAGTTGTTGCAAATTCATTGTTGAACGCTCTGTTTACTTGCCTTTGGACTATTCCATTTAACAGCATTATTTATGAATTAATTGATAAAACATCTCAAGGCAAAGGCAATGTTGGGGATTACATGTCGGCCTTGGAAGTACCGGTTGTTTTTGGAAGGGTAATAAGCTTACTGATCTTCTTAGCACTTAACTTATATTTTGATATGAGAATTGCTATTAGGATTGTATTACCACTGCTAAGCAGTACAATATTCTTTATGTATTTGATACTAACCTTCAAAAAAGGGGAAACTAAGCAAAAGGAGTCTAAATAGGACCCCTTTTTGCTATTTAATGAGTGCTTCACTGTCAACAAGGGAAATTTTATATGAAAAGTTAAATTAGTATTATTATAAAAATCTGAGAAATATACAAAAGTTAATTTGATAGGAATAGTAGAATTATAGTATGGCTATAAAGTGATGAAGTTAAATAATGGGAATATATAATCATAAGATAAACCTTCTGATTATATATTATACTGTAATGGGAAAGGCAGACCATAAGTAAGGCTGCCTTAAGTTAAGGGGGTATTTTATTATTGTTACCGCTTATAATGTTATGATTATAACCATAGCTATATTACTAATGTACTTGGTATATTCCATGGACATTAATATCATAAGTGGTATTGCTATGAACCTGATTTGCACAATAATTATACATATTATAGAAAGCTACATACTATTTTATATAAGTATGGCTGTATTGCTTATGACATCTTACCGGTACTATAACAAGAATATTAAGAAAAAAGAATTTAAAAGTTTTGGTCTTATTACAGCCATGAACATAATTAATATCTTGCTATCTGTTTTCATACTGGTCAGAGTCTTGGAATATCATCCTCACGCAGGGATTCATACTATAGAAATAATACCAATTGTATATATTTCTGTAGTATATGCAGTAGTTATCCTCTTCAGTCTGTCATTTAATAATTACCTATCAGTAGTAAGCAGAAAAATTGCAAGAGCCACAATCATAAAAATAATATTGGCTGTTATAGCCATGGTTCTGTTAATAATATTCGTGAATGCAGTTTTATACTACATGATACATAATTATCCCTCAAGCTTGTATTATGGTATCTTCGATGGCAATTTTCTAAAAGACCCCATCAGCTATTATTACAGATCCTCCAAAGCTTTTTCCGATTGCCTATGGTTTAGCGCCACAACTTTTTTCACAGTAGGCTACGGTGATATGCACCCAGTAGGCAATATAATGTATCTGCTCACTATGATGGAAATGGTGAGTGCTTATATACTGGGGATAATAATTGTGCCTATTGTGCTGTTTAAGGCTTCAGACAACTAAAATTATAATTTAATTCTTATGTTAAAAAACTGCGCTAAACGCAGTTTTTTGGTAGTTCAAGTATAGCCCCTCTGTTACCTGAGGTTACTAAAGCCGCATATCTGGCAAGGGCGCCGGAAGTGATCTTTGGCGGTCTTGGCTTCCAGTTGGCTCTTCTTCTTTTCAACTCTTCGTCACTTACAAGGAAATTAATGGTGTTGGCATCGATATCTATTTCAATTATATCTCCTTCTTCAACAAGTGCAATGTTGCCGCCTACTGCTGCTTCAGGTGAAACATGTCCTATGGATGCCCCTCTGCTGGCACCACTGAAGCGGCCGTCAGTTATAAGGGCAACAGTGCTTCCCAACCCTCTTCCTGCAATTGCAGAAGTGGGGTTAAGCATCTCTCTCATACCGGGACCACCCTTTGGACCTTCGTATCTGATTACTACAACATCTCCATCCACAATTTTACCAGAATTTATAGCCTCAAGGGCATCTTCTTCACAGTCAAATACTCTAGCAGGACCTCGATGCTTTAACATTTCCGGAACTACTGCAGAACGCTTAACTACGCAGGAATCTGGAGCAAGGTTACCTCTGAGCACTGCAATACCGCCTGTTTGGCTGTAAGGATTTTCTGCAGGTCTTATAACTTCAGGATTCTGGTTATAGCAGCCCTTTATATTTTCTGCAACAGTTTTCCCGGTGCAGGTGATTAAATCTGTCTTTAGGAGGCCAAGCTTGTCTATTTCTTTCATAACTGCATATATGCCACCGGCTTCATTTAAATCCTCCATGTAGGTGTTACCTGCTGGTGCCAGATGGCAGAGATTTGGAGTTTTTGCACTGATTTCGTTGGCCAAATCTATGTTTAGCTCTATACCTGCTTCATGGGCAATGGCAGGTAAATGCAGCATACTGTTTGTACTGCAGCCAAGAGCCATGTCCATTGTCAATGCATTTTTGAAGGCATCCAAGGTCATAATATCTCTTGGTTTTATGTCTTTTTCAAGCAGCTCCATAATCTTCATTCCAGTTTGTTTGGCAAGTTTTATTCTCTCAGAGTAAACCGCAGGAATTGTTCCGTTTCCCTTTAAGGCCATTCCCAAAACCTCTGTCAAACAATTCATACTGTTAGCAGTATACATGCCCGAGCAGGAACCACAAGTTGGACAAACTTTATTTTCGAACTCTTCCAACTTCTCATCAGTAATTTTACCGGCATTGTAAGCACCAACAGCCTCAAACATACTTGATAAGCTTGTCTTGCAGCCATCTACTTTTCCGGCCAGCATTGGTCCACCACTGACAAAAATTGTAGGAATGTTTACTCTGGCAGCTGCCATTAACAAACCAGGAACGTTTTTATCACAGTTTGGAACCATTACAAGAGCATCAAAAGCATGAGCCAAGGCCATGGCTTCTGTGGAATCAGCAATTAACTCTCTGGTGATCAGAGAATACTTCATACCTAAGTGCCCCATAGCAATACCGTCACAGACAGCAATAGCAGGAAAGACTATAGGAGTACCGCCGGCCATGGCAACCCCCATTTTAACAGCTTCCACAATCTTATCCAAGTTTATATGACCGGGTACAATATCATTTTGTGAACTTACGATACCTATCAGCGGTCGCTCCATTTCCTCCCTAGTCAGCCCCAAAGCATTCAACAGTGAACGATGTGGTGCACTCTTGCTTCCTTTTTTAATTGAATCACTTCTCATAAATAGCCCACCTCTTTATATATTTTTAAAATAATTGATATGATAACTTGTCAAGAATATTTTGAGTTGTCTAACAATATTGTATGTTGTATGATGTCTGTTGTCAATATACTGTTTTCCTATCCAATTGTCTATTGGCTGTAATTAATCATTATCAATACCCAGGCCTCTCATAGCATGGATGATGTGTAGTTTCATTGCAGTTTCAGCACCTATTGCATCACGGTTTGCAAGGAACTCCATAATCATCCTGTGATCCTCAATGGTTTCCTGTATCATCATAGGGTTTTCGTCTGATAAAATTACTCCCTTATAAATGGCCTTATAAATAATTGGCATAAGCTTATTCATAAATTCATTATGGGTAGCCTTTGCAATAGAGTTATGGAAGGCCTGCTCTACCTCTGTACGGTCTTCATTGTTTAGAATCTTTTTCTCTTCCAGATTTCCGTAGTAAAGTATCCGTTCTAACTCCTTATCAGTAGCGCGTTTAGCTGCATAGTAGGCTATTTTGGGCTCGAAAATGAGCCTCATTTCAAATAAGTCCTTTATATTGAGTCTTATATTGGAAAAGCCACTAAGATTAAAATCTTCGTCAAGGTCTATATTTTCTGAAATATAGGTGCCTTTACCGCGCTTAATTTCTAAAATATTATGAGCAGCTAATATACGGATTGCTTCTCGCAAGGTGGTTCTGCTTATGCGAAGCTCAGCTGACAACTCATTTTCATTAGGCAGCTTATCTCCCGGTGCAAATCTTTTGTCTATAGTAATCATTGCAAGAATATCATCTGCAACGGACTCAGCCAGCAGCTTATCTCTCTTAGCCATAACATCACTCCCATACTTTATAATTTTTAAGAATACAATATATAGGAATATTTTTCAAGTGATTAATAAGATTAAAGGCAAGGGAAATATGATTTTACAGAGGCTGCATTTGATGATATAATTTTTATAAATATAGTATTTTTTGTCATAAAAACTGTTGGGGGACAAATTATAAAATGAATATAATTAGAAATTCAGTTGGGTTTTTATATAAACATGCCATCTCAATATTACTAGTACTGATTTTACTTGCAAGTCTTACACTATATTGGCTGCGGACCGAAGATATTAAGCTGCCGGTTTCCAAGCCAAAATATCATTTTTATTTTATAGCTCAAAATTATGTAGATCCATTTTGGAACGAAGTAATAAGAGGGGTTGAAATTTCCGCAAAAGATAACGATGTGGTGGTAGAGGTTTATGCTCCACGTTTTAATGACCCGATGGAAGAAATAAAATATTTAGACATAGCTACTATTTCAAGGGTAGATGGCATTATTACTCATGTTTCAAATGCAATAGATTTTACGGAAACCATAAATAAGGCCTATGATAGACAAATACCTGTAATAACCTTTGAAAATGATGACAGCGAAAGTAAAAGAAATGCCTTTGTAGGCACAAACAGTTTTATAATCGGAAGAGAAGCGGCCAAGCTGATTGTAGAGGCTACAGGAGGAAAAGCCAACATAGCAATAATATCAAGTAACGATTTAAATCAGGGGTCAATGGAACATAACTTGAAGATGAATGGATTTATAAGCGCTCTGAGGGACTATCCAGATATGAAAATTATAAAAACTTATACTTCAAAAATGGGAATTTTGAGTGCAGAAGAAATAACACAAAAAATCATCGATTCAGAGGATAATATAAATGCCATATTTACTGTAAGTTCCGCAGATACCTTAGGGTGTGCCCAGTTTATTGTTGACAGAAACATGGTTGGAGATATTGTCTTAGTGGGTTATGGCGGTTCTGATGAAATATTACGCTACATAGATAAGGAAATAATTTTTGGAACAGTAGCCAGTAATCCATATAAGATGGGCTATGAAAGCTTGAAAACAATGGTGGACATAAAAAACGGTAAGTCAGTTCCTACTTTTATCGATACGGAAGTAAAAGTAATTTCAAAGGAAAATCTTGACAAGTTTATAAGGATAGATGAGGAAAAATAAGGAGGTATATAAGGCAGGTGATTGAAGTATGAATCGTGATATATTTAAGTTTTTTGGTATAAGAAAAAAACTGATTATGTACTTTCTTCTGACTATAGCATTATTGAGTGTAACAAGTGTTTATTCCTTTTATAATGCTAAAACAGTATTAAAAAACACTAACTATCTAATAACTGACTATGTGTACTTAAACAATCTGAAGGAAACCGTTAATGAAATGATGACTGCCCTTGAGAAATATTTGACCACACCCTCTTCTGATAGCTTAACAAGTTATTACAACTGCAGCAATCATCTAAATGAAATAACTAGGCAGATACCTAAAACTTTGGACTATGACTATGAAAAATTAGTGCTTAAAGACATAGGCTATATGCTGGATGAGCTAATGTCTGAAAGTGATAAGGCCATTCAGGCAAAGCGTGGAAGAATAAGCAGTAAGTATATAGCTCACTTTAATAGAACCCAAGAAATCAGTGATTATATTAAGTTATATGATACTAAGCTTTTAGATATCAAACTAAAGAGCGGGTCTGAGAAGGCTGAAAGTATAAATAAAAAGATGGAATTTATGAGCTACTTCAATGTACTCATAATAATTGCCACCATACTTGTAAACCTTTTTATAGCGATAATATCAACATATCGACTAACAAAGCCTTTGGCACAGCTCTCACATTCAGCAGAGAAAATTTCTGTAGGAGATTTTGATATAGAGCTGACACAAACCCACACCGGGGATGAAACTGACATTTTAGCCAGTGCCTTTATTAAGATGGCAAAAAGTATTAGGAATTATATAGATGAATTAAAGGAACATGCAGAAGTAGAAAAAAGGCTTAAGGAGCAAGAACTGAATAATTTGAAAATGAAAAGTTTGCTGAAGGAGGCAGAGCTAAAGTTCCTTCAATCACAAATTAACCCGCATTTTCTCTTCAATACTCTAAATGCGGCATCGCAGCTGGCAATGATAGAGGGGGCGGATAAATCCTCTGAGTTCATGGAAAATATAGCCCAGCTTTTCAGATATAATTTGAAAAATATAGAAGAGCTGGTGACCTTGAGAGAGGAAATTGAATATGTAAAGAACTATATGCAGGTTCTAAAAATACGCTTTGGAAGCAGAATAACCTTTTACAGTAACATAGATGAAAGCACTCTGGATGTGAAGATACCAAGGATTACCATACAACCCATCGTTGAAAATGCATACATTCACGGCTTGCAGGATTTAGAGAGAAACGGGGAAATTCATATGAATGTTAAAAATTCTGGTGACTCAGTTCACATCGAGATTATAGATAACGGCAAGGGCATGGACTCAGCGTGTATACAAGGTATACTGGGATCAGAACAGGAAGAAGTTACATTTCAAAAACATGTTAATGGCATAGGAATAAATAATGTTATACAGAGATTACAGTACCTTTTCAATATTGCGGATAAGCAGAAGTTGGTGAATATAGAAAGCGAGATTGGACAAGGCACCAAGGTGACCTTAATATTACCTCAAATAGTAAATCCTCAATAAAAGGAGGCGGATAGTATGTTAAAAATGTTAATAGCAGACGATGAATATCTAGTTTTAGAATCCTTAAAGATGATTATATCAAAAAACATAAAAGATATAGATATAGTCGGCACTGCCAGTTCCGGTAGAGAGGCTATAGAGAAGGCTTTGGGACTAAAACCGGATATAGTTTTTATCGATATCCATATGCCTGGTATTGATGGTATTGAAGCAATAAGACAAATAAAGCAGGTTAATAGTGATACGGTTTTTGTTATCCTTACAGCTTACGAGTACTTTGACTATGCAAAAGAGGCTTTAAATTTAGGTGTTTTTGAATATCTTTTAAAACCAATAAATAAAAATAAACTCATAGAAACCATTAACAATATTAGTGCTGAAATATATAAAAAGCGTGCTAATTTGATAAGAGAAATTGAACTTAGGGAGAGAATGAATAAGTTAATTCCATCATTGGAAGCACAATTTATATCGGACAAGCTGTTTGGCACAGGTATGTCAAAGGAGATGGAGTTTTATGAAAGCATCTTTGCAATGGATTTAAAACATGGATATGCTATGACGGTTCTATTTCATGATGCTGAGAATAAAAATAAGGAAGATAACTTAAAGTTGAATCAACAAAAGCAAAACTTTATGGAAGTTTTCACGGCTAAATTTAAATCAATCTGTCCATGCCTTATAGGAAGTCCGGTATCAGACAGAATTATTGTATATGTGCCCGCCGATGAAGAGGAGCCTGATGAATTCATTAGGATGAAATCCATTGACATTGGTAAGAGAGTTACTGAAAAGCTTAAAGGCTTGACAACTATAAAATATCATATAGGTATTGGCAGAAAATACGATATAGAAAATTTTGTAAAGTCCTGCAGTGAGGCATATATAGCAGCTTCTAAGACAAACGATCAAACAGTTACTCATATTGAAGATGCTGATTCTTCAGCAGGAGACATAGAAAGCTATCCTATCCACAAGGAAAGTGTATTTTCAAATTCCCTTCTTACTGCAAATATAAAGGAAGCAAAGGAAGTCTTTGAGGAAATATTTGTTTGGATGATCAATGCTCATGGAGAGGATATTGACAAAATTAAGTCCAAGCTAATAGATTTAATATTTCTTGCAGAAAAAACACTACCATATAAACTGAATGAGTTAGACAAGCTAAAAAATACCTATGTATTAAATATCTTAAAAATTAATGGCATCGATGAGTTAAGGGTACAGTTTAAAGCTTATCTTTCTGATTTAGGTCTCGAAATTCAAAAGCAAAAGAAAAGCGATGAGGAAGGTATTATTCCCGCTATAATAGAGTATGTTAACAGGAATTATGCTAATGATATCTCCTTAAATGATGTGGCTAAAAGTGTAAACTTAAGCTATCACTATTTTAGCAAGATATTTAAGGACGAGATGGGGAAAAGTTTTACCGATTATTTAACAGAATTGAGATTAGAAAAGTCAATGAAACTCTTGGCAAATCCAAACTTAAGTATAAAGGAAATTTGCCAAAAGATCGGCTATAATGACCCCAACTATTACTGCAAAACCTTTAAAAAGGTAACCGGAATGACGCCAACAGAATACAGAACATTTTTGAATATGGGAAGTGAGCGTATTGATTAAGGATAAGATGATTAAAAATTTCATTATAGCTATGCTTTTACTCATATTGGCTATACTGGTTTCTTTCATATTAAGAGACCTGAATATTCCTTCTTCCACTCTAGCTGATAATAATCTGGGTAACAACGGTACTAAAAAGAGAATAAAGATTGGATTTTCTCTTGGAACACTTAAGGAGGAGAGATGGATTAGGGATAGAGATATATTGATGGCAAAGGCTCAGGAATTAGGTGCAGAGATTATAGTTCAAAATGCCAATAATGACGATCAGGATCAGCTTAAACAGGTGAAGTACCTTTTAGATCAGAATATAGATGTGCTTATCTTCGTACCCAATGACCATTATAAGTCAGCTGCTGCTGTTGAGTTAGCTAAGCGTGAGGGTGTTCCTGTAATTTCCTATGATAGACTTGTGCTGAATGCAAATGTTGACCTGTATATCTCTTTTGATAACGTAAAGGTTGGTAAGCTTATGGCCAGTGCCATATTAGACAATATGAAGTCAGGTAATCTGCTTATAGTAAACGGTGCAAAGACAGATAATAACACAAGTATGATTAAAGAAGGCTATGACGAAATGCTTACCCCCTATATAGAAAGCGGTGAAATAAAGATATTATCGGAAGAATGGGCTCCAAACTGGCTTAAGGAGTATGCCTTCAAGGTAGTGGATTCCGCCCTGCAGGAAAATGTTAAAATAAATGCCATAATTGCCGGCAATGATAGCCTGGCAGAAGGTGTAATCGAAGCCTTATCAGAACATAGGCTGACAGGGAAGGTAACGGTTACAGGTATGGATGCAGATTTATGGGCCTGCCAGAGAATCGTAGAGGGTACCCAGTATATGACTATATACAAACCTATTGAAAAGCTGGCGGAGGCAACCATAGAGATGGCTATAAGATTAGTAGAAAATAAGCCTCTAAATATTGTGCAGACAATTAATAATGGTGCATATGATATACCGTATTATGTGCTGGAACCAATTGCTGTAAACAAAGAAAATATGGACAGCACTATAATAAGAGATGGCTTCCATCAAAAACATGAGGTTTATAGAAACTAGCAAATTGACCTTTTATAATAATTAAAGTTGAAAAATAATAATATTTTACGCACTAGTAATTTTTTATCACAAAAAATTACTAGTGTTTTTTTTAATTCAAAAAAATAAGATAAAATTTTACTGAAAGTAAGTAAACGTCTACAGAGACAAACTATATTTTATATGTGATAATGTATACATAACAAATAGGAGGGGATAAAATGAAAAAACTACTATCAATCTTATTAATGGCTTTAATGGTTTTTGGACTTGCAGCCTGCGGAAAGAAAAAGGTTAATGTTGGTATAGTATTACCAACAAGAGATGAGCCAAGATGGGTTCAAGATGAAACAAGATTTAAAGAAGCATTAAAGGACACTAAGTACTCCGTAGAAATTCTATTTAGCCAAGGATCACCAGCTAAAGAAAAAGAAAACGTTGAAGCATTAATAGCAAAGGGCATTGACGTACTTATAATTTGTCCTCATGACGGTAGTGCTGCTGGTGCTGCAGTAGAAGCTGCAAAGAAGGAAGGCATAAAAGTTATTTCCTATGACAGATTAATAACTGACACAGATGCAGTTGATTACTATGTAACTTTCGATAGTATTGCTGTTGGAGAAGCACAGGCTCAATACCTAGTTGATCAGGCACAAGGCAAAGGTAATCCATTATATCTATATGCCGGTGCAGCTTCAGATAACAATGCTTTCTTATTCTTCGAAGGTGCATGGAATGTATTACAGCCCAAAATTGCTGACGGTACATTTGTAATTAAGAACTCCAGCGAAGCTGTTGCATTACAGTCAAAGCCTCAACTTACTCGTGATGAAATGGCAAAGATTATAGGACAAGTAACAACCAACTGGGACTTCAACGAAGCTAAGAACAAGGCAGAAGCACACTTAACAGCTGCTTCAGACGCTGATAAGGGCGACGTATTTATACTAGCTCCAAACGATGGAACTGCACGTGCTATAGCTGATGCTTTTGATGCTGATAATGCTGTAAAGAGCTACAAAGTAACTGGACAAGATGCTGAAAAAGCTTCAATTCAGTACATTATTGACGGAAGACAGTCAATGACAGTATTCAAAGACGTTCGTACCTTAGTTAAGGACGCAATTAATATGGCAGTTGCTATATTGGAAGGCAAGACTCCAGAAACTACAGGATCCTACAACAATGGTAAGATCGATGTTAAAGCTAAACAGACAGAAGTTATAGTAGTTAAACAGGATAATGTAAAATCTGCTCTTATTGATTCAAAATACTACGAAGCATCAGATTTCACTGGTTTAAAATAACAATATCAATGAAGATTAAAATGAATAGTGATAGTTTAACTATCACTATTCATTTATAAAGGTAAATATCAAATGGGTATAAGTGATTGGAAGATTGGCCTATAAATTGGAGAAAATGAATGTCTAATTGAGGAGCGAATTCAGCTATGAGTGATTATATATTAGAGATGAAAAACATTACTAAAGTATTTCCAGGGGTTAAGGCCTTGGATTCAGTTAATCTTCAAGTAAAAAGAGGAGAAATTCATTGCCTCATAGGAGAAAATGGATCAGGAAAATCAACCCTGATGAAGATATTGAGTGGGGTTTATCCTTATGGCGAATATAGTGGAGATATAATTTTCAATGGAAAAGTACAAAAATTTTCTGGTATAAAAGATAGCGAAAGTGTAGGAATTGCAACTATATATCAAGAACTGGCTCTTATACCTGAAATGACTGTTTATGAAAATATATATTTAGGACATGAAATAAAAAATGGCAGAGTAATCGACTGGAATGAGACAATAACCAAAGCAGAGGAGATGTTAAAGAAAGTTAAGCTGAACATCAGTCCTACAGCAAAGATAAAAGACCTAGGGGTTGGAAAGCAACAGCTGGTGGAAATAGCTAAGGCCCTTAGTAAGGATGTAAAGCTACTTATATTGGACGAGCCTACTGCGGCTTTGAATGAAAATGACAGCGAAAATCTCCTGAATTTAATCAAAGAACTTAAGGAACATGGAGTTACATCAATTTTAATTTCTCATAAGCTTAAGGAAGTTACAGCCATAGCGGACACCATTACTGTACTCCGTGATGGAAAGACAATTACCACCATGGATGCCAATGCAGAATTGATATTAGAGAATAAAATAATTAAACACATGGTTGGCCGTGAAATAGAAGATATCTATCCAAAACGAAAAAAGAAACAATTCGGAGATAATGTATTAGAGGTAATTAATTGGAGCGCTTATGATCCAAAATTGGGAAGAACAATACTTAAGAATGTAACCCTTAACGTAAGAAAAGGTGAAATAGTTGGTATTGCAGGACTGATGGGAGCTGGTCGTACAGAATTTGCCTTAAGTCTTTTTGGAAATGCTAAAGACTATGATGTAGATGGGGATTTATATGTAGACAATGAAAAGAAGCAGTTCAAGAGCCCTAGTGATGCGATTCATGCAGGAATCGCTTACGTTACAGAGGATAGAAAAGGTAATGGCTTAATTCTGATTAACGATATAAGAACAAATATAAGCTTAGCTAATCTAAAAGAGTTAGCTAAGAACGGTGTAATAAATGATAATGAGGAAGTTAAAATTGCAAATGAATATAAAGCTTCCATTGGTATCAAAGCACCTAGTATTGAACAAAAGGTGGGCAATTTGAGCGGTGGTAATCAGCAAAAGGTGTCACTGGCAAAATGGCTCTTTGCGAAACCTAAAATACTTATTTTGGACGAGCCTACGAGAGGTATTGACGTAGGAGCAAAATACGAAATTTATACCTTGATGAATGAACTTGTACAGCAGGGTATGAGCATAATTATGATTTCTTCTGAACTACCAGAGGTACTCGGCATGAGTGATAGGATCTATGTAATGTCAGAAGGAAGAATAGTTGGCGAGATGCTGCAAGAAGAGGCTACCCAAGAAAAAATAATGAAGTTGGCAACAGATTAGTAAATGGAGGATTAGTCATGGGATTATTAAAGGAAGCAAAACAATTAATAAAGCAAAATATCCGAGAATACGGAATGTATATTGCACTTGTAGCTATCATGATTATTTTTTCAATAACTACCGGTGGTTTATTCACAAACTCAAGAAATATAAGTAACCTGATCAACCAAACAGGTTATATTGCGGTATTGGCTGTTGGTATGACCCTGGTTTTAATAATAAGCCATATAGATTTGTCTGTAGGGTTTGTAGCAGGTTTCTTAGGCGCAGTGGCTGCGCTTCTATTGACAAAGACGGGATTACCGGTTTTTGCATGTATCATAATTGTATTGATACTGGGAATATTTATAGGTATGTTTAACGGTTTTCTGGTAGCTAAAATGGGCATACCTTCCTTTGTTGTAACCCTTGCAGCAATGATGATTTTTAGAGGAGCATTACTGCTGATTACAGAAGGTACAGGAACAATTGTTATACCAGATAAGACCTTTAATGCTATTGGTATTGGATATATTCCAGACATAGCAAATGTAGATGGTATACATGTTTTGACACTCATTCTAGGTGTATTGGCAATAGGATTATATGTATGGAGTGAGTTTAAAACAAGAAAAAACAAGTTAAAATATAATTTTGAAGTTTTATCTTTAAACATGTTTATGATAAAGTTAGTATTCATCTCATTGATTATAGCCTATATCACTTGGATTCTTGCTGGGTATAACGGTTTATCTTGGACAGTAGTTATAGTTATTGCAGTAGTTGCAGTTTATCATTTCATAACAAACAAAACAGTATTAGGAAGACATATATATGCTGTGGGTGGAAATAAAGAAGCAGCTAGATTAAGTGGTATAAATGTCAGTAAGATAACTTTTATAGTATATGCATCTATGAGTCTGCTGGCTGCATTATCAGGAATACTATACACCGCACGTTTACAATCAGCAACAATAACTGCCGGTACAGGTTTTGAACTTGATGCCATTGCAGCAGCATATGTTGGAGGAGTATCAGCAGCCGGTGGTGTAGGTAAGGTTACCGGATCTATAATTGGAGCATTGGTTATCTCATCTCTGACCAACGGAATGAATTTGATGGGTGTAGGAATTTCCTATCAGTATATCATCAGAGGAGCAGTGCTGGTAGCAGCAGTTATCTTTGATGTTAAGACTAGAAATAAGAGATCCTAAATATACTTTGATATAACCAAAAGACCACCCCCCAAAAAAGTGGGCCCAGACTATTCTGGGCTCATTTTTCTTTTTAAGCCTAAAGAGTTGCTAAAATTGACCGATAAAATAACTATGTAGTTATTTTTTCTAATTGAAGCATGTTTATCCATGGAAGTTTCTTCTGGAATTCAATTATTTAGAATAAAAATTTTATGGGGAGAGTTTATTGATGAAGAGAGTATTATCTAATGTTTTAAGTATATTAGTATGTACTACCATTACCTTTTCAGTTAAAGAGATGGCCTTTGCAGCAGGAATTATTGATTTAAAGGCTGCTCCTGTAAATAACGCTGTTGGAACATCGGATACTTTGACGGTGACTAATTTATCAGCAGGAGATGTTGTGAAGGTTTATTCATCTTACAATGCTGCAAAACCTATAGGTACAGCAGTAGCTAAGGCAGTGAAGGGCGAAAGCAAAGCCACTGCCATAGTAAGTGTACCACAGTTTGGAGCTTCTGCAGGGGCTATATATGTTTCAGTTACAGAGAAAGGCCTTCTGGAAAGTAATAGGATAGCTGTACCCTATGCTGCAGAAAAGCAAACTCAGGTGACTTCGGTAAATGCAAGTATTGTGAATAATGCGGCAGGAACGCCGGACACTGTAGGAATTTATGATTTAGTGGCTGGGGACATCGTAAAAGTTTATTCAAGTAATACCTCAGATAAGCCTTTGGGCACAGCTACAGCTAAGGCTGGTAAAGGAGAAACTTCAGCCTCAGCATCCATTAGCATTCCTCAGCTTGGTGCATCCGCAGGAACGGCATACATCACTGTTACAAGAAAGGGCTTGTTGGAAGGCATTAGAATTCCGGTAACCTATGTTGCTGAAAAAAAGACGCCAGTTTCTGCACTGTCTGCAAGCATAGTAAATAACGCAGTGGGAACTCCTGATGAGGTAACGGTAACCAACTTATCGGCAGGAGATACGGTAACGGTTTATTTATCAAATACAGATACAAAAGTAGCAGGTACGGCAGTGGCAAAAGTCGCAAAGGGTGAGACTTTTGCCACAGCTACCGTAAATGTACCACAGCTGGGAGCCTCAGCCGGGACAGCATATATCACAGTAACTCAAAAGGGGCTGCTGGAAAGTGTAAAAATACCTGTAACTTATAGTGAAGAAAAGAAAACAATTGTAAGTGGATTGACTGCAAGCATAATAAATAATGCCCTTGGCACACCAGATACAGTTACAATCAACGGTTTGTCAGCGGGAGATATAGCAAATGTGTATTTAAGCAGTACTGCAGAAAAGGCGGTAGGTTCTGCAGTAGCAAAAGCCGTGAAGGGTGAAAGTTCAGCGGTTGCAGTTGTAAGTGTTCCACAGCTTAGTGAGTATTCCGGTACCGCCTACATAGGAATAACTAAAAAAGGATTATTGGAAAGTGATAGAATTGCTGTGAATTACACTGCAGAAAAACAAACATCTACAGATTCCATTGGGATAAGTGCTACAAACAATGCTGCAGGGACGCCTGACACTGTAACAGTCACAGGACTGATAGTAGGAGATACTGTAAAAGTATATTCCACATCTACAGCTGAAAAGCCCATTGGAACTGCCATTGCAAAAGCTGTAAAAGGTGAAAGCAGCGCAGTAGCAGTAGTGAGTATACCCCAGCTTGGGGCTTCAGCTGGAGCAGCTTTTGTTACAGTAACCACTAAGGGACTGAAGGAAAGTACACGAAGACTATTTGCTTTTGGAGCAGAGGGTCAAACACAAATAAGCCCATTAATAGCAGATGCTATAAATAATGCTGTAGGCACACCGGATGTAATAACTGTAAAGAATTTGATTGCAGGAGATATTGTTAAGGTATATTCCTCATTATCAGCTACAAATCCTATTGGTACAGCTACAGCAAAAGCTGTTAAGGGGACTAGCAGTCCAGAAGCGGTAATAAATATTCCTCAGCTAGGGTCAACTTCTGGAGTAGCCTATATAACTGTGACACGAAAGGGGTTATTGGAAAGCATTAGAATGCCCGTAGGCTACAATGCTGAGGAGAAAACTACAGTTACAATGCTATGGGCAAGTATAGTAAATAATGCGGCAGGAACGCCGGATATTGTGACGGTTTTTGCTCTTACACCGGGAGATGTGGTAAATGTATATTTAAAGGATACAGATGTTAAGCCTATAGCTACGGCTATTGCCAAAGCTGGAAAAGGAGAGAGCACTGCCACAGCTACAATTAACGTGCCGCAGGTTGGAGCCTCAGCAGGCGTTGTATATATAACCGTAGCAAATAAGGGGTTACTGGAAAGTGACAAAATACCTGTGACCTTTATTGGTGAAAGAATAACTGAAGCACCTGTTTTAATTAATCAGTAATGAGTAATGAGTCATGAATAATTAAGGTGGATTTATCTCCCCTACACTACGAAAAATCTACTATACTATATTTACTAAAGGCATGCGATGGCATGCCTTTAGTTTTTTAAGAAACAGTTGAGGTCCAAGATATTTTCCTTCACTAACACTTTTCTATAAAAGTTAATTTGCTACTATCAACTTATATGAGATATAAAAAAGTATAAATAAGAATTATTAATACAATAAAAAGGGAAAATACTATAAATAGTATTTTTTTATATGACGATAGGAGAGGATCTAACATGGAACAACGTAGCATAAGAATAATACCCTTGGGCGGACTTGGTGAAATCGGTAAAAATATAACCGCAATTCAATATAAGGATGAAATAATTGTTATAGATTGCGGAGTGGGTTTTCCGGATGAAGAGATGTATGGAGTGGATTTAGTGATACCGGATATAGCATTTTTGTTAGAAAACTCCGAGAAGGTAAAAGGCATATTTTTAACTCATGGACATGAAGACCATATAGGATCATTGCCATACATTTTGAAACAGCTGAATGTTCCGGTATTTGGAACAAGGTTAACCCTCGGCATTGTAAAGACAAAGCTAGAAGAACATAATATGCTGTCGGATTGTGAGCTTAGAAGCGTAGAAGCCGGTGAAGTAGTAAAATTGGACAATTTAAATGTTGAATTTATAAGAAATACCCATAGTATAGCTGACTCCTGTAGCTTGGCAATACATACTCCATTAGGTGTTCTACTGCATACCGGTGATTTTAAGATTGACTATACACCCATTGACGGTAAGGTCATGGATTTAGAGAGAATCTCAGCTCTGGGGAAAAAAGGCGTATTAATGCTGATGGCAGACAGTACTAACGTAGAGAGACCGGGACACACAATTTCCGAAAGGTCTATAGGAGATACCTTTACAAAGATGTTTGCAAGGGCAGAAGGAAGAGTGATAGTTGCAACTTTTGCATCCAATATTCACAGAATGCAGCAAATTATTGATGCCTCAGTAAAGTACGGAAGAAAAGTAGCCTTCATTGGCAGAAGCATGGAAAATGTATCACAAGTTGCTGCAGACCTAGGCTATTTGAATATACCGGAAGGAACGGGAATAACGGCAGATGAAATTAATAATTATCCCAATGAGAAGATAACCATAATTACCACGGGAAGTCAAGGTGAACCCATGGCATCACTGGCGAGAATTGCTTTTTCAACCCACCGAAAGATCAGAATAGAACCAAAGGACTTATATATAGTTTCTGCTTCCCCAATACCCGGTAATGAAAAGCTCATATCAAAGGTAATAAATGAACTGTTTAAAAAGGGCGCAGATGTAATCTATGATGATATTGAAGACGTACATGTATCTGGTCATGCCAATCAGGAGGAGATAAAGCTGATTCATACCTTGGTACACCCCAAATATTTTATGCCGGTACATGGGGAATACAGACATCTTAAACGCCATTCAGAATTAGCCCAGCAGCTTGGGATGCATAAATCAAATATTTTTATACTAGAGATAGGCCAAGTACTTGAAATAAGTGATACAGCTGCGGGAATAACAGGAAGAGTGCGATCCGGATCTGTACTTGTAGATGGCATTGGGGTTGGAGATGTTGGAAACATTGTTTTAAGGGACAGAAAAAGCTTGGCCCAGGATGGCATGTTTACAATCGTTGTTGCAATAGAAAAGGAATCATACAGTATTATATCCGGTCCGGACGTTATTACTAGAGGTTTTGTCTATGCAAAGGAATCAGAAGAACTTATAGGCGAAGCAAAAGAAGTTGCCAGAAAAGAAATAGAAAATTGCCTTGATAAAAAAATATTAGAATGGAGCCTTTTAAAGAATAATGTGAAAAAATCAGTAGAGAAGCTCTTGTACGAAAAAACAAAGAGAAGGCCCACTATTATACCAATTATCATGGAAATATGATAAAAAACATATGTTTTAAAACAAAGAAGCTTCCAAATAATTTTGGGGCTTCTTTGTTTTAAAGGATTTTCAAGGATTATGAGCATAAAAGTGTAAAAATGATTTTGGCGTTGATAAGGTAGTAACATATACTTTTACTAATATCATCAGAACCCATGGTTGGAGCAGTTTTTTTACTCTTGATTCCGAAAAAAACTGTAAGGCAATAAAGCTATATCGGCTGTTGCAGGCTTTATTGCACTAGTGTTTTCAGGTTTAGCCTGCTTTAAATGTTACAGCCTAGCCAGTGGACTGCAATTTCCTTTGCCAAGTAAAAAATATACATTTACTATAGACAAAAAATATGTAATAATTAAATGTCATGATAATGTGTAACAAGTGGGAAATTTATTGGTAAATTACATATTGTTACAAATTTAGCCAATGGCGGAGAATGTATGTGTCTGCTATGGATAAAATAAATTAGTTTATATAAAGTAAGGAGCATGAGGGATGAAAATAGGATTTGATCATAAAAAGTATTTAGAAGAGCAGTCAAAGTTCATATTAGAAAGAGTAAATAATTATGACAAGCTATATTTGGAATTCGGCGGAAAACTTTTATTTGATTATCATGCTAAAAGAGTGCTGCCGGGGTTCGATGAAAATGCCAAGATAAAGTTGCTTCATAAACTTAAGGAGAAGGTTGAAATAATTGTCTGCGTCTATGCAGGAGACATAGAAAGAAACAAGATTCGAGGAGACTTTGGAATTACCTATGACATGGATGTATTAAGATTAATAGATGACCTGAGAGACTATGATTTAGACGTAAACAGTATAGTAATAACTCGATATGATGGTCAGCCTGCAGCCACGGTTTTTATGAATAAACTCCAACGTAGAGGTATCAAGGTGTACACTCACAAGGCTATTAAGGGCTATCCTACAGATGTAGATACCATAGTAAGTGATGAGGGGTATGGTGCAAATCCATATATCGAGACTACTAAGCCCATTGTTGTAGTGACAGCGCCAGGGCCGGGAAGCGGAAAATTAGCCACCTGCTTGAGCCAGCTCTATCATGAACATAAGAGAGGTAGGGTTGCAGGTTACTCCAAGTTTGAAACCTTCCCTGTTTGGAATGTACCACTGAAGCATCCGCTAAACATTGCCTATGAGGCTGCCACTGTAGATCTAAAAGACGTAAATATGATTGATTCCTTCCACTTTGATGCCTATAATGAGGTTACAGTAAATTATAACAGAGACATAGAAATGTTCCCTGTACTAAAGAGAATTATTGAAAAGATTACCGGAGCAGAATCAGTTTACAAGTCTCCCACGGATATGGGGGTAAACAGAGTGGGCTACGGAATTATAGACGATGAAGTAGTTAAGGAAGCTTCTAAGCAGGAAATAATCAGAAGATATTTTAAAACAAGCTGTGAGTATAAGAAGGGCTATATAGATGAAGAGACTTTCCAGAGGTCAAAGCTTATAATGGAAACACTTAATCTCAAGGAAGAGGATAGAAAGGTTGTTATGCCTGCTAGGGAGAGGTCTGCAAAACTTAAAAAGGAGTGTAATAAAAATGATACATGTCCTGTAGTAGCCTTGGAACTGGAAGACGGAGTTTTTATTACCGGTAAAGGTTCTAATGTAATGAGTGCAGCAGCAGCAGTTGTACTAAATGCCATAAAATACTGTGCAAATATTTCTGATGAAATACATTTATTGTCACCGGTAATTTTAGAACCAATAATTAATTTAAAAACCAATACACTGGGCAGTAAAAATATACCATTGGACTGTGAAGAAATATTGATTGCCCTAAGCATATGCGCAGCCACAAATCCTACAGCCCAGGTTGCTCTAGAAAAGCTTACAATGTTAAAGGGTTGCCAGGCTCATTCAACAACCATATTAAGCAGAAATGAAGAACAGGTCTTTAGGAAGCTTGGTATAGATATTACCTGTGATCCTGAATATCCGACTTTAAGTTTATATTATAATAATTAATCTGAAAGCCTAAAATAATTAAGACCATACTGAAAGCCAGTATGGTCTTAACTTTGTTAATCTGCCTTTTTTTCAGCAATTTGTCTTTGAACATCTTTTACAGTATCTTTTGTTAGATTATACTTTAAGATACTCCAATATGCCATAGCAAAGCATATAATTGCTCCGCCACTTAATACTAGACCAATAATAAGTAATGTACCATCTGTTTTATTGGTGTTAAAGTTTATTAAGTCCAGCAGAGTTCCAACCAGGAGTAAGGCTATGGATTGAGCTAGTTTATATAAAAGTGTGAGGCAGCCGTAATAGCTTCCTTCGGACCTTACGCCGGTCTTTAACTCGTCTAGATCGATGACATCAGCAATCATTGACAGGGGCAAGGATAAGAGACCGCCCATTCCAAAACCGGCTAAGCCTGCAAAGGGTAAAAACACCATTACCTTGCTCTGAACATAATCCCTAAATAGAACAGTGATAAGGAAAAATATACATGCAGTTATACATATAATTAATGATAATTTTAATGAAGGTTTTTTATCAATCTTTTTTGATGTATAAGTCCAAAAGGGTTGAGATAATGCACTTAGAACCATAAGAACTCCCAGTATTGTGGCTATTTGATGATTGTCCAGTGCAAAGGTATAGGTAAAAACATGCAGACCAAAACCTGTGAGTAGTGCTGTCACTAGGTTGCTGAACATATAAGGAAAGGCTACAGCTCTAAAGGTACCATTCTTTAACACTAAGAAAAAGGAACTAAATATGGCTGAAATATTTATCTTCTGTGTTGTAGTTTCAATATTTAGATTTAACATGGGTATATATTTTTTTGTAGAGAAAAAGGATATCAAAGCAAAAATTACGATTATTAATGAAGTATATAAGCCCATCACCGGATAAGAAGAAGGATTTAATTGACCCATTTCAAATTCCGGGGTAGACTTAAAGAACACTGACATTACGACAACAGACACAAAGGCCAAACCGGCTAAGAAAAAGATTGTTTTTATGCTTTGAATAGTGGTTCTTTCATCATAATCCGTTGTTAGTTCTGCACCTAATGCTGTATATGGTGTTACATATATGGTAGAAAAAGTTTTTATAGCTAACAAATCCACTATAAGTATAATGGTCTTAGCTAGGGTAGGCAGATCAGGGGACAAATCCCAAAGTACGAAATTTGTTACTCCCAAGAATATTCCTCCTATTAGTAGGTAAAGATGTCTTCTGCCAAAAGTTTTTGACTTTGTTGAGTCAGAGAAGAATCCCATGAGAGGATCTGTTATAGCATCCCATATAACTCCGAGGCTTACGACCAGGCCTACTAAACTGCCCGAAATCTTTAAAATATCTGTACAATATAATACAAGAAAAACTGATAGAACTTGCATAGAGACTCCGGTACTAAAATTACCCAGTCCATAACCAATCTTATCTATCACAGGAATTTTTTTATTATTGGTCTTCATAGAAAGGTTTAGATTATTCAAGCTAGCACTCCTATCAAATATATTTTAAACATTATAGATATATTATCATATAGTGCTACACCATTTAAAGAATATTTTTCTTAATAAATCTTAATTTATTTTATAGAACAATACTTATTTTAATTTTAACAAGTATCTTTCCAAATCTAGGACCGGTCTAAATCGCTCCTTAAAGAACCTCAAACCACCAGGACCTAAATCTTCAGCGGCATTCATCAACTCAACTTCCGAATTTCTTCTGTTGATTTCCTTTGCTAGTTCGACAACTAAGAACTCAGATATACCATCATAGTAATTAACAAATTTTGATATGCACCACCAGGATTGTCCTGTAGGGAGCTCCCCGCCAGATACCATACCTATAAGTGTTCCCTTTGATTCAACTACCAAAATTAAGTGGTCTAATTCCTTATAGTACTTAGTCAGATTTTTAAAATAGATTTCATCAAATATATAAGCATACTTTACACCGGCAGTATTGCGCCAAATTTCGTCCAGTGCCATAACCTGTTCATAATCATTTTCATTATATTCTCGAACCAATGTATCGGGGCAGAGTCTGCGAAATTTATTTATTTTTCTTCTGATGGTCTCAAATTCTTTACCTGATAGGGTGATAAGTTTGGAGATAGAAAAATGTTTTTCTTTGCCAACTAGGCCTATAGCCTGAAAATAATTTTCAAAGTTCTTGGAGCTTTGGAGAAATTCCAACTGCAGTCTGTTAATTACCTTTACAATACCTAAAGAGCTTTTTTCCTTATTCCAGTCTGCACAATATTTTAGGCTTTGATGGACAATATCTACAACTTTATCAGCATCTCCCTCACCAAAAGGCAAACAAATTAGATATAAGAAACCACTTTTTAAATATCCAAAGGTTACAAGCATGTTGTCTACAATTTTCCAAAGGACTTTTCTTATAGGAGATTGAGAGATTGCCCATAAAAGTGCGAAATTTGAAGTCCAAAGATTAGCAGCATATTGGGTCTTTTTTATATATTCAGTATAGATATCCTTATCTTTGAGATCGATCACTTTGAAGTTCCAGGTTCCTAGAGTAATTTCTCCAGACAATTTTGTAAATTCACTCATCTAATTCACCTCGCCTTTGTAAACTCGGCTTTAGCATTCAGTTTGTTTTGTACTATTATATTACACAGTGCTACATCAAATGACACTATTATTTAGAGATTACAAGAAATTTATATTAATTTCTGATAAAAAATGCTTTTCATAAGCACCAAAAGGCCTTGAAAAACATACTCTGAATTGAGGAGGGATAATCGTGATAGGCATATTGAGTTCTAACGATATGGAAGGAGAATATGCAGAAAAACTGCATTATCTGTTTCGTGATGTAAGAAGTGAATTTGATGAGGGGATGATTGTTTTTACAATCAATAATATAGACTTACAAGAAAATTGTGCTGTGGGAACCATAATATCAGAAGAAAGACTACGACGGGCTAAATTTCAGCTGCCAGAGGTTATCTTTAACTTTAGCCTTCAAAGAGACATTGAAGGGATTAAAGCAAGAAAAGCCTTGGAAGAGATGGATAAGATAAAACTTGTAAACTATATTAATAAGTTTGATCAATGGATGATAATGGATATTATGTCTGCTTGCAAAAAAATAAAAGAATACCTGCTGCCATATTATATATATGATAAAGCAAAAAGAAATTTTAGACCCGAGGATGAGATAAAATATATTACTATGCCGTCAAGAGGGGCTAGCCTATCCAGAGTGATTTATGCTGAACCAGATCCTGATACAGATATAATAAGAGGTACTCAATACTTTAAAAATGGCCACATTTGTGACTACATTGATGCATCTATGTGTCAAAAAAGGTGGTTATTTATTGAGGTGCCGGACCTGATTTTATATAATAATAATCCTGTGGTAATAAGAGTATATGTACAAAAGAATACTTCTAAGTCCTGGACATTATTCACTAGAAGGATCTACCCCGAGATTAAGCTAGAGGAAGAACTCAACTATGAGGTGGTAGATATCGCAGCTTTAAATATTATAGAGGAATTAAATAAATTCTTACCTTCTCTTGGACATGGTTTCATTGATTTTATATTAAGTAAGGAAGGTAAGCCCTTTTTTCTGCACCTTGGGGGCTTAGACCAATACTTTTTTAAACAAGAGCAGGATGTAGAAGTTTACAAGAGATTTTATAAAAATATACTTTCATTATCCCGAAGTATTAGGACAACGTAAGAGGAGGATTAAAGTATGTGGATCAGGATAGAGGTTGTGACTAGTAATAGGGAAATCATAGTTTTGCCACAGGAATTAACCAAACGAATTGAAAGTGAAGTTAAAGTGGAGTTTGGAAGAAGTTCTACGGTTGCTGCAGTAAGGCCTTCTGAAGAACTGCAATACACTGGTGGAGATGACTATGATAATCCGCTGCAAATAATACTTTCCAGTAAATTAGTGGACAAATTGAATATACAAGCTAACTTAACCTACCAGATGAAACTCAGTAGCCGGCGAATTACAATTGGTCCAGTTATTGGACTGCTGTTGGGAGCTCACGACTATATATATAGTCCGGAGCATATGACAAAGTATTCTGACCGTTTTGGAATTTATAAAGAAGTAGGCGGACTAATCTACGCATTTTCAGAGAGAGCCATTGATTGGAAAAATTCTACTATATATGGGCTTTATTACAATATATCAGAGAAGAAATGGGAATATGGTAAGTTTCCAATACCTTCTGTAATATATCGAAGAGATTTTCATTCTAATAAAGATACAATCAAAAGACTTATGGAATACACTAATGGCAAAATGTTCAATTCATGGCGCTTTGGAAAATTCTATCTCTATAAGCATATTAAAAGGAACCGAAAACTAGCTATGCATGTTCCACGTACAGAGGTTACTGAAGACTTTAGGCAGGTAAAGAGATTTATTGATGATATAAAGGATGTGATTTTGAAACCCATATATCTATCCAGAGGTAGAGGAATATGTATCATACAAAAAAGAGATGATAGATACAAAGTAGCAGATTATAGAAACAATGAAGTTAAGGAATTTATCTTAGAGAATGATAGTGAACTAAAAAGGTTCTTTGATGAGAATACGGAATTTTTTGATAAGTACTTGATACAGCAGCATTTATCACTGGCAAAGATAGAAGGAGCCCCATACGATATTCGTGTGGTAATGCAAAAGTTAAGGCAAGACCAGTGGAAGTGTTCAGGTATTGAGTGCAGAGTAGCTGCAAAAAAAAGTATGATAACCAATATATCCAGAGGCGGTTACGCATTAACTCTTGATGAGGCCTTGGCCTGCTCCTTTAAGGTAGATGAGGAAGAAAGACAGAGAATCAAGGATAAGGTATATGAGTTATGTTTCAGACTGTGTGAAAGTCTTGATCGATTGGATCATCACTTTGCAGAGTTTGGTATAGATATTGCCCTCGATGCAGATGGAAATGCCTGGATTATCGAGGTCAATGTATTTCCAAGTTTTAAAGGTTTCAAGCTCATGGATTATGAAACCTATTTAGGTATTCGGTATACACCAATATTGTATGCAGCACATTTGGCTGGATTTTAAAACAATACCAAATATAGAGGTGATAAGATGTATGATATAGTTGCTATAAAACTGCAACAATCTAAAAAAGCCCACCTGATTTTAAATGAGTATCTGGCAGAAAAATTAAACTTAGCAAAACTTAAACGAGGATATGTAAGTTTTGGAGTAAAAAAAATATATGTTGATGTTGACGTCTCAGGTGACATCAGAGCTGATGAAATAATTATAAGCCAAGCAGTAGCGAAAGAATTGTATATTCCTGAGTATCCAATATACGAAATTAAAGTTAAGGGCAATGAATTTATGCTTGGTCCTTGCATAGGAATATTAGCTTGTCAAAAGGAAAAGGACCTCACCAAGAGAATGCTTAAGGAAATGGCACTTTATGTCATGGACTATGGCAGAATACACGGTGCTGTCATAGCCTTTTCCTTAGAAAAGGTGAACAAGGACAACCACACTATAGAAGGTTACTGCTATAATCCACAGAAAGAATCTTGGGAAAATGGGGTTTTCCCTTATCCTCTCTCTATATACCGCAGGTCCCGTCTCAGCGATGAGTGGGAAAATCATTTCTTACCACTGATAGGGGATACCATTTTTAACAACTACTCCTTCGACAAGTGGTATATGCACAAATGGTTCTCTAAAGAAAGAGAAATTGCAGAGCATATTCCTAGAACCATAGTTTACAGACAGAAGAAGGACTTATATGACATGCTGGAAAGGTACGGAGTAGTTTACGTTAAGCCCATTTGGGGAATGAAAGGCTTTGGGGTAATAAGGGTTAGTAAAGAGGATGAGAAGTTAAGATTTAGGTATAGAGAAGATGGCAGCAATATAGACTTTGAACTTGAAGAAGAAAGGGAAATAGATGAAACCCTGGAAAAGTTATTTAGTCCAGGTGACTGTATAATTCAACAGGGACTAGAGCTAATAAGCTATGATGGAGGTTTGGTAGATTTTAGATGTGTAATGCAGAAAAATGAGACCCGCAAATGGGAGTGCAGCAGTATTATTGCAAGGGTTGGAGCAAAAGAAAGTGTTGTAAGTAATATCTCAAGCGGTGGTTCAGCTCTACCTGCAATGGACTTAATAAGAGCAGCTTTAGCTTCATCCCATTTAGAGGTTTTTAATATAAAGGAAGAATTAATTTCTCTGTGCATGAAGGTCTGTAACACCCTGGACAGCTATGGTTATAATTTTGGAACCTTAGGCTTGGATATAGGTGTAGATAAGAATAAAAAAATTTGGTTAATAGAAGTGAATAATAGGCGTCCTCATCCGGCTATTGCTCTAAGAGCCAGTGATATACAAGCTTACTATACTATACTGACAGCACCACTACGATATGCTAAGGCACTAGCAGGGTTTGGCAGTAAGGAGGAGGAGAAGGATGCTTTATAGAATAACCTCAGACAAGTATTCTATTGACAAAATAATCGTATCCGAAAGATTTTTTAAGGGTACACTGGCAGCTAAGAAAAGTCATGTTGATGTGTCCGTGGGCAGTAAAACCGTCAATGTAGAACTGATTAAGGATTCAAGACTTAGAGAAAATAGAGTTAAATTGTCCAATAATGTTATTGATGAACTACTCCTGCCGGAGGATGTGGATTATCAAATAATCCATACCAAGGAAGGATTTAGAATAGGACCAATTATTGGCTTATTGATGTCTAACAGCAAGAGCAGTATAGGGAGGGGCAGTCTCTCAAAGATGAACTATTATACAATTATCCATCCTGAAATAGGTGGTTTGTTGGTTGCTTTCAGCTCTGACAGTGTTGATTTTAATAAAAAGTGCGTTGATGGTTATTACTATGGTGATAATCTGAGCCATAGAAGACTGCCCTGGAGAGCAGGAGTACTTCCCATACCGGACTCTGTTTTCTCAAGAACCATGGTATCAGACGAACTCACCGATAAACTAAAGGAAGTTACCAATGATCGATTCTTTAACTCAAAGTATTTTAACAAGTGGGAGTTCTGGAGATTGGTAAGCAGGGATAACACCTGTTGCAAGTATATACCAGATACCAGGTTATATTCTGGTTTGGAAGATATAGATTATATGATAGAAAATTACGGTGCTGCTTATATAAAGCCACTAAATGGAACACTGTCCAGAGGCTTGTATAAGGTTACTAAAACAGGAGAGGGCTATGGCGTTCAAGGAAAACAAGGGGATAAAGTTGACCTAGTATCAAACAGAAGAGAAGCGGAAGAATACTTCAAAAAAATAATGAAGGGGCATAAATATATTGTACAGCAGGCTATTACTCCTCTGAAAGTGAAAGGAAGGCATATGGACTTCAGAGTAATAATGCAAAAAGATCAAACCTTGGATTGGCAATGTACAGGTATAGTGGCCTTGATCGGAGCAAGGGGAGATATTTGTACAAATTGGGGAAATACCTCTTCCTTTGAGGATATATTCTATAAGGCCTTCGACTTTAGTCAGCAGCAGATCTATAAAAAGAAGAGCGAAGTGGTGGGAGCCTGTAAGAGCATATGTGACCTGCTGGACGCTACTGGAGAAAACTATGGCGACTTAGGTTTTGACGTAGTTGTTGATGAAAATTACAAGGTATGGGTACTGGAAGCCAACAAGCGGCATTATCATTCTGTACCTCTGTGGATCAATGACGTTCAGACCTTCTATCAGACAAAGTCAAATCCAATTAAGTACGCGGCAGCACAGGCAGGCTTCCGTGTGTATTAAGAGATGATATTCCTATATGGATTTTGATTAAAAGATATGCCTAGAGATAGAACTACTCAGGCCTCTGCAGATTTGGAAGAGTAAAAAGTAGATATTTGCTGATAAGTTATACGAATAAAGAATTATTAAGCCTCATAAAGTTTAGTACGTAGAAATTTAACTTTCTATAGTATATAAAAAAGGGGGTAACAGTTGTGCCAGATAAGGGAAAAAGTAAAAGTGGAACAACCAATAAAAGCAAAGGCAAGGATAAAGGGTCAAAGAAAAAATAGCTCAAAGTCATACAACACATAAGAATCTTATGTGTTGTTTTGATTTTTATTTGCATTTTAATTAAGGACAATGGCTTGTTAGTAATATAATTTAAAAATTATTGATAATTTATTAATAAAATGTTAATGAATGTAGGGAGGAAATATAAGCTTTTTTAAAAATTCTAATAAAAATTAAACATTAAATAAAAATGTGAAATAGACATATAATATATATATAATTAACTTAATAATATGATATAATATCGTTGTACATAACTAACAGGTTATGGTAATTTTAAAATGGAGGTATAGGACATATGAGAAAAAGACTTTTATCAGTTGTATTATCATCTTTAGTGGCTGCATCCTTATTGGCAGGCTGTGCTCAGAAGGCGGGAACTGCAGAAAAAACTAAGGTAGGCATGGTTACCGACTCTGGTACTATAGATGATAAATCATTTAACCAAGGAACCTGGGAAGGTATAAAGAGATATGAAGAGGAAAAGAAAACTATAGAGACTCAGTACCTTAAGCCAGCAGGACAGCAGGAAACAGACTACATAAATGCTATCAATGACCTTGTAGATTCTGGTTATAAGATAATAGTAACTCCAGGATATAAGTTTGAAACAGCTGTTAATAAATCTGCAGACACTCATAAGGATACAACTTTTATTCTTATTGACGGTTCTACACATACTGCAGATAGCTATGATTTTGTAAAACATGATAATGTTGTATGTGTTTTCTTTAATGAACATGAGGCTGGTTTCTTAGCAGGTATAGCTTCTGCACTTTCTACAAAGACTGGTAAATTAGGCTTTATAGGCGGTTTGGAAATTCCTCCGGTACAAAGATTCGGCTGGGGCTTCAAGGCTGGAGTTCATTATGCAAACAAAAACTTAGGTGCAAAGGCTGAAATAGTGGATTATGTTTACCAAGGTTCCTTTGACAACATTCCTGCAGGTCAGACTTTAGCTTCCGGTATGTACAGCAAAGGCATAGACATAATATTCCATGCTGCTGGTGGAGTTGGAGTTGGAGTATTTAACGAAGCAAAGCAGAGAGCAGAAAAGGGAGAAAAAGTTTATGTAGTTGGTGTTGACGTTGACCAGTATTCAGATGGTCTGTTAAGTGATAAGAAGACATCCGTAACTTTAACTTCAGCAATGAAGAGAATAGATGTTGCTGCTTATGACTACATCGACAAGAAACTAAACAACAGCTTCCCAGGCGGAGAGATCATAACTCTTTCATTAAAGGAAGACGGTGTTGGTCTACCAAAAGAAAATCCAAATCTTTCTTCAGATGTAATAGCAAAAGTTGATGCTGCAAAGAAGGAAATAGTTGATGGAAAACTTACTGTTCCTTCAACTGAGGAAGAATTAAAGGGATTCTTAAGCAAATAATGTTAAAAGGAAAACAGAAGCTAAAAAGCCTGTTTTCCTTTTTTAAAAATATGAGAGATTTACCATGGAGGGGAAGAGATGGAATATATTATAGAGATGCTTAACATTAGAAAAGAATTTTCTGGCATAGTGGCCAATGATAACATTACCCTTCAAGTTAAGCCTGGAGAAATTCACGCTCTTTTAGGTGAAAACGGAGCGGGAAAATCTACCTTGATGTCAGTGCTTTTTGGACTTTATAAGCCGGATGCAGGTATGATAAAGGTTAAGGGAAAAGAAGTGAAAATAACAAGTCCTAATATTGCAAACGACCTAGGAATAGGTATGGTGCATCAACATTTTAAGTTAGTACACAATTTTACTGTTACAGAAAATATAATATTAGGCATTGAGAGGGTTAGAGGTGGAAAAATCGATATAGCTTCTGCTTCTAAGAGAATAAAGGAATTATCTGACCGTTATAAGCTCAGTGTAGATCCTGACGCGGTAATTGAGGATATTACTGTGGGTATGCAGCAGAGAGTTGAAATACTAAAAATGCTTTATAGAGATTCTGAAATTTTAATATTTGATGAACCTACTGCAGTATTGACTCCTCAAGAAATAAACGAATTAATAGCTGTTATGAAGCATATGGCAGCAGAAGGTAAGACTATAATCGTTATTACACACAAATTAAAGGAAATCAAAGCTGTTGCAGACAGGTGTACAGTTATCAGAAAGGGTAAATCAATTGCAACAGTCAATGTGGCTGAAACCTCCGAAGCAAAGATGGCTGAATTAATGGTAGGAAGACAAGTAAGCTTCAAGGTTGATAAGGCACCTGCAAAATATGGCAAGGAAGTTTTTAAGATTGAGGACCTCAAGGTTATGGGCAACAGAGGAATTCAAGCTGTAAAGGGTATCAATCTTTCTGTCAGTGCCGGTGAAATATTAGGAGTAGCAGGTATAGAAGGAAATGGGCAGACAGAGCTTATAGAAGCCATAACCGGTCTAAGGAATATTGAATCCGGAAAGATTACTATTAATGGTGTGGATATTACAAGGATGTCAGTGAGACAGCGAAATGAAGCAGGTCTTGGACATATACCGGAAGACAGACACAAGTACGGACTTGTTTTAGATTTTTCTTTGGAAGATAATATGGTATTGGAAAATTATTATAGAGAACCCTATTCAAAGGGTGGAATATTAAATAGAGAAAAAATTCACTCCTATGCCGATGAACTTATAAAACAATTTGATGTTAGATCCGCACTAGGTGGACTTACAAAAGCAAGAAGTATGTCCGGGGGAAATCAGCAAAAAGCTATAATTGCAAGAGAAATTGATAGGTCACCGGAAGTTCTGATAGTAGCCCAGCCAACAAGAGGATTAGATGTAGGTGCCATTGAGTATATTCATAAACGACTCATTGAGGAAAGAGATAAAGGAAAGACTATATTACTATTCTCACTGGAACTGGATGAAATTCTGAATCTTTCTGATAGAATTGCGGTTATCTATGAAGGAGAAATCGTGGGAATTGTTGATGCCGATAAGACTAACGAAAATGAGTTGGGATTGATGATGGCAGGAGGAGGAAGGAATTCACATGCGTAAAAATAAGTTTTTAGTATCATTGCTGGCAGTTATTTTAGGATTTATAGTCGGTGCTATAGTTATGTTGGCCACCGGCCACAATCCAATAGAAGGTTACACATCCCTGCTTAAGGGTGCTGGATTTCTGATTTACAGTGTCAAAGAAGGGGACACAATAATCGATATTTTGTTCAACAAACGTTTTGGAGATACTCTCCTTAATATGACAACCCTTGTACTTACAGGATTGGCTGTGGCATTTGCCTTTAGAACAGGACTCTTTAACATTGGAGTATCTGGGCAGATGCTAATAGGAGGATTTATAGGAAACTTAATTGGAGCAAAATTAGATCTGCCATTTTATATACATGCTCCTCTCGCCGTTATTGGTGCCGTTATTGGTGGAGCTCTTTGGGCTGCACTACCGGGACTCTTAAAAGCAAAATTCAGAATTCATGAGGTAGTTACAAGTATCATGATGAATTATGTTTCCCTATGGCTTGTATACTATTTTGTACAAACCTTTTTAAAGGGAAATTTTGAAACAGAATCTGAAATTATCAAGACAACAGCTTCCTTAAGAGTAAATTGGCTGACAGAATTTTTCAATGGTTCAAATGTAAACATTGGCTTATTCCTTGCTTTGGCTGCTGTCATACTTGTATGGTTTATATTAGATAAAACCACCTTCGGTTATGAGTTAAAAGCAGTAGGTTTCAACATTCATGCATCAAAGTATGCTGGTATGAAGGTTAACAGAAATATGGTGCTAGCAATGATGATCTCAGGAGCACTAGCGGGTCTTGCCGGTGCAGTTTTCTATTTGGGATATACTGATAACATCAAGATAGGACCACCATTACCGGCAGCAGGTTATGACGGGATAGCCGTTGCTTTAGTTGGTCTAAACAATCCCTTTGGTGTACTCTTAGCGGCCTTCCTCTTTGGTCTTATGAATGCAGGAAGCTTATTTATGAATTCAGCAGCAGGAGTACCACGTGAACTGGTTTCAATCATTATAGCTATTATAGTATTCTTCTCTGCCACCAGTCTAATGTTTGAGAGTTGGATGGATAGATTTAAGAAAATATTTAAAAAGAATGAAGGTGGTAAATAATGTTGGATATTCTTACTACTATTGTTCCTTTAGCAATTGCCTATACATCACCACTATTGATTATTGCTTTAGGAGGCTTGTTTTCTGAAAGAAGTGGAGTTGTTAACGTTGGACTTGAAGGTCTTTTAGGTGTAGGAGCTTTTGCTGGCGCCATTGTCACCTACTTATATGGTGATGCTCTTGGAGGGGCAACGGTTTATGTTTCACTTTTAGCTTCAGTTATAGCCGGTGGAGTATTTTCCCTACTACATGCTTTTGCTAGCATAACCATGAGAGCGGATCAGGTAATAAGCGGAACAGCAATAAATATACTATCATCAGCTTTAACAGTATTTTTGTCAAGAAGCATAACAAATGGTAAGGCACTTATACAGATTACAGGGCTAGGTAATTTTGACGTACCCTTACTTTCAAAGATTCCTGTTATAGGACCTCTGTTTTTTAGTCATGTATACACAACAACTTTTATTGTTATAGCTATTGTGGCCCTAAGCTATTACGTACTTTACTATAGACCTTTTGGATTGAGGTTAAGAGCCTGTGGTGAAAACCCTCAAGCAGCAGATTCTTTAGGAATAAATGTTGTGAAGGTGAGATATATAGGAGTAATTTTGTCAGGTATGCTTGCAGGTTTAGGTGGAGGCATTCTGCTTAATACTATAAACAGAGAATTCTCTGAACTTACCTTTACGGGAATGGGCTTCCTTGCTCTGGCTGCACTTATATTTGGTAAGTGGAAACCATGGAGTGTAGCAGCTGCTGCATTATTCTTTGGGTTTGCAAAAACAGTTGCAGATATATCCATGTTGTTTGAATCATTAAAGAATATAAATCCAGGCATATTAAATACTTTCCCATATGTGGCAACGTTGTTTGCCCTGGTGGTATTCTCTAAGAATGCAGCGGGCCCAAGGGCAGCTGGAGAGCCTTACGACCCTGGTAAACGATAATAGACTCTTTATTCAAGTTATAAAAAAATAAAATCTCGAGGTTTTCGAGATTTTATTTTTTTAGTATAAATATTTTTTCAAATTTGCCATAAGGTTTAATAGACAAGTATCACACTGAAAAATGGATAAATTAGATTGGGACAAGGAGAGTTTCTCATGAAGAATTAGATATGTTTTTATGCTAAATAAGCTGTCATACATAGGAATTATAAATTTTCAGAGATTATAAAATATTTATAATTTGAAGATACTAAGGAGGAAAAGGAGGGATTTTTATGGCTAAGAACAAAACAAAGGAAAAGTTTATGGCAGTACCAATAGAACGTCATGACACTGCTGCTTGGGATAATGCTGTTGAGACTAAGCCCGTATCAAGAGTAGCAATACCAGGCGAAGAAGACGTAAGAGATGCCAAAGACTACGTAGATGGAAATCAAAAGTAATTGTACTTAATGCATTCAATAAGCAACATACTAAAAAATGGAGATTAAGACCCATGTGCCTTAATCTCCATTTTATATGTGGCTTTTGACTATTGAGAGTAGAGTATTACTTAGTAATTCATATCAGCAAGACGCTTATAGAATTCATATCTTTCTTTAGCATGCTGAGCCGATAACTCATACATTGCATCTGCTCTTTCTGGGAAAGTATTTAACAAGGATGAATATCTTATTTCTCCAAGTAAGAAGTCCTTATATGACTTAGTAGGCTCCTTGGAATCCAAGATAAATGGATTCTTACCTTGTTCCTTCAATAATGGGTTATATCTGTACAGGTGCCAATAGCCTGATTCTACTGCTTTCTTTTCTTCAGCAATACTTGTTCCCATACCGGTCTTTATACCGTGGCTTATACATGGAGCATAGGCTATTATCAAGGATGGACCTGGATAAGCTTCTGCTTCAACAATGGTCTTAATGGTATGATTCATGTTTGCACCCATGGCTATCTGAGCTACATAAACGTAACCATAGGTCATGGCCATAGCTCCCAGATCTTTCTTCCTTAGTTTCTTACCACCTGCAGCAAATTTTGCAACGGCTGCTGTTGGTGAAGATTTTGAAGATTGACCACCGGTATTTGAATAAATTTCAGTATCCATTACAAAGATGTTTACATCGTCACCCATAGCCAATACTTGGTCTAGACCGCCATACCCAATGTCATAAGCCCAACCGTCTCCACCGATTAACCAGTGAGACTTCTTAACAAGATAATCCTTCTTTTCCATGATCTCGCGAAGCTGTGGATCGTTTTGATAATCTATTTTTTTCATTGCTTCTAAAATTCTAGCAGTACCTTCTTTTGAAGCTTTTGCATCATTAAAGCCATCCAGCCAAATGTTGAAGGCCTCTTTAAGATCCTCCGGAAGATTTCCGTTTAATAGAGAAACTTTAACTAACTCTGCCAGTCTCTCTCTCATTTGCCTTACTGCCAAGAACATACCATAACCATACTCAGCATTGTCTTCAAACAAGGAGTTACCCCAAGATGGACCTTTTCCTTCAGCGTTGGTAGTATAGGCTATAGATGGTGCACTAGCTCCCCAAATTGATGAACAACCGGTAGCATTTGCAATCATCATTCTGTCGCCGAAGAGCTGAGTCAGTAGTCTGATATAAGGAGTTTCTCCACAACCAGGACAAGCACCGTTGAATTCCATTAATGGACGTACAAATTGGCTGCCTTTCAAGGTTGCTGGATCCATTAAATTGGATTTTGCAGTTACAGTTAAGCCGTATTCCCAATTTTCTGCCTCAGCTTCTATTTGAGAATCTGCAGGCTTCATAATAAGAGCTTTACCGGGAGCTGGACAAACATCAGCACAGTTACCGCAACCGGTACAATCCAGCGGACTTATTGTAATACGGAAGCCAAGTCCTTCCAAGCCTTTTCCTATGGCAGGCTTAGTTTTAAAGGTATCCGGAGCCTTTGCAATTTCATCCGCATTTAATAGTTGAGAACGGATAACAGCGTGAGGACAAACAAATGAACATTGATTACATTGGATACACTTTTCTAGCTGCCATTCCGGTATCACTATAGCAATACCACGTTTTTCATAGGAAGTTGTACCTACAGGGAATACTCCATCTTCCATACCTTTGAATGCGCTTACCGGAAGTTTATCACCTTCTAGCCTTGCCATTGGTCTTTGTATATTCTTCACAAAGGCAGGTTCATCTTTTACAGGAGCATTGTCATCAGTTGCGTCCTTCCAGCAATCAGGAATGGTAACCTTAACTAAGGCTTCAATTCCACGGTCTATGGCAGCTTTGTTCATATCCACAATTCTCTGGCCTTTTCTGCCATAGGTCCTTTCTACGGACTCTTTCAGATAATTTACAGCCTCTTCCACAGGTATTACATTTGCCAGCTTAAAGAAGGCTGCTTGCATTATCATATTGATTCTTCCGCCAAGACCGATTTCCTGAGCTATACTTACGGCATCAATGATATAGAAGTTGATGTTGTTTTCTGCAAGATATCTCTTCATTAAGGCTGGTAGCTTATCGTCTAATTCCTCTTCCTTCCAAGGACAATTCAGAACAAAAGTACCGCCTTTCTTTAATCCCTGCAGTAAATCAAAATGATATACATAGGACTTGTTATGGCAAGCTACATAGTCAGCATTATAAACTAAATATGGAGACCTTATAGGCTTTTTACCAAATCTTAAATGAGAAACGGTACTACCTCCTGACTTCTTACTGTCATAGGAGAAATAAGCTTGAGCGTATAAATCGGTGTTATCACCAATGATTTTTATCGCTGATTTATTTGCACCTACAGTTCCGTCTGAGCCAAGACCCCAGAACTTACAGCTTATGGTTCCTTCTGCAGTAGTGTCAACTATTTCGCCTTCAGTTAAAGAAGTATGTGTTACATCGTCCACTATACCGATAGTAAATCTGTTCAGAGGATTTTCTTGTTTTAAATTTTCAAATACTGCAATTATTTGTGATGGTCGTGTATCCTTGGATGCCAAACCATATCTTCCGCCTACTATTAGAGGTTTGTCTTCAACATTGTAGTATAGGTTTAAAACGTCAAGATACAATGGTTCACCTAGAGAACCTGGTTCCTTAGTTCTATCAAGCACTGCAATCTTCTTTACGGATTTTGGCATAACCTTAAAGAAGTAATCTGCGCTAAACGGACGATACAAGTGTACCTTTAAAATTCCGACCTTTTCACCCTTTTTCATCAAATAGTCTACAACTTCGTGGGCTGTATCACATACAGATCCTATTGCCACTATTACATGTTCTGCATTTGGATCACCGTAATAATCAAAGGGGTGATATGCTCTTCCGGTTATCTTTTCTATTTCTCTCATGTAACCTTCAACGATGTCAGGTACTGCATCGTAATAAGAATTTGCAGATTCTCTCATCTGGAAGTATATATCGGGATTTTGAGCAGTACCCCTAACTGTTGGATGTTCTGGGTTTAAAGCCCTGTCTCTAAATCTCCTTATAGCTTCATAGTCTACTAATTTTGCCACATCCTGATAATCAATAATTTCTATCTTTTGAGCTTCATGTGAAGTTCTGAAGCCGTCGAAGAAATGAATAAAAGGTAGACTGGCTTTTATTGCTGATAGGTGAGCAACGTGAGCTAAATCCATTACTTCTTGAACGTTGGATGAAGCAAGAAGTACAGCACCGGTCTGTCTTGTTGCCATTACGTCTTGATGGTCGCCAAATATTGAAAGAGCATGGGTAGCAATAGCACGGGCACTTACGTGCAGTACACCGGGTAATAGCTCACCGGCCATCTTATAAATATTTGGAATCATCAGTAATAATCCTTGAGAAGCAGTATATGTACTAGTTAAAGCTCCTGCCACTAAGGAACCATGCATGGAACCTGCAGCTCCGGCTTCAGATTGCATTTCTACAACCTTTACGGTCTGATGGAATATATTTTTCTTACCATGTGCGGCCCATTCATCTACAGTTTCGGCCATTGGAGTAGATGGAGTTATGGGGTATATAGCAGCTACTTCGGTATAGGCATACGATGCGTCGGCAGCAGCCATATTACCATCCATGGTTTTCATTTTTTTTGCCATTAATACATCCTCCTTAAAAGTTAAGATATTTTCCCTTTCTATTATTTACAATTGAATTAGTATAAATACATAATTCCTTTTTCCTTGTCTAAGGATGATGTATTATTAAGATTAATGTGGTACTATAACATATATGAAATTAACAGAGGAGAGGTCATATGTTTAAAGAGATTATTTGGGATTTTGATGGTACACTTTTTGATACCTATCCGGGTATTGTATATACCTATAAGCACGCTTTAGATGAATTGGGTATAGAGGAGGACGAAGAAGCAATACTGGAATTGCTGAAAAGGTCTGCTAAGGAAGCCATAGAATACTATAGGGATACCTATAAACTGGATGATAGTTTTATCCACTTGATAAAGAAACATAAAGAAACTGAAATTGACATGGCTAAACCTTTTCCATATGCAGAAGAAGTGTGCAGGCGGATTGCAGAAAGTGGAAGAAGAAATTACATATTAACGCATAGGGGGTATACAACACAAGAACTGCTACAGCAATATAATATGGAAGACCTTTTTACAGAAATTATAACTGGGCACAGTGGCTTCAAAAGAAAGCCTGACCCTGAGGGCTATGCTTACCTAGTAGATAAATATAACATGAAAAAGGAAGAAGTGTTAATAGTAGGCGACAGGGAATTGGAGATATTGGCAGCAAAGGCCTTAGGAGTGAAGGTGTGTCTGTATGATACAAATAAGATAAAATATATTGAAAAGCCAGATTATGTGGTTACTTCATTGCAAGAGGTTAAGGATATTATTATGAATGGACAATAAATAAAGAAATCAGCCCTGCTGAATTTCTTTATTTATTGCGTAGTTTTCAATTGTAAGTGTTAATCATCAAAATCCGAGGCAGCTTCTTTCATGGACAGTGACTTTCTGTTTCTTTTAGCCAGCAGTAAGGTCAGTATTATAATAAAGTACAATATAAGAGCTAACAGAGTATAAAGATACATTAGAGGCTGTTTATTTACATATCCCATTACCGGAATGTTCAGGATTGCCAGCAGGGGCAAACCAAAAAGCAGACCAGATGCACTACCTAAAACAAGGTTTTCTGCAGCTTGAGTTTTAAATTCAGGGTCCACTTCCTTTAACAGAGCCAATCCAGTAGAAATTGTACCGGTAAGCATGCCGTATAAGGCCACTGTATTCTCTAATACATGAGTCTTATATACTTTTTTGCCCAGCCATATAATGTACACAATGCTCACTATCCCGCCTGCTGTAGATAATATCAAAATTGGTATCAAGGCACTTTTTATTGCATAAAGTGAAAGTACTGAAATTGAAGCAGCAATCATATAATCAAAGGCTGATCCTGATATCCTCTGAAGGAGATAGTTGTTTGTATATTCTTCCTTGATGTAATTCTTTTTTTTGAGAAAATCATATAACATTCTGAAAGCCATGGCCAAAACTGTGGCGATTAGAAAATGAAAACCCCAAAGTAAGTTTGACATAGTCTCGCCGAAAAGTCCCAGAGGAGTAAGTATATTGGATAGCCCCTTCAGTATTAAATATGTAACCAAATAAACTATTCCTATTAAGAAAAACTGAAGAGTAATCTTATCTAAGCCTGAACTTAAGGGGATCTCACCGGGCTCCGATTTTTCCACTAAGGGACGTTGAATAATATCACCAGCGGTGGACACATGCTTAAGCTTTTTCTTTCTTACTAAATAGTTAAGTACTGGTACGCCTCCAAAACAGGCCCAAAGAAATCCAAAGGTTGCTATGGTGAGACCAATTTGACCACCATTTTCAAATCCCATCTTTTCCCACTGACTTCCTATGGAATAAGCTTGCCCAGGTCCTTGTCCATAGCCTAAAGGAAGCAGAAGTCCAAATGTTGGAAAAATATCGGGATAAATTGTATATAACAAACCCAGAGATATGATAAAACCCACAATTCCCTGAATTAGATAGGTACTAACGATAAAGACTCCGGTTTTATAGCTATCCGCAGTTTTTTTGTTTTCCCTTTCCTTTAAGGTTAGGGCTATAAAACCAAGGGCCATAAGGTGATATACCAAGTTTTCCAAATTTTTAGCATTAAAAGGTACGATATTTAAAATTTCCGGTCCTAATAACATTCCAACAAAACCCGCCAATATTGAGGTCGGAATAAGCAACTTACTGAAGAACTTAAATTTTTCTTTAAGAATAGCTGCTATACCTAAAAATAAGGAAAGATACATAAAATCCGTCATTGATAACCAGTTCAAATCCATTTGTAATACCTCCCAATAGATTACCTGGGTTTAATAACCACTTTTTTTTCAGTTATTAGTTTTTGCAATATTTCCAGGGAACTTACCCACTTGTAAGAAGAAATACTCTTATTCTTAAATTTAAACCTATATAAGGCTTTATCATAGTAAAACTCAAATTCGTCATTATACTGAACATTTATTCCTGACAATTTTTCTATTTCAAAGGACTTTAAAGTAATTCCGTCAGCAAATATAGAAAAGAATTTTGTATCAAGTGAGATGGTACCTTGTGCAAAATTACGCAGGGGCATAAGCTTATTGCCAATCAGTATGGTAACATCCTTATCCTCAAGAAGCACCTGAGGTTCTTCTTGCATTGCCTTCCGGAAAAGAGTCGTAAGGTAGCTTAACTGCCATTTGTCCCATTGTCCAGGGTAGGAGAAGGGGAGGTCCATATCTGAATTTTCAAGGTATCCATATTCATTATATACTACGGAATAATTACATTCCTCACAGCATAAAGTATTGATTTTTGATTTTAGTGACCCAATAGTATTGCATTTAGCACATATAAAAAGGTATAGCTCAAGTCTTTCTGCTAAATTCTTGCCTTTATAAGGTATCATATTCATATCCTGATAAGCCATTTCATCGTGATAGACTGAATGCTCTAGTTTTTTATGAATAGCCTCTTCACTTAAATCACTAATTTCTTCCGGAGACAAGATATAGTCATAGTCCAGTTCTATTTTACCAATACGGTCCTTTGTGGCCCATCTTGGATGGGTTAAATGAGCACCCTTAATTTTAACTGTGATGATAGGTATCTTCAACAGCTTGATCAATTTTGCTGTTGAAAAAAGTAAAGTACCGGTTTCGCCATTCCAATTCCTCTGCCCCTCAGGGAAAATACCAACGGAATGACCAGAACGTACTACTTTGATAATAGCCTTTACAGATTCCATATCAGAAACAAATTTTTTCTTTGGAATGGCTCCAAAAACATGAGTAAGGACAAAACCCTTAATAGGATTTCTGAATTGCTCATCAGATGCTACATAATGAATGGGTTCCTCTACAAAGGCATTAATAAAAAAGGGATCCCAGTTATTAATATGATTTGCCAATAGTAGAAAAGGCCCCTTTATTTCTTTTATTTTCTCTATATCTGCAATCATATTATAGCGGTATCTGAAGTAACGTTTAAAAATAAAACGAAGTATTTTATTTAATGTTGGACTTGCAATTCTAACTTGTGATGTCATAATTTTAACCTTTCCATATGAAATTTTATACTAATATTTTAACTGCTGCATTGAATTTTGGCAAATTTACTTTTTTAAATTAGGCTTAGGCCTTGTTGGGGTATGGCTTGGCATGTATGTTGGCTGGATGATAAGAGGAGTGCTATATTTCATAAGATTTAGATTTTTGCTTTATTTGCAGTTATGACACTTTTCCTTACTCCATACGACTCTGTTTTAGAATACAGTTGATGAACAATTAAAACATGTCCATCAACTTTTTTAATATTGAGTCATGCTATGGCATGCCTATAAATGTTCAGCCTAAATTTTTATCAATAATACTTCGCAATTTTCTTTATAGGCGTAACGTCCTCTTTTTTGCTATAAAAGCTTAAGAAAATATTAAGAATTTGGCTAAGAGATTTGTAAAAATTTTAGTTTAAAATGGTATTGTAGCTGGTATGGAGGTGAAAAATTGATATAATAGTTTCGAAAGGTTGTGATAATGATGATAAATTATAACATTCTTGTAGTGGATGATGAAGATGAAATCAGAGACGCCATTGAAATATATTTAAGGAATGAAGGTATGAAGGTATTTAAGGCTAAAGATGGCATAGAAGCGCTTATGATTTTGGAAGAACAGGAAATCCACCTTATAATTATGGATGTAATGATGCCGAGAATGGACGGAATAAAGGCTACCTTCAAAATAAGAGAAAGTAAGAATATTCCGATAATCATGCTTTCTGCTAAATCTGAGGATACGGATAAAATCTTAGGACTTAACATTGGGGCTGATGATTATATTACTAAGCCCTTTAATCCGGTAGAATTAGTGGCAAGGGTAAAATCACAGCTGAGAAGATATATAAACTTTGGAGTATACAAACAAAGGACAGATGAAATCAGTGTAAGAGGACTAGTACTCAATAAAGCCACAAAGACGGTAACTGTTGACGGAGAAGAAGTCAAAGTGACCCCTATAGAATTTGGTATATTAGAGTTATTGATGGAGAATTTAGGGAGAGTGTTTTCTATAGAAGAGATTTATGAAAGGGTTTGGAAGGAACCGAGTTATAATGCTGACAATACAGTGTCTGTACATATAAGAAGGATAAGAGAAAAGATTGAGATAAACCCAAGGGACCCAAGATATTTAAAGGTGGTGTGGGGGATTGGCTACAAGATCGAAAAATAGTTTTTTAAAATCTATTATATTTACCATAGCTATAATGTTACTTGGGTATTCAGTACTTGCAGCAGCAAACTTCACTATATATTATGAGTATGTGGAAGAGAAATCCTATTTTAGAACCCATGATTTTGTGAACAGGATTACAAGAGGGTTGTACGATTTACAGGAATATTATGTGACTTACAGTTTTGAAGGCTATGAAGAAAAAACTCCTGAGGAAAAGGTAGATGCTGAGGAGCTAAAGAGTGCATTAGAGGAAAATGCAAAGTTTGTTCAGGAAAATATAAGTGCTATTAAGAATGAGTATGAATACAATATTAATGTTTATGAGGGCAATAAAGAAGAGCAGCAGAGATTGATTAAAGAGCGAGAAACGCGAATTTCAGAATTTAAGAAACAATATGAAAAATCAGAAGAGCAAATCAGGGCAGAGTTAATTAAAAAAAAGGATGAACAGTATAATCTCTTAAAATACAATATACAGCAGTGGAAGAGCATTAAATATTACTTGGTAAGTCAGGAAACTGGGAGAGTATTTACTAATCTACCAAGCAACACTGACATAAATGTGTATATTTCAAAAGGAATGTTATTCCAAGAGAAGTTTCCCAAAAAAATCACTAGTAAAGAAGATCTTGTTTATGAAGGTATAAATGATATACTTTTAAATGCCAAGTTAGAAGGTTACATCTTAGTGCCACAGGAAGTAGATAATTTTACTGATGTTTACTGGCTAAATTCAGACTTTCAATATAAGCGTGACCGATTAATCGGTGAAGCAAAGGCAGCGGTAGGAGCCTTTACTGTCTCCATAGTACTATTAATGTTTGTAATGCGAAAAAAAGATGACGAAAAGACTATATTGGATAATCTGACAGATTTCTACGTAAGAATTCCTATGGAACTTAGGCTGTTAGCACTTTTACTTACTACGTTGGCATTTATGGGCGTTGTTGCAGAGAGTGAGAGGGATCTTTTTGGCTTGCCTATTCCCCACTACGTGATGTTTTCAATGTTTTGTTCAACCTTTATGCTATATATACTACTACATATAAGGGGCTTCTACAATATAATCATCAGTCACGAGAATTTTACAACTTAATGGAAAGGAACTTTGCTATACAGAACCATAGATTTATTTTCTCAGTTATTTATATTTAGGAATGCTCTATTTAAGGTGGTAATAGTTATCGGAGCTTCTGTATTTGCAGGCATGGCCTTCGTTGCATTATTTTTAGTAGGAAGCAATAGTGCGGCTCTCTTCTTCTTTATTTACCTCGCTGCGTATGCCATATTTATCCTTAGATATGTTATTAAGAGGACAATATATTTTAGTCAAGTAGTGAAGGGGTCTGATGAAATAGTATCCGGGAACTTTGATTATATTATAGAAGAAAAGGGCAGGGATGATATTGCAAGGTTAGCTTACAATTTTAACAATATAAAAAATGGATTTAAAAGATCCCTGGAAAGTCAAATTAAGAGTGAAAGACTAAAGACGGAATTAATTACAAATGTATCTCATGATTTAAAGACTCCGCTTACTTCTATAATTAATTATGTAGATCTTCTAAAAGATGAGGGGTTATCCCAAGAAGAAAAATACAGCTACATTGAAGTTTTGGATAGGAAGGCACAGAGGCTAAGGGTCCTTATAGAGGATCTGTTCGAAGCTGCGAAAATGTCCAGTGGTGCGGTCGAACTTAATAGGGAAAGGGTAGATATAGTGGCTATACTAAGGCAGGCCCTTGGAGAATTTGACGAGAAGATAAATAACTCCTCCCTAACCTTTAGAGCCAATATACCATCTGAAAAGATATATTTATATCTGGATGGCAAGAAAACTTGGAGGGTATTTGAAAATCTAATCAACAATGCTTTAAAGTATTCTCAGCCAAATACAAGGGTATATATTGATTTAATAGAGACGGAAGCCAGTGTTAAGCTGACTATCAAAAATATAGCCAATTATGAAATGGACTTTGATGTAGAGGAGATCTTTGAAAGATTTAAAAGAGGAGATAAATCCCGAAACACTGAAGGCTCTGGTCTTGGGCTTGCCATTGCTAAAAGCATAGTTGAGCTCCAGGACGGAAAAACGAGTATTGAAATTGATGGTGATCTATTTAAGGTAATAGTTGAGTTTAGAAAGTAGGACAGTGGGTGTACTGTCCTATTTTCTTTTGTGGTAAATATATTACTTTTCTAAGTTTATAGGAATGTGTTACAATTGATGTAATAATTATAAATTTTATGATATAAAACGTGCTTTTATTCAATTTATTTTTAAAAAGTTTTGAGGCGGTTTAACTGATATGAAACTAGGAAATTAAATAATTTTAAAATTGATAATGAAAGTTGGGAAGGATTATGGAGAATATATATTGGGTGCAAGAATGGTCAAAATTAAGACAAGCGTAGCTTGTACGATTACCTTAGAGTTTTGAAATTCATAACTGCTTTTTAAAGCATATGTCAAAGGAAGAGTTTGAGTCAGTCTTCAAAGAAGTATGGATCTTATTTGATAACATATATGGAAATATTGCAGAATTCCCAGAAGCATTTGGGATGCCTTTGTATAAAATAAAGGTTTTAATTGTACTTAAACTAATGGCGGACAAGGCTTACAACACAAACAGAATTGGTGATTTTATCGCTTGTCATTATAAACTGTTTCAAGATGATATGAATGTTGTAAATTATGGGCATGGTGTAGATATAGTGGCTGACAAAATGCACACTCAACAGGAAAAAGAATTCATATATGCATTGGATGCATTACTTTGTGAGATGGGTTATTATGCTGGATCTAGAGAATCGAACGAAGGACCTGGTTATGCTTACTATAGCAAGGAAAGCGATGTAAAAAAAAGGGACCCTATCATTATTTAATGTTATCTTATAAAACAAAAACTAATCCTATTCCTTCGCATTAGAAATGTTTCAAAGTGTATAGATTATCTAAAGGATTGTCCGGATTCTGTAAAACAGATTTTCTTATGGAGTGATCCTGGATGCTCCAAACATATTGAGGGCAGATGTATACATGGACAAGAGTACACAATAGGTGGGAATACGTACTGGAGATGTGGATGTTGTAACGCACAATTTTCATTTAAGCCCAATATAGATGATATTCCACATTATATAAAATTAGTTGAATTAGGGCTAAAATGATGATTTTTATGCAATAGTACAAGGGCAAGACAGCGATGTACAAGTGGTATAATGGGGAAACATTAAAAAGATATTAGGGGGAGTCACAGTGCAGTTATTAAAAAAGCTTAAGGATAAAAAAGTTAAGGTTATGGAAATACCCCAATGGGGGACATATTTAAGAAAACAGTGGGAAGATAAGTTTGCAAATCACTTGAGTGATAGTGAAAAGAGAGAGATTTACATGTATGACTGTAATGGTGCTTGTGGTTATCTTTGGCATATATTTAGCTACGAAAAAAAGGAATGTTTAGTAGGAAAAGATGCTGAGCAAGCTTTTATGGATGAGGAGAAAAAAGCTTGCTACATCTTTTATCAACATTCAGATTATGCTTTTATATTGAAAGATGCTTCAGTACTAGAACCAAGCGATTTGCTTGGAGAGGGAGATGTGTATGTTGTTGACCGAGAATTTTCTTGGACTTATGTTAATACGCATGAGAACGGTTGGTTGGGACCATATTTTGGTAAAAACAATGATAACTATGCTGTAAAATGAAATGTGGACTTTTCCTAATTGAACTATTCTATAAGAAGGAGTGCTGAATTATGATAAAAGTAATGTTTGTGTGTCATGGAAATATTTGCAGAAGTCCTATGGCTGAGTTTGTTTTTTGTCATATGGTGAAAGAAAGAGGGCTATCGGACAAGATTTATATAGCTTCTTCTGCTACAAGCAGAGAAGAGATAGGGAATCCTGTACACCACGGTACAAGGAGAAAGCTGCAGCAAGTAGGAATTTCCTGTGATGGCAAAACTGCAGTTCAACTTACTAAAAAGGATTATGAAATGTATGATTATATAATATGTATGGAAACTTACAACATTAGAAATGTTTTAAGGATTATTGGAGAGGATAAATATAAGAAGGTATATAGGCTCCTTGATTTTTCAACGCGGCCACGAGAAATTGCAGACCCCTGGTACACCGGTAATTTCGATGAAACCTATGATGATATTTTAGAGGGGTGTGTAGGATTGCTTGAACACATCCTAAGAAAGCATAAAATATACTGAGTTACTACGAAAGTGCCCAGGAGACAGAAGAAAAAATACTGAAATCTTCAATATTGCAGCTGAGAAAGTTCTCAATAAGAACACAAATGAGTTAGATCTAGAATTTGTGATTGAAAAATAATTGATATAAAGATATTTTCCAGCGACAAAAGCCAATAAAGGTGTTATAATACAAAAAGAAAAAACTAAGGATTCAAAGATTATCAATCTTTGTTGGTTTAAGAGGAGGATTTCAGATGAGTGGTATTGCAGGAAATGGTTGCGATATTTTGGTGCCTTTCAATGAGAGAAAGCCCTTAGAAGAAATAGAAAGAAGTATAACCACAACCTATAGAACTAAAATATGGTCAAAATTCCTAAGGGCCATTAAAGAATATAAGTTAGTTGAAGACGGAGATAAAATAGCTGTAGGAGTTTCCGGCGGTAAGGACAGTATGCTTCTGGCAAAGCTTTTTCAGCTGTTGAAGAGAAATGGACAAATGGATATTGAAGTAGAATTTCTACTGGCAGACCCGGGATATCATCCGGATATAAAAAAACTTATGATAGACAACTGTGAATATCTTCAAATACCTATAAAGGTATTTGACTCCGGTATCTTTGAGGTAGTAGACAGAATTGCAAAGGATTATCCATGTTATATGTGCGCCAGAATGAGAAGAGGAGCTCTGTATTCAAGAGCTAAGGAACTAGGCTGCAACAAGCTAGCCCTAGGTCATCACTACAACGATGTTATTGAAACCACTATGCTCAATATTCTTTACTCGGGAAACTTCAAAACTATGCTCCCTAAGCTGAAGGCTGCTAACTTTGAAAATATGGAACTGATCAGGCCTCTATATTTTGTAGAAGAAGACCATATTGAAAAGTTCACTCAAAACAGTGGTATTTGGCCATTAAATTGTGCTTGCATGGTGGCAGCAAAGAAAATAGGGAATAAGAGATACGAGATAAAGCAAATGATAAAGGATTTCAAGACTAAGTTCCCTGATGTAGAAAAGTCTATCTTTAAGTCAGCTCAAAATGTCAATATGGACTCTATTCTAGGCTGGCAGAAGGATGGAAAGAACTATTCCTTCCTGGATTTTTATGATGAAGAGGAATAAATGAGGCATAAAACAGTAGGATACTGAAGCAGATAAAAAAACAGTTGCCAGTGAAATTCACTGGTCAACTGTATTTTTCATTTGTTTACCAGAAGTAACCACCGAAGAAGGGGTTATACCCATAGCCATACCCATAGCCATAGCCATAGCCATAACGATAGCCGTAACCGCCAAAGCCTCCTAGGAGGTAAATCAATCCTGCTGCTGCCAACAGTCCGGCCCAGGAACTATTGACCTTGCCTACTCTTTTACCTTCCATATCGTAAATTTCCCAGCCATGAATAAAACCTAAGGGGCAGCCATGCATGTCAAAGAGCATGTTATCCTCAACGTAGGCTATGGGATTGCAGTGTTTATCAAAGATTACATTATCGTGAATGAACCCTTTTTTTCTACCGTGCTTATCATATATTATATTGTTTTTCATGTATCCACATTTTCTTTCGTTTCCATCATAAATTTGTTCCATATGCACATACCACCTTTTCATCAAAATGTGTATGGTGAAGTTCTCCACCCAATAAACATCATATGCTGTATCCTCTTAAAGTGATAAAACCCTTTTGTAATATTAAGTAACACAATGGGAATAATAATTATTGACAAACAATGACAGTGAGTATAGAATATAATCATAAATCAGAGCAAATTACTCGGGATTAAAACTTATATGAGGTGAATTTATATGGCGGAAAAGCTATTAGAAATAAAAATTTGCATGCAGAAGTTGATGGAAAAGAAATATTAAAAGGTTTGGACTTAGAGATAAAAAAAGGAGAAGTTCATATTATTATGGGACCTAACGGGGCAGGAAAATCTACGCTGGTGAACATAATAATGGGTCATCCAAAGTACGATGTTACAGAGGGCTCCATAGTTTTTGAAGGTGAAGACATAACTGAATTAAAGACAGATGAAAGAGCAAGGAAGGGAATATTCCTATCCTTCCAGGCACCTGAAGAAGTACCAGGTATCACAGTGGAAAGTTTTCTGAGAGGAGCCAGAAGCGCTATAACAGGAAAACCGCTAAAGATGATGGCTTTCAAAAAGGAATTAAAAGACAAAATGGAACAGTTAAAGATAGATGAAAGCTACGCACAAAGATATCTTAATGTGGGTTTCTCCGGTGGTGAAAAGAAGAAAAATGAAATACTTCAGATGATGATGTTGAATCCAAAGCTTGCTATATTGGATGAAACAGATTCGGGACTGGATGTAGATGCTGTGAAGATTGTATCAAATGGAGTAAAGGAATTTAAGAACGATGAAAATGCTATTGTGATTATAACTCATAACAGCAAAATCCTAGAATTTTTAAAGGCTGATTATGTTCATGTAGTACAGGACGGCAAAATAGTGAAAGTTGGTGACAGTTCCTTGATTAATGAAATAAATGAGAAGGGCTTTGCCAATATAGCTGCGGTTTAGAGGTTGAGGTGAAAATATGGAGAGAAAGAAGACCTATGTAGAGGATTTAGATAGGGGTCTGTATGACATAAAAAATGAAGACAGATACAGTTTTAAGGTATCCAGCGGACTTACTCCTGAAATAGTAGATGAAATATCTAAAGAAAAAAATGAACCTAAATGGATGAGGGATTTCAGACAAAAGTCCTTGGAAATATACAATAAAATAGAAATGCCAACCTGGGGACCATCCCTTGAGGAGCTGGATATGGATAACATAGTTACCTATGTAAAGCCGGATACAGATTTAAAGGCGAGCTGGAAGGATGTTCCTGATGACATTAAGAACACCTTTGAAAGGCTGGGAATCCCTCAGGCAGAAAGAGAATCACTGGCCGGTGTTGGTGCCCAGTATGATTCTGAGGTAGTTTACCACAGTATAAGAGAAGACCTGGTAAAACAGGGCGTTATATATACCGATATGGAGACCGCGGTAAGGGAGTATGAGGATCTTGTTAAGGAGTACTTTATGAAGTTAGTTCCTCCACAAGACCATAAATTTGTTGCCCTTCATGGAGCAGTTTGGTCCGGAGGTTCCTTCGTGTATGTTCCTGCAGGGGTTAATGTAGAGATACCACTGCAATCTTATTTTAGGCTTAATTCACCGGGAGCAGGGCAGTTTGAGCATACTCTTATAATTGTTGAAAAAGGAGCCAGACTACATTTTATTGAAGGATGTTCTGCCCCAAAATACAGTGTGACAAATTTACATGCCGGCTGTGTGGAGCTTTATGTTAAAGAGGGTGCTTACCTAAGGTATTCTACTATAGAAAACTGGTCAAAGAATATGATGAACTTAAATACTAAGAGAGCTACAGTAGACAAAAACGGTACCATTGAATGGGTGTCTGGTTCCTTTGGGTCAAAGGTTTCAATGCTTTACCCCATGAGTATCTTAAAGGGTGAAGGTGCCAGGGCTGAGTTTACCGGTGTAACCTTTGCTGCAAAGGGTCAGATATTGGATACCGGAGCAAAGGTTATACATGCTGCACCTTATACAACTTCCAACATAAACTCGAAGTCTATTTCAAAGGGCGGAGGAACAGCAGTATATAGGGGGGCTATAAAGGTTGCACCTAATGCACATCACTGTAAATCTACCGTATCCTGCGAATCTCTGATGCTGGACGATATTTCAAGATCTGATACTTTACCGGTTTTAGATATTTTGAATGATGAGGTAGATATGGGGCATGAAGCAAAGATAGGTAGAATAAGTGAAGAAGCTATATTCTACTTAATGAGCAGAGGAATAAGCGAAGAAGAGGCAAAGGCAATGATTGTCAGAGGTTTTGTGGAGCCTATTGCAAAGGAGCTTCCTCTGGAATACGCCGTGGAGATGAATAATCTTATTAAACTTGAAATGGAAGGCAGTATTGGTTAGGTGGTGAGACTATGAGTGAAATGTTGAAAGGCATAAATAATATACCTGTAAGAACCTGGAGATGGCTTGGTGTAAATGAAGCCAATGTTAAAGGTCAAGTTCCTGAAATAAGAGCATATAAGAAAAACCCTCTTAAGGAAGCAGAAGCTTCAGGCTATAAGATTACAGATATAAGGGAAGAAAAAAATGGAATAAAAATATTTGATAACAATTCTGATATAGGGATTTCCAATGACCTTACAGAGCTTGCAAGAAAAAGTTATAATACCGGTCATCTTATAGAAGCTGAAAAAAATAATGTTATCACAGAGCCGGTGTTCATACAATATCACATGGATAAGGAAAACCCTCACGTGATTGACAATAATTTAATTATTGCTGAGGAAGGTAGTAAAATAACTGTTGTTATGAAGTACTCCTCGGAAAAAGACGTTGAAGCTTTTCACAACGGCATTACAAAATTGTATGCCAAGAAGGAGGCAGTAATAAACCTAGTAAAGATTCAACTGATGGAAGATGATGGAATATATTTGGATGCCATAGCTGCTGTAGCTGAAGAAGGAGCAGAAATCAATTACGTGCTTGTGGAATTAGGAGCCCAAACCACCGTAACAAGCAATAAGAATGATATGCTTGGTAATAATGCCAGCATAAAGCTCTATTCTATATATCTTGGGGATAAGGAAAGACAAATAGATATAAACTATGTAATGAATCACTATGGTAAGGAATGTGAAAGCCTTATTGAGACCCGTGGTGCATTAATGGATAAAAGCAGCAAGATTTTCAGAGGTACTCTTGACTTTAAAAAAGGTACCAGCGGCTCCAAAGGAAAAGAAGAAGAATTTGCGGTACTCTTAAGCAGTGGAGTCAGGAACCGTTCAGTACCCTTACTCCTGTGCGGGGAAGATAATGTAGAAGGTCAACATGCAGCCAGCACCGGTAAAATAGATGAAAGCAAGCTTTTCTACCTTATGAGTCGTGGTTTTTCAGAACAAGAAGCTAAGAAATTAATAATAGAAGCTTCCTTTAAGCCTATTATGGATAGAATACCTCTCAACGAGGTGAAGGAGGAAATCTCTGAGTATGTCGGGAGGAGATTATTGAATGTCTAATAATTATCTACTGGACTTTCCTGTTCTAAATCAGACTATCAATGGGAAAAGGCTTGTGTACTTAGATAGCGCTGCTACTACACAAAAGCCTTTGTCAGTTACTAAAATGGTGCAGGAATATTATAATTTATATAATGCAAACCCTCACAGAGGTGCTTATTATCTCAGTGTAAAGTCTACAGAACTTTATGATACTGCCAGAGAGGCTGTTAAAGATTTTATTGGCGCCGGCAGCACCCGGGAAATAATATTTACCAAAAATGCTACGGAGGCCTTTAACCTGCTTGCTTACAGTTATGGAATAAATTTTATAAATGCCGGAGATGAGATTGTTATATCAATTGCTGAGCACCACAGCAATTTAGTACCCTGGCAAATGGTGGCTAAGGCTAAGGGGGCAGTACTTAAGTACATGTATACAAATGAGGAAGGTATTATTCCTGAAGAAGAGATTCAAAGCAAGATTGGTGAGAAGACAAAATTAGTGTCTGTTACACATGTATCAAATGTACTTGGTACAATTAATCCCATTGAAAGAATAATAAAAAGAGCCCATGAAGTAGATGCGGTAGTTATTGTAGATGGATCTCAGAGTATTCCTCATATGAAGGTTAATATAAAGGAATTAGATGCGGATTTTATGGTCTTTTCAGGACATAAAATGCTTGCACCTATGGGAATTGGCGTTTTATACGGAAAGGAAAAGTATTTAAACGCCATGCCGCCCTTTCTCTATGGTGGAGATATGATAGAGTATGTTTGGGAACAGGAAGCGGAGTTTGCAGAACTGCCTTTCAAATTTGAAGGTGGTACGCAAAATGTGGGAGGAGCTCTAGGCTTAAAAGAAGCCATAAAGTATCTAGACAAGGTAGGCATGGATAACATAAAAGTCACTGAGAAAGGATTAACAAGCTATGCCCTTATGAAGCTGGATCAGCTTCCCTATGTAACTATATATGGTACGCGGGATATTAATAAGAAAGCCGGAGTTATATCCTTTAATATAAAGGATGTCCATCCACATGATGTGGCATCTATTTTAGATGCTGACGGTATTTCAATAAGGGCCGGCCATCATTGCGCCCACCCACTTATGAAGTACCTGGGTGTAAATGCAACCTGCAGAGCTAGCTTTTATTTTTACAACACTGTAGAAGATATTGATATATTTATAGAAAGTATAAAAGGCGTCAGGAAGTGGTTAGGTTATGGATCTTAGTACAATATATACAGAATTAATAATGGAGCATAATTCCTCCAATCATAATAAAAGACATATGGACTCACCGGACTTGGTGCTTAAGGGCAGAAACCCAAGTTGCGGAGATGAAATAGAATTGGAATTAAAACTTAAGGATGATGTTATAGAGGACGCTTCCTTTACAGGAGCAGGCTGTGCCATATCCCAGGCTTCAACTTCTATGATGATTGATCTCATAAAGGGGAAGACTGTGGAAGAAGCAAAGCGATTAATGAATTTGTTCCTAGGCATGATTAAGCGAGAAATAACGGAGGATGACCTGCTAGATGAGTTAGAAGATGCAGCAGCATTAAAAAATATATCCAATATGCCAGCCAGGGTTAAATGTGCAGTATTATCGTGGCATACTCTAGGGGAGTCTATAAAATAAAGATCTTAAATTAAAGCTGTGGAGTTCTATTAGTGGACTGCCACAGTTTTTTTTAGTTTTTGCTTTAAAGAACTGTACTAATTTGGCATAAAACAAAGTGATTGTTTGGATGTATACTATAACAGATCTCTGTAAAAGAAATTACACACCTGTGAAATTCAAGCCTTTTCAAAAAAACAGTGCATGAATAATCGGTATAACAGCTATTGAAAAACTGAGATAATGGAAGATTGAGTGTGATAAATTAATTTGAACACAATTGAATCACGCTATTTATTGATAATGATTATTGATTAAAAATTAATATGAGATTATAATTTAATTAAGTTAAGAGTGAGAAATATCAGTATAGATTATCAAAAATAAAAAGAATTAACATCTATGCTGTGCGAAAAAAGAACATCAATGGAGGTGTAACAGGTGGATTTTAATATACTAATAGGTGGCCAGGCAGGTCAGGGAATGGACACTATAAGTGACTTCGTAGAAAAAGTATTAAAGATGAATGGTTACTACGTATTCTCAAACAAGGACTATATGTCAAGAGTAAGAGGAGGAAACAATTTTACACAGGTGAGATTTGGTGATGAACCTATCTTTTCTCACAAGGAAGAGCTAGACTTTATTGTAGCTTTGGATAAGAACACTGCTGAATATCATGTAGAGAGATTGAAGCAGAATGGAAACATTCTTATAGACGAAAGCATAAATTTCCAAGAAGATAGGGTTATAAGTTTACCGCTGATTAACTTATGTAAAGATCTTGGACTAAACAGAGCCTTTGGAATGATGGCGGCCGGTGTTACTTTAAAATATTTTGGTATTAATATCGAAGGCTTTGATGGTTTTATTTCCAAAAAATTCAATGAAGACGTAAGAAGAATAAACATTGAGGCAGTTTGGAAGGGCTATGGTTTAGTGGAAGCTAAAAAGCAGGCACCAAAGGTTGAAGCAGGAAATACACTTTTGCTGAACGGAAATACTTCAATAGCTTTAGGAGCTTTAGCTGCTGGCTTGGATTTCTATTCTGCTTATCCTATGACTCCAGCTACCAGTGTTATGACCTACCTCGCTAAAAAGCAAGTAGAAGCAGGCATTGTAGTTGAACAGGTTGAGGATGAAATTGCTGCAATCAATATGGCAATCGGCGCTTCCTATGCAGGAGCCAGAGCCATGACCGGATCCTCTGGCGGAGGTGTCTCTCTGATGGTTGAAACCTTTGGTTTAGCAGGTATCACAGAAACACCCCTGGTAATCGTGGATTCCCAAAGACCAGGTCCCGCTACAGGGCTTCCAACAAGAACAGAACAGAGCGATCTGAGTTTCTTACTGACTGCTTCCCACGGTGAATTCCCAAGAATGGTAATGTCTGTTAGAAATGCTGAAGACGCCTTCTATCAGACCTTTAGAGCTCTAAATATTGCAGACAAATATCAGACATTAGTATTGATTTTGACAGACCAATACTTGGCAGATTCTAAGGTTACAGTGCCAAGGTTTAACTTAGATGGCTTAAAGATAGAAGAATATATCTCCGGAAAAGAAGTGTTGTCAGAGGGAGAAGAATATAGAAGATATAAATTGACCGAGAACGGTATATCTCCAAGATTAATACCTGGTAAGGCAGAGGGTCAGGTAGTCTTGGTTGATAGTGATGAGCATACAGAAGAGTCTCATATCACTGAGTCAGCACACGTAAGAATTGCTCAAATGGAAAAGAGAATGAAAAAGTTAGAATTGATGAAAGAAGATGTACAAGAGCCAGAATACTTTGGTGTAGAAGCTCCGGAAGTGCTTTTGGTAGGCTGGGGATCGACCTATGGAGCTCTTAGGGAAGCAATAGCATTGCTGAATAAGGAAGGCATAAAGATTGGAGCCCTTTCCTTTGGAGATATATATCCGCTGCCAACAAAGCTATTAAGTAAGTATGCTGCTTCAGCAAAGGTAATAGTGAATGTTGAACAGAACTATACAGGTCAATTAGGCAAGCTAATTACTCAGGAAACCGGAATTTTGATGAGTAAGAGCATATTGAAGTATGACGGCAGACAGATAAATGCTGAGGATATTGTAGCAAGAGTAAAGAGTGAGGTGATGTAGATGTTGGATTTGAAATTATATAATAGCAAGGATGAAATTGCATGGTGCCCTGGTTGTGGTAATTTTGCTATATTGGATGCCATAAAAAGAGCGGCAGCTGAACTGGAGATAAGACCGGAGGATTTAATGATAGTATCCGGTATAGGCCAGGCCGCTAAAACACCTCATTATATTCGGGCTAACGGCTTTAATGGCCTTCATGGAAGAGCACTGCCACCGGCTCAAGGTATAAAGATGGTTAATAAAAATCTTAAAGTTATAGTAACCAGCGGTGATGGAGATGCCTATGGTGAAGGTGGAAATCACTTTATCCATACAATAAGAAGAAATATGGATATTACACAGATAGTTCATGACAATCAAATTTACGGTTTAACAAAAGGTCAAGGTTCACCTACAACTGCTTTTGGACAAAAGACCTCTATGCAGTTTGAAGGAGTTATGCAGCAGCCGCTAAACCCTCTTGCTTTAGCTATAGCTGCAGGAGCAACCTTTGTAGCCAGAACCTTTACAGGAGACAGAGAACAGCTTGTAGAACTGTTAAAAGAGGCAATAAATCACAGAGGCTATGCTATAATTGATATACTTCAGCCCTGTGTAACTTTTAATAAGGTAAACACTTTCAAGTGGTATAAGGAGAGAATTTATAAGCTGGATGAAAGCTATGATGCATCAGATAAGGCAAGGGCTTTTGAAAAAGCACTTCAGTTCGGTGATGACGGAATACCTACAGGGGTATTGTATAGAGAACTAGGAAAGCCGGTATTTGAAGATCTGCATCCAGTATTAGCAAAGGGGCAACTTCTTGCAGATAGAAAATGGGAAGTTAAAAACGTAGATATGTTCCTTAATGAGTTTGTATAATAATTAAAAAGTAAAATATAAAAGCAATTATAAAAAAGATCCGAAATTACTTTCGGGTCTTTTTTATTAAAATGAAGGAAAAAGCTTAGAAAATTTCATATTGTTGATTTAATTATGTTTTTTTCAGCATATATTTTAACATAAGAGTCTGCTGCAATAATTAATTTGGGGAGAGAAGTCTATGAACATTACCAAAATTCTGATACTTGCGATGATCAGTGAGGCAGTTTGGGAAACCTTTAAGATGACCTGGCAGAATGGTAAGTTATCTGCTGACAGAATTGGTGCAATGGTTATTGGGATTCTAATAGCCATATCTACGGGAATAGATATTATGGAGCTTGTAGAAATACCGATATTTATACCCTATTTAGGTACAATTTTAACCGGCCTATTAATCAGCAGAGGAGCAAACTTCATACACGACCTCCTGTCCAGTGCAGGCAATATGAGCAAAAACACAAAGTTTATAAAGAATAACACCACCACTGATGAATCTGATAAAAATTAGCATGCCTTAAGATCCTGTGTTGAAAAAAATACCCAACACAGGATCTCTTCCTTAATTGTTAATTATCCATTATTAATTATTAGAAGGAGGGAACAATTGCTCCTTCATACTTTTCTTCAATAAACTTCTTAACTTCTTCTGAAGTTAGTGCCTTTGAAAGAGCCTGTATATAAGGTTTATCTTCATTACCTTTCTTTACAGCAAGTACGTTAGCATAAGGTGATTCCTTATCTTCGATAACTATAGAATCTGTTGTTGGATTTAAGCCGTTTTCCATAGCGAAGTTTGAGTTAATTATAGAAGCGTCTACATCTGCTAGGGTTGTTGGAAGCATTGGAGCCTCTAATTCTTCTATCTTTATGTTCTTTGGGTTTTCAATTATATCAAGCTTTGTAACCAGCTCGCCATCCTTAAGCTTTATTATGCCATTCTTCTCTAAGAGCCTTAATGCTCTTGCTCCGTTTGTACTGTCGTTTGGTATGGATATTGTAGCACCATCCTTAAGCTCATCAAGGCTCTTAATCTTCTTTGAATAAAGTCCCATAGGTTCCAGGTGAACTTTAACAGTATAGGTCAAGTCTGTTCCTTTCTCTGCATTTGTTGCTTCAAGATAAGGTACATGCTGGAAGAAGTTGGCGTCAAGGCTGCCTTCATTTAATTCTGTATTAGGCAGTACATAGTCAGTAAATTCTTTTATTGTAAGTGTATAACCTTCTTTTTCAAGAATAGGCTTTACAATTTCAAGAATTTCCTTATGAGGTACCGGTGTGGCTCCTACGATTATTTCCTTTTTATCATCAGATTTACCGGTTTCTGTGCCAGAAGTTACTTCATTCTTATTTGTAGTATCTCCTGCGGTTGTATTTTTCTTTGTGCATCCCCCAAATGAAAGCAAAAGAACTGCTGCTGTTACAAGTGATAAAATCTTTTTCATAAAAATAGCCTCCTTTAAATTAATGAACTTTATTTTTTTAATATTTTATATAAAAAGTTGCCCAAAGTCTGGAAAACTTGAACAATTATTATCAGTATTATTACCGTATATATTGTCAGGTCATATTTAAAACGGTAATAACCATATGTTATGGCAACATTACCAAGTCCGCCGCCTCCAACAGCACCGGCCATGGCGGAATAACCTATAACACTTATAACTGTCAGGGTTATACCCAGCACTAATGATGGAATAGCTTCCTTCAACATAACTTTAAAAATTATTTGTGAAGTAGTCGCTCCAAATGATTTGGCTGCTTCAATTATTCCATAATCCACTTCTTTCAAAGCAGATTCCATGACTCTTGCAGCAAAAGGAGCAGCACCTATGGTAAGGGGAACAATAGCTGCATCAGTACCTATAGCAGTTCCAACTATGAGTCTGGTTAAAGGCACCATAAAAACCATTAGTATAATGAAGGGAAAGGATCTTAGGGTGTTAATAATAACATCTAAGGTTTTGAATATAAATTTATTAGGTTTTAAACCTTTCTCATCGGTTAATACTAAAATAATAGCAGGTATAGCTCCGAGAATTACTGCAAAAAGCGTTGAGAGCAACACCATTTTTAAGGTTTCAATAAGGGCAGGATACAAAATTTGAACAAAAGTATCTAAAAAAGCACTTAGCATATTTTCTAATTTTAAAAGTAAACTATTCAGATGCATTACAGAACCTCCATTCCTATGCCTTTATCTTTCAGATATTGCACTATCTTGTCCTTGTGAGCCTCTTCCACATTTATTACAAGGCTGCCTAAGACATCATCTCTGAATTTTTCTAGCTTGCCCCATACTATTGAAAAGTCAATATCAAGTTCTCTGGCCATAGAAGTTATAATACTGTTTTCGCTTGACTCCTTAGAGAAGAACAGCTTTATGTTGATACCCTTGCTTGGAAGCAGCTCTTCTTCACCCAGGAGTCTCTCCAGTTCTTCCGTTGGTTTGAGGAACAGTTCTTCTACATCACCATAGCCTTTGATTTCACCATCCTCCATCAGAACAACCTTGTTACAGATTTCTTTAATTACTTCCATTTGGTGAGTGACAATTACTATTGTTATGTTTAACTTATTATTTATCTCTCTAAGCAGCTGTAATATAGATTTAGTTGTCTTTGGATCCAGAGCAGAAGTAGCTTCATCACAAAGCAGAATTTTGGGGTTAAGAGCCAAGGCTCTTGCAATTCCAACTCTTTGCTTCTGTCCACCACTGAGTTTTGTTATGCTCCAAGTTTTTTTATCTTCCAGACCAACCAGAGTCAATAATTCATCTACTTTCTGCTGGATAGTATTTTTGTTGTAGCCCCAAAGCTCCATGGGTAAGGCTATGTTCTGGAAAACATTTTTGCTGGTCATAAGGTTAAAATTCTGAAATATCATGCCCAGGTCTTTTCTTAGGTTTCTCAGTTCATTGCTTGTCAGATTTTTCACCTCTTTACCATCAATAGCTATACTTCCCTCTGTGTAACTTTCAAGACCATTAAGACATCTTAGCAGAGTAGATTTTCCGGCACCGCTGTGTCCAACTATACCAAAGATATCTCCTTTTTCTATTGAAAAGCTGACATCCTTCAAAACTTCTTTATTTGAAAAACGCTTATAGAGATTCTTTATTTCAATCATGGTGATCCTCCTAGATAGTATTCAACTATATAAATTAATAACCCGAGGATAACCCCGGGTTAGATACCGAACTATCCTTATCTGTCAGCTTTCGCTGCAGGAATTGGCACCGTGTAAATCTACCGGTTGCCGGGCTTCATAGGGCCTGTCCCTCTGCCTCTCTTGATAAGAGTTATTGAGTTTTCAGTTTTAATGATATTGATTATATATCCTATATGTTTTATAGTCAATATGTTTTTAAAATATTTTTTATTTTTTTGGTGAAAAATATAATATACTTTAATTGCAAAAGTAAATTCCACCTCTCTAGGTGGTAAGAGTGGATTTTAATTCTACAAATATGAAAGAGTATAGAGAGTGGAATTTAGTAATACAAAATATTATTATATTGATATATGCGTCATTACAGTAATCCTTGCTTGGTAAGGAAGGAGTTTTTCATTATGGCTAAATTCAAACACTTTACGTTAGAGGAAAGAGTCTCTATTGAAATAATGCTTAAAGCCTCCCTTTCTTTCAAAGCAATAGCCCGAGAGCTTGATCGAGATTGTACAACCATTTCCAAAGAGGTTAAAAATCATATCATGTACAAGCGAACAGGTTCTTACGGTAGACCTTTTAACAACTGTATTCATCGTTTAACTTGCAACCATACATATCTATGTGAGAAATCACATTGTAGAATTCGACGCTGTCGCTTTTGTTCAGATTGTTCAAAATTCTGTTCTGATTACAAAGCATATACTTGTCACTTACTCTCTAAGCCACCTTATGTGTGCAATGGATGTGCTAGCCTTACAAAATGTACTCTGGAGAAAGCAATCTATAATGCTTCCTATGCCCATGATGAATATGTACTTCGTCGTTCTGAGTCACGAAGCGGCATAACTATTTCTGAGGACGAGATTAAACGTCTTGATAAAATCATAACCCCACTCATTCAAAGAGGTCAATCTATACACCATATCTGCGTTAATAACAGAGACCTTATCATGCATAGTGAAAAATCAATCTACAACTATATTGATTACAATCTTTTCTCCACAAAAAATATTGACCTTCCAAGAAAAGTTGTTTATCGTCCAAGAAAAAAGCTTAAAAATCATTTTAAAGTGGATAAGTCCTACAGAATTGGACGCACATATCAGGATTTTCTTGAATTCATGAAGGAAAATCCTGATACTCCAGTAGTTGAAATGGATTCTGTTGAAGGTACTAAAGGTGGTAAGGTGTTGCTCACTATCCATTTCGTTGATTCTCAGTTTATGCTTGCTTTTATTAGGGATGCAAACACTTCACGTTCCGTCATAGATATTTTCGAAAATCTTTATTTGGAACTGGGGCCTGACACTTTTCTAAAACTATTTCCTGTCATTCTAACTGACAACGGCAGTGAGTTTACAAATCCAAAGGCTATCGAGTTTGATAGGCAGGGAAACCGCATAACACGCATCTTCTACTGCGACCCTTCAGCGCCATATCAGAAAGGTGCTGCAGAAAACAACCATGAATTGATCCGGAGAATTGTTCCTAAAGGCCAGAGCTTCAACTCATTTCAACAGAAGGATATCTCATTGATGATGAGTCACATTAATTCTTATTCAAGAAAAAAGCTGAATGACCAGTCTCCATACTCGGTATTCAGCTTCCTTTACGGCGCTAAAACGCTCGCAAAGTTGGATTCAGAACTCATCAAACCAAATGAGATTATCATGAATCCGAGTTTATTAAAATATTAACCTACTCAAGCAGGGATTACCGCTGGCGCTTAAGTTAAAACTTTTTCAATGGGTGGAATTTACCTTTGCAAAAAAAACGGAAAATATTCACCCTTTGTTTGCTATACCCAAAATCAGCTGAAATCTGCTTGAGCTACTTAAATTATACCTCATTTTTGTCTAAAATAAGCAAAAAATTACTCTTATAACCAAAAATCTTATCTAGTATCGATTTTACGGTGGAAGTTAATTCTACAAAGTGGAAGTTAACTTTTCAATTCACCAAAATATAATATAGAAATTTAAGTATTGATAATAATATATGAGTTTCATGGTTAAAAATTACATTAATGATAAATATTTAATAATGATTTGATTTTTATGTGAATTTTTCAACAAATTTTCAAAAAAACATTGTAACTATAAATATCTTAGGTATATAATTGTAAATATGATAATATAATTCACATGATAAATTGTGAAAATAACTAGTATTTGGGGGAATTAAAATGAGCGCAAGGGGCTATGTAGAACAAGTATTAGCTGACCTAAAGAAAAACAATCCCGGTGAAAGTGAATTTCACCAAGCAGCTACAGAGATTTTAGAGTCTTTGGTACCTGTATTTGAAAGGCACCCGGAATACATGGAAGCCGGATTGTTAGAAAGAATTACTGAACCGGAAAGAATTATCATGTTTAGGGTTCCATGGGTAGATGACAATGGTAAGGTTCAGGTTAACAAAGGCTACAGGGTTCAGTTTAACAGTGCAATTGGACCTTATAAGGGAGGATTAAGATTTCATCCTTCAGTAAATTTAAGTATTATTAAATTTTTGGGCTTTGAGCAAATATTTAAGAATTCCTTAACTGGACTTCCTATCGGAGGGGGAAAGGGCGGTTCCAACTTCGATCCAAAGGGAAAATCTGATGGGGAAATTATGCGTTTCTGTCAAAGTTTTATGACAGAACTTTATAGGCATATAGGTCAAGATACCGATGTTCCTGCCGGAGATATCGGTGTAGGTGCAAGAGAAATAGGCTATATGTATGGACAATATAAGAGAATCAGAAATCAATATGAAGGAGTGCTGACTGGTAAAGGCTTAACTTATGGTGGTAGCCTAGTAAGAACAGAAGCAACCGGTTATGGTTTAGTATATTATACAGAAGAAATGCTAAAGAGCAAGGGCTTAAGCTTTGAAGGGCAGACAGTGGTAGTATCCGGTTCAGGTAATGTTGCTATATACGCTATCCAAAAGGCAACTGAACTTGGTGCGAAGGTTGTAGCTTGCAGTGACTCTAATGGCTATGTATATGATAAAAATGGAATTAACCTTGAAACAGTAAAAAGACTTAAAGAGGTTGAGAGAAAGAGAATAAAGGAGTATGTAGTGGAACATCCAGGTACTGAATACCATGAAGGCTGCAGCGGAATCTGGACTATTCCCTGCGATATTGCTCTTCCTTGTGCAACTCAAAATGAATTAGATGAAAAGAGTGCACAGATATTGATTAGAAATGGCGTTAAGGCAGTTGCGGAAGGTGCTAACATGCCCACAACTCTGGAAGGCACAAAGTTATTCCAAGAAAATGGAGTTCTCTTTGGACCAGCTAAAGCTAGTAACGCAGGCGGGGTTGCATGCTCAGCTCTTGAGATGTCACAAAACAGCTTGAGAATGTCATGGACATTCGAAGAGGTTGACAGCAAGTTAAAGACCATAATGAAAAATATCTATGCAACAAGTGTAAAGGCTGCTGAAGAATATGGCTTTGAAGGAAACCTTGTAGCAGGTGCAAATATTGCTGGTTTCTTAAAGGTTGCAGAAGCAATGATGGCTCAAGGTATAGTTTAACCAAAGTTTTAAAAGGCGGGATTATCTCGCCTTTTTGTGTTTTGTGGAAGTTATTGATATAATAAAATTGTGCAAACTATTATATAATAGTAATTATTATTTGAATAAGGGGGAAATATATGTTATCAAAAGATATAGTAAAAGAGGTATTAGGCAGGGCTCTAAGCAGTGGTGGTGACTTTGCTGAAGTTTTTGCTGAAGATAAGATATCCAATAATTTAAATTTAATGGATGGAAAAATGGAGAAAATTGTTTCCGGAAGAGATTTTGGAGTAGGCATAAGAATATTCAAAGGACTTAGAAGTATTTATGTGTATTGTAATGACAGCTCCAGAGCGGCTCTGTTAGAAAATGCTGCTAAGGCGGCCCAGGCCCTAGGAGACTTGAAAGAGGGCATGGATGTTAATCTCACTGAGAGAATAAATACTAATATCCATCCAATACTATTTGTACCTTCCAGCGTTGCAAATAATAGAAAGATAGAGGTTATGAAGAGGGCTTATCTATCAGCTAAGGACTACAGCAGCGAAATTTCCCAGGTTATAGTAACCTACATTGATTCCGATCAAAAGATACTCATAGCTAATTCAGAAGGGTTATACACAGAAGACAGAAGGGTCAGAACCAGACTCAGCATAAGATCTATAGCTTCAAACGGAATTGAAAACCAAACCGGTTCTGAGGCACCCGGAAGAGCACAGGGCTTCGAAATATTCCAAAGTATAGATCCGGAATACTTTGGTAGGGAAGCTAGCAAATCAGCTGTTACCATGCTCCATGCAAGAAACTGTCCTGCAGGAAGAATGACAGTAGCTATCGAAAATGGCTTTGGAGGAGTAATATTCCATGAAGCTTGTGGACATGCACTTGAAGCCACTTCAGTAGCTAAGGGGAACTCAGTATTTGCAGGAAAGTTAGGCCAGAAGATAGCTTCAGATAAGGTTACAGCCATAGATGACGGCACACTTCCAGGACAATGGGGTTCTGCTAATATTGACGATGAGGGCAGCTTTACAAGGAGAAATGTGCTCATTGAAAACGGAATTTTAAAAGGCTATATGATTGATAAGTTAAATGGAAGAAGAATGGGTATGCAACCAACGGGCAGCAGCAGAAGAGAGTCCTATAGATATGCACCCACCTCAAGAATGACCAATACTTATATAGCACCTGGACAAGACAATGACGAAGACATCATAGCTTCAATAAGTGAAGGCTTATATGCGAAAAAAATGGGTGGCGGTTCCGTTAATACTGTTACCGGTGAATTCAATTTTGCCGTGGCTGAAGGCTATCTTGTGAAGAATGGAAAAATCCAAGAGCCGGTTAGAGGGGCAAGCCTTATTGGTATGGGAGCTGACATATTGATGAAGATCGATATGGTAGGTAAAAAGCTTGCTCAGGGCCAAGGAATGTGTGGATCCTCCAGTGGCAGCATTCCGGCAAACGTTGGACAGCCGTTAATAAGAGTTTCAGAAATTACTGTAGGGGGAAGGTAAGATGGACATTAGAGAATTTAAGGAAAAGTTATTTGCAAAGGCAGAAGAAAGCGGTCTTAAGGAATATGAAATATTCTACAGTAAAAACGAAAACTTTAACATTAATGTATACAATAACGAATTGGATAAGTACAGTGTAAGTGAAATCATGGGGGTTGGTTTCCGAGCTTCTGTAGCCGATAAGATGGGCTATGCCTACACTACAAAGTTAGATGAAGAGAGTATTGATTTTCTAATTAAAAGCGTGCTTTATAATGCTGCCAATATAGAAAATGAAGAAAAAGAGTTCATATATAACAAAGTAGATAATTACAAAGAAGTTAAAAGCTTTAGTGAAGGCCTAATGAGAAGTACTTCTTTAGAGAAAATAGACCTTGCCTTGAAGCTTGAAGAGGCTGCCAAGGCTGCCAGTGAAAAAGTGACCAATATAGGTTACTGCGGTCTTGGCTGCTATACAGAGGAAAGGGGCATATACAATTCCTACGGGGTAAATGCCACCCATAAAAGTAATTTCATTTATGCAGGCATTAATCCGGTGGTTAGTTATGGACAAAAAGTTTACAATGAAATGGCTTATGTAATAGGATATGACATCAAGGATATTAACCCAGAGGTTCTAGCTACAGAAGCAGTGAAAGAAGCTGAAAAACGTATTGGCGGAACTTCTGTAACTTCCGGTAAGTATAAGGTAGTGCTTAGAAATGATGTGGCTGCAGAACTTTTAAACACATTTGCCGGTGCATTCTGTGCAGATAATGCTCAAAAAGGCTTGTCACTCTTCAAGGATAAAGAAGGTACAATTGTAGCATCAGAAAAAGTAACATTAATAGATAATCCACTAATGGAGTATGGCTTGGCATCAACACCTTTTGATGGTGAAGGTGTAGCTACCAGTGAAAAGGCTGTGATAGACAAGGGAAGTTTAGTAACTTTACTTCATAATTTGAAAACTGCAGAGGTTGCTAAAGTAAAAACTACAGGTAATGCATCAAGACCCTCATATGCTTCAGCCATATCTGTGGCACCAACTAATTTTTACTTTAAACCCGGTGACTATAGCTTTGAGGAACTTTTAGATAAGTTAGGAGAGGGGCTTCTTATAACAGACTTGGCAGGAACCCATGCAGGGGCAAACCCAATCACTGGAGATTTTTCCCTCGCAGCGAAAGGATTCAGCGTTTCAGGGGGGAAAATAGTGAAGCCTGTGGAGCAGATTACTGTGGCAGGAAACTTTTATCAGCTATTAAAAGACGTAGAAGAAGTGGGTAAGGATCTTAAGTTCATATTGCCTTCCGGTTCAAGCTACTATGGAAGTGCATCCATTTTAATAAGTAAGCTTTCCGTTGCTGGTAAGTAAGATTTTGAGGTTAGTTCTACAAAACTGTAACATTTTTCCTGAAAGTGAATATCCTATTAATGTACACTGAATAAGGAGTGAAATGAGTGGCTTATTCAAATAGAGAGTTGTTCGCCAGAATTATCAGGTGTGAAGCAGGTGGCGAAGGTGAAAATGGTATGAAGGCCGTAGCTACGTGCATTATGAATAGAGTTCGTGTATCCTATGGTGAATACCATAGAATTGGGCAAGGGGATATTAGAAAGATAATCTATCAAAAGGGTCAATTTGACTGCATGAGGTCAGTTCTGGGAGGAGTACCTAATCCACAGACCATATGGGCCAATCCTCCGGAACAGATTCATTATAATATTGCCGACTGGGCTTTGGCCGGAAATCGACTATTTAATGTTGGTGCATCCCTTTGGTATTTTAATCCCTTTAGGCCTAATTGTCCATACACTTTTCCCTATAATGGATCAGGAAGATTCCAAGTAAGGGTAGTTCAGCACTGCTTCTACAACCCAACAGAACTATATGCACAAACTTAGTATTTAATCAATTTTTAGGAGGATATTCATGTACGAAGACTTTTGTGAAGAATGTCAGTATAGGCAAGGCCCAGTAATGGAACCTGCAGATTTTAGGGCTTGCGGTGGATATATGCCGATGCAAGGGGTTATGCCTATGCAGGGTACTATGGGTATGACACCCATGCAAAACCCTATGATGCAGACACAAGCCAACATAAACCAACAGAACATACCAATGATGCAAGCACCTGGTCAAGGAACTATGATGACACCTCAAGGATTGGCAGTAGAAATGCCTGCGCAGACACAAATGCAACAACAGTTCCAAGGGCCATCCATAGTTCCTGGAGCAACTTTTCCGGAAGCTCCCGGGGCACCGGTGTATCTAGATACTAATTACATGCAAGGGCACTTAAGAACTTTGATAGGAAGATATGTAAAAGTGGAATTTCTGATAGGTGTTAACTCTTTTATTGATAGAGAGGGTGTATTGCTAGACGTAGGTATAAGCTATATAGTTCTGAGAGAGGCTCAAACTGATGACAATTTGATGTGCGATATTTATTCAATAAAGTTTGTTAGAGTTTACTACTAAAAGACTAAAAATAGATTTTTTATCAGTAATAAGATACAAAGATTAGATTCTTTGTGTCTTATTTTTTTTGTGATATAATTGTCTTATATACCGAGGATTAGATTTTTATAAACAAAGCTAGATAGAAAAGGTGGGATGAGGTTTGAAAATAATGTTTGTGGCAGATACGGAATCAACTTATATATGGGATTATTTTCAGCCTGAAAAGTTTAAAGATGTGGACCTGATAATATCTTGCGGAGATGTAAAAGCTGAGTACCTATCTTTTCTAGTTACCATGATAAAAGCCCCCTTGTTTTACATACCGGGAAATCATGACGACAAGTACCTTAAGAATCCTCCGGAAGGCTGTGAATGTATAGATGGCCGCATGGTTGTTTTTAAGGGAATACGAATTTTAGGACTTGGTGGCAGCCAGCGCTATAATCTGGGACACTTTCAATATACTGAGAAGCAGATGAAAAGAAGAGTTAAAAAGTTAAAATTTAAGCTTTGGTTGAACAAAGGTGTTGATATTGTAGTCACCCATGCTCCTCTGCTAGGGGTAGGAGATGGTGAAGACTTATGCCACCGGGGATTTGCATGCTTTAATGAGTTGATTAAAAAGTATAAACCTCAATATTTCATTCATGGACACCAGCACTTAAGCTATGGCTATCAACCTGAGAGAATAAAGAAGTACGAAGGGACCACGGTGATTAATGCTTATGATCATTATATATTGGAGTATAAATGATGAGTGACAAGAGACAAGTTAGTCACTTGTCACTCTTAACTTGTCACAAATAAGTTACTTTGCACTTTGTTTTAAATTAGCAACAGCACCTATATATATTGCAAAATGTTAATTGTACATCTATTAGGTGTCATTTCAATATTGAAAAACAGTAGTCAATAAGATCTAAGGTTGTTTTCAAGGTTAGGCCGTCTACATCAAGAGTGGAGTTGAGTTCTACTATATCCATTGATTTAACAAGATTTGTGCCAATGATGCATTTTAATATGGCTTTGGACTCTTCAACTGTTAGGCCCTTATCAACGGGGGTTCCGGTACCCGGTACCAGGGCTTTATCCAGTACATCTATATCAAAGCTCAAGTGGAGACTTCTCAGGTTTCTTTCTTTGAGCTTTTGTATAACCTCCAGTAAAGTATTCTCCACGCCATTTTTCTTAATATAATCTGTAGTCCATACATTTAGGTTGGTCTTTTCTATGAACTTCAGCTCATCCACATCTAAATCTCTGGCTCCGATGATAAAAACATTCTCCATTTTGACCTTTGGGCCTTCGTAATAGAGATCAACAAGCTTGTCAAAGCCAAAGCCCATGGCGGCAGAAAGAGGCATACCGTGAACATTACCCGTTAAAGTAGTTTCATGGGTGTTAATATCACCATGTGCATCGACCCAGACCACTCCAAGTTCATGAAAGTACTTGCCTGCTCCTGCCACGCTGCCTAGTCCCAAGGAATGGTCTCCGCCAACCACAAAAGGAAAGGCTCCGCCTTTAAGTGAACAATATACAGCTTGTGCAAGATTGTTAGCCACATCAACAATTTCATTTACATATTTCATCTTCTTGTGGAAAGCAAATTTCTGGCTCTCGTTCACATTTTTTACATAAATATTTCCCAGGTCATAGACGGTGTGATTATATTTTTCAATAATCTTTTCTATATCATGAGCTCTCAAATCATTAGGCCCTAATTCGACACCCTTTCGGTCACTTCCTAAGAATAGAGGAACTCCAATCATATTAACAACCATTACATCGCCTCCATATACCTTAAAAACTATGAACAAATATATTGTTATAGACTAAGTATTCCCGTATATGAAAGAGGTTATTATAATAATTTATTTATTACTGGCAGTTACAGCATCAACACCTTCTGCAAACCAATTCATGGACAAAATTTGCTGGTGAGCAGGTATCTCATCTTTTTCGATTATCAAGGTTCCCTCATTATCACAGATAGGCCCGGTAAAGGGATGAAATACACCGCTGACTATCATCTTTCTCATTACATTAACTAGTTTTTGAGTTTCATCCGGTACAAGATCCTGGGAATAGTAAATATCAAGAACACCGGATGCTATGCCCCACCAAAAATTGATCATCTTATAGTCATTGCCGAAGATGTCATTTAGGGTGCCTGCGGTATCACTTAAAACACTTCTAATAATTTTTTCATAGAATATTCCCCAATTCCATATGGGTGCTGCCAGATACTTATCCGGCAAACCGGTTTTACTGTCAATACTGGACAGCATAGAGTAAATACCATACTGCTTAGTGATTGGGTGTGGAGTCAACAGATTTTGATTTGAAATCATATCTACTCCGCTATTAACCAAGCTTTCACAAGCTTGTAAAGATTTATTTGGATTACTCCACTCATTTGTCCAGCTTACCTTTACCTTGGCATAGGGATTAACTAACCTTGCACCTATTGTAAAGGCATTAATGGAGCTTATTACCTCATGGGCAGGACTGGAAGCAACATAACCTATTACATTACTTTTTGTCATTGCACCTGCTATTATACCTGTCAAAAATCTTGGTTCATAGGTTCTTCCAAAATAATTTCCCACATGAAGGTAGGGCTGATATTCGGAACAATTGAAAAATTTCACAAGAGGATTATTCATAGCACATTTAAGTGTTACCTTCTTAAAGATAGGGCTTGTTGTAAAAATCAAGTCATTACCTGCATCAGCTAATCCCTGCAAAATATTATATGCTTTATCGCCTTCTGAAGGTACGTTTTCCACGAAAGAAGTTTCTACTTGACCATCCAGAACTTTCTCAACATATTTTCGGCCTATATCATGTGCATAGGACCAGCCAGAAGTTTCAATGGTTCTTGAATATACAAAGGCCGCTTTTAATGTCTTCTTTCTTGGTAGGACTAAGGAAGTCAGGGTAGAGATAACTCCAGGCGAAGACACTTTTACTGGATCTGTCTGTATATCAATTTCTGGATTTTTGTTTTTGTACTCAAGCTCAGTCATTAAGGCCTTCATTTTAGACAAAATAGTTTTATCGTCAATCTCTTCCGGTATGCCATAAATTTTTATAAATTCTAAAAGGGCATCTCCTGTGGTTAAGGGCAGCTTATCTCCTCCTAGATCTTTATATAATTCTCTGAAGGGTTTATATACATAAATTTCAAAATGTGTATACTTATTTTCTACAGGTGACAGCGCAGGATTATAATTATCCAATTTCTTCAAAAGTCTATCAAAGCTTTCTGGTTTAGAGAAATATATGGAAAAGATTTTTGTAATCTTATTGAATTTCAAAAACTCATAATAAATACATATGTCAGGATCATTTTCGTCCATCTTTGGTATCAGCCTTGTGACGCTGCCAAAGATGGAATGGGCATCAAAATATTTCAGCACGCTTACTCTTTTATTTCCTTCAACTACATAAAACCAATTAAGGTATTCATATACTTTGATAGAATGTTTTATACCTTCGTTAAGATGGGCTTCACATAGTGATTTCCACTTTTGATAAAATTCCGTATCCTCCGGAAGAAGGGGCATAAAATTCTTTGCAAATGATCGGCTTCTTAGAATAGTATATGTTCCTACAATTTTTTTTAATGGAATTTCTACTATTCCAAGTTCTACTTCTGAAACAATTTCAGTATTTTTAAGTATGCCCTCTAAAGATGGAAGGTGGCCACTTTGGCCCTTGGAGGCACTTCTATTATATTCTCTTATACCTAGTTTTTTAGCGCTGGAATAATGCATATCTGCTGACATTTCTTTCATGCTTTCACCACCTTGTTGTAATAGCGTGATCTTTATAGTATTTCTATGGTATATTATAGCATATAGCAGAGGAACTTAATATGAATTGGCACAATAATTTAATTCTTCATCAATAAAGAGCTGATAGGCGGTTTTGCCTTCAACTCTTTATAAAGATAAGGTGCTCTTAATATGATACTGCCTACAAGGGCTTAATTTAGATCTCTATTTTAACTTTATATTTTCTCAGCCATAGATCTAGTTGAATAAGATAAGCGATGAGTTGAGGTCCATTCATCAACTGACCAAACCATGGTTTACCAAAGGATTGACCGGCAGATTCCGTAATGTCCTCAAGCTTTGTCTTGTTTATAATTTTTAGCATTGGTGAAGTACTATCCTGAAGAATTTCTCTCATCCATTTTTGAACACCTTCCGTGTAATCGGGATGAAAGGTCTTAGGGTATGGACTTTTTTTCCTCCAAAGAATTTCTTCCGGCAACAGACCTTTGAGAGCCTCTCGAAGGAGTCCTTTTTCACGGCCTTTCAGGAGTTTATATTCATCGGGAATATTGTATGCATATTCCACAATTCTATAATCTGCAAAGGGTACCCTCACTTCAAGACTATTGGTCATGCTCATCCTATCTTTTCTTGTAAGCAGGGTAGTCATAAACCACTTAATGTTAAGATAAAACATGTTCTTTGAGGCTATTTGACCTGGGGTTTCCCTTCCGCTTAGGGGAACCTGCTTTAAGGCCTCACTATATTGCTGGTTTACGTAACCTTCCAAATCTATGTGACTTAGCTCAGGAGATAGGAGGGCTTTTCTTTCCTTAACTGCATTTGACCAAGGGAAAGTGTTTAAACTTTTTAACTCTGGTCTCGTATACCAGGGATAGCCCCCAAAAACCTCATCAGCACATTCGCCTGATAAGGCCACCACATTATCCTTAGCTACCTCTCGGCAGAACAAGAGTAATGAAGAGTCAATGTCAGCCATTCCGGGCATATCATTGGCTTCAACTGCATCTTCAAGACTTTGGACCAGCATCTTGTTGTTAAGAACTACCCTATGATGCTTGCTGCCAATATAAGCAGACATAATATCCACCCATTCATCATCGGTAGTTGGAGTGAAATCCGTAGACTTAAAATGTTTTTTGTTATCTTCGTAATCGATGGAGTAAGTTTTAAGAGTTTCACCCCTCTTGCTAAACTCTGATGCCGCAACGGCAGAAATTATGCTAGAGTCCAGTCCCCCGGACAGAAAGGTGCATACCGGTACATCAGATATCAGCTGTCTTTGGATAGCGTCCAAGACGATACTGCTGACATGCTCTGCGGTTTCCCCCAAGGATTCTACATGGCCCGAGCTTTTGAGTTTCCAGTATTCCTTTAGCTTAGGTCCTTCTCTGGTGTACAGAAGACAATGGGCGGGGGGCAGCTGATATACATTTTTAAATACACCACTGTCTTGAGAATGAGCTGGTCCAAGACCCATTATTTCACAGATGCCTTTTTCATCTATTATGGGTTCTGCCAAGGGGTTAGCAAGTAAGGCCTTTAATTCTGATCCAAAGATGAAGTTATCATCCACAATTGTATAAAACAAAGGCTTAACTCCAAGATGATCTCTGGCCATAAAAAAACTTTGCTGCCTTTCGTCCAAGACACCAAAGGCAAATATACCGTTGATATAGTTGACACAATCCGGCCCCCAGGCCATATAGGCTGTCAATAGGACTTCTGTATCTGAGTAGGAGTTAAATTGAAAGCCTAATTGTTTTAAACTGCGGCGCAGTTCATCTGTATTATAAAGCTCACCATTATAAACTAAGACAAACTTATTATTTTCTATGGTTTTTATCATAGGCTGAGTACCACCGTCTGGGTCCACTACTATTAGTCGGCGGTGCCCCAGCATTGCCTTTTGACTGATATAGTAGCCCTCTTGATTTGGCCCTCTTAGGGATAAGGTAGAGGTCATTTTTTTAAGAGCAGACTTATAAGAGCTTATGTCTTTTTTGAAGTTGATAAAGCCTGTTATTCCGCACATACAAATCACCCGTTTCAAAATTTATATTTCCATTTTATTAACAAATCATAAATTTGAGACATGTATTACAAAAAATAACATAAATTTAACATTAATTTTCTGAATTATTATAAAAATCATTGAATAAGTATAAGAATTGTAATAGAATATAGTTAGGGGGCGAATATAAGGAAAAATGTAAAAATTGCTATTTAACTTACTATAATAATTCTGTTATGGTGATTTAGATATTTTCCCCTTTTGCACTAAGCTATGGTCTTAGTGCTTTTTTTATTAAAAATTCTATCTTTAAATTGCAGATTTATCATGAGAGCCCTAAGATTTGTTGCCAAAAATGAAAGGAAACGCTTACAATATTGCAATTTTATCAAAATTCATTGAAATAACTGAAGAAGTGTGATAAAATTCACAGTATATATGGCTGAGTAGCAGGGTTAATCTATTATTGTTTTGAATAAATATGCACATTTTGTCAGATAGGATTAATAAGTCAAGTTTATGCTTGGCTTTTTACTACATACAGACCATATTATTGGTCCAAGGATAATAAAAGAAATTAGGGGGCTATAAAAATGGAAAAAGTAAGAATTGCGATTTTGGGTCTTGGCAATGTGGGCACCGGTGTTTGGAAGATTCTCAATACCAATAAGAAGGAGATAAAAAAGAGGTCAGGCTACCATATAGAAGTAGCGAAGATCCTTGTTAGAGATAAAAAAAAGCCCAGGTGTGTTGAAGTTCCTGAAGACATACTCACCACGGATTATAATGAGATTTTAATGGATGACAGCATTAAGATCGTCGTGGAACTTATGGGGGGTGTAGAACCGGCAAAGGAATATATGTTAAGTGCCATAAGGCACAATAAGCATGTGGTTACTGCCAACAAGTTTGTGCTTGCTACCCATGGAAACGAACTTTTGGATGCAGCCTATGCTCAGGGGGTAATGCTGTACTATGAGGCCAGTGTAGCCGGTGGAATACCCATAATTCATGGTATCAGCGAGAGCTTAACTGCAAATAAAATTGTTGAAATATTAGGAATAATAAATGGAACTACCAATTATATATTGACAAAAATGTCCCAGGAGGGCATGGAATTTGAGGAGGCTCTGAAGGAAGCCCAGGAAAAGGGGTATGCTGAGGCAGATCCAACAGCTGACATTGAGGCTTATGATGCAATGTATAAGTTAGCAATATTAGGCTCCTTATCCTTTGGGAGCAGAGTTCATGTGGATTCAATTTACAGAGAAGGAATTACCTCAATCTCCTCGGTAGATATACAATATGCCAGAGAGTTCGGCTATGTTATCAAGCTCTTGGCCATAGGAAAAGAAAGAAATGGTGTTCTTGAGCTTAGGGTGCATCCTGCAATGATACCTGCAAATCATCCTCTTGCCAATGTCAATGACTCCTTTAATGCAATATTTATTAAGGGAAATGCAGTGGGAGACCTAATGCTTTACGGCAGGGGGGCAGGAGATTTACCTACAGGAAGTGCGGTAGTAGGGGATATTATTTCAGTATTAAGAAATGGTATTGATGACATTGTGCCTGCCGAACAGAAAGATAAGTTATCCAATCTGAGAGTACAAAGTATGGATTATACAGTCTGTGAGTATTATATAAGATGTACAGTTTTAGACACTCCTGGTACCCTTGGTGATATTGCAGCTATATTTGGTAAGAATAATGTGAGTCTTGCCAGCGTAATACAAAAGGGTAAGACTGGTGAGCAGGTTCCTCTTGTGTTTATAACTCATCAGACTACAGAAAAAAATATAAGTGATGCCATAGAGGAAGTTAAAAAACTATCTACTGTGGTTAAGGTGGAAAACATCATAAGAGTTGAGAAGATATAAGGGAGGGCCTTACGTGAAGTATATAGTTATTCTTGCAGATGGCATGGCAGACTTGAAGGTGCCTGAGTTAGGGAACAAGACACCTATGCAGTATGCTAAGAAAGATAATTTTGATTATTTTGCACTAAAGGGTGAAGTTGGTATGGTTAGCACTATACCCAAGGGGATGCCTCCGGGAAGTGACACTGCGAATCTTGCAGTGATGGGCTATGACCCGGAGGTATATTACAGCGGCAGGTCACCCTTTGAAGCAGCCAGTATGGGGGTAAAGCTGGAAGACACAGATATTACCTTCAGATGTAATCTAGTTACACTTTCTGAAGGAGAAAGCTATAAAGACAGGGTAATGTTAGACCACAGCTCGGATGAAATAACAACAGCTGAAGCTGCAGTACTTATTGAAGACTTAAAAGCAGAGCTGGAGCTGCAGGATATGAAGTTCCATGCCGGAATAAGCTACAGACATCTGCTGGTTTGGCATAATGCACCTCAGGGCTACAAGCTTGTTCCTCCTCACGATATAATTGGAAGAAGAATCCAACAATATCTGCCTGCAGGAAAACATAGTTCTGTATTGCTTGAGATGATGGAAAAGAGTGTTTCCATTCTGGAAAAGCATCCTATTAATTTAGATAGAGTGCGCCGTGGTCTAAAACCTGCTAACTCAATTTGGATTTGGGGAGAGGGGAAAAAGCCTCTGCTATCAAAATTTAAAGATAAGTACGGTTTAGAGGGAACGGTAATTTCTGCGGTAGATTTGATAAAGGGCTTAGGTATATGTGCAGGACTAAAGGTGGTTGAGGTAGAAGGTGCTACTGGTAACGTGCATACCAACTATCAGGGAAAAGCTCGGGCGGCAGTGGATGCATTAAAAAACGGTGATGACTTTGTTTATATTCATATAGAGGCACCGGATGAATGTGGTCATAGAAATGAGCTGGAAAATAAGGTCAAATCCATTGAATTAATTGATGAGAAGATAGCAGGCTATGTAAGGTCAGAAATGGACAAGATGGGAGAAGAATATAAAATTATGGTGCTTCCGGATCATCCGACGCCATTAGTTTTAAGAACTCATACTTCTGCCCCTGTACCATTTGTAATATACGACAGCAGGAAAGAAAAGAATAACATTTTTTCCTTTGACGAAGACGGGGCCATATTATCCGGTTTGAAATTTGAAGAGGGCTATAAATTGATGGATTATTTTATTGGGGAGTGATCATATGTCAGTGTTATATAGGAGTACAAGGGGCAGCAAAGGACTTAAAACAGCCAGTCAAGCCATAATATCCGGAATAGCACCGGATGGAGGGCTGTATGTACCAAATTCCATACCAAAACTCAGAATTAATTTGAATTTGATGGTAGGAATGGATTATAAAGAAGTTGCTTATAATGTTATGAGGGAATTTTTTACAGACTTTAGTGAAGAGGAATTGCGGTATTGTATAAACAGCGCTTATGATAAAAAATTTGATCATGAGGAGATAGCCCCGCTGAAAAAAGCAGCAGGAGTTTATTTTCTGGAACTATTTCATGGGCCAACGATTGCTTTTAAAGATATGGCACTATCTATACTTCCCTATTTACTCACCACCTCTTTAAAAAAGCAGAATATGAATAGGGAGGTTGTTATTCTTACTGCCACTTCCGGAGATACGGGCAAGGCTGCTCTGGAAGGTTTTTCGGATGTGGATGGAATTAAAATCATCGTATTCTTTCCGGAGAAGGGCGTAAGTGAAATACAAAAGCTGCAGATGAGAACCCACAGGGGAAGCAATACTTTTGTAGTTGGAATTGAAGGCAACTTTGACGATGCACAAAACGGAGTTAAGGCAATCTTTAATGATGAAGAGGTTAAGAAGAAGCTGCTCAGCAAAAATTCCATGTTCTCTTCTGCTAATTCAATTAATATCGGTAGGCTTGTGCCGCAGGTAGCCTATTACTTCTATGCCTACATGAGTCTGGTGAGAAATGAAGAAATAAAGCTGGGAGAACCTATCAATGTAGTTGTGCCTACGGGAAATTTTGGAAATATTTTAGCTGCATATTATGCTAAAAACATGGGACTTCCAATCAATAAATTAATTTGCGCTTCCAATGAGAACAAGGTTCTATATGATTTTATTAAAACCGGCATATATGATAGGAGAAGGGAGTTTGTGTTAACTTCATCTCCTTCCATGGACATTCTTATCTCCAGCAACTTGGAAAGACTTCTTTATATACTTGCTGATGGAAACTCAGAAGTGGTTAAGGACTTTATGAACAAATTACAGGTGGAAGGATATTATGAAATTGGTGACAGCATGAAGGCTGGTTTAAAGGACTTGTTTGCTGCCTATGCCTCTGAAGAGGAAACCTTCCAGGCAATAAGAGAGGTATTTGAAGGGGATAGGTATCTTATCGATACCCATACAGCAGTGGGCTATAGTGCCTATAAGGACTACCAGTCCTTTACACAGGATATAGATACTAAGGTGGTCATAGCTTCTACAGCCAGTCCATATAAATTTAACACCTCTGTTATGGGGGCTTTAGATGAAAGATATAAGGCTGTTGATGAGTTTAGTCTTATAGATATAATGTCTCAGATCAGCAAGGTCCCCGTACCGGCAGCTGTGAAGGATATAAATAAAAGACCTGTGATTCATAACAGGGTTTGCAGGAAAGAAGATATGAAGGATGTTGTGGAAGAAATATTGGGATTAAATAAATAAAAATACTCAGGATAAAAAAGAAGAATGTAAGAATGAAAGAATTGCACCTTCATTCTTGCATTCTTCTTTTTTTATTTCATGAAATGAAAACGAATACTGCGTAACAATGTAGTAACAAAATGCGGTTTAAACATAATATTTATTAAATAAAACGACAAATAGTTAACAAAAATACAAAAAATATATTGAAATATTGATAATTCAGTGTATAATGAAAATAAATACTTTTTGGTGTGGGGGGCTATAAAATGAAGTTTCAAATGGGATTTCCTGAAGCGCAAGGGCTATATGATCCAGAACAGGAAAAAGATAGTTGTGGAGTTGGCTTTGTTGCAAATATAAAAGGTGAAAAAAGCCATAGTTTAGTAAAAAATGCTCTCAAGGTTCTTCAAAACCTTACACATAGAGGGGCTGTGGGCTCGGATCCAAATACCGGTGACGGAGCTGGAATCATGGTGCAAGTACCTGATGAGTTTTTTAGAATACAGTGTGAAAATCTAGGTATTCAGTTGCCAAGGCCATCGAAGTATGCAGTTGGTATGATCTTTCTTCCAAGAGAACCCGCTGTGAGATTGCAGTGCGAGGGAATTGTAGAAAGAATCGTTCAGACAGAAGGACAAAAGGTCCTTGGCTGGAGAGATGTTCCAGTGGATAATAGAGTAATTGGAGAAACTGCCAGAGGAACAGAACCAACTATAAGACAGGTATTTATCGAAAGTAACTGTGAGGACAGCAGGGCTTTTGAAAGAACTCTTTATATTATCAGAAAGAGCATAGAAAGTGAAGTAGACCTGCTAATAAAGAGAAGTTCTGAATATTTCTATATATGCTCACTATCAAGCAGAACCATTGTTTATAAGGGACTCTTTGTAGCTCAACAGATTAACAGCTATTATGTGGATTTAGATGACACTAATTTTAAAAGTGCCATTGCAGTGGTTCACCAAAGATACAGTACCAATACCTTCCCAACCTGGGGACTAGCTCAGCCTTTTAGATATTTGGCTCATAACGGAGAAATAAATACCATAAGGGGAAACAGGAACTGGATGCATGCCCGCGAAGGTGTCTTGAAATCCAAAACCATTGGTAAGGACATCGATAAGCTGTTTCCAATAATCAAAAAGAATGGTAGCGACTCTGAGTCACTGGATAATGCCTTTGAGCTCTTAGAATGTGATGGAAGAAGTATGGCCCATGCAATGATGATGTTAATACCGGAAGCATGGGAAGGCAACGATCATATGGATGAACAACTTAAGGCCTTTTACGAGTACCATGGGTCTCTTATAGAGCCCTGGGATGGACCTGCTGCTGTAGTTTTCAGTGATGGTATACAAGTAGGAGCTACTTTGGACAGAAACGGTCTGAGGCCGGCTAGATATGTTGTAACTAAGAGCGGAGTTGCAGTACTTGCTTCCGAAGCTGGAGTTTTAAATTTCAAGCCTGAGGAAATTGAAAGAAAAGGTAAATTAACTCCCGGTAAGATGTTTTTGATTGATATTAAAGAGGGCAGAATTATTGAAGATGATGAAATAAAGGAAACTGTATGTAAGTCCAAACCCTATTTAGACATAATTAGGAAAAACAGAAGGACTCTTGATAATTACAAAGAAAGTGTACCGGATGCCACTCTTCCGGGAGAGTTTTTAAAGGAGAAGCAATGCGCGTTCGGATACACTCTAGAGGATACCAATATAATAATAGCCACTATGGCGGAACAGGGTAAAGAACCTCTGGGATCCATGGGTAATGATACTCCATTAGCTGTTTTATCCAACAGACCACAAAATCTGTTTTCATACTTTAAGCAGCTGTTTGCACAGGTAACAAATCCGCCTATAGATCCTATAAGAGAGAAAATTGTTATGTCTCTTATGAACTATATGGGGTCTCAGGAGAATATACTAAAGGATGATATGGAGGATAATCCATATATAAAACTGGAGAGGCCGGTATTGACCAATGAAGAGATGGGCAAAATAAAGAATTTCAGAGACAAGGATTTTAAATCTACTGTAATACCCATGACCTTTAAGTATGATACAGGGGTGGAAGGCTTTAAGAAGGCTTTGGATATAATTTGCCAGAGGGCATCCAAGAGAATTCAGGAAGGCTATAATATACTTGTACTCAGTGATAAGAAGGTGGACGCCTATGATGCAGCCATACCAAGCTTACTGGCTGTTTCAGCAGTTCACCACCATCTCATAAGAGAAAAAACCAGAACTAAGGTATCCATAATTGTAGAGACCGGTGAAGTTAGGGAAACAATGCATCTTGCATTACTGGTAGGCTATGGGGCAACAGCAGTAAACCCATATTTGGCCTATGAGAGTATAGAGCAGCTCATTAAGGATGGGGATATAGAAAAAGTGGACACCAAAGTGGCCATAAATAACTATATCAAGGCCCTATGTGCAGGCTTATTAAAGATTTTATCCAAGATGGGCATATGTACACTGCAGAGCTATCATGGAGCCCAAATCTTTGAAGCAGTAGGACTTGCTAAAGACTTTGTTGACAAATACTTTGAAGGTACTCCTTCCAGAATTGAGGGTGTAGGACTGGATATCATAGCAGAGGAAGTTTTAATAAGACATAAAAAGGCTTTCAATAATATAAGAAGACCCTTGAAGGAATTAGAATCCGGAGGACAATACGCTTGGAGAAAAGATGGAGAATTCCACTTATTAAATCCAATGACCATATCCAGGCTGCAGATGGCAGTAAGACGTGGTGATTACAGCATTTTCAAGCAGTATACTGCTATGGTTAATGACCAAAGTAAAAATTTATGTACCCTAAGAGCACTTTTGAAATTCAAGGATAATATAAAGCCTATACCTATAGATGAGGTTGAACCGGTAAGTGAAATTGTCAAGAGATTTTGTACAGGTGCAATGTCCTTTGGTTCTATCAGCAAGGAAGCACATGAAACCATAGCTATAGCCATGAATCGACTGGGGGCTAAGAGTAACTCCGGAGAAGGCGGAGAAGATGCAGAGAGATATGTGAGAGATGCCAACGGAGATATACGAAGAAGTGCAATCAAGCAGATAGCTTCTGCACGTTTTGGTGTAACTACTGAGTACCTTGTAAATGCTATAGAATTACAGATAAAAATGGCCCAGGGAGCAAAACCGGGAGAAGGTGGACAGTTAGCAGGAACCAAGGTGGATAAAGAAATTGCCAGGGTTAGACATTCTACACCCGGTATAGATTTAATATCGCCACCACCGCATCATGATATCTATTCTATTGAGGATCTATCACAGTTAATCTTTGACCTTAAGAATGTAAATCCAGCAGCCAGAATCAGTGTAAAGCTGGTTTCAGAAGTTGGAGTTGGAACAGTAGCTGCCGGTGTTGCAAAGGCTCATGCTGACATGATCTTGATAAGCGGCCACGATGGAGGTACAGGAGCATCACCGCTTTCATCCATCAAGCATGCAGGCTTGCCATGGGAGTTGGGTCTGGCTGAGAGTCATCAGGTACTGCGGATGAACAATCTTAGAAGCAGGGTGAGAATTCAGACTGATGGCCAACTTAGAACCGGACGAGATATAGTAATAGCGACCCTGTTGGGAGCTGAAGAGTTTGGCTTTGCAACTTCTGCCCTTGTGGTTTTGGGGTGTACAATGCTTAGAAATTGCCATTTGAACACTTGCGACATGGGTATAGCCACCCAGGATCCTGAGCTAAGAAAGAACTTTAGAGGAAAGCCGGAGCACATTATCAACTACTTTACTTTCCTTGCTCAGGAAGTTAGAGAGTATATGGCACAGCTTGGCTTTAGAACTATAAATGAAATGGTTGGACATTCAGAAATACTTGAGGTCAATGATGCCATTGAGCACTGGAAGGCATCAAAACTTGACTTATCTCCTATTTTATATAAACCGGATATGCCGAGCAGAATAAAACCTTACTGTGTAATTCCACAGGACCATGGTCTAGGCAATTCCTTAGACTTCAGATTGATTGAATGTGCTAAAAAGGCCTTGGATGAAGGAAAAAAGGTTAAAGGAAGTTTTGAAGTAAAGAATACCAACAGAACCATTGGTGCTATGCTCAGCGGAGAAATTGCAAGGCGTTATGGCAGTGAAGGCCTGCCAGAGGATACTATTGTATATAACCTTGTGGGTTCTGCAGGACAGAGCTTCGGGGCCTTTGGTGCTAAAGGCTTAACCTTAATATTGGAAGGTGAAGCTAACGATTATGTGGCAAAGGGACTTTCCGGCGCAAAAATCGTTCTTAAGACACCTGAAGGCTCAACCTTCAGACAGGACGAGAATTTTATTGCGGGAAACACCATTTTATACGGGGCCACTGACGGTAAATTATTTGTAAATGGCTGTGTAGGCGAAAGATTTGCTGTAAGAAATAGCGGAGCTACTGCAGTAGTTGAAGGAGTTGGGGACCACTGCTGTGAATATATGACAGGAGGACTGGTTGTGGTACTGGGCCATTATGGAAGAAATCTCGCAGCAGGTATGAGCGGTGGTATTGCATATATATGATGAAAAGGACAGCATTCATCAATACTGCAATAGGGAAATGGTTGAAATTGACGAACTGGATGCAGAGGATTTAGAACAGGTTAAGGCCTTGATTCAAGAGCATTATCACTTAACGGACAGCAAGAAGGCAAGGACAATATTAGAGCAGTGGGAAGAGCATTGCAGCAAGTTTAAAAAGGTCATTCCTACAGTCTACAAGCAGATTTTAAAGAGCAGAAAAGTAGAAGAGGAAAGAGTACAAGCGGAGAGGGGGGCATAATATGGGAAAAGTAACAGGTTTCAAAGAGTATAGCAGAAAAATATCTGATAAGAGATCCGTAGAAGAAAGAATAAAGGACTATAAAGAAATAAATTTGACATTGCCTGGGGATGAAGTTAGAATTCAAGGGGCCAGATGTATGGACTGCGGAACTCCCTTTTGTAATTGGGGATGTCCTTTAGGAAATCTTATACCGGAATTTAATCACATGGTTTATAAGGGCCTATGGGAAAAGGCTTACAAGAGATTATCTTTGACCAATCCTTTCCCTGAGTTCACCGGTAGAATATGCCCGGCCCCATGTGAAGGTTCTTGTACTTTAGGAGTCAACAGAGATCCGGTTACCATAGAGCAAATAGAGTATACAATCATTGAAAAGGCTTTTGAGGAAGGCTGGGTAAAACCGGAACCACCAAAGGTTAGAACCGGCAAAAAGGTAGCTGTAATAGGTTCAGGCCCCTCCGGTCTTGCCACAGCAGTGAGACTAAATTCCTTTGGCCACACAGTGACAGTATATGAGAAGGATGATGAAGTGGGAGGACTCTTAAGATACGGCATTCCGGACTTTAAGCTTGAAAAGAGGTTTGTGGAAAGAAGAGTTACCATACTAAAAGAAGAAGGAATCAAATTTGTCACAAACTGTGAAATAGGTAAAGATATCAATGCTAAAGAACTTTTAAAAGATTATGATGCTGTTGTATTGGCCGGCGGCTGTGCAATTCCCAGAGATCTAAAGGTTGAGGGAAGAGAGCTTAAGGGTGTTCATTTTGCAATGGAGTTTCTAAAACAGCAAAATAAGAAAAATGCAGGTAAGACTTTTGAGGAAGAGGAAATCAGTGCAAAGGATAAGGTTGTTATAGTTATAGGTGGTGGAGATACCGGATCAGACTGTATAGGTACAGCCAGACGCCAGGGGGCTAAAGAAGTATACCAGTACGAAATAATGCCTAAGCCACCTCTGGAGAGGGACGAAACCATGCCTTGGCCGGAATATCCAAGAACACTAAAGACTTCTACCTCTCATGAAGAAGGCTGCATAAGAGAATGGTTAGTGAATACTAAAAAAATCGTTGGGCATAAAGGTACTGTGAGAGCCCTGCATGGAGTAAGAGTGCTTTGGGATAAGGATTCCAGCGGAAGAATGGTTATGAAGGAAGTTGAAGGCAGCGAATTTGTGCAGCAGGCAGACTTAATACTCATTGCCATGGGCTTTACAAATCCTAAAAAAGAAGGCATGCTGGAGCAGCTAGGAGTTAAGCTGGATGAAAGAGGTAATGTAGAAACAGACGAAAACTACATGACCAGCATAAAAGGTGTCTTTGCCGCCGGAGATATGAGAACAGGCCAATCCTTGGTGGTAAGGGCACTTAACGAAGGTTTGAGAACAGCAGGAGCTGTGGATAAATATCTTATGAAATAATAATTAAAATTAAGATTTAAGAATTAAATTGAAAAAATCCAGCCATTGGCTGGATTTTTTTATTCATTCTTAATTTTTTATTCTTCATTTTCAATTGCTTCTTCAGAAGCTTCCTCTTCTTTTTTTGCGGCCAGGTATTCCGGTAACTGTAAGCCAGCCATGTTAAAAACATCCTGGAAGGGTGGTATGGATTTTAGCATTCCTGAAAGGAAGTTGGCAGTGGTTGGGATACCATTGGTTCCTCCGCCGTTCATAGAATCCCATACTGTTATCTTATCTATCTTAATATTTTTAATCGCTTCAACCTGAAGTTTTACTATATCTTCTAATTTATCAGCAATCATCAAGGATACAGCATCCTTAGGATTGTTTCCTGCAGCGGCAACCAACTTAGCAAAACCTTCTGCCTGTTTACCCAGGATTTCCATCATACCAGCAGCTTCTGCTTGCATTTTAAACAATATAGCATCAGCTTCACCCTTAGCTCTTCTTCTTATAGTTTCAGCCTCAGCTTCAGCACTTATCTGAGCCTTTTCTTTTTCGATTTCAGCATGTACTATTACGTCAGCAGTCTTAGTTGCTCTTTCTTTTTCTGCACGGGCTCTTTCTGCTGCTTCTTCTGCGGAGTAGGCTTCTTCTAAGGCCTTAGCAGCCTGTACCTTTTCTGCAGCTACGGCTCTTCTGTTAGCTTCAGCTTCTTTTTCTCTCTTATCTGCTTCAGAATTAGCAATGGTGATTTTTGCCAGGTTTTCTCCTTCTACTGCCTTAGAATTTGCTTCGGATACACGTATTCTCTGCTCCATCTGAGCATTTGCCTGTCCGATAGCACCGTCTCTATCTTTTTCAGCAACACTTTTCTTTGCATCGTTGATAGCTTTTGCAGCAGCTTCTTTACCTAGAGCCTCGATATATCCGGATTCGTCTTTGATGTCTGTGATGTTAACATTGATAAGCTTTAAACCTATCTTTTTTAATTCTGCCTCTACGCACTTGGACACATTTGCAAGGAACTTGTCTCTGTCAGTATTGATTTCTTCTATGTCCATTGTGGCAATTACCAATCTCAGCTGACCGAAGATGATATCTTTTGCAAGCTCCTGTATGGATTGAAGGTCAAGACCAAGCAATCTTTCGGCAGCATTGGGCATAATATCAGGTTCAGTAGAAATACCAACGGTAAATCTTGAAGGAACATCTACTCTTATATTTTGGCGGCTCAGTGCTTTGGTCAAATTAACTTCAATTGATAGTGGTGTAAGGTCAAGAAATTCAAAGCTCTGAATGATTGGCCAGATGAAGGCTGCTCCACCATGTATACACTTGGCTGAAGGATGGTCACCTTTACTGCCAACACTGGTCTTACCGTAAATTACGAGAATTTTATCTGACGGACATTTCTTATACCTTGATAATATGGCAGCAATAGTAGTAAAAAGTGCTACTGCTATAATGGTAATGATTATAACTGGGTTCATGTTTTATACCTCCTGTAATGATGTTATTTTTTCAACCAGTAAATACTGGTTATCAACAATACCTGTGACTACAACTTTTTCACCGGTAGGGATGGCATCACCATCAGTTAATGCCTCTAACTCCCGGAGAACACCTTGTACTGGAACCATAACTTTACCGGTATCAGACCTTCTTTCTGGAATGGTGAGGTAAACCTGGCCCTGAGCATTTATGGCCTTATTTATATCCATGTTTCCTTCCTGTGTCATACGGCTAAAAAAGTAGTACAAGCTGCTTATTAATAATACCAGAGCAATACTGATAAGCAATGACAAGGAAAGCGTAATAGAAAACTCAAAACCATTAGTAGTAAATACAATTCCGATCCAAGAGAATGTAGTGAAAAAAGTAATTATATTTCTCAGTGTAAAGATTTTAAAGGATGCAGCACCGGCAAAAATGGAATGGTCATGATCAGTGCAATCCAGATCTAGATTACTGTCTGTATCTACATCTACATCATTAATTTCGCCTATACCAATTATAGTGAGTATGGTCTGCAGAATAAAAAGTACTGATGAAGGTATTGCTAAGAACCAAAGAAATTTAAGTAAAGAAGATAAGCTGTTCCACCATTCGTTCATATTAAAACCCCCTAAATGCCTATAGTATATACTATTAAACAAAAGTCAAAAAAATCCTTCTGAAAACTGTAAAATTATAAAGTTAATGTAAAAAATAAGAGACAGTAGTTGATAATTTTACTACTGCCTCTTATTTTTATTTTAATCAATGGAGGGGATAAATAATTCTTGCCCAGCAAAGATCATGTTTTTCTTTAGGTTGTTATCCTCTGATAAGATGGCTACGGCTTCATACCAGGCCATATCGCTGAAGTTATCTTCTACAATACTTGTGAGAGTGTCACCAACCTGTACTTTATATATGGTACCTTGTGACAAGTATTCTTCAGGAATTTTGATAGTCATGCCTTCCTCTATTTCGTCACTTTTGCTTAAACCGTTAACCTTTAAAATAATATTAGCTGCAGTTTGAGGAGGACAGCTTTCGCTAAATCTTTTGCTTATTGTGGCAAGAGTTTCGTTTTCCTTCACTGTATAGGTTGTAAGATTTCCAATCCTACTTCTCAATGTACTGCTTGTTGAAATGCTATCTCCATCGTCAATAGATGTACCCTCAGAGTCATATTCCGTTTCACTGTTGACATTGATATCAGAACCTCTGTCATAGTCGTTAACTAAGCTAAGATCTGAAACTGCAACAAAGAGTTCATCTCCGATCTTAATAGTATCCGAGGTCAAATAATTGTCTGCTTTCAGCTTTTCTACAGCTTCCATATAGTCTAGGTCACTCATGAACCTTGAAACGATGGAAGAAATTGAATCTCCGATCTTTACAGTGTAGATAAAGCCATCGCCGGTGTATTTTTCAGGAATTTTAAGAGTCATTCCTTCTTTTATATCCTTTGAGTTTTTTAGATTATTCGATAACAATATAGCTTTTGACAGCAGTGAGACAGGAACTTTATCAGAGTATTGTTCACAGATATCTTTGAGAGTTTCATCTTCTCCCACTGTATATGTTATATACTTTTCATTAGCATTGCTGCTTGTTTCTGTGGCTTCATAATCATCGGTACTGCTATTGCTTTCATCTCTATCGCTATCATCTCTATCGCTATCATCTCTGTCATCGTCTTTATCATCGTCATCATCAGCATCATCTATTACAACAGGCTTACTATTACTGTCCTTGTTCTGTGAAGTTTTGTCTGAGTCAGATATATCTGATGATGCGCTATTATTGTTTTGTGACATGGTTAGTATTGAATTATATATGCTCCATGAACACAATAGAATACCAACAACTAATAAAACCACTAAGAATATTCTCCTGTTTTTATCCATAACATCACTTCCCTTACTTTTATCTCTTTTTAATTATTGACAAAGTTAGGAAGTTTATTCAGTTTTATAATAATAATTGTAATTTATAATAGATTTTCTATATCTTCCAGTGTAAACAAGAACACATTGTTGTTTTCTTTTGCATAGGCTTTAGATCCTTCGTCATATCCGCACTTGCTAAAGAAACAGTAGTACTTGTTGTCATACTTTAAAGTTTCAGTTTTCTTAATAAGATGCTGAATAGTAGATAATTCAAGAAGTGAATTATTCCATTTACATTCCCCTATAAGTGCATTTTCGCTGTTTACAGCAACTATGTCCAGCTGAGAAGGCCTTCTCAAGGTTGGATTGTAGCCAACCCAACTGCCAATAGACTCAAAGACAAAGGGGAGCTTATATGCTGCATTATACTTTATTAAAAAGTCTCTGCAGATTTCTTCAAAGACATAGCCTATATGGCTGTTTAGGTCTCTTTTTATCTTGTTTTGATATAAATATTCTTTCATATTCATTTCAATGAGGCTGCGGTTTTTATATATAAATCTATACCAAAATCTAAAAAAGTTATCTTCCAAGTGATAGTAGCTCCAAGGTCTTACTGTACTTCTGCCCACAGAGCGGTTTCTGCTTATTATATTTAGGTCTCTCAGCTTTTTTAACATGGTAATTAAGTCTTCTACCATTAGAGGCTCATTATAATTAAATCTCTCTAAATTGAAGTCGCCCTTTGATAGCAGGGATAATAAACTATGGGCAAAATTTATGTCTTCAATGTGACTCTTAAGGTAGACTTCCGGTTCATCATATAAATAGGTAGTTTTATTTAACATATACTCCATGAGGTTTTGCTCATAGTCTTTGCTGTAATCAAATTGAAGCAGGTATTGGGGTATTCCCCCTAAGGTTGAATAGTAAACAATCTTTTCCGTGATGGAAACCTTTGGGAAAAACCGTGAACTTTCAAAAAAGTTAAAAGGCTCTATTTTAAGCTGTGCATTTCTCAGGGTATATAAGGCGCTTTTGGAGTTCAGGAGATCCTTTTCCACGTAACCATTTGAAGAACTTACTATAATCAAGAATATTTTGCTTTGTTTATAGCATTGCTCAATAACCTTCTGAATTATAGATGGGAGAGAAGGGTTTTCTTTAACAAGATAAGGGAACTCATCCAGGACCAATACAAGTTCTGAGCCTTCGGAGCTTACGCAAATAGCTTTTAGTGCTTCTTCCCAATTAGATAGGGGAAGCTCCTTATCTCTTATATCAAAATGATTGATTATCTGGTTTCTAAAGCTATTAAAAGCAAGAACTTCATTGTGCTCTTCAGGAACATAATATAATGTAGGTTTATCCTTGCAAAATTCTTTAACCAGAGCAGTCTTACCTACTTTTTGTCGGCCATAAACTATAATCAACTGAAAATTTCCTCGGTCATACAATTTATTCAACTGCTCTAATTCAAATTCTCTTCCTACGAACAAAAGTAATCACCTCATTGAAATATATATAACTATATAATATGTAAATTTCTATGAAATATCAAAAAAACCGGGACAGAGGCCCCGATTTTTTAGTGTATGAACAGCTTAAACAGATTAATTATGTACGGTGCAAAAATTGGTAGAAAAATTGCAGGAAGCAGGTTTGCTACCTTAATCTTCGTTACTCCCAACATATTTAGTCCTAAGCCGATAATTATCAGGCTTCCCACAGCCTCCACATTCATTTTAATAGCATCGGTCAGGATTGGATCCAAAAAGCCGGCGCATAAGGTGATTGCTCCTTGGTAAAATAGTACAGATACCGAAGATAGGGCTACCCCTATTCCTAAAGTGGATGAAAAGAAAATAGACGATATACCATCGAGAATGGATTTTGAAAAAAGAGTCTCATGATTGCCTTGTAGTCCGCTTTGTATGGCACCGACGATGGCCATGGCACCAACACAGTACAACAAGCTGGCGGTTACAAAACCCTCAGAAATTTTACTTTTCCTATTTTTAAACCGTCTTTCAAGTCTGTCTCCAAAATTTACAAGCCGCTTATCCATATCTATTGCTTCACCTATAAGGGCCCCGATACAGATGCATATTATAACAACTAACATATTATCAAAATTTAATGCGCCGGATATGCCGATTAATAAAACACATAAAGATATACCCTGCATAATTGTGTGATTAAACCTTTCAGAAATGCCCCCCTTCAACAATAATCCAATGCAAGATCCGGCTATTACTGCAAAAAAGTTTACTATGGTTCCAAGCATTGATGTCGCCCCCCAATTAATAATTTTATAAATATTCTACAGCAATAAAAATATAAGTCAATAAAGGGAGGATATTTATTCAGAGAACTTTTTTGATTTCATCAAAGATTTTTTCTTTTTTCTGAGTTGATGTGATGATTTTTTTAATCTTTTCATTATGGAGTATGACTATGGTGGGCAGTTCCTTAATATCATATTTTCTGGCTAAAAGGGGACAGTTATCTACATCAACATTCAAAAACTTTACCGGAGTTCTGAGTTCTCTTTCAATGGCTTGTAGAACCTCTATCTGTAAATACCAATCATTACACCATGCAGCACCAAAGTTAAGGACTGTGGCCTTGTATTCTTTCAAGCTTGTTACCTCCATATATATTACTTATACAGTATTAACATATGAGTATAGTGGACTTAAGTTACAAAAAAATAAAACAAGCATTCTTTTGAAATGCTTGTTTTATGGTTTATAGAATATTAAGCTTTTTTGGTTATTCTCCTAATCAGTTTTATGATCTCGTTTATAACCAGAGGCATAATTGATAAGGCGCCTACCAGTAACCAATCCTTAGGCAGCAGGTTAAATACATCGAATACTTCTCTCAATATAGGCACAGTGATAACTACGTCCTGTAGGAATATACCCAAAAGCACAGAGGCAATCAGATATTTGTTGGTGAAAATGCCTACCTGGAATATGGACTTTTCAGGATGTCTCATATTTAAGGAATGGAACAGCTGAGATACACTTAGTACAACAAAGGCCATAGTTCTAGCGTGTCTTAATGCATCTTCAGTCATTACATCCTCTGGTGGGAACAATGGGAATAAGGATGCATGGCCCGTGTATACCTTTGCTCCGATGATAAAGGCAGCAAGTGTCAGTATGCCTATTAAGAGACCATTAAGTATAACAGATAGTCCTTGGCCATTAGCAAAGAGACTCTGCTTTGGATCTCTTGGTTTTTCCTTCATTACATCTTTATCGCCGGGATCTACACCTAGTGATAGGGCAGGCAGTGTATCCGTAATAAGGTTAACCCATAATATATGGATTGATTTTAATGGAGCTGCCCAGCCAAGCAATATAGCAAAGAACAAGGCGAAAATCTCGCCGGCATTACAGGATAAAAGAAATAGGATAGACTTCTTTATATTATTGAAGATATTTCTTCCTTCTTTGATAGCGGATACTATAGTAGAAAAATTATCGTCAGTAAGTACCATATCGGAAGCACCCTTAGCTACGTCAGTACCGGTTATACCCATGGCAACACCGATATCTGCCATCTTTAAGGAAGGTGCATCATTAACACCGTCACCGGTCATGGATACAATATTACCCTTGGCTTTAAAGGCTTTTACTATTTTAACCTTGTGCTCAGGAGATACTCTTGCGAATACTCTTAGATTATCTATCTTTGCACTTAGCTCTTTATCAGTCATTTTATCGAGTTCAGAACCAAAGATAGCCTGTGATTCATCTTCTGCAATACCTAACTCCTTAGCAATTGCTAAGGCAGTATTTTTGTGGTCACCGGTAATCATTATGGTCTTTATTCCGGAGGACTTACAAAGAGCTATAGAATCCTTAACTTCTTCTCTTGGAGGGTCAATCATACCTACAAGTCCGATAAAGATAAGGTCCTTTTCAAGAGTATCAATTTCTACATGAGTATTTGGAAGTATTTTATAAGCACCCCCAAGTACTCTCAGTGCATCATCAGACATAGAATTGGAGCTGCTCATTATATTGGCAATGATATCATCTGTTAATGGTACAACCTTACCATTTATAAAGGCTCCAGTACAAATTTTTAATAGATTATCTATAGCACCCTTTGTCATTACATAGTACTCTTCACCATACTTATTTACGGTGGTCATAAGCTTTCTGTCTGATTCAAAAGGAATTTCATCAACTCTTGAATGCTGCTTCTGCATTTCATCTTGGAATACATTGAATTTTGCACCCATTTCCAGCAGGGCGATTTCTGTAGGATCACCGGTTTTTGAACTTTCTGTATAGGTTGCGTCATTACAAAGCATCATATTTTCTAAAAGCAGTTTATGGGAGGCATTATTTAAATCAAGTGCAGTTACAGGACTTAAAACCCCATCCACATAAAACTTGGTAACTGTCATCTTATTTTGAGTCAAGGTACCGGTTTTATCTGAACATACTATATTGACAGATCCCAATGTTTCAACGGCAGGAAGCTTTCTAACTATGGCATTTTCTTTGATCATTCTTTGGACGCCTATGGCCAAAACTATTGTTACTATAGCCGGCATACCTTCCGGAATAGCTGCTACAGCAAGGCTTATAGAGATTAACAGCATCTCCATAGGTTCTTTTCCTTGCAACAGACCAACTACAAACATGATAATACATATTATAATTGCGCCAAATCCAAGGATTTTACCAAGCTCCGCTAATTTTTTTTGTAGAGGAGTTAATTCGGATTCCTGCTGGTCCAACATTTTTGCAATTTTTCCGATTTCTGTACTCATACCTGTGTCTACAGCAATTCCAATTCCACGGCCGTAGGTAGCCAAAGTTGACATGAAGGCCATGTTCTTTTGATCGCCAAGGGGAGTATCTGCAGCATTTAAAGTAACATTAGCATCTTTATCTACCGGTACAGATTCTCCCGTAAGGGCAGACTCTTCAATCTTTAAGTTAGCAGTTTCTATCAACCTTATATCACAGGGAATGAATCTTCCGGCATCAATAATGATTATATCGCCGGGGACAATTTCCTCTGACGGAATTTCTACCATCTCTCCGTTTCTTTTAACAATGGCTTTTGGGGTAGACAGCTTTTTTAGAGCTTCAAGAGATTTTTCCGCCTTGGATTCTTGGATTACTCCCACAACGGAATTAATGATTACAACAATGCCTATTACTATTGCATCACTTGGCTCATCTAAGATTACTGAGATTACAGCAGCAGCCAAGAGTATGTAGATCAAGACATCGTTGATTTGAGCAAAAAGCAATTGAAGTAATGTCTTTCTCTTTTTACCCTGAAGCTGATTCAGGCCATACTGTACTTTTCGTTTTTCCACTTCTTCCGTGGATAAACCGTTGACGATGTCGGTTTTAGTTTCTTTTATAACGTCATCGACAGATTTTTCAAACCACATTAATAAACACCTCTTTCTTATAAGTATAATTAAAATTGGATAATGGTAACTTTTGCATAAAAATAAGGGCATAGAAAAAAGTGCCAAAAAAGACCCTTGTTCCACAATTATGCTGTATGTGAAACAAAGGTCTTGCTATCTCTACGGGAACATAATTATATCCCATAATAAAGAGTGAACTATCCGGGCTTGCGCCGTATTGACGAATAGTTCTAGACTGGTGCCTTTAGCTACTCCCCTTCGTGAAAAATTATAGCATAAAATGGAAGGACAATCAATTATTTATATATAAAAATTTGTACAACATATATTTTTTAGCATAATGCTATGATATAGTATTCCAAATAAGCGGCTGCTTTATCCTATTCAACTATGGTATAATGATTAGAGGTGATGAGGCCTTAGGTACCTTATTAATGAAAAGCTGCCTCTATGCTCTTTCCGAAAGTGATCCTCCTCGGGAAGATAAAGTTACAGATTATAATTATTATTTAAATAATATAAGAAAAATAAATAATTGACAATTTAAAAATGCCTGTGCACTAAGCTACAGGCATTTTTTTCAGTTCCTCCTCCAGTAATTCCTTAGCAAGCTTTGGATTTGCCTTTCCTTTAGAAGCCTTCATAACCTGGCCCATAAGGAAGCCGGCTGCTTGAGGTTTACCGTTGTGGTAATCTTCAATGGACTGAGGATGTTCAGCTAAAATCTTCTGTATAAGTTCTAATAACTCTTCATTGGAGCTTATTTGGGACAGTCCCTTGTATTGAACGATCTCCTCCGGTGTCTTGTCTGAGCCAAACATTTCTTCTAATACTTCCTTGGCGGCGGTATTGCTTATTTTTCCGGCGTCAATTAAGGCTATAAGCTGGGATAGGTAGTCAGGTTTTACTGGTATGGAGATACTCTCCATAGATCTTTCCTTTAGGAGCTTCAGCATATCTGTAAGAATCCAGTTAGCCGCAGTCTTGGCATTAGTGCCCAGTGCCACTACCTTTTCATAGTAATCCCCAAGGGCCTTATCTTCTATTAATATATCAATTTCTTTTTTGGTTAAGCCGTAGCTTTCTTGGAAACGGATTTTCTTTTCGGCCGGAAGTTCTGTCATGGTGCTCTTAAGCTCTGCAACGGCAGCTTCTGTCAAAATAACAGGGGTCAGATCCGGTTCCGGGAAGTATCTATAGTCATGAGCTTCTTCCTTGGAACGCATAGGCACTGTTCGGCCTTTACCACTGTCCCATCTTCTGGTTTCCTGTTTAATTTTAAAACCTTCACCAAACATATAAAGTTCTCTCTGTCTCTTTTCTTCTTTTTCTATGGCCTTTTGAAGTTCCTTAAAGGAGTTTATATTTTTAAGCTCAACCTTTGTATTTAATTTGTTAGAGCCAACAGGGCGTAAGGAGATATTTGCATCACATCTTAAAGAACCCTGCTCCATTTTACAATCGGAAATTTCACCATATTCCAAGATGGCCTTCAGATTTTTCAGGAAGGCTACCGCTTCAGCTGCAGACCTAAGGTCCGGCTCTGTTACAATTTCAATCAGTGGTACTCCCACACGGTTATAGTCTATGAGAGACACAGGCTCCTGCTCTAAATGAATAAGTTTTCCAGCATCCTCCTCTAAATGTATCCTGTTTATTCTTACCTTTACCGGTTTTCCCTCACATTCGAACTCAATAAAGCCTTCAGTACAGATGGGGAGATCAAACTGTGATATCTGGTAAGCCTTTGGCAGATCAGGATAAAAGTAATTTTTTCTGTCAAATTTGTTTACTAAGTTTATTTTGCAGTTCAAAGCTATACCTGCTTTTACCGCTAAATTAACAACCTCTTCGTTCAATACCGGCAGGGTTCCGGGAAGTCCCAAACATACCGGACAGGTATTTGCGTTAGGCTTTGCACCAAACTTTGTGGAGCAACTACAGAAAATTTTTGATTTTGTATTTAATTCAGCATGGATTTCCAGGCCAATTATAGTTTCAAAACTCATATACTTTGGTTTGCTTTGAGATAGGAGCAAACCTCCCTCCTTTCGTATAAATTATGCTAGTTTTTCTTCCAGGGCAGCAGCAGCTCTAAACAACTTGCCTTCTTCAAAAGACGGACCTATAAGCTGCAGGCCTATAGGAAGACCTTCGCTGCTTAAACCGCAGGGCATGGATATTGCCGGCAGTCCTGTGAGATTGACGTTAACGGTATAAATATCTGTAAGATACATAGACATAGGATCGCTTACTTTCTCACCTAATTTAAAGGGGAGAGCAGGTGATACAGGTCCCAGTATCAAGTCATATTTTTCAAGCACTGAGTTAAATTCTTCTTTAAGCTTTCTTCTAAGCTTTTGAGCCTTGTTATAGTAGGCATCATAATAGCCGGAGGATAGGGTGAAAGTACCAAGCATTATCCTTCTCTTTACTTCTTCACCAAAGCCCTCGCTGCGGCTTTTTTCTATCAATTCATCAATATCATGGAATTCAGTAGTCCTGTAACCATATCTTATTCCATCATATCTGGATAAATTGGAGCTGGCCTCAGCTGAGGATATGATGTAATAGGAAGATAGGCCTTCTGATGATATAGGCATATCAACTTCATTCACCACAGCACCGGAGTCTTCCAGTATTTTTTTACAAGCCCTAATTGAGGCTGCTATTTCACAATCTAAACCCTCTGCAAAGAATTGCTTTGGCAGGGCAACCTTCAGTCCGCTTAGGCCTTTTTTCATATCTTCCTCATAACTGCTAGTTCTTGATAAGTCAACGGAGGTACCGTCCATTTTATCTTTTCCTTCTATAACTTCCAATAGGAGAGCACTGTCCTCTACAGTTCTAGAAAAGGATCCAATCTGATCTAAAGAGGAACCAAAGGCTATTAGGCCATATCTTGACACTGAGCCATAGGTGGGTTTAAAGCCCACTACACCACAAAAGGCTGCTGGTTGTCTTATGGAACCTCCTGTATCGGAACCTAGGGCTATTGGCACCATCTTTGCTGCCACTGCAGCAGCAGAACCGCCGGAGGAACCACCGGGAACTCTGTCCAAGGCTGCTGGGTTCTTTGTGATCTTAAAGGCAGAGTTTTCTGTTGAGGACCCCATAGCGAATTCATCCATATTGGTTTTTCCAACTATTATGGCGTCCTCCTGTAACAGCTTTTCTATGACTGTGGCATGGTAGGGCGGAACAAAATCTTCTAGCATTTTAGAAGCACAGGTGGTTTTTATCCCTTTTGTACATATATTATCTTTAATAGCGATTGGTACTCCGGCAAGCCTTCCCAGCTTTTCACCGCGGCGGATTTTTTCTTCCAGGTATTTCGCTCTTTCCAAGGCTTCTTCTTCACAAAGAGTGATAAAGGCATTTACAGTGCCCTCAGTCTCGTTTATTCTTTTGAAACATTCTTTTATAATCTCCTTTGGGGTAAATTTTCCACTTTTTATTCCTTCAACTATATCTAATGCACTTAAGCTTTCATAGTCCATAAATGACATCTCCTTTACTCAATAATCTTTGGAACTTCAATATACCGGTCTCTGACAGTCTTTGCATTAACAAAAAGACTTTCCTTATCCTCAAAAACTTCAACTTCATCCTTTCGCAGGGAAGTTTGGGCTCCCTTTTCTAAAGCATGTAAATCTATATCATCTAGAGCTAATTTATCCATGGAATGAAAATGCTCTAAGATCTTTTCAAACTCTGATGTAAGCTTTATAGTCTCAGCCTCGCTGAATTTTAGCTTTGCCAATTTTGCTATACGATTAACTTCTTCTGTAGATATATTCATATTTTCTCCTCCTCTATCTAATGAGATTTTTATATTAAAACCGCATCCCCTCATAGTATATCACCAGACCTAAGGTTCAAGCCTTTTCATGTCTCTAGGCAGCAGGGTGGCCTCACGGATATTCTGTAGCCCTAAAAGCTTCATGGTTATTCTCTCCAGACCTATGGCAAAACCACCATGAGGGGGCATACCATATTTAAAGCTGTCAAGATAAAAGCTGAAGTCTTCAGGCTTAAGTCCAAACTTTATTATATTTGCTTTAAGCTCTTCATAATCGTGAATTCTTTGCCCACCTGTAGTGATTTCAAGGCCTTTATAAATTAAATCAAAGCTCTTGGTCATGCCAGGATAATCAGGGTCAGGCATTGTGTACATCGGCCTCTTTGAAATAGGGTATTTAGTAAGAAAAACAAAGTCACTGTCATATTTTTCTTTTACATACTTTGAAAGTAATATCTCACCTTCTGCATCGATATTTCCAACAGGAGAGGATTTATCGTACACTTCTAGGAGAATTTCTTGTGCTTCCTTTAGTGGGATTCTGGGTATAGATACCTTAGAAGGCAAGGTAACCTGAAATAATTCCAACTCTTTTGAGCATTTTTCATTTAAAGCAGCAAACAGATAGTTTATAAAATCTTCTTCCAGTTGTATGAGCTCAAACTCATCATCTATGAAACCCATCTCCACATCCAGGCTCACGTATTCATTCAGGTGTCTCCACGTGTTGTGAAGTTCAGCCCTGTAAGCATGACCGATTTCGAACACCCTCTCAAAGCCCGCACCTACCATCATTTGCTTGTAGAACTGAGGACTTTGAGCCAGGAAGGCCCTTTTATCAAAGTAATGAACAGTAAACATTTCAGAGCCACCTTCGGTACTGGAGGAGATTATCTTTGGGGTATGGATTTCACTGAACATTCTGGATTTTAGGAATGTTCTGAAACATGAAGCTATCTCTTCTTGTACTTTAAATACCGCACGGGTCTTTGGCGACCTTAAACTAAGGCTTCTGTTGTCCAGTTGTACTTCCAGAGAAGATTTATTCTTATAGCCATTGACTTCGATAGGCAACATCTCATAATAGGTTTTTCCTAATAGGGTAAAGTGTGGCTCGTGCAGCTCAAGGCCTGTTGGGGCTTTTGGGTTTTCAAAAACTATACCCTCAACTATTGTACTTATTTCAAGTTTAAGGTCATCAATAGCATCACCTTCTATTACTAATTGAACTAAGCCACTGCTGTCTCTGAGAGTTACAAAGGTAACCTTTCCTAACCTGTTTATTTTGTGAACCCATCCGCAGAGCTTAACCTGCTGACCGACAAATTTTTTTAATTCAGATATAAATATTTTTTCCATAGTGAACCTCCTTAAGTGATGAAGAATTTGAAAAATATATATTTAAACACGCGCATGTTTTCTTAATAAAATCAAAAATCCCGTCCCTATACTTAAACGTATAGGGACGGGATATAATTATCTCGCGGTACCACCCTAGTTAGCTTATAAAAAGCTCACTCAATTTCAGTACGGACAAATCCTTTAAATAAAAAAGCTTAAAGCATTCATCGATACCTATTCCTTTTAACGGCAGACTACCGGCCAGGCCTACTTTCATAAGATTTCGGGTGGCTGCTCGAAAGTGTTCTTCCATACCAGCTTCATACAGAGCTCCCACTGTCCTCTGCTCGCTTTGAATCTACTTAGCATGTACTCTCTTTGTCAACGCAAGTTTCATTTTTGAATTGTTTTTATTATAATATGCATTTTTATACTTTGCAATACATTTTTAAAAAGGATTTTTAATTTTTTTCTGTGATGATGTGAATCTTTAGTATTTGTCCTAAGAAAAAACTTTTAAATCATAGCTAAATATAATAGAATAGGATATAGAAAAAACTTATTTTTTTACTTTTGATGAAAGAGGTAGAACTTATGAAGCACCTGTTTATAGTAAACCCTCATGCTGGTAAAGGAAGAGCAAGTTCTTTGATACCGGTAATAGACAATCTTTGTAAAGAAAGAGCTTTAGATTATATTATAAAATCCACCAGTGGTCCCGGAGATGCCACAAAAATAGTCAGAGAATATACTAGTCAAGAAGACATGCGTGTTTACTCAGTTGGAGGGGATGGGACCGTAAACGAAGTTGTTAATGGTATAGTTAATACCAACAGTTCCTTAGCCATAATCCCCAGTGGCAGCGGCAATGATTTCGTAAGGAACATAACCAATATAGAGAACTTGGAAGAAATTATTAAGGCCAGTATTGATGGGGAAACCCAGTCCGTAGACCTTGGAAGGTTAAATGATAAATACTTTATAAACATATCATCTGTAGGTCTGGATGCAGAGATTGTATATACAGCTATAAAATTTAAGAAACTGCCCTTCATACCTCCTAAATTTGCATATTTATTAAGCATATTTATTACTGTCTTTGGATATAAGAGTAAAAGACTGAAGGTCATAATGGATGATGTTGAAGTTGACACAGAAACCCTACTTGTAGCCATTGCCAATGGAAAATATTATGGAGGTGGCATGAAGGTATCACCTATGTCAGATATTTCAGATGGATACTTTGATATTTGTCATGCCAGGAAGGTGGGAACCTTTAAGATTTTAAGACTTTTCCCAAGATTGATTAAAGGGGTACATGACAGTATAAAAGAGGTAACATTCTATAAATCCAGGAAAGTGAGAATAATATCTGAAGTAGAACTCTCTGTAAACATAGATGGGGAGCTTCTTAGAATGAAGAATATCGATTTTGAGATTATTCCCAAGGCAATCAACGTTGTGGTGACTAAATAAGCACAGGAGAGATGTATATGAAATTATTATGGTACAGTTATTTTGGTGTATATCTGGCAGGCAAGAGTTTGAGCCTTATAAAAATAAAACGGATTATGAAGAGGGATCCTGAAGAGGGAAGAAAATATGCCTTTAAAAAAGTGCAAGAGATAACCAACTATGTAATGAAACTGTCAAGGACAAAACTAGAGGTTTACGGGGTAGAAAATATACCTGAGGAAGCCTGTGTATTCGTATCAAACCATCAGGCTATCTTTGATGCCTTTGCCATTTTATGTCCTTTGAAAAACGTAACTGCTTTTATAGCAAAGAAAGAAATTAAGAAGATACCTCTAGTCCATGCCTGGTTAGATGCCATAGGTACAGTTTTTATAGATAGGTCAAATATAAGAGAGGGAATGAAGGCTTTGACGGAAGGGGCTCAAAATATCAAAGAGGGCATTTCTATGGTTATTTTCCCGGAGGGCACCAGAAGTCTAAGCTCTGAAATGGGCACCATGAAGAAAGGCAGCTTGAAAATGGCTTTCATTGCCAAGGCTCCCATAGTTCCGGTTACAGTGGATGGTACTTACAGGGTCTTAGAAGTAGGCAACAAGGTCACCGGACACACAATAAAAATAATGTTCCACAAGCCTATCTATACTACAGACCTGTCAAAGGAAGAACAAAAGGATTTGACTGACGTGATACAGGACACTATAGCTTCCGGTTTAAAGCAGATGTCTGAGTCCTAAGTAAAAATCGCTGCACAATAAATTTAAACACGGAATCCACGGAGCACACGTAATTATAAGGACACACCGGAAAGTGTGTCCTTGTTACTATACTTATTTAACTTACTAGTCCATTGGCGTAATCCTCCGTGAACTGCGGTATTTTAGGATCTGGCCATCACTCCCATCGTATAATAATAATTCTTTAGACCTTAGTATCAGGGTACAAACTTAATATTTTGGTGGAATCATCTCCTATCATATGAATTAGATAATGTTTGATCACCCCTTACCTTTGGATAATAGATGGTTTATACCTAAGGTTTATAAAACGGGCATCACCCCTTAAAGAGTTAATCATTTTTAATGATGGAAGCTTCTTAGTAATATTATATGCATAACTACTGGTAAATGTTAACTGTTGAATCTAAAAAAACTTAAACCGAAGTAGGCATATAATATTCAAAAATAAATCAAAATATAATATTGATTCTAATGCATCAATAAAATAAAATGAAATAGGCGGTAAGAATATCCATTGATATATGTGGAATGGGCATTATGAAATATTCTACCGGTAGTATCATAAAAATGAGGAGGTTGACAAAGAATGAGTAACAGTGTTATTGATAATCTCTCAATAATCACCATAAGGATGCTTAGCATCGAAGGAGTACAGAAAGCAAAATCAGGCCACCCAGGCTTGCCGCTAGGTGCTGCACCAATGGCATATACACTGTGGTCAAAGATTATGAAGCATAATCCTGAAAATCCAAATTGGGCAAATAGAGATAGATTTATTCTATCAGCAGGTCATGGTTCCATGCTGATATATTCTCTGTTGCATCTATTCGGATATGGCTTGACAATAGAGGATTTACAAAACTTCAGACAATGGGGCAGCAAAACACCTGGACACCCAGAATATGGTCATACTGTTGGTGTGGAAATAACCACTGGACCACTTGGACAGGGAATTGCCAATGCAGTAGGTATGGCTATAGCAGAAGCACATCTTGCCAGCGTGTTCAACAAACCTGGCTTTGAAATAGTGGATCACTATACATATGCACTGGCCGGTGATGGCTGCATGATGGAAGGCATAGCTTCCGAAGCTGCGTCCTTGGCAGGTACTTTAGGACTTGGTAAACTTATTGTACTATATGATTCAAATAACATATCTATAGAAGGACATACAGATATAGCCTTCAGAGAGAAGGTTGGAGATAGATTTAAGGCTTACGGATGGCAAGTATTATTTGTAGAAGACGGAAATGACGTTGAAGCAATTAATAAGGCCCTGGAAGAAGCAAAAGCAGATAAGAACCATCCTACATTGATTGAAATAAAGACTAAGATAGGTGCCGGATCACCGAAGGAAGGAAGTGCTTCTTCCCATGGAGAACCATTAGGTGCTGAAAATATTCTAAAAACAAAAGAATTCTACAAGTGGAGTTATGATAAGGACTTCCATGTTCCTGAGGAAGTAAGAGATTTCATGAAGACCCTTCAGGAAAGGGGCAGAAATAGCGAAGAAGCTTGGAATAAGCTATTTGTTGAGTATGCTAAGCAGTATCCTGAACTAGCTAAGCTCTGGGAAACCTACCACAGCTGTGAACTGCCTGTAGATTTGTTAAAAGAAGAAAAGTTCTGGCAGTTTGAAGGTAAAACAGCTACCAGAAGCTCTTCCTATGAAGTGTTAAACAGACTTACTGCATATATACCAAACCTTATTGGAGGTTCTGCTGACCTAGCACCTTCTACTAAGACTTATATGAAGGATCAGGGAGATTTTAGCGCAGAAGATAGGAGCGGCAAAAATCTGCATTTCGGTGTTAGAGAACATGCTATGGCAGCTATAGCTAACGGTATAGCAGTACACGGCGGCCTTAGACCTTATGTATCTACCTTCTTTGTGTTCAGTGACTACATGAAGCATTCTATGAGACTTTCAGCCTTGATGAAGCTTCCTGTAATTTATGTTCTAACTCATGACAGTATCGGTGTAGGAGAAGACGGACCAACTCATGAGCCAATTGAACATTTAGCTGCATTAAGAAGTATTCCAAACTTTATCGTTTATAGACCTGCTGATTCAAGAGAAGTTGCTGCTGCCTGGTATTCAGCACTGACTCAAAAGGATGGGCCAACGGCTCTTGTATTAAGCCGTCAAGACCTGCCTCTATTAGAGGGAAGTTCAAACGAGGCGTTAAAGGGTGCATATATACTTAAGGACTACAGCAACGGTACTCCAGATGTTCTGTTAATGGCTACCGGATCTGAAGTACAATTAATCGTAGAAGCTGCTGCCAGATTAGATGAAAAGGGAATAAAAGCAAGAGTTATCAGTATGCCATCTCTAGAAGTTTTTGAAAGACAAAGCGCTGAGTACAAGGAATCAATACTGCCGAAGGCTGTTAGAAAGAGAGTGGCAGTGGAAGCCCTAAGCTCCTTTGGCTGGCATAAGTATGTTGGCTTAGATGGAGCTGTAGTTTCTATAGACACCTTTGGTGCATCTGCTCCAGGAAATATTTTGTTTGAAAAGTTTGGCATAACCGTAGAAAAAGTAGTTGAAGCTGCAGAAAATTTAAAATAGTTTGTTATGATGGGCTGTCGCACTAAAAAGAGCGGCAGCTCTTTTTAATAAATATAAGTGATGTTGCACTTGTTTTAATTTGCCTCAAATAAAAACATCACCATTGAGAAAAAATAAAAATAGATTTGTACAAAGATTTAAAGGTAAAGAGGTGATTAGGTGAAGCACTTATATGTTAAGGATATAAAAGATGGGACTAAGGTCAATGACAGCTTTATGGTTATGAAAAAGCTTGACTTTGATGGCGAAAACGTCACTGTGTTTTTGGGGGACAGAACCGGAGAAATTAAGGCCTTGGTGTGCAATAAAAGCAATAGCATCAAGGTTGGGGATGTAATAACCATTAAAGGAGTCAAGGGAGGAATATTAAAGGCTTCAGAGTTTAAATTTGAGCAGAATTTTAAGTGTGATGAATTCCTTCCTACAATTAGCAGGCCCATAGATGAAATAATCAGTGAATTAGAGCAAATCAGTGAGGAAGAGTTTAAAACTTTAGAGACTAAGAGCTTAAATGACTATTTCTTTAAAAATCCTGAGTTCGTGGAGAAGTTTAAAAAAGGAATAGGGGGATTAAGCCAGCACCATAATTACCGGGGAGGATTGGCGGAACACACCCTTAATGTAACCTATTTAACTAAGATCTTAGCTTATAGATACGATTGCCGTTTCAAGGAAATAGCTATTTTAGCAGCCAAGCTTCATGATATAGGGAAAATAGAAGAGTATGAGATTGAAGGCCCCTTCAAGGTATCCATGCGAGGAGAAATGGAAGGTCATATTGTCATAGGCATGAATATGATACAGGAAGCCTTTAAGGCCGGCAAAGATATCTACAGTGAGGACTTTAAAAATCGTTTAAGGGGTTGTATTGTTCAGCATCACGGTAAGGTGGAATATGGGTCGCCTAAGGCTCCCAATACGGAAGAAGCCTATATGGTCCATTATGCTGATTACGTGGATGCCACTATGAATAAGATAGGTCAAATAAAAGATTTAACGGAACCGGATAATTGGTCTGATTATGATAGGAGAATTGGAACTAAATTATACGTGTAGTATATAAAATAAGGACATTTACTACTGAGCTATAACAAACAAAATCTTACAGTTGAGGATTGACAATTGTATTAAGCTTGCCAAAGATGTTATTATAGATAATGAACTAAGTTTTCGAATAATGATAAAATTCAGGGGGTATGTATGGAGCATAAAACTGATCATATAATTGGTTTAATTGGAAAGTCCGGCAGTGGGAAGACTGCCATTGCGGATTATTTTAAAGCTAAGGGCTATAATATAATTGAAAGTTATACAGACAGGCCTAAGAGGTATGAAAATGAAGGGGGACACATCTATATACCCACAGAGGAAGTGGAGCAATATAGAGATGAAATGATAGCCTATACTTTTTTTGATAATCATCATTATTTTGCTACACGAAGTCAATATAAAGGCAAAGGTATAACCTTTTATGCCATAGATCCTGCCGGGGTCACTGCTCTGGAGGAAAAAGTTATGGATGCTGAATTAACTTTTATTTACATAAATGCCGAAGGAAGTATAAGAAGAGAAAGAATGCTTAAAAGAAGTCTAAGTGGAAATACATCCATAAAGCAAGAACAAATAAAACAACAAATTGAAGAAGAAGTTTCACGCAGGATTAAACATGATGATGTGGCCTTTGAAATAGTTAAATGTAATTATGTAATTGATAATAATGGAAAGTTATCTGATACAGTGAGAAAAATAGAGAAAATCATAGAAACTATCTTATAACTATAAAAAAATGAGAATATAGCGGTTAATTATAAAATACAAAGAGATAATTCCTGAACTTCATTGATTTCAATAGTCTATTGTTTTAAGTAATGGACAAAATAATAATGTAATAGTTAAGGATTAATTTTTGAAGGGAGGAATTAAAATGGCTAGAAGTATAATGGGAAATAGATATAAGAGATTAAATGCGTGGAGAAGTGAAATTTCAAACAGCAGAAAATCACCTTATAAGGATACTGAACATTATATTGCCTCCCTGGAGAGAACTGCTCATCATAGAGTAAGTGTACCAAAATCTCTAATATAAAAGATTATTTCCGTGGAAATAAATGTAATTTTATATATGAGGTGCCTCAGGGTGCCTCATATAATTTTTGGAGGGATCTATGAAGAAAGTAAAACTAATACATTGCAGTGATTTTCATTTTGATACTCCTTTTATCGAGTATCCAAAAGCTGTGGCGGAAAAAAGAAAAGAGGATATAAGGGAGACCTTTTTACAAATAATGAAATTAGCTGATAATGAAAAAGTTGATATTATTCTTATCAGCGGAGATGTCTTTGATAATTCCACAGTAACCTATGAGACTATAACATCAATGAAAAGAGCCTTTGAGCAGATACCGGACATAAAAATATTTATATGCCCAGGAAACCATGATCCTTACACAGCAAGATCCTATTATAATATAATTCCATGGCCTGCTAATGTACATATATTTAAAGATAGACTGGAGAAGGTTCATATTGAAGACTTAAATTTGACGGTTTACGGGTGTGGTTTTGGCAGTAGCTATGAAAGGAAGGGAATATTGAAGGACTTCCGGGTGGAGGATAAGGATAAGATTAATATTATGGTCTTACACGGGGAAGTCGTAAGCGGAAGTTCCGTTTATAATCCTATTACTGAAGATATGATAAGCAAAAGTGGACTGGATTATTTGGCTTTAGGACATGTACACAGCTTTTCAGGTATAAACCGATGTGGGGATACCTATTGGAGTTATAGCGGATGTCCTGAAGGAAGGGGCTTTGATGAACTTGGTCCTAAGGGTATTGTCATAGGTGAAATTGGTAAAGGCTGTGCAGATCTTTCCTTTAAGGAAACCTGTAAGAGAAGGATTGAGGTCTTAAAGGTAAACATATCTGAATGTGAAAATTATGAGGATATAAGCCTGAAAATATATGAAAGGCTAGGTTTGCATAAAAGAGAGGCTGATATTGGCAGGGCCTATGAAAGATTAAACAAAGACATATATAAAATTATCCTTGAGGGAACTGTGGATAGGGATTTTTCAATAAATCTGGAAGTATTAAATGACAAATTAAAAAACCTATTCTATTACGTAAAAATTCTGGATAGGACAGAGACAAAAATAGACTATGAAGAGTTAGCTAAGGAGTATAATATTAAAGGGGTATTTGTAAGAAAAATGTTGGACAGGATAAGTGCAGCAGAGGATAAAGATGAGATAAAGAGACTGAGGCTTTCCCTGAAGATGGGCCTAGATGCCTTAGACTATAGGGAGGTAAGAACAAATGAAAATTAAAAGCTTATATGTAAAAAGCTTTGGTAAATTAAAAGACTTGAATTTGGAGCTGAATCCCGGCCTTAATATCATATATGGCAGCAATGAAGCAGGCAAAACCACCCTGCAGCACTTTATTAAGGCTATGTTCTATGGTATGAACTCCCAGAAAAAAGCCATTAGAGAAAATGACAGAAGAAGATTTCTTCCCTGGGATACCGGAAGGGCAGAAGGGAAGTTGACTTACATCGGCGAAGGTGGCAATGAATATGTAATTGAGAGAAGCTTCGGACAGACAAGAAGAGAGGATCAAAGTACAGTTTACAAGGCTATGACAGGTCAAAAGGCAGTACATATTGATAATTATCAACCGGGAAGAGACCTATTTGCTATGAGTGAAGATGCCTTTGAAAAGACTGTCTTTATCAAACAATTAGGCGCTAAGATGGCCATGGATAAAGAAGATGAGATTATGAAGAAACTGTCCAATCTACAGCAGAGTGGGGAAGAAGACCTGTCATACCATAAGGCCAGGAATGCTCTTGATAATTATAAAAAAAGCTTAAGAGGCCAAAGGAAGAACGGAAAACTTGACGAGCTTGAAGAAAATATAAATCATTTAAAACAGCAACTGCTGAACCTTCAGCAATTACATGCTGAAAATCTTGAGGACAGTGAACTTCTAAACAGCCTGACCTTGAAAGTAAGAACTTTGGAGGAGACAATTAATTCATTTCAGAGTATAAAGCCAGATATTGATTTTTTGATTTTGAGGGACAGGTTATATGAGTTGAGGCCATTAGAAGCAGAAATCACCACACTAAGTAATCGCTTAGGAGACCTAAGAAAAAGGTTTAAGCATTATGAATGCTTTGAAAGTCTTGGGGAGGATATAGAGCTGAAGCTGAACAGCATGGACATGAAGAAGAAGGAAAAGGAAGAAAAGCTGGCCTTCATAGCAGATATAAAATCAGAAATAAAGGCCCTGCAGGATAGGGCCAGGTATCTAAAGAATCACTCAGGAGATATAGAAAAGCTCCTTGAAATCACCTCTGAAGAGGAAAGCAACTTTTTACAGCTTGAGGAAAGAATAAAAGAAATAGATTTTGAGGTGGAGAAAGCCAAGCTTAGAGACAATAGGGACCTGAAGGCTGATATATTAAAGGATAAGAAAAATAATTCCACCTTTATAATGTTAGCAGGAACCCTGCTGACCATGGTGCTTATATGGGGAGCAGCAGCCAAGAGTTTGCCGGCCATGGCCCTTGGCCTAATGGGAGCCTTAATGGCTGCATATGGATTGTTACAATTTAAAAGAACTTCAGATAAGCTAAGACAATTTGCCGCTAATGAAAAACTAGGGAATAATATTGCAGAACTTTCAAAGGAAAAGTATAATCTGGAGGAGTACTTAAAAGAACTTTACCGACAATATGGTGTACAAAGTTACTCAGAATTAAGAAGTAAGCTGCATGTATGCAAAAGCACCATTACAACATTAGAAGGCATAAACATGAGGATATCCGATAAACAGGAAGAGCTGTCCAGGCTGAATGAGCAAGAAGTGCTGGAGTCCTTAAATAAAATAAGGAAATATTATGACTTCCTGTTTAATCACTGTAGCTGCACTACAATAGAGGAGTTCTCAGAAAGGCTTAATACATATAGAACTTTAAAAGCATCTATCACTAGTCTTCAGGAGGAATATGACAAGTGTGAAGCAGAACTTTCGAATAAAGCTCTAGAGCTCTTATATAAGGAACTTAATTCCTGCAAGGAACAGAAGAAGGACGTTGAACACCGGATTCATATCAGATTCAAGGATAAGCCTTCCCTGGTGTCTATAGAAGAAGAACTACTGCAAAGCAATGTGGATAAAGAAAAATATGAAGAACTGTATCAATGCGCTGATATAGCTTCAGAAGTTTTAGGTGAGGCCTTTGAAGAGATACAAAAGAACTTTATTCCTAGACTAAATACTGAGGTTGGAGGAATTGTTAATAAGCTCACGGCCGGAAAATACAGCCAGGTAAGAATTGCTGCCGGAGAAAACTATGAGATCAATGTGCTGGAACAGCATAATTTAAGGGACTTAGACTACCTCAGCGGCGGTACCTTTGACCAGGTTTACTTTGCTCTAAGGATAGGCATTTGCAATATAATCTTTAAGGATAAGCCCATACCGATATTCCTTGATGATGCCTTTATTCAATATGATGAGGAGAGACTTGCCAGGGCTCTTGAATTTCTCAAGGAATATTCCAAAGACCATCAGGTAATAGTCTTTACCTGCAGAAGGCTACCCGCAGAAAACACTGTTAATTTAAACGAAATGGTCACATGGGCAAATATTAATGAATTTTAACATATAATATTATTATAAAATTCTGGTTAGTATGATATAATAATAGTTAAATCTATAATTGAGAGGTGATTTTATGGAAAATTCATATGTTAGAAGTCAAAATAATTTTATTTCAAAGACGCTTCTTACAATGGCCTTAGGACTATTGATAACTTTTGCGGTAGCAGTTGCTACACCTATGTTTTTGGCTGATATTTTAACTCCTCAGATTATCATAGCAGCCTGTGCTGGTGAAGTGATAATTGTATTTTATCTTTCCAGAAGAATTGAAAAGTTGAGCATAGGCAGTGCAAGAATGTGGTTTTTTGCCTACTCGGTGCTCAATGGCTTTACTCTAAGTGTAACTCTAGCTTACTACGGCTTTGGCCAGGCAGCTGTTGCCTTTGGATTATCCGCCGCCATGTTCTTTAGTTCAGCTATGATAGGTATGACCACAAAAAAGAATTTGTCCACTCTAGGAAGAGTATTAATAATGGGGGTTGTAGGCTTATTGCTTATAGCTCTTGTGCAGCTCATCTTTCCAAGTGCCTTTGCAGGAATGAATCTTCTGATAGCCTTCCTGGGAATAGCAATATTCTGTGGATTGACTGCCTATGATATGCAGCAGATAAAGTACTTCCACAACAGCAGCTATGCCTATGACGAAGTTTATGCGTCAAAATTCGTAATTATAGCAGCATTGAACCTATACTTAGACTTTATAAATATCTTTATCTATGTATTGAGATTGCTTAAAGGCGACGACTAAGCAAAGTAAAAGGCTGACCGAAGAGGTCAGCCTTATGTTGCATATAAAAAGAAAATTGCGTATTAACGCAATTTCTTTCAGTTGCGTATTAACCTATTCCCATTCCTCTATATTCTCAACACCACCGAATTGATTAATGGCCCACTGTATAGCGTCTTCAGCCTTCTCGAATTCTTTATTGTTGTTACTTACATAAATAACTTCCCCATCTTCGTCAAAGGACTGTATGTATATTTCCCTTAAGCCGTCAGTTATTCTTATTTCACCATTTTCCTCTAATCCCTCCACCATTTCTAAGATGATATCTTCGTGATACATTTGCTGATAAACCTCCCTATAGTTTTATATTTATAAGATAATATATGACAGGTATAAAAAGTTATATAACAACTATTTCATTTTTAATTTGAAATTATATATTTTTTTATAGTCCTTGTTAAAGCTAAGGTAGACCTCACTGGAGCCTTGATTGTATATCACTGAATAAGCGGTAGAAGGCTCCTTTACCGAAGAGATTGAAGCATAGCCTGAAAAGGGGGAGGTATAAAGGGCCGATACAGGGTGTCTGCCATTAATATCAAGATTTCTTGAACCGGATTTTAAATAGTTATCAAACTTATAGTCTAGTGCATATTTCATTATGTATACCCCATACATGGAAATACCTCCTCTTTCAAGATATAGATTACTGCTGTAAAGTATATTTGAAAAATCTAGTGGTTATGATAGTCATATTAAATAAAAATTCTTACAGGTGTAAAGGTTTTCTTTTAAATTTACTATTGCATAATTCTCTCACCATGGTAAAATAAATTAGGTTGGTATTCCGAAAACTTAAGAAATGGAAACCAAACCGTTAAAAAAATAACAATCTATATTACGACTTATATCCCTTAGGGAATAAGAGCGAGGAGGTTTTAAAATGTCAAGACAAGTAGTAATCAAAAGACTAAACACCACAATGCTGGTGAAGATTGGCCTATTATCAGCCATTACCATTGTGATGGGAACCACGGGGCTAGGATTTATTCCAATTCAACCCTTTAAGTTAACCATCATGCACATACCAGTAATTATTGGTGCTATCTTGGAAGGTCCTTTAGCAGGCGGCTTGATTGGCCTGATGTTTGGACTTTTTAGCATTTACCAAAACTTAGTGAATCCAACAGTGGTATCCTTTGCCTTTTACAATCCATTGGTATCAGTACTTCCAAGAATTTTAATAGGTGTTTCTGCTTACTATGTGTACAAGCTATTTGCAAAATTTAACGAAAGCGTAGGAATAGCAGTGGGAGCAGCATTAGGTTCCCTTACTAATACCGTTGGAGTATTAGGCATGATATATATACTGTACCTGAGTGAGTATTTAGCAGCAAAAGGAACTACTGCAAAGGTTGTATTCTCAGCGGGAGCCTTAAACGGGTCTATTGAAGCGGTTTTAGCTGCAGTGATAACTCTGCCTATAGTATTGGCTGTTAATAAGATGAAGAAAAAATAATAGAGAGTGTATTTATTAATAAACAAAAATCCAGCTTAGGCTGGATTTTTTGATTGTGTAAGCAATGTTGAAAAGTAGATAGAAATTGAAAATTAAAATAAAGGTTCTCTGGACTCAGGTTTTATATCTTTATAGATATAGTCGTAAAGCTGCAGGGCTGTGGTTTCTATGTCAGGCTGTAGGGTGAGATACCAAACCCCTGTAATAAATTCTCCTTTGCAATAACCGTCTAGGGGGAAGCGCATTTGTTCAATGTTATCCATAGAGGATATCAATATGGAGGTTCCGGTAGTCAGCATATCCCTGGTTGTAATATTGGTTTCCACATAGGGGGTGATTTCCCAAATTAATGATGGAAGCCTTGTAAGCCCCTTTTCATTGATATTGGATATCAAGGCATTTAAAACTTGTCTCTGTCGGCGGGTTCTGTCAAATTCACCGGCGCCTATCTTTCTTATGCGGCAGTAGGCGACTGCCTGTATTCCGTTTAATTTCTGTAAGCCGCTGTCTTTGATATATACCGGATTCAGCTTCTTTAACTCATAAAGTTCCTTAGACCATTTATTGATTTCTTTTATCTCTTTTTCCTTTACGTCAATATTAATTCCACCTAAGGTATCTATGATTTTCGCAAGACCCAAAAAGTCTACGGTGATGTAATCTTTAATATCTAAGTTGAAATTTTGGTTCAAGGTTTTTATTGCCAGGGCTGGTCCGCCATAGGCATAGGCCTCTGTAATTTTAGTTTTTTTATGACCTTCTACTTCTACGTAGCTGTCTCTTAAAATTGAAGTGAATTTCAGTTTGTTTCTATCACTATCTATGGTGACAATGATAATAGAATCGGAATGAGGAGGGTCATTAGGGTGTCGGCCAATGTCGATGCCAAAGAGGGCAATATTGCGGATACCGGTAGTTGCATGAGCTTGAGCTTGAGGCTTTATTCCAAGTTCTTCGTAGTTTTGTGGTATTTCAACTCTGCGAATCTTCTGAAGTCCGTTATATATATACAGTAAGAAGGCTATTACAATAAAAGATAATATAATAAGTATCGAGAGACTCTTTCTCACAGTTCTTGCTTTCATAATCTCCACCTTATAGCGCTAAAAGCATATATAAATAGTCTATTCCTAAGATTAATTGTAACCATATTTATTTTTTTTATGTGCATTTTGTAAACTATTGACGAAGCTTGCATTCTGTATTTAAATTAAATTACAGAGATATTTCGAAAGATTTTACAAAAAACAAGGGGGACAAGCACAGTGTTAAGCTTTAATAGGAATCGTAAAGGGTATAGGAATAAGAAACGTAAAAGGTTGGCAGTATTTGGAGTAATGGTTGGTATAATATTATCTTTTACAACCGGAGCCTTATTATATTATAAGTATGGGGAAAAAAGTGGTACAGAAAATATAAATACTGCTGGAAATAGGGTTGAGCCTGAAACAAGTACATTAAAACCGGTGGATAATCAAGCTGATCCCTCTCAAAACGATGATAAAATAGCTGAAAATACTCATAAGCCAGCAACAGAAGTGGACAAGCCTCAGGAAACAGAAACTCCGACTAATACAGATGAACAAAAGGATGACACACGCAAAAATACAGTGCCATCAGCACCTGAAGATGGGGCATTAAAAGAGTATGAGATTAAATTTGAGGATATCTTAAAAAAAGATGGAGTTAAAAATGCCTTTCTTACTTTTGATGATGGTCCAACAAGAAAGATTACTCCTCAAATATTAGATATTTTAAAAAGTTATAATATAAAGGCATCATTCTTTGTTGTAGGTGAAAGGGTAGATAGTGATCCGGATCTTTTAAAGAGAGCATATGAAGAAGGGCATGCTATTTGTTTACATAGTTATTCTCATGATTATGACAAACTGTATAACTCTGAGGAATTCTTCATACAGGACTTAGATGCTGTGGTAACCTCTGTAAAGAATGTTTTAGGAGAAGATTTCAGCACCAGGATTTACAGATTTCCGGGAGGCAGCAGTGGGGATAAGAAGAAACCATATAGGGAACTGCTGAAAGAAGCTGGATATTATTCCGTAGATTGGAATGCCCTTAACGGCGATGCGGAATTAATAAAAAAGAATGGTAAAAGCACCACTAGAAATGCAGAAGAGTTAGTGGTTAGACTTAAAGAGTCAATGGTACAGACAGGAAACCCAGAAGATATTGTAGTATTAATGCATGATGCTACTACAAAACAAGCTACAGCTGATGCTTTACCAGAAATAATTGAATACCTACAAGCTCAAGGTTACAACTTTAAGACCATGAGATAGCAGGAAACTGTGAGCTTTAGAAATTGAAAGCTCATAAGAGATTATAGTAGAAAAGTCTTGAATATATATAAAGAGATTCAGCCTAGCTGAATCTCTTTATATTATAAGAAAATATTATATAAAATTCTTTAATGTCGCAAAATATATGCCGGTAGAAACTCCATACAATGACAAGGCCAACACCGTTGCCAGATGTGTTTCCACAAATCTTCTATGAAGTTTCTCAGCTCTTTTCCCCAGAAGCACTAGTACGCCGTTGAAGGTGAAATGAAGAACCAGGAAAAGGGCTGTAATCACAGTTATTGTTCTTACAAAGTGTATAAATATAAAGGCTGATATATATATAATTCCAATAAGTATGGATGTTTTATACTCTCTCATCAAATGCTCCTCCTAAATTATTTGATGTTTTTATAGTAGCATAAGGCTGTCCTATAAACAATGGAAGGTTTTTACAAGCTGTGATATTATAATATAAACAATGTGAAATATTGTTATGATTTTTTTTCTGTAATATGATAAAATGTTAAAAGGTTAATTATACAATTTTGTGGAAGGCGTAAAATATATGAAGAATCACAAGTATAGAGAGTTTTATTTTTGGCAGAATCTAATACATAAAAATGAAAATCTTACAGAGGGCTACTTTAGGGGCATACCCCTGTGCAGAGAATCCGTGTTTATAAATACCGTTATAGTAAATTGTAATACCAGTGTCCTGTATGATTGGTGGATATGCTTTCCGGATGTATTTTCTGCCCTAGGTTTTATTCAAAACATCTTCTTGACATCAGTCTTTAATTCCTATCTGAACCCTGATGAAGATTATGTTGCAATTATCAATGGAACCGGTGAGGAATTACTTGAAGCTGCTGAAGATGGTACAAACTGTACTAGGAAATACCTGATTCCGGATATGCGGCGTTTTTTAGAAGATATAGATACCATTTGGGAGGAAGATCAGGATAAGATCTTTACTAGGCTGAAGGAATATTCTTTGAAATTTAATAGCAGGTGGGGAGATATCAGTGAAGTTTTTGCCTACTTTAATATTTTCCGGTCACCACAGGAAGTTGGGGAATATGTAGTAGAGGGCTACAAAGCGGAAAATATGTTGAGTCAATTTGCTGAAGAAACTGGATTTACCATAGAACAATGGGAAGATGTATATCTTAACCTTTACGAGAATGAATTTATGAAGAAAAAGTTCATGGATATATTAAATAACAAAATATGTAACCTGATATAAGTAAAATAACATGGGAGAGAGAAAAGAGGAGGGGGAAGCTATGATTAAAAATATTGTTTTTGACCTTGGCAATGTATTGATTTCTTTTAATTACCCATATCCGAGACAATAGAAATTCTCAAAGAGTTAAAGGAGAAAGACTATAAACTCTTTGCTCTATCTAACTATCACCGTGCTGCCTTTGAAAAGACCACATCAGAAAATCAGTTTACATATGATCAGTTTTGATTTGGTGGAAAAAAGAAACAAGATTTAGTAAACCTATAAAAATTTCCCGGCCAAACGATTACAATCAGCATTACCCATGGAAGCATAGAAAGATTTACAAAACTAAGTTTTTTTATTATCATATATATTATATAAATAGAATGACCTAAGGTTATTATGCAGTAGGAGGAGCTCATGAAAAAACTAAGTTTTGTACTGTCCTTAATTATGACAACCATGCTGATTACCATGCCGGCTGAAGCCGTCACTAGTGATGAACTTTCCATTGACCCTAATTGTTCATATATACTTATAGATTCTAAATCGGGACAGGTTTTAGCAGAGAATAACGCTGATGTTAAAATACGTCCTGCTAGTACCACAAAGATATTAACAGCCATAGTAGCACTGGAAGAAGGGCAGTTTGATAAGGAAGTGGAGGTGTCACAGGAGGCTGTTTTTGACATTGGCGACGGTGGAATGAACATAGGAATAATGGCTGGAGAGACCAACCTTACCCTTGATAACATGCTTAATGTGATGCTGGTGAAATCTGCTAACGAGGCTGCTAATATCATAGCTGAAAATGTAGCCCCCTCAAGGGCTGAATTTATTGAAAGAATGAATAAAAGGGCTGCTGAACTGGGTGCTGTTAACACCCGATTTTATAATACTAACGGTATGGATGATACGGAGCAGTTTAAAAACCACCTTACAACGGCAAGGGATATGGCAATCCTTGCACGGCATGCTATGACTATACCAAAGTTCAGAGAGATTGTAAAACAGGAATACTATAATGAGCTGCCTGCCACTAATAAACATAAGGAATGGCCTGACCTAAGGACCACCAACAAGCTTCTTTGGGGGAATAATCAATATCCCTACGGTCCCGAAGAAGATAACAACAAATATACGGTCATTGGTATAAAAACAGGTTATACCAGTGGTGCCGGCTTTAATTTAATCACCACAGCCGTAAGCGAGGAAGGTACAGAACTTATAGCAGCGGTAATGAATGTAAAAGAGAGCAATGATGCCGTAATAAACTATACAAAGCAATTGTACGAGTATGGTTTTGAAAATTATAAAACTCAGGCTTTCGTAGAGAAAGATCAAGTGTTAGATACTGTTAATGTGATGGATTCTAAGGACGATGGCAAGCTTCAGCTGTTAGCTTCTCAGTCCTTAGAGGCAACCCTTTCCATCGACAAAAACCTCTGGAACATCCAGGAGGAAAAGGACATAATGCAAGATATAACTGCTCCGGTAAAACAGGGCGAGGTTCTGGGATCCGTAGAGTATAAGAAAGACGGGATATTACTGGGCAAGGTAGACCTAATTGCAGCAAGAGGCGTAGAGAGAAGTTTCAAGGCAAGTTTTAAGGAAACAGCAGGCAACATATTCCATGGTATTTTCACCAGTTGGATCTTTAGAATTTTGGTTCTCATTTTTGTCTTGCTGCTTGTTAGGAAACATATACGAAGAGCTAGATACAGGAAAAGAAGAAAAAGATATATGGCAAATAGATTTAAATAACATATTGGGGGACAATAGCGCTTTAGTGTAACTTAACAGGGGCTATAATTGGCAACACTGATATTGCAGAATTTCATTTTTCCGGGAACACAAAAACTTTAGGTTATAACCATCAGTTACATATGTTATAATACTGATGTGGAGTATAAAATTTACTAAAGGAGTGTAGACCATGGGTGATTACTTAAGAGTATTTTGTACAAAAGAAGATGTGCCCACCATTAATGAAATATTTAAGTGGACAAAATTACAGGGATATAACTTAAGAGTAGATAAAAGCTATATTGAAGTTGATCCAGCAAAGCCCTGGGAAGAAGTGGCCGTGATAGGAGAGGATGGAAATAGAGTTTTCATTGCAGAAGTGAATAGAGATGGAAATGAAGAAGAATCCTTGATGCGTGAGGAAGTTAATGAATTTATGGAACTGATAAAAGAATTGGAGGATGTGCCGGCAGAAAACCTGGCTAAAGTTAGGAAACATTTAAATCAAACGAAGTATGTGGTAGCCGTGCAGATAACCGGAGATGACCTTGGTGAAGAGGGGGATAATGCTGTCAGTATATTCCTGCAGTATTTCGTTGTAAACTGCGGTGGTATGGTTCAGGAGGATGGAGAGGGCTTCTATGAAGGCCATAAAATAATTGTTGAAATGGAATAAACAGAATATGATATACAAGCATGAGGAGGTAACAGCATGAGGGTAATAGCCGATGCAGAAGTATTAAATTATTTAAAGGAATATTTAAAAGATAAGGAAAAGAATGCAGTAAGATTCCAGTTGGCAGAGGTTTGCTGTGGAAATGCGGACATAGAAATGACCTTTGATGTACAAAAGGAAGACGATGTCTGTGTTGAGCTGGAGGGAATAAAATTCGTAGCAAACAAAGAGTTTGCCTTTTTGATTACCAATGTTAAGCTTGAAAGAACTGAATACGGTGTAGATATCAAAAAAACCTATTGCTGCTGTGAATAAAATTTCCGTATTTCAAATAAATATGTTGACAATTATATACAATTGGTATAAAATTTAACTAATAAGTCCATGATCAGAAATAGTAGCTATGAATACTAGGTTTCAGCGAGTCCGGGGTGGTGTAAGCCGGGTGCCATAGGTCGTAGTGAATGGGTCTGTGAGATGGCGCGCCAATGGGATTTTCCTTAGTAGCAGCGTCCGGGAATCCACCGTTAAAAGGATAGGGTATCGAGCAATCTGTACCTGAAAGAGTGGGGTTTATATTTAGGTGGCACATCGAAAGTAACATTTCGTCCTAAGGGATGAAATGTTTTTTTGTTCAAGTGTACATTAGCACCATTATACATTAATTTATTAGGCCATTTACAATATAAAACCAATATGGGTGGCACCGCGCAGTCACTTCGTCCCATAATGTGGATGGAGTGGCTTTTTTATTTTATCAAATTTAGGAGGGATGATATGGTTAATATTTCAGAAGCAGAATTTAATGGATTAAAAAGCAAAGGCTTTACCTTTCCCTTACAGAAGGAAATCAATGCTGATGAACTTACTCCCATTAGTATTTTTAATTCACTTGTGGGTAAAAACAAATGCCTGCTTGAGAGCTCCTACGGTTTTGGTAGTTCCGGCAGGTACTCTTTCATTTCAATGGACCCATATATGGCGGTGAAGGGTCAAGAAAATCTGACATTAGTTGAAGATGGAACACAAGTGAAAAAATACAGGACTGATGTCATCACTGTGGTAAGAAAAATATTAAAACAAAAATACAGAACAGCAGGACTAAAGGTTCCTTTTATCGGCGGTGCTATAGGTTATGTAAGTTATGACTATATTAAAAATTATGAAGTACTGCAGGATACTTACCAGGATAAAAATGGAATACCAGAGACCTGTTTCCTATTTTACAAAACTGTAATCTGCTATGATCATATGAAGCATACCCTAGCTGTGATTTATAATGTGCAGCCTGAAAGCTGTGAGGATTATAACTGTGTATTACAAAAACTGGATGAGCAGATAAAAAGTATAAGAAGCAACTCTGTAAGTGTTCCCCTAAGTGAAAAGGGAGAAGTACAGAAGATAGAGTCCAACTTAACTAAAGAACAGTTTTGTGAGTTAGTAGAGAGAGCAAAGGAGTATATTCGATCAGGTGATATTTTTCAGGTGGTATTGTCTCAAAGGTTTAAGGTAACACAGACTGCCAGCGCCTTTGAGGTTTACAGAAGACTACGTTCTAAAAACCCTTCACCCTATCTCTTTTATATAGATTTTAATGATTTCCAGGTTGTGGGGTCTTCGCCGGAAAGTCTGGTAAGCCTGCGGGGAAAGAGGGTTACAACCAATCCAATTGCCGGAACGAGACCTAGGGGAAAGAGTGACGAAGAAGATTTACAGTTTAAAGAAGACCTTTTAAGCGATGAAAAGGAAAGGGCAGAACACGTTATGCTGGTAGACCTGGGTAGAAATGACATAGGAAAAGTCAGCTCTTTTGGCTCTGTTAAAGTAGATAGGTTTATGGAAGTGGACTACTACTCCCATGTGATGCACATAGTCACCACCGTATCAGGAGAGATAAAGGAAGATAAAGACTGTTTTGATGCCCTGATGGCCTGTGCACCGGCAGGTACTGTGTCAGGTGCACCTAAAATAAGGGCTATGGAGATTATCGATGAACTTGAAAATATGAGGAGAGGGTTATATGCAGGAGCAGTAGGCTATTTCTCCTACGATGGAAACATGGATGTGTGCATCGCTATCAGAACTATTATTTTTAAGAATGGAGCAGCCTATATCCAGGCTGGAGCCGGTATTGTTTACGATTCTGATCCTGAAAAGGAATATGAGGAAACCATAAATAAAGCAAGGGCATTAATTGAGGTGATATGAATGATTTTAATAATCGACAATTATGATTCTTTTACTTATAACCTCTATCAATATGTTGGTCAGTATCATAAAAATATCTTTGTAGTGAGGAACAATCAAGTGACCGTAGAGAAAATTCTGGAGTTAAAACCGGATGGAATAATACTATCTCCCGGTCCTGGAAGGCCGGAAGCGGCAGGAATATGTGTGGACTTGATAAAACAAGCAGCTGGTGTGATACCAATTTTAGGGATATGTCTTGGTCACCAAGCCATTGCCTGTGCTTTTGGCGGCAATATAGTAAGAGCTGCAGACATAGTGCATGGAAAGGTTTCAAAGATAACAAATGATGGGAAATATCTTTTTAAGGGTCTGCAGCCTATTCTAAAGGTTATGAGATACCATTCCTTAGTTGTTGAGAAAGCCTCCCTTCCCAAGGAACTTATCGTTACGGCTGAGACTGAAGACGGGACTATTATGGCAATAAGACATAGGAAACATGCGATTTTTGGCCTGCAATTTCATCCTGAATCTATACTTACGGACAAGGGGAAGGAAATGATTAGAAATTTCTTGGAGGAGATTTGTTATGTTAGGTGAGGCATTAAAAAAGCTTGTAGCTAAAGAAGATTTAACGGTGCAAGAGGCAGAAGGGGCAATGATGGATATAATGTCTGGAAAATCAACTGATGCACAGATAGCAGCCTTCTTAATAGCTCTTAGGATGAAGGGAGAAACCGTGGAAGAAATAACCGGCTGTGCCAAGGCTATGATAAGTAATGCCCTTCCCTTTGAATTAAGTGTTAAGGAAGATGGGACACCCTGCTATGCCATAGACACCTGCGGTACCGGCGGTGACGGGGGAAGGACCTTTAATGTATCTACTGCTGTGGCCTTGGTGGCTGCCGCTTCAGGGGTAAAGGTAGCCAAACATGGAAACAGGACGGTGTCAGGAAAAAGCGGCAGTGCTGATGTGCTCAAAGAGCTGGGCTTTAATATCATTATGGAGATATCATCTTCACAGGCATGTTTTGAACTTACCGGTATGGCTTTCCTCTTTGCTCAAAAATATCATGTGGCTATGAAAAATGCAGCCCCCGTAAGAAGTGAGCTGGCCCTGAGGACAATTTTCAACATCCTGGGACCATTGACAAATCCAGCTAAAATTAAAGGTCAAGTACTTGGAGTCTTTGATGGAGCCTTGACCCATACCCTTGCAGAGGTTTTATTAAGACTTGGGAGAGAAAGAGCGATGGTAGTTCATGGATTAGACGGTTTAGATGAAATAACTACTACCGGAGACACCTTGGTAAGTGAATTAAAAGATGGCAAAATAACAGATTATACCATAAATCCTGAAAAATACGGCTTACCCCTGTCAACCATGGAAGACCTGAGAGGTGGAGAACCACGGGAAAATGCTGAGATTATTATCAATATTCTTAAGGGAGAAAAAGGTCCTAAGAGGGACTTGGTGGTTATAAATACCGCTGCAGCCCTATATACAGCCAAGGTTGTAACGGGGGTTAAAGAAGGAGTTTCCGCTGCAGAGGAACTCATTGACAGTGGCAGAGCTTTTAAAAAATATCTGGAATTATTAGAGTTTAACCGGAGGGTTACCGCATGATTTTAGAGGATATCCTTGCTCATAAGAAGAAACAAGTGGAAGAAGAAAAGAGAATGATACCTATAAAAAAGCTTATGGAAGCTTGTGATTTACAACCAATAAGGGATTTTAAAAAGGCACTATGCACAGATACCATGGCTATAATTGGAGAGGTCAAGAAGGCATCCCCTTCTAAGGGGATTATAGTGGAAACTTTTAATCACAGGCAAATAGCCAGTATATATGAAGAAATTCCGGTGGATGCCCTGTCGGTTTTGACGGAAAGACAATTTTTTAAGGGATGTGATGAATATTTGACAGAGGTAAAGGTACTAGTTTCAAAGCCTGTACTGAGAAAGGACTTTATCATAGACGAATTTCAGCTTTACCATGCTAAAGCTATTGGGGCCGATGCAGTACTTTTAATTTCATCAATCTTAAAGGGCAAGCTGAAAGACTTTTACGTCTTGGCTAAAAATCTGGGGCTGGCATGTGTTACGGAGGTCCACACAAGGGAAGAAGCAGAAGAAGCCCTAGAGGCAGGCTGTGATATCATCGGAATAAACAATAGAAATCTCAAAACCTTTGAAGTAGATCTCAAAACTACTGAGGATATAAGACGTTATATTCCTAAAGGAATAGTAACGGTATCAGAAAGTGGTATTAAAGCTTCCGAAGACATAAAATACCTGAGATCCCTAGACATAGATGCAGTGCTTATAGGAGAAACCTTTATGAGGTATATTAATGAGGGTAGGTCCATTATAGAATTTATCAAGTCTTCTAAGGGGCTGCAGAGGTGAGTTATGACAAAGATTAAAATATGTGGACTAAGCCGTAAAACTGACATAGAGTACGTAAATAAACTAAAACCTGACTATATAGGCTTTGTATTTGCCGAAAGCAGACGAAAGGTCACAGTGGATCAGGCTGAGGATTTGAGAAAAGGGTTGGATAAAGGAATAAAAACCGTGGGGGTCTTTGTGGATGAACCCTTAGGAAGTCTCATTTATATTTCTGAAAGGTTAAGGTTAGATGTGATTCAGCTACACGGAAATGAGGATTTTCCATATATAAAACAGCTTTCAGCCTATGAGATCTGGAAGTCCATTGGTATAAGCGGATTTGAAGACTTAAAGAGGATGGAAGATCAGCCTGTGGAAACTATACTGGTGGACAGCAAGGTTCCTGGTGCACTTGGTGGAACAGGTCAGAGCTTTGACTGGAGCCTGTTGGATGGTACAAGTCATAGAAAGAAAATTATTCTGGCAGGTGGATTAAACCCTCAGAATGTAAGTGAAGCCATAAAGCAGGTAAAGCCCTTTGCTGTGGACGTATCCAGTGGCGTGGAGTCTGGCGGGATCAAAGATTTTTATAAAATTGAAGAATTTATTAGAAAGGTGAGAAATATATGAAGGGGAGATTTGGAAAATATGGTGGACAATATGTCCCTGAGACAGTGATGAGTGCAGTTTTGCAGCTGGAAAGAGAATTTTATAAGGCCATTGAAGATGAGGAATTTATGTCGAAGTATCGCTACTATTTAAGGGAATACAGTGGTAGAGAAACTCCCCTGTACTTTGCTGAAAATCTTACTGCAAAGTGCGGCGGAGCTAAAATATACCTGAAAAGGGAGGACTTAAATCATACCGGGGCTCATAAGATAAATAACGTTTTGGGGCAAATCCTGCTGGCAAAAAGGATGGGCAAGAAAAGGGTAATAGCGGAGACAGGTGCAGGCCAGCATGGAGTGGCCACCGCCACCGTAGCAGCCATGTTTGGCTTAGAATGTGAAATTTTCATGGGTGAAACAGACATAAATAGGCAGGCACTAAATGTGTTTAAAATGAAGCTCCTCGGAGCTAAGGTCACAGCAGTCACCACCGGCAGCAAGACACTAAAGGATGCGGTAAACTCTGCTATGAGAGACTGGGTGGCAAGGATTGAAGATACCTTTTATGTAGTGGGATCTGTGATGGGGCCACATCCTTATCCCGCTATGGTAAGAGACTTTCAAAAGGTTATTGGAGAAGAAACCAGAAGGCAGATTATTGAAAAGGAAGGAAGACTGCCGGATGCTGTAGTGGCCTGCGTTGGAGGCGGCAGCAATGCCATAGGAATCTTTTATCCATTTATAGAGGATAAGGCTGTGAGACTTATAGGAGTAGAGGCTGCCGGTGAAGGACTTCATACAAACAAGCATGCTGCAACGCTGACTAAAGGGGCCCTAGGAATAATCCACGGAATGATGACATATGTTTTGCAGGACGAAGATGGCCAGATACTTGAGGCCCACTCCATATCTGCAGGCCTTGATTATCCAGGTATAGGCCCGGAGCATGCTTACCTTAAGGATATCGGAAGGGCGGAATATGATGCTGTAACTGATGAGGAGGCGGTGAAGGCCTTTAAGGAATTATCTTCTACAGAAGGGATAATGCCTGCCATAGAAAGTTCCCATGCAGTAGCCCATGCTATAAAGATGGCGTCGACTTTGGATAAGGAAAAGATAATCATCGTAAACCTCTCAGGAAGAGGAGACAAAGATATTCATACCATAGCAGGCCTGTTGGGGGTGTCACTATGAATAGGATAAAGGCAAAATTTGAAGAACTTAGACAAAAGGGGGAGAAGGCACTGATTACTTTTATAACTGCGGGAGACCCATGTCTTTCTGCCACAATGGATTTAGTACTGGCAATGGAAGATGCTGGTGCTGATATTGTAGAGCTTGGCATTCCATACTCAGATCCCTTAGCTGATGGCCCAATCATTCAAGAATCCTCTCAAAGAGCCCTTAAAGCCGGTGCTAACATAAAAAATATTATGGGGCTTGTACAGGATATAAGGAAGAGAAGTGAAATTCCATTAATATATCTTGTTTATTATAATTCCGTTTTCAAATACGGCATGAAAAAGTTCTTTCATGAGGCTAGAGATGGAGGCTTGGATGGCATTATTATTCCGGACCTTCCCCTTGAAGAAAAACAAGAGATATATGATCTTACAGAAGGCTATGGAATTTCTTTAATACCACTGGTTGCACCAACTTCAAAGGAAAGAATAAAGGAGATTGTTGCTGGAGGAAGCGGTTTTGTTTACTGTGTGTCCTCACCCGGGGTTACCGGAATCCGTCAAAATATTGATACAGATGTTCAATCATACATGAATCTGGTTAGTAAATACACAAAACTACCTAAGGCTTTAGGCTTTGGAATATCTAATGCTGACATGGTTAATGAATATAAAAATTACTGTGATGGAATAATAGTCGGCAGCGCCATAGTTAAAAAAATAGCTGAGTGCAGCCAGGTTTGTGAAGCAGTGGAAGCGGCAGCAGTATTTGTAAAAGAGCTGAAAAGCGCTTTTAAATCCTGACAGGATATATAGATTATAGAGATAAATAACAAGTAAACGTGGGGAAACATACTGACAGTAAAAAAGCTCTGTCTCTAATAGCTTTGCGTCGCAATGCAAAGTTTAGGGACAAAGCTCTTTTAATTAGCTAGAATGTCATAGCAGCCGGTACAGGTCATTACAACTAACTATTGAAGGGTATACATACCCTTACTTTCCATATACTTAAAAATTGCTTCTCCATGCTTTTGTTCTTCTTTTTGTATATGATTTAGTACATCCCTAACATTTGGATCTCTAAACTCAAATATGGCAGTGTTGTATGTACTTGAAACATACTTTTCTGTCATCAGCATATCAGTACAAAGTTCCTTATCCTTTTGGTTATAATTAGAAGAAGCGCCTTGCATCTGAGCACTGTTTGCTTGCATTTGCTGAGGTTGTTGCTGTTGCTGCTGTTGATTTCCACCTTGCTGATTGTTGAGTGCAGGAACCTGCCCGTTCAGTAATTGATTTAAAGTATTTAAGTGTTCTTGTTCGATGTTAGCATGATTATTAAATATGTCTTTCAATTGTGGGTCTGATGCCTGGCCTGCATATTCCCTGTACTTCTTGATGCAAAGCTCTTCATGGCTCTTTTCATCCTCAAGCAGATATCTTTCCTTTGTAGATAATGTAATATTCATTATAAACACCTCCACCAATATTATCTTCAAAAATAATATTTCTATTCCCTCCACTTTCCAATTTTCTGTCCATTAATTCAAGCTGGATAGGACAGCATTTCCTAAATTGTCGATTGTCAAATGTCCATTGTCCATTGTCAATAGCAATTCTATTCCGCTCTTAGAGCTTCAACAGGGTCTTTTCCAGCTGCCATTTTTGCCGGTATTGTACCGCCCAGTATAGTCAGGAGAAGGCTTAAAAGGATCAAGCCTAGGGCGTGAAGTGGATTTAGTTGGGCCACATTAGTTAAATCGGTTTTGATCTCTATGAAATTATTGATTGGGAAGATTAGGAGCCAGGCAATAAATATGCCAAGTATACCTGAGCACAGGCCTATTATGAAGGTCTCGGCATTAAATACCCGGGTAATGTCTTTTTTACGGGCTCCTAAGGCTCTTAGGACACCAATTTCCCTGGTTCTTTCCAAAACTGAAATGTAAGTTATGATGCCCACCATGATCAGGGATACGATTAGTGAAATTGCAGCAAAGGCGATGAGCACTAAGGTAATGGCATTCATAATACTACCGGACATCTCTGTAACTGTACCGGCCAAATCGGTATATATCACTTGATCTTCCTCAGCCTTACCAACATTATATTTGTCCAAATGAGCTAAGATCTGGTCTTTTGCATCGAAATCTAAGGGGAAAATAGAAATCATATAGGGGGTCTTATAAGCTCCTAAATTGGACAGGAGCATGGTTTTAGAGGAAAGGTCTTCCGGACTGGTAATGTCGAAGGGTTCCCCAGTTAAGACATTATAGTCGCTGACCAATTGCATCAATACAATTTCTGAATTTTCAGCATCCTTTTGAATCATTTCAACTAACTCATCAGAATATGCAAAACCCGGAGGAAAAATTGAAACCTTAACTTCCCTCTTGGGTCTTAGAATGCCTGCAACCTTAAGCTTTATGGTGCTTTCTTTATTATATAGGTCAATTAGGTTGCTTGGGTCTCCATTAATGGTAAAGAGAGCTCCTTCCTCTTTATAATAGTCATTATTCAAAACAACCCTTAGTTCGTATCCAAGTATATCCCGAAAGGCTATACTTTCTGATTTATAGTCTAGGCCAAAGGCTTGAAGGACATTTCTTTCCACCCCATTCTTTTTATCTACTATAAGAACAAGGTCATTGACTTCCTTAGGGTAAGTACCGGCCAGCACGTCGTAGTTTCTTTCCAAAAAGCTGGGGCCTTTAGGGGCTAAGGTTTTTGGAAAAGATCTGAAGTTCATGGGATTTGTTTTAACTAAGTTAGCAGTATCACCTTGCCTTTTTAAGAGATTGATATTTAACATCCTGGTATAGGATATCCCTGCTATCAATTTTGGGTCAATGGCTTCTATATGCTCAATATATTCATCTGTGAATATATTGGTATGGGTAATCTTTTCGCTCATAGGTTCCTTTGGATATATCACATTAACATTTGGATAATCATCTTCGTCTTTTGAAAGGCCAAGCATATCATTCCTCTGCTGCTTTAATACCTCAGGATCTATCTCCGCCGTGGTCTGTGTAATCATTATAGGGAAGGTAGACAAAGTGCCTGCTTCAAAGTTTTTAATTTGCTTATCAAAGCCGTTAGACAGTGACAAAATCAGTGCAATACCAATAATCCCAATGCTTGAAGCAAAGGCAGTGAGAAAGGTTCTGCCTTTTTTGGTCTTTATATTGGTAGCAGATAGCTTTAAGGCAGTGAAAAAACTCATCTTTGTTTTTTTTAGGCTGTACTCTGCATTGATCTCTTTTTCTTCTAGGGGATTAGAATCAGCTATTACTTCTCCATCTCTAAACTCCACAATTCTACTGGCATAGGTATGGGCCAATTCAGAATTATGAGTGACCATGATGACAAGTTTGTCCTTTGATATCTCCATAATTAAGTCCATTATCTGCCTGCTTGTCACAGAGTCTAGGGCACCTGTAGGTTCATCAGCAAGGATTATATCAGGATCGTTGGCCAAGGCCCTGGCTATGGCAACCCTCTGCATTTGACCACCGGATAGCTGATTTGGCTTCTTATGTATATGTTCCTTCAGCCCCACTCTTTCAAGCACTGTCAAGGCCTTGTTTCTTTTAGCCCTGGCAGTAATGCCACTCAAGGTCATGCCCATTTCAACATTATCTATGATGCTTAGGTGGGGAATCAGATTATAGCTTTGAAAAATAAAGCCTACACTGTTGTTTCTGTATGCGTCCCAGTCTAAATCAGAAAATTCCTTTGTGGATTTACCGTTGATAATCAAATCACCGCTGTCATATCTATCAAGTCCGCCAATGATATTTAAAAAAGTGGTTTTTCCTGAACCACTGGCACCAAGAATAGCTACAAACTCATTTTCTCTGAAACTCAAATTGATTCCAGTTAAGGCTACTTGGGTAAAAGCACCGGTAGTGTAGCTCTTCTCTATATTCCTTAAAGATAACATTCTGTAATCTCCTTCTTTAATCAGAATTATAGCATGATTCATCACGTAGTCAGCACTGCATGTAGTATAAAATTCCCTCTTATAAGTGTCAAGGGGGAAGAAAAAAAGAAAGTGGCGAGCACTTTCTTTTTATATTGCTAAACTACTGATGCGGGTTTAGTGGTGTTGCTTTTATTTTCCTTAAGAGAAATGGCTGAAACCCATTTTGTTCTTAAAATTATTATGGTTGATATTATGGCTGCTGCGTAATTTGAAAAAAGATTGCCCCAGAATACGGAATAGAAACCTAGCACACGCTCCGTTGCTAAAATAAATAGGTATCTTAGCAGCCAAATTCTAAGTAAACTTATAACCAGAGGCAGTCTTGTTCGGCCCAGGCCGATGAAGGCACCTTGCTGAACCATACATACACCAAAGCCAATAACCGAGTAAATATATATGTTCAGCGATCTGTTAGCTACAGTGAGAACCTCTTGCTCATTGGTAAACAGCGTTGTAAGACTGGAAGACAAGGGCAGCACTATGGCTATTAAAATTGCTGCAGTAGCTGCACTTACCAAGCAGGCCTGGAAACAGGTCTTTTTTGCTTTTGCACTTTGGCCGGCACCAATGTTCATACTTACCATTGTAGTTACTGCAGATCCAAAGGCTGAGGGAAGATTAAAGCAGACAGAAGTTATATTGTTTGCGATTCCCTGACCTGTAAGTACTATGGGGCCATATTTCTCAGTTTCGTTATTTATAAGGAAGAATCCCAGGTTTAGCATTAAGCTTGATAGCATAGAAGGAATTCCTATAGTAATCAATTTGAGCAATACTTTAGTATCAAATTTAAAGCCCTTTAGGGTTAACCTATCTTCTCCTTTCTTTATAAATAGCTCATAAAACATCCAAAGACAAATTAGGATATTTGATAGCAGAGAAGACATAACAGAACCAACTAAGCCAAGTGGGAAAACAATGATAAATACTACGTTGAATATGATTTTTAAAATAAGCATAATTACCATTCTAATAAAAGTAGCCTCAGGTTTTCCGCTGGCATTTTTTATGGCATTATATATGGATTCTAAAAATGAAAAAGGTAATACCAAGGAATTTAATGCAAGATACAAAAATACATCATGGGCGATTTGAGCGTCAACATTTGATGATACAGGGTAAGCCAGTAGATAAAGTATTGGAGCAGTTATGCAACCAATTAAAAATGCAAATACAACGATTTGCGTTGAAACATGCTTCACACCCTTATAATTTCCCCGGCCATTCATCTGGCCCATCAAGGCCATTCCTGCAACGCTGAGGCCCTGTGCAAGAGCAATCATCATATTGATAATCGGGCCGCTGTAGGTGATGGCACTGGCACCAATGGTTCCTATAAGGTTATTTATAAAAATACCATCCATAACCGGCATAATCGACTGAACCAATCCCATCATTAAGGTTGGAAAGGACAGTAGAAAAAGAGTAGAGGATATAGGACCATTAAGTATTAGATCACGTCTCTGCTCCGTATTCTGACGTAAAAAGTTAAAATTCATATTATTTAACACCAGCTTTCGTAACTTAAATGATAAAATATAAAAGATAAAAATAAGGTAAATTGTCCAAGTATAGTATAAACCTATAAATTTACCATTTCAAATCCATTAAAGCGGTGAAATATGAAAGTGTTTTAGTTAAATGAGAAAATATAGGGCCTCATCGGATGAGATTAGAGGAGAAAGCAAGTTTTATTAAATCAATGGGGCTAATACTTTATTGAAAGTTTGAAGTAAAAATCTTAAAATATATGGGTTGACAGATTGTTAATGATATTGTACACTATATTTAAAATTTAATAGGACCTCACTTTTACAGGTGGGGTAGAGGCGCGGTATTTAACAGTTCCTAGCGGAGTCTGAGAAAGCTATGAACCTAGGAAGAAGGAAATATCGCCGAAGCTTATAATACTTTCTCCGTATTATTTGCTGGGTCTGCAGTTAAGAGCTGCAGGACTGTCTCAATAAATTACCCGGTTTATTGAGTTGTGCTATCTCATTTGGGAATGGTAGGGGTACTAGGCAGCTGTGCGTTTTGCGGCCTGAGGACATCCTCAGGTCTTTTTTTGTATTTTAAAAGATGCCCCCAAATGGTAAGTTAGCTTTATATTTAAGGGATTTATAAAAATTATATTATTTTTCAAGGGGGAAATTAATTATGAGAAAAAAATTATCATTATTAATCGCAGCGTCATTATCAGCTATTATGCTGCTTTCTGGTTGTACAGCTAAAGGGGGCAGTTCTAAGGGAACCTTTAAGGTAGGTATGGAAGCTGGATATGCTCCTTTTAACTGGACTCAAATGAATGAGTCCAACGGTGGGGTAAAAATTCAAGGAAGTTCAGATTATGCCGGAGGATACGACGTTGAGATAGCTAAGAAAATAGCAGATAGCTTAGGTAAGGAACTTGTAATTGTAAAGACTGAATGGGAGGGACTGATTCCAGCTCTTACTTCAGGTAAAATAGATGCCATCATTGCAGGTATGTCACCGACAGAAAAGCGTAAAGAGGCTATTGACTTTTCAGATAACTATTATACTTCAGACTTGGTAATGGTAGTTAAGAAGGGCGGAAAGTATGATGGAGCTACTTCTATTCAGGATTTCAGCGGAGCAAAAATTACTGCACAATTGAATACCTTCCACTACACAGTTATAGATCAGATTAAGGGTGTGGATAAGCAAACAGCCATGGATAATTTTCCTGCAATGAGAGTTGCGTTAGAGTCCGGTAAGATTGATGGTTACGTATCAGAGCGTCCTGAAGGCGTTAGTGCAGAAGCAGCAAACAGTAACTTTAAAATGATAGAGTTTACAACTGGGTTTGAGACTTCACCTGAAGATACGGCTATAGCAGTAGGACTTAAAAAAGGCAGCGACTTAACAGAGAAAATCAATGAAGCCTTAGCAAACATATCAGAGGATGAACGTAAGCAGATTATGGATAATGCTATTAAGAATCAGCCAGCAAATGAGTAATTATTCTTTAAAACCGGGTGCATATAACGGCACTCGGTTTATAAATTGAAGGGGGAAAATACAAATATGTCCTTAGATTCCATTATAAAAATAGTCATGAAATATTGGCCAATGTTCCTGCGGGGAGCTGGCACAACACTATTAATATCTATTATTGGTACTGTTATAGGTTCTATAATTGGGTTGATAATAGGGATTATCCGTACAGTTCCAGTGCCGGAACGAGGTCCCAGAAGATATGCTTTTAACGTGATAAATGCAATTCTTTCAGTTTATGTAGAAGTATTCCGTGGTACACCTATGATTGTCCAGGCCATGGTGATCTACTATGGATCTATGCAGGCCTTTGATATAGATATGAATCCATTAGTTGCCGGAATCTTCATAGTATCTATCAATACCGGTGCCTATATGTCAGAAATTGTCCGGGGCGGTATAATATCCATCGATAAAGGCCAGTTTGAAGCAGCACAGGCCATTGGAATGAGTCATATTCAAACAATGGCTAATGTGGTATTGCCGCAGGTAATCAGAAATATATTACCGGCTACCGGTAATGAGTTTGTAATAAATATAAAGGATACTTCTGTGCTAAACGTAATTTCAGTAACTGAATTGTACTTCCAATCAAAGTCTGTTTCTGGAATTAACTTTGCCTACTTTGACACTTTCTTTGTTACTTCGGTGATTTATTTTGTTATGACCTTTACAGTTACAAGAATTCTTCGCTATGTTGAAAAGAAAATGGACGGGCCTGATAATTATATAATGTATGCTAATCAAATGCAGGTAGAGACCCCGGAACTTGCCCTTCAAAGAACAAAAGGCAAGCAAGACCTTAAGTACTAAGCAAAGGAGGAGAAAGCATGGAAAAAATAATTGATATTCAACATTTAAGTAAATCCTTTGGAAGTCATGAAGTTCTAAAAGATATTGATTTTTCAGTCAGCAAAGGAGAAGTAGTGTGTATTATCGGCTCCTCCGGTTCAGGCAAATCAACCCTTCTTCGCTGTATTAACCTATTGGAAAAGCCCAGTGGAGGTCAAATAATTTATAAGGGTGAAAATATATTAGATGATAAGCACGATATACGAGCCTACAGAACAAAGCTAGGCATGGTTTTTCAGCAGTTTAATTTGTTCAATAATCATGATGTACTAAACAACTGTATGGTTGGACAAATAAAAGTTTTAAGACGTACAAAAGAGGAAGCGGAAAAAGTGGCTATGAAGTATTTGAAAGTAGTTGGAATGGAGCAATACATTCATGCCAAGCCAAAGCAGCTATCCGGCGGTCAAAAACAGCGTGTGGCTATAGCACGAGCCCTGTCAATGGAACCGGATGTTATGCTTTTTGATGAACCAACCTCAGCCCTAGACCCGGAAATGGTGGGAGAGGTTTTAAAGGTTATGAAGGAACTTGCTGAGTCCGGACTGACAATGCTCATTGTCACCCATGAGATGGGATTTGCCAAAGAAGTTTCTGACCGCGTGGTATTTATGGACAAAGGTGTTATTGCAGAAGAAGGAACACCGGAGCAAATTTTCAATAATCCTACTCAGGAACGTACAAGAGAATTCCTCAAGCGTACCTTAAAATAATAGAATCAAGGGCCAAGCAGGCTGATAGTTAAAATCCCTCTGAAACTTTATTTGTTTCAGAGGGATTTTAACTTTCTTAGGATCAGTTTAAGTAAGGATTAAAATCCGTTGGGTTACTTCTTAAGTTCCTTTGTTCCGGTTACTTTGCTAGTATCATCCATCTTAAAAGTGGATTGAGCTTCTTCGGAGGCAAAGAATACATTTCCTTCCACGGTTGCATCTACTAATTGGAAGTTTTTAGCTGAAACATATAAGTCGCCTTTGAAGGTTCCGCTTTGAATTCTGGCATTAGGACTGTTTATTGTAAGCTTTGGTGCAGTCAAAGTAAACCTGTTAGTTACTTCTCTATTTTCATTTTGAGTGTATAATGCTATCTTTCGCTGAATAATATCATTACCAGCATCGTCCTTTTTACCGTTTTTAAATTCACCATCCAGTACTAGTTCCTTATCGAAGGTTAAATCTTTCAATGTTGCTATGATCCATGTTCCGGTGTTGCTTATTGCCTTTTCGAAGGCGGCTTCATCATTTACAATTGAAGCGGTGGTGGTAACGTCCGGAGTTGTTTCCGGTGGTGTGGTTTGTGGAGGAGTTGTTTCCTGTTGTTTGCTTGGTTCTGTCTGCTTTCCTCCGCAGCCTACGCCCAATATCAGTGAACTTAAAATTGTGAAGGTAAGTAGTAGCGCTTTAAATTTCATATGAATTCCTCCTTTTAAACGACTTTTTCCATTAATTTATTATTGCTTTTTAATACTTAATGATGAATTTACTTTATGACAATATTGTTTGGAGATAGAAGGTGAAATATTCTGCTTTTATATATTTTTTTACTGAAAGATATTTTGTTGCAATGATAACGATTACTAATTAAAAAACATTGTTGACAAAAAATAACCTGATATGCTTCAATAATATTAAAAAGTTACTAAATGTAATAGTGTAATAATATCAAGGCTGGCTAGGGAACAGTTCTATACTTCAAGAAAAATAGCATAATAATTCACTGTTTTATTTTTAAAATTTTCATCATATGTATTGACAGGCCGTAAAAAGTATTGTAATATAAAATTGTTAAATTATTAACAATATAAAAATATATCTCAAATGTGAATATAATATTATATAAATAAATTTGAGTAAAACTACATTGAATTATTACATAAATGACGAAAGATGGGAATAAACTCAATCAAACAATAAAATATGGTAAAAAAATTTTAAAACAAAATGTTAAAATAATAACATATTTGTTCCATGAATAAAATCTTTTTTGTTAAACATAATAAAATTACCTATAGCTTTTAAAAAAATAATATATTTTTAAAGGAGGAATCAATATGAAGGTTACAAATAAGGAAGAGCTAAAAATTAAAATAGAACAGGTTAGAGAGGCTCAAAAGAAATATGCTTCCTATACTCAGGAGCAAGTCGATGAAATATTCCGTCAAGCTGCCATGGCGGCTACTAACGCAAGAATAAGACTGGCCAAGCTGGCAACAGAAGAAACCGGTATGGGAATAGTAGAAGACAAGGTTATAAAGAATCACTTTGCTTCAGAATATATATACAATAAATATAAGGATGACAAGACTTGCGGTGTTATTGAGAGGGATGATTCCTTTGGCATAGTTAAGGTTGCAGAACCTATAGGGGTAGTTGCTGCTGTAGTTCCTACCACAAATCCTACTTCCACAGCTATATTTAAAGCCTTAATTTCACTAAAGACAAGAAATGGTGTTATTTTCTCCCCCCATCCAAGGGCTAAAAAGGCCACTATAGAAGCAGCTAAAATTGTACTTGACGCTGCAGTTAAGGCTGGTGCACCTGAAAATATCATAGGTTGGATCGATGAGCCTTCAGTAGAATTATCAGCAATGGTTATGCGGGAATGCGATATAACTCTTGCTACCGGTGGACCAGGTATGGTTAAGGCAGCTTACTCTTCAGGAAAACCTGCTATAGGGGTTGGGGCAGGAAATACACCTGCCATAATAGACGAAACTGCTCACATCAAGATGGCAGTAAACTCAATCCTGCTTTCAAAGACCTTTGATAATGGGGTTATATGTGCATCTGAACAATCTGTGCTGATTATAGATTCTGTATATGATGAGGTTATGACAGAGTTTGCAGAAAGGGGAGCCTATATATTAAAGGGGGAAGAAATTGATAAAGTTAGAAAAATAATTTTGAAAGACGGTGCCCTAAATGCAGATATAGTAGGTCAATCTGCTTACAAAATTGCAAAGCTAGCCGGTGTGGAAGTACCGGAAACTGCTAAGGTGCTTATTGGTGAAGTGGAATCCATTGAACCTGAGGAACCCTTCTCCCATGAGAAACTGTCACCCATACTTGCAGTATACAGAGTTAAAGATTTTGACGAGGCGCTTTATAAGGCTGCAAAGCTCGTTGAATATGGCGGCTTTGGACATACTTCCGTTTTATATACAGATCAAGTAAGATCAAGAAAGAGGATCGAGAAGTTTGGTGCAACCATGAAAACAGGCAGAACCATTGTAAACATGCCTTCTTCCCAAGGTGCCATAGGAGACCTTTACAATTTCAAATTGGCTCCATCCCTAACCTTAGGCTGCGGATCCTGGGGCGGTAACTCTGTGTCAGAAAATGTAGGAGTTAAACATCTGTTAAACGTAAAGAGTGTGGCTGAGAGGAGAGAGAATATGCTGTGGTTCAGAGTTCCGGAAAAAATATACTTTAAATATGGCTGTCTTGGAGTTGCTCTTAGAGAACTTAAGGACATGAATAAAAAGAAGGCCTTTATTGTTACAGACAAAGTACTTTATGAATTGGGCTTTGTAAATAAGGTTACCGATATCCTAGATGAACAGGGAATTGACTTTAAAATCTTCTTTGACGTAGAGCCAGACCCAACCTTGGCTACAGCAAAGAAGGGCGCAGCTGAGATGATGAGCTTTAAGCCGGATACTATCATTGCAGTTGGTGGTGGTTCCCCAATGGATGCTGCAAAAATTATGTGGGTAATGTATGAACATCCTGAGGTAAGATTTGAAGACCTAGCCATGAGATTTATGGATATCAGGAAGAGAGTATATAACTTCCCTAAGATGGGAGAAAAGGCTACCATGGTTTGTATACCAACTTCAGCGGGTACCGGATCAGAAGTTACACCTTTTGCGGTTATCACTGATGAAAAGACAGGTGTTAAGTATCCTCTTGCAGACTATGAATTAACTCCTGATATGGCTATAGTGGATGCTGAGTTAATGATGCAGATGCCAAAGGGACTTACTGCAGCTTCGGGTATAGACGCATTGACCCATGCCTTAGAGGCTTATGTATCTGTACTGGCTTCAGAATATACCAATGGATTAGCCCTGGAAGCTATCAGATTGATATTTAAGTATCTGCCAATAGCCTATGCTGAAGGTCCAACAAATGTTAAGGCCCGTGAGAAGATGGCGCATGCTTCAACTATAGCTGGTATGGCCTTTGCCAATGCCTTCCTTGGAGTATGTCACTCAATGGCTCATAAGCTTGGTGCTATACACCATATACCTCATGGAGTGGCTAACGGGATACTAATTAATGAGGTTATAAGATTTAATGCAGTGGATAATCCAAGAAAGCAGGCCGCTTTCCCACAATACAAGTATCCAAACGCAAAATGGAGATATGGAAGAATTGCTGATTATCTTGGCCTAGGCGGTAACACTGATGAAGAAAAAATCGAATTACTGATAAAGGCTATTGATGAATTAAAGGCTAAAGTAGATATTCCAAAGTCAATTCATGAAGCAGGAGTAAGCCAGATGAAGTTCTATGCTACCCTAGACGAAATGTCTGAACAGGCCTTTGATGATCAATGTACCGGTGCAAACCCAAGATATCCATTAATAAGTGAAATAAAGCAAATGTATATAAATGCTTATGGAGAAATCCAAAAGCAGGAATAAATATTTAGCAGGCTGTCTCACCATGGAAGGAGTACTTCCGGGTGAGGCAGCCTTGTTTTGTTAGTACGATGTCATTTATAGCGGTGGTATGTTGATTGTACCGGTACATTTGCAATATTAATAAAGATACGTATAATAAAAATATGATTTCGAAATCAAATTAAATTTTACATAAGTTCTATATATTGGGGGGTAAAATATGCAGGATGCAAATTTGAATGGACACATTAGAAACATAGTCATCACTGCCTTAATGGCAGCGGTAGTTTTTGTTGCTACCTATACAATAAAAATTAATACCTTTAATGGCTACGTTCACTTAGGTGATAGTATGGTGCTGGTAGCAGCCATGCTCCTTGGAAAGAAAAAAGGAGCAGCAGCTTCTGCTATAGGTATGACTATAGCAGACCTATTGTATTCTCCCATTTGGGCAGTGGCAACATTTATAATTAAGGGCCTAATGGCCTATATAGCAGCTTCTATAGCTTTAAGAAAGGGCTGTGAGGGTAATGTATTGTGGAATAACCTGGTAGCCTTTATTGCAGCAGGCCTGTGGATGATAATAGCGTACTTTGTAGCCGGGGCCTTTATCATCAGCCTCATCACCGGAGCAGAAGCGAGCTTGGGGGCAGGCTTTATAGCTTCCGCTAAGGACATACCGGGAAACATTGGCCAGGCGGTGGCGGGGATTATTATTGCCCTTCCGCTAAGTGCAACCTTAAGGAAGGCACTAAAGCTGGAGGGAGTAAGATAATACTATTATGATTTTTCGGAGAGAAGCGGAGAAAAAATCCTCCACAATTACTTACTGCTTATTACTGATAATTAAAACTGCGTTGGTACGCAGTTTTAATTTTTTTTTGGAAATCGTGATATGGGTAAAGTAGTTGTATAGTTGAGATAGCACTTCAATACTTCATTTCTTACTTAACAGCTTTTCTTTTATTGATTATGAAGTATCTGCCTCCTTAAATTTTTAAGTTTTCTTGTCTTATACCCATTAGACGAGACAGAAAAAGTTTCCGCTCCATAAATAGTTTAAAAATTTTTGACTTTTTTATGGAGCGTTTTATTTTTTATATTCGTCTAATAATTGAAGATTAAATTCTTACTTGCAAGAAAGAAGATTGATATATAGAAATATGTCATGACATAGAAGAGGGGGACCGAACTTTGGGTTTCTTTTTAAAACATAAACAAAAAGACAATAAAACTGCAGAAATTGAGAGAATGATAGATACGTATGGCAATGACGTGCTGCGGACAGCCTACATGTACCTCAAGGACACACAGAAAGCAGAGGATGCTTTTCAGGAAGTGTTTATTAAGGTACTAAAAAATTATGATAGATTTAAAGGTCATAGCAGTGAAAAGACCTGGCTCATGAGCATAACAATCAATACTTGTAAAGATATATTAAAGAGCTTCTGGTCACAAAAGGTTGTTCAGGAAGAAGAATATTTGATGAATGCCATGAATGACGATATAGAAAAGGAAGCAATCTGGAATATAGAAAATGAGCAATTGTACAAGCGAGTTCTAGAATTGCCTGTACAGTATAAGGAAGTAATAATTTTCTTTTATTATCACAGCTACAGTACTGTAGAAATAGGAAAAATATTAGGTGTGCCGGAAGGTACAGTGAGAAGCCGGCTTACCAGGGCCAGAGACACATTAAAAAAGCAAATTGTTGAAAGGAGTGAAGCTGTTGAATAAATTAGATGAGTTTAAAAATATAGCAGATGATATGATGAAGGATATAGTAGTAAGTGAAGACTTAAAGAAGAGGACTATAGAAAAGTGTAAAAAGGAAACAAGTTCAAAACGAAGCTTTATAGTGACTCCTGCCGCTGTTGCAGTAGCAGCGGCCTTAGCACTAGCAGTGTTAAACTTTAACCCGCTTCCAAATGGAAGAGACCAGGTGATAGATTCTCCCCGTACTTTGATGGAAGCTGCGGGAGAAAACTCCAACGGAACGGATTTATATGCTACGCAGCCTAATGATGCCAGCTTGAATCCTAATGATCCGGTATCCAGTGATTCCAGTGCCCTTCAAGCCCCTGCAGGAGCCAGTGAAACCTCCCCTGCCCAAAGTACTGAACCCTATGAAGGAACTGGCACCCCCCTCTATGAGCCGGGAACATTAGAGGCTGCAAAAGTGTATATGGGAAGCAAATTAAAGCTGCCTCAGTATTTACCTGCAAACTATGAACTTAACTTGGTTCAGGTGCCTGCAGATATGAGTAAGAAGGGCATGGATGTTATGATTAGCTTTGAAGACAGTGACAGATTTTTTACTATAACTATGAGAAGTGGGGCTTTCTCCATAGATGGTTTCGCAGGCAGTAAAGTGGTAGATATTAACGGTTCAAGTGGAGAGATGACTACCGGAAAACTTAGGGCAGATGATATAGAAATAGCACCGGATTACACTCAATTGAGATGGATAAGTGATGATGTACTTTACATCTTAGAAGGACAGATAAGCGAAGAAGAGGCTGTAAAAGTTGCAAGATCAATAAAATAATAATTAGTATTTCATAGTATGATATTTAAAAAAAGAAGCTTGTTAATATTGCAAGCTTCTTCTTGTTTTCAGAAAGTACAATGCCCCTGTTCAATCTCAATGGGTAAAGAAGTTAAAATGTAAAAATAATACAAGTATGTATAGGCCACAGTAAGATTTCTAAAATATTTGATATAAAAGTTAAAGCAAAGTTTTATATTATATTCTATAATGGTGTTATCATAGCGTTTGGAGGTAAAGTAAATGAACAATCAGACAATAGGAATTCCACTAAAAGGCTTTGCTGAATTTAGCAGAAAAGTTGCAGCAGAAGGTGCTGTATTATTAAAAAATGAAAATCAAGTTCTTCCTATTCTTCAGGGAGAAGCGGTTTCTATTTTTGGTAGAATTCAAATTAATTATTATAGAAGCGGAACTGGTTCAGGCGGAAGTGTTAATGTTCAATATACAACCAACCTGCTAGATGGGCTCAGAAAGAAAAATATTGTGGTAAATGAAGCCTTGGCAGCTGTATACGAGAGATGGATTGAGAAAAATCCCTTTGACAACGGCGGCGGTGGCTGGGCTGCAGAGCCCTGGCACCAGAAGGAAATGCCACTGACTGATGAATTGGTTAGTGAAGCAAGAAAAAAATCCTCTAAGGCCATAGTAGTTATAGGACGTACAGCCGGAGAAGACAAGGACAATGCTGACGCTCCGGGAAGCTATCAGTTGACAGAAGAAGAAAAGGATATGCTTAGGAAAGTATGTAAGCATTTTGAAGATGTAGCAGTTGTACTAAATGTTTCTAATATCATTGATATGAACTGGGTTAATGATGAAAGCTGCTTAAACCATATTAAGGCAGTTATCTATGTATGGCAGGGCGGTATGGAAGGCGGAAATGCCGCTGCTGACGTGTTGATGGGAGATGTTACACCAAGCGGTAAGTTGACAGACACCATAGCCTATTCTATAGATGACTATCCATCAACAAAAAATTACGGAGATGAACACAGAAACTATTATCAGGAAGATATATATGTAGGCTACCGTTATTTTGAGACTTTCTGTCCTGATAAGGTTCAATATGAGTTTGGTTTTGGACTATCTTATACAGACTTTGAGATAGTACCGGGCCAGGCAAAGGTTGTTGACAAGTACGGAGAAAAGTACATAGAAATAGGGGCTACAGTAAAGAATGTTGGTACCAAGTATCCCGGAAAAGAAGTAGTTCAAATATACTTTGAAGCACCACAAGGTAAGCTGGGAAAGCCTGCAAGAGTTTTAGCAGCCTTTGCTAAGACTAAGACGCTCGAGCCCGGTGAAGCAGAAGTGCTTACAATAAGTTTCCCTGTTAATATGATGGCCTCCTATGACGATGGAGGCTACACTGGGCACCCTTCCTGCTATGTTCTGGAAGAGGGAGAATATAACTTCTATGCAGGAAGCAGTGTTAAGAAGGCTGTAAAAGTGGGAAGTTATGTGGTAGAAGAACTTCAGGTGGTAGAACAGTTGGAAGAGGCTTGCGCTCCTACAGAAGACTTTACAAGAATGAAACCTGGCAAGAGAAATGCTGATGGAACCTACGAATTAACTTTTGAAGAGGTGCCAAAGCAGAAGATATCCCTAGCAGACAGAATAGAAAAGAATCTTCCAAAGTCTATAGACTATACAGGCAATAAGGGGTATAAATTAAGAGACGTTTATGACAATAAAGTTACTATGGAAAACTTTATTGCCCAGCTTAGTGATGATGAATTGGCTACAATCGTTAGAGGTGAAGGAATGAGCAGCCCTTGGGTTACACCAGGAACAGCATCAGCCTTTGGGGGCGTAAGTGATGGTCTGTTCAGCTATGGTATTCCAATAGGCTGTACAGCAGACGGACCATCCGGTATCCGTATGGAAACAGGTCTTAAGGCAACACAGCTGCCAATAGGAACTCTGCTTTCAGCAACCTGGAATGTAGAATTAGTAGAAGAGCTTTATGTAATGGAAGGTAAAGAGCTATTACAGAATAATATAGATTTGTTGCTGGGACCGGGCTTAAATCTTAGACGCAGCCCATTAAACGGCCGTAACTTTGAATATTATTCAGAGGACCCGCTGATTACCGGCTATTTTGCAGCAGCAGCAACTAGGGGTATCAAGAAGGGCGGCTCCAATGCAACACTTAAACATTTTGCCTGCAACAACCAGGAAAAGTCACGTTTCCTTGTAGATGCAGTAGTTTCTGAACGTGCTCTTAGAGAACTTTACCTGAGAGGCTTTGAAATAGCAGTAAAAGAAGGCGGGGCCAAGGCCATTATGACCTCCTACAACCCAATCAACGGACATTGGGCAGCTTCTAACTATGATTTGAATACTACTATTCTACGTAAGGAATGGGGATTCAAAGGAATGGTTATGACTGACTGGTGGGCAAGAATGAACGATCCTATAGCGGGTGGAGAATCAGACAGAAAGTACACCAGCTTCATGGTTCGTGCTCAAAACGATGTATACATGGTTATCAATAACTATGGTGCTGAAATTAACTCCGGAGAAGATAATACTATAGAATCCCTGGAGAACGGCACATTAACCCGTGGAGAATTGCAGCGCTGCGCTGTGAACATTTGCAACTTCTTGATGCAGGCACCGGTATTCTTCAGAAAGCAAGAATTTAATGAAGCAGTTGAAAAGTTCACAGCCAATCCATCACTTGCACCGGATAAGGTACAGAGCATATGCGGCAATGTCAAGATTCAGCCAAGTACATCCGCTCCAACCTATATAAAGGCTGATAAGGCAGGGGTTTACCGTATTATTGTAAATATCATGTCACCACAAAACAACTTGGCTCAAATAGCATGTAATCTTGTACTAAACGACAAGATAGTTACAACAATACAGACCAGCGGTACAGACGGCGGATGGATCAGGCAAAAGCTGGTTAAGGTTGAGCTGGAAGAGGGAATATATGAGTTAAAACTTGACGTTATAAAGCCAACTATGGAAGTTGAGTGGATCGAGTTTAGAGAAGTGTAACAGAAAGCTTGTAAGATAAAATAAATAAAATCGGTGAAAGAGGCATCAAAACCTCAAAGGCTTGTAGAGCCGGTGGCTAAGCTGTAATGCCTAAAAAAAGGCCCTCCAGTGAAAAAAACTGGAGGGCTTTAATAGTGAGGAAAACTTATTTACTTAAAGGAGAATTCAACGGACACGCTGGCGGATACTTTTAACTGTCCTTCGCTGATTGGTGTGCTTGATTTTGCTAAATCCATTGCAGCGCTTTCAAAGTAAACAGGTGTATTTCTGCTGCTTGCTTCTGTGATCTTGTAAGGCTGGATATTGGTTATGCTTAAGCCTTTACCCATTGCTTCAGCCTTGGCCTTGGCATCCTTTACTGCTATTTCTAAGGCCTTGTTATAAAGGTCAGTCTGATTCTTAATGCCAAATCTAATGCTGTTAACTGAATTGCTGCCATTAGCAACAACGGCATCTAAAATTGTGCCGGTTTTACTGATGTCATTGATAGTTACTTCTAATATATTACTTACGGTGTAGCCTGCTATGGAGCTCTCTCCGGTCTTATCATCCCATACATACTTTGGATTTACAGAGTAGCTGGTAGTCTTGATTTCTTCTTTCTTTATTCCTAAGTTTGTCAGGCTTGTAGTCACTTTTGTCATTTTCTCAGCATTCTCAGCTTGAACTTTAGCTAATTCTTTACCCTCGGTGATTACTCCTACGGATACATAAGCCACATCAGGACTTGCCTCTATTGCACCTTCACCATAGGCAGTTATGGTTCTTGCTTCAGCCACATCTGTGCTTGAGGTATTAGCTTCAACAACATTATTATTTGTAATTGCTATTGTTGAAAGTAATAAAGCCGCAGCAGCAAAGGCTCCTATAAGGACATTTCGTTTTGATTTCATGATTGACCCTCCTAAATTTTAAAATTAGCTATGTGCTACTATGTATACGGATACAATTATAACTTAGTTCGGATATATTGGCAAAATTAACAAACTTTTTTTCTTCAATCTTAAAATAATGCTCCATGTATTTACTATTTACAAACTTTCCTTGTATAATATACCGTGAGAATACTAAAAACTCATTGGTTGAAAGTATATTTCACATATATTAATTGCGAAGGAGAAACAGAATGAGACACTTAAAAATAGCTTGTACCACAGAATCTAAAGAGTATTTTCACACCAGTAGAAATTTGATTTTAACAAAAGACACTGACTATACGGATGTAGCTGCAGTGGTTTTGATGACCTCTGAAAGAGGCTTACTTGAGGAGATAGATAATACAAAATTTGGAGTTCCGGTCTTTATTGTTGAAAAGGACATGGATGAGTTTTCTCGTGAAGACTTTAGCAGAGAAATTGAAAATGCTGCTAATGAATATGAAGAAAAGATACTACCGCCCTTCTTTAAGACCTTGAGTGATTACGTAGACAGCGGTAATTTACAGTTTAATTGCCCGGGCCATCAGGGAGGTCAATACTTCCGCAAGCATCCTGCCGGTAGGTATCTCTATGATTTTTACGGAGAAATGGTCTTTAGGTCAGATATTTGTAATGCGGATGTTGCCCTTGGGGATTTGCTTATCCACGAAGGACCGGCCAAGGATGCCCAGGTCTATGCTGCTAAGGTATACAATGCGGACAAGACCTATTTTGTAATGAACGGTACCAGCACATCTAATGCGGTAGCCATAAATGCAGTAGCGGCACCGGGGGACTTGGTTCTGTTTGACAGAAACAATCATAAGTCAGTATATAATTCAGCCCTTGTGATCTCCGGAGGCAAGCCTGTATATTTAGAAACTGCCCGTAATCCTTTTGGCTTTATAGGGGGTATTGATGAGCACTGCTTTGACGAGGCCTATTTAAGAGCAGAGGCAGCAAAGGTAGATCCTGAAAAGGCTGCTGCTAAAAGACCCTTTAGGCTGGCTGTAATTCAGCTTGGTACCTATGATGGCACCATCTATAATGCTCGACAGGTAGTGGACAAAATAGGCCACCTTTGTGATTATATCCTTTTTGACTCTGCTTGGGTGGGGTATGAGCAGTTCATCCCAATGATGAGAGATTGTTCACCCTTGCTGCTGGAGCTAGGTCCAGAAGACCCGGGGATCTTGGTGACTCATTCCGTTCATAAGCAGCAGGCAGGATTTTCCCAGGCCTCCCAGATACACAAGAAGGATAACCACATAAAGGGTCAAAGGCGTTATGTGGACCATAAACGCTTTAATAATGTGTTCAGACTACACGCTTCCACCAGCCCCTTCTATCCCTTATTTGCCTCCTTGGATGTAAATGCGAGAATGCAGGAAGGGGAAGCTGGCAGACGGCTGTGGTCCCAGTGCATAAAGCTGGGGGTTGAAGCCAGAAAGGCTGTACTAAGAAGCTGCACACTAATTAAACCTTTTATACCACCCGTTGTTAAGGGCAAAAAGTGGGAAGAATATGATACTGAAGAAATTGCAAACAATATCGAATTCTTTAAATTTACTCCCGGCGAGAAGTGGCATTCCTTTGAAGGCTACGGAGAAAATCAGTATTTTGTAGATCCTAACAAATTCATGCTGACCACACCGGGAATTGATGCTGAAACCGGAGAGTATGAAGACTTTGGTATACCTGCTACTATTCTTGCTAACTACTTAAGAGAGCATGGAACCATACCGGAAAAGAATGATTTGAACTCTATTTTGTTCTTGTTAACCCCGGCAGAATCCATGGCAAAAATGGAAAAGCTAGTGGCTCAATTGGCTAAGTTTGAAGAGCTTGTAAGGGAAGATGCCCCTTTAAGTGAAGTGCTTCCAAGTCTTTATAAGAATAATATAGATAGGTATAGAGATTATACCATTAGAAGGCTATGCCAGGAAATGCATGACTTTTATAAATCACAGAATGCAAAAGACTGCCAAAAAAAGTTGTTTAGACAGGAATATTTCCCACAACAAGCCATGTTACCTCAAGAGGCAAACTGGGAACTGGTGAGAAATAATGCCAAGCTGGTACCCTTAAGAGACATCCTTGGGGAAATAGCCTTAGAAGGTGCCTTGCCATATCCGCCGGGAATCTTCTGTGTAGTTCCCGGAGAGAGATGGAACGAAGTAGCCCAAAGATACTTCTTAATTCTAGAAGAAGGAATTAACCGCTTCCCGGGCTTTGCTCCAGAGATACAGGGAGTTTATCTGGAACAGGAAGAAGATAGGGTTACGGCCTATGGGTATGTGCTGAATAAACCTGTACATTAGAAAGAAATTACTTCACAATTTTCTAATTAACCGCAACAGCCCTCAAAATTTTTATCTTAAGGATATTAGAAAGTTTAAATAAAATTATTCATCATGTCTAGAACAAAAATTCGTATAAAAAATTTCCAGCAGGTTATATTAGAAATATAGGAGCTCCCATGATATAATATAGTTGTTATTTTAAGGTGGTGAAGCGCATTGGAAAATGAAAAACTATTTGAATTAATGAGTAAGATGTATAGTGAAATTCAGCAAGGCTTTAATAGAGTTGACAATCGGCTTGATAATTTGGAAAACGAAGTTAAAAAGCTTCATTCAAAGATGGACGGAGAAATAAGTCCAAAGATTGAGGCATTATTTGATGGCTATAAGGCTAATGCTGAAAAGCTTGAAGAATTAAGTGATAAAGTAGACAACTTACAGGTTGACGTCAACAATCTTTCCATTAAGGTTGCAAATAATGACAATAGAATAATAGAAATTAGAAGATCCATAAGAAATGCTTAGGATTTGAAATACATAATAGAAGCCATACATCCGGTGATACCACCGGATGTTTTTTTCCGTGTTTAATTTTCTTTTGTCTTGTTAACCGGCAGAATAAGGTGGTAATATGAATTAAAAGGAGAGATGCATATGAAGGATTATATATTGACCTACACAAAGACAAAGTTTTATCCCATAGAACCTAACAAAGAAGATATATACGTAGAAGATATAGCTCATTCCCTATCCCAAATGGCCCGGGCCAATGGACATTTTAAGCACTTTTATTCCGTTGCCCAGCACTGCGTTAACTGCTGTAAGGAGGCAAAGGCAAGGGGCTATTCTGAAAGGGTACAGCTTGGCTGCCTGTTTCATGATGCCAGTGAAGCTTACCTGGCTGATATCACAAGGCCGGTGAAGAAATATCTGACCCAATATCTTACCTTCGAAGATAGGCTACAGAAGGTTGTTTATGACAAGTATGGTATTGGAGATGTAACAGAGGAAGAGCTGGGAATGATAAAAGAAGTGGATGACGCAATGCTTTTTTATGAGTTTAGGGACCTGATGGGAGTAGACCTATTTGAAAATCCTCCTCACATTGCCATGACACATGATTTTAACATGAGAGCCTTTGAAAGTGTTGAAAAGGAATTTATAAACTTAGTACAAGCTTTAAGTAAAAATAAAGTATAGAAAAGATTTACTACCTCTTGAATATTTACTGGATTTTTGTATATAATTATATTACGAACAGTTGTTTGGATGAGAGGTGGATTTATGAAAGTAGTAAATAAAAAAATCGATATCGTCACTTGGTTTGATGAAGAGGGGATTCATCCTGTAAGATTCAGGTATAAACACAAGGAATCTGAACAAGTTATTAAGATTGATAAGGTTTTATTTCAATACGAAGAAAAATTTGCAGGGAGCCTTCTTAAAGTATTTCGATGTAAGAGTAAGATAAATAATGAAGAGAAAGTATATGAGATAAAATACAATACAAAGGAATGTAATTGGCTGTTATTTAAGATTTAATATTTTGTTTTTGCGGAAAAAACTATAAATAATAAAAATTACTACAGGGAAATATTTCCTGTAGTAATTTCAAATAACCTATTCACGTCTAAACTAAATTACACAAACCTGTAGAAATTTTCGCATTAGTATTTGTTGTGCTTTTAACAATACCCAGATGCTTATTTTTTGTATAATTAACCACTTCTGATTTGCTTTTAAATTCACTCTCTTTATGATAATAATGTTCTTGTTTACTAACTTTTGTGTCTTGCTTCTATATATTGAATAATCTTGTTTGCTTCTAATGTCATATAGGATTTCAGTTAAGTAATAGTATCAAACTAATATTAAATGTTACGAAGTATATGTTGCATGACTAATGTTACATGTTTTTGCCTCCCTTTTTAATACAACACAAACAAAATATTAGATTGATTTGTAACATAGTACATAATATCATAAATAAAAAATATTGCAAATAAAGAGATAAATTATAAAAAGCAAAAGATTTTCTTAGACATCCTACAAATCAGAAAGGATTTTTACATTTATATATTCATTACTATATTTGGGAAATGTTTTAATATGATTTAGTTAGTTCAAAAATTTAGTGGAAAGTAATTATCACTAAGTTTATAATAAGGTAAAGACATTGTTCCTATAAAAGCACTATGGATGGAGGAGAAGTAAGATGAGTGTGGCAGCTAATAGTCCGGAAGACTATATCCGGCAGTTACCGGAAGATAGAAGAAAAGTAGTGGAAACACTGCGTAAAACAATTTTAGAAAATCTGCCAGCGGGTTTTGAGGAAACCATGGCCTACGGCATGATTAGTTATGTTGTTCCGAAAACTATTTATACCTCAGGTTATCATGTAAATCCTAAGGAGCCCTTACCATATATAAGTCTGGCCTCTCAATTATATAAAAAAGTATGAACAAGGAATAGAAAGATAAATAAGGGAGGTCTTGTCCTTAAGTGGCTGAGGGAAACTTTTAAGCAGCAGTTTGATCATGATGCTTCACAATTTAATGAAAGTATATATGAAGTCTTCAGCAGGTATGCTGCCGAAACACCGGCAGTCAGTGATGTGAAGCAGCACCTGCCGGTGATGGAGCCTCAAAAGAGCATTAGTCCCATAGAAGAAAATCATGAGCTTTGTATGAAAACTTATGAATTATCAAAGCAAATATATGGAAGTATATATAATAGGCAGTAGAAATTCTATAAGGGAAATATATTAGTAAAAGGAGTTTGAATTATGAGTAAGCAACAAATAGGAGTAATAGGACTTGCCGTCATGGGCAAGAATTTGGCGTTAAACATAGAAAGCAGAGGCTTTACCGTGTCAGTATACAACCGGTCCAGAGAAAAGACCGATGAGTTAATTAGGGAAGCTCAAGGGAGAAACCTTGTTGGAACCTATTCCATTGAGGAATTTGTAAATTCCCTTGAAACTCCAAGAAGAATACTTATTATGGTTAAGGCCGGAAAGCCGGTGGATGATACCATAGAGCAGTTAAAACCTTATCTGGACAAGGGAGATATCTTGATTGACGGAGGAAATTCCTTCTTCGTAGATACCATAAGAAGAAACCGTGAATTGGAGAAGGAAGGCTATAGGTTTATTGGAACCGGTGTTTCCGGCGGTGAGGAAGGGGCCCTTAAGGGACCGGCTATTATGCCAGGGGGCCAGGAAGATGCCTATAAATTGGTAGAGCCAATACTTACAGCTATATCTGCAAAGGTAGATGGAGAGCCCTGCTGCACCTACATTGGAACCGATGGTGCCGGTCATTATGTAAAGATGGTGCACAACGGCATAGAATATGGGGATATGCAGCTTATCTGCGAAGCCTACCTGCTTTTAAGAAATGTATTGGGTCTTTCCGCAGAAGAACTGCATGAGGTATTTGCAGAATGGAACAAGGGTGAACTGGACAGCTACCTTATAGATATTACCCAGGATATATTCACCAGATATGATGAAGAAACCGGTAAGCCAATAGTGGACGTAATACTGGATACTGCAGGCCAAAAGGGAACAGGTAAATGGACCAGCCAAAGTGCCTTAGACCTTGGCATTTCTACCCCAACCATCACTGAAGCAGTATTTGCAAGATGTATTTCCGCTATAAAACAGGAGAGAGTTGCTGCCAGCAAGATCTTAAGTGGTCCTGCAGGTGTAAAATTTGAAGGGGACAAAAAAGAGCTTATAGAAGCCATAAGAAAGGCTCTCTATGCCAGCAAGATCTGTTCCTATGCCCAAGGCTTTGCCCTAATGAAGGCAGCTGCAGCGGAATACGGCTGGAAGCTGAATTACGGCAAGATAGCCATGATCTTTAGGGGAGGCTGCATTATCAGAGCCCAATTCCTCCACAGAATAAAGGAAGCCTACGACAACAATCCTGACCTTGCAAACTTGATGCTTGACCCATACTTCAAGGGTATACTTGAAAGCTATCAAGGAGCTTGGAGAGAGGTTGTATGCACTGCTGTAAAATTTGGCCTTCCAACACCGGCCTTTTCCAGTGCTCTTGCATACTTTGACAGCTACCGCAGTGACTTCCTGCCGGCTAATCTGCTGCAGGCACAGAGAGACTACTTTGGTGCACATACTTTTGAAAGAGTGGATAAGGAAGGTATCTTCCACTATAAGTGGTTCTAAAATGTTCGTTGGAATATAATTAATCGAGGAATACGCGGAATGCACGGAATTACGCTGAGGGGATATTTATTTTAAACAGGTCATTAAACAGAAAAAACTGAGGACACTGAAGGATACTTATTATAAGAAAATCCCTCTGTGTCCTCCGTGGACTAGGTATGCTCAGTGATTAATTTTTTATTCACAATTTTCTTTTACTGACCGTTAGCCTTTAGAATATTGGCCTGGTGAACCGGATCTGTTACCGGATTACTATGGCCCAAAGAATTATAAAAGTATAGGTCAGTGTGACCTTCAAAGCCATTATCAGGGTTTGTTTCAACTCCGTGAGGCATAGCTGTTAAACTTACAGCCATCTGATAGTTTACTCCGCCCTTGGTGAAGTATAAAACCATGGGTCTCTTGTGGCTATTATTCCAGGACCAGGATCCGTATATGGACATCATCACATTGGTATCTGCCTGGGTTAGGGGTTCAACGTCGCTGTGATTACTTCCTGCCATATATTTTACCTTGAAAGTCTTGCCGGTACCCAAATCCTTTAGGGTACCTTCTGTTCCTACAGTCCAAAGTCTCATTGCATTTTCCCAGGTATAGATATCACCAAAGTTGTTATTGGCCCTGGCCTTCATCATGGTTATTCCCACCGGGCTAACTACCTGGGTGGAGTTCACCGGAATGGTCAGGATCTGGTTTGGGGTTATAAAGTCTGAAACCAGCATGTTTGACTTTATTATTGTGTCTACGGTAGTTCCGTATTTTCTGGAAATATTCCAAAGGTTATCGCCAACCACTACCTTGTAATTTACAGTTTCGACGGTTGGTACTACCGGAGTAGGCTCCTGTGGTGCTTTTGGCATGGTTCCACTGATTAGTAATACTTGTCCAACATGTATTGTAGATGAAGTTAAATTATTGAGCTTGCTTATAGCATCTACGGTAGTATTGTATTTTCTTGATATGGACCAGAGGGTATCTCCGCCAGCTACAGTGTGAATTATATTTGCATCAGTCTTTATATCTTCTGTAGGTGCTGCAGGAGTCTGTTCATTGGCTGAAGGCAGTACTCCTTCTATGAGTAATTCTTGTCCAATTTTTAGGGTACTTGATGTCAAATTGTTTAAACTCATTATATTATCAACGGTTGTTCCATATGATCTTGATATGAACCAGAGGGTATCTCCGGCTGCAACTGTGTGAACAAGATTCAGTTTTAACTTTTGCCCAACTGATAGGATGTCTGAAGTTAAATTGTTCCACTTCTTTAGGTTATCGACGGTAACATTGTATTTTCTGGATATGGCCCAAAGGGTGTCCCCTGAAACTACTGTATAGGTATTATTTAAGGTTTGTGCATATGTGACAGAAGGCACAAATAAACCTGCTGCTATAATAGACGCTAAAACAAAATTTAATATTTTCACTTTCATTGTGTCTTCCTCCGTTTCATATATTTTTATTTTAATGCTTGTCCAAGCAATAAAAGATTTATAACAGAACTCAAATTGAGAATGTATTATTTGAGAGCTGCTTGGTGTAACCTATCATAACAGAAGAAGAGGACTTTGAGTAGGTATGTTTTTGTAGCAACTGAGGAAAATTAATCCTTGGACATGAGCTTCGGGGCGGATAAGTGCTGTCCCCTGCCTATAATTTGGGTAAAGTAAAAACAAAAAGTTCTTAAGGTTCATTTAAGGTTGATTATATAAAATAGATTCATAGACAAGGCAAAATGAAAACATGGAGGAAATAAGTATGAATAAAAAATCAATACACCTTAAGATAGCAGCAGCCCTCATATGTACAACATTTTTATTCGGCTGTGGCGGTAATTCAACAGTTCAGTCAGAAAATGGAGGTACAGACAATAACAATAGTACATCAATTGTGAGCACTTTAAAAAATAGCATTGTTGGAGTTAAAGAAATCAGTACGCTTATAGGTGAGTTTGTGACCTATAAAGATGAAGATAATTACAGTGATTGGCAAAATGAAAGTCCTAATTATATAGAGCTGAAGGGGACCAGTGCTGAAATTAAAGGCTCCGGTGCAGAGATAAAGGAGAATATAATTACTATAACAAGTGCAGGAGTATATGTAATCAGCGGGACTCTTGATGACGGCCAGATACTTATAAAGGAAGAAAGCAAGGGCACAGTGAGATTGGTATTAAACGGGGCCCAAATAACCAGCAAGGATAGTGCAGCCATCTATATAAAAAGCGCCGGTAAGGCCATAATATCACTGGAAGAGGGAACAGAAAACACAATAACCGATGGAAGTTCCTATGTTTTTGAAGATTCCTCAACAGATGAGCCAAGCGCTGCAATCTTCAGCAGGAGTGACCTCACTATAAACGGCAGCGGTAAATTAATTGTCAATGGTAACTACAATGACGGTATTACCGGCAAGGATGATGTAAAAATCACCGGGGGAGACATTGTAATCAAGGCTGCTGATGATGGTCTCATCGGAAAGGATGTTGCAGCAGTGAAGGCCGGAAGCTTAACCATCGAAGCCGGCGGTGACGGCATAAAATCCACCAATGATACCGATCTATCAAAGGGACTTGTTGCCATAGAAGGGGGTAGCTTTAACATAACTTCCGGAGCTGACGGTATACAGGCGGAAACCTACGTCCTAATTTCCGGTGGAAACTTTGATATCACAGCCGGCGGCGGCAGCGCCAATGGTGAAGTGAAGGCCGATGAGGAAATGGGTCCTTGGGGAAGAGGTGGCAAATCTACAAGCACAAGTACAAGCACAGATGAAACAGAATCTCAAAGTAAGAAGGGAATCAAGGCATCCGGTGAAATAGTAATTGGCGGAGGCACCATCAACATTGATTCCGCAGATGATGCAATCCACAGCAACAACTTTTATACAGCCACTGGCGGAGACATAACCTTAACTTCCGGAGATGATGGAATTCATGCGGATACAGCCATAGCCATAAAGGGCGGAAAAACAAATATAACGAAGAGCTATGAAGGCATAGAAAGTTCAGATATGACAATTTCCGACGGAGAGATTTATATTACCGCCAGTGATGACGGAATAAATATCAGCGGAGGGGCAGACGGTTCATCCATCAATGGCCGTATGGGTCAAAATCCTTTTACAGCCACCGATGGCAAACTTATAATAAGCGGCGGTTTTATCAGTGTTAATGCTGACGGAGACGGCTTGGACTCCAACGGAGACATAGAAATGGCCGGGGGGACAGTAGTGGTAAGCGGCCCAACCAACAGCGGCAATGGGGCCTTGGACTACAACGGCACCTTTGAAATCTCCGGTGGTCTACTTGTAGCGGCAGGCAGCTCAGGCATGGCAGAAGCACCTTCAGAGTCTTCTGGCCAATATTCCATAATGATGACCTACCCACAGGTTCAACAAGCCGGAACCCTTATTAGCCTGAAGGACAGCAGCGGAAAAACTTTACTAACCTATGCACCTGAAAAGAATTATCAAACAGTAGTTATAAGCTCACCGGACCTTAAAAAGGATTCAAACTATACCCTATACTCCGGGGGTACTTCAACAGGAAACGAAACAAAGGGATTTTATGCAAAGGGTGAAAATGTGAACGGAACAAAGGTTGTTGCCTTTACTATATCATCTTCAGTAACCTGGCTGAACGAAAGCGGAGTTACAACAAATAAAGGCCAAGGTATGGGTAGGCCCGGCGGTCAAGGCGGTCAGGGAAAAAAACGGCATGGGCAGACCAAATGGAACAAGGCCTGGCGGTGAGAATTCTGACTCAACTCAGCCAACCACAGACATGGACCCAAGTAAGTTACCATCAGATTTTGATCCAAGCAAAGCTCCGGCAGACTTCGATCCAAGCAAGGCCCCATCCGGCTTTGATCCCAACCAAGCTCCTGCAGAAGGCAATGGAAGTCAAGGAGAAAGTAAGGGAAATAGCCTATAGAAAGGCAGTGTGACATACAGAATAAGTAGGATGTCTTGTATAATGGTTTCCAGTTAAAAGAAGCACAACTATGTGTACTCCGGAATAGTATATAGTAGCCACATTATTGTATGGCTGGTTACTTAATTTATAAGGAGGTATACAGACAGATGAGTAGAAGAAAACATGATTATTGTTGTTGTCCAAAAGACGATAGCTGCTGCCGCTGCTATCCAACCTACGGTTTCTTTGGTAACTACGGCGGAGGCTTTGGCGGAGGCTGTGGTTTCGGTGGATGGTGGATCTGGATCCTGATCTTAATTATACTATTCTTCTGCTTTAACGGAAATGACAAGTGCAGAAAAGACTGCTGCGATGATGATTGCTAAAATATGGTATAAAATAATTGATTACGGAAGCCGCGGAGAACGGTGACAATTATTAATGAGCGATGAGTAATGAGTAATTATTGAAAATGAGCAATGAGTAATTATATAGGACTATTAGCAGTTCATTCCCAAGAATCTTTAATAAATAATTTTGTAGAAATTCAGCTCCGCTGAGTTTCATCCTAAATTACTCATTACTCATTACAAACAACATCTCTTTTTTCTTCTATAAATTAATCCTTCCTAATCAGCCAAGAAGTTCCGCATCACCATATTCAAAATGCCCCCGTGTTGGTAGTATTCTACTTCTATGGTGCTGTCTATCCTTGCCATAACTTCGAAGCTGAAGGTGCTGCCATCTTTACGGGTTGCAGAGACCTTTAATACTTTGCCTGGGTACAGGTTCTCTGAGATGCCGGTGATATCAAAGGCTTCTTCGCCGGTTAGGCCTAGGGCTTCCGCATTTTGGCCTTCTATAAACTGCAGGGGTAGTATGCCCATGCCTACCAGGTTGCTTCTGTGGATTCGCTCATAACCTTCTGCTATAACTGCCTTAACTCCTAAGAGCAGGGTACCCTTGGCGGCCCAGTCTCTGGAGCTTCCTGTGCCGTATTCCTTGCCTGCCAGCACTATGAGTGGGGTGCTGGCTTCCTTGTACTTCATAGCGGCAGTATAGATGGACATAGTCTCGTCCTTTGGTACATACTTGGTAAAGCCGCCTTCCACACCAGGAATCATCTTATTTCTTATACGGATATTGGCGAAGGTTCCCCTCATCATAACCTCATGATTACCTCTACGTGAGCCGTAGGAGTTAAAGAATTCCTTCCTAACCTGTTTTTCGAGCAAGTACTTTCCCGCGTCAGAGGATTCCGGAATGCTGCCTGCAGGGGAGATATGGTCTGTGGTAATGCTGTCACCGAAAATTGCCAGGGCTCTTGCACCTTGAATGTCCTCTGTTTTCTCAGGCTGTTTTTCCATATTCTCGAAGAAAGGCGGAAGCTTGATATAGGTTGAAGCCTCACTCCACTTATAGATCTTTTCATCGGTTACAGGCATCTTGTTCCAAATCTCATTGGCCTTGGTGATATTCTTGTACTTATCTATATACATGTCCGCTGTTACAGAAATATTTATCATGGCTTCAATTTCATCATAATCCGGCCAGATATCCCTTAGGTAAACAGGTTCCAGTTTTTCGTTATAGCCGATGGGGTCAGTTTCAAAGTCAATATCTACTGTACCGGCCAGGGCATAGGCCACTACCAGCGGTGGTGAAGCCAGATAATTCAGCTTGGTCTGAGGATGAACACGGCCTTCAAAGTTACGGTTTCCGCTGAGGACCGCTGCCACTGTCATATCCTTATCTTTTATAGCTTTGGATACTTCCTCAGCTAGGGGCCCGCTGTTACCGATACAGGTTGTGCAGCCATAGCCTACCACGTTAAAGCCCAACTTTTCCATATAGGGGAGAAGGCCGGCTTTTTTCAGGTACTCAGTTACCACTAAGGATCCTGGACCAAAGCTGGACTTTACATAGCGGGGCTTGGTAAGGCCATGTTCCACAGCCTTTTTAGCCAATAGGCCGGCACCGATGATTACCGCAGGATTTGAGGTGTTTGTACAACTTGTTATTGCTGCAATGACTACAGCACCGGTTTTTAGGGTTTCAGTAGTGCCATCACCATATTTTACCTCAGCAGTGGCCTTTACCTTAGCTTCCTCTAAGCCGTAACCGCCCTTATCCACCGGGGCAGATATTATATCAGTAAAAGCCTTTTTCATGTCCTTAAGATTTATGCGGTCTTGAGGACGCTTTGGACCGGCTACGCTTGGCTCTATGGTTGAAAGATCCAATTCAATTACTAAAGAAAATACCGGTTCCGGTGAGGCATCTGTTCTGAACATACCCTGGACCTTGTAGTATTCCTCCACAAGCTTTATCTGGTTTTCCTCTCTGCCGGTGGCTCTCAGATATTCCAGGGTCTTGTGGTCTACAGGGAAGTAGGCCGCAGTGGCACCGTATTCCGGACACATATTGGAAACAGTAGCCCTGTCTTCTACGGTGATATTGCTTACCCCATCTCCAAAGAACTCAACAAACTTGCCCACTACGCCTTTCTTTCTCAAGATATTTGTAACGGTAAGCACAAGATCTGTGGCTGTAGCTCCCTTAGGAAGTGTTCCAGTAAGCTTAAAGCCAACTACCTGTGGCACTAAAAAGTAAAGTGGCTGACCAAGCATGCAGGCTTCTGCCTCTATGCCTCCTACACCCCAGCCCAATACTCCTATACCGTTTATCATGGTGGTGTGGGAATCGGTACCTACCAGGGAGTCAGGGAACACTACTTCTTCGCCATCTATATTTCTGGTAGCAGCCACGGAGGCTAAATATTCCAGATTAACCTGGTGGATGATCCCTATAGAAGGTGGGAAGGCACGGAAGTTTGAGAAGGAATTTTGTGCCCACTTAAGCAGTTCATATCTTTCGGTGTTTCTCTCAAATTCCTTCTTTACATTAAGGGTAAGAGCATCCTTGCTGCCGGCATAATCCACCATAACTGAATGATCTATAACCAGGTCCACAGGAACGATAGGATTAATCTTAGAGGCATCTCCACCAAGTTCATGCATCTTGGTTCTCATAGCAGCTAAATCTACTGCCACCGGTACTCCGGTAAAATCCTGCAGGACAATTCTGGATGGAATAAAGGGGATTTCTTCATTATCTCCACTGGCAGACTGGGAAGTGATCCTTTTTATATGGTCCAGGGTTACCAGTTTTTCGTCATAATTCCTTAGGGCGCCCTCCAGCAGCACCTTTATGGAATAGGGGAGCCTGGAAGCATCCTTTATGCCTAAGGAATCTAGTGCTGTTATATCATAGTAAATATACTCCTTACCCTCCAGGGTAAGAGTTTTTTTGTTTATACCGACTTTTTTTGCCATAGACTCACCTCTCTTTTTTTATTAGATTAATATTACTATTTTTATAACAAAAATAAAAGCATCTTTTTTAATTAATAGGTAGTAATGAGTAATGATTAATTAAGGATGAAATTCAGCTGGGCTGAATTTTTACTATTTTATGCTTTTGTTGATAAAAATGACGACAGAAAAGTAATAAGACATGCGATGGCATGCCTTATTACTTTTCGGCAACACTTTGAATAGTGTCACCCTTCCGTGTTTGACCTTTTCTCAGTAGGTTCCGTGTTTAATTTTTTACTTGTGAGCTTTTAGTACATTACCAATCATCTTAAGACTGAGCTTTTCCCCATTGTAGAGTATAAAGCTCTTGTAGATTCTGCCACCCAGCACAACTATAAGGAGGCAGAAGACCAGGAGAATAACTATGGATACTATACCGTGGCCTAGCCCTATGTTACCGGTGATCAGGTCTGCCGGCACATTAAAGGGGGAGGTAAAGGGGATGTACCTTGTAGCTCTCACAATTCCTTCCTTGCCCATAATTGGAGGGAAGTAGGTAAAGAGCCAGCTGAACATGATAAGATATGTTGACACCGCCTGGGTGTAGGCCACGTCTTCCGGCTTGGATACAAAACAACCGGTGAGGGCGGAAATAACACTGTAAAATAGTACACCTAAGAAGAACATAATTACAGCCATTATTACCGCAGGAAGAGACATGGCGGTTTCACCTATATTATCCTTCAGAAAATTGATTATTGTTATAAAAGGGTTTTCATAGTTTGGATACATGGCACCGGCTATGGCGTTTCCGCCGTAAAGGCCCATAATTCCCGCTGCAATCCAGATTGCAAACTGCATAAGTGCCATTGAGGTAATGGCTAGTACCTTTCCTGTTATAAGGGCGTAAGGATGCACTGAGGTAAGCAGGGTCTCCACCAGTTTTGAAGTTTTCTCTGTGGATACAGACTTACTTATATCCTGCCCATAAACTAATAAAATGAAGAAGAGCATAAAGCTAAATAGCATAGGTACTAACATTTTTATTACTTGGGTAATCTCATTGGTAGCTTCACCAACCTTGGTAAATGACACTACTGAGGGCTTAAGTACCGACATAAGCTGTTCCTGGGATAGGCCTACCTGCATCAGCTTATTGGATTCAAAAGCAGTGGACATTGGCTCCAGGATAGCTTCTGCATGCTTTTTCTTAAGCTCAGAGCCATCAGGTATATAAGCGTTCATCTCATAGGTACCCTCTTTGAAGGTAACTATTACAGCTATACTAGCATCAGATTTTGCCCCGGCAGTTTTAACAACCTCTTCTACTGACCTGCCTGATTCTGCTATAAATTCTACATCTTTAAATTGCTCTTCGCTAAGCTGAATTATGATTTCTTTATAATTAGTTGGCTGAAGACCGCTGTTATCTAAAACATATACATACTTTATCGGTGAAGGCTCCTTTTTACTGTCCTCATCCGGTTTCGCAACAAAAATATTTATGGCGATAAAGGCTGCCATAATTAGAATTGCCACTAAGGTGGTTACAATCTTGAAGCCTGCTCCCTTTGTAGATTGTCGAAAGGTAAAGGCGTATACGGAGTTCCATCCTCTAAAATTATCTTTCATTTTCCTTCCCCCTTCTACACAGTCTTTGAAATCTTAATTAATTGCTTGAGCTTAATTTTATTGCCATTGTGAAGGATCAAGGTTTCATATACCTTAGCAACAAAATTAAACAGGAGTATTATCAATAGTACCTGCAGGGCTATGGCACCTACAGCCAGCGGCAGGCTTACCTTCCCAACCAGTATGGCACCGGGAAGGATAAAGGGCGCTGACAAGGGGAACAGGAAGGAGAAGGTAACAAAGCCGTTTACACCTGAGGCCATCAACACATTGGCGGCAGCTAGTCCTACATAAGCCCCTACCATATTGATGATGGTGAACAAGGTAAGACCTTCCTGAATCTCTTCCAGCTTGCTCACCGTTGCTCCGGCCAGTGCCGCCAGGATTGAATAAAATATCATTCCAAAGACAATCAGAACCAAGCAGATTAGAAGATTGCCTATATTTAGATTCTGGAAGATATCCTTGGGAAGATATCTTGCCAGTACACTTCCTGAAGCCCCATCTGACATGGAGGAGGAAATTGTATTGGATACCGCCAAGGCAGCTCCCATGGCTACAACCTCCAGGATTACCGAAGTAAGCATAGCCAAAACCTTACCAACCACGATAGCCAGTGGCTTAACGGAAATCATTAAAAATTCAATAACCCTGGTGGACTTTTCTGTTACTATGGAATAGGCCACTTGGGTGCTGGCCATGATATTGACCATCATAACCACAAAGAGGATTCCATAGACAAACCAATACTCGGCATTGGAAATAGAGGTATCCTCCTTTACTATCTCAACCCCGTTCACATCTGCCATGGCAACCTTTGTGGTCACCTCAGCACGGATTACAGCAAGCTGATCCTCGGTGGCTCCTGCTGCTTTCGGTACTAGGCTTTCAAACTCCTCAAAGATGGCATCAGCCAAAGGTTTTATGGTACTTTCCTTTAAGGGACCGCTGCTGGGGCGGACAAAATTTAAGGCATAATTAGCTTCAGACTCTTGGAGAGTCAATATAACAGCATCCTGCTCTTCTTTGTCAATATGCTCAGCTGCAGTTTCGTAGTCCTTTGACATGTCTTCAAAGATAATATGGCTGAACCTCTCATCCTTGAGAACTTCTTTAAAGTCTATACCGGTAAGGTTAGTCTCATTATTTACATATACCTTTTTCACGGGACTAATTCCGCTGTCTTCACTGCTATTGCTTGTAAACTTGTTTACAATGGGCATAGAAACCAAGAGCAGGGTTAAAATTACAATATTGGATATAATAAAGGATTTAGCCTTTACCGTCTGTGCCAGGGTGAAGGAAAAAACATCCTTCCAGCCGGTTATATTACTCTTCTTCATTGACAATCCCTACCTTTTCTATGAATATTTCATGCAGTGATGGTTCACGAAGTTCAAATTTAACCACTGGAATTTTATCTTCTATAAGCTTAGCCAATAGGGCCATGGCCTGATCTTCTCCCGTAACCTTGAGGTGGTATTCGCTGGGGGTCTTGTTTGCAACTGCCAAACCAAAGGAGGAGATATAAGGCGCTATGTCTGCATCACTCTTTATAAAGAGATTTACTCTGCCGTAGCTCTTTTTGATCTCATTTAGATTACCCTGAAGAACTGCCTGACCACGATTTAGTATGGTGATATCGGAACAGAACTCTTCAATAGTTGGCATCTGATGGCTGGACATGATGAGATACTTGTTCTTGGCAATTTCCTCTTTGATAATGGACTTAAACAAGTCTGTATTTACCGGGTCAAGACCGCTTAGGGGCTCGTCTAAGATTAACAATTCCGGATCGGAGATCAGGGCCGCCATAAGTTGTATCTTCTGCTGATTTCCCTTAGACAGCTGGTCTGCCCGGTTGGCCTTAGCAGGCTTTTTACCCTTTATCTTCGGTGGGAAGATATACTCAGTTACTTTTAAACGGTCAGCCCAATATTCAATACGGTCCATAGCTGTTTTCTTGGGAACGTTTCTGAGCTTTGCAAAATACAGGAGCTGGTCTAACAGGGAATACTTTGGATAGAGGCCGCGTTCTTCTGCCAAGTAGCCTACATTTGTCCTTACAGGATCCAGAGGCTTTCCCTTCCATAACACTTCGCCGCCGTTACTGGCCAGCATTCCTAAGATTATACGCAGGGTGGTTGTCTTACCGGCCCCATTGGTACCTAATAGGGCATATACCCCAGGTTCATTGATTTCAAAGCTTAAGTTGTTTAAAACAACTTTGTCTCCGTACTGCTTTGTTAAATTACTAACACTTAAGGACATAAATATACCTCTCTTTCTTGCTGCCATACCCTTACCAGGCAGGATAATATTTGTTTTTTGGACAATAATGCTATAGGTCCACCTTTAAAAATCAAGCTGCAACTATGAATGGTTTGTCCGCAAACAAATTAATTATACCATTTTATTGAAGTATGGAAAAGTATTCCGTTGATTTTTTATAAGCATTATGTAATATATATGCAAAATAAAGGAACCGGTTAAGTTTTAAACTAACTGGTTCCTTTATTAAATTCATAAAAGGCAACACCGTCTTTGCCGGATTTTTTAACGGTATACATGGCCTTATCTGCATATTTTATCATCTGCTCCATAGTATCTGTATCTTCTTTAAATATGGAGATACCGATACTGGCACCTACGGAAAATTCTATGTTTCTAAAGAAACGTTTTTGCTTTATGGCAGTCAGGAGCTTATGAGCTAAGTCATTAGCATCATTAGGGTCATAAATAGGGGACATGACAACTACAAACTCATCGCCGCCGATTCTGGCAATCACATCATCAGGCCGCAAATTCGAAGTTATATCCTCTGCAATGGACTTAAGGACCATGTCACCAAGGTCATGACCATAGGTATCATTGATCTGTTTAAAACCGTTAAGGTCGATATAGAGCAGGGCAATCTTGTGATTGTTTCTAACGGCCGATTGAATGCAGGCAGACAAATGCTGGTCAAAGTAGAATCGGTTGTAGACTCCGGTTAAGGCGTCTTGAAAGGCCCTTTGCTTATGTTCAAGGCTTTCCTGAGCCAGCAGCTGCTGTTTCTTAAGAACTCTCATCATACTCAAGGGAACAGAATATACCAGGAGGCCGCACATGCCTAAATATATGGTCCGGTATACTTGACTTAGTATATCCATTGATACCAGCCGCTTTTCCACAAATAGGTCAAACTCATTGTAAAATCTGAAAAAAAGTGCATTCAGGGCAACTATACATTCTGCCGTTGTCCATACTATGAGACGCTTGTCCATTCGTAGTGCGCCAAAGAAAATAATTACAGGAAAAATCAAAATGGCAGCACTGGTAACAGGTATATTTGGCGAGTTGTTGATGGCGTCCATATAGATATAGGCTGTCAAGGACATCACGTTAAGACTCATGGTGACATAACGAACCCAAAGCACAGGCTTTTCTCTATTTATAAACCGGGTAATAAGCAAATTGTAGAACAAATTAACCAAGGAGAGGATCATACCATATTTTCCTGCTTCATTGTCCTGAATAAAATATACAATTGAAGAAAGGAGCAATATAATACTGTATAACAGCCAGTTGATCTTCCAGTGTACTCTTTCTCCACGTACGGATTCTGAACTGAAAATTTCTTCAAATTGAACCACATACTGTGACTTCATGAATCCATGCACTCCCATCTATCCGTTAAGATATTTATATTATAACATAGTTTTACTTTAAATGCCTGTATTGTTATAATAGTTATTAGCTTTTTATAATTTATCGTAGAAGACAGGTGATACCAATGAAAAGAAAAATGGCTTATATAATGATATGTATTATGTTTATAATGAACTTTACCGGGTGTACAAAAAAGGATGAACTGGTCAGTGACACAGCCCTGATGATGGACACAGTAATTCAAATAAAAGCCTATGGTCCCAAGGCGGAGAAGGCAATTAAGGCGGCTTTTAAGAGGATTGAAGAAATCGAAAAGCTGGCCAGTGCAACCATAGACACCAGTGACATAAGTAAGATTAATCAGGCAGCAGGTAAGGACTATGTGAAAGTACATCCGGATATTGTGAAAATGATAAAAACTGCGGTTCACTACTCCGAGCTCAGTGATGGAGCCTTTGACATCACCGTAGGACCCCTGATTAAGCTTTGGAAAATAGGGTCCGGCGGAGACAAGGTTCCCCCGGAGGCAGAGATTGAGGCCCTGATGCCCTTGGTAGGCTACAAGAATATCAGTATCAATGAAGAGGAAGACAGGGTAAAACTGATGCAGGAAGGAATGTCCATAGACTTGGGCGGAATAGCCAAGGGCTTTGCTGCCGATGAGATTATTAAGATCTTTAATGAAATGGGGGTTGATAGGGCCCTTATTGTCCTAGGGGGAAGTTCTATATATGCAATAGGGGAGAAACCGGAAAATAAGTCCTGGACAGTGCAAATACAACACCCCAGAAAGGGTAGAAATGAAAGCTATTTGAGCATAATCAGCTTAAAGGACCAGGCCCTGACCACCTCCGGAGACTACGAAAGGTATTTTATTGCGGGTGATAAGAGGTATCACCATATATTAAATCCCTACACTGGCTACCCTACGGATAACGGAATTATGAGTGTTAGCATAAACGTAGACAGCAGCATTCCGGATTGCAACATGATTGCGGACATCCTTACAAAGACTGTCTTTGTAGCCGGCGTAGAAAAGGGTTTTGAGTTTATTGATGGCATTGAAGGGGTTTCCGCTATGGCGGTGACTACGGATTATGAGATTTATAAGTCTTCACGCTGGGATAAGGAGCTTAGGAATTTGAATACGGAGTTTAAAGTTGAGAATTGAAAGAAAAGACTAAACAAAAGAAAAGATATAATAATAACGTTAACATCAGTTAAAACTCCAAAGAAGCTTCTTAAATATCTAAGAGAAAGAGGAATGTAAGTTATTGAAAAACATCCGGGAATATTTAACAATTTGACGCCTCTTCGACAAATTTCATCTTATTATGCTACAAGCAAGAAGGTAAAATAGTTATGTGTCTTATATTAAGGGGATATTGGAGGGGAGGATATATCGATGAAAACCTATTCGCCAGGAGAAAGACTGAAAACCCTAGACCTGCCCAATCTATTTGATTTTGCTGGCAATGACCTGTCACAGGATGCTTTTTTATGCTGGGCTCTGGGTTGGATTAATATAAGAGGACATCAGATGTGTGACTTTGCATTTCTATTATTTGAAAATATATTACAAGGGTCTGCCTATAATAAGCAAATTGCTCCGCTGGATATAGAAAAGGTGGAAATCAAAAGAAAATATAAGTCCCTAGAGGTGCTTGTCTTGGCCAAGCTGAAAGATGGAAGGTGCTTGCCTATAATTTTTGAAGACAAGCTAGATACAATCCTGCAAGACTATCATATACAAAGATATAGACAAGCATTAGAAGACGGCCCCAATAAGTATCTTGAACCAATTTGGATCTTTTACAATACCGGATACATATTTGAGCCCTATTCCAAAATAGAAAAGCACAAGTGTATAGTCTTTGACAAACATAAAATGTTAAAAATATTACAAGCCTTCGAAAATTGCGAAATGCCATTGTTATTCTGCGACTATTATGATCACTTGCTGAAAAAGGTGACCTACGAAGAGGAGGTCTTGTCAGCCTACGGTAAGGCAGTGGAGGCAAGCAATATAAATATACTTAATGAGACCCTGCACATAGATTTTGCCCAATGGAAACTGATGAAGAGACTTACTACAAATTTAGATGAAAACTTTGTTAAAAACTTGGAAAGAGGGCATAATCCTAATGGGAGTCCCTGGACCATATATCATATACGCAAATATGCCCTTAAAGGAAATGACCAGGCCTTTTATAGGGTTGATCGGAATAAAGAGGGGTATTACTTGTCTCTTCGCCAATACCTGAAATATGACAGCGAAGAGAACATGAAAAAAACAGGTATAAAGGACAAAGACCTCTTGTTCAAGGAAAAGATGAAAAGACTTGAACTGTATCGAAAACGTTTTACAAAGGTAGTTGGAGACCTGAAGGGGGATCTTACGGTTTATATCTCCAACAGGGGGGCCTATGAAAGTGAGATAGGTACCTTTCACTTAAATAGCATGAGTACCCTACTGTGGCTGGAGAAAAATTTACCTTTGATTACAGAAAAGTTTTTTGAATCCCTTGGAAATAGAAGGTGACAGAGTTTACTATTTTTTATTATAATGGTATAAAATAGCTGTAGCCATTGCACTTACTGTAGCAGTAGCATATGGCTGCCTAACAAAAGCAAGGTAATTGTTTTAAGGAGAATATACGGGTCTGCCTAATGTTTGGGAAAATTAATTAGACCCAGAACAAATATTTGCTTAAATATTTTCCATAAGGTAATAAGAGAAATATAAGCGCTTAGATGATATAATTAACTTATCAAAGGTGGTGAACTTATGGAAAATGATAAACTTTTTGATTTTATGAGTAAAATGTACAATGAGATGCAGCAGGGGTTTTCAGGTATACAAAAGGATATCAAAGAAATAAAAGAGGACATAGTGAAGTTAAAAAGGATATCAACAATATATATATGAAAATAGACGGTGATATTAATAACAGATTGAAGGCTCTTGAAGATGGATATAAGGTGAATTATGAGCTTACAGTAGATCTAAAAGATAGGGTAGAGCAAATTACAGATAGTATTAATGATATGAACCTAACCATAACAGACATGAAATAAGACATCAATTATATTGCTGGAAAGACAATAAGACAGGACAGTAAAATAAATAAGCTTTCTTAGGCATTGAGAGCGTGAAAATTGAAGTAAAGCATCGGTGTTTAATCCGATGCTTTTGTTTTAGATTCCATATATTGCTAATAATAAATCGGAATATAAGCTATTTGTTCTTCTTAATAGCCTTGCCACCACCATGGGTTTCCTTCTTGCGCTTTTTGCCTTGATTAGTTGATGAATCATCATTTTTGCTCATAGAGTATCCCTCCGAAAATAAGTATTAAGTTTAATGTTACCTTTATATTTTGTTCAGGGAGGGTGTTATAATACTATGAAAATTTTAGCAATTACTCAAGATGTGACTTGTGAGGTGGCTGTCACCTCACAGCGGTTACCTCATAGCGGTACCTCGCAGCAAAGTAAACATCTCACTAAGGAGGCGATCAATATTAATATTTTAGTAATAGGCGGAACAAGGTACTTTGGAGTCCATCTGGTTAATGAACTATTGGTAAAGGGACATAAGGTGACAATTGCAGCCAGAGGCATAAGGAAAGATAATTTTGGCCATAAGGTTTCAAGAATTAGCTTAGACAGGACACAGGCAGACAGTATAAAAGAAGCCCTGTCAGGCAAACATTTCGATGTTGTTTATGATAATCTAGCCTACTGCTCTAAGGATGTAAAATTCCTTTTAGATGTTATAAAATGCGACAAGTATATCTTAATGTCCAGCACTGCTGTCTATGAAAAACACTGGGATACCAAGGAAGAGGACTTCAACCCAATGGATAAGCAACTTATTTGGTGCTCCAGAACAGATTTCCCCTATGATGAAGCTAAAAGACAGGCGGAGTGTGCACTATGGCAGGTATATAAGGATATTAATGCCATTGCAATTAGATATCCCTTTGTTATTGGTGAAGATGATTATACCCAAAGATTACGTTTTTATGTGGAACATGCTATAAAGGGAATACCGATGTACATAGACAACATAGATTGTCAGATGAGCTTTATCCGGTCAGATGAAGCCGGTAAGTTCATGGCTTTTCTTGCTGATAAAACTTATTCCGGCCCCATCAACGGAAGTTCCTATGGAACCATTTCCATAAGAGAAATACGGGATTGTGTTGAGGAAAAGACTGGGAAAGTTGCAGTTTTATCGGAAGAAGGGAAAGCGGCTCCCTACAACGGTGAGGCTGAATACAGTATAAATGTAAATAGGGCAGAGGAGTTAGACTTTAGATTCAGTAATTTAAAGGACTGGATATCTGGGTTATTGGTCGATTATATGAGAGGTGGTAACCAATTATGATAAAAATCAGAAATACAGAAAATCTTGCCGGAGTAACCATAAGTGGAGACTTTGATGACCTTTATAATTTAGTTGAGGCAATATATTCCGTAACAATAGATGAACTGTCTCAAAAAAATCATGCCTATATAGATATGTCTAGGAGGGTTCTAGGACTATGCTACGAATTAAGACACGCATACCAAGGTGATAGGGAGATTGAACTTATTGAGAACCAAATGAATGAGGCAAAGATGAATTTCCACTCCTTCATTGCTCCAAAGAACAATGTATATTATAGCTGTAATTATCTATATCCTGAGATGTTTTACATAATGCTGGCTATTAATCAACTTGTGGAGCTAAGAATGGAGATGCTAGCAAAAACAAGGTTTTTGATGAGGGAAGCCCTGGATAAAAGAGTAGTTTGGGACGATAAGATAGCTACAATTCGGGTGTTTCAGGCTGCATTTGTGAAATGTGTTAAAGGTACACTCACAGAAAATACTTTTGCCAGATGGATGAATGTTATGAATGGATATGATACCAGAGTTCATCTAATGGAAACTCAGTATTTAGACTTTTTAAATGTTAAGTATATAAAAATGTCAAAGGATAAACGTTTGAAAACTCTATCACCTATTACTAAAAGAATAGTAGAATATTACAGAGATGATGATTATAAAGAGATTAGTGAAGCGATTGATGAAGCGGTAAGTGAATTTGGTTGGCCAAAGTCAGAGATTAAAATACAAGGAATAGAATATCCGGAGAACATTGAATGGTAGACAATCTAGGGCTTTAAGCAAACACGATGGTATAATGAAAAAGAGATAATGAATCCACGTTGAGGCTAACGTGGATTTTTGCATTTTTTAGATGTGACTTGTGAGGTGGCTGTCACTTCCTTTTTCATGTGAGGTGCCTGGCACCTGAGGGCGAGCCTGAAAAGGTGGCTCTTTTTTCTTTCCTTTCGACAATCTTCACCTTATTATATGAATCTAAATTCGAGCAGGATTACGATCAAGAAATTGAAAAGCATTTTATAATTATGGTATAGGTTACAAGCTAGTGAAGCATTATGGAATTTATTTTTTAGAAGAGAGTGTACCGGCACATATTCTGCAAATATTAACGCCAAAACGAGAGACAATAAAAAATGAAGTTTTAGAATATGCATCAAATGATGACTGTCCTATGGATGAAAGTGTTGTTGATGAAAACTTAGATATAATCTTTGATCAAGATAAAGATATTAGAAATATAATTTTGTATGATCAGATGAATAATAGAAATAAATTATCTCCTTATCTTTTATTGGAAAAATTGAATTTGAATGAAGAAGTTATGCACTATGTTAATAAATGCATCTGGAAGAGGTTTTTAAAAGTTAAGAAGATGATTATTGCTGAAATAAAAGACTTGGACCAAAAGATAAAAGAAGAGGTCAAAAATGGTGGGAAAGATATTTGTTTAGACATGATAAAAAATGGCAAAAAGCTAACCATTTGGATAGATAAGCTTAAAAAGCAAATTGTAATTGAGCCTTCCTATGATGTTAAAAGGAAATATAAACTATCGGAAAAAGAATTTGAAGTTATACTAAATAAACTTAATTTTAAAGAGTTTTCAACAATGTCTGAATTTGATATCGATAACTCTAAAAAAGTTAGCTGGTTTATATCAGGAGAATATGGCATTGAACCAGTTGTTTCTAATAGAGGTGATAGAATGCCAGAAGAAGTATACAATAATTTAGTTTTTATTTTTGAAAAATTAGGCGTTAAAGTGTTATTAGATATGTTAATTTAGAATTGTTAAATATATATTGCTTATGCTCAATAACTTTATAAAGTTTTTTTGAGTAATAAATAATAGAAGTACTCAAATTGAATCCTCGGTTGATATGCTGAGGATTTTTTGTTTACTTAGTAAAGTTATTCTATTCGACAAAATTTACCTTATTATGCTATGAGTTGTTTAGTACAATGGAAATATGTATCTCAAGCATCAAATGTTGTTGAGTACTTTAATATGCAGTATTATAAGGTTAACCTGAAAGAGGAATTGACAAGCTAGCCAATCTGATTAAAGAAACTATTAATGCCTTAATAAAGAGGATAATGTAAGGATGTGTAAGAAAATATAAAAGGAGTTGGCTTTATGCAAAAGGAAATAAATGAATTAAATCTAGTTGACAGCTTAGATGATGTTCTAAAGAATATAGAAGTTTTTAATAAAGAAATTACCCAAAGTGATGAGCTGGTGGGAAAGTTAAGGAATTTTAGACATTGGTACTACTCTAGAACGTTAGACATGTTTGCTCCAAGTAAATTTATCGGGTATAAGAACAATACTGCAGCTGATTATGCAATAGGAACTTCAAGAGCGTATGGCTATATGGATGGCAGAGATACTGAACCCATATTAAATAATTGGTCAATAGTAGCAGAAGGCCTGGATCTTGAGGAATTAAAAGATAAATTATTGCCATTGTTCGAGAAATACAATAAGGGTTTTAGAAAAAATATGTGTATTCATATTCTTAAAAAGTAAGTTGCAAAATAATTATTATAGGAGATGGAATTATTATATTGTATAAATGAGCTGAAGATTATAAGTTGAGAGGGATAAAAATGACTGATGGGATAAAGTCAAACTATGACCTATTGGCTATAGATAAACTAAACGAAAAAGAAATAGAGCAAAGTAATAACTGCATAGCCGGCGACAAAGACTATTTAATTAAGAGACTCCAGTCAGCATTTAGAAAGGCAACTAAGATAGATATAATAGTAGCCTTCCTTATGGAATCCGGTGTAAAGCTACTAGAGTCGGAATTAAGGGAAGCAGTTAGTAGGGGCATACCCGTAAGAATACTTACTGGAAACTATCTAAATATAACTCAACCCCATGCCCTTTATAAGCTTAGAGATATAATGGGAGATGCTGTAGATCTTAGATTTTATAATAATCCTGCAAAATCTTTTCACCCCAAGGCCTATATCTTTGAAAGTGGTGAAGAAGGAGAATTGTTTATAGGTTCTTCAAATATTTCAAGATCTGCCTTAACAGATGGTATAGAGTGGAACTACAGGCTAGATAAGCTGAGTAATCCGGAAGACTTTAGGTATTTCAAAGAAGTCTTTGAAGATTTATTTCTAAACCACTCAATTATAGTAGATGATGTTGAATTAAAAAGGTACTCTAAAAATTGGGTAAAGCCTAAGCTTTACAGAACTATTGAACAGGCAGAAGAAGCCAGCGAGCAGAGTAACGATAAACAGGAAAATAAAGTAATCAGTATTTACGAACCCCGGGGAGCTCAGATAGAAGCCCTATATGAACTAAAGAAGCTCAGAGCAGAAGGCATAGAAAAGGCCTTGGTGGTTGCAGCTACCGGTATTGGTAAAACCTATTTGGCAGCCTTTGATTCCAGAGAATTCGATAAAATATTATTCGTAGCTCATAGGGAAGAAATACTAAAGCAAGCAGAGCAGTCCTTTAGAAGAGTAAGACCTAATAAGTGCACCGGCCTATTTTACAGTGACAGGAAGGACTTTGATGCAGAGATATTATTTGCTACTGTACAAACTATCGGAAAGGACGAATATTTAAATAGTTCAGTTTTTTCGGATAGGCATTTTGATTATATAGCAGTAGATGAGTTTCATCATGCCGCTGCGGACAGTTATAAGAAAATACTCGACTATTTTAAGCCCGAATTTATGCTGGGCCTTACAGCTACACCGGAGAGATTGGACAATAAGGACGTATTTGCTCTGTGTGATTACAATGTGGCCTATGAAGTAAGGATGGATTCTGCGATAAACAAGGGCTGGCTGGTACCATTTAGGTATTATGGAATTTATGATGAAACGGTAAACTATGAAAATGTGGAATACAGGAACGGCAAATATGAAGAAAAGTCCTTGGAAGAGGCTCTAATGATTAATAGGAGAGCCCAGTTAATTCTGGACAATTACAAGGCCTACAAAACAAGCAGGGCACTGGGCTTCTGCTCCTCAAGAAAGCATGCAGAATATATGGCAGAATTCTTTTCAAAGAATGGAGTAAAAGCTGCAGCGGTTGTGAGTTCACCCAGTGGTAACTTTTCTATGGATAGGGAAGAGGCAGTGAACAAGTTAAAAAAGGGAGAAATAAATGTCATATTCTCTGTGGATATGTTCAACGAAGGTCTAGACATTCCTGCTGTTGACCTGGTTATGTTTTTAAGACCCACAGAATCCCCGACAGTATTTCTACAGCAACTTGGAAGAGGTTTACGAAGAGCAGCAGGGAAAAACTATCTCAATGTATTGGATTTTATAGGTAATTATAAGAAGGCAAACCTTATACCCTTCCTGTTAACTGGAAAAGCAAAGATACCTGCAAAAGTAAAAGCATCAGGGGTTATACCCTCAGAGGAAGAATACCCTGAGGATTGCTTTATCCATATAGATTTTAGGTTAGTGGATATATTCAAAAGAATGGCTGAACAGACGAAAAAGCTGGAGGATAAGATTATTGAGGAATTCTACAGAATAAAAGAAGATCTTGGACACAGACCGTCAAGACTGGAGCTTCTTACTTATATGGATGATGAAATTTATATAAATATGAAGAGTAAGGCTAAGGTAAATGTGCTGAATGATTATTTGGGATTTTTGGATAGAATAGAAGAACTGGAAGAAGAGGAAAATGGCCTTGTCGGAACTGTGGCACATGACTTCTTGAAAAAGATAGAAACAACAGTTATGACACAAACCTATAAGATGCCTCTGCTGCTTGCATTTTATAATAAGGGCAGGCTAAAATTAGAGCTTACTGATAAGGACATATACGAGAACTTTAGGGATTTTTACAATCGTGGGTCAAACGGAATAGACCTTTTAAGAAATGCAAGTACAAAAAACTATAAGAGCTTTGGAGAAAAAGAATATTTAAGAATAGCTAAAAATCCAAAGGATGCTTTTATAAACGGTGCCTCTGAGTTTTTCTACGAAAAGGATGGGCTATACTGTTTGAGTGATAAGTTGGCTGATTTTAAGAATAATAGCCAGTTTTTAAGACATTTTAAAGATACAATAGGTTATAGAACAAGAAGATTTTATAAAGAAAGATTGGAGAGTAAAGATGAAGATATATAACAAACTAGTTAGAGATAAGATACCACAGGTGATAAAAGCCAGTGGCAAGAAATGTGAGATCCGCATAGCTGATAAAGAAGAACACTATAAGTTACTGGAAGCCAAGCTTCAGGAGGAAGTTGGAGAGTTCTTAAAGGATAAAAACCTGGAAGAGCTGGCGGATGTAATGGAAGTACTTTTTGGGTTGGCTGAGAGTTTGGGGTATAGTGAAGAGGAGCTTATGAAGAAGAGGGAAGAGAAGAGAGAAGAGAGAGGGGGATTTAAGGATGGGGTAGTGTTGGAGAGGGTGTGTGATTAATGGGAGGAGACAAATGAATTTATATAGACATGATTTATTGTATATTTTGTAAAATGATATTAGTATGCATAGTAATTAAAGTGGACTTTTTATTAGTGGAAAGATACATTGTGCTGGTATAGTTTTGTAGACACAATAACTCGAACAAATTAAAATAAAATTAGAGAGAGGATGTGTCTACAAAATGGCAAGAAATCAAAATAAATATACAGATGAATTTAAAAATACAATAGTAGAGCTATATAATTGAGGAAAAAATTTAGCAGAGCTAAGTAGGGAATATAGCATTTCAAAGTCTACTATTAACGGTTGGATAAAAAAATCTAGGCCTGTTACTATTGATGAAGGTGAAGTTGTAACTATGAAAGAATATAAAGCATTGAAACAGGAGATAGCTAGGATTAAGGAGGAAAATGAACTACTAAAAAAAGCCATGACCATATTCGTGAAAAAGTAGATTCTATCTTTAAATTCATATATGATAATAAGGACAAACATGATGTTAAGCTAATGTGTAAACTGCTAAAAGTTTCAAGAAGATCTTATTACAAAAGCCTTAACCAAGTTGAAAGTAAAAGAAGTATTGAGAATAAAAGATTAAAAGAAGAAATTCTTAAAATATATAATGATAATAAAAAACGTTATGGAGTTCCCAAGATCCATAAAACACCAATAAATCAAGGAGAATCCATAAATCTAAAGAGAGTTCAAAGTTTCATGAATGATTTGGGTATAAAGTCAATAGTTTGTAAGAAGTACAAGACCTATTCATCTAAAAACAAGGTAGAAGAAAGGGAAAACATCTTAAAAAGAGATTTTTCCACAACTGTCAGAAACCAGGCAAACAGGTTATATTACACAGTGATTTAGGATCACAGTATACAAGCTCTAAATTTGCAGAGTATATATCAGAAATTAAACCAAATAGCAAAAGCATCATACAGCGTATCTAAGGATGAAACAGAATTTATTATAGAAACTTATAAATGGCTTACAATTATCGAGTCATAGTTATTATGGACAAGTATAGATTTTAATGCAAAACTGAATAAAAAGACATTTTATAGCTTTTACAAATTCTAAACTAATTTATTCAATCATAGTTATGAGGGGGATTTATATACACTGGTAATTGCTCTCCAATTATTTTGACAAAAACACCAGCAGATTAATTAACTTAAAGTTCTATAAAATGAATAATATGCGTAAGTATGTTCATAATTAAGATAAAACATTTTAGGAAGTGAAGTTATGGAAAAACTTGAGGCAACAACAATATGGAGCTTTAAAGAAAGGGGGAGCTGGTCTACGCATAGAGGAGATTATCCCGGTAATTGGAGCCCATATGTACCGAGAAATATACTTTTACGCTATTCTAAGCCAGGAGAAATTGTTCTAGACCAATTTGTAGGTAGTGGAACAACTCTGATTGAAGCTGCTGATTTAGGAAGAATGTCCATTGGATGTGATATAAATCCAAAAGCACTGGAAATCACAAAGCAGAGAGTTGATAATGCTTGTGCAAAAATTTTGAATAGAGACGCAAGAAATCTTTACGATATTGAGGATTCTTCTATAGACTTAATTTGTACGCATCCACCATATTCAAATATTATTAAGTACAGTAATAATATTGAGGGAGATTTGTCACTGTTGAGTCTAGATTCATTCTACCTATCTATGGAATCAGTAGCAATGGAATGCTTTAGAGTTTTAAAGAAGTATAAATATTGTGCTATATTAATGGGTGATATGAGAAAGAATGGATATATTGTTCCTTTAGCCTTTAATATTATGAATATATTTATAAGAACTGGATTTAGATTAAAGGAAATAATAATTAAAGAACAGCATAATTGCAAATCTACGGAATATTGGTCAAAGATTAGTATGGAAAGAAATTTCCTATTATTAGCACATGAATACCTATTTATTTTACATAAAAGTTATTAAAGCTCCTATTATTTTAGGAGCATTTATTTTACCAATTCTTTGCAAACGTATTTTCGTGAATTCTATTTATACTTTATTTGTTTTATAGTATAATCATAGAAGTCGAAGTGAATTATACTTTTAATTCAGTTGTTATAATAATTTATTATAAAAGGTACGGGAAAAGTATGAAAGTTTTTGACAGTAAGAATTATTGTTTATATTTAGGAGATTGCCTAAAAGAATTAAAGAAGCTTGAAGAAAAGTCAGTGGATATGATTTTTGCTGATCCCCCTTACAAACTCAGTAATGATGGAATCACCTGTAAGTCAGGCCAGATGGTTTCTGTAAATAAAGGGGAATGGGATCGGTCTCTTGGATTTAAAGAGGATTACAAATTTAATAAGAAGTGGATTATGGCATGCGATAGAGTCTTAAAAGATAATGGTACTATGTGGATATCCGGTACATATCATATCATTCATTCTATTGCGTATGTCTTACAGGAGATGGGATACTATATTATTAATGAAGTAACTTGGTATAAACCTAATGCTGCACCTAATATGGGATGCAGATGCTTTACAGCCAGTCAGGAGACCTTGCTTTGGGTTAAAAAGAGCAAAAAAGCAAAACATACTTTTAATTACAACTTAATGAAAGAGCTGAATGGTGGAAAGCAGATGAGAACACTGTGGGAAATACCAACCACTCCAAAACGAGAAAAAACTTTTGGGCTTCATCCTACTCAAAAACCTAAGCAACTTCTTTATAGATGTATAGTATCTTCTACCAACGAAGGGGATTTAATACTTGATCCTTTCAGTGGATCCGGAACTACTGGAGTGGTAGCTATAGAAAATAAGAGGAGATTTATTGGTATAGATATTTCTAACGAGTATATAGAACTTGCTTCGAGGCGATTAAGTAGCATTGAAATGGAGGAATTAATTTGAGAAGTAATGGAAAGCCATTTTTAAAGTGGGCAGGCGGAAAAACACAGTTATTAGATCAATTTGATAACTTGTATCCTAAAAGATTAAAGGAACATAAGTTAAAAAAATATGTTGAGCCTTTCATTGGAGGGGGAGCAGTTTTTTTTGAACTGAACTCACGATATGATTTTGAAAGTGTGGTTTTAAATGATATTAATAGTGAAGTGATTCTTACATATAAAGTAATTAGAGATAAAGTTGATGATATTATTGATTTTCTTTCTAAAATATGCTCCGATTTTATTTCACTTGATGGATTAGATAAGAAAGCTGAGTTTTATTATAAGGTGAGAGAAGAGTTTAACCATGAGAAGAATGAAATTGACTATGAAAAAGTAAGTTCTAATTCTGTTAAACATGCAGGAAAAATGATATTTCTTAATAAGACGTGCTTCAATGGATTATATAGATTAAACAGAAAGGGCTGTTTTAATGTACCTTTCAATAAAAGTAATTCTCCTTCTATATTCGACGAGGACAACTTAAAGGAAGTTAGTAAGGCATTGCAAAATGTTATATTACTTCAGGGAGATTTTGAAGTTGTTACTGATTATATAGATAAAGATACTTTTGTTTATATAGATCCACCTTATAGGCCATTAAATGCAACATCTAATTTTACAGATTATTCAAAAGAACCTTTTAACGACGATAGTCAAAGAAGATTAGTACAATGGTTCAGAAAACTATCAGATAAGGGAGCAGCCGTTATGTTAAGTAATTCTGATCCTAAAAATATTGATGAAAATGATGAATTTTTTGATGACTTATATAAGGATTTTTATATCGAAAGGGTTTCTGCTAGCAGAGCTATTAACTCCAAGGGTGCTGGTAGAGGAAAAATAAGTGAATTATTAATTCGAAGCGAAAAATAAAATGGCCTATTAGGCCATTTTTACTTTGAGAAAATGTGAACTAAATCAAAAGATTTAATCCATATTTATTATATGTAATACGTGGCTTATTACAGTACTAAATGCCATATAAGAGAGGATTATAACAAAGTCGTGAGTAGTTGAGGATTTTTCTACATGATTTATAATTCTCTAATATTTAATCTTGAAATACATAAAAATTGTCTTTACCCAGCGCACATTAAGAATTTAGGCCACTTCTGTTACATTTATAGTATTGATATTCTCTGTAATGTAATAGAAGTACGTGATTATAATCGCATATAAAGTTTAGTTAAAGTATAACTGTTTTATTTTCATTATATGAGAAGTTACTTCTTCAGAATGTTTAAAAAAAATCCATAGTTGTGGTACAATTATTAGTATTAAGCGAAGGAGGATAACTATGAGACTAGAGGAAGCAGTTATAAGAATAACACCCCATATTGGAAAAAAATTCGGTGAAATTATGAATGAGAATGATATGCAGGATATAATTAAAAACAAGGGTAAAAGTGGACAACTTCTTGAAATATTACTAGGACTAAAAAATTCAAATACAACTTTAGACTTTGAAGATGGTGAGTTAAAGACTAATAAGTGTGATAAAACTGGTAAGCCTCTCGAGACAATGTTTATAACTCAGATATCCGGATTAATAGACGAACTTTTAGAAGAGAAAGACTTTTATGAAAGTAAGCTTTATAAGAAGATTAAGAATCTTCTGTATGTACCAATAAGTAAAGATGGACAACCTACCGATTGGTTTGTAATATCTGCGACTCATGTTAATCTTGAGCTACCTAAGTTCAGGGACTTAAGAGAACAGTTAGAAAAGGATTATTATAGCATATGTAGACAGCTTAAGAAACATATAGAGACAAGCAGTGATGGATTCATTCATACTTCAAATGGTGAATTTATTCAAATAAGAAGTAAGGATTCGAAACCATATTTTCCTATATACTCAGTTACTTATAAAAAACATGTTTCAAACAAGAACCATGCCTTTTACTTTAAGAAAGAATTTATGAAATATATAAGAGAAATTAGTCTTAAGCAGCATTCCTGTAATGAAATAATTTAAGAGTGGATAAAAAAGCACCTCATGATAGAATACGGGGCATAGAGTTTAGCTAAACCTATCCCTAATTAAATAAGACTATTATTGGAGGTACCTAATATGAATTATAGCCCAAATAAAAGAATAATGCAAATAAATGTACGAACTAACTAACTTTAATAGTTGGTGTTGATATTGCAAAACAGCAACATGTAGCTAGAGCACAGTATTTTAGAGGTATTGAGTATGGAAAAACTCTTTATTTCAGCAATGACAATAGTGGATTTATTGAGTTCTATAATTGGTTCAATAAATTATGTGCCGATCACACTAAAAACAATGTGATTGTAGGAATGGAGCCTACAGAATATTATTGGTTTTACTTAGCAAAGTTTTTATGTAATGGTCAAGCATTTTTGTAATACATTAACCTAATAATTTAACACTTATTTCTTGCTGTATAGGGCGTAAGCCCTCCATTGAATGAGTGGGGGCTTACATGGTTGTACCATATAATAGAATAATTATAGCGTCTCTCACCGTTTACGAGAAATAAATATGTAAAATCTAGGGCATACCTTTGTGGTGGACAACATAATTACCCCTAGCCCCATGAGCTCCCTTTTATACACAATCTTCTTGTATCATTTTGACCTGGCGGCTCTCATCTTCCATTTCGCAAGCCACTTCTGATAAACTTAGCAAATTTTCTCTATCAAGAGCCCTTATATCCCAATAAACCTGGCCTGAGACCTCTAAGTACTCTATCTTATTTAATTTTTCTATAACTCTCTTTAAATTCTCACCCATAAATTATTACCCCCATTGACGCAACACGAATGATCGTTTGGATGTTGTAATTTTATTATATTTCTTTTTAAAGATAGTTTCAATAGCAAATTCCAATTTTATACCAATTAAAAACACCGTTGTACCAAAAATGGTACAGCGGTGTAATTTTTAACTTATTATTCCATTTTTATTCCGACTTCTTTGAGCTTCTTAAGCATATTTATATCTTGAAGGGTGATTCCCGCTTCCTTTAATTCCAGTAATAAGGTCAAATCCTCATGAGTTAAGCCCAAGACTTTTAGCCCCTTGGCGATTTCAAAGTAGTCTGCTGCATCTTTCTCAGTAAAGCCATCCGGAAACCTGTCTTTGCCAGCAATAACTTTTACATCCTGGCCATCAATATTGTGTTCAGCTATAAAGCTATTTTTGTGGTCTGTGCGGCCAACAATATAATCAATGGTCACATTGCCAAGGTCAGCTATCTTAAGCAGGGTTTCTGCATCCGGCTTTCTATTGTTATTTTCCCAATTGGAAACAGTACCCTTTGCCACATTAAGTTTTTTACCAAATTCTTCACCGGTAAGACCTAAGTCTTCTCGCACCTCTTTGATTCTTTCTCCTATAGTTTTCATAGTGATAACCTCCCTTAATTTGATTATATCAATAAATCCTTAAATGAAAACTGGAGTTTTCATAATGAATATAAATATACAAAAAATTAATATTTTGCTCTTGACGGTTTTCTTTAAGAATACTACAATTTTAATATGAGTATTCTATATGACAACTATGCAAGGCTGTATAAATTTTTTTATTCTTAATGTATTCAATATGAAAACATATTATAGAAATTGATGGGAGGAAGGAAAATGAAAAGCATCAAACTAAAAAAACTGCTGCTTAAAAACTTTAAAGGGGTTGGTGCATTGGAGGTGAATTTTAGCACCTGCACCAACATCTACGGCGATAACGGCACAGGCAAAACAACTATATTTGACGCCTTTACCTGGCTGCTCTTTGACAAGGACAGTAAGGATCGCAAGAACTTTGAGCTTAAGACCTTAAAGCCCAATAATGAGACCATTCCAGGCTTGGACCATGAAGTAAGCGGTGTTCTAACCATAGATGGACGGGAGATTTGCTTAAGAAAAGTACTCAGAGAAAAGTGGGCTAAAAGGAAGGGGGAAACCACAAAGATCTTTTCCGGCAATGAGACCATCTATTACATTGATGAAATACCGGTGAAGCAATCGGAATTTAGTGACAAAGTTAACAGCTTAATAAACGAAAACATATTTAAGCTTATAACCAATCCCCTATATTTTAGTACAAGCCTCAAGTGGCAGCAGCGCCGTGAGGTTATAATGCAGATTATCGGAGATATTGATTCAGAGACAATCTTTGATTATAAGACAAACCTCAGGGCTTTGGAAAAGCTTCTGGAGGATAGGGATATTGAAAGCCTGAGAAAGTCCTTAGCTATTAGAAAGAAAAAGCTTAACGAAGACCTTAAGGCCATACCCTACAGATTAGACGAAATAAATAACAGCCTCCAGCCTGTAGATTTTGAAGAGGTTCAGAAAAAGTTACCCGTGTATACAAGCGAACTGGAGGCATTGGAAGAGATTTTTTAACCTACCTGAGGGCTGAAGAAAAGCTCATAAGTGACCAGAGAGACCTCAATGCCCTAGTGGAAAAAATCTCTGCCATAGAGCTCACAGCCAAGCAGGAAGCTCAAAAACCTGTAATTAAACTTTATGAGGAGCTTGGTAACTGCCAAAAGGAAATAGCAACACTAGAAAATCAGAAAAGTAAATTGAGTAGTGAGATTTATAAGGCTGAGGATGAGCTCTCAGAACTTCGTAGAGCAGTGAGAGACCTGGAGGCAGATTGGATGAAAACTTCCGAAGAAGTTGTGATCATCTCACCGGATAGCTTTATCTGTCCAACCTGCAGAAGGACTTTTGAAGCTGAGGATATAGAAGCAAAGAGGCTGTATTTATACCAAGAATTTAATAAGAGAAAAAATACTAAGTTAAAGGGGCTTGAGGCTGAACAGAAAGCTAAGAAGGATAGGATCCTAATAGTTGAAAAACAGCTTAAATACCTTAGTGACAGGGAAAAGTCAATTACACACAAGCTTACCGAACTCTATCATTTTAAGGACAAAATAAAGGCCACCATAGATGATTTTTCACCGGACCCTGTCATTATAAACTGCAGTGAATATGCAGAAATGAAGGACAAGCTGGCGGACCTTACTAGGAAAGTTGGACAAGCCACCCTGGAAAAAGTGGATATGGACCTGCTTAAAAGAGAGAGGACTAGACTAAATGCCTTGATAGGGGAATGCAGGAAGGACCTAGAAGTCCATGACCAAAACGAAAGGCTGAAGACAAGAATAGGTGAGCTACTTGACCATGAAAAGTATCTAGCCACACAAATTGCAGAACTGGAAGGCCAGGAAATGCTCTGCGAAGATTACATAAAAACAAAGGTAGAGCTCCTGGAGCAGGGCATAAATGAAAAGTTCAACCTTGTGAAGTTTAAGCTCTTTAATGTGCTGATGAACGGTAACTTGGAGGAATGCTGTGAAGCCCTTATCGATGGTGTGCCTTTCAGCAGTGCCAACAATGCCGGCCAAATAAATGCTGGTCTCGATATCATAAATGCCCTGTCCACCCACTATGGAGTCCAGGCACCGGTATTTATAGACAACAGGGAGAGTATCAATAAAATTATAGATTGCAAGTCCCAGGTTATAAATCTCATAGTCAGTGATGACCCGGACATAAGGATTTGTAACGGAAGTGATAATGATCAATGTTAGAAAGGGGAATAAAATAATGTGCTACAGATTAATATATTCAGAATTTTGGACAAATCCCACCACAGCGGACGAAATGACTCCAGAGGACAGATACTTTTATATGTATCTGCTGACTAACCCAGCCACCACCAGCTGCGGAATCTATGTTATAACCATAAAGAGAATGGCCTTCGAGCTCGGCTATACTATTGAAGCGGTGAATTGTCTTATGGACAGATTTATCAATAAGCATCAGCTGATCATATATAATCCGGACACTAGGGAACTTGCCCTAAAGAACTGGGGCAAGTACAACCTCAATAGGGGAGGCAAGCCTGTTATGGATTGCCTCAAATCTGAATTGTCAAAGGTAAGGGATAAGACCTTGATAGAGTACGTTGCCAAGGGTGTAAACAACGATACCATATTAGAACTTTATAGATCCTTCTTTGACCTTTCTACCATAAGTGAACGTATGGTACCACGACAAGGGGACAATACAAATACAGATACAGATACAAAAACAGATACATATATAGAGAGGGATACAAATACCGATACGAGTGCAAGTACCCATACTAAAAATGAAATACATAATCTCTCTATCTCTCTTTTACAGGAATATGAGAAGTTAACTGGCTGTATTGGAGCCTTGAACCTTCATGCAATAAAACAAGCAGTAGAAGTCCACGGCTACGATAATGTCAAAAGAGCAATAGATAAGGCCTTAGAAAAGGGCAAGCTGAGTATGTCCTATGTCAACGGAATACTGAGAGCCTGGGCTAGGGAAGGTTATCCAATGGGAGGTGAATATAGTGGAGATCCAAGCTCTTTCAAGAATTCTCCGGATGGTAAAGGCAAATACAGGGGCTTTGTGCCAAAACAGCCAAGAAACCTCGACAGTAATGAATACAGAGAACTTGAGGAAGAACTCCTTTAGGTGCGAAGAATGCAGGGATACCGGATGGATTATAATACCCCAGGAGGCTTCTCAACCCTTGGCGGTGAGCTGCAAGTGCAGGGAGCTTAAAAAGCACAGGGACCAATGGAAATCTTCTGGCATAAACCCCGACATGAGCAAGCTCACCTTTACAAACTTTGAGGTTTGGAATGAGGCCTCAAGAAGGCTGCGGGATACTGCCAGGGCCTACTATAAGCAGTTTGATGAAATCAGGTCCAAGCGGAAAAACAGCATACTTATTTGTGGACAGGTTGGTAGCGGTAAGTCTCACATCAGCATAGCCTTAGGCCTTAATTTTCTCAAAAAAGGCATAGGCGTAGTGTACATGCCTTATAGGGATGTCATAACAAGGATCAAGCAAAACATAAGGGACGAGGAGTATTATCAAAGAGAGCTATCCAGGTATCAAACCTGCCAGCTTCTCCTTATGGATGATATCTTCAAAGGGAAAATTACTGAATTTGACAGCAACATCGTCTTTGAAATACTGAACTACCGCTACCTTAACCACCTGCCCATCATTGTCAGTTCGGAATTCACTGTAGAAAAGCTCCTGCGGTTTGATGAGGGCCTTGGGTCAAGGATCTATGAAATGTGCAAGGACTTCATTGTTGAGATCAAAGACGATGTGGCCAACAACTTCAGAATGAGACCAGATAGATAAGAAACTGACAATAGGGGGAGGAAGATGGATTACAAGGAAGTTGAGAAGTGGGTTATTAGGGCAAAGGAGGGCAGTCAGGAGGATGTACAAAAGTTACTTAACCATTATAAGGGCTATATATATAAGACTGCTGGGGAATTTTATTTAAAGAACTATGAGGTTGAGGATTTTATGCAGGTTGGTTATTTAGCTGTGATAAAGGCCATTTCAAAGTATGTACCGGGAACCAATACCTTTTGTTCCTATGTCATGAGAGTCATAAGAAATGCTGTCCTCTACCAGGTGAGACATAGATCTAAAGAAGGCTATGAGGTAAGTTTGAATAACCAGGTGAGGGCTGAGGAGGAAGGCCTTGAGTTTATAGACATTCTTCCAGCTGAAAAAACCTTGGAGGATGAAGTGGTTGCAGCTGAGACCTATGAGAACCTAAGAGCTGCTCTTGAAGAGCTTTCTGAAGCGGAAAAGGACCTTGTTTATAAGCTGTATTATGATAAGATGAAGCTGGCAACCTATGCCAGAGAGCTTGGAATTACCTATAATGCAGCAAGAAGAAAGAAGGCCAGGGTTTTGGGGAAGCTGAGGAGAGAATTGCTTTAAAAGATGTATATTACCCTTAAAAAGTAAAAAGGCACCGAAAACTCGGTGCCAAATTTTTATACCATATCCCATTTAGTGACCTGTCTTTGTACAAGCTGTGCTGAGTACTTAGTCTTATAATCCCCGCCGGGAGAGAAGAATATGTTTTCTGCTATTATCGCATCCATAAGGTCTCTAACCTCAGCCTGTGTAACATCCGGCCTGATGTTGCCAAGGGTCAGATTTACCTTATCTCCAACTTCGTTGACAAAGGTCATTTGTACTGAAAACTCCATTAAAATACCTCCCTTCATATTAGATTTTTTTCATGCTCTTACGCATTGGCCAAGGTGTAGACATCGTTCTTCTCAATGGAAGCTACCGGATACTTGAGCAGGGGTTCGATAGCTTTTGCCACAGCAAATAAGTTGTCATCTGAAGCAGTTACCTTGATCTTTGAAAGGCTCATTGTCTTTTTAACATCGTCACCCTTTTCGTCGACCCCGGTAATCATTACTATGCTGAGCTTTGTGGAGTCTTTAGAAGTTAATACTGCCATTTTCATTCCTCCTTTCCTTGTCTTTTCGAGTAATGAATATACAGAAAAGTTATATTTTGTCCCTTGCATGAAAAAATTTTTTTCTGCCTACCTATACCGCTTTATTTTCGTCATTGCTGCCTAATTTAATGGAAATTACCGTGGACAGTTTGTTTATAGATGCAGATAAGCTATCCAGCTTGCCTTCTATCCTGATAAGCAGGTAGCCTGCTACCACTATAGGAAAGCCTGTGTTTGCCACTGCCTTTAAAAAATCCTCCATCACTTCACCTCCTTAACTGAGTTTGTATAGCAATTATTATGCTGGTAGAGAAAAAATTGCCCAGGAAGGATGAAAAATTCTTTGAGAAAAATCGAACTGAAGTGCCAATAAATGAATATTTTGTGAATATTTCATTGTTTTTAGGCAATTTCACATACAACTGTATATTAATTATCTAAGAAAATAAATTGAAGGTTTAAAAAGGAGGAAATAACAATGGCAAATTTTAAACAAATCGATATGAGGTTTTGGCAAAATGATTTCGTTCTGGGACTTACACCGGAGGAGAGATATTTTTATATGTATCTTGTTACCAACACTATGACTACCAAATGCGGCATATACAAGTTTAACCTCAAGGTGGCTGAGCTTGAAACAGGTTATCCTGCAGAAGTTATAGAAAGGCTGCTGCAAAGCTTTGAAAGCTACGGCAGGATAGTAGTATCCAAGTCCACCAAGGAAATCATGATAGTAAACTGGTTTAAGCATAACTTTAAGAATAGTAAAAGGACAATTCAGGAAATCAACAAGGAACTTAAGGACGTAAAAAATAAGGAGTTTTTAAAACACCTTTATGATATATGTTTGGGAAGAGAGTATCCGGTTAAAGAAATATTTAGCGGGATAAGATTGAAATGCGATGAAAATGCAGTTCTTGATAAGATTGAAGTGGACAAGTCTAAGGCTGATGGTGTGAAAGATGTAGAAGTGGTAAATACAGAGTCGTTAGATGCGGAAAAAGTGCTTGCGGCAGAAGAACATTTGTCAACTGAAGTAATGGTGGTTGAAGTGCCGGTAGTTGAAGCAGAAACATTGGCAGAGGAAGTACAGGTGTCAGAGGAAGCAGGTGGGCCAGCCGAAGAACCAAAAGAAATAGTCACAAATGCACGGGTGGACAAGCCGTTCATGTTTTGGAGTCTAGACAAGCCAGATGAGGATCTAGAAGATGGAACAATAGAAGAAGTGGTAGCCGAAGACCTGGAGTATGAAGAGGAGGACGATGATATTATTGAGGGGACAACCATTGCGGTTTGGAACTTTTTTGAGGAAGGAGATGATGGGGAAAGGGGGACGGGCTAGGAGGGAGTTTATAAGTTATGATGTGTGCTTTTTATATGGGCGGGGAGGATTTAATATAAGGTGTTTTAAAAATGATGCTTTTGAAGGTGGCTAAACAGTGATAAGAGGTATAAATACAACATCAACTTTTACTGACGGCCATAATAGAGTATGTTGGAAGTACGGCTAATACCAAAAGCAATCCGGTATAAATATATAAAAATGGTATACTTAAACATTGTTAACAATAAAAAGCATATGTGTTATAATAAATTGATTAGAATATTTAAGGCTGGTGAAAAAATAATGACAAACAGAAAATTTAAAATTCTTCTGACAACATTATCATTACTTATTGTATTTCAAGGAAAAGCTGTCAGTGCAAAAACATATAATATAAGTACATATCAAAGTGCGGTAATTACTTTATCTGCAGCTAAGGTATCGGCTGCAGAGACACTTGTAAATAAAGCTATTAAGGAGTTGACCTACACTTCTTATGTAAAAGCTCAAGAAGAAATCAAAAAAGTTAAGGATCAAAAAGAGAGAAACAGACTATATATGAAATTAGATACTGTTAGAAGTAAAATAATAAACAATGATATTAAAAGATGCACAGACTTTATAAATAAAATCTCGCAAAGTGGAAGTGCTGAACGCTATTATGAATTTGAAAAACTTATCAACACAAGTAAAAATATTAAAGATGTAGATAAAGAGCTATTTAAAAAGCATCTAACGGCACTTGGAAAGAATTATGTAAGATTTAAAATTAAGCTTAATTAGTTATATCTCTTTTATTGCATAATACTAATTAACTGCTTAAATGTTCATATACCAAGCACAAAGGCATTATCGCAGTACGCCATAAACTGCAATAATGCTTTTTCTTTTTCAAAGATTACCTTGAATTTTAAAGAAGCACCAAAGGAAGTTGAAAGCAAGGTAATATTGATTTGATAAATACTAAGCTAAAAGAATTGGTAGAGCGTACACCAGCACCAAGCTTAAGTGAAGCTGTGGCTGCCAAGTTTGCCAATGCTCTGAGAAATTTAGATACCAGCATAGCGTACAAGCACCAGAGGCATGTTGAAGAGCCTGTGGAAGAAAGCATCAAAGAGACAGCAGCAACATCATCGTCTGCAACTGTGGATAAGGAAAGCTTAACTTGATAAAAGGGGTGGCAGGGTCTGGTAAGACAACCGTGGCTGTTAATAGAATACTGTTTTTGCTGGAGAACTACTGTCTGGAAAAGGACGACAGGGTTCTCATGGTGACCTACAATAAGAGCTTAATAAATTACATTAAATATGTATATGATAAGGTTCAAAATGAAAGGGAGTATGAGAAGATTTCTCTCTTTGAAATAGATAACAGTATTGCTGCAGGAAACCCAAATTTGATAAACTCCGAAGTAGAAGAAGAATTTTACATACCGCAAAGATGGCTGTCACCCACAGGAAACTTTTACATGGTCAAAGTTAAAGGTGACAGTATGATAAATGCAAATATACACGATGGTGATATTGTGGTTATCAAGCAGCAGTGTGTTGCAAACAACTACGATATCGTTGCAGTGCATCTGGACGGAAATGCTACCTTGAAGAGATTCGTACGAATGGGAAGTACCATACTATTGATGCCGGAGAATCCTGCCTATGAGCCGATTCCTGTGAATGAAGGCCAGATGGAAGTTTTAGGTGTAGCTGTTGGGGTAGTGAAACAGGAGTAGGGACAGAGGGACGGAATTTTTGTCCCATAGATTTTATTGCACAATAAAGGAATTTCCCCCAATACGTAGAAATATATATTGAGGTGATTTTATGTTGTACAAAGAAAAAAATACTTATTTGACTGAAAAAAAGTATAATAATTTATCAGCTATACTGGAAGAACACATGAAAGCCGATCAAGAATATGATTATTTCAAAAAATTATACACACAAATTAAAGAACAGTATCTGGAAAAGCTTAAGGATGAGAATTTCAGTATAGAGGTTGAAAGAGCAAGGCTAAAATCCAAAGCAGAAAAAATGGTTGGTAATTCAACTTTGATCACCATTAATATAGGAATCCTTGCTATTATCATACTGGCAGCAGGATTAATGCAAGCATTCAGTTCTATGGACTCCATATACAAAGTTGTAATTGCTGCATTTAGTATTTTAGCGGTGGCTGGATCAATTTACTTCACAGTATTACATGATAAAAAAAGCAGAGAGTTAGAGTACCTATGTCATTTATGCCTTAAAGTCCTTGACGACGTAGAAAAAGAACAAAACAAAATTGCGGTACAGACTAATACAACAGCCGAAGAAGTTGCATCAACCACCGAAGAACATAATGAAAATAGTCAGTTCAGGCATTTATCAAATTCAAACAATGGAAATTGGAGTGTATATGTTTCTTCAACTTCACTTGTTGATATAGTAAAAGGCACTTATAAAGCAGTTAAGTATCTTAAGAGATTAATTCAAAAGAAGAAAGCATCGTAAGGACTGGTTGAAAAGTTTAATGTCCAATAAAGCACCATCAGCTACATCATAAATGTTATTAACTACACCTTTAATATTGGCGTCATGGATTTACCAGATAAATCTATAGACGCCTTTTTTGCACAAAAATATAATATAAATCCAAGCTTTGTGCAGTATAATGAAAATTAATATCGAAATATGTATTAAATTCTAACTAATTATGTGTTATAATGTTATTATAAAATAGGTTTATTGAAATTACCTATGAGTGTAAAAGTTTACAAAACAGCTATATCTTTACTCACACGGTGCTAGATTCATGAATTAACATTGTTCAGAAATTTACAGAAAGGAGCGGGGTAATTTAGAACTTTTTTTAAATCAACTTACAAGATAAACAGGGCATAAAAATTATATTTATGTTGTGGGGGGGGAATTTTATGAAACTAAGTTTTAAATCCATTAAAGTAAAGCTTATATTTAGTATGTTATTACTATGTATAATACCTTTGGTGATTGTAGGAGTCATATCCTATTCTCAGTCTAAATCAATATTATTAGAAAAGTTAAAAGTCACAAGTGGGCAAACGCTTGCAGAGATTGAGTCCTCTTTGGACAATTATTTTACTGGTTTGGGCATGCAGCTTAAGCAAGTGGGTAACAGTGAATTTATCAATGAGCTGGATATGTACGAGCAAAATACTCCATATGCAATTTATACGCTGAAGGATATCAAGGATAGTGATACAGATATAGTAAATACTTTTTATGCAACTGAAAAGGGAAAGTATGTCAATCACGCACAGTTATTTACAGATACTGGAGTGGACTATACTAAAGAAGAGTGGTATGTTAAGGCGGAAAAGGACAAGAAGAACATAATTATAATGCCGCCGCATATAGACAATGTTACCAAAAAAGCTGTTGTAAAAGTTGTTAGAGGGGTTCAACATAATTCAAAGACTAACGAAAATTTAGCTAAAGTAGCCGGAGTTATTGGTATGGATATGTCCTTAGAAGGCATCTCTAAAGTTTTCTCTAAATCAAAGGTCGGGGATAGCGGATATATTATTATCACTTCCGGAAACGGTACCGTAATTTCGCATAGGGACAGCAGCGTCATCGGAAGCGATTTATCCAGCAGTTTAAATATATGGGATAAGGTTGTTGCCAATGATGAAGGCTTTGAAAAGTTCAGCCTTGATGGTAATAATAGCTTTGCGGTTTATCATACTCATGAAATGACAGGCTGGAAGGTAATAGCTGTCCTTGATGAAAGCGAATTAAACAAGGACGTAAATCACATCAAAAATATAATATTTATAGTCATATTGGCAGTGACCGTTGTGGCAGTGCTTTTATCTATGATTATCGGAAATTCAATAGGTAAAAATGTCAGAAAGCTAAAGGATTCCTTTGGCCTGGCAGCCCAAGGTGACCTTACAGCAGTGGCCCATATTAAGTCAAAAGATGAGCTAGGCCAGCTTGGAAAAGACTTTATAGTGATGTTAGCAAAGATATCTACAATCATGAAAGATGTCAGTGCCTCTGCCGAAACTATGCTGGAAGCTTCCTCTCAGATCGGGGCCATGGTGCAGGAGACTACTGCTTCCGTAGCTGAAGTATCAAAGGCTATGGGGGAAGTCTCTGAGGGATCAAATAGCCAGGCGGAGAATGCTCAAGAGAGTACCATAAGCATAGAGAAATTGTCCAAGAAGCTTGATGATATTACAGAATTGACTAAGGAAGTAGAACATATATCACTAGACACAGAAAAGCTAGGCGTAAAGGGCTTGGAGCTTATGAAGGTTTTAACAGACAGAGCGGACAAGGCTAAACAGTCAACTACAAATGTCAACGCCATAGTTAACGATGTGGATATGAGTATATCCCAGATTAATACAATTTCCGATTCCATAGCCCAAATTACAGAGCAAACCAATTTACTGTCCCTTAATGCATCCATAGAAGCTGCCAGAGCAGGGGAAGCTGGCAAGGGCTTTGCAGTAGTGGCGGATGAAATCAGAAAGCTGGCAGAAAAGTCCAGGGCTTCAACGGTACAGATTCAAAAGATTATTGAAACTATCCGGTCAAAATCCGCCTTTGCCGTTGAGGCCATTGGCAGTGCAGAAGCTGCAATTAATGAGCAAGACAAGTCCATGCTAGAAACCAAGCAGGTATTTGATGAAATTATCAACGGGGTTATCACCTTATCAGACAAGATTGTCAATATAAAGGATTCCACAGTAAGCATAGATGAAAGTAAAAACATTGTGGTGCAACAAATCCATAATATTTCTGCCATCTCTCAAGAGACTGCATCAGTGACAGAAGAGGTTTCAGCATCAACGGAACAGGTTAGTGCCACAATGCAGGAGCTTACAAGCCATGCTGAACAGCTGCAGAAGCTGGCAACTAAGCTTCAAGAGGAAGTTGGCAAGTTTAAAGTGAATTAGGGACAGAGGGACGTTGTTTCTGTCCCTCTGTCTTACTTATGTCTAATCCATACTATCATTTCACCGGGCTTTCGGTTGCCCCATAGGAAGTAGGGAATAGCTTTTAGTTCAACCTGTTTGCTGCCTTCTTTGAAAGGACGGTATAAGTCATTATTCCAGCCTGTTTCATCAAGCCGGCTTCCCTTAGCCTTAATTATTACTGCCCCGCCAAGAAGGTTCTCATCATATTCCTCTTTCAGACCAGCATATGTATCTATTGAAAGGGCATTTAAATTACCGCCGTTATCAGTTTCCTCAAGGCAGTAAACCAAGGGGCCTCTTTGGATGGCAACCTTACCGGCATCGGCTCTTACTTTTGGGTTTGCCTGTATAAACTCAGGGGTTATTTCTAAATTGAATTCTATGGAGTCTCCATCTTTCCAGGTATTACTTATTACTGCATAACCATTTGATATTTTACTGGTTAAATCAAGAACATCTCCATTTATTATGACCTCAGCATTATTGCACCAACCAGGGATTCTTAGGGCTAGGTTAAAGGCCTTTTCATTTTCCATAGACAGCTTTATTTTGATATTTCCCTTCCATGGATAGTCAGTTTCCATAGTTAGATTTATTTCTTCCTTGCCCATTTGTATTGTGGCATCACCACCAATATAGAGGTGAGTATAGATAGTATCGTTATTATATGTATAAATATATTCTCCAAGAGAAGTTAAGAGCCTTGCCACATTTGGAGGGCAGCAAGCACAGCCGAACCATTTTTGTCTTACAGGTTTTACATGGGCTCTTGAAGGATTTTTTTCTGAAGCTTCCGGCCACACTTCCAAGGGATTTACATAGAAAAAGTGTCTGCCATCTTTGGACATGCTACCTAAGAGGGTATTGTATAAGGCCCGTTCCATAACATCAGCATAGGTGGCTTTGGCTTCAAGCTGCAGCATTCTTTGGGCAAAGAATATAAGGCCGATGGAGGCACAGGTTTCGGCATATATGGTATCATTGGGCAGGTCATAATCAAAACTGAAGGCCTCACCGTGACTGGTTGAACCAACTCCACCGGTTATATACATCTGCCTGTTCACAATGTCATCCCATAACCTTCTGCAGGCTTCAAGCAGGTCTGTGTCACCAGTCTCAGCGGCCACATCAGCCATTCCTGTCAACATATATACTTCTCTTACGGCATGTCCAATAGCTTCTGTTTGTTCACGGACGGGCTTATGGGACTGGTGGTAGGACTCATTTGGCTTGTCGCTAACTCTACCGGACCAATGGGAAATCCTGCCTCTCTTTTCCCACTCTTGTTGAAAGAAGTGTGGTTCCTGCCCTCTTTCATCAATAAAGTACTTTGCCAGTTTAAGATATTTTTCCTCACCTGTAGCCTTATACAGTTTAATCAGGGCCAGCTCTATTTCCTGGTGACCGTCGTAGCCCCTTAGTTTTCCTGGCTCAGTGCCAAATACTGAATCAATATGATTCGCAAAACGGCACATTATATTTAGAAGCTTTTTCTTACCTGTTCCGCAATAATAGGCCACGGCAGCTTCCATCATATGGCCTGCACAGTATAACTCATGACATTCCTGGAGGTTAGTCCATCTTTTCTCAGGAGCCTTTATGGTAAAGAAGGTGTTAAGATAGCCATCAGGCAGCTGAGCCTTTTCTATCAAGTCTATGGTTTTATCTGCAAGGGCTTCCAAGTCAGGATCCGGATTAATGGCCAAGCTGTATCCCACGGCCTCCAACCACTTGGCAACGTCGCTGTCCTGAAATACCATGCCCCCAAACTCACCATCTTCTTCTTTGGCTGCAATGCGGAAGTTTTTTATGGCATGACTCGGGGCGGCATCCGGGATGTTGTCATTGAGGGCCTCCCATTGATAGGGTATCACCACCTCCCTTACAAGCTTTTGGTAGCCTGACCAGAACCTATCATCAATATTTACATTTTTCAAAGAAACCAGCTTTGAATTTATAAGTTTGTCCACTATAATTCCTCCCTAACACATCTTATATGCTTATATTATAATGTTTTCATATGGCCAACAACAGCTGAAAAAGTAGATTAGGTGGTAAAATCCGACATGGATTATTTAAAGGCTAATATATCAGAACCTCTGAATTTTGTGGCCTGCGGGAATTTTATCTCTGAAGAAAATTGGACCCACATGAAAAGAATCAACGACAACTTTGAGATAATCATCGGCATCAATGGCACAGCCTACATACAGCAGGACCATGAAAAGTCAGAAAAGAAGGGCAATATGGCCTTGCAGATAGATGTGTGCTACACACCCTATCCGGTGCAGGGGAGTAGGTGGGAAAGAGGACACTTTCCAAGGCTCTTTATCATAGCAGATAAAAATAATGGAACCATTGTGGATATTGATGTATATGAAGATATAGATGAGGATGCTAATGTTACACTTAACAAGTTGATTAATCTGTGCCTTAGCAATGGAGTACCTAAAGAGATACAGGTCAGAGATGATAAGATGGTGGCCATACTGCAGGACTTTTGTCAAAAAACCGGGATCAATCTAAAGAAGGTCAATCAGCTTAGAACTATAGATGATATGATAGCTGAAATGGCAAACAGAACAATGTTTTGAACTGGAGTGAATGAATTAAGAGGGGATATGAATATATTAAGAAACCTACTGCTGAGGCAGTGGAACAAAGCTAGTACAAAAGTATATTGAAGGAACTGAAAAACTTAAAATATCTTTCACTGAACAATAACAAAATCAGTGACTTAACCGCCTTGCAGGGCCTAACCAATTTGAACAAGCTCTTTCTAAACTTCAATAAGATCACTGATATAACTGCAGTTAAGAACTTGATTAACTTAACCTGGTTCTATGTGGAAGGGAACCAAATAAAGATATAAATAGAGACAAGGGGACGTTGTTGCTGTCTCAACGGGACAGCAACAACGTCCCTCTATCTCTATTTCGGAATAGTAAGGGTAGCACAGGTACCCCTTCCCTTAGTGCTGTTGTACTGCAGCCCATAGTCAGGTCCATAGTACAGCTGGACACGATGGTGGACATTGTGAATGCCGTAGCCAAAGCTTTCCGAGGTCAAGATGGCCTCACACTGTTCTTCTGTCATGCCGCAGCCGTTGTCCATAACTTTAAAGATAAGAAGGTTCTCCTCCTGATAGCAGGATATTGTAAGTACTCCTCTGTCAGGAGTCTCTTTATGGTCAATACCATGGAGGATTGCGTTCTCCACAATGGGCTGCAAGAGGAGATTGGGCATGGTGTAAGAATACATGGATTCATCTATGTCATAAACAATGTCGAAGGAGTCGGCATGCATCATCTTTTGAATTTCTGCATAGGACCGGGTGTTTTGGAGTTCATCCTTCACGGATATCAAGTTCTTCCCCTTATTCAAGGTGGTGCGGTAGAAGGTAGACAGCAATTGGGCCATCTGGCTTATATCCTCTTGTCCCGTCATTATGGCCTTTCCATTTATCAAGGACAGGCTGTTATATAAAAAGTGGGGGTTGATTTGCGCCTGCAGGGCCTTCATCTCATACTCCTGCTGGGCAATTTTACTGCGCAGGACTTCATCTATCAAATACTTTAACCGCTCCACCATGTGGCTGAAGGCCTGTATCAAATGGCCAATTTCATCAGATGAAGTCTGCTTTACGGTAATGGTCAAGTCTCCCTGCTCAATGAGTTTCATATTGTTGTGCAGGGCCCTAAGAGGTCTAACTACTATCTTGGACGACATTATACAGGCCAAAAGAATTATGATGAGACTGAGAAAAACTATAAAGACCACTATAAAGGTAATATTATTTGCCGGGGCAGATACAATTTCAACTGGCCGGTAGAGATAGGCGGTCCAAGCTACCGATGATAGGCCGGTGGATTCAACCACATATTTAGGTGTCTTACCTTTGTTCACCAATGCCCCTTGCAAGTCCTGGGGAGTTAACGTGTAGCTTTCCTTAGCATTGGGGAAGTTGGCATATTGAAAAACTGCGTTACCGGAATTATCAAGCAGCATAATGCCATAGGATTCATCAAAAGGACCCTTAATAGAATTAAATAAGGCATTGTAATTTATAGACATAGAAATAATATTTGTATAATTTGAATGCCGGTAATACATTTTACAAATCAATAAGAGCCTGTGGCTGTTCTCGGAAAATGCAAAAAAGGGTGTATTAGTATTCTCAGCTGTATCATACCAGGGCGCCTCCGTGACATCGGAAAGAGGCCGCAAAATGTCCCCATGGGGATGGATGGAATTATCGGTGTATATAGTTATGGAATCTATGGTGCCGTTAAGGGTCCGAAGGGTGTGAAACATGGGGTCAATTACATCCCTGTAGGTAAGGTACATGTCGTAGTTGTTACTATAATTTTTGGAAAGACTGTAACGCATACTTTCATTCCAGACGATGAGGTTCATGGCAGCCAAGTAGGATTCCAACTTATAGTCCAGATTTTTAGCTTCCTGGTCCAGAGATTCACTAAGGGCCCTATATTCACGCTCTATCAGTAATTCACTCATTTTAAAATAAGAAAAGGTGCCCAGTAAAATGATGGGGATTAAACCCACTCCAAGACTTATGAGTAGGATCTTCTTGCGGAAACTGAGATTTTTTATAAAATTGTTCAAATATTTCATTGAATTTTACCCCTGTTCTGTCTGTATTTATCCGGTGTTTGGCCAAACTCCTCTTGAAAGCACTTGCAAAAGTAGGACACATTATAATAACCAACGGAGGGGCCAATGTCTGTAATCTTCATATTGGTGGTCAGGAGCAGGTCTTTAGCCTTGTCCATCCTCACATTTTTGATGTACTTATTTAGGCTGACGCCCGTTGCATGGATAAAGGCGCTGCTGAGGTACTTAGGACTTAAGAATACCGTATCCGCCAGTAGATTAAGGCTCAGGTCCTCCTTGTAATGGGCATGGATATATTGCTTAACCAGGTGGATGGCATGCTTTGGAGAATTTTCTTCCTCCTTCATTTGATCCATAACCATATTTAGATATTCTTCTATCAATTTTCTGATATGGGCAAAATGTTTGTAGGAATAGACCTCTTCCGCAGCTTGTTTAAAGTCTTCTTTGCCTGCACCGGGAAGGGCATCAATCAAAATTGAAAGCAGGGTAGTGCAAAGATAGCGGACATAAATATGGGAGGCCTTTAGGGAACCCCTGTACTTTTCCAGCAGCAAGTTAACATTCTTGGCCAGCCCTTCCGGATTCTTTTCTTTAATAGCTTGTTCGATATTTTTTAAGAGAAGGTTGTCCTCTTCATCTGAAACTTTATCTTCATAACTCAAACCGGCATTGTTCATATTCTTACTTTTACTAAAAAAGTATTCTTTTATATATTTCTCTGATTCTGCCCTGGCAGCCTCCCTGGCTATGATGGTATCCAATATTTCCCCAATAGATTTTTTAAATTCCTCAGGATTCACCGGCTTTAGGATGTAATTAACAGCATGCAGAGATAGGGCAGTCTTTACATATTCGAAATCGTCATAACCGCTGAAAAAGAGGATTTCAATATCCTGGTTTATGGTTTTAGCCTTTGCTGCAACCTCAGTACCGTTGAGAAAGGGCATTTTTATATCTGTAATAAGAATATCTACCGGCTCTTCCATCAAAATGTTTACCGCTTCTTTACCGTTAGAAGCCTGAAGCACATCAAATTCAAAACCATATTTGTTAAGTAGGAACTGAATCACATCCCGTTCATCCTTTTCGTCATCTGCAATTAAGAGTCTGTACATATCACTTGCTCCTTTCGATGGCTTCTTATTATTACCGCTTTAATTACATTTACAGTATAGCACCTTATGAAACCCTTAACAATTGACCAAAAGCAGGATATAGAAAAAGTGATATAAATGTGGAATTTCTTTTATTTACGGTGGACCTAAGGGAATAGTATACTTAGGTTAAGCTGATCAGTGGCCATTGAAAAGGTTTTATAGTATTTAAAACTTGGGATTTATATATTTATGGAGGGTTAAGCATGAAGAGAAGAGCTTTATTAAAGCATATAGGAGCTGCTATGTTGGCAGTTTCCATGACAGTTTCCATGGCAGCCTGCAGTGGAAAAGATACAGGTAAAGAGCCTGAAAAAACAGGCAACGAAACATCACAAAACGGCAGTGCTGCCGGGGAAGAAGATGGGCCACTAAGTCCATACAAGGAAGAAATTACAATTACTATGGGCAGGCAGACCTTGCAAAATCCAAAGCTGCCTGATGGAGACACCTACGAAAACAATGCCTATACCCGTTGGGTAAAGTCCGTGCTGAACATAAAAATCGTGGACGAATTTGAAGCCAACGGTGACGATTATAATAGACTGGTATCCCTGGCCCTATCTGCTGCGGAACTACCGGATATGATGAAGGTATCAACCTTAGATGAACTAAGAGAACTATATAATAACGATTTGATAGAAGACTTGACCGAGGTTTATAACACCTATGCCAGTGATTATCTTAAAAAGGTATATGATTCCTATGATGGCCGTGCCTTAAAAAATGTAACCTTTGATGGTAAGATAATGGCTCTTCCGGGAACAAACGGAGATCCAGGTCCAAGTGAAGTTTGGATCCGCAGTGACTGGATGGATCAGCTTGGATTAAAAATCGATGAGGATGGAAATAAGTGCATTACTATAAGTGAATTAGAAATGATAGCAAAGGAATTTATGGCTAAAAATCCGGGAAAGGCTGATAACGTTGTTGGTATGGCCTTTGCACCATGGTTAACTTCCAGTGACCCTGACGGTACTTACAGTATCAATTCCATAGCCTATGCTTACGGAGCTTATCCAAAGACTTGGTTGAAGGTTGATGGAAAGGTTGTTTACGGTTCTACAACAAAGGAGACAAAGGAAGCTATGAAAAAAGTGGCTGAATGGTTTAAGACCGGTCTTGTAGATCCACAGCTGGGAGTTAGAACCTGGGATGACATCACAGCCCTATTAGCTAATGGACAAACAGGTATTACCTTTGGAACATGGCACATTCCGGACTGGCTTCTAAATAATGTCCGTGCTATGGACAACAAGGCAACCTTTGAATGCTATGCTATTGAAGATGGTAATGGCAAGGTTAATGTAAAGCATAATGATGCAACAGGAGGCTATATCGTAGTAAGAAAAGGTTTTAAGCATCCTGAAGCTGCAATCAAAATTGCAAACTTATTCTATGATGAAATGATGAACTCAAAAACACTGGAAGCGGACTATCCGGAAGTTGCTAAATACCTAAAAGACGGTGTAGACGGGTCCGTAAGACCATTTAATATAGAAGTTAATCCCTATACTTCAATGCTGGATGACTACTCTGACATTGAAAGAGGAGTAAAGGGCGAAATTGCCATAGAAGAGGCCAGAACAACAGAGTCTAAGAATGTTATACAAAATGTAAAGAAGTATATGGAAGATCCTGCAAAGGCAGATGTTACCGATTGGTCTAAGTACCACTCCCGTATGAATGGCATAGAATTAATTCAGACCCTAACAGAAAAGGGCACCTTTAATTGGCTGACACCGGTGTTTCCTGAAACTACACCAACTATGGAAACCAACTGGGGTAATCTTGGTAAGTTAGAAGAAGAAGTATTTATTAAGATGGCCATCGGGGCTGTTGATGTAGAACAAGCTTTTGACAAGTTCGTTGAAGATTGGTACTCAATGGGCGGAAGTCAGATTATATCCGAAATAGAAGAACAGCTTAATTAAGCATAGAGCAGTATAAACAGCCATGCCTCAATAAAGAAGTGTATGGCTGTTTTCAATAGAGTGGAGGGATCGTAATGCCAAGTATGACGCGGCGCAGGAAAAGACAAACCGAATTTAAGTATCATCTTATGATGATGCCCGGCCTGTTCTTTCTCATAGTATTCAGTTATATACCTATGGTAGGAATTATTATGGCCTTCCAGGACTTTGTCCCGGCAAAAGGCCTGTGGGGGTCAAATTTTGTAGGGCTTAAGCACTTTACTTATATGATAAAACTGCCAGACATTGGCAAGGTAATAGGAAATACCTTGACCATAGCCTTAGGAAAAATCCTCCTAGGCACCTTTATGGCCATAGCTTTTTCCATCCTATTAAATGAAATAAGAATCAAATTTTTCAAAAAGACAGTACAGACCATAGTATACTTACCTCATTTTTTATCCTGGGTTGTTTTAGCTTCGGTTATAGTTAACATGTTTAATTTGGACGGGTCTGTGAATCAGATCTTATCCTCCATAGGCTTGGAGAAGATAAACTTCCTTGGCAGTAACAAGACCTTCCAGCCTCTAGTCATCGGCACAGACGTATGGAAGGAGTTTGGTTACAACTCCGTGGTTTACCTGGCAGCCATTACTGCCATTGACCCGGGCCTTCATGAGGCTGCAGCCATTGATGGAGCCACCTGGTGGAAGAGGGTATGGCACGTAACCATACCGGGTATGATGCCCATAATTCTCCTTATGGCAGCTACCAGCCTCACAGGTATCTTAAGTGCAGGCTTTGATCAGATATATAACTTGTACTCCCCAATAGTCTACGAAACCGGTGATGTGCTGGATACCTATGTATATAGAATTGGTTTAGTAGGCCGCCAGTACAGCTTTGGTTCGGCAGTAGGATTATGCAGATCCATAGTGGGCATGATATTGATTCTGACTGCCAATGGGCTTACGAAGAAATTCACTGACAGAAAAATATTCTAGGAGGGAAGACCATGATAGAAAATAAGAATTTCAAATCCAGATTAAGGGTAGCGACTATTTATACAATAGTTGCACTGTTAGGACTGGCCTGCCTTCTTCCCCTGTGGAATATTGTGGCCATCTCCTTCAGCGGCAGTTCAGCAGTAACTGCAAACAAAGTTGGGCTAAAGCCTGTTGACTTTACACTAGCAGCCTACACCAAGATCCTGGAGGATAAGCAGTTTTGGAGGTCCTTTTTAATCTCTGTGGAAAGGGTTTTCCTTGCATTAGCCATTAACATGGTATTGATAGTATTGATGGCCTATCCTCTTACAAAAAATAAACAAGAGTTTCGTAGCAGAAACATCTATATGAACCTTTTGATTTTTGCCATGTTGTTTAACGGTGGTATGATTCCCACTTATATATTAGTTAAAGATTTAGGCCTGCTGAACAGCATTTGGGCCTTGATTTTACCCGGTGCACTACCAATATTTAATGTAATTTTGCTGATGAACTTCTTCCTGGGCATCCCCAAGTCCTTGGAGGAAGCGGCTATTATCGACGGTGCAGGACCCTTTCAGGTACTGGTAAGGGTACTGGTGCCCTGTGCCAAACCCTGTTTGGCTACTATTGCCCTGTTCAGCATAGTGGGAAGCTGGAACGACTTTTTCAGCGGTCTTATATACATTCAAAAGCCTGTAAATTATCCCATTATGACGTATATCCAGTCTTTGACCGTAGACATTCAGGCCATGCTGAAGTCAGGCCTCAGCAGCAGCTCCTTGGGAAATCTCACAGAACTATCAAATAAGAACCTAAATGCTGCAAAGATTGTGGTGGCAGTTATTCCTTTGATGATGATTTATCCGGTTTTGCAGAAATACTTGATCACTGGTATTGTCATGGGTTCGGTAAAGGAGTAGTTTATGAAGAAAGTTATCATAATTTGTTGTGTTATATTAATATTGGTATTTGGAGGAATGATGATAATTAAAAATGCAAGTGCTCAGGTTGACTTAACCGGAATAGAGGTTGAGATAAGAGGAACGGACAAGGCTATGTATTCACCTCAGGATGGAGTAAAAATTCAATATGTGGTTAAAAATACTTCTGAAACTGCAAGAGAAAATATAAATGTTCTTTTAAAGGTTACCCATTTGGAAGAGGTAATATATGAAGATACAATAGGGAACCTTAATCTTAAGGCCGGTGAGGAGATTTATGCTGAATATCAGTGGACAGCTCCAGAAGGGGACTTTAAAGGATATCTTATAGAAATTGGCTTGGGAGACAACCTTGGCGACTTTGCAGTATCCGATACCATTGGAGTGGACGTTTCTTCAACTTGGGTAAAGTTTCCCCGTTATGGCTACTTAGCTGACTTTGGAGACAAAGTAGATACAAGTGGCAAAATAGAGAAGATGAACCGGTACCACATCAACGGCATTGAGTACTATGACTGGCACTATTTGCACCATCAACCCCTGGCTGATGGGATTACGGCAGAGAACCCAGGAGTATGGAAGGACTGGTCCGGCAGAGAGATCTTCGGAGAAACCGTAGCGGGCTATATAAGTGCCGCAAAAGAAAGGAATATGGCCAGCATGGCCTACAATATGATCTATGCAGGTACAGATAGCTTTTTTGTGGATGACCAGGGGAACCCCACAGAAGCAAATCAGTGGAAGTTATACTTTGCAGAGGACAATGACAGGGGCAGTGGCAACTTTACCTTCCGCATGGGCCTATCCCCATCAGGAAATGGCAATCTCTTTTTCCTAAACCCCCTAAATAAACAGTGGCAGGACCATATTTTTACTGAGACCAAAAAAATATTTACAGCCTTTGACTTTGATGGCTGGCACGGAGACACTGTTGGCGAGTGGGGCAAGATGGTGACTGCGGATGGGGAGCCACTGGGCTACAAGGAAGATCGCAGCCCAATATATTATGTGAAGGACACCTATACCCAGTTCTTAAATGCAGCCAAGGAAGCCCTTGGAGACAAGTATCTTTCCTTTAACCCTGTAGGGGCCCAAGGCATAGAGAAGGCCAATGTAAGCAGCACTGATGTGCTCTACACCGAGTTCTGGCCATGGGACAATGATAGGGAAGGAAAGGCCTACAATACCTATGCTTCACTGGTAAGGGAAGTGGAACGGTCAATGGAAGACAGTCAGGAAAAGTCCATTGACGGCAAGGGTAAGTCACTGGTGGTAAAGGCCTATATAAACTACTACAAGACAAACGGCCATATGAATGCCCCGGGAGTGCTTTTGTGTGATGCTGCAGTCTACGCTGCCGGTGGAAGCAGGTTGGAGCTGGGAAATGGGGACAGGATGCTCCATGTGGAATATTACCCCGATGACCATATACTTATGGATGAGGAATTAAGGGCTAAGATGCAGGCCATGGCTGACTTTATAGTGGCCTATGAAAATATCCTTCGAGATGGCCAGTGGACCACAGACAATGAAGTGAAAATAGATGGCTATGCCCATGGAAAAGGGGGAGCTTCCGACAGCATTTGGACCTACACAAGGGCCGATGAAAATTATGAAATCCTGCACCTCATCAACCTCCTGGAAACAGATAATGAATGGAGGGATGAGAGAGGAAAGAAGAAGGCTCCCACAGAAGTAAAGGATGTAAAGGTAACTTACTATACGGACAAAGAAATCAGCAAGGTCTATTTGGCTTCACCGGATTACAATAAGAGCAAAAGCACAGAGCTTAGATACGAAACCGGTGCAGATGATAAAGGCAAGTTTGTGACCTTCACGGTACCAAACTTACAATATTGGGACATGATATATATGAAATAAGGAGTGCAGAAAAAATGAGGACAGAAGGCAGAAGTGATAAGTGGTGGAAAAATGCAGTGGTATATCAAATATACCCAAAGAGCTTTCAGGACAGCAACGGGGACGGCATAGGAGACCTGCAGGGAATAATAAGCCGGCTGGACTACCTTCAGGAATTAGGAATTGATGCCATATGGCTTTCCCCGGTATACAAGTCTCCCCAGGATGATAATGGCTACGACATTTCCGACTATCAGGACATTGACCTCATGTTTGGGACTATGGAGGATATGGAGAGACTGATAGCGGAAGCCAAAAAGAGAAACATATCTATCATCATGGACTTGGTATTGAACCATACCTCCGATGAACACATGTGGTTTTTAGAAGCCAAAAAGAGCAAAGACAACCCCTATCATGACTACTATGTGTGGAGGGATGGGGTAGAAGGCACACCGCCCAATGACATGATAGCCTGCTTTGGCGGGTCAGCTTGGCAATGGGTACCGGAAGTGGGCCAGTATTACTTCCACCAGTTTTCCGTAAAGCAACCGGACTTAAACTGGGAGAACCCTAAGGTGCGCCGGGAAATTTACGACACGATCCTGTGGTGGATGGACAAGGGCGTGGGAGGCTTTAGGCTGGATGTAATAGACCAGATAGCCAAAGAGCCGGATTTAAAAATCACCGGAAATGGACCAAGGCTCCATGAATTTATCCAGGAATTATCAAAGGAAACCTTCCAAAAGGGTAACCTGATAACGGTAGGAGAGGCATGGGGAGCTAACCCTGAGAGGGCAAGGCTGTACAGCAATCCCGATGGTAGTGAATTCTCCATGGTGTTCCAATTTGAACACATAGGCCTGGACCAGGAGGAAGGCAAGTCCAAGTGGGATTTGGCTCCATTAGACTTCTTGAAATTAAAGAGGGTATTGTCAAAATGGCAGAAGGAACTTTACCAGGTGGGCTGGAACAGCCTGTTCTGGAACAATCATGACCTGCCCAGAATTGTGTCAAGATGGGGAAACGATGGAGAGTACCGGGTGGAATCCGCCAAGATGTTGGCCACAGTTCTCCACGGCATGCAGGGAACCCCCTACATCTACCAAGGGGAGGAACTGGGCATGACAAATGTGAAATTCCCTATAGAAGATTACAGAGACATAGAAACCTTAAACCTATACGCTGAGCGTAAGGCAGCCGGTTATCCAATAGAAGACATCATGAAGTCCATCTACAGTAAAGGCCGTGACAACGCCAGAACCCCAATGCAGTGGGACAGCAGCACCAATGCCGGCTTTACAGACGGTACCCCATGGATCAAGGTAAATCCAAATTACACAGAAATAAATGCTGAGTCAGTACTTCGGGATAAAAATTCAATTTTCAATTACTATAAAAAGCTGATCAGACTTAGAAAGGAATATGAAGTATTTGTGAAAGGGGACTATGAACTCTTGTATGAAGACCATCCTGGTATTTTTGCCTATACAAGAACCCATGGCGATACAAAGTTACTTGTAATAGCAAACTTCCACGGGGATACCATACCTTTTTCACTGCCACGTGAATATGAAGGCAAATTAGAACTGCTGATCAGTAACTATGATGAGCCCCTTGCTAGAACTTTGAGGCCCTATGAGGCAGCAATGTACTTGATGAGATAGGGACAGATAGGGACAGAGGGACGTTGATTATGTCCCGAATATTGTGAATATATGATAATAGAGCATGCAGCATGATGTTGCATGCCTTTTATGTATCTGTAGGTATAAGTATATGCTATAATTTAATCAGTAATTTGAGATTATTTATTAGAAACAGATAGAATGAGGTATATAATAATGGACTATAGCGCTGATGGAGGTACTTTATTTGTATGTGGTTATGGACATAAACATAAAGTTGACTCTAAATTTCGGGAGGAAGATTTAATTCAACCGACGGATTTTGAAGATATAAAAGAATCCTTTGACTTAGTTAAGTATTACGAAAATCAGGTTGAGGGAAAATTTTTCGTCACATATATTTTTCGAAAGACAAGCAGATGGGATAAGTTTGTATCATTAGTATATGAGGAACACATTGCTGCAATAAATGCAGCCTTTGACCGTGATAATGTTTATTGGCTGTTACACATTGATTTGGTGACAAAAGTATATTGGAAAATCATATACCAAAACATATATTTCTCCGAATAAATGTTCCGGATTATGTCAATAATATAGTTATAACATGTTAGAGGAGGAATATTATGCTACCTTTCTTTTAAAGATTCTCTATTAAAGTACTTTTACACAAATTAAATTATGATATAATATTAGTTAGGTGGTGAAACTATATGGATAAAGAGATACTGGAAATCTTAAGGAATATGCAGTCTGATATGAAGGCCATGCAGTCTGATATAAAGAATATTAAATCAGACATAAATGAACTTAAGATTAAGCAAGAGGAAACATATCAAATAGTTAAAGCTCTTGAACATTCCGCAGAAGTAAATAGGGCTGAGCATGATAAAATGGCTATGGATATAGCGCATATAAAAGGTGAAGTAGAAACACTTAGAAAAGATTTAACCAACCTAGAGATTATAACAAGCAGCAATTGGAATGATATTGCAAAGTTAAAAGCTGTGAAATAATATATAAATAATCATACAATAAAAACCTATGCACAACAGTAGCTTTAGCATAGGTTTTTATGTTGAAACAGAGGGACATAAGCAACGTCCCTCTGTCCCATTTCTTTACAACTTAAACTTAACAACAATTTCATCTAGAATTTGTACAAGTTTCTTTAAATCCTCTGTGGTTGCATATATATTTTCCATAGCGTTGGACTGCTGTACTACTGATGCAGATATCTCTTCAGCAGTGGCAGCAGATTCCTCGGAAACAGCTGAAATGTTCTGGATGGAAGTTATTACTTCATCTTTAGCATTATTCACATCAGAGATATTGGCTGTTAAAATATCAATTTCAGTAAACATGTCGTTTACAGCTTCTTCAATTGTTTTGAAGGCCCTATCCGCCTCTGCTATGGTCAAGCTGGCTTCTTCTGCACTTCTCTGACTTACATCCATATTGGTTTTTGTCTTTGAAATCTCTTGAAGTATATCCTTTATCATAACAGTGATTTCGTTAGCAGATTGTGAGCTTTGCTCTGCAAGCTTTCGTACTTCCTCTGCAACCACTGCAAAACCTCTTCCGGATTCCCCGGCACGGGCGGCTTCTATTGCTGCATTTAAGGCCAGCAGGTTAGTTTGCTCAGCTATGTTTTCAATGGTATTTACAATTTCACCGATAGAAGTAGATTTATCTGCAAGAACATTGATATTCTTAGAAACCTCCTCATTGATCCTTGTGTTCTTATCAAACTTTTCAATCAGTGATTTCATAGCCATCAAGCCTTCTGCGTTAATCTTCCTTGTATGTCTGGAAAAGTCTTTCACTGAGTTTGAACTATTAACGCATATACTGATATTATTGGCCAGAGATAAAAGTTTATTAGCGCCTTCCTGGGCATCTTCAGCCTGGGAAACGGTACCCTTAGAAAGTTCATCCACTGCAGCGGATACAGCTTGAATGGATTGAACACTCTCGTCTGTAGCTTCTGCTACTGTTGTGGAGTACTGGAGCACATTAGCGGCACTGTTCTGAAGCTGTTTTATAATAGTTCTCAACTTTTCTCTGAGTTCTTTAACGGATTGAGCCATTAGTCCAGTCTCATCCTTATTCTTTAGAATATTATCATTGATCTGTTCCTCAGAAAGGTCTAGGGCAGCCAACTTGTTTACTTGCTTTGTTACAAATACAATAGGTTTAGTAAGTTTCTTGCTTAATAACACAGCAGCAACTATGGCTGAAATTACTGTCACAAGAGCAATTGTTATAAGCGTTATAAAACTGTTTAAAAGTTCTTTATCTATAGCGGTTTTCTTTTCAGATATCAGCGCGTCAATATCGTCGGTATAATTACCGGTACCTACAACCCAGTCAAAAGGCTTAAACAATTTGCTGTAACTTCTTTTAGGAAGAGGTTGGGTGCCGCCGGCCTTAGGGAAATAATAGTCTGAGTAACCGCCACCTTCCTTAGAGCCATTCTTAATTATTTCCTGAATAAACAAGAGTCCATTTGCGTCCTTGGAATCTATTCTGCTTGTTCCTTCAACGTCTTGTCCTAAAAGTACTACATTGACTCCTTCAGATGTATCAATCCAGAAGTATCCATCCTTGCCATATCGCAGCTCTCGTACAATATCTGCAGCTTGTCTTTTAGCTTCCTCTTTTGTAAGCTCTCCTCTTTCATATCGCTGGTTAAAGGTCTCCAATATACTTATAACAGATTCTACCTGGCCCTTGATGATTTCATCAAAGTCACCCCGCATGGTATCCTCTAAAGCAACTAACAGCGACTTATTAGTGCTGATAGTGTTATAGGTTGACACACTGCCAATAACTATGGCAGTGAATAAAGTAGTGATAAGTGAAAGAACTATTATTTTAGAACTTATTCTTTTCATATGCACATCTCCTTTAGTTTTAATTTTAGTATAAAATTGTTTAATATAATTTCTTATTAGACAGCAGCCTTTTGACAAGTAACATAAACTGGAACACCACAAAGTTCACTTTACACTTTTAATTTCATATGTTACATATATCGTCACAATTCGACTAAACTTAAGCGGAAGTACATGCATAAATTAGAAATGTCAAGTAATTTTTTTGTGTTCAGGATTATAATACGGATTTTCGGGCACCCTATCAGTGATAATACGAAAGGAGTTGATATAATGACAGGAAGAAACGATGGAAATGCAAAAAGCAGAGGTGAACATGATAGACCATCAAAGCATCCAAACAGACTAGATCAATTTGCTGATGACATGTTTGGCGATGAGGAGAAAGGCTACACAGAAAAAATCACTGCCAAAAATGAAAAGCCAAATTGGTAGGGTGGACAGAGGGATGGACAGAGGGACGTTGTTACTGTCCCTCTTTTTAGGTGCCCTTTTTAGGTGCCAGGCACCTCACAAGTCACTTTCCCACTTGTGCCATTTGATTACTTGATAACCTAACCCATAATAGATTGCACTGCCTCCATCCTTAATAAGAGGCAGTGCAATAACCACAAATATTGGCTTTTTAGATCCGCAACCCTTTTGGGATCAATTGAGTAAGAAAAACATGTAAACATATTAATATCAGCAGAATTATTAATATTTTGATTCGCTTCTTTTTCTTCAAAATATCCCTCCCATATTCCTATAATCATTTGCCCCTTTGTTTAATTATATATCATAAAATGGGAAATATACAAATATATAGGGGAACTAGAGCGTAAATCTTTATTGCACACTAGAGGGGACAAAACCGTAAAACATAAGAACACTAAAATCAAAATACAGGCAATATGCCTAAAATATTGTAATTGTATGTTTAAGTATTGTATAATTGAATAAAATATGATGAATTTTAGCAAATATTATGAATTCAGGTATCCAAAAACAAAGCAGACAATATATTCTATTGAATGTTGAGTGAAGGGTACACTTTTATGGATTCTGTACCTATAATTGAAAAGTATATAATAACTCAACCACTCACTATGATGGCAAATCGATGATGTTTGAACTAAAGGATTTATCCCTGATCGAGGATATCAGGAGATTAGGAGATTATTGTACATAAAATTTATAGGTGATTTTCAGCTTCTTTTGGTCCAGGATCGCTTTTTTATGGTGTCAATATCGGGGGTCACAGTTCTCCGGCCCCACCAAGGGTCTGAATCAATAAAGAACCTTTCCTTAGCCTTTAAGATTTCTGCTCTATGCTCTTCCGACAAACTGTTTTCCAGCATAATAAAAGCATTCTTTAAGGTTTGATCCATCTCGCTGTTCTTTTCCGGCCTTAATTCCATACTTGATAGCAAAAGGGTAACTATGCCATCACTGGCCAAGAGCTTTGAGTTTACCCTATAGTTCTCCATAAAGGTGGGACTGGGGGACGTTGTTAGTGTCCCGCTACTACTAATAATAACAGAGTGCCACTCACCTCACAGGTCACATCTAAGATATGAGATGTGACTTGTGAGGTGAGTGGCACCTAAAAGGGAGGAGGCGGCACCTTCTTCAGCGGCACCTACCACCTAAACGTAACCGCCGACTTCCCTGGAAACTTATATTCAAAGGAAGACTTGCCGTAGTTCACCCTAATTGTCCTGTCCTGCGGAAGATGATTAAAGGCAATTAACACTACAGACCCGTCAGGATTTTTGAAGGCAGTGGTTTCCAAGTTGCCTTGTACATTGGTGGATTCTATTCTAAGGGCTCCGGGTTCTACAAATTTACTTATATGGCCCATGGTATAGTAATCCACATTATAGGTGATTTCCTTAGTATCGGTATTGATGGTGACTATGCCCCTGCAGGTACTATTGCTGAGTACTGTGGGGCCATTGTTTTGATCTAGGGCTATGTTCCACCAAACTACGGTTTTTGCATAGTTTCTTGTGGCCCGGATCACGTGGGTCATCTGGTCCACAAAAGCCTCGTTGAAAGGAGGCACCCATTCACCGCCGGAAGCTTCCGTAAACCATATTCCCTTGTCAGGAAACTTATCATGTATGGTGGTCATAGCCTGGTGTTTGCCGCCATAGCAGTGCCAGGCTGTACCAGCAACATATTTTCCTGCTTCTTTTAAGACCTCTGTGGGATAGACCAGGTTATCCCAATTGTGGTCGTAGGCTATAATTTTCGTTGAAATATTGTTTTTCTCAAAAGCCGGACCAAGATATTTATTGATGAACTTGACCTGGGATGAGAAGTCCATTTTCATGCCTGGGTACTCACTTGGTACATACATAGGCTCGTTTTGGGGTGTCACTGCATAAATAGGTATATCTTCATTTTCATAGGCTTTGATATATTTTACAAAGTATTCAGCGTATACACCGTAGTAATCAGGATTTAGGGAACCGCCAATAAGGTTCTTTGAGGTTTTCATCCATGCAGGTGCGCTCCAAGGAGAGGCCATTATCTTCATTTTGGGGTTTATTTTCCTGGCCTCCTTCAAAAGAGGGATGATATACTTCTTATCATGAGCAATTGAGAATTTTGATAGCTCAACATCGGTTTCTCCCGCTGGAAGGTCATTGTAGGTGTAGAGCTTTGTGGTAAAGTCCGTAGCCCCCATAGGCTGGCGAAGAAAGGACATGCCAATTCCCACATCTGCATCAAAGAGTTTTTCCATAAGGTCTTGCCTCTGCTTATCATCCAAGACATTAGCAACAAGCCAGGCGGAAGCATCCGTAAAGGAAGCACCAAAGCCATCCATCTCTTGAAAGGTCACATCCGGCTCTACATTAATGGCGAAAACTTCACCTGAACTTTCAGATGCTACGTTATTGTGAGGAATTATGGGCTGCTGGGCTGTCAGCAGGTTCTTTTGATTAGAACTTGTCAGCCAAAGTTCCACCATACCTTCAATACCTACGGATTCTTCAAGGGGCTTATCCTCAGGATACTTTTCTGAGTCCTTAGGAAGGTTTTCTGAATTCTCAGGAAGTATTCCCGAATTTTCAGGAAGCTTTTCAGAATCCGTATTTGCACATCCGTTAAGGCTAAATAGAAATAATGAGCATGCTGCAAGTACTGCACATAAATATTTTTTCTTCATTTATCATCACCTCATTTTATTTTAAAGATCGACCTAACTGAATTATATAGTTACAAATACTGGATGTAAACGAAATCATAAAATATGATACCAAATCGTAAAAAGTGGTACCCTAAACATTTTTACAGAGGTATATAATGGAAGCATGATACAGGATCAAATAAAGAAAGGGGAGGAATCATTATGAAAAAGTTTGCTAAAATTGCAGTAGCACTTTCATTAACTTTAAGTGCGACCATATTCGGTGGATGCGGTAATAAGGAAACACCAAAAAATGAAAACACACCGGAAGTAACTACACCAGGGGATTCAACACCGGATTCAACAGCTCCGGACACAACTGCGGTAGACCCTGCTAAGGTTACAGGCACAGTAAATTTTGCAGTTTACAACTGGGGGGTGGAAACCTATACAAAAATTGCTGAAGAATTTAATAAGGTGTACCCGAACGTAACCGTAAACATCACCGGCTTTGACGGAGAGTTAAATGATTATCTGACAACACAAGCAGCTTCCAACAGCTTACCAGACGTAGTGTTTGGCTGGTCCAACATAAACTACCCTATATCACAGGGCTGGGTTATGCCGCTGGATGAATTCTTGGCCAAGGATCCGGACATCAAATATGTAGAGTCAAAAATAATGGAAGGCTATAAGTTCAATGGTAAGACTTATGCAGTACCACAGAAATTTCAGTTTAGCTCCATCTTAGTTAATCTTGACTTAATTGAGCAGCTGAATTTGGACAAACCATCCTATGAGTGGACAATAGATGAATTTAAAGAATACGCAACAAAGGCAACCACAGATAAGATATCAGGTATCAATCACCTTTGGGATTTTGATGAAGCACTGACAGTTATGTACAGTAAGAATCTTTCACAAAGAGGCTTTGATCTTGAGGCAGGTAAGTTTAACTTTACAGACGGAAGCTGGGTTAAGGCTATAACAACTCATAAGGAACTTAAAGCGGTTCCCGGCCTGGTTTCTGATGACTTGAAAAATCAAGCCCTTAGGGATGAAGGCAAGGAAGATGATTACATGAAGAAGTTCGGTAAGGACGCAGATGCACTTAGAGAATCTAAGGTGGCCTTCGGATTCCATGGTACATGGGATATCGGTTGGATAAAGACTATGCCATACAAGTATGACTTCTATCCAATCCCAATTGATCCAGCTGTTGGTTACAAAGAAATAATTCATGCAGACCACGGTTTCATGATGTCTACTGCTCAATCACCGGAAGCAGCTTTTGAATTCTTAAAGTGGATAACTTACGGAACCCAAGGAACCCTAGTAAGACTTGACATTGAAAAGAACAAGGTGGATGCTGATGGAAACCCAACACCTGAATTCTTTATTCCTGCAACCAGTGCTGAAGAAGTAGTTAAGGTTTTCAAAGAGATGGACATAGTTCCTGAAGGCGTTAAGTTTATGTATGACAACATGGACAAGTCCTCCAGAGGCGACTTATATAAGATTGTTCCTGATTTCTCCAAGGTTGTAGATGAAATCATAAGACCTCAATCTGATTCAGTAAGAGAAGGCAAGGTTGAAGCTTCAGCCATAGCTGCTGAATTAGAACAAAAGGCAAATGAAGCCATTCAAGAATCAATAATCAAGTTTGAAAATGCAGTAAAAGAACTTAAATAGTTAGAGATTAACAGAAGTAAGGATAAGGAATGCATCATAGCATTCCTTATCTATACTTAAAATTATACCTAAAAATTCAGAGAACCCCAAAGAAGCAGAACTTTAGCAGCCATTTGGGTTGAAAGGATATGTTTAGAATGAGGAAGAAAGGAATTTTATTAATACTGGCAGTAATAATTTTAACAGGCACTATTGTTGTTTCTGGGAATTCTGCAGTTCTGACAGATAATGCAGTGGCAGCGGATTTAAGAGAATCAGATGAACAAAGCATAGTAAAGTACTGGTCAGTGGTGGAATGGGCTAAAGTTGCTGATAAAATTGAGGCTGATAGGTTTACAGTGGCAGGCGGGGCAGGAGAAAAGCAGGGCAGCGGATTCCTTCTGTCAGTGGATGATACAGTGGATTTCACAGCCAAGGTACCCCATGCAGGCAAGTACAATCTACTTTTGGAATATACCGTTGAATCAGATAAGGTGCTGAAGAATACCTTTTCCTTAAACTGGGAGGGGAATGAAGCCTTGATTTCACTTCCATCTCTTTGGAGAGACAGCAGTAAGGACTACGAGAAAGACAGGTATGGAAATGATATAATTCCGGAGCAAATAATGGTTAGTGGTATGCATCTCGAATATGCAAAGGATCATGCCAGCCTTAATAAGAATCCTTTATCTCTTGAACTTAGCGAAGGTGAACACAAGTTTACAGTTAAAAATAATACTCAGCCTATAACATTAAAGGCTGTTTATGTTGTTGAGGAAGATAAGTTGCCAACCTATACCGAGTATGCCGGCACCCTATCCGGAAAGCCTGCAGGCAGAGGGTTACTGGCGGTAGAAGCTGAAAACTATATAGCTAAGTCAGATTCTTTTATAAGACCTGCAAGCATTCAAAATCCGGTCCTCCATCCCTACAGCACCATAGAGAAGCGGCTCAATGTCATAGAAGGAACTTCCTGGAACACTGCAGGCCAAAAGCTTATGTGGCAGTTTGAGGTGGAGGAAGCAGGGCTTTATTCCATAGGCTTTACCTATGGCCTTAATACCAAGGAAGGCATGGTGGCCTTTAGAAATATTGAACTTGACGGCAAGGTTCTCTTTGAGGAGATGAAAAGCTACCCCTTCAAATATACCGGTCTAAACTATGAAAATACTGTGCTTGCAGATAAGAGCGGCCGGGCGCTCAAGTTGTGGCTGAACAAGGGCCTACACAGCCTGGCCATGGAAGTAGAGGGAGAACTCCTTCAACCGATAGTTGAAGAATTAGAAACCATAATGACAGGTATCAACGACGCTGGCATCGATATCAAAAGGCTCACCGGAGGAAAAGAGGATACCAACAGAACCTGGGATGTGGAACAATATATGCCTGATATAGTCCAAAGACTTGAAGGATGGGCAGGACAATTGGAAGAACTTTATGAAAAGCTTGAAAAAATAGGCGGTGAGGAACCAAGCTATGCGGTAAACCTGAAGGTTTCGGCCAAGAATCTTAGGGACATAGCAAGTGAACCAAAGAAGATACCAAGCCAGTTAAATAAATTGAGCGAGGGCACCGGGTCTGTGGCCCAGCTTATAGCAGATTTAAACTTAGCCTTGAGGCAACAACCCCTAAGCTTAGACAGGATCTATATAATTGGTGATGAAAAGCTGCCAGCGGCCAGTGCCGGGCTGGTTAGAAACCTGTTAGAGCATTCAAAGCGATTCATAGCATCCTTCTCAGATAAAAACAAGGGCTATGGTGGCGTTGCAAAGGAAGAGGATGAACTGAACATCTGGGTGAACCGCCCCATTCAGTACGTTGAGCTCCTCCAGCAGATGGCGGATGCGGATTTCACCATAAAAACCGGAATTAGGGTCAAGTTCTCCGTTATGCCCAATGAGCAAAAACTGACCCTTTCCAATGCATCACAGACCAATCCGGACGTGGCCTTAGGCATAAGTAACTATATACCCTATCAGCTTGCAATAAGAGGTGCTGCAGCGGACTTGACCCAATTTAAAGACTTTCTACCCTATATGAGCAAGGAATATAACCTGGAAACCCTCATTCCTTTCACGGAAGGGGATAAGATCTATGGAGTTACGGAAACCCAGGACTTTTATGTACTGATGTACAGAAAGGATATTTTAGATAAATTTAATTTAGAAGTGCCAAACACTTGGGAAGACGTTAAAAATATAATGCCCCAGCTCCAAAGGCATTCCATGAACTTCTTTGTGCCCATGGCAGCCTGGACTGGCTTAAAACCCTTCTACACAACATCCCCCTTCCTCTTCCAAAATGGGGGAAGCATCTACAGTGAAGATGGGCTAACTACAGCAATAAACACAGAGGAAACCATTAAGGGCTTTGAACTGATGACAGAACTGTTCAATGTATACAGCCTGGCAGAGAATGCACCGAACTTTTATAACAACTTCAGATATGGCACTATGCCTATTGGGGTTTCCAACTTTGGTACCTATGTAACCCTGATGAATGCCGCTCCGGAGATTGCAGGCCAGTGGGGCATAGCCCTGTCTCCCGGGGTAGAGGATGAGGAGGGCAACATTCAAAGGTTCCAGGTTGGCAGTGACAGAGCAGCCCTAATCTTTGAGAACAGTGATAAAAAAGACCAGGGCTGGGAGTTTCTAAAGTGGTGGCTATCAAAAGATGTACAAGTAAAATATGCCTATGCCCTACAAACAAAGTTTGGACCGGAATATATGTGGAACACGGCCAATATGGCAGCCTTTGAGGAACTGCCACTGCCGGAGAAGGATAAGGAAGTCATCTTGGAACAGTGGAAATATATTAAGGAAGTTTCACCCCACCCGGCAAGCTATATGGCAGAAAGAGAAATCAGCAATGCATGGACCAATATAGTGATGGAGGGTGACAACTTAAGAACCACCATCGACAGGGCCGCAGTGGTAATTAACCGTGAAATCAAACTGAAGTTGGAGGAATTTGGCTATATAAAAGAAGGAAAAGTAATCAAGGAATACAAGATACCTACGGTAGAAGACATTAGAAGGATGGTGAGGGAGAGTAAATGAAAAAGCTGAAAGAAATAATAAACAAGCAGTCCCATTGGGTCCTTTTAGGTCCCTATGCCATACTGTTTTTTACATTCATCGTAGTACCGGTAGCTGCAGCCATAGGCCTATCCTTCACATACTTTAACACCATAGAATTTCCCACATTTACGGGCTTGAGGAACTATATAAGACTGTTGACTCAGGATTCGGTGTTTATGCAGAAGGTACTGCCCAATACCCTTAAATTTTCACTGATAGTAGGACCCTTAGGCTATATCTTGTCCTTTATATTGGCCTGGATCCTAGCTCAGCTCACAAAGATTCCAAGGACCATCTTTGCCATAATAATTTACTCCCCCTCTATGACCTCCGGGGTCATAATGACAACTGTTTGGGGAGTAATCTTCAGTGGAGACCAGCTTGGTTATCTAAACAATCTTTTGATAAATGCAGGGGTGATCAACGAGCCGGTACAGTGGCTCCAATCTCCGGACTACCTTATGACCATAATGATAGTCGTTGCCCTGTGGAGCAGCATGGGAGTAGGCTTTTTATCAATGCTGTCCGGTGTGCTCAATGTGAACCAGGAGCTTTACGAAGCCGCTTATATAGATGGCGTTAAAAATAGGTTTCAGGAGATCATATACGTTACTATACCATCTATGAGACCACAGATGCTTTTTGGAGCTGTAATGGCCATAGTAAACACCTTCAGTACCGGTGGCATCGGCGTTGCCCTTTCAGGGTCAAACCCTACACCGGACTATGCAGGACAGGTTATAGTAAACCACATAGAGGACTATGGTTTTATAAGATATGAAATGGGATATGCAGCGGCAGTATCCGTAATATTACTTTTGATGATATGGGGAGCTTCAAAGGTTTCTAATAAGCTCTTTGCCGATGAGTAGGAGGTGGAAACATGTCTGGTTTTAGCGGAACTGGTATAAACCCAAAAAAATTTCATAAAAGTCAGATTAAATTTTATATAATACTGCTACCTATTTTGACTTTTATGAGTTTACCCATACTTTATATATTCTTTAACGCCTTTAAGCCAATGGACGAGTTGTTTTTATATCCTCCCAGATTCATCACAAGACGTCCAACCTTCGATAACTTTATAAGATTGTTCAATACTGCCAGCAACTCAAACGTGCCGGCTTCCAGATACCTTTTTAACAGTATAATATCAACCGCTATAGTGGTGATCTTATCCATATTTGTAGCGGCGGCAGCAGGTTATGTACTATCGAAAAAGAATTTCAAAGGCAAGAAGCTGCTTTTCAGCATAAATACCCTGGCCCTGATGTTTGTCCCCATTGCGGTGACAATACCAAGATATTTGGTTGTGGTAAGGCTTGGTATTATTGATAGCTTTATTGCCCATATACTTCCGATATTGGCCATGCCGGTGGGCTTGTTCTTGGTTAAGCAGTTTATAGACCAAATCCCCACCTCACTGGTGGAAGCAGCACAGATTGATGGGGCGTCAGACTACTATATACTGCTTAAAATCATAATGCCCCTGATCAAACCGGCCCTTTCTACGGTGGCAATCTTGGCCTTCCAGGCGGTTTGGAACAGCACCGAGGCCTCCACACTTTTTATTAACGATGAGGCCTTGAAAAATTTTGCTTTCTATTTGACCACCTTAACTTCTACCACAGGTAACACTGTGGCCGGTCAGGGCATGGCAGCAGCGGCATCCTTGATAATGTTTTTACCGAACCTGGTAATCTTTATTGTACTGCAATCAAGGGTTATGAATACCATGGTCCATTCAGGCATCAAATAGTGCAGTTGGCAGAGGAGGTTTAATTATATGATAAAGACATTGGTAAAAAGAGCAACAAAGTCCACCATAGCCGCTGCTTTAGGAATTTTACTGGCCCTAGGATTCTCAACCCAGTCCGTACGTGCAGAGAATGCTCCTGCCTATACCTATACCATTTCGGAAGATCTTAAATGGGTTCGAACACAGGATGCATACCTAAACGGGGAAATATTATTTAGAGATATAGACCTAAAAAAGCCTGAGGATATATTTGTTAAGGATGGACGAATCTATGTGGCAGATACAGGCAACGGCCGTATAACCATAAAGGATTTAGACACCGATGAGGTCACCTTTATAGGAGAAGATACCTTAAGTTCTCCCACCGGTGTATATGTAGATGAGGAAGATAATATAATCGCAGCGGATTATGATTTAGAACAGGTTGTAAAGTTCTCCCCAGTGGGAGCAGTGTTAAAAACCTATGGTAGGCCGGATACGCCTATCTTCGGGAAGACCACAAACTTCAAGCCTAAGAAGGCCTTAAGTGACAAGAAGGGAAATATTTATATCGTCAGTGAAGGAACCTATGACGGCATCATACAGTTCAGCAAAGAGGGAGAGTTTCTGGGCTATTTCGGGGCCAACAACACCAGTAAGTCGCTAATAGAAGCCATTCAGGACCTGGTGTTTACAGAGGCCCAAAAGGCCAAACTTTTTAACCGCATACCTAAGAGCTTTTACAATTTAGCAATAGATAAAAAGGGAATGACCTATACAATTACCCAGGGCGAAAGAGGCCATGCAATAAAGAAACACAATGTTTCGGGCTCTGACATTTTGGCCAGTAACCATGTGATGATTGATGAAGAAAACTTCGTGGACATAACAGTGGGAACCTATGGGCAGATTTACGCCCTAACGGAAACAGGCCTTATATACGAATATGATTCTGAAGGCAACTTGATCTTTTCCTTTGGAGGAAGGGCCATATCTACAGAAAGAAATGGACTTTTTACCGTAGGAGCAGGCATTGCTGTGGACAAAGATAACTATATCTATGTGCTTGATAAGGAACGTAATGTGGTGCAAGTTTTTTATCCTACGGTGTTTGCAGAGATGATCCACGAGGCCATCAGCCTTTTTGAAATCGGCAAGTACCTGGAAAGTAAGGACCTGTGGCAGCAAATCCTGCAGCTTAGCGGCACATCCAAGATAGCTTATGATGGCTTGGGTAAGGCCTACTTCCAAGAAAATGACTATAAACAAGCAGCAGAGAATTTCAGGTTGGCTCAAAACCGGGAAGACTACTCTGAAAGCTATTGGGAAATAAGAAATGAATGGCTGCAAGACAATATAGCAGTTATGTTGATTTTGCTGGTACTGGCAGCTCTTATCTCTAAGGTACTGAAAAAGATAGATTCAAAAAAAGGAATCTTCAATCCTATAAGGGGGCTGAAGGCAAAACTTAAGGAAAACAGGCTGGTAAGAGACTTGCTTTATCTAAAGCGGGTGCTTAGACATCCAATTGACTGTATGTATGAAATAAGAAAGGATAGGCAGGGGTCTACCCTGGCTGCAACCATCATCTATGCAGGGGCCTTCATCATTTTCACGATCAACTATATAGGGCGAAGCTTCATATTTAATTATGTGGATGCAAGAAATATATCATATTTTTATATCATCTCCATATCCCTCCTGCCCGTAGCCCTTTGGGCGGGGGCTAACTACATGGTAAGTTCCATCAATGACGGGGAAGGCAGATTCAAGGATGTATATACTGCAACAGCCTACTCCTTGGCACCTTTTATAATCTTAATGCCCTTTGTAATTGCCCTGACCTATGTGCTGACCCTGAACGAAGCCTTCATAATAGAACTTGCTTCCCTTATTATTTGGGTATGGTGCGGGGTAATCCTCTTCCTAGGTTTAAAGGAAATCCATAACTATGAAGTGGGTGAAGTTATCAAGAGCATAATCCTATCCCTGTTCTTAATACTGGTGGGTATAATATGCTTCTCAATAGTATACATGCTGTGGGATCAGTTAATGGAGTTTGTTTATTCAGTTTTAAGGGAGGTGGCTTACAATGCTAGAAAGTAAAAGAAAGATCACAATAGGTATTACCGCAGTGGTTGCAGCAGCCTTAACAGTGGGATCTACCCTGAGTTTTGCAAAAAGCCTAAACAAAGGTTCTGCAGTGACAGACCTTCCAAGCCGGGCTGCCCTGATGAATGCAAACTCTAACAGGTATTCCAAACCGGAGAAGTATACCAGGGTTCAGAACAGACTAAATCTGGAGGGCTTTGTTAAAATCCTGGAGGATGAAAAGGTGGAAGTTTGGCACCGGGATAAAAACGCTTCCATCAGAATAGTGGATAAGGCCACCGGTTATATATGGGGCGGACTGACATCTGACAAGCCTGAGAATATGAATACTACCTGGTCCGGGGTAGGTAATTCCCTAGTATCTATAGACTACTTTGATAAGAAAGGTATAGAGAAAAGGTTGAGTATAGCAGATGCCCAGGTAGATAAAAACTATGCTGTGAAAGACAATGTGCTGACCTATTCAGTAACTTACAAAGATCTTGGTATATCCTTTGATTTTACCATGGAACTAAAGGATGGAAAGCTTACCTTCAGACTTGAGGACGATACAATAAAAGAAGAAAAAGACAATTACATTGGAAACGTGTACTTTGTACCCTTTTTAGGGTCCACTGTGGCAGACGAGATAGATGGCTACATGTTTGTTCCCGACGGTCCCGGTGCCCTTATAAGGTTTAGTAAACCCTCACAGTACCTGGTGAATTTTGATAAGAGGGTTTATGGCAAAGACTATGGCATAGATAAACTGGTGGAGGTCAATGACCTAAAGTCCAGCAGGCCCAATGATTTTGCCACAGAGGAGCCCACGGTGTTAATGCCTGTGTTCGGAGTAGTTCATGGAGTGAAGCAAAATGCCCTGTTTGCAACCATTAATGAGGGAGCGGAGTACGCATCCATAATGGCTACTCCAAGCGGCATGCTAACCAACTATAACTGGGTTACGGCAAAGTTTACCTATAGGCAAAAGTACCTGCAGCCCACCAGCAGAAGCGGGTCCGGTGTGCAGATAATGCAGGAAGTCAGAAACAGCTTTGATGCGGCAATAACCTACAATTTTCTAAATGGGGAAGCTGCAGACTATGTAGGTATGGCCAAGTTTTATAGAGAATCTCTGAAACAGGCAGAACTCCTCCCAGGCAGTGAAGAAAAAGAAGATCAAATTCCCCTGCAGGTGGACATCATAGCAGCGGATATAGAAAAGGGCTTTTTATTTAACAGCCTATTAAAAATCACTACACCGGATGAGACCAAGGCCATAATTGATGAACTTGCTGCAAGTGGTATTGTTAACAGTACAGTGGTTGTACAGGGCTGGCAAAAGGGGGGAGTAGGGGGCAGCAAGCCTTCAGCCTTCAATTTTGAGTCCAAGCTTGGTGGTAAGGCAGCCTATATGAAGCTGGCGGATTATATCAAATCCACAGGTGGTAACCTGTATTTCTATGAAAACCCGGTGACAGCAAATAAAAATCAGATAGATTTGAGAAGTGAAGGTGGCAACTCCCTGTCCCAAGCTCTCATAAAGCTGGAGAGAGACAATAACGATCTTTGGTTTAAGGAAACATATTTTGTGGAATCCAAAATAGTGGCAGAGTATGTTGAAGAAAAAGCGGAAAAATACAGGGAAAACAATATGAAGGCCATGGCCATCAATGAATTTGGTTCAAAACTCTATGCGGAAAACCAGCAGAACAATGTTACTACAAGACTGAAGGCCAGAGACCTATTTGAAGCAGCTGCAGAAAAGGTCTCTGCCAGTGTTGAGACCTTGGCCCTATATAAACCCAATCAGTATCTATGGAAGTACACCGATAAAATCTTTGATATACCCATGGTCAACAGCCAGTACCTATTTGAAAATGATACGGTCCCATTTTTACAGATTGTTTTAAAGGGCAGTGTTGATTACTATGGTCCCTATATCAACATGAGCTTTTATTCCAAGGCTGACCTGCTTAAGCTCATTGAATACGGAGCCTATCCGGCTTACCTGTTGACAGGAAAAAGTAACACCGAGTTAAAGTACACCACTATGTCTGAACTGTACTCCACCAGTTATGAAGACTGGAAGGATAATATAGCAGAGGCCTATGCCTATATAAATAAGGCACTCACAGCAGTTGAAGGAAAAACCATTGAGAATAGGACAGTGCTCAGTGCCGGAGTTGTGAAGGTAGACTACGACAACAAGGTATCCATAGTGGTTAACTATACAGGAAGTGATTATAAGGTGGACGGAATTATAGTTAAGGCCCAGGATTATACAGTTATAGGAGGAGAGTGATAATAATGAAGAGTAAAATGACCATCAAGAGGAGGAAGGCTGTACTGGGCTACAGCTTTATACTACCTTGGATTATCGGCTTTCTTCTGCTAACTGCCTTTCCTTTCTTTTACTCCGTATACTTAAGTTTAAGCAGCGTGAAAATTTCTCCTACAGGAATACAGACTACCTGGGTTGGATTGAGTAACTATATTGACATTTTCACCAAGGACGTAAATTTCTCTCAGATACTCATAGAAAGCATAGTCTTTGTGGTCTTGTCTACTCCAATGATTGTTGTAGCCTCGCTGATTGTGGCTATCTTGCTCAACGGTAAGTTTAAAGGAAGGGCTTTCTTTAGGGCCATCTTCTTTCTGCCGGTTATCATAATCAGCGGACCCGTAATGACGGAGTTAATGACCAACCAGGCAGCTCAAATTGTAGATCCGAGCAACTATACTATATATAGATTTTTCATGACCCTGCCTAGAGCAGTAGGATCACCGGTCCTGTATATATTTGATAATCTGGTTTTAATCCTTTGGTTCTCAGGAGTTCAAATCATCATTTTCCTGGCTGGGCTTCAAAAGATAGATACATCTATCTATGAAGCCGCCAGCATTGATGGAGCTTCTTCCTGGCAGGTGTTCTGGAAGATAGTGCTACCCTTCCTGAAACCCTTGGCCTTGATAAATGCCATCTATACCATCGTGGAGATGGCAGCCTTCCCAACCAACAAAATCAATACTGCCATAACCTCAAAAATGTTTGAGATGGGCAATGTATACAGTCAATCCGCAGCAATGTCATGGATATACTTTATGGTAGAATTCTTATTGCTTGGTTTAGTATTTCTAATATTGAGAGATAAGCAGAAGAAGGAGAGGTGGAAATGATGAAAGTTATGTCAAAGAAAATAACTGCAGCCAAGTTTAAGAAGATCTTTCTTGGCTCAGGTAAAACCGACGGTTTGACCAAAAAGATAATAGTTATAGCACTTCTTATTGGTATTGGCTTTGTATATCTGTACCCCTTACTCTTCATGGTGGTTAACAGCATGATGAATTCAACAGATCTGGTGAATCCAACGGTGAGATGGGTACCCACTGAATTATATTTTGGCAATTTTAAGATAGCCTACAGGGTCCTGGAGGCCAATAAGGCCCTCATAACTTCCATTTTGATGGCGGGAATACCGGCCCTGCTCCAGACCACCTCTTGTGCTCTTATAGGATATGGCTTTGCAAGATTTGAATTTCCACTGAAAAAGCTTTGTCTACTGCTTTTAGTGGCTACCTTTATAATACCTGTACAAGTGACCATGGTGCCTAGGTATATGCTTTTTGATGCCTATAAGATGATCAATACGGCTCTGCCTTCTGTAGTGCCGGCCATATTGGGACAGGGAATAAAGGGAAGTATCTTCGTCCTAATTTTTTATCAGTTCTTCCGGTCCTATCCAATAGTGCTGGATGAGGCCGCTGAAATAGATGGGGCAAGTCAGTTAACAATTTTCCTTAAAATTGCCCTGCCAATGTCCATACCGGCTATAGTGGTGACCTTCCTCTTCTCCTTTGTTTGGTATTGGAATGAAACCTACCTTTCAGGCTTATTTTTTGGTAAGGTCATACAGACCCTGCCCATGAAGCTGCAGTCCTTCGTGGATTCATATACCAAGCTTTATCCCACAACGGATGGCAGCACTGTGAATAAGCTCAATGAAAGCATCCGTATGGCAGGAACCCTGATTACTATTGCTCCATTAATCTTTATGTACCTGTTCTTACAAAAGCAATTCGTGGAAAGTGCAGACAAGTCAGGTATTACAGGAGAATAGACAATCATGGACAAATTAAAGTAAAATTAAGGAGAGATATTTATGGCAAAGGTTAGAGGAGTTAATATAGGAAACTGGCTGGTGTTGGAAAAATGGATGAAACCTGCACTGTTTGAAGGCTTAGAGGCGGAAGATGAGACTTCCTACTGCCTGGAGCTTGGAGATAAGGCTCTTGAAAGACTTAAGGTCCATAGGGATACCTTTATTACCAAGCAGGACTTTAAATGGATAGCATCAGTAGGTATTAATACGGTCAGAATACCTATTCCACACTGGATATTTGGAGATGTAAGGCCCTATTACGGCTGCGTGGAATACCTTGACAGGGCAATGGACTGGGCCAGGGAAACTGGACTTAAGGTCCTCATAGACCTGCACACAGCGCCGGGCTGTCAAAACGGCTTTGACAACGGAGGTATTCTTGGAGTATGTGAATGGCACACAAAGAAGGAGTATGTGGACAGAACCCTTGAGGTACTGGAGAGGGTAGCTGAAAGATATAAGAATTACCCTGCCTTGTGGGGCTTGCAAATGCTAAATGAGCCTCGATGGGATGTTCCCATGGACATACTTCAAGACTACTATTTAAGAGGCTATGAAGTCTGCCGTAAGCATCTGGACGAAAGCATAGCCATAGTATTTCACGACGGCTTTAGACTGAAAGAGTGGAAAAACTTCATGAGGGAGGACAAATACAAAAATGTAATACTGGACACCCATATGTATCAGTGCTTTGCCGATGAGCACACCAGGCTGAGCATGGCTGACCACCTTAAGTTGGCCGCAGGGGGCAGGGCAGAAGAGATTAAAGAGATGTCTCAGTATTTCAAAATAATTGTTGGTGAATGGTCCTTGGGAATCCACCCTGTAAAAACCCTGGAAGGCATGAATGAACTCCAGCTGGATGCAGCCAACAGGGCCTATGGGGCGGCACAACTTCTAGCCTATGAAACCGCAGAGGGGTGGTTCTTCTGGTCCTATAAGCTGGAGAACGAAGCCATGGCAAACTGGGATTTTAGGAGGAGTGTCGAAAAAGGTTGGATATCCGCGAAAGTAAAATAATTGACAAGGACCAACAGATATTAGACAATTAAGGAGGTTTTTTCCGGCACCGCCGGGAAAAATCTTTGATTTGTATTTAATTTATTAAGGGGGATTACCATGAGCAAATTCAAGTCCATAACAGGCCTCATATTAATCGCAATCCTAAGCACCGCCTCTGTTGCAGCTTGCAGCCCAACCATAAGTGATAAAAACACAGATTCAAAAGAAACAACTGAGGTTAAGAGTCTCACTAAGGTAAACTGGTACATACAGGCCTCCTGGTATAATAAGAAGTGGAATTCAGAGGTAACTCTTTTAGATAAAGTTGTGACTGAGAAAACCGGAGTGGAAGTAAATCTGATAATCCCCCCCAGTGATAGCGACGAAAAGTTAATTGCCATGGCAGCCTCCGGTGACCTGCCGGATATTATAACTATAAGTAACTGGAGCGGGGTAAGGGAGCAGATGATTGACGCAGGATATTTCTACCCCTTAAATGAGCTGGCTGAGAAATATTCCCCTGAACTCCTAAACATAGTACCGGATATTATGAAGATCTGGAATAACAGGGAAAACGGAAACTGGTACGGTATCACAAACCATTTTACCGCACCGGAATGGCTGGATGAAGGAGAACGGATAGAAAACGCCAATGGAATTATTGCCAGAAAAGATATCATGGATAAGCTGGGAATAAAGCCGGAGGACTTTGAGACCCAGGACGGGACAGTTGAGGCTTTGAAAAAGGTAAAGGAGGCCAATTTGACCTTTAACGGCAAGAAGGTCTATCCTTTTTACCTACAGTGGAATGACTGGAATATGTCAAGGATGTGGGGAATCCCTTGGGAAACTGAAAATGGAGACTGGATTGATTTCAAAAGGCATCCAAAGTACTTGGAGATGTACCAGTTTTTAAACAGGTTGTGGCGGGAAGGCCTGCTTCAGGAGGACAACTTTACCATCTGGCCGGGAGAAAAAGTTCAAGAAGGGGTAGCCTTTGCTTATCTTGGTGACTTAGCCTCTTTAGAAGCTCCCCTTGGCAAGGTATATAATTTAGATAATGATGCGGTTTATGTGGCCGTTGGACCAATCCATGCCCTGGATGGGGCTGAACCTGTTTATGATCAGGCCGGCACAGGATGGATGACAACCTATATAACCCGTAACAGCAAGAATGCAGAACAGGCCATTAAGCTCCTTACCTTTTTAGCCAGCGAGGAAGGGCAGAGACTGTCCTGGTTTGGGGTTGAAGGGGAAACCTATGAGCAAATAGGGGATAAGTTCCGCTACACAAAAGAATATTTAACTATGAAAAAAGAAGACCCGGAGATGGCAAAAACGATCTACGGCATCACGGAATTTTGGCCCTTAGTGCAGCCTGTTTACTATAAAAAGCATGTGGATAAGGACAGTCTGCCAGAGGCTGATAAAAATTATATGAAGCTGGTGGACTACTTCTCCCAATATGCGGTAAATACACCGGAAACTATGGGGGTAGAGCCTAAACAAGGGAGCCCTGAAGCCGGTATAAAGCAAAAGATAGAGGAGTATTGGACAAAGCAGATCAGAAGTATGGTACTGGCAGATTCTGCAGAGTCTGTAGAAAAAATATATAAAGAAACTATAAGCTACATTGATAACATAGGCTACCAAAGGGTTTATGAGGCCTCCAATGCAGTATTTCAGGCTCATAAGTTGAAATTTGGCAAGGAATTTAGCTTTCCCAGGTAATGAGTTTAGACTGTAAAGCAGGTGAAGTTATGAAGCGTATAAAAGCTCTTGGCCTAAAAGTCTATTATTGGTTTGCAGATTTAAGCTTGCTATACAAGCTTATGATTGCAAATACTGTGGCAATTCTTATTCCAACAATTGTCATAGGTTCTTATACCTTTTCGCAGTCCATGGAAAGCATAAAGCGAGAGACTGCCCTAACAGTGGGAAAGAATCTTCAACAGCTCAACGGAGACTTAGACAGAAAGATGTCCATTATTGTAGGTATAGCAAATAACATAGCCTACAATAAGAAAATTCAAAACCTGTTTTATTACGGCATGGATTTTACCCCGGAGGCCTTGAATTACTTTATAGACTCTGTGGCAGCCCCCATTGAGTATGCCTTAAACTTCAATGAAGCAGACATTGATCAAATAGGAGTATTTTTTGTCAATGAAACCATACCGGAGTACAAAAATTTCATAAAAGAAGAGAGAATAAAGGAAGAAGAATGGTTCATAGAATTTAAAAACAATTCCAATGAGCAAATGTGGATTTATCCTGCACCCAGCTTAAGGGTAAAGTCTACCGTCAATACCTTAAGTAGCGGTGATAATAGTGGCATTGCCGATAAAAGTAGAATGACTTATCATCAAAATAGCAGTGTTCTGAAAATGGTGAAAAAAATCCGAGGAATTGACGGGACCTACCTGGGGATGGTGACCATAGATATACTTCCCAGTGACTTTTTTTCGCTGATGAATGTGGCGGGTGAAGACAGTGAAATGTACGTCGTAAATGATGTAAATGATATTATATACCCATCTGTAGAGAACCAGGATGAAGTACAGGAATATTTGAAGCTCAATGCGGAAAGCTTTATGGGAAGCGGTGGCTATTCCTATTACAAAAACACCCTGTACAGCTATGATTTAATACCTGAGCTGAACATAAAAATTATAAACCGGACTGCCATAGGAAACCTGATTAATAGCTCTGCCCTTACCAGCGGCTATACTATCTTGGCTGTTGTCATAGGGGTATTTCTTTTAGAGGTCTTCACCTATTTTGCCCTGAAAAAAATATTCTCAAGGCTAAACCAGATAGTTAGGGTCATGAGCTTGGTGGCCGGTGGAAACTTCAATATACGAATCCCCGCGGCCCACAGTGATGAGGTTGGCCAGATGGCCCATAGCTTTAACATACTCATAGAAAAAATCAATACTTTAATAAATGATTCAATTAAAAGGGAAACCGCTCATAAGGACGCCCAGCTTGCTGCCCTTCAATATCAAATAAACCCCCACTTCATTTATAATACCATAGACATTTTCAGAATGAAGCTGGAAATGGAAGGGGACTTTGAGATGGCTGATTCTATAGCAAGCTTTGGGAAGCTCTTAAGATACAACATGAATCGAGACTCTCAATACGCAACCATCCAAGAAGAGGTAGATTATGTTGAGAAGTATATACAGCTGCAAAAGGTAAGGCATGGGGATAGGATTAAATTTGAAGTGGACCTTCCGGTAGAACTTAAAAATGTAAAGCTCATAAGGTTTATCCTCCAGCCCATTGTAGAAAATTCCATCAGCCACGGATTTGGCAGGGGAAAGCGGGAACTTTCAATAAAATTAAATTTCTTCAGGAGTTCCGCCTCTATACACATACAGGTCATAGATAACGGAGTAGGTATTTCAAAGGAGAAACTGGAGCAGCTTAACCAATACTTTAGGAGTTCTAAGCCCCTGGGGAAGAAACTTGATACGGACAAGAGTATTGGCTTGGAAAACATAAATGGAAGAATAAAACTGTTTTACGGGGAACAGTATTTCATAAAGCTTGAAAGTGTTGAAGGGGAATATACCAAACTTATGATCAATATTCCATTTATTCAGGATTGAAGGTGAAAAATTTGTGCAAGGTATTAATTGTAGATGATGAAGAACTTATCTGCAGAGGCTTGAAATCCATGATAGAGAGAAGCGGCATACAGGGTATCGGAGAAATACATTTTACCTCCAATCCCTTAAGGGCTGAGGAAATTGTTATGAGCTCTGATATCAACATCATCCTCACGGACATCACCATGCCGGAAATCACCGGTTTAGAATTAATTAAAAGTATTTCAGCCTTAAAGCGAAATATAAAATTTATAGTCCTAAGCGGATATGATGATTTTGCCTATGTCAAGGAAGCCTTTAAGCTGGGGGCCTTTGATTACCTGCTGAAGCCAGGTGAAATTGAAGAAATAAAGGCTGTATTTGAAAAGGTAATCAATAATATCAATGAAGAGAATAGAGCTAAGCAGCAAAATGAAAATGAAAGATATAAATTTGTAGAAGCGGTACTTGAAAATAGATTGAATAAAATCTTTAATAGTGACAATTTACAGGGAAAAGATATAGAGGGTTTGTTCGGTGAATTAAGAATAGACCCCATCTATGAAAATTTCAGCATAGGTCTTTTAGCCTTTTATAACAACAAGGAAAATAGAAATATAGAACTTGTGAAGGAAGCCTTAAAGGGCATAGACATAGAGGGATTAGACAGAAAGCACTTCAGGGTTATGTTTTTCTATGATTTAAACAATAATGTGGTGCTTCTTTTTAACTACGGAGCCAATGTTAAACCACCACTGCTTTATAAGTATCTTTCAATTCTCTTGAAGGCCTTGGAAGAAAATATGCAACTTTCATGTTTTATAGCAATAAGTGATCCGGCTACTGAAATCATCGGTTTAACTCTCTGCTATAAGCAGGCCTTAGAAGCCCTGGCCTATAAGCTTATCTATGATTTTAGTACAGTTATTAAGTACTCGGACATAAAAGATAAAAAAGATATGGATGAAAATCTCATAGCTGAAACTAACATAATAAGAGAAATCATAAGCAGTCATAATTCAACAGCCTTCAGCAATCTGGTAGATACGTTGTTTAGCAGAGAAAATGTACAAAAGAGTAAAATAAAGAGCGTAGAAAGATTATACAAGAAAACGGTAAGAAGCATTGGCGATGCCCTAAAAGATAACAGTGACGGATACCTATACGAAGATATAAGAGAATTCTCAAGTTTTCACCAACTCAATGATCTAAGAATATACCTAAAAGGCTTGGCCTTTGAGGCAATATCCATGCTTATGGGAAAAGGTACAGATAAGTCTGTGTCAGAAGTGGTCAAGAAGTATGTGCTGGAGAATTATCACAAGGACATAAACATGGCAGTGGTTTCCAATATGGTCTCCTTAAGCTATAACCACTTCAGTAAAATCTTCAAAGATGAAGTTGGCATGAACTTTTCCGATTATTTCTTAAAGGTAAGGATGGAAAAGGCCCTGGAAATGCTCAGTGACCCGGTGAACAGAGTGCAGGAGGTTGCAGAAAAGATTGGCTACAACAACCCCAAGCACTTCACGCGGGCCTTCAAAAAATATTTCGGCTTTGCCCCCAGTGAATATAAGGGCGGGGGAAGATGATTGGGTGCCACGCACCTCACAAGTCACATTTTAATATGAATGTGACTTGTGAGGTGCGTGGCACCCTACATGGTAGTTGCAGTGCGGGACACTCGCTATTTGTTGACACTGACGGCAGCATTTATCCCTGTCATCTGAAAAGACTGTGCCCTCGTCAAAGGCGAAATGTCCTACAGAAAAGTGTGGATTTCATAACTCACGCTTAAAAGGTAAGACTGTGTATGGTCAACAGATGGTTACTGTAATACTAAGGTGTGGTACCAGTTTTGGATAGGGTCCTATAAACTCCTCTATAATCGCCGTCGAAGTAGTAGGTAAGTTCCTCCTCTGCATGCACATCACCGTTTTCCTTAATGGTCACAGTTTCCTTAAGAGGTGACAGGGGACAATTGAACTTACAATATGTAAAAAAGGAAGATAAGAAGAGCTAATTCTTATCTTCCTTTAATATATTTCTAAACTTCTGCAATTCAGCTTCAGTAAAATTATCTGACAGACTATTTCGTTCCTTTATCTGACTGTTTCTGTAGTCCTCCATCAGTTTTTTTGCTGCCCGCTCTATTTCTTCCCGCAGCTCCCGGGCAGACATAAGAGAAGCGCCCTTGCTGCGGATGATTATCTGCTCCAGGCTGTCTGAGGTGGCCACGGTTATATCAAAGCTTACCCGATTATTATGGACAAACTTTTCAATGTACTGGTCTGCAGTTTCCGCCTCCTTGGTGTAAACCACATGGATATTGTTATAATCAAAGATCTCCGTGGGGTGGCCCTGGATACGGTAGGCGTCGAAGACTACAATAATATTATTTCTTACGATGCTTTGATAATTGCACAAAAGGTCCAGCACTTTGGTTCTGGCGGCATCGATATTGATCTCCACCAGCTCCTTCAGGTCTTCCCAGGCAAAGATTATATTATAGCCGTCTACAAGGAGATAGGGTTCCTTTGCCTTATAGATACCTGCTGAGTTGCTTGAGGACTTATAATAATCCTCTACCGCACTTCTTTTCTTTTTCCAAACAGATTTTTTACCCTGATTGGCATAAAAGGTACTGTTGATTATCTTATCTATTTCTTCTAAGCCTATGGACTCTTCCGTAATTATGGAAGGCCGCTTTACTTCCCTTTGGGCTGAAGTATTTTTTTTAGCCTGCAGGCAGCTTTCTATATGCATATACTTATGGACTTCATCCCAGCTTACCAGGAAGCCTGAACCATGGGCACAGAATACTGACCCCGTAGGATTTAAAAGGTCTCTCTCGGAATCATAGCCAATACTTGCAATAACTTCCTCCGCATTGTGGCAGGGTTCGTAGCCCCTTAGGCTGCAGAACAGCTTACCCAGGCCCTTGGTATAGGCTGTCACTTCCTTTTGATAGTTCTTCATGGTAACAACAGGAGCACTTCCAGCTAGAATTGCCATGCCATTAACGGTTTCTTTTAGCTCACAGGTGCCGTTAAGCTTTTCTATATCCGTCATGGCCCTACCCACCATCTTTTCAGGCAGCTCCAGCTGAAAGTCATAATAGGGCTCCAGTAAAATTGACTGGGCCTGCTTGAGGCCCTGACGGACAGCCCGGTAGGTGGCCTCCCTGAAGTCACCGCCCACGGTATGCTTTTTGTGGGCCCGTCCTGCCGCTAAGGTTATCTTCATATCGGTGATCATGGAGCCGGTCAAGACTCCCTTGTGGGCCTTTTCCTGCAAGTGGGTGAGAATAAGTCTCTGCCAGCTTTTGTCTAGATCATCCTCACTGCAAATGCTGGCAAACTGCAGGCCGCTGCCCCTGGGCCCGGGTTCCAATATGAGATGGACCTCTGCATAATGCCTTAGGGGCTCAAAGTGGCCCACGCCTTCCACTGTGTTAGCTATGGTCTCCTTGTAGAGGATAGTGCCTGAGTCAAAAGAAACCTCTGCATTAAACCGGTCTTTTATAATGCTTTGCAGGATTTCAATCTGCACTTCACCCATGATCTGTACTTGAGTTTCCTGTAAATTCTCATCCCAAACAATGTGGAGCTCCGGCTCTTCCTCTTCAATCTGTCTAAGCTTTGGCAGCATCACCTTGGGGTCGCAGCCCTCAGGCAGTATAATTCTATAGGATAAGACTGGTTCCAGCAGTGGGGTAAAGGCCTCCTTCTCGATTCCCAAACCTTCGCCGGGATAGGTTCGCGTAAGTCCAGTAACGGCACAGATGGCCCCGGCTTCTACTTCGTTCACCGGTTCAAACTTTTGGCCGGAATATATGCGGATCTGATTTACTTTTTCTTCCCAGAAGTCTTCCTTATTAAGACCTTCACCCTCTTGGGGCTTGTTGGTCAATACTGTTTTAACCTTTAGTCTGCCACCGGTTATCTTCATAAAGGTCAGTCGGTTGCCCTGGTCGTCCCTGTTGATCTTAAAGACTTTGGCCCCAAAGGCTTCAGGATATATAGGGGACTGGGCATACTTTATGATTCCCTGCATAAATTCTTCCACCCCTTGCAGTCTGAGAGCAGAACCAAAGAAGCAGGGGAAGACCTTACGATGGTTTATGAGATGTGTTATCTCAGAAGTTTCAATACTGCCCTTATCCAAAAAAACTTCCAATATGGCTTCATCCCTCAGGGCTACTTCCTCGTAGAAAGCTTCCGTATCCGTCTCGGTAAAATCTATACAGCCCTCATTAAGCTGCTTTTTTAACTCCTCTATCAAAGTATCTTTATCTGTTCCTTCCTGATCCATCTTATTAACAAAAATAAAAGTTGGTATTTTATATACAGATAGAAGGCGCCACAAGGTTCTGGTATGGCCTTGAACTCCATTGGCACCGCTTACCACCAAAATAGCATAATCCAGTACTTGGAGAGTTCTCTCCATCTCTGCTGAAAAATCCACATGACCTGGGGTATCCAACAGGATAATTTGAGTGTCTCCTGCTTCAAATAAAGCTTGCTTTGAAAAAATAGTAATACCTCTGGCCTTTTCCAATTCATAGGTATCCAAATAGGCATCCTTGTTATCCACTCTTCCCAACTTTCGAATCTTTCCGCTTAGATACAGCATGCTTTCTGATAATGTAGTTTTTCCGGCATCTACATGTGCCAAGATTCCGACGACTAATTTTCTCATAATCTATTCAAGCCCTTCACTTTTGTTTTCATATATTGATTTTATCATAAAATCATAGATTAAATAACTTACGAAATAAAAGAAGTTGTTGTCCACTGTAAAAAAAAAAAACAATGACTTCTTAATACAATTGACTAAGATGACCACATATCTACTTCTGCTTTTTACCAACCGGTGCTAAATATACCACAAATTCATCTTCTCTATCAAGCCCTGTGATTCTTTTTTGAGAAGAATATGAATAAACTATAGTAGGAGCTCTATCATATCGGAGGTACTATATGTTTCACCACATAAAGAAATTATTTAAAGACATCATTACCAAGGGAATCTATGACCTAATAAAGTATTTACTGGTAACCTTAATTGTTAGCATTACCAGTCTCTTATATAATTTCTTTGTACGACAGGGAAAATATTTAGTGCCTTATACTAAGTTGGAACCTGCCAAAGCAAAAAAATAACTCTTAAGTTATAGTGTAACCTTCATGTGGTTATACTGTAGAATATACTAAGGTGAAATATGTATGTAACGAAGGGTGAGTTAAATGGATGACTGACTATATCCTGTGGTATAAAAGAAAATAATAAAATCTAGAAAAGTTGCACACAGGTCTTGTGTGTAATTTTTTTGCTTTTAGGAAGTTTTCATATCCATTAATTTCGTTTTGTCCTACCTACAGTATATCATCAAAAAAAACTGTTTATTTTACGAATTCATGTTTGATATAATTAGAACATGGTTAAAATAGATAATTAAAGAAAGTACAAAGGGCGTTAAAGATGAGATTAGATAGAAATATAACGAAAACCATTGAAGAAAGTAAATATTTATCAACTGAAAATACCTGGAGATACAGAACAATTATAAGGACCATCTATAGACATTATGAAAAAATGAAGTATTGGCTGTATAAAGAAGATATTTATGCAGCTCTTAAAAGTTATGAGGATTTTACTGACTATACCATAGATAATTTAAAGAGTGATCTGGATACTTTAGTAAATTGGAAGAATTTAAACGCTATGGCGGATACAGCTAAGGTTAACACCATAGAAGAGTTCAAAAACAGAGAGTTTAGGTATCAGCTCTCTACAGTTACTATAGAAATAGAAAGAATGCTCATAACTCTGGAAAATATGCAAATTGAAAATAATGCCACCTTGGAAGGTTCGCTAGTGGAACGCTTCAGGTCTCTACTTGAGAAGTCAGGGAGCATGTCTGATGAAGAAGATAAAAAGGTTTTTGAATGGTGGAGGGATTTAAATTCAAGCTTTAAAGAGCTCAACAGGAACTATCAAGATTATATATCCAAATTTTATTCCCCAAGGAATGATGAGCTCATGAAAACAACAGAATTTTTAGTGTTCAAAGAAGGCTTTATAAAATACTTAAGGGAGTTTATAAGAGTTCTTCAAATAAACACCTTTGCTATCAGAGAAATCTTTGAGGAAGTTACCAAGGATAAAATTGAAGAGCTTGTGGCTAGGGCCTTCAACTATGAGAAAAAAATACAAAGCCTTGACCTTATTATGGATGAGAGAGAGTACAAGGAGCTCAATCTTGGCAGGTTTCACTCCATGGAGGAGTGGTTTATGAGCTTTAATGGGCGGGAAGCCCTTGTAGACCAGCTCATAAACAACACAAATGAAGTAATCAGGAGAATAACCCGGTACGCTGCCCAAATTGCAGATAAAAAGAATAACAATGCAAACAGGAAGGAAGAATATAGAACCTTGGCTAAGCTCTTTAATGCGTGCAAGGATATTAAGGAAGCTCACATGCTGTCTTCTATGGTATTCGGAAGCTTTGCGGTACTAAAGGTAACTGCTGAAGAGCACAGAGACACTGAGAGCATAAACAGTTCAATCTACGAAGAAACTCCAAAAAACATAATCATAAAGCCGCGAGTAAGAACCTATAGAGAAAAAGTTGTAAAAAATCCTATAGTAAACAAGGGGGAGAAGAAAGCTGAAAAGCTTAAACTGCTTCTGGAGAAAAGGTACAATGAGGAAGAAATAATTAGAAAGTACATGGTAGAGGATTCAATTGACCTTGGAACCTTACCAAATCTACCTGCCAAGGACAGATTACTCATATTAAAACTCCTTACCAAAGGCAGAAGTAAGAAAAGACTCTGGAACAAAGGAGAGTTTGGTATGGAATACAAGGTAGAGCTCCTGGATGGAGAACCCATAAAGCTCTACTGTGAGGATGGAGTTCTCACCATGCCTCATTACAGGATAGATTTTAGAAAGGAAGTTTAACATGGAGTACTTAAAAGAACTGCTGTGCAATTACATTATTTTTAAAGATAGGGATAAGGAGCTGTATTATCAGATTAAAGATAACTATAAGGCCTTTAAGAGTTTCATAGTGGATAAGTTAGGCTATGAGCTTATAATCAGAGGGGACTTTATTAAGCTGGAAAAACTTCCTGGAAAAAGTGAGTCTTTTATGGGAATAGAGGACTTTGAAGATCCACAGCAGTATGTATTTCTTCTTTTACTGTTGATTTTTTTGGAGGATAAGGGAAAGGATGAGCAGTTTCTGCTTTCACATATCACGGAATTTATAGCTTCAAACTCTATTGGAGAAAAGGTTGAGTGGACTGATTACTTTACCAGAAAAAACCTTATAAAGGTGTTGAAGTTTGTAACAAAGTATAATCTCATCAGGATAAATGATGGCAATGAGGACAGCTTTGCATCGGAACCAAGTAAGGAAGTACTTTTTGAAAGCACAGGAATTTCAAAGTATATGGTAAGGAATTTCAACACTGAAATCAGTGAGGAAACTACCGTAAAGGATATAGTTGAAAGGGAAGAATATGACTCAGACAGCGATAAAGGGGTGCTTAGAAGGTACAGGGTATACCGCAGGCTTTTACTTTCACCCATTGTCTATAAGGAAGCAGGCTATGAAGAGGATTTTGAGTATATAAAAAACTACAGAAATATAATTGAGGAGGACTTTAAAAAGTACCTAGGCTGGAACCTTCACGTTCACAGAAACGGTGCTATGTTAGTTCCACCGGAGAAAGATAAGGGTTTTTTGGCTTTTCCGGATTCTAAAGGCATATCCGATGTGATCCTCCATGTAAACTTAGAATTAAATAAAAGGATAAGAGGAAAAAGAATGGTCCTAAATGCAGAGGACATAGCTGTATTGAAGAAAGAAGAATTCGAAGATTTAATCACCTATGTTAAGAACGAGAAGGGAAACGGCTGGAGCAAGGAATATAGGGAGATGTCTTTAGGGAAGCTTTGTTATGAGGTCATAGATTTTATGGAGAAACTTTCTATGGTAAAGGAAGAAGGAGAGCTTGTTAAAATTCAGCCTCTCTGCGGCAAAATTCAGGGGGATTACCCCAAGGATTATAAAGGAGAATATACAGATGAACAATAGATGGACTGTGAATAAACTTGGACTAGTGAATTTTTGGTATTATGATGTAGAGGAATTTGAGTTGGCAGAAGGAAAATTACTTTTGAGAGGCAGTAACGGCAGTGGAAAGTCCGTAACTATGCAAAGTTTTATTCCTCTGTTATTGGACGGCAATAAAGCTCCGGAAAGATTGGATCCCTTTGGAACCAAGTCCAGAACTCTTGCCAACTATCTTTTGGATGAGGATACCGATGAAAGGACTGCCTATTTATATATAGAGTTCAAGAGGCTTTCTACGGATAACTATCTTACTATTGGCATGGGGGTAAAAGCTATTAAAAATAAACCGCTGCAAAGCTGGTATTTTATTCTGAGTGATGGACGAAGGATAAATAAAGATCTTTTTCTTTACAGAGAGGCAGGGGATATGATACCCCTTAGTAAAAAACAGCTGGAAAATGAGCTGGGAGAGGGAAACTTTTATACAGAATCCCAGAGCAAGTACATGGAAAAGGTGAATGAGTATCTCTTTGGTTTTGATGATATAGAGTCCTATGAAGAACTGCTAAATATCTTGATAAGCATAAGAAGTCCAAAACTATCAAAGGACTTTAAGCCTACGGAAATCTATAAGATCCTTACAGACTCCTTAAAGGTGCTGTCTGAAGAGGACTTAAGGCCCATATCCGACTCAATGGAAAACATGGATAACTATCAAGCTACCTTAGAGGAAAATAAGAAGGCATACAAAGCTGCTCAAAATATCAAATATCACTATGATAAATACAACGGTTTTATCTTGACAGAAAAGGCCAGAAAACTTATGGAGCAGATGAGAAAAGTAGATACTGTAAAAAAGGATAAGGATGAAAGGAAAAAGAAAATTAAAAAGCTTGAAGAGGAGTTTAAGAACAAGTTAGAAGAACAGGAAAGAATGGTAGCTGAACTTCAAACTGCAGAGGAAAAGTATGAAGGGCTTATTAACAGGGAGGAACTTAAACTTAAAAGGGACCTTCTGGACCTTGAAAAAAGAATCAGTGACAATAAAAAGGTCTTTAAAAGCAAGGAAGGATCTCTAGAGGAGAAAAAGAAAAAGGACAGGGAAATAGAGTTTAAGCTAAAGAGTGAAAAAGATGCTCAAGACCTGCATAAGCATAAGGCAAAGGGCTTGCTGGAGGAGCTGGATTTTTTGGCAGAAGAAGCTCATTTTCAGGAAGGCTTCGAAATAAGCAAAGAAGCTTTTGAAAAAGTGGAGGATTTAGATAGGATTTATGATTACGATTTTAGCTTCTTAAATATATCCTTAAAAAGCTACAGCAATAAGCTAAAAGAGGGAGTAAAAGCTTTGAAACTGTACGAGGACCAGCGCCAGAAGGTAATGGCTTTAACAGAAGAAAGAGACGAAAAAGCTAAAGCCCTTGAAGAGGCAAGAAGGGATATGAGGCGCGTTGAAGAACTCTTTGTAAATGAAAAGGAAAATTATAAGGTTGAACTATTAAAATGGTCCCAGGCAAACAGGGTATTTGCCCTAAGGGAAGAGGAGCAAAAGAGGAGTTTTTCTGCAGTTGACAAAATAAATGATTTTAAGGATATTAATAACATAAGTAGTATGGTCCGGGAGTTTTATGGGGAGAGGGAAAACCTCCTCAAGGGAGAAATCCATAGGAGAGATATAAACATTATTGAGCTTAATGAAAAGATCAGCACCATAGAAAGGGAGATTGAAGAACTTAGACAAAAGAAGGATATACCTTTTCAAAGGACAGCAGGGGTAATTAAGAACAGGGAGAGATTGACTGAAGAGGGAATCCCCTTTGTTCCTTTTTACAAGGCCGTAGACTTTCATAAAAGCTGTGATGAGGCTTTAAAAAACAGGCTTGAAGCGGCCCTGGTAGATATGGGCCTCATCGATGCCCTAATAATAGATGAAAAATATAAGTATAGGGCCCTGGATTTTAAACAGGGAATGGAAGACAGGTATATTTTTGCAGAACCAAACTTTATGAGGCATAATTTAAGTTCTTATCTGAAAGTGGATAAGGAAGCCATAGGGGATGTAGCCTTCCAAACGGTAGATAATGTCCTTCAGGGTATCTTTTTAGAAGAAAACACCTTGACCTATGTAGATGAAAAGGGCTGTTATGGAATTGGTGTTTTAAGAGGTAAGGGACCTATTGATTATGTGCAAAAGTACATTGGAGAAGCTTCTAGAAAGAGACATATAGAAGACCTAATCGGAGAAAAATTTAAAGTAATCAGTGATCTGAATAGGAACATTGAGGTCTTAGAAAAGGAAAAGGACATTCTAAGTGAAGACTTAAACTTGTTGAAGCTTGAATACAGCAAGGCCCCATCACTGGGAAATATGGAGGAAGCACTGAAACTGATTAAAGATCATGTTATTAAGCTCAAGGATTTGGATGAAAGTCTAATTATCCTGAATAATAAGCTCTATGACTATGAGGAAGATTTGAGAAGAATTAAAGTGGAATGCTTTGAAAAAACTGCGTCCATAACCTTAAATCACAGCGTCAGTGACTTAGAAGTGGCACTGGAAATTTTATCAGAATACAGGGAAAAGCTTAATGAGGTCATATTAATGCAGAAGGATTTAAAGCATGGATTAAACATTATCAGAGTCCATGAGAGCAGTCTTGAGGAACTTCGCACGGACATAGATAATCTTTACTGCGAAATTAATATATTGTCCAGAGACATAAAGGCGGATGAAATAAAAGAAAATGCTATAAAAAAGGTTCTGGAAACCTCAAATCTCGAAGAACTTGAAAGAGAAATTGACCTCTGTCTTAGAATCAGAGAATCCCATCCTCAATTGATCAACACTCTGAGTAATGAAAGGGGTAAGCTGGAAAACAGACTTGAAGTCTTCAGAAATGAAATAAGTGAACTTGAGACTGTGGCTGAACATGAAGAAGGAGTATTAAAAGAATTGGAGCATATCTTCGAAGAAGAGTATGCCTTGGAATTGCTGCTGCCAAAGGAAGAAGGAAGTCCAATGGATATTTCTAAGAAAATTGTTGAGGAGTTGGCCTTTCCCCAGGATAAAAATAGGGAGTATTACTCCAATAATCTAATTGAAAGTATCAATAAAAATTCAGGAGACCTGCGGGAATACAACTTAAAGCTGACTGAGCTTTTTAATGATGATAGGGAAGACTATGACTTCAAATGGTTTAAAGCCAGAAAAGAACTGAGGTGTAGGGTAGCCGGAAAGGATGTGGGCTTTTTAGGTCTGCTGGAGGAGATTAAGAAAAGCATAGAGGAACAGAGTTTGCTCATAAATGAGGAGGAAAGAAGAATCTTTGAGGATGTGCTTATGAACACCATAAGTCAAAAGGTGAAGGCAAAAATATATCAGTCCAAGGCATGGGTAAGTAAAATCAACGCCCTTATGGAAAGTATGGATACATCAAGTTCTTTGAAACTCAGCTTAACCTGGACACCTAAAAAGGCGGAAAGTGAAGGACAGCTGGATATATCAGTACTTATGGATATACTGGAAAGGGGAGACCGGTGCACTGAGGAAGAGCTGAAAAGTCTGGCAAAACATTTCGGAGCAAAGGTTAAAGAAGCCCTCAGAAAATATGAGGGCAGCGGAGAAGTCAGGAACTATCATTCCGTTATTAAAGAGGTCTTAGACTATAGGCTGTGGTATGAGTTCAAGCTTCATTATACAAAGAAGGGTGAAAGAAAAAAAGAACTTACTAACAATGCATTCTTTCAGTTTTCCGGTGGAGAAAAGGCCATGTCTATGTATATTCCACTTTTTTCTGCAATCTATGCCCGTTATGAAAAGGCGAAGAAGGAGTGCCCAAGAATTATAACCATGGATGAAGCCTTTGCCGGAGTAGATGAAAATAATATAAGAGACATGTTTAGACTTCTAAAGGTGCTGGATTTAGACTATATTCTAAATTCACAAATACTTTGGGGGGACTATGATACTGTGGAAAGCTTAAATATAGCAGAACTTATTAGAGAAGAAAATGATGATGTGGTTACGGTACTGAGGTACCACTGGAACGGCAAGGAAAAGGTATTGGTTTCTTAAGAGGTGTGTGATGGATAGTAAAATAGGGGAGGCTGTGCAGTACCTAAAAGCTAAACCTGAATATGAAAAGGTGCTGAAGGAACTGCACAGCAAGTATAAAAAAACAGGGAAATTGACGGGCAGTATTTTTCTGGAAACTTTGACGGAAGAAGAGGTGCTGCTCTTGGCACCTCTAAATCCGGAAATATACGGAAAAAGGGCTGGGAAAATAAATGTAAAAAAGTTTATAGAGTTCTTTTCTAAAGGAAGGTTTCAGGGGATAGACTTCCTGGAAGTTTTAAGTGAATATGTTGAAGGAGAGCTTAAAACCAATAGGGAAATCAGAGAGGAAAAGGAACTGAAAAAGGAAAGGTTCTTTCAAAAAATCATTGAAGACTCCGGCAGTGACATTACAAAAATGTGGTTGAAGTCTTTGCAAGAGTTTAAAAAATATGGTTATAATATTGTGCTAAAACTCTATAAAGAAGATAAAGAGGAACTGATGACCATAATCAAAAATCTTTCCAAGGCCTTAGATTCACTAAGTTATGATGCAAAAAAGGCAGTTCCTCTGGCTACCTTTTCCTCAAATATAACTAAGGATTCTCATTATTTTGACATAGTTACGGTTCCCGGGAAGCTGCTCATTAATGCCATAGCTTTCCTTAAGGGAGTAAACTATATAAACAATGCCGAGGGAATCAATGACCTTTTATATAGTGTTGGAATTTTAAGAGATGAGGTCTCAAATTCTACCATCACTGCAGGACTATTTGCTTATGACAGTGAAGGAGAAGTTGAAGGCACTAAATGGTTCAGAAGAGAGCGGCAGCCACTTATTCTAAACATTTATAATCTGAATAGGATTGAGAGATTGAAGGCTAAGGGTGATGTGGTTTTTATATTTGAAAATCCTACGGTTTTTTATGAAGTACTAAAAAACTGTGAAATACAGAACCCATCACTTATATGCATAAGTGGCCAGCCTAATATCTCATCTTTGATGATCATTGACAAATTAGCTGAAAGCGGAACCACCATCTATTACAGCGGTGATTTTGACCCGGAAGGGCTGCAAATATGTGATAATTTGAAAAGAAGATATGGTGAAAAATTAGTTCAGTGGGGAATGAACATAGAAAATTACCATAAAATTAAAGGCACTGCCTCTTTTGAAGACAGGATAAATAAACTAGATAACATAGCTGACCTAGATCTACAGAAGTTGGCAGAAGAATTGAAAAGAGAAAAGGTTGCTGGTTATCAAGAGTTGCTGGTGGATTTTTATTGTCAGGATATAATTCGTATTCTGGGTGAACTATAAGGAAACTAGAAATTTGGAGTATGAAGATATTAAACAAATAAAGCCCTAAAGAGTTATGTTTATATGATATAATATTGATAATATGGTATAAAGTTAGAAGTTTAAAGGAGGGGTGATAATGGCTATTCCAATAAAAAACAAGAGATATACCTACAAGGATTATATAAATTGGTCAGATGAAGAAAAATATGAGATTATCGAAGGAACACCTTATTATATGGCGCCAGCTCCTATGAGAATTCATCAGGAAGTATCAGGGGAATTATTCTTCCAAATAAGATCTTACTTACAGGGGAAAGAATGCAGGGTTTATGCAGCCCCCTTTGACGTTAGGCTATGTAAGGATGAGACACAAGATGATAAGGATATAATGAATGTTGTGCAGCCAGATATTACAGTAATATGTGATAGTGAAAAACTGGACGAAAAGGGAGCTAAAGGAGTTCCGGATTTTATTATCGAAATTGTATCACAGTCTTCAACTTTTATTGACTATGTTAAAAAGTTAAATTTATATGGAGATTTTGGTGTGAAAGAGTATTGGATTGTAAATCCAATGAAGAAAAATGTACTGGTGTATAAAATTATGGAAGATGGCAAGTATGGAATGCCGGAAATATATAACGAAGAGGATAGTATCAAAGTTAGCATTTTTAAAGACCTAACCATTTATTTAAAAAGTATTTGGTAATTATTTTTCATCGGATTGATAAAAGAAGAAAGAAAGCATGAAAAAGAGCTCGAAGCTTATTTAAGCTGATAGAGCTCTTGCTCTTGGACAATACCATAAAGTTTTTCATTCAACTGGAGGTGTATATTATGATTATATCAAACGAAACAGAAAAGATTATTCTTCAGCTTCAGCAAAACGAGGTTACAGAACAAGCTATTTATCTTAACTTGTCAAAGAGAGTGAAAAGTCAAACTGAAAGGGATACACTGAAGCGTATTGGAGATGAGGAGGGCGTCCATAGTGAAATTTGGCGCAGATATACAAATAAAAATCTGAAAGCAAATAAGTTTAAAGTTTTTATATATACATTATTGAGCATAATTTTTGGATATACCTTTGCCATTAAAATTATGGAAAGGTCTGAGAAAGACGCACAAGATATTTATTCAAAACTAATCACTGAGGTCCCTGAGGCAAAAACGATATATCAGGAGGAAGAAGCTCATGAAATGGTCCTAATCAGCCTCTTAAATGAGGAACGGTTGCAATATGTAGGTTCAATGGTATTAGGGCTGAACGATGCCTTGGTAGAGCTCACTGGTACCCTAGCGGGCTTAAGTTTTGCTCTACAGAATAATAAGTTAGTAGCCCTTTCCGGCTTGATCACCGGCATATCCGCCACCTTATCCATGGCCTCTTCAGAGTATTTATCAGCCCGGTCAGAAGGAGATTCCAATGCCTTAAAGTCTTCCTTGTATACTGGTATAATGTATATTTTTGCAGTTATCTTACTAGTATTGCCTTATCTGCTTTTACCAAGGGATAATTATATACAAGCATTGATAATAATGCTGGTGATTGTAGTACTTATTATCTTTGTCTTTACCTATTATATTTCTGTGGCTAAAGACCTGCCATTCAAGAAGAGATTTGTAGAAATGGCCGTAATAAGCTTGTCTGTAGCAGCCCTTTCCTTCCTGGTGGGCATAGTGGTAAAGCACTTCCTGGGAATTGATGTTTAGGGGACAGAGGGACGTTGTTTGCGTCCCTCTGTCTTGCTTTTTATTCCTGTTCCTTGATAAGTCCATTTCTGTAGGCGGTGAGCAGCATGGTTAAATCTTTAATTTGATTTCTGAGCTCAGCCCCTATGTCTGTGTCTCCAACGGTTTTCCTCACAAAAACCTGCTCCAGTATCACATTGGTGGATAGGATGTCCTTTTCTTCTTCAATGGCCTTTATGGTTGATTCAAAGGGTTCATGCGAGGCCAGTATAAGTCCATAAGAATTATATATCAGAGTATAACCGGCTATACCGGTCTCCGGCTGATAAGCTCTGGAAAATCCCCCATCTATATCAAGCAGCTTACCATTTGCCTTTATGGGGCTTTCACCCTTACGGACTTTTACAGGAACATGGCCATTGATAATATGAGAATTATCAGGATTCAGACCAAATTCCCGCAAGATCCTATTACAAATCTCTTCATCATCCTTCAAATAAAAATATTGATTTTTTTCTTCTATGTGAGTTTCCTCATCATCTATAAAATATCTTTCAAAGGTGGCCATCTTTTTCTTGCCAAAGAGGGGGGAGTCAGGACCACACCACAGGTACCAGGCAAAATCCATACCATCTTGTTTTTCCTCTGAAACACAGTTGTTGAAATAACCGCTTCGGACCAATATTTCCGCTTCATCAAAAAATATCTTTCCGCTGTAAGCCCTTCCACCTATCTTTATCTTTTTAAAGTTGCCGCCTTCATCCATAGGTATGCAGCCGTGGAAGAGGAGATTGGAGTTATAAACCGTATACATACTGCCCTTGGAGAAGAGAAAGCGGGCATGTTCCTGGAGCTTGATGCTGCTAATGAAAGAGGACTTTAGTTTATCTATAAGTTTCTTTTCTTCTACAGTCAATTCATAGGGATTAGCAGGGTCTATTGTTGGGAAATGTCTGTCATTGAGGGCATATTCCCTTTGATTTAAGCAAATTGTTCCCCTTTCATAGTCAATCTTATCTAAAAGCAGTCTGCTATCCATATCATACTCTGGATGCCTTTTTATTATTTGTCCTTCAAGCTTAAATTGAATTATTGTGATGGCCTTATGCATCATGGCAATGAGTCTGGACTCCTTTTCGGGTAACTCCTTGGCGGCAATAGACTTAGGCATAAAATTTGTACAGGGATCATCGTCATAATACTCCATGGCGAAGGTTGCCAGGGGAAGCAGGTTAATTCCGTAGCTTTCTTCTATGATGTGGAGATTGGCGTATCTTGCGGAGAACCTGATTGCATTGCAGATACAAGCCTCGCTGCCAGCTGCTGCCCCCATCCAAACTATGTCGTGGTTACCCCACTGTATGTCCAGGGAATGATAGTCCATCAAGGTATCTAAAATTATGTCAGCTCCAGGACCTCTGTCGTATATGTCACCAATAACATGAAGCCTGTCAATAGCTAATCTCTGTATAAGTTTTGAGATTGATATAATAAAGGCGTTGCTCCTGTCCAGCTTTATTATGGTTTCAATGATGTTGTTATAGTAGTGCTGCTTGTTGGCAACGTCACTGTCTTCATGGATGAGCTCCTCTATAATATAGCCAAAGTCCTTAGGTAAAGCCTTTCGCACCTTTGACCGGGTGTATTTAGAGGACACCACCTTACATATCTGAATTAATCTGTAAAGGGTTATTTTATACCAGTCTTCTATGTCCTTTTCTTCTTTCAATATATATTCCAGCTTCTGTTCAGGGTAATAAATGATTGTGGCTAAGCTCTTTTTTTCAGACTCTCTCAAGGAGTTTCCGAATACGTCATCGATTTTTCGCTTTATTACACCGGAGGCATTCCTTAAAACATGGCTAAAGGACTCATGTTCACCATGAACATCGGATATAAAATGCTCCGTGCCCTTTGGCAGATTTAGAATTGCCTGCAGATTTATTATTTCTGTGCTGGCTGCAGCTATGTTTGGATATTGCTTAGAGAGCAGTTTTAAATAATGTAGATCTGCTTCATCAAAGGTAATTTTACCGTTGGAATTCATAGATCAGATCCTCCTTTAGACAGGGCTTTTTCTTAATTATATGAAAAGATAGAGTAACTTACAACTTAACCAATTATGTCATCAATTGACTTTGACTATTTTAAAGAAGTGTTTTCTGGTAACACCTACTCTGCACTGTGAGGTGCCACTGAGAGGTGCCACCCTCCTCACATATCACATCTTGTGCAGGCTCCGTGAAGATAAGATACAAAACGTGAGATGTGAGATGTGAGATGTGAGTTGTGAGGTGCCTGGCACCCAAGGGGGCACCCAAAGGGGCACCCATGGGGGAGGCACCCCACTTGCCATTTGACGGCACCGCACCGCTCACCCTCGCCTAGCACTTCGCCTTTGCCATCATTTTCATCCAGTACTTATAGTAGTGCGGGTAGTCATTTTGGATATATCTAAAGAATTCCATTAACTCACCGCTCTTTTGCAGGCCCCGTAACATGGACGTGGGATAGGGCACTTTCTTTTTAAAACTGTCTCTTGGATCTATGACTTTAATGCTTTCATCCGGCTGTAGGAATATGTGTCCAAGACGCATGTCAAGTCTGGTAAATTGCAGTCTTTTAAACTCATCTATAAGTTTACAAAGTTCTAGAGAAATATGTTTATTGATATTATTTTGCCTTAAGTAATAGGATAGGGTACTGCCGTAAACAAAGCTCATAATTATGGAACGGTTATCAAATGCGTATACAGTTGGGAAAAATCTGCTGTTTTGAGCCTTGATGAGTATTTCGATCTGTTTTTTACAGGAATCCTCTTTATAAAAAACCTTTAGTACTCTATCATTGGCCAGAAGATAGACCTTGCCTTCATGGCCCATTCCAATTAGTTTAAGTTTATCGATGTCATAACCTAAAAACTCTGCTCTGTACCGCCTGTATTTTTTCATAGCATCTCCTCTCTTATCGAAATTGCTAGTTAACTATTTTATTTTGCAGGCTATAAGGCTTTAAGTTGACATGGAATGAAGAAGGATACATTAAAATAGTCCGTATAATATTCTATGGTTTAAGATAGAAGTTGTCACAATAATAAAAAAAAATTAACCGGAGGAATTAGCCTGTTAAGCTCTTACAATTATTTTATATACAAAAAGTTGTCTTATATTGTATTTACATAATATAATTATTATAAAGTATTTTATATGCATAATTATTGAATAATACTTATTAGAGGTATTGAAGACAAAACATAGTCATCAGTAATAAGAATTTTTTGTGGAGGTAGCATTATGAATCAAAAATTGATAGATGATATGAGTAAGGCACTGAATGAAAATAATTTGGGCAAGGCAAGAAGTATTTTGGTAAATAGCTTATTGGCCTATGAAGATCAGGAAACCATCGAAATGCTGAACAAGATGGCCATGGAAAACGGAGTCTTTGAGGAGGATAGGGGTGGACATAAGAGTCATAGAAATGAAGAAACCGGCGCTGACAATAAAGAAAAATTTCAAATCAAAACTGTGTTTCAGTCTGTAAAGAAGTTGGATACAAAAAAGAAGGCTGCAGCTGCGGCTACATTTGGTCTTGCTGCCTTAGCCTTTGGTGCCAAGCTGTTACTAAACAAAAAATCAGACAAAAAATAATAATCAGGCCTGGGATCATTTCTGAAACCAGGCCTAATTTATCGGCTTTAAGCCAATATTAATATTCTTTTTCTTCAAGATATTCAACTACAAACTGACCATTAGAGTTTTCGTAGTATTCTATATTAATCATAGAATCCGGCTCAAGTTTATAGTTTTGTATAGCATCTCTAAGCACAGCACCAAGCTGCATAGCTACTATTTTACCATCCAATTTCACCTCAATGGAGTTAACGTCGATTTGGCCTAAGAACTGAGCTTTAGCCTTTATAACAGCCATTTTTTCCGGGGCTGACTCTGAAATTTCAAAGTTAGAACCATCCTTGTGGAATAAGGCTATGTCAGGAGCAATACCTTTAGCCTTTATTACTGTATAGGGATAAGTTATTACTGTAGCAACAAAATCTCCTTCTGCTGGAGCAGTTTCTTCCACAAATATATTAGTAGCTCCTTCATTATCCTCTATGGATACTGCTTTTATGCCATATCCTCCGGTAGGCTTTTCTCCTGAGAAGATAGCTATATAGTAATATCCATCCACTTCTTCATATAGAAAGCCTCTGTGAAACTTTGAGCTTTCAATCTTGTCCTTAAGGGTATCAGGGATATCAGCTTCTGCTACCTCCTCAAAGGATATTTTGTTTACAGTTATACCTTGACTTCCGGAATCAGGTTTTGTACCCACAGTTACCACAGGGGCTGTATCTACCTTTGGCTCGCCTGTGTCAAGACCTCCTTTTTTTGCACATCCAGCTACTAGAGCACATATTGCAACAACCGCTGTTAATTTTAAAAGAGATTTCATTTTTATAACACCATCCTTTCATTAGTATATACGGTTGCAAAAATAAAAAGGCACCAAAAGTAATATATCGGTAAATCTAAGTAACCGTAAGAGCAATGTGGTACTTAAAAAGAAAACTGCGATGCAAAAAAAATTAAACACTGAATTCAATGAGGACACGGAGAACACAAATCCAGTTTAGACTCCTTTACTTCTTTACGAATTCTTTCCCAAACATTAAAGAACATCTGCAGACTGTCTCTTGATTCTTCCAGAAAGTTCAGCTTTTCCCGGATGAAGTTGATATCATTTTCTATATCTGCCTTAGATGCCATGAAGGCATCTTCTACTTCCTTAATCAGGTCCATGTAGTTGTTAAATACAGCTCTGATTTCTTCAGAAATTTTTTGGTGAAGTTTTTCTTTTAAAATAGTGGTCACATGGTTAAGCAAGGTTATATTATTCTCTTTTATAGTGGAAATCACATCAACTTTTATGTCCTGTGACAAGGAGTTTAACATTTCGCAGATATTGTCCACGTCTAATTCAAACTTACCAAACCGCTTGTCTACTTGATTTAAGGTGGCAAGCTTCATCAAGTGGCCTATGACGCCATGCCTTTGATAAAGGCATTTTTTTAGCATGTCATGGATTTGATTGTTCACTTTTTCATCTATTTTGCTAAAGTCTAAATTTTTCCTTGAAAAGGCAAGCTCTAACCTTGGTAAAGTAATCTTTAAACTGTTAACTTGCAAGCTGGTATTTAAATAATCGTTAAAGACACCAATATTGGTTTGTATCTCTTTATCAATAAATGACAAGTATTTTTGTATCCTATCCAACTCGGAATTTACTTTTCTCTGACATTGACCGGCTTTTTCATTAAACATGTCCAATAAAATCTTCTGGAAGTTGGTTTGTACTTTACTACTTATATAATCAATATTACCGTCTACTATCTCTTTAAGCTCCTCCTCTGTGCTGCATAAAAGGGAGTGCTTGACGGCATCTATCTCTTTCTTTATTGAGGATTCCAGCATTTTGGATAACTCACTGTCTGATGTGTTGCATTGACTTTCAATTGCAACTAATAGGCCTGTAAAATCCAGGGCTTTACTTATATCGGTATTTGCAAGATTTACCACATCATACAGCTTTTTAATGGCCTTTATTAATTCTTCTTTTTCTTTTTGCTTGATCCTCATCCTATCATTCAGGTAGGTAAGCTGAAATGAGAAGAAGTTATTCTTCATATTGACAAATCTGTCGTCAATTTTTCTCATTATGGCTTTATAAACTTCTAAGCTTGCCTTTTGAGTGGCTATATAATTTGTATAGTCCATCACCCTGGTAACCCCGCTTTTTTCAAGAAGGGTGTTCAGATCTGCATCCACAATTCCTTGGTAATCCTCTAGGTCCCTTAAATAATCCTCTAAAATTCTTATGAAGGACAGCTCTTTTCTGCCCATATAAGTGGACTTACATTTCCTTAAGTCCCTGATTAGTTCATGGGGAGGGGCATCCACCAGTTGTTCACAGCCTTTTAATTTTGGCACTTTCAGAGCAGTAAAATACTGAAGGGCTGAGGCTGCAAAAATTACAAAACCACTATAGCCAAGGTTCTCAAGCTTAAACCTTAAATAGTCTAAAAACCTTACCACGGAATTTTTCTCCCCACTGGCATATAGTAAGTCTATCTTGTTTACAATGACTATAAAAGAATGAGTTTTATCATACTTGTCAAAAATAGTCTTTATATCACTCAAATATTTTTCCTCATCATTGGTTAAGTATTTACTATAATCTATCACAAAAATGATAACATCCGCAACTTCAATCCACTTATAGGCGATCTCTTTATGATTGCTGCCTGCAAGGTTGGGGCCCGGGGTGTCTATTAAGGTAAAATTATTGTGGTGCTGATTTTCATTTATGTAGTGAATGTACATATCTTCTACTGGTTGTCCTCTTTTTATATCATATTCAGCACTCTTATAGATACTTTCAACATAATGTCTTAATAGATCAACGTTCTGAAATTCTTTATAGCCATTTCTATAGCTTAAAACCAACTTTTTCTCATTATTACACTTATAAATTATTGAATTAGGGGTGGCCAATTCAAAACTGGTAGGGGCATAGTCATTGCCTAAGAAGCTGTTGACAAGAACGCTCTTGCCAGACTTTTTAGTGGCCATCACAGCAACTGTAAGTTCCCTATCTTCTGCTTCCAGCACCATGCTCTCTATGTCATCAATTATTTTGATAAATTTATACTTCCCCAATTGATGCATGTCCTTAGCTGCAGCATCATAAATTCTTTGCCTTGCCGTATAAAGAGATGCCTTTATCTCATTAAAATACTCCTTAAAGGCACGAACTGCATTTCTGTGTTTTTCTTCTTTTTCAAGTATTACATCAATATGTAAGTCTATATATATGAATTGCTGTATTATTTTGCTGATATAAGCCCTATTCCTTTCATCAGTTAATAAAATAAGCAGATACCTGTCAGCTTCACAATAATTTATCTTTTCCAAAATCTCACTAAAAGTCCTGGCTTCTATAATAATTTCGCCGGTGTATTTGTCTTTCAGTAAGGCATCAAACTTAAAATTAATTTCATTAACAATTTTAATTTTGCTTAAGTTAACTCCGTTAGAACTCAGGCTCTCTAAAAACTTAAAAATCAATATATTTTCATTTAAGATAAATACTGCATCTTCCTGAGATTCCTTTAAGGCTGTTATCACTTCAAGAACACCGATGACTTTACTCAATCTTAATACCTTCATGTCATTTCTCCCTCCAGTTCTCTATGAATTTGGTGAATTTGCTGGTGTTAAAAGTTGCACAGTTATTATATATTCTACAGAGGAAGGTAAATTCCTGTTATAGATGAAAAAAAATGGTACACAATTATGAAAGGACAGTACACAATTTTTCTTATACTACGAAAAATTGTAAACCGTCCCTATATTAATAGGAATTTTTCCTTAAATCGAAATTTTCTAATGTTTCTGGTCCTCTTAATATTCTTCGGCTGATGCTGAGGACACCCTCTGAATTGGTTCTGATCCTCCATTCAATTAAGGCTATATTTCCATCTGCTATTTCAATACCTTGAATCCCACTTGCCCGCACGCAAGACCCATCATTGAAGTAGGGCAATTCATCACTTCTGGGGAAATGGGGTCTATGGGTATGACCGCAGATGATCATAATTTTGTTCTTCTTTATCCAATTGCTGTAGATTCGTTCTATCTTATGTATCTTCTCTGCGCTTTTTACCGGGCTGGCAGGATTTATAAAACCTATGGAGTGAAGAAACTTCCAAAAGTATCTTACAGTAAGCATGTTGAGATACCAAAGATTATCATTCATTATGTCACCTTGATGGCCATGGATTGTCAGGATTTCCTGGCCTGTTTCCCTGTGCTTAAAGACTACAGCTTCATGTAATTCTATGCCAGGGAATAATTCTATTTCTTCCTCGTTATATTCATCGTAGAATTTATAGTAGTTCTTTTCTACGATGCTCTTATACTTCAAACAGATATTGTGATTGCCGTATAGTATAATCAAGCGATTATCATCATAAAACTTCTTCAATTCCGTATATACCTCATCATGGGCAAGTCTTATATGTTTAAAGTTTGAATGTTCCCAAAGTTCATCGCCATCGCCAACCTCCACATAGGTATAGCCGTTTTTATAATAATGTTCCAGAGCAAATAAATATATATTTTGATTTTTTGCAAATTCATCAGAGGGGGTACAATCTCCTCTATGACAGTCGCTAAAGAATATATATTTTGAATTATTGTCGAAGTACTCAACTCTTGCATTTTTATAGACACAGGTAAGTCTTTTATCTGCTAACCTCTTTTCGAATATCATAGTACACCTCTTGTATAGCTGCTGAATTTAACTACCCTTTTTCTATATTAATTTGCTCTTTTTATGGAAAATATATTTCAATGTAGTGGTATCTTTCATTCAGTTCTCTTAGCTTTTCTTCCAGCTGTCTCTTTTGCTCCAGAATAATTTTGTATCTCAACTCTAAAGTGGATTCTCCCTGCAGGCATAGGTTTACATATTCAAAAAAGAATACATGGCAGTATTGGATATATTACTCCTCAAGAATGTGAGGATTTGGCTCAGAAAACTGCATAAAAAGTTCAACTTTTTGTGTATAAAATATTGATATCTAACCAAATAAGAGCAGTAAGAAAAGGGACGTGTAATACGTCCCTTCGTACCTTTTTCTCTTACTTAAAGGATGCAGCTATAGCATCAGCAAGTTTATCAATTTCCTGTTCGCCTTCTGGCTTAAGCGCTGAACGAATATCAATTGGTTCGCCAACCAGCTCCATGCCTTGCATCTTTTCAATTTGCTCTTTCATGGATTTTAATGCTGCACTGGCCCAGGAATAATTACCTATAAGAGATACCTTACGGTTCTTTAAGTTCAATACAGAAATATCCTTTAATAATGTATCCATAACAAAGTATAGGTGCATATTGTAAGTCGGTGATGCAAACACCACATGGCTGTATTTCCACAAATCTGCTATGATGAAGGAAGAATGAGTCTTTGATACATCATACATATGCATATCACGGATACCGCGCTGGGCCAGCTTATTTGCCAAAACGTGTACTGCATTTTCTGTATTGCCATACATGGAGGCATATACAAGCACTACACCCTTCTTTTCCGGCTCATAACGGCTCCATTTATCGTATAAATCCAAGATAAAGCTGATCTTTTCACCACGCCAAATTAGACCGTGTAAAGCGCAGATCATATTGATTTCGAGGCCTCCAACCTTTTTAAATAAGGCTTGAACCTGAGTGCCATAACGGCCTACAATATTTGAGTAATAACGTCTTGCTTCAGCAACATCTATTTCGTCTACCTCATCCGCAAAGATATTACCAGAATGAGCTCCAAAAGAACCAAAAGCATCAGCAGAGAATAAGATACCTTTAGTTGTCTCATAAGTTACCATAACCTCAGGCCAATGCACCATAGGGGCAGAGTAGAAGCGTAGGGTATGGCTGCCTAAGGAAAGTTCGTCTCCTTCCTTTACCTCCAGGTAATTCTTGGTCATATCCATTTCGTAAAATTGTTCCATGAATTGGAAGGTCTTTTGGTTTCCTACTAACTTAACATTAGGGTAACGACGTACTATTTCATCGATATTGGCACAATGGTCTGGTTCCATATGATTAACAACAAGATAATCCAGTTCACGGCCACCTAATACATGGACAATATTTTCCAGATATATTTGACCTATGGAACGATCAACGGTATCAATTAAAGCCGTTTTTTCATCCATAATTAAATAGGAATTATATGCTACCCCATTAGGCAATGGAAACATATTTTCAAAAAGTTCTAATCTCCTATCACTACCACCGACCCAGAATATTTTTGGTGCTATTTCTTGCACACAATACATAAGCGTCATCTCCTATCACAAAGTATTATATTATTAATTATCCATAAATCTGGTTCCACATAATTAAAATACTGACTTAAAGTGAACCTTTCATATAAACATTTTATCACAATTATCTTATAATACAATATTACATAAAAACAAAACCAATATTGATAAGTTTATTTTTATATAATATCTTTTCTACAAAAATATAGACCAGAACGGTTGTTTTGTGCCTTGAATATTAGTAAAATGAAGTAGAGTAGAATCTTAGTTCTGGAGTACGATAAACAAGACATTTTGGCTAAGACACAAAGACGTGGAGGAACAAAAGGTGAAGGAGAATTCAAAGGAAAGAATTATAAGGCTGTTTCAATTTTTGAAGCAATATAATAATATAAAAAATCCAATAATTACAGACATCTCAAATCAGCCCTGGAAGAAGTGGATGGACAACTTACCCAAGCATAAGACAGTGTTAAATAATATCTATTGCCAGCAGCAGGATGAAAAAGCTTGCGAAGGAATATTAAGGGTTAAAAGACCGGTTTTAACTGCTTGTCCAACATTACCCATAGAACTTAGACAATGGGTAGAAGTGGGCTGGGACCATATAAATGGAGATGTGAAAGTAAAAGCTGAAATAAAAGTAAGGAAGGAAGCAAGCTACAAGGACGAAATTGAGTACACCGTAGTTAAATTCGAAGAGGACAGAGAAAGGGTTAAGGTCTTTAACCACTGGAAAGCTCAAAGAGAGGCATGGGTTAAAGAGGAACAGCCTGCACGGGCTGCCGATGACCTCTTTAATACACTTTATGGCCTATATTCAACTATTATGAGGGAGCCGGAAGCGGTGGAATTGATCTTAGGAGATGCCTTTCTGCTGTACAAGAAAGATGTATTCATTGATCACCCTCTGCTTTTACAGCATGTAAAACTGGAGTTTGATGCGGATATACCTGAATTTATACTTAGACATTCTGATAAGGGAACTGAAATCTACAGGAGTCTGTTTTATTACATAGAAGACTTAAATAGTGAATTACTGCGAGAGCTCTATGATGAATTTGATATCAATAAATATTCTGTGCTTGAACAGGCCAATACAAATTCATTTTTAAATAGACTTGCAAATGCACTTTCAGCTAAGGGACAGTTTCATGAATTCAGAATGGATGTATCAAATAATTATGAAAATCCACAGATTTACAGAAGACCGGTGCTGTTTTTGAGAAAGAGAAATATAGGCTTTGGCACAGCACTTGATTCCGTATTAGAAGACATCAATACAGCCGGTAAGCTGCCGGGATTTCTAAAGGATGTAGTAGGCTGCACCGAAGAAAGGCATTATACGGAAGAAGCCTTTAAAACCATGGGAAGCCTTAATCCAAATGGCATAGATGAGGACATTTTAATGACCAAGCCGGCCAACAGTGAGCAGTTAGCAGTTGCAAAATATCTGGAATATAACGATGCGGTATTGGTGCAGGGGCCTCCGGGAACAGGCAAAACCCATACCATAGCAAATATGATAGGCCACCTATTAGCCCAAGGTAAAAGCATTTTAGTGACAAGCTACAGTGAGAAGGCTCTTTCTGTATTAAAGAGTAAAGTGGCGGATAACCTGCAGGCCTTATGTCTAAGTTTATTGAGTACTACCGAAAGCAGAGAGGAAATGGAGAAAACCTTAGATGAAATAAATGAGAACAGGTCGAGGTTAAATCCAGCCACATTGATTTGGCAGATTGAAGCTTTAGAGCGAGTTAGAAGGGAACAAATAAGCAGATTGAGAAACCTGCAGCTAAAGCTGAAAGATGCCCGGCTAAATGAGTACAGGCCTATAGTTATTAACGGAGAGGAATTTAAGCCTATAGAGGCAGCTAAATTTCTCAGCAAATATAAAGATACATATTCCTGGATACCCACCCCGGTAAAAGGTGGGGAAGGAACTTCTCTGACTGAAGCAGAGATATTGGAGCTCTATGGCTCAGATATTTTGATTTCAGCAGAGGAAGAAAGGGAATACCATAATGACCTGCCGGAATTAGAAGAGCTAATGAGTCCCACAGATTTTTATAAGCTGATAACTAAGAAAAACAGCTACAGAGAAGAAGAACTCAAGAGTTACGAAGACTGTTGGCATCCCGTAAGACGGGAGGCATCCATAGAGGCTTTACAAGTTGTAATAAAAGATATAAACGCCGCCTTGGAAAAGCTGCAGACAGAGAATGAGTGGATGCTGGCTGCTATGGAAGGTTCAAGGGAAGATGCGGTGAGAAAGAATTGGGAAGGCCTTATCAGAGAAATAGATAAGGTATATAAAATGAATTTGGTTATTTCAGAAGAGTTGATTAAGTACAATCCTGAGATCCAGCAGGTTGATAGCAAAATAGATGTGGAAAAACTGCTTGAGGCCATAATAGAGAAGCTGGAAGCATCGGGCAAGGTTTCAAGACTGAACCTGATATTAAATCCTGATATGAAGACAGTTATCAACAGCTGTAGAATAAACGGGAAGGTGCCCAAACATCTCAATGAATATAGGGCTTTGCTGAAGTACTACCGCTTAAGCAAGGCTAGAATGCAACTGGCTAACCGATGGGACAGGCAGATGGCACCACTAGGGGCAGATAGGACCTATGCCATGGGAGTGGATTTTGAAATAGTTTGTCATAAGTACCGAGGCCTTTTGGAAGAAGCTCTCCTATGGTATGAAAAATACTGGAATCCCATAATATCTAAATTGAAGTCCCTTGGTGTGGATTTGATAAGAGTAGATAAAAACATAGATCTATCAAAGGATAAGTACAGTAGATTAAAATATATAAAGCAGGAACTTGGACCAAAACTTATAGCCGTTATCAATTCTGAAATTTACAGACTTGAGTACTCAAAGTATGTAAACCTAAAAGAAGGCATAGAAAGGAAGGTTAATACATACTCCCAAGCTCAGACCAGCAAAATAATCAGTAGCCTGCAGACTGCATTACATATGGAATCGGTGGCTTTGTATAAGGAAGCCTATGAAGCCTTGGCGAATTTAAAGAAGAAAGGCCAGGATATAGACCGAAGAAAATACCTCCTAAGAAAGTTAAGTGACACCGCTCCGGCTTGGGCTAAAGAGATTGCACTGAGAAATCCCCCCCATGGAGAGGGAAATCCGCCTACAGCCATTAAGGAGGCCTGGCTATATGCTCAATTCAGCCAGGAATTAATAGAAAGAGATAGTCAATATATTGAGTCTATTCAAGAAGAAATACTTAAAATCGAGGAAGAGCTTAAGGAAAACACAGCAGAGTTAGCTTTTAAAAAGGCCTGGCAGGCAAAGCTCTTGAATTTCCAAGACAATAGAAAACAGGTACAAGCCATTGAAGGTTGGAGACAGCTTATCAGAAAGATTGGCACAGGGACGGGCAAGAAGGTTGAGGTATACAAGGCTGAGGCACGAAAGCTAATGCCTGAATGTCAGGGAGCAATTCCCGTATGGATAATGCCATTGAGTAAGGTGGTAGAGAATTTTAATCCCAGACAAAATAAGTTTGATGTGGTAATAATTGATGAGGCCAGTCAGGCGGATTTGATGGGGCTTGTAGCCCTTTATCTGGGAAAAAAGGCCATAGTGGTAGGTGACAATGAGCAGGTAAGCCCCCTGGCCGTAGGAGAAAGAAGTGAGGATGTAGACAAGCTTATAAAAGAATACCTCTATGACATTCCCAACGATAAATTATACTCCGGCAAGTTTTCCATCTATGATTTGGCTCAGGCTTCGGGTTACCAGCCTGTCAGATTAAGGGAACACTTCAGATGTGTACCTGAGATAATCCAGTATTCCAATTGGCTGTCCTATAATGGTGCTATAAAGCCCCTAAGAGATTCCAGTGAAGTAGTCATAAAACCTGCAACTGTAACCTATAGGGTCCATGGAGCAACCTGCAGGAATAAGATGAATAAAAAAGAGGCAGAGACCATTGTGTCTTTAATACTTGCCTGCTGTGAAAGTGAAGAATATAAGGACAAGACCTTTGGAGTCATCACCTTAAGGGGAGAGAAACAGGCAGCCTTAATAGATACAATGCTGCAAAATAGGATGGAACCCTCTGAATATAAAAAGAGACAAATCCTCTGCGGTAAATCTGCCAATTTCCAAGGCGATGAAAGGGATATAATTTTCTTGTCCATGGTGGATACAAATGAAAGTGAAGGACTTCTTAATCTTATGAAATACGGAAACGATGACTTATACAAAAAGAGGTATAACGTGGCAGTAAGCCGTGCAAGAGACCAAATTTGGCTGGTTCATTCAATTGGAGATGACGACCTTAAGCCCGGTGATATCAGAAAAGAGCTAATGGAATACTTGAAAAATCCTACTTCAAAGGAAATTATATTTGATACACTTTCAAAGGCTGCAGAGTCTGAATTTGAAGTGGACGTCATGAAGTTCCTCATTGGAAGAGGCTACAGTATAAAACCTCAGTGGTCTGTCGGTTCCTACAGAATCGATATGGTGGCAATTTATAAAGATAAGAAGGTTGCCATTGAGTGTGACGGTGAGAGATGGCACGGTGAGGATAAACTTGAAGAAGATATGGTAAGACAAGCTATTCTTGAAAGATTGGGCTGGCGTTTTATCAGAATCAGAGGAAGTGAGTTCTACAGAAACAAGTTAAGCACTATGGAAAGGGTATGCGAAAGGCTCACTGCCATGGAAATATATCCTTGTAATGGCGACTTAGATATTGAAAATGCAAGGGACTTTTCACTTGTTGAAAAAGTTAAATCCATAGCCCAAAGCATAAGGAATGAATGGAAAGAAGAAAAATAAAATTAATTTTTGTTTAAGAATGGTATAATATTAAAAATTAATTGTGAACAATGCAATTTTAATATAGAACATAATTACTAGGAGGAAAGAAAATGCCAGATAGTACAGTGGATCCTGAAATTGTATTAAAAAAAGATCCATATTATATAAAAAATATAGATAATCCATCAGTTGACCTTCAGTTAAAGGCTGTTTCTATAAAACCTGATGCTATAAAATATATAAACAACCCCTCAGAGGAAGTTAAATGGAAGGCTGTTGAAGGTTCTGTGTGGACTTTGGAGTATATAGATAATCCCAGTGAAGATATCTGTATCTATTGTGTGGAGAAGGCTTGGAATACTCTAAAGTTTATTAAATCACCTACAAGAGCGGTAATTATCAAGGCACTGGAAAATAATGGCTGGGCTATACAGTATGTCAAAAATTCAGATGAAGAGTTGCAAAAGATTGCCATAAGGAGCAACTGGGAGGCTATTAAGTATATCAAGGAGCCGACTTTAGCCACTCAACTTGAGGCTGTTGCCATGCATTCTAAGGCTATAAATTATATAGATAATCCAATCTTTGAGGTGAAAATCCATGCTATAAAAAATTATCCTGAAACCATAAACAGCTTTAGATTTACCCAGGAAGAACTTGAAGTTTTATTGCTTAACAATTTAAATATTGTTAAGCACATGAATACTTTTGATGAAAAGTATATTATTTCAATTATCAAAGAATATATTTCAAGAGAAGATGTGGAAGATAGATTTATAAAGGCCTTTTGTGAAATCCGAAGATTTACCATAGATAAGGTGAAATTTATGTATGAGAACGGAAGCAAAAGGGCTAAGAGGATGTTTGTACACTACAACTTATAACTAAGGAGCGAATTATGAATTTTAAAGAGGCGTTATTAACTTCAGAATTAATATTGAAAAGTGGTGCCGTACCAATGCTGGTTGGTGAGAGTGGCATTGGCAAGACAGCACTGGTAAGAGAATTAGCAGAGAGAAATGGATATTATTTGGTAAACATAGATGGAAACCTCTTAAAAGAAGGTGAAATAGGTGGACTACCCATAGTGGAGGATTACAGTGTATATAAAGATGAAAATAAAACAACTAAGAAAAGAACGGTTTACGCTGTACACCATAAGCTGCAGGAAATTGATAAGGCCCTTGAGGAAAACAGTAAAAGGCCGGTCCTGCTCTTTATAGATGAGCTAAACCGCTGTGAGCACGTGGTACAGCAGGAATTAATGAACATAATCCTCAACAGGGAGATAAACGGATACAAGCTTCCTGCGAATACTCTTGTGATGGCAGCCATGAATCCTTCAAGTAAATTTAATAATTTTTCAGCAAGTGATTATCAAGTGGTGGAAATGGATCCGGCCCAGGAGAACAGATTTGTCTGGCTGGAACTGGAATCTGATGCTGCAAGCTGGCTTCTTTGGGGGAAGAGAGTGGGTATCCATCAGGATGTTCTGAACTTTATCAGTATTTTTCCACAATATCTCCATAAGCCGGACATGGAGGGAGCAGTGAGAGCTACTCCTAGAAGCTGGGAAAGGGTTTCCCGTATTTATGAAGCTGCTACAGCAAATAAAGACCATTACAGCAGCGACATTTTCCTACATGCCGTCAAAGGAAATGTAGGACCTTATATAGCACAGGAGTTTATGAACTTTATAAATAATAAGGATAAGTCTTATTTAATAGCTTCAGAACTACTGAATAGGGACACATTGGATGAGGAACTCATTGCAAGGATAAAAAATGAAAGTTATGAAAAACAGTATTTATTGGCTGTAAATTGCATAGGCGAAATATCAGAAAACCCTAACCCAAGGATAATTAGATACTTTACAAGTATTATAAGGTTGTTCCCCAAGGACTTAAGAATGGCAATAATGAAGAAAATAAAAAGAGATATGGACCAGGATTCCTATGAAAGCTTTCTCGATTGTGAAGAGTTCATCGAAGGTTACTTTGAAATTTTTATAGAGGCTAGGTAAAGATATGGGTACCAATTTTATAGAGGGAAAAAGGACTGAACTATCAGCCCAATGTATAGCTAAGGACAAGGAAATTTCAAAGGACCCGGAATTCGCCAACGCTTTTAATAAACTTTGGCAGTCAATAATACTGGAAATGATAGAGGGGGCAGATACTTTTTTCGCTAATTTCATAGTTGAGCTGAGGCGGGAACTTGATTACGATCTGCAAGAGCCAATGTGTACAATACCTCAGTATAACTATTTCAGATTAGTGATAAACCCCATTTACTTGCTGGAATGCACTATAAGAGAAATTCAAGCCCTACTTAAACATGAAGTGTACCACATTTTAAGTCTTCATCATTACAGGTCACAGGTATTATTGAAAAATTACAGCAAACTGGCAGTTAATTTAGCTATGGATATATCCGTGAATCAATATATAATAAACCTGCCAAACTGGGCTAATACCATAGAAAAAGTAAGCTTGTCATATAATGTTAACCTTCAAGAAAATCAAGCACTTGAATTCTACACACATCAAATCCAGGAGGCCTTGAATAGAAAAATTCAAAATGTGGTTATTGGTGAGGAAATTGAAACAGACAATCTTTCAAGCACCGAGGTTGGGGAAAGTCACCACACTTGGATGAATGAAAACTTAGATCTAGACGAAGAGCAATTGAAGGAGATAGTAGATAAACTACTAGAAAACATTAATGATGTCAGTAGACCTGATAGTGTAAGCCGGATAGCGGAGGATTCCAGAGCAAACCCCAAACTCTCCTGGCAAAAACTCCTCATAAGAAGCTTTGGGACTACACCTTGGAAAAAGAAGAAAACCATAACCCGTAGGGATAGGAGAATGCCGGACCGTTTGGAGCTTAGAGGGATCATAACTCACTATATCAGTGAAGTGATTGTAGCCATTGATATCAGCGGAAGTATGACGGAAAAAGAAATAGATAACATATTGACTGAAATCAAGGCTTTGGTTAGAAGCTACAACTCAAAGGTCACTGTTCTTGAATGTGACGATGAACTCAGAAGGATTTATTCCTTACAAGCCGGAAAGCCAATCAAAGAAAGACCTAAAGCCAGTGGAAAAACTAAGTTCTCACCGGTGTTTGAATATATAAGCAAAAGGAAGCTGTATAAGGCCACACTAATTTACTTTACTGACGGTTTAGGTGAAGAAATTCTTGATCAAAGCATTGTTCACTATAAAACTATCTGGGTTATTACTACTTCAGAAAATAAACTTTCACTGAAAAATCCGCCCGGCCATGTAATTAATTTAGGTTCTAGGAAGAAAAATAATGAAGAAATGCTTCCCTTGGATTTGCTTAAAAGTGAACTCAAAGAAATAAGGTCTGAATGGGCCAAGTGAGGTGCCTGCCACCTCACAAGTCACATCACATCTGCCACCAAAAAAATACGAAAGGGGTAATCAAAATGGCTTTTTATGAAGAGATTTCAACCTACTATGACAAAATATTTCCTGTCTCAAAAAATACTGTAGATTTTCTCAAAAACCATATAGGTAATCCGCCTAAATCAGTTCTTGATGTAGCCTGTGGTACAGGTGGTTATGCCATAGAACTGGATAAGCTTGGATATAGTTTGACTGCAGTAGACCTAGACAGAGAAATGATTCGTAAATTAAGTGAAAAGACAAAAGCTACAAATAGTAAAGTAGTGTTCTTGCAGGCAGATATGCTGAACTTGTACGAGGAATTTAGCGGAGCTAAGTTTGGAGCTATATATTGTATTGGAAACTCTCTGGTTCATCTCCAGAGTCTTGCTCAAATTCAGAGCTTCTTTGCTGGAATCCGTCAGTTGCTGGACAATGAAGGGGAATTTATATTTCAAATAATTAATTATGACAGAATACTTACTAAAGGAATTACATCTCTGCCTTGTATAGTTAATGAAAGTGTGCCCTTAAGCTTTGAAAGATATTATGATTACATTGAGGAGACACAGAAAATTATTTTCAAAACAATTTTATCTTTAGACAATAAAAAACTTGAAAATCAAGTGGAATTAACTCCCTTGACATATGACGATGCAATTTTGATGTTGACAAATGCGGGATTCAGCGAAATAGATGCCTATGGAGATTTTAAAGGCAGTAAATTTGATAAAGAGAGTTCATATTCTCTTGTTATAGCAGCAAGCAAATAAATAAATATTTTTGCCACTGTCATAAGGAATCAGATATTTAAAATATTTTACTGAAAATTATTATGATTCACAAGTTAAAATGTAAAAATATTCTATGTAAACATTTACTTGTTTTGAAGGATATCTATATTAGATTGTAGAATATATGAAAAGTATAAACCATATACCAGCTTCAAAGTTCTAGATATATATCTTCACTCATAATTTCATTTACTAAAGATATGGCAGGTGGTATAAAATGCAATCCTACTCCTTTATTTATAACAGAGTCTATTTTTATTCAAAAGAGAAAAGACGCTATAGGCGGGTTCCCCTGTATTATAATGTTGAGTACCCCTTAATAAATTTTAGGTCCATACGGGACCTTATCGTCAATGGCAAATACTTGCTGGTCATTGATATATCAGAAGGAGGTATGGGGATCAAGTCAAATTTATTACTGAAGGAAAATGATTTTATCAGTTTTCAGTTGAGGCTTCCTAATGCCGATTATTCCTTTGAATGTATTGCCTGTATAAGAAATTGCCGTTATGAAGATGATTGCAGCATATATGGAGCTGAGTTCGTTAAATTGGATCTGAGGTATATGAAGCTAATACGTGAATATGTAGATGAAACCTTTTGTGAACTCATTAAGAAATATGGAGAAAGTGCCTTCTCACAAAAGGCTTAATTTGGAGCTGATTTTCACTCTTATTGATAGTAAAAGTTCCTAAATTGTTGAGGTACCATTGGCCTGTAATCAAACCATGCAAAAAGGAGTTCCGGCGGAACTCCCTTTGTGATTATTTAACCATAACTCAGCCGCAGGATAATGCTCCAGTATTAAGGAGTAACTATTACTGGGGCTTTATATTTATTAATAGAGTAGTTACAGATGAGCATTAGACTATAAAAGTACCCAAACGATATAATCGGTAGAAGGAAGCATTTATTGCATTCAAAGGATTAATTATTGATAGTGGGTTCATATTATTTGTGAATATAGAAAACTGTATTAATGTATGGTAACATAAAGTTTGATACTAAAAGTAAAGCTTAATAATTGAAAGGAGTCTGATTATAATTGCTAAAACGAATAAAATATAATTCACCAGTAATTCTTACCTTTACCCTTATTTCGTTTTTTGCATTGATATTGGGGGAAATAACAGACCGGGCATCTACTTACCTTTTATTTTCCGTATACAGAAGCAGTTTAACGGATTTTTTCTTTTACATCAGACTATTTGGCCATGTTTTAGGCCATGCGGACATGCAGCATTTTGTCAATAACTTTATAATTATTTTATTGATAGGTCCTATGTTGGAAGAGAAATACGGTGGGAAGTCTTTGATGACAATGATTTCAATTACGGCAGTTATAACAGGGCTTCTCAATATAATTTTATTTGATACTGCCTTACTTGGAGCCAGTGGTATTGTATTCATGATGATCTTATTAAGTTCCTTCGTCAACATTGAAAGGGGTAAAGTTCCACTAACCTTTATCGTCATAGTATGTATTTTTATTGGTCGAGAAGTTATTGATGGTATTTTTAGCAGTGATAACATATCTCAACTTACACATATAGTTGGTGGCATATGTGGTGCTTACTTTGGATTTATAAAGAAGTGGAATAGATAAGAAATGAACATTCTTAAGAGGAGGAGATAACTTGAAGCTAATATTTATATCAGACATACATGGATCCATTTACTTTGCAAAGAAGGCCATAGAAGCCTCTCTAGTGGAAGATGCGGACTACATTGTTCTCCTGGGAGACCAATTATATCATGGGGCCAGAAATCCATTGCCAAAGGATTATAATCCTAAAGAAGTAGCAAGCTTACTCAATAGCTATGCTCATAAAATTATAGCTGTAAGGGGTAATTGTGACAGTGAAGTAGACCAAATGGTTCTAAATTTTCCTATAATGGCAGATTACTCAAATCTGCTATATAATGGAAGACGCCTGTTCCTTACCCATGGACATAAATTTAATATTGATAACATCCCTAAGTTAAATAGAGGAGATGTTTTGATATATGGACATACACATGTACCCTTGGCTTTAAAAAAAGGTGATATCTTCATAATAAATCCTGGATCAATCACCTTACCAAAGGAAGACTATCCCAATACATATGGTATTTTAAAAGACAACATTTTTCAAATAAAAGCCTTTGACGGAAGGATCGTCAAAGAAATTGAATTTACAGATTAAAGGCATCACAGATAGCACGAGATTGATCATTGATAGCATAAAACTGTTAAGTAAAAAATTTAAATACATAATCTACTTAATATATTTAGGACACTAAAGAGTTTTTCTTTTGAAAGCAACTACATTTAGAAAAACTTTCCTTGCCTCAGTGTCCTCCTATATTTCCGTGTTAAAAATAGTTTGTTTAATCTTTTTACTGTTTAAAGTAATTTTAAACTATCTAAATAATGTTAAAATGGGCTAAAGCATACTCAATACCATCATCGTTCACATCCCTTGTAACAAAGGCTACTTTATCAAACAGTATAGGAGAACTGTTACCCATGGCTATGCTGTTTGGAACATACTCTAACATGGGCAAGTCATTGGTACTGTCTCCAATAGCATAGCAATCCTCTAGAGGGATGTTGAAATATTCTTGAAGAAACTTTATTCCGCTGGCCTTAGAGAAACCCTTGGGAACCACTTCTCCAAAATTATTACCACGATCAATATAATCAAAAGATTCGGTAATGTAATTATAAAAAGCTTCAAAATTACTTTCTTCATTTGTCCAGGTTACAAATTTATCAAAATTCAAGTCGGGATCTTCCCAAGATCTTGTTACGTCACAACCTTGTAAAGCGAAGGATTCTTTTATCTTTTTAAGCTCTCCGGTGGCTGGTCTTGTCTGGTCAAAGTAAACACCGTGAGATGCCTCTAAAACACCATCTATCTTGTATTCTCTAAGTTTTTTTGGAATTTCAAAACATGTCTCTCTTGGTAATGACTTAGCTAATATAACTCTGTCATTGTAGTAGATAAAAGTTCCACAGCCGCAAACATAGCCATCAAATCCAATGTCACGGATTTCTTTTGTAACATTAAAAAAAGTTCTGCCGGTATTTATAAAGGTAAGGTGTCCATTTTCACGAGCCTTCCTTATAGCTTGTACAGTTTTATCCGGAATCTTGTTACTATTCTCTGGTATTATAGTTCCATCAATATCAAAAAATATCATTTTCCTCTTAATCATATGTACACTCCCTAATAAGATTTGCGTCCCCATTTTAACATGATTTTATGGTTTTTTCTACTAATTTTTATAAAATACATGAGTATATGCTGATTTTACTATTTTAATTATTAGGTAAAATAAGCTTACCTTTTTATTTTTTCTGTCTTAATAATGAAGGTTACATCATAGAATGAAGTATAGCTATATTTACATAATTTTAACCTCCTACATATCAAAAACCAAACTTACATATAGCTATAGTCTTAGGGGGTATTATGGGGAGCATAAGAGTAAAACATATAGGCAAAAAACTAATAATTGGATTTATTGGTTTCTGCAGTTTTCTGACTTTATTCTATGTAGGTGTAGCCGTATTCTTTATGAACCACTTTTATGTGGGAAGCGAAATTAACGGTATTGATGTTTCAGGTAAATCTATCGAGAGTGCTGAAGATGAATTATCAGCTGTACTTCAAAACTATAGCTTGACTTTAAAGGAACGTGTAGGGAGAATTGAAGAAATTACAGCTCAGGATATTGGACTAAAGTATGTAGACGAGGAAGCTGTTAAAAAATACAAGTCAGCTCAAAGTCCTTTAGCATGGATTTTAGCTTTGTTTAAGGAGGAAGGCTACAAAATATCAGTAGAAATTACCTATGATAAGGACATGTTAAAGGAAAGGATTGACAAGCTTAACTGCTTAGATCAGAGGAACATCATTGAGCCCCAAAATCCCAGTATCAAATTTGATGGCATTAGGTATGTGATCATACCGGAGGAACATGGAAATAAGATAGATAAAGACATTTTGTTTAAATATGTAAAGGATGCTATAGTAAAGCATGAAACAACAATAGACTTGGAAGTCATCGGCTGTTATTTTAGGCCGGAATTTACTTCAGAATCACAAAAGGTAATTATAACGGTGGAAGAACTAAATAAGATAATCTCAACAAAGCTCACTTACAAATTCGGTGATCAAAAAGAAGTACTGGACAGAACTATCATTAACAAGTGGATTTCTGTAAATGAGGATTATGAAGTTACAATTGAAGAGGAAAATATTAAGACCTATGTCAATAGTCTTGCAGATCAATACAATACTCTTGGTAAGCCCATAGACTTTAAGACATCTTCAGGAAAGACCATAAAGGTAAGCAGTGGGGACTATGGCTGGGTTATGGATGTGACCAAAGAAACCGAAGCAATAAATACAGCTATTAAAAAAGGTGAGACCATAGAGAGAGAGCCTATATACAGTAAAAGAGGTAGATCCCTCAGTAACAATGGTATTGGCAATACCTACGTGGAAGTGGATATGGCAAATCAACATGTGTGGTTTTACAAAGATGGCATTTTAATAACTGAAGGACCTGCTGTTACTGGAAATGTAAGAGCTGGACATACAACACCGGAAGGAATTTACAGCTTAAAATACAAGCAAAGAGATACAGTGCTTAGAGGTCCAGGGTACGCTTCACCGGTAAGCTTTTGGATGCCCTTTAACGGAGGAATAGGTCTGCATGATGCAAGCTGGAGAAATCGATTTGGTGGAAATATATATAAGACAGACGGTTCTCATGGTTGTATAAATCTTCAATATAATGTTGCTAAAGAAATTTACAGTAATATAGAAGCTGGTGTTCCAGTTATATGTCATAATAATAGATAAGTGTAAGGACCTGACCAATAACCTTTGGAAAGGTCCTTGTTATAAAAAAATATAGAAAGAAAGCCATGTCAGTGGTATAATGTAAATACAGTGGTAAAAATGGAGGGGATTTGCTGTGTCAATAGAAAAAGAGGTTAATGAATATAACCCAAACAATAATAATAGTAATATATATAATAATAGTACACAAAAATACGTTTCTGAGGCTGAACTCTATGAGCTAGCTAAAAGAAGGATAAAGCTTAAGCAAGAATTTTTTACCCATCTTGGAGCTTATTGTGTGGTTAATGGAGGTATACTACTCCTAAGTTTATTTCTATTCCATACAATGATGATATTTCTCTTATCTACTGTAGGATGGGGAATAGGTTTAGGCTGTCATTACATAGATACCGTTTCTAAACTGAAATTGGATACTAAGAACACCAAATTAATCGAGCAGGAAGTAGAGTTCCTAAAAAAGAAAATGCAATGATATATTTGATGAGTAGATATATAACGGGTTAGTAAAACTAATGTTTTGCTGACTCTTTTTTATTAAGAATTTTTCAGAGCAAAATATTACAATATAGTAATATTTTACTCAAAATTTTATAGAAACCTCTTGACTTCATTACAAAAATATATAATAATAATTACAAACGGATAATAATTATTAATTAGATAGCCTTAAATCAGGTCAGTTAATTTTACTTGTGCTGTTGCTGGTATAAGATAAGTTTTATAATGACCTCTATCTAATTAGTTCATATTAAAAATTTAATTATCAGGAGGTATTAAATATGTCATTAATCGGAACAGAAGTAAAACCATTTAAAGCGCAAGCTTACAGAAACGGAGAGTTTATAGAGGTAACAGAGGCAGATTTCAAGGGACATTGGAGCGTAGTATGCTTCTATCCAGCTGACTTCACTTTTGTATGCCCAACAGAACTTGAAGATTTACAAGATAATTATGAAACACTAAAGGCATTAGGAGTTGAAGTATATTCAGTTTCAACAGATACTCATTATACACATAAGGCATGGCATGACACTTCAGAAACAATTAAAAAGATTACTTATACTATGATCGGAGACCCATCACATGTTTTATCACGTAATTTTGAAGTACTTATCGAAGCAGAGGGCCTTGCTGACCGTGGAACATTCATAATAGACCCAGATGGAGTTGTTCAAGCCGTTGAAATCAATGCAGGCGGTATAGGCCGTGATGCAAGTACATTAGTTAACAAGATAAAGGCAGCACAATATGTAAGAAATAACCCAGGAGAAGTTTGTCCAGCAAAATGGAAGGAAGGCGCTGAGACTCTTAAACCAAGTCTTGACCTAGTAGGAAAGATCTAAGAGGTAATATAAATGTTAGATTCAGAAATTAAAGCACAATTAGTCCATTATCTTGAATTGATGGAGGGTGAAGTGCTGCTTAAGGTCAGTGCAGGAAATGATGAGGTATCAAAGGTGATGCTAGCTCTTACTGAGGAGTTAGCTACTATGTCCTCAAGAATAAAAGTGGAAAATATTCAATTAGAAAGGACACCAAGTTTTAGTGTAAATAAAATAGGCGAAGATACCGGCATAGTCTTTGCCGGAGTGCCACTGGGCCATGAGTTTTCATCACTGGTTTTGGCATTACTTCAAGTTAGTGGAAGAGCTCTTAAAATAGATCAAAAATCAATTGATGCAATAAAGAGCATTAAAGGTGAATACCATTTTGAAACTTACATCAGTTTAACCTGCCATAACTGTCCTGATGTAGTTCAGGCCCTTAATATGTTAAGCCTTCTAAATCCGGGCATTACTCATACTATGATAGATGGGGCTGTTTATAAGGAAGAAGTAGAAAGTAAAAACATTATGGCTGTTCCTACAGTGTACTTAAATGGAGAATTTTTCAGTAGTGGCCGCATGACACTAGAAGATATACTATTAAAGATGGGCAAAACTGAAGATCCTTCAGAGTATAATAACAAGGAACCTTTTGATGTACTTGTTGTAGGTGCTGGACCTGCTGGATCCAGTGCAGCAATTTATGCGGCAAGAAAAGGTATAAGAACAGGTATAATTGCAGAAAGATTTGGCGGACAGGTTCAGGATACTTTAGGCATAGAGAACTTTATCAGTGTTAAATACACAGAAGGTCCTAAGCTGGCAGCGAGTCTAGAAGAGCATGTTAAAGAGTATGATGTGGATATAATGAAGTCACAGCGTGCTAAGAGTTTAACAAAGAAAGACCTTATCGAAGTGGAACTGGAAAATGGTGCAGTGGTAAAGAGTAAGACCGTTATTATATCAACTGGAGCCCGATGGCGTAATGTAGGTGTTCCTGGCGAGATAGAGTTTAAAAATAAAGGTGTAGCTTACTGCCCACACTGTGATGGACCACTATTTAAAGGTAAGGATATAGCAGTTATCGGTGGCGGTAATTCAGGCATTGAGGCAGCTATAGATTTGGCGGCAATAGTAAATCACGTTACAGTATTGGAATTTATGCCGGAACTTAAGGCGGATGCTGTACTTCAAGAACGTCTTTATAGTCTACCAAATGTGACTGTATTAAAGAACGTACAGACAAAAGAAATCACAGGCACTGATAAGGTGAACGGCCTTACCTATGTGGAAAGGGAAACCGGAGTTGAGCATCATATGGATCTTCAGGGTGTATTCGTGCTTATCGGTCTTGTACCAAATACCGATTGGCTTGGAGATACTGTGGAACGTAACAGAATGGGAGAAATTATTGTAGATAGCCGTGGTGCTACTAATGTACCAGGTGTATTTGCAGCAGGGGATTGCACAGACAGTCCATATAAGCAGATAATTATCTCCATGGGATCCGGTGCCAATGCTGCACTAGGGGCCTTTGATTACCTAATCAGAAACTAAATATCTACAAAAGCATCAGAATCAAAATCTGGTGCTTTTGTTTTAAGAAACAACCCATTGACGGGTAGCGTGTAACAGGAATTCGCATGTGCCAGACCGTATATACGTCCTTCAGGCGTGGCTAGCAGTAAAGGGCCACGCCCGTTAAGGCAAAATCACCGGCTATGCCGTTGGATATTTATTAGCATGGGTAAAAATATAATGAATATGGAAATAATACATATGAAACATATATTAAAGCCTTGTGGAAACAGTATGTAGGTTAAAAATCATGGTATGCTAAATGATAATAATTATTATTTACAAAATACTTTTATTATGATATTATGTTTTGTAGACTGTTTGGCTATAAAATGGAAGTTACTAATATATATGAATATTGGGAGGTTGCTCTGTTGGAAGATTTAAAAGCAAAGAGTAAAATCAGGAGCTCCAGAAAAAGGGAGCATGTTCAACATTTCTTAGACAGTGATTTTGATAGCAACAATTTATTTCAATATATATATCTGGAGCATAATTCGCTGCCGGAAATTGATTTTGAAGAGATAGACACAAGCACCAGTTTTCTTGGAAAGAAAATAGGCTTTCCGGTGATGATAAACGCCATGACCGGTGGCTTTGACAGAGCTGTTGAGATAAACAGAAATCTGGCTAAAATAGCTAAAAGTTTGAAAATACCTATGGCTGTGGGGTCCCAGGCCATTGCAGTAAAAGACAGTGATTATGAGCTTTCCTTTAAGGTTGTCAGAGAAATACTAAAAGAAGGGATTGTAATTTCTAATATCAATGCCTTTGCAAACCTGGAGGAAGCACAAAGAGCTGTTGACATGATACAGGCTGACGCACTGCAGATACATTTGAATCCCGCCCAGGAAATTGCCATGCCAGAAGGGGATAGAAATTTTAAGGGCCTACTAAAAAATATAGAGCATATAGTGAAGAAGTTGGACGTACCTCTTATTATCAAAGAAATTGGCTTCGGACTTTCAAAGGATGTGGTCAGGAGACTCATAGGAGTGGGAGTCAAATATATTGACATAGGAGGCAGAGGGGGCACCAACTTTATAAAAATTGAAAGTGAGAGAAATAAAGAGTTTCATTTTGATGAGCTCTTTGATTGGGGAATTCCTACTGCACTCAGCCTATTAGAATGTAGGTCTATCAGCCAAGATTTAAACATAGTCTGCAGTGGAGGAATGAGAAAAGCAGATGAAATAGTAAAAGCCTTATGTGCCGGAGCGGATTTGACGGGAATCAGCGGCCCCATTTTAAGAGAGCTTATAGATGGAGGGGTTGAAGCAGCAGAGAGCTATCTGCAGAACATCATTTATAAGTCAAAAGTTATCATGCTGCTTTTAGGGAAAAAGAACATAGAAGAGTTAAGAACGGTGCCCTATAGAATTCATGGACAACTTAAGGACCTATTGCAATGCTAACGCTAAATATAAAGGACGGAACAATATGAACACATTGGATGACAATATAGCTATTACAGAAGTACATAGCAAAATAATCTTAATTGGTGAACATGCCGTTGTTTATGGATATCCTGCTATTGCCCTCCCTTTTCCGCTGAAGGTAAGGTGCACTATTGAAAAGACCAAGGGACCTATAATCTTTGACTCATCCTTTTATAAAGGAAAGGTTGATGATCTTCCGGAAAAGATTAAGGGACTTGGACTTTGTATAGAGAAAACAATACAGCATTTAAGTCAACCCTTTGAAGGTTTAAAAATCTCAATAGATTCCTCTATACCCTTGGGACGGGGGTTGGGCTCCAGTGCAGCCACTGCTGTTGCTCTTGTGAGAGCTATATTTTCTTTTTACAAGCAAAACTTATCGGAAAGAGAATTATTTTCACTGGTTGAAGTGGCTGAAACCTATGCCCACGGTAAGCCCAGCGGCATAGATATGGCTGCGGTTTCAAGTGAAGGGCCCATCTGGTTTAGGAAAGGGGAACAGAAGGTTTATCTTAAGACAGGTAAACCACTATATATAGTGGTAGGCGATACCGGACGTGTAGGTGATACTCGTACTGCCGTGGAAAATGTGAGAAAAAAATATCTTCTAGAGCCAGAATCGGTTAAAAGATCACTTAAATCCATGGAAAGAATCTCAGATGCAGCAAAAGATGCTCTTCAGGAGGGAAATTTAACCTTGCTTGGAGCCTTAATGGACAGCAACCAGGAAGAACTTAAAACTCTAGGTGTAAGTGATTTTGGTCTGGATTCATTGATTGCCGCGGCAAAGCATGCCGGAGCCCTGGGAGCAAAGCTGACCGGAGGAGGCCAAGGAGGATGTATGATTGCCTTAGCTGCAGGCTTGGAACAAGCAGCAGTGATATCCAAGGAGCTGAAGAAAGCCGGTGCAGCTAAGACCTGTTACTTTTCAACGCAAGAAAATATTCTGTATGTCTCTGAGGAGTAAGACCTCTTCAAGGTTAGGAGGAGTAAGATGAAAGCTACAGTAAAGGCTAATACCAATATAGCTCTGATAAAATACTGGGGAAAGCGTGATGAGAAGTTATTTTTACCTATGAACAGCAGCTTATCCATAACACTGGATAAGTTTTACACTACCACTACAGTAGAATTTGATGAGTATTTTGAATCGGATATTTTTTTACTTAACAATAGTGTTGCTGGTACAAAGGAAAGTAGTAAAGTGTTCAGCTTCCTGGATAAGATAAGAGACTTGGCCGGTACTAAAATGAGGGCTAGGGTAAGGGCGTTAAATAATGTGCCCACAGCTGCTGGCCTGGCTTCTTCAGCTTCAGGCTTTGCAGCCCTTGCAGCAGCAGGTGCAAAGGCACTCAACCTTAAGCTAGATGAAAGGGAACTGTCCATATTGGCACGGCAAGGCTCTGGTTCTGCCTGCCGCTCTATATATGGAGGTTTTGTTGAATGGCAAAAGGGGGCAGAGACCGATGGCAGTGACTCTTATGCAACGCAGCTGCTGCCTGAACAACGCTGGAACATCAGTATACTTTCCGTATTGGTAGCCTCAAAGGAAAAGAAGGTGTCCAGCAGAGAGGGAATGAAAAATACTGTTGAGACCTCTCCTTTTTATAGCGGATGGTTAAATACTGTTGAAGATGACCTGAAAAATGCAAAAGAAGCCATAAGGGCAAGAGATTTTGAACGGTTAGGAAATGTGGTGGAAGCTAATGCACTGAAGATGCATGCCACTATGCTGGGAGCAAAACCTCCAATTTTGTATTGGCAAGGAGGAACTGTGGAAGTAATTCATCACATTCAGTACATGAGAACCTGCGGTTTCTCTGCATATTTTACTATAGATGCCGGCCCCAACGTGAAGGTTCTGTGTCCTCCGGAGGAAGAGCGACGCATGTATGAGGAATTGTTAAAATTGCCGGCGGTAGAAGAAATCCTGGTATGTCATCCCGGTTCCGGCATCCAATACCTATAGATGTAAAATTATATAATTTAAATGTATGGAGCTGATTTTATGAATAAAATAGATAATAAAGTAAGTGAAACTCAAATAAATGATAATTCTAAAGTTAATATTGAAATCTGGGAGGACCTAGTCCGTATAAGAGATTTGGTTATAGCCATCTTTATCTGCATTTTTACTACACTTGGTGGTTATCTTATCGCACCGGAGGAGCCTCCTAAACCACTATTTTTAGGTCTTACCGGTGCAATAGCTGGTTTTGTCATTAGTACGATTCTAATCAAGCCTAAAAGGGTAATTAAAGAAGAGCCTCAGGAGGATTAAGATGGATATGAACTTAGTTTTACAGATGATTCTTGCTGCAGTGGTTGCAGCTGTTGTTTATACAATAATCGGTGCAGCGCCGGGAGCAGATGAAACGGCCACTATAGCACCGGTAACCTTGGTACTTGTTTTATCTGGGCTGCAGCCTATGGTTATTTTATCCTTCTTCATATCTGCTATAATAGCTTGTAAATTAATAGATGCGGTTCCCGTTTCAATTGCCGGTATTCCGGCAGGGGTTATGTCAACTCCAATGGTTGAACACGCTATGGTGCTGAAAAGGTATGGCTTGACGGAAACAAGTATAAGAAAAATAGCTTCTGGTGCTATTATCGGCACCTTGGTTTCAGTACCGATGAGCTTGTTACTTGCACGGGCTATAGTGCCCTTTGCAACGGTTATTAAAGAATATGGAGCTATAGTATTTTTTATCGGTGCAATCCTGCTGGCACTTCTGAGCAAAATGAGATGGATAGCCTTAGCGGCCATACTGCCCTTTGCCCTGTTAATTCAAGGTCTAAGATATCTCTATTGGGGAGTAGGGGCAGTAGCAGAAGGAACTAACATCTCAACCTCATTTTTCTTAGGTATTACAATAGGACCTGTAATTGTATCATTATTTGAATTGTTGAATAAAGATATAAGAAACAATCTACCGCGTTACGATAAAAAGCCAATTTTAATTAGGAAGGAACAACAGATTAAGAGTTTCCCAAATCCCTTTAAAATATTGACGAAAAGAGAAGTGGCCTATAGTGCTTTAGCATCTATGGTGGGTTCAATTACTTTTCTTTTAAGCCCAGTAGGTTTGACTACCTTTTTGGGAGAGCTTTTTGCCAGCGGTATAAAGGAGCCTGTTAAAAAGGCATCTATGGCAGTTTCAGTTATGGAAGCCTTAGCTCAGGCCACTTATATGGCAGGAATTCTAATTCCATTAATTGCTCTGGGAATTCCTTTGTCACCGGTGGCACTGGGACCTGGAAATCCCTTGTTTAATGCACCTCCAGTATATACTCTCGAGAATAATATACATCACCTATTGTCTGGCTTAGACTTTGTTTGGCCTACGTTAATTGGAGCAGTAGTTGCATCAGTTATTACTTATTTTATTACTGTTAGATATTCACAGCAGATTTGTTCCTTTGTATTTAAAAGGATTCCCCATGAGGCATTATTAGGACTGTTTCTAAGTTTGGCTATTATGTTGGCTTTTATGGATGCTGGGTGGATTAACGTAATAGGGGTGCTTTTAGTAGGCCTTGTATCTGGAACACTGTACCGTATGGGAGTAAATTATGGTGTTCTATTTATGACTTTGTACTCCGCACCATGGATTATTAAAATGCTTTCAGCTGTATAGAGAAAGAAGGGAAGGATTTTGACAAACTCTGGTTATACTATAAAGGTTCCTGGTAAACTCTTTATTGCGGGAGAATATGCAGTGTTGGAGCCTGAACAGATGGCAGTGGTTATAGCTGTAAACCGTTATGTTTATGCCTATATTAAGTCAAGTGTAAATAATATTCTTGATATCCCTAAAACAGATATGGTAAATATTACCTGGGAAATAGGCTGTGAAGATTTAATTTTTAATACTACAGATAATCGATTAAACTTTATAAAAAATTCCTTATTACTGGTATATCGGTATTTAAGTGAAAAATCAATTACACACAAAAACTTCCATTTAGTAGTTGAAAGCAAGCTGGATGATGACGAAAGTGGAAAAAAGTATGGACTTGGGTCCAGTGCAGCAGTTGTTACAGCAGTAATTGCTGCTGTACTGCAGCTGCATCTAGGCAAGCTTGAAAAGGAAGATTTAGATATAATTTTTAAGCTTGCATCCCTTGCTCATGTAAAAACTCAAGGAAGTGGGTCTGGAGCAGATATTGCTGCAGCAGTTTACGGAGGTTGGATACACTATTCAGCTTTCAGCACCAAATGGCTGCTCAAGCAGTTGGACAACGATTATAAATTAACTGATGTTGTTGAGCAACCATGGACAAATCTTATGATCAGGAAGTTAATACCGCCACCAATGCTGCAACTGGCTGTTGGATGGACTCAAGAAACATCGGCAACGGGACCAATGATAGAAAAGGTTCAGAAATTTAGAGAGAGTAATGAGGAAATATATAAGGAATTTCTTATAGAGAGCTCAAAGGCAGTTGATCTTTTAGTTAAAGCCTTTGAAAGTAAGGATTACTATCAGGCCATGAAGGCACTTAAGAAAAATGGGAAAGCTCTTGCAAAACTAGGCAGAAGTGCAGGCGTAAGTATTGTGACTTCAAAGTTAAAAAAATTATGTTCTACAGCAGACAGGTTTGGGGCTGGTAAGTCCTCAGGAGCAGGAGGAGGGGACTGTGGTATTGTATTTTTAAAAAGCAATGATTTGAGAGACCAGTTATATATGGCTTGGCAAGAAGTAGATATTATACCCTTAAATTTATCTGTAACGGAAAAAGGGGTAGTAGTTGAGGGAATCACGAAAGTTTGAATGTATCCTTGCTTCTATGCAGTAATTGAGGAGGTCCTCCAGATTTTTTTCCTTATTATTTACAAAGGTTAAAAAAGGGGAGAGCCATGCAAGGGTATGGATACCGCTATCCCTTATTATCAAAATAAAAGAGCCTGTAGTGATTTACTCTGCAGACTCTTTTATTTTACTATATAATCGCCAATATTACAAAGTTTGCTATAAAGAGTAGGGTTGATACTAGTAATATGGGGTGAACTTCTTTTAGTTTTCCTCTTACAAGTTTTACTATGCAGTAGAATATGAAACCTGCAGCTATACCGTAAGAAATGCTGTATACCAAGGCCATGAATATTCCGGCAAAGAAGGCAGGTATTGCTTCATCTAAGTTGTCCCATTGGATTTCCTTGAAAGAGGAAAGCATCATAACGCCAACTATAATAAGTGCTGGAGCAGTTGCAGCTGCTGGAACTATACCGGCAACAGGAGCTAAGAAAATACATAATAGGAACAATACTGCTGTTGCAAGGCTGGTTAAACCAGTTCTGCCACCGGCTCCAATACCTGCTGCACTTTCAACATAGGTTGTTGTGTTGGAAGTACCAAGCAATGCACCTATTGAAGTTGCAATTGCATCTGCGAATAGGGCTTTATCCATTTTTGACTTAAAGCCTGTACTTGTTTCCATTGTTTTTTCATCTTCTTCACTGAAGATACCGCTCTTTCTTCCAGTACCAATGAAGGTTCCGATAGTGTCAAAAGTATCAGATAAACTGAAGGCAAATATGGTCATTAAAACTAGCGGAAGCTTAGAAGCATCATTAAACAGTGAAACAAAGCCGTTGCTACCGAAGGCAGCTCCAATAGTAGTTCCAAGTTGCTCGAAGGATTCAGTCACACTTTGAGTTGTGCCTATCTGAGAAAGGTCAACAACACCCATTGGAATACCAATTAAAGTAGTTGCTACTATACTTATCAATATTGCACCCTTAACTCTTAATAGAAGCAAGATAACAGTAATTGCTATACCTATTAGTGCAAGAATTACAGAAGGATTATTTAAATTAACAAGAGCAGGAACTGCGCTGGCGTCAGATATAACAGTACCTCCCTCTAAAATTACGTTCTTACCAGGATCAGAAGTAAATTGCAACAGGCCGGCATTTTTAATTCCTATGTAAGCTATAAAAATACCAATGCCACCGCCGATTGCATGTTGTAAACTAACTGGAATAGCTTTAATAATTGACTTTCTGATTTTTGTAACAGTTATAAGTATATTTACTATACCGCAGATAAATACCATTGCTAGTGCTTGTTCCCATGAAAATCCTAACTGAGAGCAAACAGTGAAAGTAAAGAAGGCGTTTAACCCCATACCTGGAGCTTGTGCGTAAGGTACATTTGCAAAGAGCGCCATTACTAAAGTACCTATTGCAGCAGCAAAGATTGTTGCCAGGAAAACAGCTCCTTTTGGCATTCCGGTAATAGATAGCATATCCGGGTTTACAAATATAATGTATGACATTGCGAAGAAGGTAGTAAGTCCAGCCATAAGCTCAGTTGATACGTTTGTTCCGTTTTCTTTCAGTTTGAAAAACCTTTCCATTTAAAAAAGTCCCCCTTGTAAATAATAAATAGGATTTAATGATAAAATGATAAGAGCTTGACCACACCAATAAAAAAGGCAATTGATTTTTCACCAATTGCCGTAATTTAAAAAGAATATAGACAAGCCACAAAGAATGCAGCTATGTATATTCCAATAGTCGAACAATTTACGGCTGTTCGGTAGAAACTTTAGGCCCATATCGCCTAGATTATATTGGTGAGCTATTGAATTTACTATTATATAATACAACAAATCTTTTTAAACATCAAGTGGATTTTGCAAAAAGTACGAACAAAATTTTAAAATATATGTATAAAGTTCAGGTTAGTCTTTTTTTGACGTATATTTTGCTTTGGAAAAGCTTACTCCCAGCAGCATGATTACAACAAAGGTAATCAGATACCATACAACTGCAATTTTATGAGCGAAGCATGCTGCAACCATCATAAACAAGCAACCGCAAATTGCTAAAATAGGAGCTATAAAGCGTTTTAAGAAATTTAAATCTTTCTCTTTTTTTATCAGCATAATAAAAATTGGTATATAGGCCCCATAAATTGTTACAATAGGCAGTTCTGTCATATCAAAATTGAAAAATCCAAACCAGGATTCTGTAAGTTGAGAACCATAGAAATAAAGGAGCCATATGCCACAGAATAGTAGACCAAGTATAGCAGAATTGGTAGGCATATTAGTTGCCTTATCAACTTGTTTGTACACATTGGGTACTGGTCCAACATCACGGGCTGCTAGAGAATAAAATCCACGGGTACAACCTAACATTAAGCCGTTCAAGGTACCAAGGCAGGAGATTACTACAAATACGAATAAGGCTGTTCCTCCAACTCTAGAGAACATTTTCTCAAAGGCCAATCTAGCACCTTTTTCACCGCTTTCCATCAAAGTAGCATTGCTAACTGCACCGGAAAGTCCTATATAATATAGTATATAAGTAATAACTATAACTGATGTACCAATAACAAGAGCCTTAGGCAGGTTCTTCTTGGAATCCTTTAATTCAGCATTGATAGTTGTTGCAATTATCCACCCTTCATAGGCAAATGCTGTAGCAGTAACTGCTGTAAAAAGGGAACTCCCTGTGCTGATCTCTTTGGTTATGGTGGTAAAGTTATCTACAGTCATGCCGGTAGATAAACCAACGATAGTACCTACAATTGCCATGATGTACAAGGGTATCAGTTTAATTGCGGTGGTTGCCACCTGAAATTTACCTGCAAGTACGGGGGATAGTGCATTTATGGCATAACTTGTTATAAGGTAAAATCCAGTAATGGCCATGGCTTCAGGTCCCACGATTGAAAAATCGAACAGTACACAGGTATAACGCGCGGAAACCCATGCCAGAGCAGCGGTCATGGTAGGGTAATAGATGGTAGACATAAACCATCCTAGATAATAGTAAGCGTAAAATAGTCCCCACCTATTATTCAGATGGGTACTCTGCTATACTTGTTTTGATTTACAGTATTTAGGTAAGGTAGATGACCAAGGCAATAAAGAATCTAAAACTTCAGAATCATTTATATCAACATTTGGAAACTGCTCAAATAAGTATTTTAAGTATTCAAAAGGATTAAGATCATTTTCCTTTGCAGTTTCAATAATACTATAAGTAACTGCACTTGCCTTTGCTCCCTGCGGAGTATTGGCGAACAGCCAATTTTTTCTCTTATGTTCTTAAGCACATAAGAGAAAGAACTTCCTTTTTGCTAATACTGCTAAAGGTGCCACACATAGTGCTAATATTTACAGCATTATTGAAACTGCCAAGGCTAATAAATTAGTTGTAGAAAGGTATTTAGTTTATCTATTTGATAATCTATTGAAGATAGCTATAGAAGGTAGCGAAAGCTTAGAGAATCTTATGCCTTGGTCAGATAAGATTCCTGAAAATATGAAAATTAAAGATAGGAAATAAGTTAATCCCAGTAAAGTATAGTAAATTGCCTTACTGGGATATTTTAATGCTATTTTTCAAGTTATTAAAGGTACTAAAACTTTGACGCTTACAAATCTTTAACTGTTTAACAAACTTATACAAGTGTATTATTTCTTTAGCCAAAGCATTTTTCTTCCTTGAATATAGACCATACCTTCTAACGCACTTAAAGCCTTTTTTATGAATTTGTTGTACCAGCTTTCCAATGAACGTTAATACATCCAATGTAACTTTTATATGTTCACCGGTATCATGGTCTTCGTACCAAAAGGTTACATTCTCACCATCATAGCTTTCAATTCTATACTCTGCTATCGCAGCTCTTGCAAGATATCTCCCTATGTATTTAGTGGCTTTTTTCATATCTGTAAGGGCTCTGTCTGCATTAACATAAAAACCATCTTTATATACCCTGTACAAGGTACTAATTAATTTTCTAGTTTTATAATCCTTAAAATATTTCTTTATGATATCTAAAACAATTTTTTGCCAAGACTTCCTTAGGTATTCATATGGTATATATTCTACCGGCTTCCACCAGCTATATTTATTGTTAATAGCCCCTTCCGTAACAAGTGCATGCACATGAGGATTCCATTTTAAGTCTCGTCCAAAAGTATGAATTACCGCTATTACACCCACCTCATAACTCTTGCCCTTGTGTTTTTTGTACCAATAGTCAATTACTTGATAGACTCCGTCCATCAGGTCTTTAAGCATCTCTCTTCTTTTATAAAAATAATTTCTAAGTTCCTCAGGTACCCCCTGTGTTAAGATAGTTGTCGTAAGAAGTTATGTGTGATATTCTCGTACAGAGGAGAGATGATTATTATGGCAAGAGAAATTAGAAGATATAGTAAGGAAGAAATAGCCGGGCATGTGGCTAGATTATTCCCACCAGAGAATAAATCTTTAGGAGAGCTATCAATTGAAACAGGGATAAGTAAGTCAACCTTAGCAACATGGAAGAAGAAAGCTGAAAAGGAAAAGGGCCATACTAAACCTAGAAGAAACCTAACCCCTAATGAAAGATTTTTAGTAGTTATGGAGGCTTATAGCCTATCAGAAATTGAGTTATCAAGATACTGCAGGGAAAAAGGTTTATACTACGAAGAAGTTAAATCGTGGATTAGCGCTTGCGCTACTGCCACTGACAAAACAGAAGAGAGAGAGGATATAAAGGAACTAAGAGTGAGCAAAGCAGCAGATGCTAAGGTAAGCGTCAAACTGTCCACACATTTTATGAATATAAATCTTGTGAGATAATACCTCTAGAATAAAATTCCGGAGGTGTTTTTATTGACAAAATTAAATATGGAAGATTGGCAGCAGCTCATTGCTGATTATAGATCTAGCGGCCTTACCGGGCCGGTATGGTGTCAGCAAAAACAATTGAGTATACACAAATTACGCTATTGGATTAACAAATTCAACAAAGCAGAGTTTAAAGAAGAACCAAGACAGCAGTGGGTTTCAGTAAAAACAAATTTATCTATAACAACAACATCTATTACTGTAAAAGTCGGTAAGGCTGAAATTTCAGTTTCGCAAGACTTCGATAAAGAACTCTTTGCAGATGTTGTCCAATCCCTATTAACTTTATGTTAAACCTAAAGCAGACTTCTAATGTATTTTTGGCTGCTGGAAGTACTGATATGAGAAAATCTATTGACGGTCTCGCCATCATCGTTCAGATGAATTTTAAGTTAGATCCATTCTCTGATGCACTTTTTGTATTCTGCAACGCTAAACGCGACAAACTCAAGTTGCTCTATTGGGAGCGGAATGGATTCTGGCTTTACTATCGCCGTTTGGAAAAAGGTCGCTTTAAGTGGCCTAATAATTCTAAAGACAAAGTTATACATGTAACGGAGCGGGAGCTCCGCTGGCTTTTAGATGGACTGGATATTAACCAAAAGGGAGTACATCGTGATATTATGCAGAGAAAAATCATTTGATTTTTTGTGGATAACCCTAAAAAATTCAATCAAAAAGTGGATAATTTCCAACTCTTTAAAACTTCTAAAACCGTTGAAAACACTAGCTTTTTACGACTTTTTTTCTTGATAATTTTGTATGAAAAGTGTATAATATAAGTATGAGTAAAACAGAAGTAAAATCATTTAACTTAGAGAATTACAGTCGTAAAGAGCTAGAGGATGCCTTCATAAAACTCAGCATTGAAAAGGAGCAGGCTGAGCTTAGACTAAAATGGTATGAAGAGCAATACAAGCTCAACAAGCAGAGACTATTTGGTAAATCCAGTGAAAAGAATATAGATGGTCAGATTAACATGCCAATATTTAACGAGGCTGAAAGTGAGCGACAGCCTTTTACTGCTGAGCCTAATTTAGATGATTGTGCAAAGCAACAACAATCTTCATCCAAGGCTAAAAAGCTTAAAGGAAAACGTGAAAAAGATCTTTCAGATCTTCCTAAGCAAATAGTTGAATATAAGCTCTCAGCTGAAGAACAGGTTTGTTCTCAATGTGGCGGTCAACTCCATGAGGTGCGTTCCGAAATCCGCAGAGAGCTGGAGGTCATCCCGGCACAAATTATCGTAAAAGAAATCCACAGCATGATTTATTCCTGTCGGAAATGTGAAAAGGAAGATATAACTGTCCCAATGATTTCGGCGCCAACCCCTAAGCCTGTCATTAAGGGAAGTATAGCATCCTCTTCTATAATAGCATATATCATGACTAGGAAATATGTAGATGCTACTCCTCTTTATAGGCAGGAACAAGAATACAAGCGGCGTGGTTTACCAGTTAACCGTCAAAACATGGCTAACTGGATTATTCGGGCTGCACAAGATTGGCTGAATCCTTTGTACCTGCGTCTACGTAAATACCTTACGGACTATGATGTAGCTCATGCGGACGAAACAGAACTAGAAGTTCTCAATGAGCCGGGCCGTGAGGCCACAACAAGGTCTTATATGTGGATGTACCGTACAGGCAATGGGCATGATCCTATTGTTCTATACGATTATCAGCCATCAAGGGCAGGAGATAATGCCAAAACCTTCTTAAATGGATTTAAGGGTTATCTTCATGTTGATGCCTATGACGGTTATGACAAACTTTTGAAAGATTCCAAAGCCGGCGGTGCCATGGAAGTTACTCTCGTAGCGTGCTTCGCACATGCAAGGAGGTATTTCACTGATACCTTAAAGGCAGTGACTGATAAAGAAAGCTACATGTATACCTCTGCTTATCAAGGAGTCAAATATATTGATGAAATGTTTAAGCTTGAGGAAGAACTATCAAGTTTGTCATCTGAAGACCGGTATGATGAACGCCTTAGCAAACTTAAACCAATGCTAGAGGCTTATTTCTCATGGATTGAAAAGGAACACGCTCTTGCACTACCCAAATCAAGTTACGGGAAAGCTGTCAATTACTCATTCAATCAGAAGGATAAACTGATGAGTATACTCAAAGATGGCAGGCTGGAACTTAGCAATAACCGCGCCGAAAGGGCAATAAAGCCATTTGTCATTGGGAGAAAAAATTGGCTGTTCGCCAATACTCCGCAGGGAGCAAAGGCAAGTGCAGTTACTTATAGTATTATTGAAACTGCAAAGGAAAATGATCTTAATCCTTTTGAATACTTAAAATACTTATTTGAGCAGTTTCCAAATGTTGATATAAATGATTCTGAAGTTTTAGATTCTTTATTGCCTTGGTCATCTACCTTACCTAAATACTGTAAATCAAAACAAGTATAGCAGAGTCCCCATCTGAATAATAGGTGGGGACTATTTTACGCTTACAGATAATAGGCATACTTTTTACCTAGTGAATTCTCCGCATAGTCAACAATCCCGTTTACATGCTCGTAGCGGGTTGCCAAGATTGAAAATGTATAGGCACATACGATCATTATGGCTCCACCAATAAGCCAAGCTAAGATACCTAGGGAGAGATTGCCTCCTGTAGCTGTAAGTACCTTTTCTGCCTTGAAAAACACCCCGCTTCCGATAACTATGCCCACAACCATAGCGATAGCAGTAATAAGTCCATATTTTTTGCTAAGTTTAGAATCCAAATACATCCCTTCTTTCTCAAATTCATCCTATTTTGTTGTTTTGACATAATTGTATATAGTAATTATATATTGGCTGCATTATAACATACAATATTAATATTTTTAAAGTTTTTTTGACGACGTAGGAGATTTAATGAAGAAAAATATTAGGCGGTACCTAAACAATGAGGTTTACTCCAAAAATAAGTAGGTAAATACTTCTGGGGGATGGGACAAGCTATTTGATAGGGAGCAAGTTTAATACCTACAGTCTTTTTAAGAAAGGAGATCAAAATGGAATTTTACTACATATTTTAGTAAACAACATTTTACCTATCTTTATTTAAGTATGCTAGGACCCTTATATACACTTGAAAATATGTAATAAATATAGAATTCAATCATATTATTAATTAGTTATTATGTTAAAAATCATTTGTGAAAGGTCCAAATTGACATGGAGAAGGCAAAATTAAAAAAGTTATTTAACAATAAAATATTTGGAAATATTATAATTTTCATAGCTATTATTATTTTTATATATTTAGCAGGTTCAATTTACTTTGCAAGTCATTTCTTTTTTAATACTGTAATAAACGGAGTGGACGTGTCGTTAAAGGCAAAGGGAAAAGTATTGGAATTAATAAAAAAGCAAAATGAAGCTTACGAACTTGAGTTGGTAGAAAGAAATAATGAAATAGAAAGGATATCCGGGCGTGAAGTAGGACTGAAAATGAATGAAATAAGTAGTGTTTCAGAGGTGGTCCGCAGTCAAAATGGATTTATGTGGCTAAAATCCATTAGTGTACCACATATATATTACTTGGAGAGTCTATTTGCATATGATGAAGAACTTATGAAAAATAAAATAAATAGTTTAAAATGTCTAAACAACATAATAATCGAACCTGTGGATGTTGGTTTTGAATACTCAAAGGGGAAATATACACCTAAGAGGGAGGTATATGGAAATAAAATAAATAAAGATAAACTAATTGAAACTATAAAAACATATATTTTAAAAGGACAGAAAAAATTAGATTTAAATGAAAATCGGTGCTATGAAAATCCAAGATTCACCATAGATTCTGAAAAAACAACCGAAACCTTAAAACTATTGAATAAATATGTCTCCGCAAAGATTACATATGTTTTTGGAGAAGAAAAGGAGTTTATTGATGGGAATACAATAAACCAATGGCTCAAGGTAGATGAGAACTTGGATGTAATAATAGATAGAGCAGCAGTAAAAAAGTATGTACAAGCACTAGGAGAAAAATATGACACGGTGGGAAAAACCAGGAACTTTGAAACTTCCTTAGGAAAAATAGTTCAGGTCAAAGGTGGATCTTACGGCTGGAAAATTGATACTAATGCCGAAAGTAAGGCATTGATGGAAAACATTAAGCTGGGAGAGATATTTGAAAAAGAACCCCTATATCTTCAAAAGGCCTTCTCCAGAGATGGTGATGAAATAGGTAATACCTATGTGGAAATTAATATAACAAGGCAAAGGTTATGGTTTTACAAGGATGGAAGACTTATAGTACAAGGGGCTGTTGTGACCGGCAATCCTTACAAAGGAAATGCTACAAAGGTTGGAGTCTTCATGCTGAATTATAAGCAAAAGGATACAATTTTGAGAGGGGCAGATTACGAAGCTGAAGTTACTTACTGGATGCCCTTTTATGGCAATATGGGAATACATGATGCAAGTTGGAGACATGTTTTTGGAGGTGAAATATACAAGAGAAATGGGACACATGGCTGTGTAAATGTACCATTATACATAGCAAAAAAAATATTTGACAATATAGAAGACGGAACACCAATTATCTCGTATGAAGAAGAATGATAGTATTTGAACATAATCTTAAAAGGAGAGAAAAATGTACTTATTAATTAGGATGCCCTTTTGGAGGCATCTTTTATTTCAGAAAAATATTGTACTTCATATCTACTATGAAATTTATATGTGGTATAATCATTTACAATACATTATTTAACAGAGGTGAAATTAATATGTTGGATAATAAGGCTATTACACAAATAAAAAAGGTATTAAGGGATAGTATCCAAAACAACGAATTAGCTGGCGGTAACCTGATGATTATAAAAGGTGGTAATGAAATATTTTATCATGAAGATGGGTTTGCCGACAGGGAAGTAAAGCTTCCAATAAAAAGAGACTCTATTTTTAGACTATATTCAATGACCAAACCCATTACAGCAGCGGCAGCAATGATATTATTAGAACGGGGAGAAATTGAACTGTTTGACCCAGTAAGTAAATACCTTTCCGGCTTTAAGAATCAGAGGGTTTATGAAGGCGGCGCTTTGGAAACGATTAGAAATGAAGTAACTCTAAAGGACTTACTTTCCATGACCTCTGGATTGGTATATCCGGGAGACCATAGGCCCGGGCAGGAGACAGGAGAAGTGTTTAAAGAAATAGAGGGGAGGCTTTTCACGGATAATCCCATGACAACTTTAGAAGCAGTAAATAAACTGGGTAAATGTCCACTTTTATTTCATCCAGGTACCTACTGGGAGTATGGTACTTCTGCGGACGTCTTGGGAGCAGTTATAGAAGTTGTCACCGGTAAAAGCTTTGGCAAATTCTTAAGGGATGAGATCTTTACCCCCCTCAATATGATTGATACGGATTTTTGGGTTCCGGAAGAAAAAAGGCACCGACTAGTGAAAATCTATGCAGCTGACGGAAAGGGCGGTCTTACACCTTATGCCGGAAACCATTTGGGCATAAACAATAAGATGGATAGAAAGGCTGCCTTTGAATCAGGAGGTGCAGGACTTGCTTCCACTATAGACGACTATGCAAAATTTGCTAAGATGCTTATGAATGGCGGAAGCCTAGAGGGGGTTCAGATATTACGTACCAAAACAGTGAACTACCTCACAACAGCAATCTTAAATTCAGCCCAGCAAAAGGGCTTTGATAACTGGCTTACCTTTGCAGGCCACAGTTACGGTAACCTGATGCGTATAATGACCGACTGCAACAAAGCAGGTACTCTGGGAAGTGTTGGTGAGTACGGCTGGGATGGTTGGCTTGGTGCATATTTCTGCAATAGTCCAAAAGATGATTTAACTTTCTTATTTATGATGCAGAAAACTGATACTGGAACCTCATCCCTTACAAGGAAGCTGCGCAACATTATTTTTAGTGTATTGAGCGATTAAGGCTAAAAACTATAGAAGAAGAGATATATTATAGAATTATAGTATCTCTCTTTTTTTATACTTTTAATCTTGGTACACTTCTTTCAATTAGATCCCAAGTCCTTTTTCCTAGTTCAACATCCTTTGTTATTCGTGAAATTGAGGCTTCTTCTGAACATACTAAGGAAATATAAAACATTTTAAAAAACATTTAAAATGTTGTTGAAAAAGTTTTGCTTATATAGTATTATTTAATTAGAAGCTTTGAAAACAATTTCTAAGCAAAAATGGAGGAATAAAAATGAAAGAGTATTTTGTAAATGTGCCCTTCATAAAATATGAAGGAAAAGATTCAAAGAATCCTTTTGCTTTTAAGTATTATAATCCTGATGAAGTTGTAGGCGGAAAGACAATGAGAGAGCACCTTAGATTTACATTGTCCTACTGGCATACACTAACAGCTAATGGAGCAGATCCATTTGGTTCAGGAACATATGAAAAACCATGGGACGGAGAAACAGATCCTATAAAGCTTGCAAAAATAAGATTAGAAGCTGCTTTTGAACTTATGAACAAGCTAGGTATAGATTATTTTGCCTTCCATGATAGAGACATAGCACCAGAAGGAAAAGATCTAGCGGAAACAAATGCAATTCTTGATGAAATAGTTGCCTATGCTAAAGAGTTAATGGCTAAATACAACAAGAAGTTGCTTTGGGGAACTGCTAATATGTTCACAAATCCAAGGTTTGTGCATGGAGCTGCAACTTCCTGCAATGCAGATGTTTTTGCCTTTGCAGCAGCTCAGGTTAAAAAAGCTCTGGAGGTTACTAAAGAGCTAGGCGGAGAAAACTATGTATTCTGGGGTGGTAGAGAAGGTTACGAAACTCTACTTAACACAGATTTAAAATTAGAACAGGACAACTTAGCTAGATTCTTCCACATGGCAGTAGATTATGCTAAGAAGATTGGTTTCACAGGACAATTCCTAATAGAACCAAAGCCGAAGGAACCAACAAAGCATCAATATGACTTTGATGTAGCTACTGTATTAGCCTTCTTAAGAAAATATGATTTAGATAAGTACTTCAAGATGAACATAGAAGCAAACCATGCAACACTAGCAGGACATACTTTCCAGCACGAAGTTGCTATGGCAAGAATTAATGGTGTACTTGGAAGCCTTGACATAAATCAGGGAGATCCAAATTTAGGCTGGGATACAGACCAGTTCCCAACTAATATTTATGACGCAACTCTACTAATGTATGAAGTATTAAAGAATGGTGGAATTGCTCCTGGTGGACTTAACTTTGATGCTAAAGTTAGACGTGCTTCCTTTGAAGCAGAAGACCTATTCCTTGGCTATATCGCAGGTATGGATACTCTTGCTAAGGGCTTAAAGGTTGCACACAAGATGCTTGAAACCGGTGAGTTTGAAAAAGTTGTTGAAAATAGATATAGCAGTTTCTCCGATGGAATCGGTAAGGATATAGTAGAAGGTAAGGTTGATTTTGAAGCTCTAGAGAAGTATGCACTAGCTCACAGCGAAATCAAGAACAAGTCCGGTAAACAGGAACTATTAGAAGCTAGATTGAATCAATATATATTTAACGAAGAATAGTGTAAAATAATGTAGAGGCTATTGCCTCTACATTATGTTTATAAGTGGTGATGAAATGCTGGTAATAGATCATAGTGATATAAAGACTAATAATAAGAAGCGAATTATAAAGCTATTATCCATGGAAAGAGAACTTACTAAGCTGGATATTTCAAGAAAACTGGATATCAGCATCCCTACGGTTACTACCATTGTGGGAGAATTAATGGAAGAGGGACTGGTAGAAGAAGCTGGAATGGCAAATTCTACTGGGGGGAGAAAGCCGATGATTATTAGATTCTTACCTGACTCCAGATATAGCATTGGTATTGATTTAGGCAGGGATTATATAAGAGCAGTACTTACAAATTTAGACAGCAAGATCCTTAAGGATAAGACCTGTGAACTTAATGTAATAAGTGAAACTGAGGTGCTCAGTGTAATTAAGAGGCTTATTGAAGAAGTGATTGCTGAGGAAAATGTAAAAGATAAACTTTTGGGAATAGGGCTTTCACTGCCCGGTACTGTTAATGAAGAGGATTTAAAGTTAGAGGTTGCAACTAATTTCAGACTTAGAAATATCTCTTTCAAAGAGCTATATTCGCACTTTAATCTACCAATTTATTTAGAAAATGAAGCTAATGCCGGTGCTCTTGCAGAATCAAAGCTTGGGATAGCCAAGGATTTAAGCAACCTTATATATATATCCATAACTGAGGGTATCGGTGGAGGCATTTTTATCAATAATTATATGTACAAAGGTAAGGACCGTAGAGCAGGAGAAATTGGCCATATGTGTATAGCCAAAGACGGAAGGCAGTGCAATTGTGGAAGAAGGGGCTGCTGGGAGACTTATGCTTCTAATCGTGCTCTGATTAAGTCCTACAATGAAAAAAGCGGTAGTATGATAAAGCATGTAGATGAGATTTTGAAAAGGTATAAAGCAGAAGATAAAATCGCAGTTGAGGTGGTTGATGAATATTTGGATAATCTAGCAGAAGGCATACAGAGCTTGCTTTTCATCTTCAATCCTGACTATATAATAATTGGCGGTGAAATAAGCAAGCATTCGGATATCTTCAGTGAAAAGCTATCAAAAATAATACTGCGTAATAATGAGTTTTATTCTGAAGGTGATGTACACATTTTATTTTCACGGTTAGGAGAGGATTCTAACATTTTGGGTGCATCGCTGATACCAATTTTAGACAGTTATGGATTCACAAATATTAATATTAAGTAAGGAGTGTTCACTATGAGTTTTTTAGGGATAGATTTAGGTACATCCTCAGTAAAAATAGTGGTTATGGACGATGCTGGTAAAGTTACGGCATCAATTTCTAAGGACTATGATGTCAGTTACCCAAAGATAGGGTGGGCAGAGCAAAATCCTGAGGATTGGTGGAATGCTACACAGTCCGGTATCAAAGAGCTGATAAGCAAAAATAACATAGAAGGCGCCAGCATAAAGGGCATAGGCTTAAGCGGGCAAATGCACGGCCTTGTACTCCTAGATAAAGACTGTAATGTACTTAGACCAGCTATACTTTGGTGTGATCAGAGAACTCAAGAAGAGTGCGACTATTTAAACAATGAAATAGGACAAGAAAAAATATCAGAGTATACCGGTAATATGGCTTTAACTGGCTTTACTGCGCCAAAACTCCTATGGGTTAGAAAACATGAGAAGGATTTATTTGATAAAATAGCCCATGTTCTTCTACCTAAGGATTACATTAACTATAAGTTAACCGGTGAATTTGCTACCGATGTATCCGATGCTTCTGGAATGTTAATGTTGAATGTGAAGGAAAGAAAATGGTCTAAGGAAATGCTTGAAATACTAGGAATCAGCGAAGATGTACTGCCTAAGGTTCATGAGTCCTGGGAAGTTATAGGTAAGCTGCAAAAAGAAGTGGCCGAATATACTGGCCTTACAGAAGAAACTGCAGTTGTAGGCGGTGCAGGAGACCAGGCAGCAGGTGCAGTTGGAACCGGTGTAGTTAAGAGCGGTATCTTATCAGCAGCCATGGGAACCTCTGGTGTGGTTTTTGCCAGCAGTGATAAATATGAGGTTGATGCTGATAACAGACTACATTCCTTCTGCCATTCCAACGGAAAGTGGCATCAGATGGGAGTTATGCTTTCCGCAGCAGCTTGCTTGAAATGGTGGGTAGAAGAAATAAATGTGGACACTGATGGAGATGCCTTTGAAAAACTATTAGAAGAGGCTTCAAAATCGCCGGTTGGAAGTAACGGCGTTATCTTCCTGCCATATCTAATGGGAGAGAGAACACCATACAGTGATCCAAACGCTAAAGGGGTATTCTTTGGCCTCAATGTTACAACTACCAGAGCAGATATGACCAGAGCAGTATTGGAAGGTGTATGCTATGGGCTGAGAGATTCCTTGGAAATACTAAAGAGTCTTAATGTGCCCGTAGAAGCAGTAAGAGTAAGCGGAGGCGGGTCAAAAAGTCCTCTTTGGAGGCAAATTTTAGCTGATATCTTTGGCGTAAAAGTTCAGGTTATAAATTCAAAAGAAGGTCCTGCTTATGGTGCAGCCATCCTGGCAGCAGTTGGCTGTGGCTTATACAAAACTGTAGATGAAGCATGCGAAAATCTTATACAGGTTACATCTTCAGTAGATCCGATAAGTGAAAATACTGAAAAGTATGATCATTACTATAAGATCTATAACAGTTTATATCCAATATTAAAGGACTCCTTTAAGGAATTAAGTAAATTACAATAATTAAAATTATACACAGTAAAAGCAAATATTTTATACTGAGGGTATCTCTATGTTGTAGAGATACCCCTTTGTCGTCTAATCATAATGCATGACAAGGAATTAAATCTTTTGGTAAAAATTGCTGGATAACTGGTAGGTTATCGCTCAATAGCTTGTAGTAATCAGTTATGATTTGCTTTGCTCTCCATAGGCTTGCATAGTGGTTGCCCCTGCAAGGCCTTGTTGGGCAATCTCCAATGCAATCAGTTCTCCAAACCTCACATCCTTGGAAGGGATTAGCAGTTCCAAGATATAGGTCATTGTAGGTGTCTACATAAAGGATTCTTGCGCCATAGTTGTTTGGATTACAAAGACCGTTTAGGAAAATAGTATCGAAATGAATACCATCATCAGAAACATACAAGTCAAAGCCGAATGGATATCTTATAGCTCTCAAAATTAGAATTACTGCTCTGTAAATACCAATTAACAGATTGGTTGTAGTTTCTCCGATTATATTGTTGAGTTCAGCCCTGTTGGCCAAGAGGGTTGTCAGTATTACTTCCATGTTGCTGGAATCATCAAAGGTGCTTATAAGCAGCTTATCTTGATATTCTTGTATCTGCCAAGCATATACATTGAATGGATTGTTGAAGCCGGATCCAAGACCGGACAGACTGCGCTGATTTTCTGCATCAGGATTTAAGAATGCTATCAGCGGATTTCCACCCACAACCAAATCCCATCTGTCAGACTTATCTATTCTGATTATATCACAGCCTTGTGGTATAGCCCATGACAATGGCAATTCTTTAGTTGCACTGACATAGAGATAATTCCTGAATACGCCCATTGCCAAGGTATAGACATTTGCAGGATTTCCGAAGCCCCTGTCAGCGATCAGTGTCCAATCATTTAGTCTTGGTTCTGTTCCGTTTGTTCTCCATACTTGAGCACCTTGGTCGGTACTGGTTGCTACATACAGTCTGTTATTAAATACTGCCATATTGGTAATAAAACCTACAGGGTTCCTGGCTGGGTCATAGTCAGGTGAACTATAATCTGTCACAAGCTGCCAGGGATAAAATTCAGGATCTTCACTGCTGTAAAGAAGTGGTGTTGGACTTGGATTTGCTTCATCTAAAGTGGCAACATATAATTTACCGTTGTGTACTACCATTGCTCTTGAAGAGGTTCCCTGTAAAACAGTATCTGGTAGTATAAACCAATTTATTCCGTTAGTACTCTTTAATATTTGTACCCTAGGAGCGAAAGCTGCTGCATAAAGGGCTGTTCTGCCTCCAAGTGGGTTATGCCTGATCATATATCTGAAACCGGTAATGCCTGAATCAACCGGGGCTTTATAAACTTTTTCCCAAGGAAGATAGGCGCTTTTCTTTCTTCTCCATATTTCAGCAAGGTTGTCTACAATTCCAGGGTCAATCAAGTCAGGGATCTGAGCTTGTGGCTGAATAGCCCTGATAATATTGTATAGAATGTTTCTACCAGTACCAACATATATATAATCGCCTAAATCACTCATGGACCAAGCATAGTTATTTTGCCTTGCATTGGTTAAGTCCTCACTGTCAAAACCATTTGTAGGTGCGAAGTCGCGAAAATTATACAAAGTTACTCCTCCTTCTACAGTTATTAATAGCTTGTTCTACTAGTAATATATGATACTATGCAAAAATTGTTGCCAGATTATATATGTTCATAGTGAATTAGTTATTATATTGTAGAAAATATTTAAATTGTTACTGTTATTTGAAGGTAAAAATATGATAAAATCATAGAAAATATATATTTATTCGACGGGATTGGTATTATAAAGGGGGTATAGGATTTGAAGTATGATTTTAATAATATAGTAAAAAGAAAAAATACAAAGTCTATAAAATGGGATCTGGCCGATGAATCTGTACTGCCCATGTGGGTAGCCGATATGGACTTTGAAGTACCGTATGCTGTCAGAGAAGCCATAATAAATAGAGCTGAACATGCTGTTTATGGCTATACGAAAACTGACAATGGTTACTTTGAGAGCATAATAAACTGGTGGAAAAGAAGATATAACTATTTGATCAAAAAGGAGTGGATTAGATATTCACCGGGGGTAGTCCCGGCAATACATATGCTCATAAGAGCTCTTACTGAACCAGGAGATAAGGTAGTGATTCAAACTCCTGTTTACCATCCCTTTTTTTCTGCTATAAAGAATAACAGTTGTGAGCTTGTAGAAAATCCACTAAAGTTTGAGAATGGCAGATATACTATGGATTTGCTAGATTTGCAATCAAGGTTAAAGGATCCCAAAGTAAAGGTGATGATTCTTTGCAGTCCTCATAATCCGGTGGGTAGAGTCTGGACAAAAGATGAGTTGACTAGGCTCGGTGAGCTTTGTATTGAGAATAACGTAATTGTTATAGCTGATGAAATACATTGTGATCTGGTTTATAAAGAATATGTGCATATTCCTTTTCCTTCAATAAGTGAAGAGTTTGCTGAAAACGCCATATTATGTATTGCTCCAAGCAAGACCTTTAATATAGCGGGAATCCAAGCTTCCTCAGTAGTAATTAAAAATGATACTTTACGTCGAAAATTCGATCAAATGCTACAATCCATTGGTGGTCTGTCACCAAATATTTTTGCCATGGAAGCAACGGTAGCGGCATATAACCACGGAGAACAATGGTTGGATGAATTGCTGGATTACTTAAAGGGAAATCTAGACCTCTTAACAGAATTTATCTCAGAAAATATTCCGCAGATGAAGGTTATCAAACCTGAAGGAACTTATTTGATTTGGATGGATTGCAGGGAATTAGGCCTAAGCCCCGGTGAACTTAATAGCTTTTTCTTAAAACAAGCTAAGGTTTGGTTCAACGAAGGTAAAATCTTTGGCCGTGGTGGAGATGGCTTCATGAGAATAAATATAGCTTGCCCAAGGAGCATTATTGAAGAGGGGCTATGGAGAATATACAAGAGTTATAAGACTCTTCAGGGAAATAACTTTTAGAATAACAAAAATATAGGTTCATTTTATAGAAACCCTGTAGCAAAGGTTAGGCCGTGCTGCAGGGTTTTTTAGTGGTCAGTCTCATGATAGGATGGAGAAAATCAGCTTTTAATATTAAAAGCTATTCATTGGCTACTTTTGTTCTAAATATGCTTTATAAATCAATATATTAATAATGAGTATTTTTCCGGAGGGACATTGGTGAAGACCTATAAAAAATTTTTAATTATTCTTACTGCGCTTTTCTTTGTCGGAGCAATACCAGTTAATATAATCAGGGCTAAAGAAAGTGAAAAAAACATAATTGTACTTATAGATAACTCTGGAAGCATGATCAAAAATGACAATACTCGTCTATCCCTGGTATCTGCAGCTATGTTGATTGATGCGGTGGATTTAAATATGACTAAGCTAAACATAATAGCTTTCGGTGATAAAGTTACCTATGTAAAGAAGTTGGTGGAAAGACCTACAGCAGAAGAACTTAAGGATGCAGTTAACTCCATTAAATATGATAATCAGTATACCAATATGAAACAAGGCTTGGAAGAGGCTTTGGACCAGCTTAAGGAGGTTGAGGGAGAGAAGTACATAATACTTCTATCTGATGGCAGGGAAGAGGTTCCCGGTGAATCGAAAGAAGAGCATGAAAGAAAGTTGAATTCCTTATTAAAGACAGCACAAGATATGAAGGTTAGGATAAATACCATTGGTCTATCAGAGGAGTCAGATAAAGAAACCCTAGCCCAGCTTGCTAATATGACCTTAGGCGACTATTTTTTTGCACAAAACGCTGCTGTTGTCTTTGATGCCTTTAGCAATATTTTCGGGACTATAAATGGTTATTATACCATTGACCGTTTTAATACAAGCAGTAATATGCAAAGGGTAGTTAAAATAAGTTCACTTATTGAAGAGCTTGTGATTAATGTAATTTCAACTGATGAGAACTTTCCTATGGTTAATGTCACCAATGACAACAATGAAAATTTCGAATATAAATCAGGAGACCGGTATAAAATCTACAGCCTGAGAAACGATATCAACCATAAGAATAATACTATTAGGATAAAGTCGGATGATGAAAATGAAAGTTTGGTACTTGTTCAAATAAAAAGCAAGGCAGAAATCAAGGTGGACTCTGCTAGTGATAATTTTGAAATACCATATAAAGTTCCTCTGAAGCTAAAGGCAGAGCTCATAATGGATAGACAAATTAATGACCTCCAGCTTTATACTATAGATGATGGGCAAAACAAGCTCATAGAAAAAAACGGACCTGCCTTTGAGTTTACCATTGATAAAGATAAGCCAGGCTATTACCCCTTGTTTTTTATTGCTTGCGATGGAAATGGCAACATCATTGCTGGTAAGTATCTTAATATCACTGTAACTGACAAAGTGCCCTTTAACTATAGCTCACCTTTGATTAGTCCTATATATGTTGACAATAATGTAGAAGTAACACTTAGTCAGTTGGATGATACGAAAATTAAAGAGGCAGCAGGAGATATTTTTATATTGTATGAGGAAGATGTGGAACCCATTACCTTTCCCTTAAACTTTGAGAAAAATTACTTGCAGGCAAGTATAAAATTTTTTAAGAGCGGATCAGTTAAGCTCTCTGCCCAAATTAGAGGTATTAAGGAAGAGGGGGATGAACCTTTCTTCTATTACCTGCCTTCAATTACTTTGGAAACTATTGAAAAGCCCATAATTGAGTTTGAAAGTACAGATTATAAAAAGCCTATTAAGGAGAATAGTAATTTTCAACTTATTCTTAAGATTACTAAAAATGAGATAGAGAAAGAAGAAAAAATGCTCCTATACGATCAAAAAAGTAAGCTGATCAAGGATTTTACAGTAAAACCGAAGGACACCCAGGTAACACTGGATTTAGGTATCTTGGAAGAAGGAGAAAATCATAAGTTTCAAATAAAATCAGAAAATGTGGACGTAATTATTGGAAATTCTGAAATCTCTACAAATCTGGTGGTTCTCTCTAAAACAGAATACTTTTGGTACAAGTATAGAGCATTTGTGTTTATTATAATAGCTGTACTAATTTTAATTGTTGAAACAATACTTCTTTGCCTTTACAAATACAAAATTGGAGTTGAAGCTTACAGCATTAACAAGGAAGTAGAGGTTTGTATCTCAACACAGAAAGTGAAGCAAGGGGCAAACATATACTTGAGCCCAGAAAATTGTACTGCCTATCTGAATGTGATTAATAACAGTATATATGTAAGTGATGAGGAAGATAGGGAACATTCCATAGGTTATTTTTTATTGAAGGTACCAAAGGGAAATAGGATCCTTGTAGGAATGAATTATCTACTGAAAGGCGAAGAAATGTTTGAACTGTGTTATAGAGCTATGTCAGAGCAAAATACAATAGAAGGAACGCCTATTTCTGAGATAGACTATAGGCCTGGCGAAGAGATAATTGCTAAGTCACTTATAGGCAACAAAACTATAAAAATATATCTCTATTAATCACGAGGAGGTAAGATAATGAAATATCCAAAAGCTCCAAAGGAGATTCTGCCTGCGTTAATCATAGGACTTGGTGGAACAGGATACCAGGTTATAAAAAGATTGAAAAAACTGTTCAGTAAAAGATATAACAATGAAAAGCTGCCGGTGAGGTACCTATTGATAGACACTGACTTAAAAACTTTTTTAGATGACAGTATAAAAAACAGCGAGAAGTGTCAGTTGAAGTTTGGGGAAGGGATAAAGAATACATTGGATTGGGCCTATAATAACCCAAACTTTGATTGGCTGCCTCAGAATCCAAAAATAACTCCGGATTTTTTTACATCTACTGACCAAGGGGCAGGCCTCGTAAGGCCCATAGGGAGAATGTACCTATATAAAAATGCTAAACTCGTTTATGACTGTTTACAGACGGCAAAAAATGACTTGGCTGATCTGCATAAGCTCTTGACAGAAAACGAGGAAATCAACCTGGAAAATATCGATAGACACAAGGTTTATATAGTAGGCTCTTTAGCGGGTGGTACAGGATGTGGTACTTTTCTTGACGTAGCAGTAATGATTTCAAAAATATTTAATAGGGATACAACAAACATAATTGGAATTTTTACTTTGGAAAGTTGTTATGATGAGAAGTTATCCTCTGACTTAGATGCCCAAAACAGAAGCAAGGCTAACTGTTATGCAGCCCTAAAAGAACTGGAATTTTACATGTCTTCTATTACCAATCCTTCAGACAGTAAATACACTTTTAAATACAGTAATGTAGGAAAAATAAAACTGGATAGAAAGCTGCTGGACATCTGCTATCTTATAGAGAATAGAAATGAATCCGGTGGAGTGCTTACCAACATAGAGGATATATATGATTTATGTTCGCTGCAGCTGTTTCAAGAGGTTGGTACAGCCTTAGGTTCACAGCTAAGGGCAGACTATGCCAACTTCATATGCAAGGACAAAGATCCCGTTCTAAAGAAAGATAGGCATTTTAGCACCTTTGCCTCCTCTTCTATGGAATTTCCCGCAGAAAACCTAAAGAAATACTGTTCTTTGATGTTAGCAAAAGAGCTGTTAAACAAAATGAGAAATGACATAAGAATTGAAGAAAAGATTCTAAATGAAGAGATCGACCCTTTAATAAAAAAGATTAACTGCATGCTTGAGATAGATGAAATTTGTGAAAATTTTGCCTTCAGGTCAAAGATAGGATCTAATCCCACAGTAAATGAATTGATAAGCAAAAAGAATAACCTGATGAGAGTGGAAAATGACGCCAGAGAGAAGGAAAATAGGTGGAAACAGAGCAAGGAAAGGGCAAGGGAAGATATAAAAAATATAATGAGAGATTACATTAACGAGACTACAGTACGTTATGGCATTAAGTTTGTAATGAGGGTTTTAGAAGAAGTAAAAACAAGATTTACCAATGAACTTGAAGAGGTTAATTATACCGGCAGTCTTGACAGAAGCTCTATTGAAGCTGCTATCAATGAATTAAATAGTAAGATAAAAGAAAACAAAAGGACTAGAGAGACAAAACAAAAACAGGCAGTTGAAATAACCACGAAGTTTAATCTGCTTATAGATCAGATGCAGAATAAAATCATGAAAATGGTTTACTCTGACAGACTTGAGGCAGTCATGGAGAATATAAAGAATATCAATGACAGATTTGATATTTTAGTTAGTCACATTGGAGATATGATCAACGAAATAGATGTACGTATAAAAAAGATTAGTGATCAGAGTGAGAAGAAGTATGGCGGCAATATTGTATCCAGAGAAATGATATCAAGAAAATTTTATGATAGGTACTACAATTCAAATTTCTCTTACAACTTCATGAATAGAGTAAAATCAATGTTTGTTGACAAAAATTTAATAGAAGTAATTGAAAGTGGTTCTGAAGAGCTGATTAACTTATGTAACGATGAATATGAAAAAGTGGAGGGCAATAAAAACTTGAACATCATTGAGGTACTTAAAGAAAATGCAAAAGAGAAAAATGAAGATTTTGAAAGTTATATGAGAAAAGAGCTAAATATTACTTCAAAACTTGCTAATCCTTTTTGGTCGGCCGTAAAAAATCCCGAAGTTTCGTGGACAGAATGCTTCTATATTGGATGTATCAGAGATGAGAGTATAAATAATGGCTTTACAATCAAGCCACCTGCTGCAATAGATAGCTGGATCAGAAATCAAACCGGTGAGCGGTCAAGATGGGCTAGGTATGTAGAAACCAGAAATCCCTACTCAATAGATGTAATTCATATTACTATGGGGGCTTGTGCTGCATACTTACCGGATATTAAGAACTACAAGGCCTGCTATATGAAGCTGCTAGCTTCTGAAACATACCCTCTTCACCTTCATCAGGACTATATTGGACTGGAAGAGTTGGATCAGGATATGGAGGAGATGTTAAAATATTATTCCCTTGCGAAAGCCTTTGGTGTAATTTTGCAAGCAGGAGGAACTTCCTATTTAAATATCATAAGAGAAGGCAATGGCTTTAAGTATATAAACAAAGTGGATAACTGTCTCGATTATAAAGAATATTTTATGGATAAGCCAGAGGATGAAGGAGATGAAGTTTCAAAGAAAGTAAGTATGAGAATCCTTGGAAACAGTTATTCCGAAACCATCAGAAAAATAAGTGAAAACAATGAAATCAGCTTGCTGATAAGGGAATTTATTAAAGATGCTGAAGGCAACTTTAGCAAGGAAGAGTTGAAAAAACACTGTGAAATGTATCTCAAGAATAAAGTATCAGGCAATAGTGATAAGGACTTTATCGCTGAGCAAAAGATAGATCAAAGATTTATTGCTAACTGATACCCATATACTAGACAATGGTCTTAGTGCATTAGGTATAGTAATGGGAGGTATTTAATGAATGAAATTTTTGTTCCTTCACTTTTAATCTCTCTTGGGCCTTGTGGGAGGAAGGCTCTTGAATTTTCTAAAGAGCTCTTATCTTATATTCCAGAACATTTTTTGAAGGTAATTGATTATTACTGTATTGAGGAATTGGAGGGTATTGCACAGCACATTCAAGATATAATTGACAATAAACTGCTTTCTGTAAAGAATTTGAACAAGCTGTTGGACTTTGGGTATAAGGTAAGGAACGATAATGTAAGCTCTGTCAGAATAAACATTTATCTGCTTTGGGATGTATATGATTGTAATTACTCTGCCTATGAAGTAGTAAGAACCTTGGCAGAATTAAACTATGGAAACCTTGATAAGGACAGGCATTGCGGGATGACCCTATATATTTTTCCCATCATGGAAAAGGAGTGGCTTTTGGAAGAGGCAGAAAGTAGAGCCTCTTTGAATAAGGTAAAGGAAGTAATAGACTTTTTATCGCTAAAAGAAAATATTCTTTACATGGATTCAAAAGTGTTTGTTCTGCACTGTGTATCTGACGATGGCACAAGGATACCTATTGATGAATTACAGTATATAGGCGGACTAATAGTTTATTTGAACATCATACCTTCAAAAGATCCTCCGCTTTCCCATTATAAGAGGAGAATCCTAATGGAGGAAGGCAGATATAAGTTAGGTACCATTGGAATAAATTCCCTAATGATATTTAAGGATAGGCTATTAGAAGAGTATTCAATATATATGGCAGCTGACACATTAAAATATGCTTTGGAGCAGGAGAGTGACGATAACTATGAAGCCTTTCTATCCAATCATTTATTAGAACATACCACACAGAAAAAGATGTTAAGTCATAGTATTGACATAATTAAGGAGGGGGCTTATTACAGTCTTAACAATTTAGATGAATTTGATGAAATTCTAGGTAAGGAAATTGAAATCTATCCAAAAAAATTTATGGAATTGGAGCAATTTATACTGCATCAGTACTTACCTAAGATGAAAGACACTGTAGATAAAAATTCTGAAGCTTACACATTAGAATTAAAGGAAAACATAGAGAATGATTTAAGCCGCATAGCTTTCAATCAGGGCTTAAAAGAATCGCTGAAATATCTAAGTGTTTTAAAAGAAAAGTTAACAGTTATACCTTCGATGAATAAGGCCAAATTAAATGTTGATACCTCAGAACTTAATGCAAAACTTGAGGAGAAAGTGAACAAGATACCAAATCTAGTGGGGTTCATAATAAAATCTGCCATTTTATCAATTTTTCTTCTATACTTAACCGTAAAGATGGCTTTTTCTTCTACTATTCCTGGCATAATGATAAGCGTTACCATTTTTGCAGCCTTATTCATATTTTTATATCTTGATTACTTTTATGCTCCAATGAAGCTTAACTCTTACATTGATATTTATAAGAAAGAGTTACTTAAAAAGTACGGAGAAGAGATAAATGATTACATAGAAGAGAAAATCGTTGATAATCAGGCAATACTAGAAAGATACTTAGAACAAAAGATTTTTGTTATTGAGAGTTGTATAGAACATTGTAAAAAAGTATATGAGGAATTATGTCCTATAAATGAAAAAGAAGATAAAGGTTTTGGGAATCTGATAGTAAACTTATTAGATTCCCAGGATAGACACAAATTTTATCTGGAAAGATCTCCTAGGGCAAGTGATGTATATAAAAAATTTACTGCTGACTTGGTTAGCTTAGAAGACTTTCTAAGTGAAAAACTAAAGGAGAAAATTGCAGAGTTTTCTTTAAAAATTTCAGCCACATATGTAGATATAGATAGTTTTGAGTATTTGAAATTTAAATATAAAGAGAAAACCGTTGAAGAGTTGGGCAGGTGGTTTGAAAAGGGGATCATCAAGTCCACCTATCTATTGCAATACATCCATAGTGATCTAATGGAAGAATACTCTCTGCTTATAGGTTCTTCGGAAGTTAATAGAGTTATAAAAGATATGGATGTAAGGGATATAGCTGACTGTGAACTTTTAATGGAAGAGGAGAAAAATCATTATATAAACAGCATTTCTTTAATTAGAGTTTGTTTGGGAGTAGATTTTGAAAATATCGCACCGGTTAAAATAGTAAAGAAAGGTGACAGAAATGCTTGAAATCACGGTCTTTGTTGTAATCATATTGGTTTATATCATTCCCTTAAACTTATTCTTTTACAATTTTGCAGACAAAATTGCAAGGGCCATAATTAACTCTCAAAGTGATTTTATACTATTGGGTGATATTATCACCACATTATTTTATATATTATTCATCCTAGTAATGTTGATCAAATACTTGTTATATGAATATTATTAAAGCTTGTATGTTAATACTATAAATATTATAATAAACTCAGATTATTGAATGAGTGCATATAAAATATAACTATTTAAGCTAAAAAGCAATTTAGAGGTGATATTTTGGATAATGAAATTAAAGATATTCTCATTAAGTTATTAGAAGGTCAAACAAGGCTTGAAACTGAAATAAATGGAGTTAAAAACAATATAAAAAATAATTCAATTAAACTTGAAGCCATAGAAAAAAAGATAGATATAATTACAGAAGTACAAACTTCACATAAAGAGCAAAATGAAAAATCATTTAAAAATACAGATTCAGTGATATAAGAAAAAGCAAGTTTGATGGAAATATCAGTGAAAAGCGTCTCGAAAGATGTGAAGGAAATAAAAGAAAGTATAGAAGTATTAAAAGATATGACAGGAAGACATGAAGTAGATATTAATATATTAAAACGTAGACCAGTATAATTAAATAAAATATATGCATAAGATAACCATTTTGCAAATAGTAAGATGGTTATTTTTTATTCATAAATTAGTAGTTTTATGCCATGAAGGTAAAATATCATGCTTAGATTTATCGCAGTGCAAAAAGGAGATTCATGAGATATGGCAGTTATTGAATTCATAGTGAAATAATTGTACTTATGGATATTTTTAAAGAGGAAGAAAGGGAGTTATAAAAATTAACCTTCTGGTAAAGCTAAAGTAGTAAGTTTCTAGTTTAATTAATGCATACTTAAGGAGGTGGGTTTTATGGCTAATTCAAAGAAGATAATACCCGGTACCAATAGATCCCATAAGGAAGACAGTGATAATGAAATGGAATATAAAAAAAATACTAGAATGCCTAAGGCAGAGATTCGACGAAGAAACGGGGATCAAAGCAAAATATCCAATCCTCAATAAACCCTAATTTTTGAAACGATATATAATAACTAAGAGGAGCAGGTGGTCTCTATTATATAAAATAACTTATAGATAAATGAAGAGAAGGAGATATGATGACAAAGAAAACGGCAAAGAAAGAAGCAGGTTGGAATTTAGATAATAGTTATGCCCGTCTTCCCAAATCCCTTTTTACTTTAGTTCACCTTAACCCTGTTCCTTCACCAAAATTGATTATACTAAATGAGGTCCTAGCATTAGACTTAGGATTAGGGGTTGAAATACTAAAAAGTAAAAGTGGTATAGAGATTTTTGCTGGAAACAAATCTCCAGAGGGGGCCAAACCCCTTGCACAAGCTTACGCCGGACATCAATTCGGACATTTTACAATGCTTGGTGACGGCAGAGCTATGCTGCTTGGTGAACAGATTACGCCAAGAGGGCATAAATATGATATACAACTAAAGGGTTCAGGCAGGACACCTTATTCCAGAGGTGGTGATGGCAGGGCAGCTTTAGGTCCAATGCTTAGAGAATATATCATCAGTGAAGCGATGAATGCCCTTGGAATACCTACCACTAGGAGCTTGGCAGTAGTAACTACCGGCGAGTTAGTGTACAGGGATGAGAAGTTGCCAGGTGCGATTTTGACCAGGGTAGCCTCCAGCCACATAAGAGTTGGGACATTTCAATATGCAGCTTGGTGGTGCAGCCTAGAGGAGCTTCGGCACCTGGCTGACTATACTATACAGAGGCATTATCCAGATATAGAATTAGGTGATAACAGATATCTTACACTATTGCAAGAAGTGGTTAAAAGACAGGCATCTCTAATTGCAAAGTGGATGATGGTTGGTTTTATTCACGGTGTAATGAATACAGACAACATGGCTATTAGTGGAGAAACTATTGACTATGGGCCCTGTGCCTTTATGGACACCTATGCTCCAGAAACTGTATTCAGCTCTATTGATACCAGAGGACGGTATGCCTATATAAATCAACCGCCCATTGCTATGTGGAACCTTGCTAGGTTTGCTGAAACTTTACTGCCTTTACTTCATGATAATAAAGAAGAGGCTATTAAGATTGCGGAGAAGGCTCTATCAGAATTTCCTGAATTATATCGCTGCAATTGGTTAACCGGAATGAGAGGAAAATTGGGATTATTCAATGCAGAGGAAGAGGACGAAACTCTTATAGAGGATCTATTAAAGATAATGTATAAATATCAAGCTGATTATACTAATACCTTCCGCTCCCTAACCCTTGATGAGCCCTTGGACTCTGAGATGTTTAATAGCCCAGAATTTACTCAATGGCAAGAAAAATGGAAAGCAAGGTTAATAAGACAGCAGGAAACAAGTGAAGCTTCCAAGGAACTGATGAAGAGGTCAAATCCTTCAGTCATTCCAAGGAATCACCGGGTAGAGGAGGCAATTGAAGCAGCTGTTAAATGCGAAGATTACAGCGTAATGAATAGACTACTTATGGTACTTTCCCAACCTTACGATTATACTGCCGAACAGATAGAGTATATTAGACCTCCAGAGCCTTCAGATTGTAAGTATAAGACCTATTGCGGTACGTAATATTCATGTAATACTCAAAAGAAAATACAAAGCCCCAGGCAAAGATAGAAAGGACTATTTTTGTCTGGGGTTTTTAATTACTATCTATACCCTTAAGTATTTCCAATTTCTCTTGTTCATCCTGCTTAAATATAGCACTCCTCTTATATACATAGGTGTCTTGGTATCTGCGGCACCTGTCATAGCACCGTATATTATTATTTCAATCAAGTTAAAATAAATCCCTTGAATAAGCACAAAATACATTTTTTAATTACTGAGCTTGTGGTAAACTAATACTATATATTCTTTTAGTATTTAAGGATAAAGATTTGTATTTATTAAGCTAAGGGTCATGCTAATGAAAGGGGATGAAGCTGTGGAAAATAATAGAGTACAATATATTGGAAACCTACCTGAATATGAAAATCTGATAAAAGACCTAATCAATGAACATAAAACAGTTTATGGGAGTTATAGAGAAAAAAATACTGAGTTTAAAGAACTGCTTTTTAATGACTTTAAAAGCATAATGGCTCAAAAAGGATATAAAATTGATCGTGCATACAATAAACTGATAGCAGTTAACAACAAATTTACTGTGGAATTATATGAGCATAACGGTAAAATATGCTTGAACTTCAAGTCTGAAACAAGCTCAGTTAAAATTAAAGAAGACGGAAAAGTTGATTTAAAAAACGATACTATTAGTAAACTATTTATTTTGTATTTAGGCAATGACTTGGAAACGCAAATGTTTAACTTTGGAGGATGGTCTTATTACGATAAATTATCCTGCAGCAATAAAGAGTATGAATATACAGTAGAGTATTATCATAAAGAATATCTTAAACTAAAGGAAATACTGGATGAACAGAGAAAATTGTTAAAGGAAGCTAATTTGAACATATTCTTTGTAAACTTAAAGATGTTTGTTTATGAGGGAGCTCTTGTGTTTAGTAGTGGACATGAAAAGCAGATTGGTAAATTTAGAGTCATGAAGGAAGTATTAGATAAGGCCTTTGAATTAGTTTAAAAGAGAAGACCGATTATCAAGATAAATGCAATACTTTAGGTATCGTACGGTTCTATTTAGTCTTGCAATTAAAGCAATTTAAAATATGAGTGCATAAATATCAAGTCTACCTTGAAAATTAGTATAAAATTAACAGGAGGAAAATTAGATGTTAGATTTAAAGTTTGTCAGAGAAAATCCTGATATTGTTAAGCAGAACATAAAAAATAAGTTTCAGGACCATAAGTTAGGTTTAGTGGATGAAGTTATTGCACTGGACATCCAACACAGAAATGTAAAGCAAGAAGCGGAAAACTTAAGAGCTGAAAGAAATAAGATCTCAAAGCAAATCGGTGCCATGATGGGTCAAGGAAAGAAGACAGAAGCGGAGGAATTAAAAGCGAAGGTCAACTCCAATTCAGAGCATCTGGCCCAGTTAGAAATACAGGAAAATGAACTTGCCAAAAAAATCAATGACATAATGTTGACAATTCCGAATATAATTGATCCAAGTGTTCCAATAGGTAAGGATGACAGCGAAAATGTTGAACTGGAGCGCTTTGGTGAACCACTTGTACCGGATTTTGAAGTTCCATATCACACCGAAATAATGGAGAAACTCAGCGGTATAGATTTAGACAGCGCCAGAAGGGTGGCAGGCAGCGGCTTTTATTATTTAATGGGCAATATAGCTAGACTCCACTCAGCTGTTATCTCATATGCCAGAGATTTTATGATAAATAAAGGCTTTACCTATTGTATTCCACCTTATATGATCCGCAGTGAAGTGGTAACCGGTGTTATGAGCTTTGCAGAGATGGATGCCATGATGTATAAAATAGAAGGTGAAGACCTATATTTGATTGGAACCAGTGAACATTCCATGATTGGTAAGTACATAGATACTATAATACCTGAAGAGTCACTACCTCATGCTTTAACAAGCTATTCTCCATGCTTTAGAAAAGAAAAAGGAGCTCATGGCTTGGAAGAAAGAGGAGTATACAGAATTCATCAGTTTGAAAAGCAGGAAATGATTGTGGTATGTAAACCGGAAGAAAGTATGCTTTGGTACGATAAACTGTGGAGATATACCGTAGAGCTGTTCCGTTCTTTGGATATACCGGTGAGAACATTGGAATGCTGCTCAGGCGATTTGGCAGACTTAAAGGTGAAATCTGTGGATGTAGAAGCATGGTCTCCAAGACAGAAAAAGTACTTTGAAGTTGGAAGCTGTTCAAATCTTGGAGATGCACAGGCAAGAAGGCTCAAAATCCGTGTAAATGGTGCAAGCGGAAAATATTTTGCACATACTTTAAACAATACTGTAGTAGCACCACCAAGAATGTTAATAGCATTCTTAGAAAACAACCTAAATGAAGATGGCTCTGTTAGAATTCCCACCGCCCTGCAGCCATATATGGGAGGCATGACTGTAATTAAATAAGTAAAAGAAATACAAATTGTCCAGAAGAATTTTCTGGACAGTTTTTCTGATTATAACTTTGAAAAGTATCTTGGAAGCGATAATTATATTGAAAATATATGGAGTAAATCTTATAATAAAGACTATCAAATTATTGAGGTGAAACATCATGTTTGAAATATCCTTTCCTGTAAAGTATTCGGAAATAGAAACGGTATTAGAAAGATTATATGAAATAGAACTTTACTCTACATATTATGATGCACCTTTTCAGGTGACAACTGATGATAATGGCTATGGGTTCTATGAAAAGCCTGATGAGGTTGTAAGTTTGAAGGTATACCCTGAGTGTGAAAGTGCTGAGGAATGTAAAGACCATCTCCAAAAAATCAAAGAAAAACTAAATTTAGGCGAAGATATAATCATGCAAGAATTAAAGGACACAGGCTGGCAACAGCCTTTTGAACCTGTAAATTTAAATAATGGTTGGCTAATAGCAGAGCCTGAAATAGAAGCTGAAGGTTTGAGAAAAATTAATTTTGTCTCTCAAGGCTCCTTTGGCACAGGCCTCCATGAAACTACTCAAGACATGCTTCGCTGCATATTGGATAGTGATTTCACAGGCCAATCAGTACTGGATTTAGGCACCGGATCAGGAATTTTAGCCATTGCTGCTGCCTTGAAAAATGCTGATAATGTGGTTGCCCTAGATATAAGAGACGTTACTGAAGAAGTCTTATATAATGCTGCTTTGAATAACCTCAATAACATAGAGGTTGTAGTAGCCGATGTCACAAGTAAAGATATGGGCATCAGTGGAGAATTTGATGCAGTATTTATCAATATAGGTGGGGAAGAAACCCTTTCATCTATGAAGCTTATCAATAATGTTTTAAAACCTGGAGGTATATTATTTGTATCTGGTTTAGTAGAGTGGAGCAGCCACAAATTTTTACAGCAAATAGGTTCTATGGGCTATCAAATAGTTGAAAGTACTAAGACCAATGAATGGGTGACTACTGTTTTAAATAGGGCTTGAAATTAAGTGATCTCATAGATTAAAAGCAAGAAAGAAGTACAATACCTTGTCCTTAAGGGTGTTGTACTCGTTTTTTATGACTGACCATTGAGAGAATATATAAAGTAAAAAAAGTGTTATAAAAAGCTAAAGTATCTGTATAGGCCTCCTTGTAAAATAATGAATAAAAATTCTTAAAGTCATTTAATTTTAGCTTTTATTTTAGCTTTTATTTATACAAAGCTGCTATATGAAAATAATAGGGATTCCTTAAAAATAAGGAGTCAATCATTAACTTAATCAAAATCTTCGTCATATCGATATAGATAAAATACTTAAATTAGTTTATAATGTCAGAGGCAGTACTATTCTAAGTACTAAAATAATGGACAAAGTGAGATGATTACAATGGATGCAGTTGTTAACCAAATACTATCGCTATTTTTGGTAGGAATAATAGGATTTTATGGACGTAAGAGAAATATAATAGATGCTGGCTTAACCAATGGGTTGTCTAAGTTACTTTTGGAGATAACAACACCGCTGCTCATAATTTCTTCTTTTAATTTTAGTGGTGGTTCACAGTTGGCAGGTAATGCACTAAAAGCATTTATATATGGACTTGCAATATTTATTGTCACTCCAATAATTGTAAAGCCTTTTTTTGCAAAGATTGAGAAGCGAAAAAGGTACATATTGCAGTTTGCAATGGTCTTCTCAAATTGTGGATATATGGGGATTCCTTTGACTGCTGGGATTCTAGGAGATGAAGGAATTATATACGCTTCTATATTTAATATGTATTTTAATATATTTGCTTGGACTTATGGTGTATCTCTTTTTACTGATGCTAAGGAGCTAAATGGTCTAAAAACACTTATGAAAAATCGTGGTATTATAGCTGTAATAATAGGACTCATAGTGATGATATTTTCAATTCAAATACCAGGCTTATTACTGGATACAATGAAGACAGTGGGAGGACTTACCACTCCTTTATCTATGATAATAATAGGAAGTTTACTGGCTGCTACAGACTTTAGAGGAGCTGTAAAAGATCTAACTGTTTACTACGGATCTTTTATAAAGCTTATCCTTCTCCCGACTCTATTATATTTAGTTTCAGTAATTTTTAAGGAAAACTCCTTGGTTATGAAGACCTTCATATTAATGCAGGCTATGCCTGCCGGTGCAATGACCACACTATTTGCTGAAAGATTTGACAAGGAAAAAGAGTATTCAGCTGTTATAGTTTCTTTTAGCACATTAATTTCAATGGTGACTATACCTTTAGTTATTAAGCTCTTCTTTTAGAAGGGCTTTTACATTTTCCATAAAAACAGTTAAAAACTATTGACTTAGAGTAGGCTTTAGGGCTTATAGTGTTAATATAAAGTAAAAAATAAAAGCAATATAAATTATAGAGGGAGGTAAACATTATGAAATTTAAATTTATTGCTTCAACCTTAGCTGTCATATCTATAATTTTAGCCACTGGCTGTACTGCAAAAACATTAGATACAAAGGATGTTAAGGTAATTGAGAAAAATAATACAGAAACAATTGGGGAGAATAGTAGTGAAGAAAATGGTAAAAATAGTACTGAGAATAAAAACAGCGATTTAAAGGAAAAAGAGGAAGTTCTTAAGGAGGATACCGAAGAATATTTTCAAAGTATAATTGGGAGCAGGACAACTGAAGTACTCACTGCAATCAAAAATTATGACATGGTGAATTTTTCAAAAATGGTTCATCCTGAGAAAGGAGTACGTTTTAGTCCATATGCCTACGTAAATGAAAGCAAAGATCTAGTATTTACTGCTGATAAGATAAGAGTGCTGGACTCTGATGTTACAGAATATACGTGGGGGGACTATGATGGTTCTGGAGAACCCATAAAGCTAACATTTTCAGATTATTATAAAAGATTTATATATGATGCAGATTTTATAAATGCTGAAGAAGCAGGCTATAACAGAACCATAGGACAGGGAAACACTATAAATAATAGTTTTCAGTTTTACCAAAATTCAATTATTGTAGAATATCACTTTCCCGGTATAGACCCGAAATATGAAGGTATGGATTGGAGAAGCTTAAGAGTTGTATATGAAAAATACAAAGATGCCTGGTATGTGGTTGGAATTATTCACGATGAATGGACCATATAATGAGTAATTAGTAACTGAGGCGGATTTTCTCTATTTTATTACGAAAAATTTCCTATTATATAGTTTTTAGGCATGCAATAGCATGCCTAAATTTTTACAAATAGATTGCATACTTATTGAAATTTTAAGGCAGTACTGTGTGTGTAAGTTCTAGTACTTCACCGTTGCCGGAAATTTTTATAGGATAGGTCCCTGGCACGGTATCTTCGCCTACCACCCAATTGAAGGTAACTATACCCTTCGAATTGCCAGTACGTACTTGATTTACAGGAATTACGCGACTACCTATGGCATAGGAGCTTTCAATCTTATATACGACGCCGGGCTCACCTTTAATAGTAATTATTCCTATATCTCCGTGTTTCAAAGTTGTATTAGAACGGAGAAGTTTTATCTTCTTTGGTATTGACGTTGATGAAAGCTGGGTTTCTCTTGAAGAGAAATCTTCAGCAGCAACTGTTGTGCTATTATAATGACCAATAATACATATACTAACAATTAAGATGCAAATAGCTTTCTTTTTCATTAGATCACCTCGTAAAATATGCAACTATACTTATAATTATAATTACCAATAAAGTTATAATTATGTCTGATCAAGAAAAAAATATAACTATATTATATAAAAGAATAACCGCTGAAGTACTTTCAGCGGTTATTTTAGTCTAAAATACCCTATCACCATTAAATATTGAATTTTTAACAATAACATAGTCTACTGTTCGTATTGCTTCTAGATTTTTTCCGCCGGCATAGGAAATTGAGGACTGAAGGTCTTGCTCCATTTCAATGAGGGTATCTTTCAAAGGACCTTTGAATTCAACAAACATCTTCTTGCCCTCAACATTCTTTCTTTCTCCCTTTTGAAATTCAGAAGCTGAGCCAAAGTATTCCTTATATAGCTTGCCATCTATCTCAATGGTTTCACCAGGGGACTCTTCATGGCCTGCAAACAAGGAGCCTATCATAACCATGGTAGCTCCAAACCTTATTGATTTAGCTATATCACCATGAGTACGGATACCACCATCGGCTATAACCGGTTTACTTGCTGCCTTTGCACACCATCTTAGTGCAGCTAACTGCCAACCGCCGGTTCCAAAGCCGGTTTTGATTTTAGTTATACATACCTTACCTGGACCTATACCTACTTTTGTAGCATCTGCACCGGCATGCTCCAGTTCTCTTACAGCTTCAGGTGTGCCAACATTTCCGGCAATAACAAAACTTTCTGGGAGATGGTACTTAATATGCTTGATCATATTTATTACAGAGTCGGAATGACCATGTGCTATATCAATAGTTATGTATTCCGGTGAAAGCTTTTCCTTTGCCAATTGTTCTATGAAAGTAAATTCTTCTTTTTTTACCCCAACACTAATTGATGCGAACAATCCGCGTTGCTGCATGTCTTTTACAAAATCCAGTCGCTTTTGCGGCTGGAAACGATGCATGATATAGAAATACCCATTCTCAGCTAAAAAGTTTGCAATTTTTTCATCTATTATTGTCTGCATATTCGCTGGTACTACGGGTAATCTAAAGGTACGATTGCCCAATGTTACACGTGTATCACATTCTGAACGGCTGTTTACTACACATTTGGCTGGAATTAGTTGAATATCCTCATAATCAAATACATTTTCCATAAATAACACTCCTCTGATACGAATAATAGTAATCCATTATATATTAATGTTCGTACATAGATATTTTACTTCATTTATATTAATGTGTCAAAGCTTTTTGGAGTTTATTCAGATTGTATTAATACAGTGGTTTTTGTTTTACAAGATGGTCTAACTTTGCCTAAGTTGACATTAACAAAATAAACGTTATCAAACAGAGTATATTTATTAATAACTTATTTTGAAAAGGTTTATTTTGCTAAAGTAGCAAAGTCAGAAGTGATGGATAAATATTCAAGCTAAATTTTAGGTTTCTTTTATAATAATACTATAACCTAGGTTATATCGATAATTAAAAGCTGGCTTTGAACTTATAAATTATAGAAGGAAGGTTTTGAAATGGATAATCAAGTTTTATTAGATACCTTATGGGTTTTACTATGTGCTATGCTTGTTTTCTTCATGAATCTTGGTTTCGCTTCTGTTGAAAGCGGATTTGCACGTTCAAAAAATACAGTTAATATTCTATCGAAAAATTTCATTGTTTTTGCTGTTTCATCTCTAGGATTTTACTTTTTAGGATGGGGCTTGATGTTTGGTGATGGAAATGGCTTTGTGGGTACTCAAGGACTATTCTTCGCCAGTGGTACAGATAATTCACCGGCTGTGGGCGAAGCGTATAAGGGGGTATATACTGCCATATCTTGGGCTGGAGTACCGTTTTGGGCAAAGTTCTTTTTCCAATTAGTATTTTGTGGTACGGCGGCAACTATCGTTTCCGGTGCTGTTGCAGAGAGAATTAAGTATATTTCCTTTATAGTATTTTCATTCATACTGACATTACTTGTTTATCCCCTAGTTGGACACTGGATCTGGGGAGGAGGATGGTTATCACAGCTGGGCTTCATGGATTTCGCCGGTGGTACAGCAGTTCATTCCGTTGGAGGATGGGCAGCCTTGACTGGTGTAATTATATTAGGGCCAAGAGTTGGTAAGTATACTAAAGATGGAAAAATAAATCCTATACCCGGTCACAATATTGGACTAGCTACCATTGGTGCTTTTGTACTTTGGCTAGGTTGGTTTGGATTTAACCCTGGTTCAACTATGGCAATGGATCCAGATGCCATTGCACATATATTAGTTGCTACTAATAGTGGTGGTATCGTTGGTATGCTTGTTGCTACAGCAGTTATTTGGAAGGTTGGAGGAAAACCTGACTTGGGAATGTCAATTAATGGCTTGCTTGCAGGTTTGGTTGCAATTACACCTGTATGCGCCTACGTAACTATACCTGTTTCCTTGCTTATAGGTGCAGTAGCCGGTGTTATAGTAGTATTTGCAGTTATTAAGTTTGATAAGTTAAAACTAGACGACCCGGTTGGAGCATTAGCTGTTCACTTGGCCAATGGTATATTTGGAACCCTATCTGCAGGACTATTTGCAAAGGAAGGGGTAACATCCTTATCTACTGCTAATGGACTCTTTTACGGTGGAGGCGTAAAACTTTTAGGAATTCAGGCTTTAGGAGTAATAAGTGCCGGTGCTTTTGTAGTAGTTCTATCAGTGATTACTTGGTTGGTAATTAAAAAGACCCTAGGTCTTCGTGTTTCCCTTAAGGAAGAAATTGAAGGACTTGATATTGGTGAACATGGTAATCAAGCATATCCGGAATTTGTTATCCGAAAGACTTCTTACCTGCATGTAAAAGATGATATACATGCTGTTTCAAGTGTAAGAGAAAGTTCGGAACCAGCAAAAATTATAGCAAAGTGAGGTTAATATAATGAAGCATATAAAAGCAGTTATTCAGCCTGATAAATTAAGTGATGTCCGTGAAGCTCTTGATGCAGCAGGTTGCTCAGGTGGAATTATAATAAGCGAAGTCATGGGCCATGGAAATCAAAAGGGGATAGTACAGGCCTGGAGGGGAGAAAAGTATCAAGTTGATTTACTTCCTAAGGTCATGATTGACCTAGTAATAAGAGATGAGGATTTGGAAACTGTGAAAAAAATAATAATTGACAGCGCCCGTGTGGGAGAATTCGGCGATGGAAAAATATTTATTTACAATGTTGAAAGCGTCATTAGGATAAGAACCGGTGAAGAGGATGATGATGCGCTGTGATTAGGTTTTACAGGAATGCACTATATTATTAATGCATTCCTGTATTTTTTATCAAAATAAATCGAGAAAAATAGATAATTAGTTTATCAACAAATTACATATGTGGTATCCTAACTTTTTATATCGAATAAAGTGATTATTGGCAGTAGTATGAAATAAATTGAATCTATAATGATATTTTAGAAACATTTTGTAATTACTTGAATATTATATACTATAAAACTAAATAGATAAAAAAGGGGGTAACCATATGTATAAAGAAGAATTCGATGACTGCACTGATGACAAGGATACAAAATTCTCATCAAAATTCCATGAAGTCGACAAAGTTTGTATTGGCTGTCCTAAACCCTGTATTACCACAATTTTAGAGGGTGCTGTAAAAGTTGAAATAAAAGACAAAAAAGTTATAAAGCACTGTGATGGTTTCAAGCTAATGGTTTCTGGATGCAAATTTATAAAGATCAAATATTGTTCAAACGATAAATGCGGATGCAATAAGATATTTACTGAGACCTTCGTAGTTCCATTCAAACAAGCTTTGGATTTCTGTGGCTGCTACATGGAGCTTTGTGATTTAGATGCATATGTAGAAAAATGCTCTATTAAAAAAGTAAGCTCCAGATGTGCTGTAGTTAAATCAACTATAGTTGTAGACCCATATTTTGAAGAACCAAAGTATGATTACTGGGATGACGACTGGGATTGCGAATGTGAAATAGATTCCTGCTGCAAAAAGAAATGCTAAATGATATAGAGCTGTCGCACTAAAAAAGAGCGACAGCTCTTTTTTTTCAAGGTTAAAATATTTCAGTTATTAACAATGACATTCCTTCAGCGTAATCCCGTGCATTCAGCATCTTCCATACTTGGCTTGTCTATCATAAATAGATAAACCAAGGTTTTTGATTTTATAATATATGATATATAATGGCTATTTTGTCATAAATAGGACACCAAGTGTGTTGGGGCCGCAGTGGGAAGAAATTGTACATCCTGCTCGGGTTACTAATATTTCCTTAAAATCCGCAAGCTCTTTGATAGTGTTTTTAACAAGTTCAATCCGTTCATCAGATATGCCTGAGTGGGTGATAAAGACTCTATCCAGCTTTAAATCGGTACGGTCCTTAAGCTTATCTTCGGTATAATGCTTTAGTACTTTATCAAGAGAGCCACGATATTTCTTTCCAACACCCATTCTTCCGCTGGTATTATCCACTTCGATACAGGGCTTTATGTTTAATATATTGGCACCAAAGGCCGTTAGTGCAGAACATCTGCCGCCAGCAGCAAGAAAAGTGAGACTGTCTAGCACAAAGCTTGCATGGACTTTTGTTCGTAAAGTATTTATTTCCTCCTGAATTTGAGCAGCAGGCATGCCCTGTGCAATTCTATCGGCAGCTTCCAGTACAAGTAGTCCTGTTCCGGTAGATAAATTTTGTGAATCAATGGTATAAACGTTTTTTAATTCTTCTGCTGCTATACAGCTGTTTTGATAGGGTGAGGATATGCCGGAGCCAAGGTTTACATGAATTACTTCATAACCTTCATCTGTCCACTTCTTAAAATACTTGTAATATTCATCAGGGTTTACAGCAGCAGTTTTTGGTAAAATACGCTTCTCGTTATATGTTTCATAAATTTTGTCGGGGGTTATGTCTACGCCATCTTGAAACTGTTTATCACCTAAAATGACATGAAGCGGATAATAACTGATGCTGTACTTTTCTTTTAAAACCTCACCAAGGTCACAGGTTGTGTCAGCGCTGAGAATTACTTTACTCAACATACTCACTCCATTCTTATTTAGTTTATTCTTCTCTTAAAGCTTCAGCAGGATACTTTATAGCCACTATCTTTGCCAGTATTATTATATCTGTCAATCATGATGCTAGGATTACCATTTTGGGTAAAAAAGCCCCTGTTCGCTTTATAATAATCATTATTAAGGATTGTTTTAAACTCATATCCTATTATATCATCAAAAGCAATACTTTCAGTTTCATTTTTTATCTTTCAATGGCTTGTCTATTAACATTCCACGCTTTAAAATGTTTAACTTTTTTTATATTCCTGCATGATATGTTCCTTATATTAGGATTGCAGGTCTAATTTGTCAGTATCTATATATTAAAGAAGCCAATTTATACATTGATTTTTGATAGTGCACTTAGAAAATTGCTTCATATCCTTATTACTAACAACCTGTCACATGACAGATTGTCATTATTTTAAATCTATGATTTAATTGTGTCAAGTTGAATTTTGTGATTATAAGGAAAAAAGGGGCTGTGGCATTAGGGATTTTTAATCGTTAATGCCACAGCCCCATAAAGTTCAGCCGAAATCTCATTTTTAAAGACACCTAAAACAAGAGAACCTTCTAGATAAAATTTCATACATACTTATTCTGTTACTAAATTTTTTATTTATATCTTCTTATATTTTACCGTAGTATGAGCTCTTTCATTGGATACTATGACATTACTAAATACTCCGTTCTCAACTTCGGAATTAAAAATTTTTCCGTCTTCTGCACGCTCATCTATAGGGAAATCATCTTGTACAACATCTTTATACTCGAAGGCTCTACCTTTTGGTAACTTATTTATCTTTTCAATATCCACATGACTTCTATGAACCATATTCTATAACCTCCCATTTTAAGTATTAAACTCATTCTCCTTATATAATATCCTTTATTAAACTAAATATACCCTCTAGGATTAGTTATACTATAACGATAAAAAACTATATTACATAACGTTGTAAAATAACTTTCTATAACGTATAATCTATCTAGAGGTGAAAACTATGAGAAACGCAAAGATAACAATAAACGATATTGCTGAAGCCCTTGGTATCTCAGCAATTTCTGTTAGCAGGGCACTTACAGGACAAGCGGGTGTCAGCGAAGACCTAAGGAGTAAGATAATTGCTAAAGCTAAGGAAATGGGCTACGTCAAAAACAAAAATAAAGAAGACATCAATATTTTGGTTCTTCACCAAAGACCCTATGTGCAGGATAACAGTAACTTTAGTTATAAGGTTCAAGGAATTGAGAAAGCACTGCAGAAGTTTGGTGCAGAATATAGTGTAGAATTTGTTGAAAGAGAAAATCAGCAAAAGCTTTATCTACCTCACAAATTAGCTAAGGGACATAACTTTGATGGCATTATTTACATAGGCAGATTTGATGATGAATACGTCAATTTCTTAAACCAGAAAATTAAAAATTCAGTATTTTACACCGGTTATTCACCATCCTTTAACTATGATAGTGTGTGGTTTAATTTTAATAATGGTGGCTACAAGCAATGTGAGTACTTGATATGCAAAGGTCATAAGCGTATCGGATTTCTTGGTAATACCAAGAGTTTTAAAAATAGGGAGAAACTTCTGGGGATTACTTCGGCTTTAGAGGACTATAATTTATCCATAAATGAAGAGTTCTTCCTGGACATTGAGGATGCTTTTGAGGAAAGATTAGACCGGCTTATATACTATAACGAGAGACCAACAGCTATTATTTGTCAATGGGATTTGGTAGCCATTAAACTTATAAAATTTCTTTACGAAAGAGGAATAAGTGTTCCCAAGGATATATCCGTAATTGGCAGCGGAAACTCGGAAATGTCTGCCATATCTATCCCGGCCCTGACTACTTTGGACTTCCATATTGAATATTCCTGTGAGGCTGCAGTGGAACTGCTAATAAAGAGAATCAACCATCCCTATAAGCCCTACGAGAATATTACAATTAATGGGACAATAGTTGAGCGTGATTCAGTGGCATCGTTATAGATGAAGAAAGTTTCGCATATTTGACAAAAATTCATGAGGAGACTTGATATGAAGAAAAAAAATATAATTATTGATTTTATAATTCAAAATAAACTATCTTATGCCTTGGGGCTTTGTTTTATGTTTTCAGCTTCTTATATTGCTTCAATATTTCCTAAGCTTTTGGGTTCTACCATAGATATTTTAAAAACCAGCAATTTTAACTTGGAAGATGTAAAAAGAAATATTTTATATATTATGCTGGTTGCCGCTCTTAGCTTTGGATGTACTTATATTTGGAGAAACTTAGTAATGAGAAATAACCGTAATCTGGAATGCTTATTAAGGGAAGAATTATTTAAGCACTTGCAATTGTTGTCACCGGAATTTTATAACAATAGAAAAACCGGAGATTTAATCGCCTATGCCATTAATGACATTGGTGCCATAAGAATGAGTTTTGGTCCCGCTATGGCCATGTCTATCAACGGTACCGTATTGTGCAGTACTTCTATATATTCCATGATCCAAGCAGTTAATTGGAAACTTACTCTTATTTCTTTACTGCCCATACCGGTAATTGTTGTCTTTATGATAAAAATAGGAGCTGAAATCCGAAGGCGCTTCAAAAGAGTTCAAGAAGGCTTTGGAGCCATATCTGACAGGGTTCAGGAAAATATATATGGGATCCGTGTTATAAAGGCCTATGTACAAGAAGATTATGAAGTAGAAAATTTCGAAAGGCTGAATAAGGAAATGATGGATGCCAATCTTAGTATGGTTAAGGCATCTTCTCTGCTATCCCCCATGATAGAAATATGTTTTAGTATAAGTTTTGCCCTTAATTTAATTATCGGTGGAAATATGGTGCAAAATGGAACAATTTCAGTGGGCGATTTCATAGCTTTTAATACCTATTTAACAATGATTATGGGTCCTATAAACTCCATAGGGAGAGTGATAAATATATTCCAAAGAGGTGCTGCCTCCTATAAAAGATTACAAGAGATATTTAATGCAGAACCTGCCGTTAAAGACGGACAGGCATCTGTCAATACTCCCATAAAAGGTGAAATTTATATAAAAAATTTAGAATTTTCCTATCCCGCCACGGAAGTTAAAGCTTTGGAAAATATAAATTTAAATATTAAAAAAGGAAGTACTTTAGGAATTATTGGACGCACGGGCTCTGGAAAGAGTACTTTGGCCAATCTACTGTTAAAGCTTTATAATGTTGACTCCGGAAAAATTGTAATTGATGGTATAGATATTAATGATTATTCTTTGGAAACTTTAAGAGAAGGCTTTGGTTATGTACCTCAAGATAATTTTTTGTTTTCAGCCTCAATAAAAGATAATATAACATTTTTTAAAGACATCTTCAGTGACAAGGACATCGAAGCTGCAGCTAAGGCCAGCTGCATCTATGATAGTATCATGGGCTTTAGCAACGGCTTTGATACAATGTTAGGCGAACGAGGAGTGAACCTATCCGGTGGTCAAAAGCAAAGAGTTTCTATGGCTAGAGCCTTTATAAAGAACCCACCGATACTGATTTTAGATGATTCCCTATCAGCTGTTGACACCATAACAGAGGCACAAATTCTAAGTAACTTTGCCAAAGTGAGAAAAGATAAAACTGCTATTATTATAGCACATAAGATTTCCTCTGTTAAAAATGCGGATTTAATTGTCGTTATGGATAAGGGGAGAATCTGTGAATGTGGGACACACCAACAATTGTTGGAGGAGAGGGGGCTATACTATGAAATTTATGAAGAACAGTCAAAAGACCAAAATAACAAATTCATCTTCGAAGCGTCCGAGAGTTAAAAACCTTATCAGACTTTTACAACTAGCTTTGCCATTTTGGAAACTTATTGCCTTATCGGCCCTATGTGTAATTTTAGTAAACGGAGCTACCTTGGTGAAACCATATATACTAAAGCTTGTAATCGACGATTTTCTAATAAAGGGCCTTCCCTCCAAGGGCCTATATTCTATAACATCCATGGGAATTATATATTTTCTTGTTGTAAGTATCAGTGGATTACTTTCTATTACTCAAGTAAATTTGATTAATAAAGCTGCACAAGAAATTATGAGTGGCCTAAGGAGGAGAGTGTTCAGACTTATACAATTGATGCCGCTTTCATACCTTGATAAGACTTCCTCTGGTAGATTGATAACCAGGGCAACTAATGACATAGAAGCCTTAAGTGAAATGTACACAGATGTAATTATAAATCTTTTTAAAGATATATTTCTGCTAATTGGTATAGTCTATGCCATGCTGGCCTTAAATGTAAAGCTTGCTCTAGTATCCTTTTGTGTATTACCTTTTATGGCTTTGATGGTTTTCAAGCTTAATAACAAAATAGAGAGTAATTTTAAGATAATGAAAACATATATAGGACAAATAAATGGCTATATGGCAGAAAATATATCCGGAATGAGATTAGTTCAGATTTTTAGAGCGGAGAAGGAAAAGTTAAAGGGATTTCAGAAATTAAATAACGCCTACTTAGAAAATGCAAAATACCAAGTATGGCTTAATAGTTTTCTAAGACCAGCCTCCGAAATCTTTAAAAATCTATCAGTGGCAGTTCTTCTTTGGTACGGTATGGGTAGGATCAGCAATCAAACCTTGGAGATTGGAGTTTTATACGCCTTTGTAACCTACATTCAGCAATTTTACAATCCAATTTCGGATTTGGCAGATAATTATACCACAATTCAGTCAGCTCTAGTCTCTTCCGATAGAATATTTGAACTGTTGGATCAGGAAGGTAACACTGAAGACTTGGATTCAGGAATTCCTATGGAGAAGATTAAAGGAGATATTGAATTTAAAAATGTTTGGTTCTCCTATAACGACAGGGATTGGATATTAAAGAATGTGTGCTTTAAGATAAAAATGGGAGAAACAGCAGCCTTTGTAGGAGAGACAGGAGCTGGTAAGACTACTATTATCAATTTGATTAGTGGTTTTTATAAAGTACAAAAGGGCGAAATTTTAATTGATGGAATTAATGTCGATGATATCAGGCCAAAAGACCTGAGAAGAAATGTTGCTGTAGTGCTTCAAGATGTCTTTCTATTTTCAGGAACAATTGAAAAGAATATTACTCTTAATGATAATATAGATGGCAGTATAGTGCAAAAAGCGGTAGAAATGTCCTGCGCCAATGAGTTTATAGATAGTATGGATGATGGACTTAAGTCTAAGGTAATGGAAAGGGGGAGCACCTTTTCAGCGGGGCAAAAGCAGTTGCTTTCGTTTGCACGAGCTTTAGCTCATAATCCCTCTATATTGATATTAGATGAGGCTACTTCAAATGTAGACACCCACACAGAGAAACTGATACAGAAGACCATAGAGAATGTATCAAGGGAACGTACTACTCTCGTAATTGCTCACAGGCTATCTACTATAAGAAATGCAGATAAAATTATAGTGCTAAAGCATGGTGAGATTATCGAAATGGGGAACCATGCAGAGCTTTATAAAAAGGGTGGCTATTATTACAGACTTTGTACTAATCAAAGAGCACGTTACAGCCCAATGGATGATGAGATTCATGTACTTACAGGTGAAGCTTAAAACTAAGCTTATAAAATGCAGTTTCAAGATTATCCTGCAGCTGCATTTTTGTTACAACACTATAAAGGAATTTCCTGCTTTTAGGTAGAATATATTTAAAAGTATAAAAATGAAAGGAAGATGGATATATGGGTGTAATTAAGGCAGCAGCCGGAGCTATTGGAGGCACCTTAGCAGATCAGTGGTTAGAGGTTATAGAACCGGCTCAAATGGATAAATCTACTTTGGCTACCTATGGTATTCAAGTTAGAAGGGGAGATTCTAGAAGTTCAAATAGAAAGGGAACAGAAGATGTCATTTCCAATGGTTCAATTATACATGTACCAGCTAATACCTACATGTTATTGGTTGATGGTGGAAAAGTAATAGCTGCTACCGATGAGGAAGGTTATTTTCAGGTAGATAACTCCCGATCCCCATCTATTTTTTTTAAGTCCGAGGAAGAAAAATATATAGTGGATTATAATAATACCGAAAGAAATTCTATAGAGAGATCTGGTGGAATAAAAAACACCCTTAAAGACTCTTGGGAGCGTTTTAAATTTGGTGGCGTTACTCCCTATAAGCAAAAGGTAATATATATAAATAAGCAGGAAATTACAGATATTCGATTTGGCACAAGAAATCCGGTATCTTATACTGACAGGGTATTGGTCCCTGGAAGAATTGTACCTTGTAAGGTAACTTCCTTTGGAACCTATTCAATAAAAGTAGTAGACCCAATATTATTTTACAATGAAGTGTGTGGAAAAACAGGCAAGGCTACACTAACTACTTTTGATTTAGCTGAACAGTACCTCAATGAATTCCTAATGGCTTATACTACAGCCCTATCTACTTTGTCTATGCATAATGTACTGGTTTCAGATATACCTAGCAGAACTATGGAACTAGGTCAATATATGGCTGAAGTACTCGATAAGGAATGGCTGGATAAAAGAGGTTTTTGTATTCAAAGTGTTGGTATTGCCGGTATATCCTTTGATGAGAAAACAGATCAATTACTTGAAAAGTATGCTAATGATTCAATTTTGTTTGATCCAAATGCCCGTGCTGCCAGAATGGTGGGAAGTATTGCCTCTGGCTTAGAAGCAGCTGGGTCTAACCCGGGAGGAGCAATGTTAGGCTTTGCAGGTATGTCCATGGGAATGAATACCGCTGGATTCATGGGGGCCATGCCAAACCAGCAAATCCTCAATCCTCAGGTTAATATAAATACACCTGCAGCGGGAGGTTGGGTATGCACCTGCGGCAACAACATGCCAACAGACGCACTATTCTGCTCAAAGTGCGGTAATAAGAAGCCGGTTCCTGAAGCTAAGTCCTCAGGAGAAGCTTGGAAATGTTCTTGTGGAAAGACTGTTACTGATGGCAACTTCTGCCCAAACTGTGGCAGCAAGAAACCTGAACTAAAAAAATGGACGTGTACCTGCGGTAATGTAAATGAGGATAATTTCTGCTTTAAATGTGGAAATAAGAGACCGGAATTAACACCATCATCTACTTACAAGTGCGATAAATGTGGATGGACTCCTGAAGATCCTAAAAAACCACCGGCATTTTGCCCAAAGTGCGGAGATCCTTTTAATGATCTTGACAAGAAGATGTAGAAAAGGAGAAAGGTGATGGGTTCAGTAAAAGAATATAAATGTCTAAATTGTAAGGCGGGATTGGAGTTCGATCCTCCTTCTCAGCACTGGAAGTGCCATTATTGCTTCAGTGAGTTTACAAAAGAGCAAATTGATGCAGTTTATAAAAAAGCAGAAGATTCTCTGGATAAGGAGGAGCCGGAATTAAACTCATATCATTGTACAAGTTGTGGTGCAGAGCTAATTGCAGATGATACAACTGCAGCTACCTTCTGCTTATACTGTAAAAATCCAACTATTATTAGATCAAGATTCTCCGGTAAATTTAAGCCCAAAAACCTTATTCCCTTCAAATTAACCAAGGCTCAGGCCCAAGACCTGTATAAAAAGTGGATTGGTAAGAGAATCTTTGCCCCCAGTGAATTTAAACAGAAAGAAGAAATAGAAAAGATTACAGGTATATATGCACCTTTTTGGCTCTTTGATACCCGTGCAGAAGGTATGATTGACGGTGAAGGCACAAGGGTAAAATCATGGACACAGGGGAAGTATAGATATACCCAGACCAGTTACTATAGGGTTCTTCGAAAGGGTAATGCCTTATATAAAAAGGTTCCAGTTGATGCCTCAAAAAAATTGGATGATAAATATATGCACATGATTGAACCTTATGATTATTCAGCGCTGACAGATTTCTCAATACACTATATGTCCGGATTTATGGCAGAAAAGTATGATGTGGAGGCTGGTGAGGCAAAAGGTGTAATGAAAGAAAGGGTTGAGAAGTACATTGAGGACAAGCTTAGGACCACAGTATCAGGCTATTCCTCATATAATATGAGAAATAAGCAGGTAATGCTTATGGACACAACCGAGGATTATTGTATGCTGCCTGTATATTTGCTGATTAATAAGTATAAGGGGAAAGAGCATGTATTTATTGTAAATGGGCAAACTGGTAAAGTAGTGGGAGATACTCCAATTAGCTTTAAGAAACAGCTCTTATTTGGCTTGGCAGTCTATACTGCAGTTTGGCTTGTGGCTGTGTTTGGAGGTGCAATCTTTGTTTAAGAAAATAAGCATCTGTCTATTAATAATCTTCTTCGCAGTATTTCTGGGTCAAACTACTGTAAAAGCTGCATCCAGTAAGAACATAATTGATGATTTAGACTATCTTACAGATAGTGAAATACTAACTCTTCAATCTGATATTGACAGCATCATAGCAGATTATAACCTTGAAGCGGTTGTTGTAATAACAGATGAAACAGAAGGCAAGTCTTCAAGAGATTTTGCTGATGATTTTTATGATTATGGCGGATATGGGGTTGATGGTGATTATTCAGGCCTGTTAATGCTAATTAATATGGCACAAAGAGAAGTCTGGATATCCACCACCGGTAGGGCTATTGATATCTTCACTGACAACAGGATATCTACTATGGTTAAAAATGTAACTACATCCTTATCCAACGGCAAATATTATGAAGCATGTACTACTTTTATTAGAGATGTAAAGTCTTATGCTAAAATGGGTGTACCTGCTGGACAACACCGTGTAGATGAAGAAAGTGTAGATAGCAGCACATATTTTCAAAGAGTTTTGAGATTGATGAAGTCTTTCTACGTATATTTAATTGCCATTGCTGTAGCATTGATTGCTACTCTAATAGCTTCTTCTTCCAGTGAGGGCAAGGTAACAATAAATAGCAGTACCTATGAGGAGGCCGGATCTTTTGAACTTTCTGCCAGCAGAGATGATTTTATAAGAGAGTCTACAACTAGAACTGTAATTGAAACCAATACTAATTCCAGTTCAAAGAGTACTACCCATAGAGGAAGCAGCGGCAGATCCCATGGCGGTGGTGGTGGAGGTTTTTAACAGCAAAAAAGGATCATGCAATCATGCGTGGTCCTTTTTAAAAATAGGTAAGCCATTATATAAAGCAAACAGCTTATGTACCTCATTTACTGTGAAATGGTATAAATATTATTACAGATGTGTCATACTAATAACTGCTAAATTGAGCAACTAAACTTAATGGAGGATTTACAATGATAATACAAAAGAAAAAGCGATATGTTGCTTTCATCTGTTCATTACTACTTTTTTTAAGCTCTGAAGACAGCTCTTTTACACTTAAGCAAATGTAATGAAGCTAAATACAAGATCTTTGCCTATTAGTGGAAAATTATAGACTATTTAGACCTTAAAAATTATCAAGTTTAAGGAGTACTTAAAATGAAGAAACTTTCATCATTGATATTAATCATTGTTATATGTTTTAGCTTGCTTTTGGGTTGTGCGAAGAAGGCCTTGAAGGATGAGTCACAGACAAAGCTAGCAAATTCAACAAAAATCGAAAACACTGAAACTTCTGTTCCGGTGGAAAATAAAGCGGAAGAGAAAATTGAGCTGACCCAGGAAGATGCTGTAGAAAATGTGAAAAAGCTCATAGGAGACATAGCTGAGGGTTATGCTTTAGAATTTGACCATATGGATAAAAGAGATGGGAAAGATTATTTTGTAATACACTTATATGAGACCGTTATTGATGATCCTGATACCGGAGAAGGCCATAGGGCAACGGTTACCTGGTATTTTATTGATAAGTCAAATGGTGAAGTATATGAGTGGGATCTTGTTGCAGATAAGCTGAATAAGGTGTCTAACACCAAGGATTAATGATGAGTTATAAGCAGCTTTTTGAGATATTTTGTATATTTTCATTAAGCTGCTTTATTTTTTTCTTTTAAGATATAATTAATATGCTTGTCAACCACATTAAAGAAGGACAACCTGTAGTAAAATGTTTAGGTTGCAGACCTTGTAAGTGGTTCACCAATGGCGACAATTGTCCAAGGCACCTAAAATAGTTATTTTAAACTCAATTGGAGATTAATTATGTTTTTATCCACTGAAAGCACTATAATGCTGTATTCCAAAGTTAATAGATGGTCCAAGAAAGTCCTCATGTTATCTTCAAATTGATAGATGTTTTCCTGTCTTTTTGACTGAATAAAATAGCCTGAGGACTGTTTTATTATATAAACATTTTCCCATCTTTCCAGTCGATAGCCGTAATTTTTTATTGTTAGAATCTTTTTCTGATTTTTAAAAAGGTCTTCCATCTTTAAGTATTTATCTATAATTATCGAATTCTCTTCTTGCAGCTTTTGAAGTTGGGCTTTCTCTTCAAGCAGCTTAGCGCTTTCTTCATTAATTACAGCCTTTAACTTATCTATTTGATCCTCTAAAGACTTCAATTTGATATTTTTTATTTTCAGGTATATACCGCTTAAAAATCTGAAATTTATATTATCCATTGTATGAAACACGCTCCTTTGATTACAGCACTGGTTGAATGATCCCTTTTCTGGTTTCACAAAATAACATATAATAAAATAGGAGGTGGCCTCATGAAAGAGTCATTATTAAATAGTATATCAAATATTATTGATTACATTAAAGCCTTTGCCGCAAAAACAGAATCAGAAATTAAGTTTGAGGGTAATAAAAGAGAAATTATCAGAGTTATGTACAACCCACTAATTGAAGAAAAGCAAAGGGAAAAAGAAATGTTGCAGGCTAAAGTCACCGGGATAAGAAGAGAAAGAAACATGATAAACAGCCAAATAAGAGATATTATAAGCAAAAATGAATTTTATGATAAAAGAATAGAGGCCTTAACAAAATTTCAGTATCTATTGTTAGAAATGTCAGAGGCAAGGAAGTAACTTTTTCCAATTGAAATATAAAGACTGCCAACTTGGCAGCCTTTTTTGTTACATTATTGGATCCCTGGTATTTTGGGTAAAGAGTCAAATCCCTTTTGTAAATCTTCGTCTGTTGGAATATAGTCAGTCATCTTACCAGTGTTATACTGCATATAGGCCTGCATATCGAAATATCCCGTCCCAGTAAGACCAAATAGTATCGTCTTAGCTTCCCCGGTTTCCTTGCATTCAAGTGCTTCTTTTATGGCACCATAAATAGCATGAGAGGACTCTGGAGCAGGGAGTATTGTTTCGCATTTTGCAAATAGTGTTGCTGCTTCAAACACCTTACTCTGTTCTACTGCCAATGCTTCATCCAATAATCCTTCATGATAAAGCTTAGACAGCAGTGGGCTCATGCCGTGATATCGCAGTCCGCCTGCATGGTTGGGGGAGGGGATAAACTCACATCCAAGAGTATACATTTTAGCCAGTGGAGTAATCTTACCGGTATCACAGAAGTCATAGGCATATTTTCCTCTTGTTAAGGATGGACAGGAGGCTGGTTCCACTGCTATAAAATGTGGCTTTGCCTTACCTAAGAGTTTATCCTGCATAAAAGGAGCAATTAGTCCACCAAGGTTTGATCCACCACCGGCGCAACCAATTATAATGTCCGGATACTCATCAATTTTCTCCATAGCCAGTTTTGCTTCCAGACCTATAATTGATTGGTGAAGTAGTACCTGGTTTAATACTGACCCTAGAACATATCTACAATTTTCTTCACTTACTGCATGTTCAATTGCTTCAGAAATTGCACAACCTAAGCTACCTCCGGTGGTAGGATTCTTAGCTAAGATAGCACGTCCAGCATTAGTTAAATTTGATGGGCTTGGAATAACCTTTGCTCCAAAGGTCTCCATAATGGCTTTACGATATGGCTTTTGCTCCGCTGATACCTTAACCATATATATTGTCAGCGGAATATTGAAATAAGCACATGCTTCTGATAGAGCAGTACCCCATTGGCCGGCTCCTGTCTCTGTAGTCAAGGAGGTAATACCTTGATTTTTAGCATAATAAACCTGTGCCACAGCAGAATTTAACTTATGACTTCCTGAGGTGTTATTACCTTCAAATTTATAATAGATCCTTGCCGGAGTTCCTAAAGCTTTTTCTAGATTGTAAGCTCGGCACAGAGGAGATGGACGGTATATTTTATAAAATTCCAAGATTTCCTCTGGAATGTCTATATATCTGCTTTCTATATCCATCTCCTGTTTTGCCAGTTCTTCGCAAAATACAGGATAAAGGTCTTCTAACTTTGCTTCTTTCATGGTTCCGGGATTAATATATGGGTCATGTTGCTCTTTCATATCTGCTCTAAGATTATACCATTGACGTGGAATTTCCTTTTCCGACAGATATATTCTAAAGGGTACTTTACTCATTTTCATCTTCTCCTTTCAGATATTTATTATATATAAAAAGGCCCTTGCCCCTAATAAAAGGGACAAGAGCCTAAACTCCTGCGGTACCACCCAGCTTGGTTATAAACACCCACTTATTTCGTATACATATTATATACGCTCAATTTATAACGGGTAGAGTTCCCGTCAGAGCCTACTTGGATAAATCCTTTCGGTCTGCCTTCATAAGTCCATTCGGCTAAGAACCTGTTACCGGCTCACACCAAGCCCGGCTCTCTGTGAACAAGTCACCCTAGCTTACTACTCTTATTCATCAGTTTATAAATGTTTAAATATATAATAAGTTACATTATATGGTTTGTCAAGAGTATATTTATAAATTTATTTGTATATATTATTGTAATATAAATTAGTACCAATAAAATTTGATTTAAACATACTCTGTGCTTAACATATAATCTGACTCCTGAAATTATTGTATTATATAATATCCTTTAAATATAAAAACTGTTATATAAATTATTATTATCACTGAAAAGTATTTAAAAGTTATCTTAAGGGCAATAATAAAGCTGAGGTGATTTACATGGAAATGTATGATTTTAATAATACTAAGTATAATATTCGACTTCAGGAATTAAAGGAAGAGGAAGCCAGATTAGAGAGATTTTTAGCTGAAAATTCTACTGCCATGGCGGATTATGAAGTTAAACGTATTAAAAATACCCTAACAGGTATCAGAGTTGAGCAGCAGGAGATTGTCCAGATCTTGAACGGCGGCTTTTATTGATTAATAGCCTGATAAAAGAAAAGGAAGCCTTTATACTACAAAGGCTCCTTAATTAACCGATATAAATATGGATTAGCTGTAAATCAGTATTAATATTATATGCTTATTTTTTATACTGGGCAAAAACCTTTTTGAATTTATCTAAGGCAAAGTCCAGTTGTTCTTTTGTATGTGTTGCTGTGTAGCTTGTCCTTAATAATGCTTCTCCAGGTTTAACAGCAGGGGATACCACTGGATTTACATAGACACCTTCATCAAGCAGTTCCTTAGAAATCTTAAAGGTATTAAAATCATCCCAGGTCATAACTGGTATAATTGGAGTTTTAGAACTTATGGTATCAATGCCTATGGATTTAAAACCTTCTCTCATGTATTCTGCAGCCTTCCATAGTTTTTGAATTCTATCAGGTTCTGTTTCCAATATATTTAAGGCCGCTAGTGCTGCTGCAGCATTTGCTGGAGGAATAGAAGCACTAAATATAAAGGGTCTTGAAACATGTCTTACATAGTGGATTACTTCTTCGCTGGCCGCAATAAATCCTCCAAGGCTTGCCAGTGATTTACTGAAGGTACTCATAATTATGTCAACTTCATCTTCAAGGCCAAAGTACTCAGCAGTACCTCTTCCATTTTCACCCATTACCCCAAAACCATGGGCATCATCCACCATTATTCTTGCTCCATATTTTTTTGCTAAACTTACTATTGAAGGAAGATCTGCAATATCGCCTTCCATGCTGAAAACACCATCTACTACAATTAGTTTACCTTTGTCTTCAGGTATGATGTTTAATATTCTCTCTAAATCTTCCATATCATTATGCTTAAACTTAACTGTCTTACCAAAGCTGAGCCTGCAGCCATCAAAAAGACTGGCATGATTTTTTCTATCCATTATGATGTAATCATCTTTGCCGGCAATGGCAGAGATAATTCCCAAATTACTTTGAAAGCCTGTACTAAATGTCATTACTGCTTCTTTATGTATAAATTTTGCTATTCTATTCTCTAGTTCTAAATGTAACTGTAGAGTTCCGTTTAGAAAGCGTGAACCTGAGCAGCCGGTGCCATATTTTTCTATAGCTTCAATGGAAGCTTGTTTCACTCTTTCGTCTGAAGTCAAGCCTAAATAATTATTAGAACCTAACATTATCGTCCTTTTTCCATTCATAATAACTTCAGTATCTTGTCCAGAGCCTAGAGCATGAAAATAGGGGTAATATCCTGTGTTAATAAGTTCCTTTGCTTTAGTGAATTGGGAGCACTTTTCAAAAATATCTTTCATTAATCATCACTCTCCATATAAAATTAATGTTACTAGAAGGAAACATACACAAATTCATTATCATACGTTTGTCTGTGTAAGTCAAGTTATTCAATATAAGAATATACATTAACTACTTTAAAACTAGTTACTATTGGTGGGCCCAAAAAAGAAAACCCTTGACTAATAATCTAATGCATTAATCAAAGGTTAATATTTTACTTTAGTTTTTATAATTATCAGTGATTTTTAACCGGCAGGAATATGATACCATATATGTAGTATCAATTTTAAAATGAGAAGTCTTACGAAATTAGTGGAGGTTGGCCATTAGACAGTGAAGAAACTGCAACCTTTAACTGAAACTTTAACTCTAAATCTATATTTTCAGCACTCATTATGGCATTATATGTATTTAATATCAGTCTTTTGATATTAAGCCTAGAAGAGGCATTTCTCAAGGAACTAATCAAACAGATATAATCACTTATGAGCATTTTTGAGGGCTCATTCATTAGCTTTTCCGACAGTTTTTTTATCCTTTCGCTTTCGTAGTACATGGTAATTCCTCCAATTACTATATTGTATTAAAATCTTCTCAATCTTATTTTATTTTCTCATCTATGTGAAAATTTATACAAAGAAAAAAGCAGCGGTTTCCATATTTTCATCAAAATACGAGAATTAATATAACCGCTGCTATTTGACTATGATTCGTTTACTGCAATGTATTCAATATCTTTTTTGTGATCAGTATGAGCATTCTGCAATCTACGCAGCTCTCTGGATATAAAAATAAAAGTTATGACAGATGCGCTAGCATCAGCAATTGGACCTGCAAACCAAACACTTGTCAGAGTTCCAAAAATTCTTGGCAGAATAATATACAGTGGTATAAGTAGAATTACTTGTCTTAGTAAACTGAGAAATATCGATACTTTAGCTTTCCCTATGCTTTGAAAATAGTTTGCACTAATTATTTGGAAGCCAATAATTGGCAACATAAATAAGTAGATTCTTATTCCTTCTGAGCCAATATTAACAAGTTCCTCTTTGTCATTAAAAAACTTTACTAACTGAGCAGAAAATATCTGTACTGTTAAAAAGCCTATGATAACAAAAACAGTTGCTGCAGTAATAGCGTATTTCAGTGTAGCTTTTACACGGTCATAGGCCTTTGCACCATAGTTAAACCCAATAATAGGTTGTGCTCCTTGGTTTAATCCGAAAATGGGCATTAAGAAAATAGTTGACACTGAGTTAATCACTGTCATTGCCCCGATGGCCATATCACCACCGTAAGCAAATAGTGATTTATTAGCAGTTATAGACACTACGCTGGCAGCTAACTGCATTGAAAAAGGTGAGGCACCTATAGCAAAAATACTCTTGATGATTCTAAAATTAGGTTTAAAGTTGATGACCTTAAACTTTAAATTGCTTTTCCCCAGTATGAAGTAACTAAGTACCCATGTAGCTGAAACTGCTTGTGAAATTATTGTAGCTAGTGCCGCTCCTTTTACTCCCATATCAAAAGTAAAGATAAAAATCGGATCCAGAATTGTATTCAATATGGCACCAATCAGCATGGTTGATGCAGCTCTTTTAGGGTTACCAGATGCTCTGATACAATGATTCATGCTGAAGGATGTCATGCTGAAAATTGTACCCAATAAGATAATTACAATGTAATCTTTGGCATAACTAAAGGTATTATCGCTAGCACCAAAAGCTATTAGTAACTTATCTATAAACAATAGACTAATTGTCGAAACTATAATAGCAAAAACGATGGCTAAAACAAAAGCATTGCCAAGTATATGTTCTGCTTCTTCTTTTTTCTTTTGACCAAGTCTTATTGAAATTGTAGCTGCTGCTCCTATACCTGTCAGCATAGCAAAGGCCATAGTAAAAGTCGAAATTGGAAAAGTAAGTCCAACACCGGTTATGGCCATATCTCCCACATCTTTTATCTGTCCTATAAAGATTCTGTCAACAATATTATATAAGGCGTTTACCAGCATGCCTATTATAGCAGGAACAGAAAAACTTACCAGTAATTTAAGTACATTTTCATTGGCCAGTCTCTTTTCTCTATCTATCATCCATATTCTCCTTTATAAATTATTTCTGCAACATATCTGCAACAAATAGTTGTCCTGAACTCAACTACTATTTTAACAAAGTCTAGCTTATGATTCAATAAAGCATGATACTTGCCTAGAAGTTTTTTGCTATTGCAATGACTTTATTTTCCTTCAATTATTATCATATTTATTGCAAATATGTTATAATAATGCAGAGAATCTAATATGGGTGTAATTGGAGGTGATTACATGGGTACTTTAATCATTTATGCAACCAAGTATGGCTGCACTGAAAGGTGTGCTAAGAGTCTTTCAGCAAAGCTATCCGGAAAGGTAGATTTATTAAATATTAAGAATGGTCAAACACCTGATATTACAAAGTATGATAAAATTATTATAGGCGGATCGATATACGCAGGTCGAATACAAAAGAGTATAAAAGATTTTTGCATAAATAATCACTCTATTTTAAGAAATAAAAAGCTTGGACTTTTTATTTGCTGCGGCTTTGCAGAAAATTTCCAGCAATATTTGACTAACTCATTTTCTAAGGAACTTTTGGAAGCCGCTGTGTCTAAGCAATGCTTTGGAGGAGAACTTAATCTAGAGAATATGAAATTTTTCGATAGGCTAGTAACAAAGATGATTACAAAAGCAGTAAATAAATCCGATACAAACCACAAAAGTCTCACACCAATGATCCTTGCCGATAACATAAGTCAATTAGCAAAGGCAATAGAACTATAGAATATGATTTGGCCATATTCAGTAAATTTTCTGCAATTTTTTTGGCAAATTTTTGACCTCTATAGGATTTAGGAACTTAATTATATATTAAAAAAGCATGGCCATATAGTGTTTGTGGCAGGAATTTTTTGATTGGTGAAGAATATAAAAACTGTATACATATATCTTTGCTAAGGAATAAGTAAAATGGAGGGGGACACATGAGCAAGATTATTAAGTGTTCAGTAATCATATATGATGACTATAATAATGTGCTTATTGCAGAAAGAGGAAAAGGAAAAAAGGATTCGCCAAAGCTGTGGGGAATTTTCGGCAGGAACCTTAGGGGTAAGGAAGACGGTGAAACCTGTATTTCTAAGGTAGTGGACAAGGATTTAACTTGTACAATTTTTGATTTGGTACCTTTTAAACAGTATCCCTTAGCTGGAGAGGAAGAGGGTGTCCACCAAGTTTTTACCGGTAAAATCCGTGAAATGGTGTCTCTTCACAAGGAGCTAAATCGAGTAAAATGGATTGGGGAAAGAGAAATAGATAACTATGATTTTGCAGAAGGTGAAAAGGAAATCATTGTTGACTTTTTTAATAGTGTTAAGTAAAAGGGCTAATTGCCCTTTTATCATTTTAAAAGGAGTGTTTGTCATTGGAAACTAATATATTAACTTCGGAAAAGAGTAAGATAAAAGTAAAAAGGCCAAAACATTACAAAGTGATAATGCACAATGATGACTACACAACAATGGAGTTTGTGGTATATATATTGATGAATGTTTTCAAGAAAAGTGCTGAAGAAGCCAATAGGATAATGCTTGATGTACACCAAAGGGGCAGGGGAATAGCAGGAATATATCCCTATGACATTGCAGCCACAAAGGTTGCTGCAGCTATGACGGAGGCAGAAAAAGAGGGCTTTCCTTTTAAACTTACTATAGAAGAGGAGTAAACTATGAAAATAACAAAGTCAGTAAATGATACAATACTTTTTGCCTTTGAAGAGGCAAAATTAAATAAAGATGAGTTTGTTACGCCAGAACATTTATTATATGCAGCTTTATTACAAAAGGAGATTATTGATTGTATTGAAAATTTAGGTGGTAATGTTGAAGAGCTGAAAAGCAAACTAAAAGATTATATAAATGAATATATATCAAAGGTAGAAGACATTGAACCACAGGAGAGTATAGCCTTTAAGCAAGTGATTTATATGGCAGGACTTCAGGCCCAAAGTTCAGGCAGAGACACTATTACCATTGATCATCTTATAAACGCCATCTATAACTTGGAAAACAGCTATGCCAGCTTTTATTTGCAAGAGCAGGGTATTAGTCTAAGAGATATGTTAATTCAGCTTTGTCACGGTGATGTCCATGTTGAATATGAAGAGAACAAGGCTGACTTAGAAGAAGAAGAGGAATATGAAGAAAAAGAAACAGGTAATTCTATTCTGGAAAAATACACTTTGAATCTTACAAAACTTGCAGACCAGCGGGACAGAGACCCATTAATAGGCAGAGAAGACATCTTGAACAGAACCATTCAAGTACTTTGCAGGAGGACTAAAAATAATCCAATACACATTGGAGAACCCGGTGTTGGTAAAACGGCAGTTACTTCTGGTTTTGCAAGAATGATAGTGGAAGGACGGGTTCCAGAAAAACTGAAAGACGCAGTAGTCTTTTCCTTAGATTTAGGCTCCATACTGGCCGGTACCAAGTACCGTGGGGATTTCGAGAAAAGAATGAAAAAAGTTTTACAGGAAATTAAGAAAGTGCCTAACCCCATTGTATATATAGACGAAATTCACAACATTGTTGGTGCAGGAGCTTTAAGTGCAGGAGCCTTGGATGCTTCAAATCTTTTAAAGCCCTATCTGATGGAAGGAAAGATAAGATTTATCGGAGCTACTACTTATGATGAATATAAGAAATATTTTTCTAAGGATAAGGCCCTTAGCAGAAGGTTTCAGACTATAGAAGTCAAAGAGCCTTCAGTAGAAGAGACTGTTGATATACTAAAGGGATTGAAGGAAAATTTTGAAAAATATCATGGAGTTTTATATAGTCAGGAAGCTATTCGTAGTGCTGTGGTTTTAAGTGATAAATATATAAACGACCGACATCTTCCTGATAAAGCCATAGATGTAATTGATGAAGCAGGTTCTTATATAGTTATTAAAAGAGGACGACATAGTGAACCAAGGGTAATTGATGAGAAAATAATAGAAGAAGTTATTTCAAAAATGTGTCAAATCCCTAAGAAAACAGTGGAGAGCAGTGAGTTAAACTCTCTAAAAAATCTTGAGATGACATTAAAAGGTAATATTTTTGGTCAAGATAAGGCCATAGAGGAGGTTGTACGATGTATCAAGATGTCAAGGGCAGGACTTAATGAAGACAGTAAACCTGTTGCTTCCTTACTTTTTGTTGGCCCCACCGGTGTAGGTAAGACTGAAATTGCTAAGACCTTGGCGCATAATCTTGGAATAGAATTAGTTAGATTTGATATGAGTGAGTATGTGGAAAAACATGCAGCTTCAAAACTCATAGGATCACCTCCTGGGTATGTTGGTTATGAAGAAGGGGGCTTACTTACAGACACTATAAGAAAGAAACCTCATTGTGTGCTTTTGTTAGATGAGATTGAAAAGGCTCACAGTGATATAATGAGTGTACTGCTCCAGGTTATGGATTATGCCACCCTTACAGATAATCAAGGCAGAAAGGCTGACTTTAGGAATGTCATCATAATCATGACTTCAAACGCCGGAGCAAAGAATATCGGAAAAGCACTGGTAGGCTTTGGCCAAAGAGAACTTCAAGGAGAAGCCATAATGGAAGAAGTGAAAAAGGTCTTTTCTCCGGAGTTTAGAAATCGCTTGGATAAAATTATAGTATTCAACCATATCAATGACGAGATAGCCCTAAATATTGCACAAAAAGAGTTGATTAAATTTAAGACTAAGCTGTCTCAGAAAAATGTACAAATAGAGTTTACCAAAGATTGCTCCTTATATGTTGCAAAAAAAGGAGTTTCTAAGGAATTTGGTGCTAGAGAAATTCAGAGAATCATAAGCTCTGAACTAAAGTCCTTGCTTGTGGATGAGATACTCTTTGGAAGACTTAGTAATGGGGGACATTGTACCGTTGATGTTATTGATGGAAAATTTATTCTTAATATAGATTATTGTTTATGACGTAGGTGAAGTTATGTTGACTGAAGACAGACTAATACAAATATTTAACGTGGAAACAAGCGGTAAAAATCAAATTGAAGGCCGAAGATTGCTTAAAAATGATCTTATCTCTGCCTGCGAGTTGACTGCTGAGGATAAAATAATCTGTATTTCCGGCAATGTTATTTCTGAAAATCTCTTCAATGAATATACTACAAAGTTAGAACTCGATACTGAGAGAATTAGTTTTATTTCTACCGCTTGTACCTGCGAAGACTACGAAAAGAATTGCAGAAAAAAGACAAATTACTGCTGTAAGCACCTTACAGCAACTTTTTATAAGGCCTTGGAGGATTTGATAAGAAATCCATTATTAAAGAGTAAAGAACCTAAGTCAGGGGAACTTATTAATGGTGACAATAGTATTTTGAACTTGCTATTAGACAATGATAACGAAAAAGAAGAATTAAAAATTGAAGTGTATATAAATAAAAATGAATGGAATGACAGCATTAACGCAGAATTTAAAATTGGTCCTGTAGGGGTCAGTTCCAGTAATTTATACTGTTTGAAGGATATAAACCAATTTTTAACAGCTTTAGAAAATAGAATATCCATTAGCTACAGTAAAAACTTTGAATTTAATATTGTTAACCAAAGGCTAAATTCTAGGGACAAAAGGCTCCTTGACTTTATTTATACCCTGAAGGAATTAGAGAGTAAATATAAATACTTTAGCCACATGGGCGAAGGGTTAATAGATGGTAAAATTCTCAATATCCCGCAAAGCCTTGTGAGAGACTTCTTTGATACTATTTCTGAACATAGGGTCTTTCTAAATGATGGATTTTTTCATAGACCTGTAGAAACCGAAATAATTGAGGATAGACCACCACTGGATTTTGATTTAAAAATTATCAAGGACAGCTATGTTTTAAAATCCCCAAATGGTATGCCTACAGTATTGGGCAATAAAAATCATGTTTTTCTCTACGGCATGTCCATCTATCTTCCTGACTACGACTTTTGCTATAAGATAAGTCCATACTTAAAGATCTTTTCCACCTCAAAAGTAGTTACCATTCCAGTTGCACAGGAAGAAGAGATTCTAAGACAGCTTATTCCACAGCTTAATATGCTGTCCCACAAAGTCACTTTAGCTAAGGCTATTGAAGATAAAATAGTCATTTCCAAGTGCAGCTTTAATTTCTATTTTGATAGGGTTGACAGTGTGGTAAGTTTAACACTAAAAGTAAAGTACGGAGCCTTTGAGTTTAATATATTTGAGGATTGTAAGGAAAAAGTAATATACAGAGATATAAAAAAAGAGCAAGAGGTTAAGTCCATATTAAAACTTTATGGCTTTGTAGACCATAATGGAAAGTACTATCTGGAACAAAATGATGATTTTATTTTTAACTTTTTTAAAAATGAAGTAAGTAAGCTTCAAGCTTATGGAGAGGTCTATTATTCTGAAAACTTTAAGGGTATAAAGAGCCTTGGGTCAAAGGGGATTATAGCTAATATAAAGTCAGGCAAGTATGATTATTTTCACATGGACTTTAAAATAGGAGATATACCCTACAAGGACTATATTAATATTTTAAGGGCCTTTAGAGATAATCTCAAATACTATAAGTTGGAAGACGGGCAATATCTTGATTTAGAGGAGTTGGAGCTTAAAAAATTCTTGAAGCTTCTGGATGTAGTTTCTGCAGAAAACATTGAGGGAAATCAAGTAAGGATATCAAAGAGCAGGGCTCCATATATTGAGAATTACTTAGAAGAAGAACATTTAAGATTCATTAAGGGAAAGAGTGAACTAAAAGCTGTTAGCAGTAAGCTTGCAGAAGTGCATAATCTGGAATTCTTAGAGCCTGTATCGCTAAGAGCTAAGCTAAGAGAATATCAGAAAGTTGGTTTTAATTGGCTGATGACCTTAGACTATTTAGGATTTGGTGGGATATTAGGAGACGAGATGGGCTTAGGTAAGACCTTACAAACCATAACCTTTTTATTAGCTAAAGTTGGAAGTAAAACCCTCATCGTAGCACCTACTTCTCTTATATACAACTGGACCAGCGAATTTGAAAAGTTTGCACCTACCCTTAGGGTGACAGCCGTAAATTCTACTAGAGAAGATAGAGAAGAGATAATAAAAAGAATAGAGGCCTTCGATGTCTTCATAACTACCTATAATTTACTAAAAAGAGATCTTGAACTGTATTGAAAAATTGACTTTGACTATTGCATATTGGATGAGGCACAAAATATTAAAAATGCAAATTCTCAAAATGCCCTCGCTGTAAAAGCAGTAAATGCTAAAAGACGTTTTGCCCTATCAGGAACACCCATAGAAAATTCAATGCTGGAGCTCTGGTCTATATTTGATTTTATAATGCCGGGTTATCTCTTTGATGAAAAGAGGTTTACAGTAAGATACCACAAGAAACTAAGAGAAGAACCGGAAGTTATAGAAGAGTTAAGAAAACTCATCAGCCCCTTTATACTTCGAAGGAAGAAAAAAGATGTCATTAAAGAGCTTCCTGATAAAATCGAGAAAATCCTAATGATTTCTTTGGAGGAAGAACAGAAAAAGGTCTGCAAGGCTTATGCTAACTATGCACTGGAACTAATATCAAAAAAGGTTAAAGAAGAAGAATTTAATAACAGTAAGATAGAAATTTTATCTTATATAACTAAACTGAGGCAGCTGTGCCTTGACCCGTCAGTGGTGATGGATGAATATAACGGTAGCAGCGGAAAAATTGAGGCCTTGGTGGAACTTCTTCAACAAAGTCTGGAGGAAGGTCACAGAGTACTTGTTTTCTCACAATTCACCTCAGTTTTAAAAAATATATCAAAACGACTTAACAAGGAAGGTATAGCCTATAGTTATCTAGATGGTTCAGTACCCTCAGAAAAGAGAATGAACATGGTTAAAGCCTTTAATGGGGGGAAAAATTCTGTGTTTTTAATAAGTTTGAAAGCCGGAGGTACAGGGCTCAACCTGACCTCAGCAGATATAGTTGTACATTTTGACCCATGGTGGAATCCTGCAGTGGAAGAACAAGCAACAGACAGGGCTCACAGAATCGGCCAACAAAATGTAGTGGAAGTTATAAAAATTATTGCTAAAGGAACTATAGAAGAGAAAATTCTAGCCTTACAGGAGGACAAAAAGAAGTTGATAGCTGAACTCATGGATAATCCTCAATCAAGCAGGAACTTTATATACACAATGTCGGAAGAAGAGATAATTGATCTATTTACAAGCATTCCAGGAATCTGAAGGAAAAGGGAAGCAAAATAATCATCACCAAAGACTCTAAATACACAAAAAAATGCTGTCGCTCTTTTTTGAGCCACAGCATTTTTACTTTATCCTAAAGCTAATTGTGCCTTTACTGATGAGTTGTAATTTTCAAATACTGCTTTTAATAGTTCCATATAGAGCTTTGCAGTCTCATCATTATTGTCAAGTAGGGGATTTAATTCAACTAAGTCTAAAGATACTAACATACCGGATGCTGCAATAGAACTAAGCAACTTTTTAGCTTCTTCTACTGTCAGCCCATCGGCAACCGGTGTACCGGTTCCAGGGACAAAGGAGGAATCAAGGGAATCTATATCAAAGCTCACATGTATTGCATCTACTTTGTCCCTTAGGTAGTCAAGACTTTCTTTTATAATACTATCAATTCCATTTTCCTTTATCTTGTCCATTGTAAAAGCTTTGAGCTTTGAATTTTTAATTAATTCTATCTCGCCGGGATCTAAATCTCTACCAGCAATGTGAACAACATTTTCATCCTTTACTTTAACTCTATGCTCAAACAGATTGACTAACTTATCCGGACCCTTTCCCATAGATGCAGCTAAAGGCATACCATGGATATTGCCGGTCAAGGTTGTCTCATGAGTGTTCATATCTCCATGAGCATCAATCCAGATAACGCCAATATTTTTTATGTGTTTACTTACGCCGGCAATACTACCAAGCCCAAGGCTATGGTCACCTCCCAAAATAAGTGGGAAATTACCCTTAGAAATAGATTCATAAACCCTGAAGGCTAACTTGGTATTTGCATCTATAACCACATCATAAAATTTAAGCTTTTCGTCACATCTGTGTATATCTTCATCACAAACCTCTGCAACCTCAATATCACCAAGGTCACAGACATCATATCCCATATCCTTTAATGTATCCAGAATATTTAACTCTCTAAATTTTTGGGGGCCTAAATTACTGCCCAATTTACCAGTGCCATGATTTATAGGCATACCTATAATGTTCAATGCCATTTATCATTCCTCCTAAAGATGTTATGTTGGTATAAAGATTAAACTCCTTACCCCAAGCTGCTTTTACTGTAAAATATAATACAAATATTCATATAAACGAATTATATTTTATACAAAATATTTTTATATGTCTACAAAAATAAGATGTATACAAGTGTATACTGCAAAGTTCATAAAAATCCTAGAACCATTTAATTTCAACACTTTACAATTGCCTTCCAGAAAGAAGAAAAAAGTACGGTTATAAATATGCGGTGCAAATATTTACATAAATTAATCTAATGAAAAAGATATATTCCGAAAGCTGTTGAAATTAGACAAGTTACCTTCTTATCAATGATACAAGTTTAAGGAAGTCTACTTTTTTCTTTTTGCATATTTATTAGAAAAAATTTTTTCGACAAAAGACATGAAATTAAATAGAAAAGTGACTTAAAAGAAAAGTAATATTGGTGCTTTTCTAGTTTAGTGTTATAATGTTAGGCAGATAAAAAATTCATCGATTGGAGGAAGTATCAATGGATAAGGTTATTATGCATGTGGATATGGATGCCTTTTTTGCGGCAGTTGAAGTCCTTGATAATCCGGCTTTAAGAGGTAAACCCGTCATAGTTGGCGGCACTTCGGAGCGTGGAGTAGTTGCAACCTGCTCCTACGAGGCCAGAGCTTATGGAGTGAGAAGTGCTATGCCAATCTACATGGCAAAGGCAAATTGCCCACATGGAGTTTTTCTTCCCACCAGATACTGGAGATACAAAGAGATATCTAATAAGATCTTCGATATTTTTTATCAAGTTACTGATCTGGTAGAGGGGTTAAGCATTGATGAGGCATATTTGGATATCACAGCCTTATACAAAAATCCAATTGATGTTGCAGTGTATATAAAAAACAAAGTAAAAAGAGAAACAGGATTAACTATTTCAGTTGGTATTTCATATAATAAATTCCTGGCAAAACTTGCATCTGATTGGAATAAGCCCGATGGCCTCAAAATAATTACTAAGGATATGATTCCTAAAATACTTTATCCTTTGTCTGTGGATAAGGTATATGGCTTGGGAAAGAAATCCACCAAGAAGTTAAATGACATAGGAATTTTTACGATTGAGGACCTCTATAAGTTACCGAGAGATTTAATGATAGAGTTTTTTGGCAAATTTGGAAGCGAGATTTATGACAGAATAAGAGGCATTGATAGAAGGGAAGTTACTATCAGTAGAGAGAGAAAGTCTATAGGTAAAGAAACTACCTTGCTGGTTGATACAGACAATAAGCTTGAATTAATGGAATACCTAAAAATTTTTTCAAGGGCAATTTCAAATTTATTAAAGAATAAGAATATGAGTGGCAATAATATTACTGTCAAGATCAAAACCTCCTCATTTGTAAGCCACACACGGAGCAGAACTCTTCAACAATATATAAATGATGAGAATGACATTTTTAGAGAAGCCGCTTCAATTTTGGAAGATATGAAATTTGAAGAAAAGATAAGATTAATTGGACTATCTGTTTCAAACTTGAAAGAAAATAAAATAGAACAACTTACTCTTTGGAGGTAAGGAAAAAGGAGATTGTATGAACAAATTAAGAGTAGATTTAGATTTATTACTTGAAAGCTTCACCTTTGAAAAAGAAGGGGTATGCAAGGAATACTTGGATACATTAACAGGAGAAGTTATCAACATACCTATGGAAGTAGCTGAGGCGGTGGAAAACTATGCTGATGAGGAGGAACTGGAGGAATGGCAGAGGATTTTAATGGAAGACGCTCAAGCTATATATGATGATAAAGATGGCAGATATTTAAGTATACCTACCATACAAGATGAGTTCAGTAATAAGTTAATTGCTGATTTTGTTAACAACTTAATCAATGAAGAGCAGCTAAAGGAGAAATTTATAAAGATCTTGAAGGGCAAAAACTCAGTGTCAGCTTTTAGAAGTGAACTATATAATTACCCCAATCTGTCGGACCTTTGGCATGATTTTGAAGAGCAAAGACTAAAAGATAATATAGTTCAATGGCTTAAGGCTTTCGATATTGAGGTGATTTAATCATAATTTAGATTATGATGGGATAAAAACTTATATAACATTTTGAGGTGAAGTAATGCTGGAACAATGTAATATACTACTAAAGAAATATTTCGGGTTTGACGAATTTAGAAAGGGGCAGGAAGCAGCGGTAAATAGTGTTTTAAACAAAAAAGACGCCTTTGTTATAATGCCTACTGGTGGGGGTAAGTCCCTATGTTATCAAATTCCTGCTCTTGTCCAAGAGGGAATAACCTTAGTTATCTCTCCACTGATAGCTTTAATGAAGGATCAGGTAGATTCTCTTAATAGTGTTGGTATTCCGTCAACTTTTATAAATAGTACTTTAAGCAGCAATGAAATTGATGAAAGACTTTATCAAGCTTATTTAGGAGAATACAGACTCTTATATGTTTCTCCAGAAAGGCTTGAATCACATGGCTTTTGCAGCCGATTATTGGGTATGCACGTTTCAATGATTGCTGTTGATGAGGCCCACTGTGTGTCACAGTGGGGACATGACTTTCGACTGAGCTATAGGCAAATACCGGATTTTATAAATAAACTGCCCCAAAGACCAGTGGTAATGGCCCTTACAGCCACTGCCACAGAACAAGTTAAGGAGGATATAATCAATTTACTGGGATTAAACAATCCTGAACTTGTAATAACAGGGTTTGATAGAAAAAATCTCAAGTTTGCTGTGGTAAATGGAGTAGAAAAGAAGGACTATATAAAGAAGTATGTAAATGAGAACAAGGGAAGCGCTGGAATAATATATGCCGCAACCAGAAAAGAAACAGAATCCATCTATAAATTGCTTGCCCATGAGGGTGTTAGGGTAGGGATGTATCATGCAGGACTTAGAGATGAAGAAAGAAGCAGGATCCAAGAAGCTTTTATTTATGATGACATAGATATAATGGTTGCTACTAATGCATTTGGTATGGGCATAGATAAGAGCAATGTCAGGTATGTGATTCATCACAATATGCCCAAGAATATGGAAGCATATTACCAGGAAGCAGGCCGTGCCGGTAGAGATGGTGAAGACAGTGAGTGTATTTTGCTGTTTAGCCCAGGTGATGTTCAAACACAGAAGTATTTTATTGATGAAGCTGATATTCCCCAAGAGAGAAAGGCTTTAGAATATCAGAAATTACAACGTATGGTTGATTATTGTCACGTTTCCACTTGTCTTAGGAAGTTTATTCTTGAGTACTTCGGAGAAAGGGTGGAGGAGGAAAACTGCGGTAATTGCAGCGTATGCTGCGACGACAGAGAACTGCAAGATATAACTATTGAAGCCCAGAAAATTATCTCCTGCGTATACAGAGCAAAAGAAAGATTTGGCAAAACTATAATTATTGATGTACTGAAGGGTTCAAAAAATAAGAAGATCTTTGAAAATAAACTGGATCAAATTTCTACCTATGGCATAATGGCCTCATCTGATAGAGACTTTATCAATCTCATTACAAATAAATTATGTGCTGATGGTTACCTCAGGGTTACTGAGGAACACTACCCTGTGTTAAAGCTTACTCAAAAGTCTATAGATGTGCTGAAAAATAATGAAAAAATATATATGAAGGTGGAGAAAGTTAAGAGCCATGTAAATGTAGACAATGAACTTTTCAATTTGCTGAAGAACTTAAGAAAAGATATTTCTACAAAGGTTGGGCTGCCGCCATATATCATTTTACATGACAGTACCCTAAAGGAAATTGCAAGTAAGCTGCCGGAGAGTACAGAAGCCTTGAAAAAGATAAAGGGCTTTGGCGAAAAGAAAGTAGACTTATATGGTGAAAAAGTAGTGGATTTAGTATTAAATTATATGGCAGAAAAGGGGATAACTTCTAAGAGTGACTCTGAGACAACAAGCATAAATGAAAAGAAAAGCAGAGGTCAAACGAAGGAAGAAAAAATCAAAAGTTATATGGTTACTTATAATTTATACACACAAGGACTGTCTCTAAAAGAGATTGCTGAGGAAAGAGGCCTGTCTATTGCTACAGTTGAGGGGCACATATTTCAATGCTTTGAAGAAGGGCTTAAGATAAATTTAGATGATTTAATACCTAAAGAATTTGAAGATTTAATTCTCAATGTTATTAAAGAGTTTGGCAAGGTAGAGAAGCTTAAACCCATAAAAGAAGCTTTACCAGAGGAAGTGGGATATACTTCCATTAAGGCTGTATTATATAAATACAAGTATGCAGGTTGATTTTTCTACTGATTTACTTTATTTTAGAAACAAAGTCTCAATGAAACACCCTTAAGTATTATCATTGAGACTTTACTATTTTAAATACTTATTGATGTTTTTCAAATGCTCTTCATAGGTTTTACTGAATACATGGCCATCAGGTCCTGCCACATAGTAAAGATAATCATGGGTCTCAGGATATAATGCAGCGTGAATTGACGGCTTTCCTGGTGAAGCTATAGGACCAGGGGGTAAATCCTTATATACATAGGTATTGTACTTTGAATCTGCTTTTAGGTGTGCTTTAGTTATTGGATTAAGGGATCTCTCGCCAAAAGTATTAGCATAGATAACTGCAGCATCTATTTGCAGTGGCATGTTAATTTTCAATCTGTTATATATAACACCAGCAATTTTTGCTCTTTCTGCATCGTTTGCTGCTTCTTTTTCAATTAGTGAAGCCACAGTTATAACCTGATTAACGGTTAAACCAAGCTCCTTGGCTCTTTCACGGTATTCCTCTGAGAAAACTCTTAGGAAATTTTCGTACATTATACTTATTATTTTATTTTTGTCTGCATCTATAGGTATGTAATAAGTATCCGGAAATAAATAACCCTCTAAATCATATATTACATCCGGCTGTTCCAAAATTAAGTCCGTTGGATTTATATCCGACAAGCTAGCATTAAGTAGTTCATTTTTTGATATAATACCATAATTTTCCAAAATTTCACCTATTTTGTATAAGGAATACCCCTCCGGTATAGTAATTATTTTAAAATCAGAAATACCGCTTTGCAGCTTTAAAAGTAGGTCCTCAATGGTTGATTTTCCTTTAATAATATAGTTTCCTGCTTTGAAGTTAGATTTCAATTTTAAAAACCTTGCATATAAGTCTATTGCCTTTTCAGAACGTATAATTGACCTTTTAGCCAATTGTTCAACACCCTTGTCAAAGGATAAATCGCTTTTAATAATGAAGTATTCCTCTCCGCTATTGATTGTTTTCCCATATCTAGCATTAAAAAGGTATACAAAAGCACAGATTCCTAGAATAAGTATCAAGAATGGTACAAGAATAAAAAATATTTTCTTTTTCAATTTATCACCTCACTATTATTATAGAATAGCCTTGAGCATAATTCTAATGCCTTGATATTACTAGCCCGTAAGGGCTAATTTTTTTTTATCACTCAAATATATGTCATAGGATTTCCTCACTTTTTGTCGAATTATACTATATAACCACACATAATATAAAAACAATAAGGAGGAAATCTCTATGTACCAACGTCAAGAAATCTTTAACATAATTGAACTTTTTACTTCTCAAAAGCTTATCAATTTTTATACAAAAATCTTCGATAATCTTGATTTATCTTCATTACCCGATAGGGTACCTTCAAAATATGGTCCTACTGGGTTTTCACGTCATGCTCTTTTTAGAGCTTTCATTGTCATGAAATGTGAAAAATTTGCCCAAATTACTGACCTTAAAGATTTTCTAGAAAATAATCTAATAATTGCTCAGCTTTGCGGTTTCAATATTTTTAAACCTTTACCTTCATACTCGGTTTTTCAGAGATTTATAAAAAATTTATCTAATTCTTATCTTAAAGAAGTCATGAAACACCAAGTTAATATTCTTAAAGAACTTGGTTTTATTGACAACAACTTTATATCAGTTGATGCCACTCCTGTTAAGGCTAATACTAAATTTAATAATCCTAAATGCTTCGCAAATAACAAATTTTCTAAAAATAATCATCCTTCTTCTGATAAAGATTGTAAATTAGGTGTTCATACTGCTAATAACTCTATGAATGTTCAAGTTTTCGAAGATAAACCCAATAATTCAAAGAAAAAATGTGAATTTTACTGGGGATATAAAAATCATGTTATTTGTGATGCTATCTCCGGTCTCCCAATTGCTGAATTTACTACAACCGCTGATGTTAATGAAATTTCTAACTTTACAGAAATACTTTCTGATACCAATGAGTGGTTTCCACTAAAAGGTAGTTATATTATTGCTGATAAAGGTTATGACTCAAAGCAAAATCATGATTTTATTCGTAATACCCTTAAAGGCCATGCCTTCATTGCATTAAATAAACGTGGGTCAAAACCTAAAAACTTAACATCAACAGGCAATGTAATATGCGATGCCGGATTAGCAATGCATAAAGATGGCAAACAATATTTTGATTCATATATTAAACAAAAGTTTTGCTGTCCGTTTAGGACTTCTAAAGATGATTCTTTATGTCCATGTAAACACGAAAAATTCTTTAATGGTAAGAAGAACAGAGGTTGTGTAAAATACATAAGCATCGGAACTGACTATAGATCCTCTATAAATCGTGATTCTATATTTTTTAAAAAATATACAGCCTTAGAACTGAGTCTGAAAGATACAATTCTAGGTGGAAGAATCTAAATACCGAGCAAGCTTATGTTAGAAATATTAACTCTGTTACTAATTTAAATACAATGGGACATATTTGCCTTTTAACTATTGCAATTGCTGCTATAAAATCTGGTTGTGTTGATAAATACAAATCCCTATCGGGATTAAAAAGAACAGCTTAAACTAAGTTATATCAAAATTTTTAAGCATCCATTTCACCAAGGGGATAGTCTACCTTTTTTTTGTTTCTCTCATTTCAATTTAAGTTCCATTTTAGATAGTTAGGCTACGCTTAGTAAAAATTGTAATAATTTAACTTTTGTTGTTCTATTTTTTATTTAATTATGCTCATATCTATTATAGAAGTTAATAGATTTAAAATTCAATAGATATGTTGTAAAGAGAAGTTGTATTAAGTATAATAAAAGATAAATTTTCGTAACTGCAAGGAGTTTTGAAAGATGTTTGTTGTTATTGATAGGTTTGAAGGCAACTATGCTGTCTGTGAGAAGGAAGACAGAACCATAATAGACATAAGTAGAGATAAGCTTCCACCAGAGGCTAAGGTTGGAGATGTACTTATAATAACAGAGGACGTAATAGTTATCGATATTGAGAGAACAAAAGAGAAAAAGAGAGAAATAGAAGAGTTAACCAAGGATCTATGGGCTTAATAAGGCACTGGGATATTCCCAGTGCCTTTTCTTTTTTTATGGCAAACAATTTTTTGTAGATAGGCTCTATAAAAGTAACTATTTAAAGGTGCAAATCATACAATAATAGTATAACAAAAGACAAAGCATTTTTAACCCTTCTTTCAAAGAATAACAATTAATTGTCCGCAGCAACATTTTTATTGTTTATGGTGAAAGAATCGATGCGAATTTCTTTGGGTTATTGGTCATGATGAATAATAGTAGACATCTATTAAAAGTATGTTAATTTTCTTTGGGGTAGGATTTGTAATCCTCGCGGTTTTAAAAAGAAAGAGCAAAACTTTATTCCTAAATATGTAACAAAGTACAAAAGAACATCATAGGATATATTGAATACCATAATTAATTCAAAAACCTAGGATGGTAAGTAAATATGCTTAAATAAGAAAAAGGGGGGAGTATGAGATGTTCGGAAATTATTATGGGGGTGGATATGGAGGAAGTTCTAATTGCATATGCGATTTCCCAACTCTTGTAATATTAATTCTTATAGTTCTTCAATTCAGTAAGAGGAATAAAGAACATCATGACGATGATGATTATGAATATGACGGAAAGTTCAAGAATGATCAAATAGGCAATGGTGTATTGTTTATTATTGCATTATTCTTCTTATCTTGCGCTGGCTGCGGCAGACGCTAATAGATTCGAGCTCATCTTGATTTAAAGAATAATAAACTATAGAAAATGTGTAAGGAGGTACGTTTATGAGCCGTTGTTGTTGTAAAAAAGAAGTTGCTTATGCTCCAGCTTTTTATGGAAGAGGTATGAACAATTGCATTTGCAATTTCCCAACTTTAGTTATATTAATTCTTATAGTACTTCAGTTTTCAAAGAATAAGAATGACGAAGGCTATGGCGGACACGGTGACAAGCAGGTAGGTAATGGAGTATTGTTTATAATCGCATTATTCTTCCTGTCCTGCGCCGGCTGTGGAAAAAGTGCATATTAATGAATAACAAAAGAGAGCTTTGTAGCTCTCTTTTTAAAAGTAGAAAACAGCATTGGGAGGAGTAAATCTTGAGTAAAGCTAAGTGTAAATATAGGTGCTTCGCAGTAGAAAAATATAGATATAATGACAACTGTATTTGCAGTTTACCTCAATTGGCAATTCTTATACTGATTATACTGCAGTTTTCAGACAATGATCACAACCTAGTGTATGGCAATTGGCGAAACCAGCAAATCAGTAATGAAATATTATTTATAATTGCTATATACTTCCTGCATTGTATGAGTTGTATGCAAAGAAGCGGATGTGGTTACTAAAACCACATCATTTTTATTCTTAATTCGTGAGTATATAAGTCCAACTCAAGCTGAAAACAATGTAAATTTCCTCATCTTAACAATACTTATAAAAACAAAAGGCTTTGGGCAAATTAATAGCATACTTAATCAAAAGGAGTTCATGTCATGTTGACTTATTTATTGATATTTATCTCCAAAATATTAGAAGTGTCCCTTGGGACAATAAGAACAGTGCTGCTGACAAGGGGAGTAAAACTATGGGCTGCCATCATAGGTTTCTTCGAAGTGCTTATCTGGCTATTGGTAGTAGGTAATGTTTTGGATGGTATTAAGGAAGATCCCTTTAGGATGTTTATGTATGCACTTGGCTTTGCCAGTGGAAATTATATAGGCTCAACTATAGAGGAAAAGTTAGCCATTGGTATTGTTACAATAAACATTACCGTGCAGGAAAAAGACTCTGCTAAATTGCTTGAAATGCTGAGAGGCGCAGGTTTAGGTGTTACAACATTAGAAGCAGGTGGCATTAATGATGACAAGATGATCTTAATCACTCATACTAAAAGGAAAAGAAAAAACGAAATAATAAAAATGATTAGGAAAAGTGGTATTGACGCAATGATATCAATCAGTGATACTAGCTCCGTATATGGTGGATATGGCATAAAAAAATAATTGTAATTAAGGGGTGCTGTGATGGGAGAAGAAAGTAGATTCATTGCTAGACGAGGTTTTGCTGAAGATGACGTAAGGTGGTTTTCGCCAGAGGCAGTTACAATACTAAAAAATGTTCAAACAGATATACCATGGCTAATGGATAGGGGATATAAGCAGTCATCGGTAATTGAACTTGTAGGAGGGCATTATCAACTCTCTGCCAGACAAAGAAATGCTTTGCAGCGAGCCACTTCTTCTACCTTGGAATGTAAAATTAGAAAAGAAAAGCTGCTTTCAATGGACAAGTTACATGATTACTGCATTTATATAGATGGGTTTAACCTCATAATGATCTGGATTAAATATGCTTATGGTAACTAATGATACAGTTTTATTTTTTTCAGAATGATATAATTGTTTTGTAGAAAAATAAAAATACATTTATAGTTATTTCAGTATCTAAGGAGGACAAAGATGAGTGCATATTTGGGAAAGATACATTATTGGCTTTTTAATAAGATAAGATATTCAGAAGAATTAGAACATAAAATTGAGAGATGGGCTTTTGAAGAGGGGCTTATCTCTGCTGCGGAATGGAAGTCAGAAATTTTGGCTGAATTTGGACCAACTACCGGATCAGAGCCCCTGGAGAATATAATAGATCAAACTGATATCCATGGTTGGCTTCAGGATAAAATCAATAGATCAGAGTCCAGAATAGCTGCTTGGATTACAAATATACTTACATTATCCCGAGATTATAAAAAGCAGTTAATTGATATATTCAGTAGCGATGGATTTGAGAAGGGAACTGGGGCAAAGGATATCTATGAAATAAATTCTCCTTTTGATGCCTATAAAGTAATAAATGATTATATTTTGGAAGGAATGCCCTGTGATTCTGTAGACAGACCTTTAGTTAAAGAAGATGATAAATACAGCTGGATGTCTACAGTATGCATACATAGCCCTAACTGGCAGATTGTAGGCGGAGATATACAGCACTTCTATGATCTAAGAAAGGAATGGTTAGCTTCCTTTATTAAGGCTTTAGATAAAGGTTACAGCTTTAATGTGGAATATATTGAAGGCACTAGAATAAATACTATATCAAAATAAAAACAGCTTAAAGCTGTTTTTATTTTTTGTAAAATTGTATTAAAGTTTAAATTATGATAAATTATTATTGTACAATTTTTTATTGCGTAATTTTTGATGGAATAAATATTAAAAGGAGATAAGAGAGATGATAAAAAAAGATTTAGCTGATATGAGAAAACATATGAAACCAGAGAGTACCATGCTCCAATTTGGTGAAATCTATAATATTTATTTAAAAAAAGACAATTTAGAGATAATTCATAAAGAGGTAAAACATTTCAATGCTCTGGATGAAGAAACACAGGAACTTTACATAAAGAATTTCAAGAAGCTCTTAAGTGGTGCCTTGGACACAAAACTCTTTGAGCTTGACTTTAAAGACGTAGAAATAGAAAATCATTCCCAAGGGCTTCTTTATTCTGCTTTAGAAAGTAAGTCCAAAGAAGAGGAATTGCTATATCTAGATGAAATAGTTAATAAATTGGCTGCAAATTATAAATATGATAGCGACATTGTCATAACTTTCGTACGCGGTCAATATTGGAAGGGGGCAAAGAAAAGAAGCATTGAAGCTGATGAAGCTGTAGATGATAATGTTTTTGCCTTTAACTTTTTTATAGGCAGTATAAATAAGATTGAATATCCTAAAAAAGCATTGCAATTTGATTACATAAATAGGGAGTTTAGAACAAATTCAACTCTTGACGCAGTGATAAATTTAAAATCCCCATTGGATGGATTTATGTTCCCGTGTTTTAATAATAACTGTACAGATGTAAATCACATATTGTACTATACCGGCAGAACAAATGAGGTTAATATGGATTTTATCGAAGAAGTATTGAATTGCTCCTTAAAAATAACTGCGGCTGAAGAAAAAAGTTCCTTTAATGCCATAATCAAAGAAGTTGTCGGAGACGCTATTGCTCCAGAAACTATGCAGTCTATATATGAAAAAATCGCCTCCAAGGCGGAACAGGTAGAAGAGGGGGAAGTGCCGCTAGTTACAATAAAAGATGTTCAAAATGTTCTAGAGTATAGTGGTATAGAAGAAAAAGATATAGAAAAGCTGGAAAAAGTCTATGAAGAAACTATAGGAAGTACTAGTTTTGACTTTAAGATAGATAATATTTTACCGGATCTGAAAAGTAAGTCTGTTAAAATAGAAAGTGAAACTGCTAATATCAGTATTGCACCAAATGCACTAAGTAAAATTAAGCAAGTTAGGGACAAGCACGGCAGAAAGTGTCTTTTAATTGAATTGAATGAGGACATCGAAATCAATGGTATTAAGATAAAGGTAACTGATTTTTAAAGAAAAGAGGTAAACGAAATTTATCGTTTACCTTTTTTTGCTTTTTTAGATAACTTTTTTTGCACTGAATACCCAAATTTACCGATAGCCTTAGGCAGCAGGGGAAAGTACTCACCATGGGAATAGACAACTAAATCTGCCTGTTCCAAGTGGATTTTACCCGCCACATCAATTAAATCTTCTTCAACTCTAACACCTAAAACCTCTGCCAGGAACAAATCATGAGAACCCAGGGGTATTATGTTTTTAACTTTACACTCCATTGATACTGGACACTCTTTTATTCCTGGGGTAGCAATATTATCAGAAGGTTCTAAAGTGAAGCCCAGTTCCTCTATTTTATTAACTGTTTTTCCGGATCTAACACCACAATAGTCAACCATTTTTGTCAAGCTCCTGGAAGGGAGGTTAGCTACGAATTCACCGCTTCTTTTATGTTATTATAGGATAATCGTTCCGGTCTTATAGCTACTGAAATCATAGGTGGTCTTGTGCAAGCAGTGCCAATCCAACCTACTGTAAAGACATTAACGCATTCATTTTCATCTTTTGAGGTTATCAACACTACAGGCACAGGATTTAACATTGCACTTCCTTTAAAGCTTCTCTTTGGCATTTAACTTTTCTCCTTCTATTATATAAAATTTTTACTTGTCCTTTGTAAAAAACTATTCTTGATTCCAGCTTATGATATATTCAAAGTTATCACTGGGCAAGGACAGATTAGGATTTTTACATACCCATGAACCACATAGCCCCATCTCTGCAGCCGACAACTCAAAGTGACACATGGCGATACCCATATCAACTCTTTGTATGTCGTAACCCAATGCTTTAGAATATTCCATATCATGTTTCAAATAAAAGTGAACTTGGTTTCCTTTCTTTACTAACCTCCATGGCTGCTTATTAGAGGCAGATGGTGCAAGCCTTACCATTTCAAGTGGAATTTTAAACATTTCTGCCTTAGATTCTGAAAGAGGCCTATCAAAGCTTTCACAAAAAAATAATTCATCCCATTTCTTTCTGTTTTTTGACCCTGCTACCGCCCTAATTATAGAACCGAGAATGTGCATGGAATCATCAATATATCCTATAGGTGAAATTATTGGAATCATCTCATCCTCTCTTAAGTCTATAGCTTTAGCAAAATCACTTTTTTTAAAGGTTCCTCCTAACCAGCATGTCCCAAGGTCCAGAGAGGTAGCATATAGAATGATGGTTTCAAATTTGTAACCTAGATCTTCTAAACACATACATTCTTTATTTACAGCAGCTACAATGAAGTTTGTTGCACCTTTAATGACACCATATGTGCCAAGCTTTACATTATCATCTTTGGCAGCGGTTTGAGATTCCAAAAGCATAAAGCGAATCTCTGAATTAAAAGGCCCTTTAACTTGCTGCATAAAATTTTGTATTCTATTTCTATCCTCACTCGTTAATTGGGTCTTTTTATATGACCTAATAGATTTTCTTTTTTTAATCACATCTATTATAGGTTCTGAAAAATTAATTTTTCCATTCATTAATATAATTACCTCCCACACAAATTGGATAAAAAATCATTTACATGAAATAATATATCATATATAAACAGATTTAGAAAGGAAGTATTAGGATGGATTTATCTGAAAAACTAACCTGTCCAAAGTGTAACAGCAATAACTTAGAAGTTAAAAGAAAAGTTACATATATTTATACATATAAGATAAATAATGAAAACAGAGAATCTGGTATTGAAAGAAAGGAAGAGTTGCCCTTTCTTTTTGACAATCGGGAGAAATCAGGATCTGATGAATATGTTTTATGCGTAAACTGTGGCACAAAATATCCTATCGACTTAGAACATCAAGATGCAAAAATAAACTTTACAATTCTGAAAAAGGCCATCAGGGCAGATCATATAGAAAACCCACAGTTTCTTGTATAACATAATTTAAGTATCAAAAGCAAATTTAGAAAACTATACTACCATTACAATGAATATAATACATAGTACAGTTTAAACTATAAATATATAAAGAAAAGAGGTGGTATAGTGAAGGCTTTCGATACTCTAATAAGTGAAACACTGGAGGCAGAAAATTTAGAGGAATTAGAGGCAGCGGCGGATTTGTTTCAGTTTGGTGTGGAGAAAGGACACTATAGCAAATGGCAAGCCACAGAATTTAATAATGCCTATTGGGAAGTGAAAAACAGATGTTTAGCCTTAGAGATTTCATCTGTAATTAAGGGAAATAAATTAGATATAATAGATATTGTTTCTAAAGCACCCATGGAAGTAAAGGACGACAAGGAAAAATTAATAAATTATGTAAATGGCAGAATTAAAGCCCTTAAAGGAAAAATAAAAGGACTAAAATAGAATGAAGAAAGTGCCTTGCACTTTCTTCATTCTATTAGTGAATAATTATTAAATTACTTGTTCTATCCGGATAAATTCCGTGTATTCAGCATCTTCTGTGATGGTTATACATTCTCAGCAATATAATAAATAAGTTTTTCAGAATCTTCCCATCCTAAGCAAGGGTCTGTAATAGACTTACCATAAACCCCTCCATAAATATCCTGTTTACCTTCTACTAGGTAGCTTTCTATCATCAGGCCTTTTATCATGGTTTTAAGCTTGGAATCCCACTTTCTGCTGAAAAGCACTTCTTTGGCTATTCTTGGCTGCTCATAGTACTTCTTCATAGAATTTGAATGATTGGTATCAACAAGTATTGCTGGATTAGCTAGTCCTCTTTCTTCGTAAGCATTAACTAACTCCTGAAGATTTTCATAATGATAATTTGGTATATTTCTGCCATAAAAATCTACTGCACCTCTTAATATGGTGTGTGTTAACGGGTTACCCTTTGTAGAAACTTCATAGCCATTGTATACAAAATTGTGAGACAGTTGGGCTGCCATTACAGAATTAAGCATTACGGTGATGTCTCCAGAAGTAGGATTTTTCATACCAACAGGAATATCCATACCACTTACTGTCAACCTATGCTGTTGATTTTCCACTGATCTAGCACCTATTGCAACATAGCTTAATAAGTCCGCTAGATATGAGTAGTTCTCAGGGTATAGCATTTCATCAGCAGTTACTAAATGACCTTCTGACAAAGCTTTGATATGAAGCTTTCTTATGGCTTTAATACCCTCTTCAATATTTGGCTCCTTATTGGGGTCCGGCTGATGGACCATTCCCTTATAACCTTCTCCTGTGGTTCTTGGCTTATTAGTATAAACTCTTGGAATTATTATTAAGGTGTCCTTAACTTTTTCTTGAACCTTAGCCAGCCTTGAGATATATTCTAATACGGAGTCTTCTCTATCTGCGGAACAGGGGCCTATCACCAATATAAATTTACTGCTTTCACCAATGAATACCTGTCTTATTTCATCATCAATTTCATTCTTAATCTTTTTTAGTTCAGCACTGAGGGGTAATTCATTAATTATTTCCTCAGGAGTGGGGAGTTTTTTTATAAACTTTATATTCATAGTTCTGCCTGCCTTTCTTATAACATTTGTTGGTGTATTTATTAAATATTTGAACAATATTGACAATTTAAAATATCTTAGTAAACAGAATACTATAAAGTGCCATTATTTTCAATGATAAATATAAATGAAAATTGTATAATTATAAAGCAAAATGGACCTAATACATAGATTAGATCCATTTTGCTTATATTGAAACCTGTATATTACTGAATACTATTCTCTGCGTAATACCTATATTTTTATTTATTTGCAGACTTATTCTCAACTAGCATGTAAATAGGAACTTCCTCTTTACGATGATTTTCAATAAATGATACCACTGCTGTGTTAGTATCCTTAATGTTTTCAAGCCAAACTGGAGATCCTTGATAAAGTACCTGTATGGTATCACCGGTATTTTCTAGAATTTCTTTAGCTCGCTTAATATCCATGCATCAACACCTCCTATTTTTTTCTTATTATTTCTCATACTCGAAAACCTTATCCAACGATAATCAAAAAATTTTTTACCATAAAAATAAAGTAGTTTTTATAAGGTACATGATTTAAAAAAGGCTCCATCTTCTGCACTTTTTTATAATAATTATTGCTTTATTAGGGGATATAAATGTGCTATAATTTATTTAATTGTACACAAGAATACAAATTTCGCCAAGGAGAGTTGAAATGAACATATCTTCTTTATATAATAAATTAGCAATGTTAAGTTTAGAAAACTTAACTCCGGATAATTCTGAAAGTTCAGTGGCTGCAGAAGAAAAGCTTGCAATTTTGGCCTTTCAACAAGTTTATGAAATGATGCTTAATGGCAGCAGCAATAGCTCCTTATCAGATATGCAGAGTGAGCTTATGAATGAACTGATCAGCCAACAAGCTGATGGTAATGTACTATCCTTAGAATCTTCATTAAGTATGTTGGGTGACTTTAATATCAGTTCTAGATCTTATACAGATAGTTATATAAATTATGATATAAAAAGTAATTATTCATACAGTGCTTTTGATATCAGTAAATTGTCATCAAAGTATGAATCAAACGGAAATCCTGGTGTAATTGCAAATAATCCGGGAGACTATGGCGGTAAATCCTATGGTGCTTGGCAGTTTTCTTCCCGTACTGGATCCTTGAATTCCTTCGTAAATTATTTAAAGGATAAAAACGAAGGATATTACTATCAGTTAATCTCTGCAAGGGCTGCAGATGGAAATAGCTATGGAGTTCAGTTCGACAAAGTATGGACAACATTTGCAAAAGAAGATAGAGAAACTTTCTTAAATCTCCAAGAGTCTTTCATCAAAGAAAACTTCTATGATGCTGCGGCAGAAGGCTTAAGAGAAAAATACAATTTTGATATTTCTAACAGGTCCACAGCATTGAAGAATGTACTTTGGTCTACTGTGGTCCAACATGGAGTTAAGGGTGCTATAGGCATATTTTCCAAAACAGATTTAACTGCCGGTGACGATACTATAATATCTCAAGTTTATGATGAAAGACAAAGAGTAAATGTGCATTTCAAAAGCAGTTCAGCAAGTATAAGGAAAAGTGTTTATAATAGATTTGAAAAAGAAAGGGCAGAAGCACTAGCATTGCTTCAAAATGAAAAGGTATAAATTGCGCAGAAAGGAAAAAAAGATGAGTTTAAAGTTTTCGAGGGAATTTAAAAGAATAATAGATGAGTTGACAGAAGGTATATTGAAAATAGAAAGTTTTTATGAATTATTTGAAATGTCAGAAGAACAATGGTCTGGGTTAAATGATACAGAGCAAAAGGAATGCGCAAGAACTTTAGCAGATGACATATTTTTTGCTCTTGGAATGGACCCAATTGTTGAAGTAGCGCAAGGTTCAGTTCAATATGTTAAGGAGGAAAATGTAATAAAAGTTTCATCTAATAATAACATACTTGAGATAATACAATTATAGAGAATATTAAGCTTGCTAATACTTATGGTTTTAGCAGGCTTTTTGTTTTTTTTTGCAAATATCTTAAAATATTATAATCACCAAAATTAGCTTGTACTAAAAATATAAGTATTATTTGTTAAAATATATAAATTCATCTTGTTAAAATATTAACGCTTTGATATACTTTTATTACGTGTAAAATATAGTAGAGCAAAGGGTGAGGGAGTATGTGTAATAATTCAAAATTCAAGGAATTAGATGAATTTATACACCAGCAGGAAAACAAAGAGAGCGCTCTCATTGCGGTACTTCATAAGGCACAGGAGTTGTTTGGCTATCTAGGAGAAGAAGTACAGAATTATGTAGCGGAAAAGCTTTCTATACCTGTGTCAAAGGTGTATGGAGTAATTAGCTTTTATTCCTATTTTACAACTGAGCCAAAAGGGAAGTATGTTATCAGCATTTGTACAGGAACTGCATGCTTTGTTAAAGGATCAGGAGAAATAGTAGAGGAATTTAAGAGAAAATTGAATATCAAAGAAGGCGAGACCACAAAAGATGGATTATATACCATTGACACATTGAGATGTGTAGGAGCATGTGGCTTGGCACCAGTAATTATGGTAAACAATAGAGTGTATGGACATTTCACAAAGAAAGATATCAATAAAGTACTAGAAGAGTATAAATGATGGGGGGGATCTTATGGAAAGAGTTAATTCTTTAACAGAGTTAAATAATTTGTCGCAAAAATTTAGGGAATTTGTTGAAGCCAGAAAAAGTTCTACAGAAAATGATAACGTTTTAAACAGACATATACTGGTTTGTCAGGGTACCGGATGCAAGTCTTCGGATTCTGACAGTATAATGCATAAATTAATAGAAAATATCGAAATGGTCGGCTTATCAGATTCAGTAAAAGTTGTAATGACTGGCTGTTTTGGTTTCTGCGCCAAGGGGCCTATAGTTCATATTCTTCCAGACAATACCTTCTATGTTCAAGTCACTCCTGAGGATGCTGAAGACATTGTAAATATGCATTTAGTAAAGGGAGAAGTAGTTGACAGACTGCTATATGACGAGCCCACCTTAAATAAGAAAGTTTGCACCCAGGCTGAAATGTCCTTTTACAAAAAGCAGTCAAGGATAGCCTTAAGGAATTGTGGATTTATAAATCCTGAGGATATAAGAGAATATATAGCCTCAGACGGTTACAAGGCATTAGGAAAGGTGCTTACAACTATGAAGCCAGATGAGGTAATCAATGAAATCATCGAATCAGGCCTGAGAGGTAGAGGGGGCGGTGGCTTTCCTACGGGTACAAAGTGGTCTTTTGCAAGAGCTTATGAAAGTGATGATAAATATATTATCTGCAACGCAGATGAAGGAGACCCTGGTGCATTTATGGATAGGTCTATACTGGAGGGAGATCCTCACAGTGTAGTGGAGGCTATGGCAATTGCCGGTTATGCCATTGGAGCTCAAAAGGGGTTTGTTTATATCAGAGCGGAATATCCTCTAGCCATACACCGTTTGAAAATAGCTATTGCAGAAGCTAAAGAATATGGCTTGCTGGGTAATAATTTATTCGGAACTAATTTTAATTTTGATATAGAAATAAAATATGGCGCCGGTGCCTTTGTTTGCGGTGAAGAAACGGCGTTGATTCACTCTGTTGAAGGATGTAGGGGAGAGCCCACAAACAAACCTCCGTTCCCGGCTGAAAAAGGATTATGGAATAAGCCTACTTGCGTAAACAATGTTGAAACCTTAGCCAATATTCCTAAGATTATTATTGAAGGTGCTTCCTGGTTCAACAAATTAGGAACAGACAAATCAAAGGGAACAAAGGTATTCGCTTTGGCTGGAAAGATAAACAATGTTGGTTTAGTTGAAGTGCCAATGGGCATCACCTTGCGAGAGATAATCTATGAAATCGGCGGCGGAATCAAAGATGGTAAGAAGATTAAAGCTGTGCAAACCGGTGGCCCTTCAGGTGGGTGTATACCTGAATCTCTGCTTGATGTACCTATCGATTATGATTCTTTGACAAATATCGGCTCTATGATGGGTTCCGGTGGAATGATTGTAATGGATGAAGATAACTGTATGGTAGATATAGCTAAATTCTATATGGAATTCATTGTAGATGAATCTTGTGGAAAATGCACTCCGTGTAGAGTGGGAAGCAAGCGACTATTGGAGATATTGACCAAGATCACAGAGGGTAAGGCAACTATGATGGATTTAAAGAGACTTGAGGTACTTGCAGAAACAATTAAAGATACAGCGCTTTGTGGACTAGGTCAAACAGCAGCCAACCCAGTGCTGAGTACTATGAAGTATTTTATGGATGAGTATGAAGCACATATAAAAGAAAAGAGATGCCCTGCAGGCCAGTGTAAGCCACTGCTGAGCTATGAGATTACAGATAAGTGTGTCGGATGTACAAAGTGTTCACGTAGTTGTCCCGTTGAAGCCATTAAAGGCAAAGTAAAAGAAAAACATGTAATTATAAAAGATAAATGTATAAAATGCGGCGCATGTCTTAATGCATGTCCTGTAAAAGCAATTGTTATGGGTTAGGGAGGTGAGCGTATGATTACTGTTACAATCAATGCTAGAAAAGTTCAGATGGAAGAGGGGCAAACAATTTTAGAAGCAGCACAAAAACTGAATATTGAAATACCTACTCTATGTCATATGTATATGCAGGATGGTAAAACTGAAAATTGCAAGGGTACCTGCAGAGTCTGCGTTGTAGAGGTAGAGGGAAGAAGAAACTTAGCACCTGCTTGTTCAACTCCGGTTTCAGATGGGATGATTATTAAAACCAACTCTCCCAGAGCCATAAGTGCCAGAAGAAATATAGTAGGATTGCTGTTGTCTGACCATCCTCAAGATTGTTTAAAGTGTGAGAAAAATCTAAGGTGTGAACTTCAAAAACTTGCTGCAGATTTGGGTGTTTATGAAATTAAATATGAAGGAGAAATTTCCAGGTACCCAATTGACAAATCTTCACCTTCCATTATAAGAGATATGGATAAGTGCATACTGTGCAGACGATGTTCCACAGTTTGTAACGAAATTCAAAATGTTCATGTGCTTACACCGGTGGGTAGAGGCTTTGATACAGTAATTTCATCTTTCATGGAAAAGCCTTTTGTAGATACAAAGTGCACTTATTGTGGCCAGTGCGTCGCTGTATGTCCAACCGGAGCTCTCCGTGAAGTTTATAATTATGATGAGGTTTGGCAAGTATTAAGTGATAAAGATAAGTATGTGATCGTTCAAACCGCACCTGCCGTTAGGGCTGCTTTAGGTGAAGAATTTGGCTTACCTGCAGGTACAGATGTAACTAAAAAAATGGTAGGATCACTAAAAGCCTTAGGCTTTAAAAAAGTGTTTGATACTGACTTCGCAGCTGACTTAACAATAATGGAAGAAGCTGCAGAATTTGTAGACAGATTAAATAATGGCGGTACACTGCCGATGATTACAAGTTGCTGTCCCGCTTGGATCAACTTCCTTGAAACAAACTATGGTGACATGCTTCATTATCCGTCTAGCTGCAGATCACCACAGCAAATGTTTGGAGCTGTAGCGAAGACCTATTTAGCTGATAAGCTCAATGTTAAGCCTGAAAATTTAATAGTGGTTTCAGTTATGCCATGTGTGGCAAAAAAATATGAAGCTGATAGGGAAGAGTTTAAGAGAAATGGTATCAAAGATGTAGATATAGTTATAACTACAAGAGAGTTGGCAAAAATGATAAAGGAAGCGGGCATGGACCTTAGAAATATGCCAGAGGAAGACTTTGACAACCCCCTTGGTGAATCGACCGGTGCAGCTGTTCTCTTTGGAAACAGCGGTGGAGTAATGGAGGCTGCTCTTAGAACCGCCTACGAAGCTATAACAAATGAAGAACTGGGGAAATTAGACTTTGAAGATATTAGGGGTCTTGAGGGCATAAAAGAAACAAAGGTAAATCTCAATGGTATAGAGATTAATGCAGCTGTTGTGTCATCCCTGGGTAACGCTAAAAAGATTATGGATGAAATAAAGGAAGGTAAATGTAAATATCATTTCATAGAGATCATGGCTTGCCCTGGCGGATGTATCGATGGGGGTGGCCAGCCCTTCATAAGAGCTGACAGAGGTATTATGAAGAAAAGAATGGAAGTTATCTATAATGCCGATGCGAATATGGAGGTTAGAAAGTCTCATGAAAATCCATCCATCCAAAGAATTTATGAAGAATTTTTAGAGCACCCAAACAGCCATTTGGCCCATGAATTACTTCACACTTATTATCATAACAGACAATAAAAAAAATCCTAGCATATGCTAGGATTTTTTTTATTGTAAACTTATAATATATTTTGAAACACCAAGTGTATAATCAATTAGCTGACATACATTATCATAAGAAGAGGATAAAAAATAATAAAAATTATAAGTGCGGTTGTCGCTAATAATGCCCTTTACCATGAGTAACTGCATTAGCTAGCTCTTCTCTTTAAAAAGTAATTATAAAGCCACTGGTACATACCAAAAATTTTATATTATAGCCCATCATCCTCAACTACAACTTCCGGTGGAACTTCTAGCTTTTCAGGATGTTTTATCAAAGTTTTAAAATATTTTAGGGCTTTTACTAAATAGATTCCATCTGCCACTCTTTCATCTACTGAGCATACTATATTTAAATTTGTCTTAGTTTCTAATTCACCATTTTTGGATATTGTATTTACCTTGTTTAACTTACCCATAGTAACAAAAACAGAGGTGGTTCCCCATTCATATAAATGATGATGCAGTGCATCATGACCGATACTTCCTAAATTGGATATGTATGCTGTGGAGAAAAGGGGATCTGTCTTTATGAAACTCATTGGAAGAAAGCCCCAATCATTTAATTTTCTTATCATAAATACTGCAAAACTAATAATTGGTGAAGGTAATTTGGTTACTATTTCCATAAGCTTGTCATCATTTTTTTCCGCTCCAGACAAGCAAAGCTTTATGCTGTCATTTACCTTTTGAGCCACATCGTATAAGGTATCTTCTTTATTAAAATAAACCTTTGCATTTGTTTCTCTATATTCGCCGCCTTCCATTCTTAAAACCACAAAGGAAATTGATATGGAATTACGTGCAAATAACTTTTTTCCGGCAACGAATCGATTCAAGTGTGGATACTGCGAAAGAGTTCGAACAAAGGCTGCTATCACTATCTCAAAAGTGCCGATATTTAAAGAAGGATTTTCTCTTGTTCTCATCTTTATAAACTCTCTGGCATTATCAAATTCAATGGTCTCAGGAGAATGCACTATGCTGCCGTTTCTGTTTCTGAAAAGGTAGGGCAGTATTTGTCTCATAGGGTCTATATTTCTTAATAGTCTTCCATCTCTTCTGAAACTGATACCTGTAGCCAATTTTCTTACGAAGGTTCTTTTTGTTGTTGGAACACTAGTATTCATAATAACTTCCTCTCAAATCTTCTTAATATTATAGTATATTAAATTATTGCCAAATTAGTCATATACATTTAAATTATAATTTATTTATTAGAAAAAGTACACCAAAAATTTCAGCGCAAGGTCATTTCCCTTACGCTATTGTAAAATACTCTTATTTTATCTCATAAATCCATCCTTCTGGTGCAGGTACTTCTCCAAACTGGATACCTGTTAAAGTATTATAAAGCTCCGTAGTAACAGGTCCAACTTCTTTTTCACTGTAGAAAACATGAAATTTATCTTTGTACTGTATACCGCCTATGGGGGTAATAACTGCTGCTGTTCCACAGGCACCAGCTTCTTTGAACTCATCCAAGTTATCTATATATACGTCCCTTTCTTCTACTTCCAAATTCATATATTCTTTGGCAATATGCATTAAGGAATATTTGGTTATACTTGGCAGAATTGATGTTGAAATTGGGGTTACAAATTTATTATCTTTTGTAATTCCAAAGAAGTTAGCAGCTCCAACCTCTTCAATCTTTTTATGGGTTGCAGGGTCAAGGTATATACAGTCTGCAAATCCCTTTTTTACAGCCTCTTCATGGGGCAGCAAGCTTGCTGCATAGTTACCGCCAACTTTAACCCCGCCTGTTCCCTTTGGAGCAGCCCTGTCATAGTCAGTTACTATAAAATTGACGGGAGTAAGACCTCCTTTAAAGTAGGGCCCAACAGGGACACAGAACACACAGAACAAAAATTCCGGTGCCGGTTTAACTCCTAAATTATGCCCAACGCCGATTAAGAAAGGTCTAATATATAATGTAGCTCCTGAACCATAAGGAGGTACATAAGCTTCATTTGCTTTAACCACCTGCATAACTGCATCAATGAATCTTTCAACAGGAAATTCCGGCATTAAGAGTCTTCTACATGTAGCATTCATTCTTTCAGCATTGGCATCTGGCCTAAACAGCTGAATTTTTCCATCTTTTGTCCTATAGGCTTTTAATCCCTCAAAGCATTGTTGTCCATAGTGCAGTGCTGTAGATGCCTCACTAATGGTTAACATATTATCCTCAACAAGCCTTCCTTCATCCCATTTTCCATCCTTCCAGGTGGAGACATAGCGGAAATCTGTTTTTATGTAGCTAAAACCCAACTTGCCCCAATCGATATTTGTTGATTTTTCCATTAACATCACCGCTTTCCATAAATTCTTATATAACATTATAGCATAAATATGCTACTTGTTTGCATAAAATATATATTTTTATAACTTTTTGTTAATTAATTATTTTTTATGCAGTATATAAGATATAAATAATAAAAAATGATTATACATATATTATAGTAAAAAATATATTAGGAGATGGTAGTTTGAATAAAAAAAAGCTCTTTAATGTTACGGATTGGGGAGCACTGATAATAAGCATTATTATTGCAGAAGGATTGGGGTATATTTCAAGTGCTTTTAATAGGGGGCAAGGCCTATACTATAAGGTGCTACATAAACCAACTTTTGCACCACCGTCTTGGCTATTTGGTATAGTTTGGCCCCTTCTATACTTATTGATGGCCATTGCAGCCTATATTATATGGATAAAGAGGAAAGAGGGAAAACATGTAGGTAAGGCTTTAGTTCTTTACATATTACAACTTATTGTAAATTTCATATGGCCCTTTATATTTTTTAAGCTTAATTTATTCGGCATTGCCTTTATAGTTTTAGTGATTTTATTATTGCTAGTCATTCTGACAACTATAAGTTTCCTCAAGCACAGTAAGCTTGCGTCTATACTTATGGTTCCCTATATAATTTGGTTAGTTTATGCAGCAGTTTTAAATTATTATATTTGGCTTCTCAATGAAGCATAGTTATATAGTGCAGTATAACTAAGTGAGTTATACTGCACTTATTGTTTTAGAAGCATTGAAAACTTTCAATGTTTCTAAGGTCTATACCAAAGTAACTCCATCTTCTGCCATTCCATCTAAAGCCTGCTGCAGATCTTCTGCCAACAAAGGTGAGATATGCCCAGAAACCTGCGCCTCTTCGAGGCCAAATATATACAAATCTAAAAGTACAGGGTCTTATTGCTCCTGGGTCTACAGCCAGTACAGATGGTCCGCCGGGACCTTGAGCCTGAAGAGCTGATTTACTCGGAGTAAAGTTTGGTGGTGGAGTAGTTGGGGCATTACCGCCGCCAAGCACATTAAAGGGGAAAATGGGCGGCAAAATCTGTCGGTATGGGCATTGTGGTGGTAACTCATCAGTCTCTAGGGCATATAGTTCATTTAGGTCTTTTATCCCATCGATTTCTTCCGGTTCTTCGAATCTTAAGTTGTCATCATAAGGATAGTTGTAATATAACATCTCTACGCTCCCAAATAAGTATTTCAATATAGAATATGATAAATAGGCGATAATGTGATAATATTTATTTAGATTAAGTTTACAACATAAATGATTATTATTATAATTAAGGTATTTATGAAAGGGAGTAAATCATGTTAAGAATATGGGGTAAAATACTTAAAGACAATAGAATAATAAAAGATACTGTGGTGACCTCTGATATAGAGGGCAGCTATCAAGATAACCTGAAAGCCTGTATTGTAACCATATGCAGAGAACTTGATATAGAAAAACCCTACTGGCTTCCAAACAATCTTGAGGAATACAATAAAAGAGGCAAGGTTATATTTGATCAAAATAACTTTATAGATTTTATCAACTTCGATAAGCTTGTGCTGGAAGAACTAGATAGTAAATAATCATTCAATCTTAACAATAGTTCCAATGGGGACGGTGTTGTATAATTCTATGATGTTTTTATTGTAGGTGCGGATACAGCCATTTGATACTGCTTTACCGATTGATGAAGGATTATTGGTACCATGAATTCCATACCCTTTAATGCTTAACCCTAACCATCTAGCTCCAAAAGGTCCACCGGGATTATAGGCCTTATTAATTATTCTAAAGGTTCCTTTAGGGGTTGGTGTTGAGGGCTTTCCGATGGCTATGGGATAAGTCTTAAAAGTCTTTCCGCCCTTCAGTAAAGTTAGAGTGAAATTTTTGGTATTTACAATAATTTCGTAAGTTGCCTGAATTCTATATTGTATTTCAGGCTTGTTATACATATTAACCTCCGTTAAAATTTATGTTAATATATAGTATACGATTGTTTTTCAAATTGTGTTTAAAACAAAACTTTGCTATAAAATAATAGCCACAGGAGATTATTAGAAAGGCTGATGATAAAATGGAGAATAACAATAAAAGAATAATAGTAGGTATGTCAGGTGGAGTTGATTCCTCAGTTGCAGCACTACTTTTAAAGGAACAGGGCTACGATGTCATCGGAGTTTTTATGAAGAATTGGGATGAGAAGGATGATGAAGGGCTCTGTACTGTAGTAGAAGATTACGATGATATGAGAAGAGTGTGCGATCAAATTGGCATCAGATATTATTCAGTAAATTTCGTAAAGGAGTATTGGGATAGGGTATTTACCTATTTTTTAGAGGAATATAAGAAAGGAAGAACTCCAAATCCTGATGTAATGTGCAATAAAGAGATAAAGTTTAAGGCCTTCTTAGAGTATTCCATGAAGGTAGGAGCTTCACATATGGCTACAGGACATTATGCAAGAGTAGATTTTCATGATGGTGAATACCGATTGCTTAGGGGTTTGGATAGCAATAAGGATCAAACTTACTTTCTTTGCATGCTTTCTCAAGAAGCACTTTCCAAGACCCTATTCCCAATCGGTCATCTCAATAAAAGTGAAGTTCGAGCTATTGCTGCAAAACACAAGCTAAAAACAGCAGATAAAAAAGATAGCACCGGAGTTTGTTTTATAGGCGAAAGAAACTTTAGAAAGTTCTTAAATAATTATCTTCCTGCTAAATCAGGACTAATGAAAACAGTAGAGGGTGAAATCATTGGTAAACATGAGGGCTTAATGCACTATACCATCGGACAAAGAAAAGGTCTTGGTATTGGTGGAAGAGGTACCGGAGAACCTTGGTTTGTGGTGGATAAGGATGTGAAGAATAACATATTGTATGTGGCCCAGGGAGAAAATAACCCAATAGCCTTTACCGAGGCATTAGAGGCTTCAAGCTTAAATTGGATCAGTAAAAAGAAGCTCCCTGAAACATTCACCTGTACCGCAAAGTTTAGGTACAGACAGCCTGACCAAGGAGTAAAAGTACAGCTCAGAGAAGATAACACCTGTCTTGTTACCTTTGATGTGCCTCAAAGAGGCATTGCACCAGGTCAAGCAGTGGTATTTTATCAAGGAGAAGTATGCCTTGGAGGCGGGATAATAGAAAAAGGTATTAAAAAGCTTTAATAAGAGGTAAGAATTTATGAATTTTAATGAATTTAAATACACCAGAGTCAATATACCAGAGTTTCAACATTCAATGAAAGAAAAGCTATCAGCCTTAAAAAATTCAAAGAACTTTTCTGAATGTAGAAAATATATCTTGGAGATCAACAAATTAAGAGAAGATTTCCTAACAAATTGTGATATCGCAAAGACAAGATACAATATGAATACAGCAGACAGCTTCTATAGTGAAGAAGTAGAATATATAAATAATATTATGCCTCTTTACGAAGAACTGGTATCAGAATACTATAAGTTATTGATATCCAGCCCTTTCATAAAAGAAATTGAAAATGAGTGGGGAAATCAGTTAATACAAATTGCTAACTTAACTATAAAGACTTTCTCTCCAGAGATCATAGAAGATTTAAAGGAAGAAAACAAATTAGCCAATGAATATTCTAAACTAATGGCATCCGCTAAAATTGTATACAATAACGAAGAGTACAGTCTTTCCGGTATTGGAAAATTTACTTCAAGCCAAGACAGAGCTACTAGAAAAAGTGCCAGTGAAGCAAAATTTCGTTTCTTCATAGACAACGCTGAGAAGCTTGACGAACTCTATGACTCTCTGGTTAAAGTTAGAACTAACATTGCTCATAAATTAGGCTATAAAAATTATGTAGAACTAGGCTATGCCAGAATGCTCAGAAGTTCCTATAATGCAGATGATGTAAAAAAATTTAGGGACCAGATTACACAGTATATTGTTCCTCTTTCTATAAAACTGCGGGAAAGACAAAAAAACAGGCTTCAGTTGGAGTCACTGAAATATTATGATGAGGCCATAGTATTTTCTCAGGGAAATCCAAAGCCGATGGGCAATCAAGCTTTCATCGAGGATACTGCATTAGATGTATTTAAAGACCTGTCAGCTGAGACCGGAGAATTTTTCGCTATGATGAAAGACTCTAATTTAATGGATCTGGAAGGTAGAAAGAATAAAAGAGTTGGCGGTTACTGTACTTATTTTTATAAATATAAGGCCCCCTTTATATTTACTAACTTCAATGGAAATGCCGGGGATGTTAAAGTATTAGCTCATGAGTCAGGCCATGCTTTCCAAGCATACTTAAGCCGTGAAAGTGAAGTCTTAGAATATATTTCTCCCACATTGGAGGCCTGTGAGATTCATTCAATGAGTATGGAATACTTTATATGGCCATGGGTGGAAAAGTTCTTTGGAGAGGGCGGAAATAGATACAAGTTTGAGCACTTAAGCGGAAACATAAATAACCTATGTTATATGGCCTGTGTAGATGAGTTCCAGCATATGATCTACGAAAACCCCAATATGTCACCTGCAGAAAGAAAGAGCTTATGGCGCAGCTTAGAAATGAAATATTTACCTCATAGAGATTATGAGGATAATTGTTTTCTGGAAGAAGGAGGCTATTGGCAGCAGCAAAGACATATTTATATATATCCATTTTACTATATCGATTATGCGCTTGCTCAGATATGTGCCCTACAATTTTGGAAATCAGCAAATGACAACAGAGACAGTGCCTGGAGTAAGTATATCAAACTCTGTAAGTCTGGCGGAAGCCAATCCTTTGCTGACTTAGTAAAACTTGTAGACCTAAAGTCTCCTTTTGAAGATGACTGTATCAAAACAATTATCAGTGATATTACATGTTGGTTTGACAGTGTATCTGAAGACCATCTGTAGAGCTATAAAAATAGCCATTCCTATTATGGGATGGCTATGACTGTCCTCATTATAATAATTCCTATATGGCAACAATAATATATAACACTTCCATGCACTAACTTACTACTGCTTATTAAATATTAATCTAAGACTTATTGGGTTAAAGTCATGGTCCTTACCTGTCTATAACCATTTCTATAAAACACCACTTGAATTTTGTCTCCCTTTTTATGTTTTGCCTTTATGGCTTCAATTTCTTTTACATCTGTAACCTTTTGTCCGTCAAATTCTACTATTACATCACCGCATCTTAAGCCTGCCACACAGCTGCAGCCATCTTTTTCTACGCCGTTAACAAAAACTCCGGTTGGTATTGCTTCATACCTTCTCATTTCTTCCGTTACCTTCATAGCCATCATGCCCAGGTAGGGGAGAGGGGTAGAAAGGGCAGTAAGTCGTCCTTTCACTATATTGATGGGGATAGAAAAACCTATGCCCTCTATACCAGAAGCACCTATTTTTGCTGTATTAATACCAATTACCTCGCCCTGTGTATTTATAAGTGGACCACCGCTGTTTCCGGGATTTATAGCTGCATCCGTCTGAATAAAGGAGAGCTTTCTGTTGTCTATCATAATACCTCTGTTCACTGCACTTACAATACCGGAGGTTACAGTACCTATAAATTCCTTACCTAAAGGATTACCAATTGCAATTACCGTTTCACCCACACTCAGGGCATCAGAATCACCAAGCGGTGCTACCGCCGTAATCTCCACATTATCAGTTATTTTAATTACTGCCAAGTCTTGGCTTTCATCGTAATTAACTATTCCTGCATTAGCTTCAGTGTTATTACTGAATATGACCTTTACTGTATCCGCTCCGGAAATAACATGATAATTAGTCAGTACATAACCTTCTTCATTGATAATAAAGCCTGATCCTATGCCTTCTTCAATTTTCAAACCATCCTGCATACCATCACCAACAATACTCCTAGTGGCTACACCTACCACTGCCGGGCTTATCTTTTCTACTATATCAGGTATTAGTTGGTTATTTTGATGAACCGTATCTGAGTAGCTTAAATAATTAGTCTTAACAGGATTTATTTCAGTGTTGTTTATTTCATTTGTTGAACTCTCACAACCTGTTACAAAACTAGTATTTAAGATAAATAGAATAACAATTATTTTATGTACTAAATTATGCCTACGTATCTTCATAACTATCATCTCCCTATACTTATACTTCACTATTATTGTTTTCTAACTTATAATGAAATATAATGTTAAATTAATGAAAGCAGAAAAAAGCTAGCCTGAAATATCAGACTAGCTTTCTACTATTTATTTTTCTTTAGTTTCTATTTCTTTTACTATTCTTTCAACAAAAGCATCTAGTGCCACAGGACCTTCATCGCCATTCTTTCTGCTTCTTACAGCTATTTCGTTGTTTTGTTCTTCTTTTTCTCCTACAACTAGAAGATAGGGAACTCTTTCCATCCTAGCTTCTCTGATCTTATAGCCTATCTTCTCAGCTCTGTAGTCTGCTTCTACTCTCACGCCACGGCTTTGAAGGAGCTTTTTAACTTTATCAGTATAGTCATGATACTTTTCTGATATTGGCAGTATCTTTACCTGTACTGGTGCTAACCAAGTAGGGAAGGCACCAGCATATTTTTCTATAAGCATAGCAAGAGTTCTCTCATAACAGCCTATAGAAGTTCTGTGAATGATGATAGGTCTCTTTTTCTCTCCATCCTTATCCACATAAGTCATATTAAATCTGTCTGCCAATGCAAAGTCTATTTGAACTGTAATTATTGTATCTTCTTTTCCGTGAACATTCTTAAATTGAATATCAAGTTTTGGACCGTAGAAGGCAGCTTCGCCAACAGCTTCCTTATAGTCTATGCCAAGATTATCTAATATCTTCTTCATCTTTATCTGTGTAGCTTCCCAAGCCTCTGGATTATCTATATACTTTTCTTTGTTTTCTGGATCCCACTTAGAGAACCTATAGCTGATGTCATTTTCAATACCTAGAGTAGTCATCATAAAGTTAATTAGATCAACAACTCCTTTAAATTCCTCTTCAAGCTGATCTGGAGTAACAATTAAATGACCTTCAGAGATGGTAAACTGTCTTACTCTTATAAGTCCATGCATTTCTCCGGAAGATTCATTTCTGAAAAGGGTGGAAGTTTCAGCATATCTTAATGGCAGATCTCTGTAGCTCTTTTGTGAACTATTATATATCATAAACTGGAAAGGACAAGTCATAGGTCTTAGGGCTAATACATCCTCGTCTCTAGCCTCATCGCCTAATATAAACATACCGTCTCTGTAATGATCCCAGTGTCCGGAAATCTTATAAAGGTCGCTCTTTGCCATAAAAGGAGTCTTTGTTAAGAGATAGCCTCTCTTTTCTTCCTCATCTTCAACAAATCTCTGTAGAAGTTGAATAACCTTTGCTCCCTTAGGCATTAACAGGGGAAGACCTTGACCAATTACATCTACAGTAGTGAATAGCTCAAGTTCTCTACCAAGCTTGTTATGGTCTCTCTTCTTTGCTTCTTCTATTTTTTCTATATGTGCATCCAAGTCTGATTTCTTAGTAAAGGCAGTTCCGTAGATTCTTGTAAGCATTTTATTTTTTTCGTTACCTCTCCAGTAGGCTCCTGCAACTAAAGTGAGCTTAAAGGCCTTTACAGTCTTAGTATTCATAAGATGAGGACCGGCACATAGATCTACAAATTCACCTTGCTTGTAGAAGGAGAGAACTGCATCCTCAGGAAGATCATTGATTAACTCTACCTTATAATCTTCCTTTGCTTCTCTCATAAGGGCAAGAGCTTCTTCTCTAGGTAATTCAAATCTCTCTATTGGAAGTTCTTCTTTCACAATCTTTTTCATTTCTTCTTCTAACTTAGCAATTTCTTCAGCAGAGAAGGAGCCTTCTTTATCAAAATCATAATAGAAACCATCATCTATAGCTGGACCTATAGCCAACTTAGTTTCAGGGAAGAGTCTTTTAACTGCTTGGGCTAGGATATGAGCAGTAGTATGTCTGAAAGCCTTCTTACCGCCTTCATCTTCGAAAGTTAATATACTCAGCTCGCAATCCTTATCAACTACATATCTTAAATCAACTGCCTCGCCATTTACTAAGCCTGCACAAGCTACTCTTGCAAGACCTTCGCTTATATCTTTTGCAATTTCATATACAGATTTAGCTTCGCTGTATTCTTTTACGCTGCCATCCTTTAAAACTATTTTCATAATATCATTCCTTTCTTCTTTATTGTTGAATTTTAACAATTAAAAAAACTCCCGTCACTTTTCAAAAGAAAAGGGACGAGAGTATAATTCCCGCGGTTCCACCCAAATTGTTTAAAAGCAATGTATTGCTATACATATATTTGAAGCACTACAGTTTTAAACCACTTAAAAATTATAACGGAATTACCGGACTTTATTAGAGTCACTCAGAGGTGGTCTTCAGTAATAACACATTAAAGAATACTTTCAGCTGGTGTATTCTATCTCTGTTAATGTCTTAAAACTTACTCTTCTCATCATAGTGTTGATTATTTTTTTGTTTAACTACATTATAGCATATAATTTTTCACTGTAAAGAGCATTTTTTCGTCTGGTGGTTTTAATTTACAAAAGCAGAATAGATAGCTCTTATAGCCTTTTCAAAATCGTCAGTTTCTATTCCAACTATTATGTTAATTTCTGAAGAACCTTGATTTATCATACGGATATTTATCTGTTCCTTTGCAAGAGAAGTAAATATTGTAGCGGCTATACCTTTAGATCTGGACATTCCTCTTCCCACAGTAGCAATTAATGCCATATTGGGATAAACCTCAATGGCATCCGGTTTGCACTGTCTCTTGATTTCTTCAATTACATCATCTAATTTACTAGCAATAGATTTATCTTCCACTACTAGAGATACACTGTCAATACCCGATGGCATACACTCAAAATGTATTTCATTTTGCTCCAAAATAGCAAGTAATTTTCTGCAAAAGCCGCGCTCTATATTCATTAAATGTTTTTCTATAGCAATAACTGTAAAATCCTTTTTACCAGCGATTCCAGTTATTGTAGAAGGTTTCTCACTGCAGTTAGTATCATCAAAAATTAAGGTTCCCTTATCTTCAGGCTTATTTGTATTTTTTATATTAATCGGTATTCCAGCTTCTCTTACAGGAAATACAGATTCTTCGTGCAATACAGTAGCTCCCATATAGGACAATTCTCTAAGCTCACGGTATGTAATAGTATCTATTGGCTTAGGGTTGCTTACAATCCTAGGATCTGCCATCATAAAGCCAGATACGTCTGTCCAGTTTTCATATAGGGTAGAGGAGGTACAACGTGCAATGATTGCACCGGTAACATCAGATCCACCTCTAGAAAAAGTTTTTATACTTCCATCTGGCATAGCCCCATAAAATCCAGGAATAACGGCCCGTTCCTTACACAATAATTTTTCTTTTACTGCAGCCTGAGTTTTTACTGTGTCAAAGACGCCATGCTTGTTAAAGAAGATGATTTCAGAAGCATCAACAAACTCATAACCCAAGAGCTTTGCAAGAATAATACCATTTACATATTCTCCTCTGCTGGCAGTATAGTCTGCGGAAGCACCTGAACCTATATCTTTTTTAATCACATTCAATATAGAATCAATATCTAATTCCTTTAACTCCTTATGCTTTAAAATTAAGCATGCTACGATTTCTTTATATCTGGCAGCAATAATGTCAAATACATCGTTAAAAGGTATACCTTGTTGAACGTGAGCATGGCAAAGATAAAGTAAATCAGTTATCTTATAATCGGATGAGAACCTTTTTCCCGGGGCGGAAGGTACTACATACCTACGATTAGGATCCGACTCAATAATATTTTTTACTTTTTCAAATTGACCAGCTTCTGCTAGTGAACTTCCCCCAAATTTAGCAGTAATAATTGATTCCATAATAATAACCCCCATATCATCAAGATATATTTATAATATCAATTTTCGCATAATTATGCAATGTTGTGTAAATATTTACATCACTTGATATTAGGTAATTCTTTAACAAAATTTAAAAAATCGTCATAATCTCCCATAAAATCACTCTGTATTTCCTCATCACATCTGTGTAGCAGGTTATTAGTGATGAGATAAGTCTTGATTCCTAGCTTTGAGGCTATGAGATCCTCTTGGACATCATTTCCAACCATCAGACATTCTTCCGGTTTTTTATCAATTTGTTCCAGAACTTCTCTGTAATAATATACTTGAGGCTTACAGTAATGGTTCTGTTCAAAAGAGGATACATATATAAATTCCTCAGGCTCAAAGCCTGCCCACCTGATTCGATGATATATGGCCTTTCTTGGGAACAGGGGATTTGTAGCTATAACCATATCATATCCCTTGCTTTTTAATATTCTTACACTTTCCCTTATAGCAGGTACATCCTTAACGGATTCCTTAACCTTCTGAAAATTTGTATCATAGAAGGAATTAAATCTTTCTAGAAAACTCTCAATATTTTCTCCTACATTTTTTGTAAAATCCTCAAAGAATACTTCTTCATTTGTTTTCAATTCTGTATTCTTCACCATGGCAGCAGTAGACTTCCAAACATATTCAGTCAATTTTTCAGGTGGTAGTATATCCTTAAAAAATGAACACAGTTCACTAAAGTATATTTTCTCAAATAGCTTCATATCCATTGGCAGCAGCGTACCATCCAGATCAAACAGTATTGTATTCATCAAAAACCTCCAAATTCATAATAAGCATGTTCTAACTCAATATTTTAACATAATGATTTTATAACATCTAGTAAAATTAGGCCGGTAGATTATTTCACAATATAAGAAAATTGAGAAGCAGTAAAATTAAATAAAATATTTATAAAATTGACCATTCCTCAAAGTAAATCCATTTCTACAATAAAATTTTGCTCTGGCCAATGCATTTGTGTCGTCGGTTAAATCCGCACTTATACCGTAAATATAGGCAATGCTGCTACCAGGAGTTAAATTTATTATTATGGAATTTATGCTTGGAATAAGGTAATCTTCAAGAAAGCGTAAGCCTAGCGTGCCTCTGCCATGTCTTTTTTCTCTCCCAGAATTAATTTTAACAATTTCAATAGGCCAACCTGTGCAATTGAACTTGATGGAAAGTTCCATTTCAAAATAATCATTGCTTGAAGCATAATTACCAAAGAAGCCGTATACAAACATCCTCTTAATGTCCTTTTGCTGTTGCTGCTTTAGGTTACAAACAAATAAGATAGGTACGGATTCTTTATCAAAATATAAATGACACAGGACCTTGTCTTCCGATGATGTGGTACCTAATAATAGGTAACGTCCTAAGTCAGCTATAATATTACTGGGAAAGGTATCAAGGGTTTCCAGCAATTCTTTTGCAGAATAAAGCATTATACCACCTCTTGAGATTGATTCCAATACTACCATTTTATTCTATGTAAATGTTTTTATCAATTGGTTTCCATGAATTATTGGCATATTTTTTCATCTATGAGTTAATTTAATGGTAGATAGTAATTTAAACTCAAAAAAGGAGTGAGCTATAGCCATGCGTTCAGCAATAGTTAAAACTGCTTTTTTATGCGTGCTTTCAGCCTACAGTGTCTTTTACAAATATCCTGTAGTTATACAAACTCCTTTACTGAAAGAGGAGAAACTGATTGCAAAACACTTACCATTGGATGCAGAAAAGTTATTATATAATGGAAGAGAGTACCAATTGTAACAAATAGATGGAATTGGATCTAAAGAAATCTTTGTTCCTTATAAGGTTAAAAATATTGAAAACGCAGTCTTTTTATTAGTCATACAATAGGATGACGATGACAGTAGAAGTTTTAAACTAAAAGGGGATGGGGAGAGTATAGATAGGTTAGAATTTATAGATATCAACAGAGATGGCAAAAAAGAAATATTACTGGGAACTAAAATGGGAAAAGATTAAAGCGGGCCGGAAGAAAGATGCCTTAGACTCCATCGCAAGAGGGATCGCCTTAAATAAGGATCGTCCAACTAACCAGGAGTTTGAATCTTTAAAAAGAAGGTGTAAATAAATTTCCTGATGAGAAATTTAATACAAATGTAACTCAAATCACTTTTGAAAAATAAGACAGCCAGATTAAATCTGACTGTCTACACTTATCTATATATTCTTAGTCAAATATCCTTCTGCATAGAGTAATTCTGCAGTTAGTACTGCTCCGCCGGCAGCTCCCCTAAGGGTATTATGAGATAAGCAAACAAATTTATAATCATAAACCGTATCTTCTCTCAATCTACCTATAGAAACAGCCATTCCGTTTTCTAAGTCTCTATCAAGTTTTGTCTGAGGTCTGTTATCTTCTTCAAAATAATTTAAAAATTGCTTAGGAGCACTAGGAAGATTTAGTTCTTGTGGACGTCCACTGTATTCCTCCCACAGCTTAAGAATCTGTTCCTTTGTTGGCTTACTTTGGAATTTAACGAAGACTGCTGCCATATGACCATCAGAAACCGGTACCCTTATGCACTGAGTTGTTATTTTAGGCATAGTATTCAAGGCAATCTTATCATCTTCGATATGTCCCCATACTTTTAATGGTTCCTGCTCACTCTTTTCTTCTTCACCACTTATGAAGGGTATTACATTATCCACCATTTCCGGCCAATCCCCAAAGGTTTTACCTGCACCGGATATAGCTTGATAAGTGCATACAACAACTTCCTTTGGTCCGAATTCCTTAAGAGCATTCAAAGCAGGTACATAGCTTTGAATGGAACAATTAGGTTTTACAGCTATAAATCCTTTCTTTGTACCAAGGCGACGCTTTTGTGCTTCAATAATTCTCAAATGATCATTATTAATTTCCGGTATTATCATTGGAACGTCAGGTGTCATTCTATGAGCTGAATTATTAGAAACAACAGGAATTTCCGCTTTTGCATAGGTTTCCTCAAGTTTTTTTATTTCATCTTTTGCCATATCTACAGCGCAGAAAACAAAATCCACTTCTTTTTTTATCTCATCGATATCATATACATTCTTAACAATTATTTTTTTTACTGATTCCGGCATAGGGACATTTAACTTCCACCTATTGCTTACAGCATCCTCATAAGTTCGATTTGCAGATTTTGGACTTGCTGCAATTACAGTAATCTCAAAGTAGGGATGGTTATCAAGCAAAGTTATAAACCTTTGTCCAACAAAACCTGTACCGCCAAGAATTCCCACTTTCAACTTTTCCATAATTAATGCACCTCACTTAATCTATATTAATATAATTACTCACTTGAAAATTGTGTTAAAAACATTATACTACATCTGAAGAATAATACAAGCATCCTATGAAGAAAAATGTATATTTATGCAAAAAATCACTTATGAATTAATTTATTCTTATCTTATATAATATGCTCTGTACTTTCATCAAAATTTAACTTTTCTTTTACTATGTACAGGGGTCTACCTTTGGTTTCATCATAAATTCTTGCTATATATTCACCAACAATCCCTAAGGAAAGTAATTGAACCCCGCTGAAGAAAGCTATAGCGACCATTATTGAAGCCCAGCCACGTTCTATGTCTGTCTGTAATAACTTGCTTATGATGGTGTAAACAAAAAGTATAAAGGATAATAATACTGAAATTAATCCTAAAGTAGTTATAAGTTTTAACGGCTTAGTAGAAAATCCAATGATGCCATCTTTTGCAAACTTAATCATCTTTTTAAGCGGGTACTTAGTTTTACCGGCAAACCGTTCTTCTCTAATATATTCAATGGCAATTTGGTTAAAACCTACCCAGGATATCATCCCTCTGATGAACCTGTTTTTTTCAGGCATAGCTAGAAATACATTTGCAACCTTTCTATCAATTAAACGAAAGTCGCCGGTATTTTGGGGTATCTTTACATCCGACATTGCGTCAAGAAATTTATAAAAGTATTTAGCTGTAACTAATTTAAACCAGGTTTCGCCTTTGCGTTTCATACGTTTTGCATAGACCACTTCATAGCCATTCTCCCATAATTTAACCATATCACCTATTAGTTCAGGAGGGTCCTGTAGGTCTGCATCTATAATTACAACCGCATCACCTTTTGAAGCTTCTATACCGGCAGTAACCGCTGCTTGATGGCCAAAGTTTCTTGAGAAATTTATAACCTTGGCTCGAATATCATTTTTAGCTATCTCCCTTAGAATTTCATATGTTTTGTCCTTACTACCGTCATTTACAAATAACAGTTCATACTCAAATTCTTTTGCTTTCATAACATTCGTAAGTCTTTTATAGCATTCCTCTGCAACCTCTTCTTCATAATACATGGGAACTACTATGGATAACAAAAAATTCTTCACTTAATATTCCTCCCTTTAAATGTCCAAACTTTGTTCAATGTAAAATTGAACAGCATTGTAATTGGAATTACAATGATTTGAACAAGATATTTTTCATAATGCAACTTGTCCACGAAAATAAATAACAATATATTACTAATGGATAGGGTAATTATATTCACAATAATAAATTTATAGAATAAATCTCTAGCACTATCTTTGGATTGAAATACCCAACTTTTATTAAAAAAATAACTATTTAAGGTTCCAAGTATATATCCAGCGGTATTGGCAATAAAATAGTGAATTCCAATATAAATAAGAATACTATAGGAACTTACCGTTATTAGGGTATTTAAAACCCCAACAAACATAAACTTTATCAGCTGCTTAAACATTTTTACTGTCCTTTCAATTACTATTATATGGATAGAAAAATTATTAACAGTCCTTAACAAATGAATTATATATCATAATGTAAAATTTAAGCAATAGCAAATTTAATATTTATCTTGATATCTTCCATTCATATTTAACTTTTCTTAGAATAAAAAAGCTAGATATTAAAAGCTAAACCCAATAGATAATAAACAAAGCTTTCTAAAATAATTATGATACACTTAGTACATAATATATACAGATGAGGATTAATATTTTATAAAAACAATAGGAGATGATAGAATGCCAAAAGAATACGTTGCAGTGCTAGCAGAGGATGAGGATTCATGTGCAGTTAAAAAGGTAAGCCAAAATTCTTTTTATCAAATAAAAGACATGTTAGGTGATGGGGAAGATGCGGTTACGATTGTTGAGAGTATTGTAGAATTAAGTACTACTGAAAATAACATCTTGAAGAACGGATTGACCAAGGAAGAAGCTATCGAATATGCAGAAGATGTAAGTGATGACTATGTAGTGTTAGAAGTCTATTAAAAAAGTACGCAATGCTTTATTCAATGAGTAATTATTAATGAGTAGTGAGTAATTAAGGAAAAAAATCCAGCCTTTGGCTGGATTTCTTAAATTATAATTATTTAGTAAGGGCTTCGTTATATAGTCTGCTAACTTCCTTCCAGGAAACTATGTTCCACCATGCAGATATATATTCAGGTCTTCTATTTTGATATTTTAAGTAATATGCATGTTCCCAAACATCTAACCCAAGAATAGGGGTTAGATTATCCATAATTGGGTTGTCCTGATTAGCTGTGGAAGTAACCTTTAAATTTCCATTATCATCAACAACTAGCCAAGCCCATCCGCTTCCAAATCTAGTAGTTGCAGCTTTTGTAAACTCCTCTTTAAAAGCTTCAAAACTTCCAAAAGTTTTTACTATGTCATCGTTAAGCTTTCCTTCAGGTGCACCTTCTCCATTAGGTGTCATAATAGACCAAAATAAAGAATGGTTGTAGTTACCTCCGCCATTATTTCTCACGGCAGTTTTAATTTCTTCAGGAAGGTCTCTCAAGCCCCTTAATAAATCCTCCAGACTCTTTTCAGCTAGCTCTGGATACTTCTCTAATGCTGCATTTAGATTATTTATATAGGTAGCATGATGCTTTGTGTGATGTATAGTCATTGTATTTTCATCAATAAATGGTTCTAAATCCTTGTATTCATATTTCAATACTGGTAGTTCGTATTTCATTTAAATCACCTCAATAAATTAATTTTATATTGTTATAATATTACATTTCTAATTAAAAATCAATACCATTTGATAATTATTATCTTTTAAATTTTCTTAACTTTTTAGTATTTTGTAAATCTTTCTTTCTATTTCATATATTATTAAAATGCTGTTTGGTTGATAGTCTATTATATTTAGATTATAAGGGGTTTTAGTAATTATGAAAATTGCCATTAAACAGATTCTCATTGTCTTTATATTCATATTAACGGGTATATACGGAAGGAGAAAGATCATCATAAATAACGAAGTAAACAAGGACTGATTATTTTTTCCTTTGGATTACTTATTCATCTAATAAGCCTTTATATATCCAAATTAGCATTTAGTAAACTGGACCAAACAAAGAAAAATGTTTTGATATTTTGTGCTAAAAAATAAAAAAAGACATAAGTGTAACACAATTGAGAAATACTATTATAGAAGAAACTTATTATCGTTCACTAATATAAATTATAAAAAGTTTTAATCATAATAAAAATTAGGGGGGATAGAAATGCTACAAGGAAGGCAAACTTGGATGTTTGAAAATGAACCAAAGATAATTTCTTCCGGAGTCGTAGGTGGACCCTTTGAAGCCGCAGGTAATCTTGCCGAAGATTTTGACCTCTTTTTCGATGATATATGGCTTGAGCAAAAAAGCTTTGAACAAGCAGAGCAGAGGCTCCTGAAGGAAGCTTGTGAAATAGCTATAAAAAAGGCTGGACTAAAAAATACGGATATAAATTTTTTCATAAGCGGTGACTTGCTTAATCAAATAATTAGTTCATCCTTTACTGCCAGAAGTCTAGCAATACCTTTTATGGGCATATTCGGAGCATGTTCTAGTTCAATGGAATCCCTTGCCATAGGTTCTGCTTTAGCAAACAGCAATTTAGCTGATTACATAATTTGCGGAGCTTCCAGCCACAATGCTGCTGCTGAAAAACAATTCAGATATCCTACAGAATACGGAGGTCAAAAACCTCCTACTGCGCAATGGACCGTAACTGGTGCTGGGGTAGGCATTGTAAGCAATAGGGGAAAGGGCCCAAAAGTAACGGCTGCAACAATAGGGAAGGTAATTGATATGGGTCTAAGTGATCCATTTAATATGGGTGGGGCAATGGCTCCGGCAGCGGTTGATACAATAGAAACTCATTTTAATGAAACGCAAAGGCCCCTTGATTATTATGACCTTATTGCCACAGGTGATTTAGGTGAGGTCGGTTACACTATAGCGAGGGATCTATTTAAAAAACATAATTTTAATCTTCCATTAGATAAATATGTAGACTGTGGCTTACTGATATATAAGCCAGAACAACAAGTATTTTCTGGTGGAAGTGGTTGTGGATGTTCTGCTACTGTTACCTTTGGTCATTTTTTAAATAGAATGAAGAAAGGGGAGCTTAAAAAGATATTGGTAGTTGCAACGGGTGCCTTATTGTCGCCTTTATCTTATCAGCAAAAGGAAACAATCCCCTGCATAGCTAATGCAGTGGCAATTGAAATGTAGAAGAGGTGATAAAATGATAAAACTTTTTTGGGCTTTTTTAATAGGTGGAGGAATTTGCGTTTTAGGTCAAATTTTAATGGATGTATTTAGGTTAACGCCTGCTCACACAACTTGTACATTAGTTGTCTTGGGTGCAGTGTTGGGTGGATTAGGCTTATACGATCCACTTATCAAATTAGCCGGAGCTGGCGCAACAGTACCAATCAGTAGTTTTGGTAATTCACTTTTAAAAGGCGCAATGACAGAGGCTGAGAAAAATGGCATTATTGGAGTATTAACCGGAATTTTTGAGATTACAAGCTCTGGCATATCTGCTGCAATAATTTTTGCCTTTATAGCCTCTCTAATCTTTAAGCCAAAAGGTTAAAAAATTGAATGCTTAAATTTAGACAATCGATTTTTGAGGAATTTAATAATAATTTAGATTATGATATTATTTGGAATTATATGCTCTCAATGTTATAATATTACATGTTAATTTATTCACTGGGGGGCAATATGTTTAGATTAAAAATTATACTAAAACCTAAAAATAAGGCTTTTATAAAGGCTAATTACCGTGCAAGACTCAACAATCTCTGTCATGAATTAATAAGGTTTAACAGAAAAAGGTATGTCAATTTTATTGAAGAAAAAAATAAAAGAGATAAGCTGTTTTACTCTCCGCTGTTTTGTAAGAACTATGAGGTACTTAATGGAAAAATACTGTTTAAGGATGACATAATACTATATATTACAAGTCCATCCTACAGTACGGTGCTGGATTTAATACAGGGATTCTATTGTAAAAATACCATTAAACTTGAAAAGGCAGATTTAGAAGTGATTTCTATGGAGTTGAGCTCTGTAGGTAACACAACCAAAAAGGCTTATAAAAGAAAAAGTACTGCCTTGCCTACTTATAGTGCAATGAGCAGTGCTGAATTTGCATTGATGAGATAGAAAAAACTGTTATATTTATATAACAGTTTTTTCATTATTAATAAGTAATTATCTGGAATGTTCAATTAAATCTATGGTACCCAGCACAACATGGGCTAAGCCAAAACCAACAACACCAGCTGCGGCCATTTTGAGCATATCATTTTTTTTGCTGTGCTTCATCTTCATAGCCTTATAATCAGCAATAGCGCCAGCAGTAGTTACAATAGTTCCCAAGGCAGCTGGAATTAATCCTTCTTTTACTTTCATATTCTATGCCTCCTTTTTAATAGATTTCATTTATATTCTCCCTCAAATAAAAAAAAAGATTCCAATGAAGGAATCTTTTTTTACTCTGTTATCTTTAATTTCCCTTTATATTTATCATCTAAAAAGCTTAACAATAACTGTTCAATCTCTTTGACAGCAGTTTTAGACATAGGTTCCACATTGCTTAATCTATATTTGATTCCCATGGTTTCATACTTGTTAACTCCTAGGGTATGGTAGGGAAGTAGTTCGATTTTTTCGACATACTTTATACTATTTATTATGTCTGCAAGCTTCTTAATATGTTCATAGCCATCTGTTACTCCCGGAACTACAACATGTCTAATCCAAAGAGGAATCTGCATTCTTTGTGCCACTTTCAAAAATTTATATGCCCCTTTGTCATCCTGCCCGGTAAGTTCTTTATATCCCTCAGAGGTTACATGTTTTATGTCAAATAATATTAAATCCGTATATTTGAGAATTTCCTCATATTTACCTATCCCATATCCGGCAGTATCAATAACCGTATGAATTCCATTTTCTTTACACAATTTAAGCATTTCAATTAGAAAATCAGGCTGCATTAATGGATCTCCACCGGAAAATGTAACACCGCCTCCGGATCTGGTAAAATAGGGCTTATATCTTAATATTTTCTTCATTAACTCTTCTGAATCAGTCTCTTTTCCTCCAAAGGTTGCCCATGTATCCGGATTATGACAATATGCACAGCGTAGCTTGCAACCTTGAAAAAAAACTACAGTCCTTATTCCCGGACCGTCTACCAATCCCATGCTTTCAATGGAGTGAATCTTACCTATCATTGGGTACACCTCCTTTATCTAATGTTTGTTTATATAATTATACAATGAACCTTAAGAAATTAAAAGATAGGAAGCACACCAAAGGCAAGCTTCCTATGAAAAATTTGTCTATTAAATTACATGGTTTCGTGGAAGGTTCTGCTGATAACTTCAAGCTGTTGTTCTCTGGAAAGTCTATTAAAGTTTACAGCATAGCCTGATACTCTGATAGTTAATGTTGGATATTTTTCTGGATGTTCCATGGCATCCATCAGTGTCTCTCTCTGAAGAACATTAACATTAAGGTGGTGAGCACCTTGACCAAAGTATCCATCCAAAGTTGAAACTAAGTTATCTATTCTTTCCTCTTCGGTCTTTCCTAGTGCTTCAGGTAATATTGAGAAGGTATTAGAAACTCCATCTTCACAATATGGTGCATATGGAACCTTAGCTACGGAGTTAAGTGATGCAAGAGCACCTTCTAAGTCTCTTCCGTGCATTGGATTAGCTCCGGGTGCAAAGGCAACTCCGGCAGCTCTTCCATCAGGAGTAGCTCCAGTCTTCTTACCATAAACTACATTAGAAGTTATAGTCAATACAGATAGTGTATGCTTAGCATTTCTATATGTCGGATGCTTTTTAAGCTCGGTTGAGAATTTCTTTACAATTTCTACAGCTATATCGTCAACTCTATCATCATCATTACCGTACTTAGGGAAATCTCCTTCAATTTCAAAGTCAACAGTTATTCCGTTTTCTCTTATTGGTTTAACTTTAGCATATTTGATTGCACTTAAAGAGTCTGCTGCAACAGATAAGCCAGCAACACCAAAGGCCATAAGTCTGCCCACTTCAGTATCATGCAGTGCCATCATTCCTGCCTCATAAGCATATTTGTCATGCATGTAATGAATAACGTTCATGGTATTAACATAAAGTGCGGCAACTTTTTCAAGAACCTTGAAGAAATTAGCCTTTACTTTTTCGTAGTCAAGAATTTCGTCCTCTATCTTATCAATTCCTGTCAATACTAACTTGCCTTTCTTTTCATCAACTCCGCCATTTATTGAGTACAGCAGAGCCTTACCAAGATTACATCTTGCACCAAAGAACTGCATTTGCTTTCCTACCTGCATTGCTGATACACAGCAGGCGATAGCATAGTCATCTCCATATATAGGTCTCATTATGTCATCATTTTCATATTGAATAGAATCTGTCAATATAGACATTTCAGCACAGAACTTCTTAAAGTTTACTGGAAGCTTTTCTGACCATAAAACTGTCATATTTGGTTCCGGAGCAGGTCCTAAATTTACTAGTGTATGAAGAAATCTAAATGAGCTTTTTGTTACCAATGGTTTTCCGTTAATAGAAACACCACCGATGGATTCAGTAACCCAAGTTGGATCACCAGCGAATAGTTCGTTATATTCAGGTGTTCTTAAATGTCTAACCATTCTTAATTTAATTACGAACTGATCAATGATCTCTTGTGCTTCTGCTTCAGTGATAAGACCATTCTTCAAATCTCTTTCAATATAGATATCAATGAAGGTGCTCGTTCTACCTAAGGACATTGCAGCACCATTATTTTCTTTAACTGCAGCCAAATATCCAAAGTAAAGGAATTGAACAGCTTCTTTTGCATTTGCTGCGGGCTGAGATATATCAAAGCCATATTTAGCCGCCATGGATTTCATAGCCTGTAATGATCTTATTTGCTCACTTACTTCTTCTCTTTTTCTTATAAGCTCATCAAGAAAATCACCTTTTAATTCTTTTAAATCCTTCTTCTTTTGCTCTATAAGAAAATCAATACCGTAAAGTGCAATTCTTCTATAGTCACCTATGATTCTACCTCTTCCATAAGCATCAGGAAGTCCTGTTAACAGTCCGACACTTCTAGCTGCTCTGGTTTCCTCACTATATGCATCGAATACCCCTTGATTGTGTGTCTTTCTATATTTGGGGAAATATTCAGCTATATCCTTATCTATTTCGTATCCATAGGCTTCAAGAGACTGTTCTACCATTCTCCAGCCACCAAAAGGGTTTACGATTCTCTTTAATGGTGCATCTGTTTGGAATCCCAAAATTACTTCATTTTCTTTATCTAAGTAGCCAGCTTCGTAATTATCAATTCCTGATACTCTGTCTGTAGCAACATCAATTATACCTTTTTTGATTTCTTCTACGATTAAGGCAGAAGCTTTGTCCCAAACTTTCTTGGTTTTTTCAGTAGGAGAAACTAAAAAGCTCTTATCTCCTTCATATAGGGTATAGTTCTTCTGAATAAAATTTCTTACGTCAATTGATTCAGTCCAATTACCAAGATTAAATCCTTCCCATTGTTTAAACATGTAGTTACCTCCGCAATTTATTTTATTTGTTTAATTGATTTTATTATTTTAACTTTGGTTATAAAATTATTATTGATACAGTTTAATTATATAATAAATACAGAGGTTTGTTAATACTTTAACATAAAGTTTAAATATTCAAACAATTTTGGTTTATCTACATATCATTGACATTCAAGTTTATATGTGATATTTTTTTATGTGTGTAACACAGTAATAATTTATCAATATAACAGATAAAACATTTTAACTAATGTATCTACTATTTAAAAAAGGGGATAGGACTATGGAAAAAAGAATGCTGAAACCTGCAGAAATCTGTGATGAAATAATAGATGTATACGAGCATAAGGCTAATTATCCAATTCTAAAATCTATGATATTAGGTATATTGGCAGGAGCCTTTATTGCTTTGGGCGGTTTTGCTGCTGCGGTTTCCTCCCACAGTATAGACAATTACGGTCTATCAAAACTAGTTTCAGGTGCGGTATTTCCAGTTGGTTTGATAATGGTATTAATAGCTGGAGCTGATCTTTTTACAGGAAACATCTTACTGACAGTTCCATTCACCGAAGGTAAAATAAAGTTAAAGATGCTTTTGAAAAATTGGACAATCATCTATCTCTCCAATTTTATTGGCGCCTTATTAGTAGCACTGTTATTGTATAATGCAGGGGCATTGGATGGTAACTCTTACAAAATAGGAGGGTACGCTTTAAAGGTTGCAATTACTAAAGCCAGTATAAGCCCGATGAAGGCACTGTTTAGTGGAATACTTTGTAACTTCCTAGTTTGCTTAGCAGTTTGGTTATCTTTAGCAGCAAAAGATATAATCGGGAAAGTTTTTGCAATTTGGTTTCCAATAATGGCCTTTATCGTTGGAGGATTTGAACACTCAGTAGCCAATATGTATTATTTCTCCATAGGATTTTTAGCAAAAAATAATGTAGACTACGCAAATAGCTTGCATATAACCCAAGAAAAGTTAGATCACATAAATTTGCAGGATGTTATCTTTAATAATATGATTCCCGTTACCATAGGCAATATAATTGGTGGGGGAATACTAATAGGAATAGGCTTTTGGATAGCTTTTAAATATACTGCAAAACCGAAGAGCATCAATGTAGAGCGAAGTTCAATGTAACTTCGCTCTTTTGCTCTATTTGGATTTGATATAATAAAATAGGAGAAACTATTATAAAAGTAGAAATCAAAACATAATTATTATAATGAGCAAATTTATATAATAAATATGGAGTTGGAAATTATGCCCTTTAACAAAGCCATTATTCCTCTTTATCTGAATACAGATATGCTTAATAATTTATTTACAATAGTTATTCAAGAGTTTGTAGAAACAAAAAGTATCGGCACAAAGGATGTGTTAAATGTTCACTTAAAAACACCATTAAGTGAATTATCCTATGATCTTTTCGGGAAATATATGCAGGGAGAAATTGACATTCAAATACAAAATGAGTTTGTTAAGCAAAGAACAGAGGAAAGAATCTCTGCAACTATTGTCATTCTGAAAAAACTAAAAGACCTTCTAGCTTCTCAAGGCTTATTAAAAATCTTGATTGATACAAATAAAAATTCTAATATCGAAGTTAATGATTATGTTGAATTTTCTTGTAAACTTAACAGAAACCCATATATCGAAAACTTAATGAATACTATCAACTTATTAGAGATACAGGGAACAATAGATGCGCCACCTAATGAAATTTCTGCAGATGGGGTTAATGAGTATGGCGGCCAACTAAATTCGTTGAAAAGGAAAGAACTATTGGATTATTTAAAGACTAGTCTATCAGATCATAAAAGGGAGAGATGTATTAGATATATAGCAAATAATGTGAATGGGAGCATGAGCGCAGTAGTTCCAGTTAAGATGGGTAGTCTTTTAGATCATGAAGACTATATGCTTAGCGGCAATGTAACTATTTTTGGAAAGGTCATTAAAATCATAGAAGAAGGGGAAACAACAAACACAGAGGGATTCGATAATGAAAAATATGAATATCTTATTACTAATGATGCATTTTTCGATAATATTGATTACGATAGATTACATAACGTGAACTGTCCCTTTTTAAGAAGAAAACCTCAAACCAGGAAAATAAACAACGTAGCTGCATCGATGCCTAAATTCGAAATACTTCCAATTGCTATATATATATAAAATAGTTATAGTTTTTACAAAATAAATTTTATTAGTGTAACATTTATGATAAAATATAATTAGCATAATATGAATACTTATTTAAGAAAGGAAAACTTATGAATATTGCATTTTTTCTAACTCCTAAAAGTGACGTTATTTGCGAAAATCTAAATTCAACTATGCGACAAGCTATGGAGAGAATGGAATATCATAGTTACACTGCTGTACCATTGATTGATGATAGTGGAAGGTATGTTGGTACTCTTACTGAAGGTGACCTGTTATGGATGCTTAAGAATACTCCAGACCTAACATTTAAAAACTGCAGCAAGATTAAGATAGGGGATATACCCAGGAGAATGTTAAACAAACCGGTAACCATTAATTCTGATATTGAGAGTTTAATAAACTTAGCTGTAAATCAAAATTTTGTTCCGGTAGTAGATGACGAGGGGGTTTTTATCGGAATAATAAAAAGAAGTGATATAATTAATTATTGCTATAAAAAATTCATCAGTAAAGAGTGAGTACTGATAGACATTTTTATTGTAAAGAAATGCTATAGGGCAAAATTAAAACAAGCACTAAGTGTGCTTGTTTTTAATTTTCTCTATTTAATAGCTTATTAGTTAAACTTATAAGTACGATTTTGCTATCGCAGTCAGGAAGGGTGTTTATAAGCTTAAAAGCTTTTTCTGTATAGGTATGTGCTAATTTTCTGGTTCTTTCGAAACATCCATTCTCTGATAATATTGAAATTATTTCTTTTATATTATCATCATCAAAGTTACCTTTTGAAAGAAGTTCCATTAACCTCTCATCTTTAGTTTGAAAACCATAGATTACCGGCAAGGTATAAAGGCCTTGCTTAAGGTCACTGCAGACAGGCTTGCCAACAGTTTTTTCATCTCCAAAAAAATCTAGTAAATCATCGATAATTTGAAAAGCCATCCCGATATTGTGACCTATGTTAGTTAGTTTTCTAGTAAGCTTTTTATCACATTTTCCTTCTATAGCTCCGGTATAGAAACTCAAAGAAAACAGTTCAGCGGTTTTATAAGATATTCTTCTTAAGTACTTCTTAACTGTAACGTCACTTTTAAACCTAGACTCAAATTGGTCAATTTCACCTATACATATCCTAGCCATAGCCATGGCATCCATTTCAGTATTCTTTACCGATTCAATCTTAGAAAGCAGGTTAAAACATAAACAAAAGAGATAATCACCAACATATACTGCAAAATTCTTTCCGTATTTGTGCTGAATGGTTTCATTACCTCGCCTCAAGGTCGCTTCATCTATAACATCATCGTGGACTAATGTAGCCATATGGATCATTTCCAACACAGCAGCAAGAGTGTGAATGTCCTTACTTCTAACTTCACCAAAGCCATGTGAAATCAGTACAAAAGCAGGGCGCAAGAACTTACCACCACTAGATAATAATTCAGATAAAGCAGCTTGCATTGTTTTATTTCTAGACTTCAAATTCTTACTTATTACATTATTTACAGTGATTAACTCATTGCTTAATTGAGCATAATCATTCCAAAAATTGTTCATTGAATCACCCTTTATATTAGCCTTACCCAAATACTAGAAATTATTCTGTATAATATTATTAATGGCACTGATTTATCAAAGAATAAACCAGTGCCCAATATTTTATTAGTTAAGCTTTATTCCTTTATATATAGAGGCTTTTGTTTACCTACCCAGTAATTGCTTAGGAGTTTCTGTAACCATGGCATTACAAAATAGTCTAAACCTAAAGCTCTACCTGCACCGGCCATAAGCGCAGTGGCTCCGAAGAAGTACCATAGTATATCCCACTCAGCCATACCTGATAAGATAAAGTTTACTACTAAGAATGCTGAAGCTGCACTAGCAAGCCATGTAAATAGACCAGCAATTAATAATAAACCGATACCCATTTCAGCAACACAAACCATTCTTTGGAACCAAACTGCAACTTCTGGTGATGGTATAAGAACCTTCATTATAGCTTTAAAGAAACCTGGCATGTTCATAATTGGTTCTCCCCATGCACTAGCAGCTCCTTCAGCTGCTTGTGAAGCACTTGCTGCTGTATCTGCGGCAGCGGATGCACCACTAGTTGCATCTCCAGCAGCCTTTAGCCAATCGAAAGGCATCTTTACATTACCAGCTTTAAACCAACTGTCATCTCCCATACCAGCAGTAAACTTCCTAAGTCCTTTAGCATTTTCCCAAGTTTGCTCACCAACAAACTTTTTGAAACCTTCTAAGAACCATAGAATACCCATATAAACTCTTAGGAATACTAGCCATATTGAATGAGATTTAGCAGCTAAGTGCCCGCCAACGAAAGATCTTCTATCCTTCATATCAAAGAACTCATGAGTTAAGTACTTAATTACTAAATAGAAACCACCAACCCCAAAGAGGTAATAGAGGTTAACCATATGTTTCATTAACATTGCAAAGAAACCGGACAGCTTAATACCGTTTAAATTAGCAACAGCGTAATGGCTGCCAACAGAAACCATGAATCCATGATAATTGGATTTAAAGGCCTTTTTTTCTTTATTTTCAATAGAAGCAATTATATTGTGGGCTGCTGTTGCTGCAGTCTGTTCCGCGGCTTCTACTATTTGTGGAAGAGTCTTTGATTCTCCCTCTTCTAAGAATGCACAGTCTCCAACAACATATACATTTTCTTTATCTAAGGATTGCATAAATTCATTAGCATTTAGTCTGCCTCTATTGTTTATGGACAATCCTAGGTTAGAGTTAAAGGAATTACCTTGAACTCCGCAAGTCCAAATTAATGTATTTGATGGTATCTTTTTACCATTTTTTAATACTATTGTATCTTCTGTAACTTCTACAATAGGTGCATTAACGAGTATTTCGACACCCTTTTTATTTAAATATCTCTCAGTCTTAATAGCATTTTTCTCATCTAGGATATTAAGTATTCTGCCCATGGCCTCTATAACCATCAGCTTAACTTCTTTTTCATCAACATTGTATTCCTTGGCTAACTTCTTTTTCCATTCAACAAGTTCACCAACCATTTCTATACCGGTAAATCCAGCACCAGCTACAGCAAAGGTCAGCATAGCCTGTCTCTTTTTATCGTTTCTTTCCTTTGATGCTTTACTAAACATATCCTTGATATGAGCCTTAATTTCTAGAGCATCCTTCAAGGACCATAATGTGAATGCATTCTCTTTTACACCTGGAACACCAAAGAAGGCAGGCTCACTACCAGTACCTATGATTAAGTAATCATAAGAGTATTCAGCGTAATCAGTGATTAGCTTTTGACCATCGATATCAATTTTTGTTACTTCTTCAGTCACTATATTAACCTTTGACTTATGAAATACCTTTCTAAGATCGACTTTTACTGATTCTGGCTCAACCCTTCCTCCAGCAACTTCATGTAATTCAGTCATAAGTGTGTGATAAGGTAACTTATCTATTAATGTGATTTTAATGCTATCGTTTTTCTTATACTTTTTGCTGAGAACTTTAGCAGCATGAACACCTGCATATCCAGCACCAAGAATAACGATATTTAATGTTTTATTCATTGTTTCACCTCTCTAATAGCATACTTCATTTATATTCTATAATCTAATTTAAAATTTGTCCATAAGTAAACAGAAAATATTGTTAAAATTAAAACTATAGACAAATTTTCTTTAAGCCTTGAATTAATTTGTCATGTAAATAATGTATTGGATTATAATTTAATACATATGCAAGTCAGCAACTAGGTTTAGAAACTGTAAAATCTATATAAATCACCAGTTCATGAACTTGAAATTCATTTAGCTTTATCTTGTTTGGCTTAATAATATAACTTTACAACTATGAAAAATGTTTATTTTATCTCAATCATATGAATTATGCTTCTAACAAAATTACATTTTTCTTTCATATTTTAGTTAAATCGATAAAAAGTTAGAATAAAAATTAACAATTTCCATTACTGAAAAGTATTAATAAAAGTTTCATTTTAAGGTACCATATTAGCCCTTATTGAATAGTATATACTAGACCACAGAAAAAAGTAAGATACTTAAGTTAAAAAGGAGGTAAATATATATGAGCAGACGTCATCATAAAAAGGACTGTTGCGAACCATGCTGTGACCCATGTTGCGAACCATGCTGGGAGCCATGCTGTAAACCAATCTGTAATCCATGTCCTCAACCATTCTGCGGAGGATTCTTCGGAAATGCCGGTTTCGGTAGTGGATGTGGCACCGGATACGGAGGCTGGATTTGGATATTAATATTAATTGCACTAGCATTTTGTTTCTGCAAGCCAAAGAATTTATATTAAAAAGTGCCTTAGGGCACTTTTTTTATATAAAAAGCTGCCTATAATAGACAGCTTTCTCTTATAATAATCTGTTTTTTTGTGCAAAAGGTTTAGCTACACATGGTATCTCAATATGTCTCAATTGTGAATCTACAGTATTTACTGCAATATATTCAACATAAAGAGTACCGGTATTGAATATCCTCTGGAACAGTCCTTGTTCAATATTTACATTGATTATTTCGTTGAACTTGTTTTCATCTATAGTTCTATTCATAGGATAAGAATATGCCTTATCAACAACTTTACCACTGTTAAAATCAAATGTGGTAATCCTAAGCAGGTGGTAAAATAGGCCCAAGGTTTTAACAATACTTGAAATAATGACTAATACTATAATAATTATGATTAAATATATCAGTGCCAATATACTAACTGCTGTGATGTCTTCAAATTTTAAAAGATAATTAAAAAAGGAAGTATCAATATTGTGCTCAATTACTATATTATTTTTATAGCTTTTGCTAAAGAAAAAAATTATTATACACAGTAGAATTGTAAGCACATTTTTTACAAGATCACCTGTGATGCCTCTAAAAGAACCTTTTATTATAACTTTTCCATTTTCCATAAATAAATCTCTCCTTTTAGCTTGTCTATTTTTATTAATCCTATTCTACCAATCCATATGTAAATTAACTTGTACTACACTATAATAACATATGAATAATTTAACTGGCAATTTAAAAATGATTTTTAGAATAATAAACATTAAATTTGCCAAAATAATTATATAAATCTTAGTAGGTAATGGAGGGTTAGTATGCATAAAAGAATAAAGGAACATGAAGAAGCTATGGAAGATGCAAAACATATGTTGGATAAAGGCATTGGAATGGGTGAGATAAAAGAAAATACCGGTCTAACAGAAAAAGACATAAAAAAAGCAAAACATAAAATGAAGAGAAAATGGGAATGATCAGAGGGGATATTCCTCTCTTTTTTTTATGAATAATTTTATTGATTTATATATTTATTATAATTTATAGTATATTTATAAATATGTTTTGGATGGTGACAACCTATGGACAATATTGATATTAACACTTATAACAAAATATTAAATGCAAAATCCATAGATGTGGTATTTCAACCAATAGTATCTATTATAAGAAAGTCAATTATTGGTTTAGAAGGACTGAGTAGGGGACAAGACCCCCTAGGAAATATCATTATGCCCTTAGATTTATTTAAAATTGCCTCTCATCAGAATCAGAGGACAGCTTTAGATAGGCTGTGCAGAGATAGAGTAATGGATTGTTTTACTCAAATAGAACAAAAAAATAAAGACTTACTTTTATTTCTCAATATTGATGGTTCTGCTATAACTGAGGATGTTGTTGGTTCAGGCTTTATGCTTAATTTGGCCAGCAAATATAATTTAAAACCTGAAAATATTGTGCTAGAAATCGTTGAATACGATACCCTTGATATTAATTCCATAAGCAAATTTGTAAATAATCAAAGGAATTATGGCTTTCTTATTGCATTAGATGATGTGGGCTCCGGTCATTCAAACCTAGATAGAATAGCTATTATAAAGCCAGATATAATTAAAATCGATAGATCTATTGTACAAAATATTCATATTGACTATTATAAGCAGGAGGTCTTCAAATCACTGGTAAGCTTGTCAAAAACTCTAGGCTCACTTGTTGTAGCGGAGGGCATCGAATTGGAAGCAGAAGCTATGAAGGCCATTGAGTTGGGCTCGGACATGTTACAAGGCTATTATTTTGCCCAGCCCCAGAAGTTAGATGCCACACTTTTAAAAAGCTTTAAAACACCGATTCGAAAGCTTGCAAATCAATATTCACGCTATCTGGCAGAAAAGATTAACATTCAAAAAAAGAGGTATAAGGAGTATAGTGATATAATTAAGTTAGTGTTGGAAGATATTTCATCTGTAGATGAAAAGAAATTTAACTTCAAGTTAATTGAATTAATTGATAAATACGATATTTTTGAATGTCTTTACGTATTGGATCCCACTGGTATACAAGTAACAGATACAGTAACTCCTTTTGTCAGTGCTACAAGACATAAGGGTTTGATGTTTCATCCTGCCAAAAAGGGGGAAGATCATTCCTTAAAAAAATATTATTATTTCTTAAAGAATATGAAACTCTCAAAATATCTAACTGAACCTTATATATCATTAGCAACAGGAAACCTTTGTATAACCATGGCCTGCGTATTTAAAAATATAGACGACAAAAAATTCATACTTTGTGTAGACTTAAATCCGGACTATTTAAATATATAAATGCTATATATTGGCGAGGATAATTTTTTAAAACCTGCATATAATAATAGCACAGGATGATTTTAGCCAGAATAATAATCAAAATTTTAGTGTTTATTTAAAGCCTAGTACTTTATAAAGCTAAATATTGAATTGCTCTATTAAATCAATGTGAAAAGCATGCTTTCGTTAATTGAAAATTGATAGAGTTTCTGGCTAAAACCGCCTTTAAGGGAGAGGTAGTAGTATTTATTACTATCTCTCTTTTACTTATCATTCAGTGGATAACACTTATGTAGAATCCACTTGTCCTTATCCCATCTCATTATAGTGATATTGTCAAAGAAACATTGAAACTTAAAAGGATGCTTGATTAGGAAAGGCCAAATTTCTTCAAACTTACCATTTGGAAGTTTGGATACAATAGTACAATGAAATGCCGGTACGCCCTTTTCATTATGCTTCCAGGAAAGCCAAGATATACTACTCAGCTTTAGAAGAAAATCCCTGCAAGTTTCAATCATTTCCTTGCTTGGTTTAATGTTCATATAGACAACTCTGTCAGCAAAGTGACCATAATCCTCCATAATAAAAGGGGATTTTCTTCATCTTTATCCTCCTTTCTTTTAATTAATGTTTCACATTTTTAACATAATTATTTAAGGATAAAAAATTACCCTCTGGGGCATTTCTATTAATAGAGGGAGGTATTATTTATGGGAAAAAATAAGAATAAAATAGATAAAAAAAGCAGTGTAATAGCTGCTAAGGATTTTGACAGTTTAAATTCCACAACAGGATATAAAGACACCGGTAATGATGCTCAGGTTCATGCAAAAGCAAGAGCAATAAGAAACAATGAAAATGGTTCACATCATTAATCCACAAGGAGTTGATGAAATGAGAGTGTATAATAGCAAAAAACATAAAAAGTCCGGAAAACACGATGGCATTAAACCTGCAGATGAAAAACATATAGGTTCCCCAAAAACTCCACCCAGATTTGAAAATCATAAAGGACAGCCAACTGAATAATTAAATTTTTAGGGGCAAAAGCCCCTTTTCTTTTTCAAAGTAATAAATCTAATATATCCGTGACCTTTAAATTTTTTAATTTTCTTATTTTTGTACACTTGCTATTTAATATTGAGTTGAATTTTTTCATATAGGAAACAGGGTAGGGATAAAATTGCTGTATATTTTCAACAAACTCCTTACGAAATAACTTAGAATTACGGCTTGCAGCAAATAGTACCATTAATATGCAGTTTCGCTTTAGGGCCTGCTTTATATTTTGTATGTAGTGTTTATTTTCATTAGGAATCAGATCTACAAGGTAAGATATAAAGTTTACGAGTCTTGTTACATTGTCGTCCAAGTATTGTTTATCCATGGAATGCGTAAAAATGGTGATATTACCTTCCTTTTCGTCTGCTTTTATGTCTTGCAAATCATCTAAAAGCTGCAGTGCAATTCCCAAGCCAAAAGAAAAAATAATTTCCGGCAAATTTAATTCTCCTCTAATTAGGTAGGCATCTGTTAAAACGGAAAGGCCTCCTTTACTAAAAGAAATCTCTATGACCTTGTCTAAATCTAAAGAACTTTGGTTAGTTTGTTGTCTTAAACTTTGTGTTTGTAAGAGATGTATATACTGCAAACTTTTATACAAAACATAGTAATCTTTTCTGGAGTAAGTATCTTCTATAAATGTTACTAGTTTAAAAACCTGCTCTTCGTATGGGCTAAGGGGCAAAACCAACTCCCCGACAAGGCGGCGTTTTAACCTGCTAGAAAACAGGTGTTTTTCCTCCAGACTAAGATGTGAAGTATCCAGTAAGTTGTCAGTATAGGGATATAGCATGCTATACCCAAATACAGGCTCTGTCATCTCGATATCTATGTTGAAGGTTGCTTGTAAAAGATTCATAGTCCATGCATTCCTGAGGGCCTGAAAAATATCATTGAAGTTGAACCTTTCATCATACTTAATAGAATTATTTATAAAGTCTTTAGTAGCTATTATTAAATCATTAGGATAATCTTTACTTATGTTCAAATTTAGAAATTCGTTTGAGTTAATGAAACTTGTGGTCAGGCTTTTTATTTCATTTTTTACAGCACTATTACAAGAATCATTATCTAAGCTATGAAGGAGCTTCACTAACTTATCTAAAAAGTATTGTGTCTGAAGTCTATTTTCCTCCTTTGTCTTCTTATCGTAATGATTAAAAAAACTTATATGGAGCTTAGTGCTACTTTGATACCATATTTCCTTAAAGTATAAAAAAAGAGCTTTGTTCAATCTAGCAAAATAGTCTTCAAAGTGATTTGTCCGTAAGTTTTCATAGATATATAAAAAATCCTTTTCTAACGTTTTACTCATGGTCTTACAAGTACTCCTTTATTAATCTCAAATACTTCAGCAATATCTCAAAGAACTCAATCAGTAATACCAAAACGTCTTAAAGTTAAGGGTATTCTGTATTTGAGATATAATATCTAATCCTATCTTATTTTATAAGGTAAAATTATGCAAGGGCAAATTGACAATTACTGATTGACAATATATAATGATTTCAAATTTTTAAATTCATTTATTTCTATTTGATTTATAGAAGCATTTATGCCCGCCTTTCCCGCACCAAGAGTATTATTTATTTTATGTGTTAAGGGGGAATGTTGCTATGGATTATAAAAAGTTAATAAGTGAAGGAATTTCTCTTCATACATCTATAGTTTCAACAGCTTTAGAGCCATTAATTGAAATTCCTCCAAGGTCTGAGATGGGTGATTTCTCCTTTCCTTGTTTCCACATATCTAAACTTTTAAAAAAAAATCCATGCTCTATAGCCAATGAGTTAAAGACCAAGTTAAAGCTCCAGGCCTTTAATAAGATAGATGCAGTTGGACCTTATCTGAATTTCTATATTGATACAGTTTTGTTTATTAAAAATACCATTGAGAAAGTTCTTAGTGAAAGGGACTCTTATGGTTCATCTATGCTTGGAAATGGTAGAACAGTAGTTGTTGATTTTTCTTTCCCAAGCCTTGCCGAACCCTTCAAAGTAAATCATTTATTAGCAGCACTTATTGGAAATTCACTTACTAAAATATGTAGCTTTGCAGGCTATAATTGTGTAACCAAAAGCTCATTTGATGATATTAGCAATGCATTTGGGAAACTAATGGTAGCCTACAAAAGAGGATGGATTGATGAAAAAGTACTTTTTACAAAACTAAGCTGTGAATTACAAAGAGCATATATTAAATTTCATGACGAAGTTGAAATGCATCCGAATTTAATGGAGAAAGCCAAGGAGCATTATATAAGACTTGAGGAAGGACAAGAACCTGAACTAAGCCTATTTAATAAACTCAAAACCTTGAGTTTATTAGAATATTCCAAAATTTACGAAATGTTAAATCTAAAGATTGATTCATTGGATAAAAGAGACTTAGATTCTAACAATTTAAAAGAAGTGATAAAAAAATTAGCTGACAAAAATCTATTAAATGAAATTGCCTACGCAAAAGTTGTATTGCTGAAGGAGTATAATCTTCCCCCCTGTGTAATTAAGAGATCAGATGGGGCAATAGCTTCAACCTTAAGAGATTTGGCCGAAATAAGTTTCAGGGAAAAGTTATATGATTTTCATAGAAATATCTATGTATCAGACAACTCTAAAGCCCTATATTATAATCAGTTATTTACAACTTTAAGACTTTTGAATTCTCCCTCATGTGACAGCTGTGTTCATGTTGGTTTTGGCAGCGTAAAGTTTTTAGATAAAGAACTATCTGTTAAAAAGGAAGATCCGGACTTCATTGAGTATATTTTAAAGCAGGCTGTAGAAGATATTTTTGATAAGATCAAAGAATATGAATTCCCAAATAAGGCAGAAACAGCAAAAAAAATGGGAATCGGCGCAGTTATCTTTGCCCACTTATATAACAATAGAGAAAAGGATATTGCTATAAGTTGGAAAGAGCTGCTTAGTTTTGAAGGAGACACCGGCCCATTTGTTCAATGTACCTATTTTAGAGGCCGTACTATATCAAAAAATGCATATTATATCTCATGCTCAGAAGATTATAAGAGATTAATAACAGCGGAAGAATTGGACCTTGTTAAGTTACTTAATTATTTCCCGGAGATGATAGTTGAAAGCTTAAATAATTTAGATCCCTCAGTGGTTGCTGGATATGTACTTAAGCTGGCAAGAAAACTTGACTATTTTTTGAATCTTTATAATGTTGTTGAGCTTAAGGATGAACAGTTAAAAATAGCAAGGTTTAAACTGGTAGAGGCTGCTTGCCAAGTGTTAGAAAATGGTCTACACCTACTGGGAATAGAAATCTTTGAAAAAATTAAGTAGAAGCTGGCGAAATACCAGCTTTTTGTTATAGATTAAAGAAGCCTGTCATTTAATAATATTTAGTATTAAATTAATTAATCTTACACTATAATAGTATAAAAGCATTTTACAAGGAGGTTGCTAGGATGACTTGTGCAGCATTTTTTGACATTGATGGTACTTTGTACAGGGAAGGCTTAATTGCTGAGATATTTAAAAAGTTGGTTAAATATGAAATTATAGTACCAGAAAAGTGGTATAATGAAGTTAGGCCAATATATCAAAAGTGGGATAAACGACAGGGAAACTATGATAATTACTTACTTAAAATGGCAGAAATTTATATTGACGCCGTTAAAGGTCTTCATAAATCGCAAATTGATTTTATAGCACGTAAGGTTGTAGAACAAAAGGGGGATAGAGTATACACCTTTACCAGGGATAGAATTGTTTGGCATAAGCAGCAAGGTCACAAGGTTATTACCATATCCGGAAGTCCAATTGAGCTGGTTCGTGAAATGTCTCTGAAGCATGGATTTGATGATTATTGTGGCGCAGTATATTTGATGAATGAAGAGAACATATACACAGGTGAAGTTATACCTATGTGGGATAGTCTTAGTAAAAGTAAAGCAATAGATTATTTTGTTACAAAATATAATCTGGACTTAAATCAATGCTATGCGTACGGAGATACGGCAGGAGACTTTTCAATGTTCAAGAAAGTAAACTATCCTATATGTGTCAATCCCACAAGAGAGCTATTAAAGAAGGTGTTAGATGACCCTGATATATGTGAAAAGGCTCAAGTAGTTGTGGAAAGAAAGGATGTTGTCTATAATTTAACATCTAAGGATATACATATATTTTAGAAAAGAGTGATAAAGTGATTATAAGAGAGAATATAATAAAAGTACCGGTTTTAGATAAGGCCTTCATGTTCAGTCAAGAGGGTTTGGATGATCTATTAAGCCATGCACTGTTCTTTGATTTAGAGCATTACGTCTATAAAAGGCCAATATGTATCGGTGTATTTGGCTGTTGCTATTACAATAAATCTGACAGTGCTCTTAAGGTTACCCAGTATATGATAGAAAAAAAAGCTGACGCAAGTATTATAGTTAAAATGGCAAAAAACTATTTTGAAAAGGCATTACAAGAAAATAAAACTAATATTGTTACCTTTTCAGGAAACAACGACTTTACAGTAATAAATTACTTATTGAATAAGTACAGAGTAAAGTTGGATTTTGATAGATTTAAAAAGATAGATATACAGAATCTTTTCAAAAAATATACGGGTGTTTGCACCGGCCTCAAAATTATTGAAAAACAGTTCAATATAACTAGGGAGAACATGAGCATCAGTGGTACCAATCTGGCAAAAACCTTCAGTAAAATAATGAAGGATGACACCTATATTAACAGAATGCCAAAGGAAAAAATAGAAAAAATTCTGCTATATAACCAACAGGACGTTGTGAGTCTTTATGAAATATTGGCAAACTGGAATAAATACATCAATACAGAAAACAGAGAAGAAACATGTTAAATATTTCCAAGGAAATGTTTAACATGTTTCTTTTAAATGCACAATTTTCTGAATTCGTGCGCATAAATATTCATTCATGAATGCATATACATAAACGTATAGCAAAAATTATAAGATTTTATACAGTTTTTCAAAAGAATTTTATAAACCTGGTTGCATACTTATTAATTTGGTTGTATAATATTTCGCATAAGGGGAAAAGGAGTGTTAAAAATGAAGAAAATTTTTACTAAAAGTTTAATAATAACTTTAGCAATTTCAACTATTGTACTAGTTGGCGGATGTACTAAAAAGTCTACTGGAAATGAATCAGATACAAGCAATAAAACAGCTACTGAATCTACAGAAAACAATAAGGAGACTGTTAACACCAACGATAGTGAAAGTACTGAAGCAAAGACAAAACTTGTTTTGGGTACCAGTGCAGATTATCCACCATATGAATTTTTTGCTACCGTAGATGGAAAGGAAACCATTGTTGGTTTCGATATTGATATAGCAAAAGAAATTGCTAAGGATATGGGGATGGAGCTGGAGATAAAAGATATTACCTTTGAAGGTTTATTAGGGGCATTGGCCTCTGATAAGGTAGATATTGTAATTGCAGGTATGACACCTACTGAAAAAAGAAAAGAATCTGCCGACTTCTCTAAGATATATTACAATGCTACCCACGGCGTTGTAATGAAGAAAGAAGCTGCAACCCAAGTTAAATCACTAGGTGATTTAAATGGCAAAGTTATCGGAGTACAGCAAGGATCAATTCAAGCAGATATGGTACATGAAAAAGTTACCAATGCAAAGGAAATAAAAGAAGTTCCCAAAATCACAGATTTAATACTAATGCTTCAAACTGGTAAGGTAGATGCAGTAGTTATGGAAAAGCCTGTTGCAGAATCTTACTCAAAGACAAATAGCAGCATTGCTTTAACTTCTATAGAAGTTTCTGATGAAGCTGGTGGTTCAGCAGTGGCCATAAAAAAGGGAAATATAGAGTTGGTTAAGAAAGTGGATGAAACCATAGATAGATTACTTAAAGAAGGGAAGATTGATGAATTTCTCATAGAAGCAAATAAGTTAGCAGATGAGCAAAAGAAATAAATTATTATCTAACTCCTGACATAAACTAAGGTCAGGAGTTTATTATGTTAAATATATCGAGGTGAATAAAATGAGCTTTATTGTGGACTTTTTTTCTTTTATAAAAAAATATTACCCTTACTATTTAGAAGGTGCAAAGAATACAATTTTAATTGCATTATTTACAGTTATTTTAGGTACATTATTGGGTACATTGCTTGCATTGATGAGATTATCAAAAAAGAAAACCTTAAGAGCTATTGCATCATCATATATCGAATTTATCAGAGGTACACCGGTCTACGTACAAATCTTGGTAATATATTACGGACTTTCTACTATTGGAATAAGCTTTCCAGAAGTTGAGTTTTTAAATCCTATAATCGGTATGAATTTTTCTGATTTTATGTCTTGCGTAATCACACTTTCAATAAACAGTGCTGCATATGTTGCAGAAATTATTCGAGCCGGTATTCAAGCTGTTGACAAAGGGCAAATGGAAGCCGCCAGATCATTGGGTATGAAACACGGATTAGCCATGAGAGAAATCATCATTCCTCAAGCAGTAAAGAATATACTTCCTGCCTTAGGAAATGAGTTTGTAACCGTTATTAAGGAATCCTCAATTGTATCTGTTATTGGTATTGGGGACCTTATGAAAAAGGCTACCAATATATCAGGAAAGACTTATATGGTATTTTTGCCTTACTTAGTTGTAGCCATTGTGTACTTTATTATAACCTTTAGTTTATCAAAGTTAATTTCTAGATTTGAAAGGAGAATGAAGAATAGTGATTAACATTAAAGACCTCCATAAGAAATTTGGAAAACTACATGTTTTAAAGGGTGTAAATTGCCATATTAAAAAAGGAGAAGTAGTAGTTATAATTGGGCCCAGTGGCTCAGGCAAAAGTACCCTGTTAAGATGTATGAACCTTTTAGAAGAACCTACAGAAGGAGAAATTGAGTTCGAAGGTAATATAATAACAAATAAAAAAGTTAATATAGATAAACTCAGAGAAAAGATGGGAATGGTTTTTCAGCAGTTCAATCTGTTCCCTCATAAAACAGTTTTGCAAAATATAACTTTAGCACCAATAAAAGTTAAAAATATGAGTCAAGCCGATGCAGAAACAATCGCATATAAGCTTCTAAGAAAAATCGGATTAGAAGAAAAGGCTAATGCATATCCGGCGCAGCTTTCAGGTGGACAAAAGCAAAGAATTGCTATAGCCAGAGCCTTGGCCATGGAGCCGGACGTAATGTTGTTTGATGAACCAACCTCAGCTTTAGACCCGGAAATGGTTGGTGAAGTATTAAATGTAATGAAAGAACTAGCATCTGAAGGCATGACAATGGTAGTGGTAACTCATGAAATGGGTTTTGCTAGAGAAGTAGGGGATAGAGTGATATTTATGGACGACGGGAACATAGTAGAGGAAGGTTCTCCAGAAGCTATTTTTGTTAATCCCCAGAATCAAAGAACAATAGAATTTTTAAGTAAAGTACTTTAAAGTAAATTTAAATGGACCAGGTTATTTAGCCTGGTCCATTGTTGTGGTTGTTATATTGTTACCATCACTTGAAATAATTATAGTACCAAGAAGATCTGTCCTATATATGCCAACCTTTGCATTCTCCAGTTTATTTATGGTTTCTTTATGAGGATGTTTATATCTATTATTTTTACCACAAGAAATAATCGCATATTCTGGAGAAACAACACGTAAAAAATCATCAGAAGTTGATGAAGAACTGCCATGATGTCCGATCTTTATAACATCTGTATCTATATCCACCTTATCTCTTAAAAGCTGGGCTTCTACTAAATTCTCAGCATCACCCATAAATAGCATCGATATATTTTTATAAGTTAACTTAGTAACAACTGAGTAATTATTGACTTCTTCATAATTTTCTTCTATTGGGGCTAAAAAATTAAGTATAATATCCTCGCCAAGGTTTAAAGCAATATCATCCAAAGCAACATTAATCTTAAGTCCCTTACTTTTAAGAGCCTTTACCATGCTAATAAATGTATCCGTATCCTTAGTAAGTTTAGGTGCATACAAAATTCCAATATTAAAGTTTTTAATAACTTCATCCATACCGCCGATATGGTCTTCATCTGGATGTGTAGCTATGACATAATCAATATTTTCTACATTATTGCCTTTTAAATACGGCAATAGCTTATGTGAGGCACTGTTAGGTCCTGCATCTATAAGTACATTAAAACCATTCACCTGTAGCAATGTTGAGTCTCCTTGTCCTACATCTATAAAATGTACTCTAAGAATATCATTTTTTTCTATGGAATTATTTGTTTCCATATTATCATTTGTGCTATAATTGCAAGAGGTAAAAAATCTCCAAAATATTAAGACCAAAATTATAAATTTTAGGAACAATCTTCTTTTCATATACAATGCCTCCATAAGCTTATATAAAGTAAGTTTTTCTTACTATTATTGGTAATTATAAGTAATTTTATACATTGAAGGGTGGTTGTGAAAATGAGCAAAGTAATTAAGATTGCCAAGATATTTAATTTCATGGCTGTTGCCAGATTAAAACTCTTGAAAGCAAAAAATATAGATAGTAAGGAAGAAATATATTATAAAGAAGTTAAAAGATGGGCTGAGTATACCATGAAAACACTTGGTGTTAAGATACAAACCGAGGGTATAAATAATGTTCCAGTCGGAAATTGCCTCTTTGTAGCAAATCACCAGAGTTATGTTGACATCCCCCTCATTTTATCGCAGATTGATAAGCCTATAGGCTTTATAGCAAAAAAGCAATTAAAGAAAGTTCCTCTCATGAGTTTTTGGATGAAGAAAATTCACTGTGTGTTCTTAGACAGAGACAGCCTTCGAGACGCCATAGACTCCATTAATCAGGGGGTTAAAAACTTAAAAAGCCATAGTTCCATGGTGATTTTTCCAGAAGGAACAAGAAGTAGAAGTGACAAAATCGGAGAATTTAAGAAGGGGAGCATGAAGTTAGCTTTAAAAGCTTCTGTACCAATTATTCCTATTACAATTTGTGGGAGCTATAAGGCTTATGAGGAATTTAATACCGTAAAGCCTGCCAATGTCAGATTAGTTATTGGAAAACCATTATATACCGATGCCCTGAGTAAAGAGGAAAAGATTAACCTGTCAGAACATGTTAAGTCAATAATTCAAGCTAATTATGCAGAAATTTAGGACAATTTTAGAAAATAAAAACCTCCCTAGGGAGGTTTTTATTCTTATCTTGTACCAGAAGTTTCTCTATCTCTTGCAAAGAAAGATATTGCATAAAGACCAGCTATACCAACCAAGGCATAAATTATTCTGCTTAGTCCTGTCATATCTCCAAATAATGTTGCTACTAAGTCAAACTGAAAGAATCCAATTAGTCCCCAGTTGATAGCGCCAATTATAACTAATAAAAGAGCAATTGCATCTAAGGCTTTCATAATCATAACATCTCCTTTGAATAGAATTTATGTATTTATTTTTAGCAGAATACAAAAAATTATGTGGGATTTAAAAATTTATTATAGTTTTTAAATTTATATATTAATAAATTTTTAACAAATATAAGTATAAAGGGCTTTATCATAAAATTATTTTTATTTTTTCGGAATATATAGTAAAATATATTATTATAGGATGTTTTTATAGTAGCTTTTATTTGAGGGGGAATGAGAATGGATCGAATAGACAGCGGAAATATGGTAAAATTATATAGAAATTTGTTAAAAATTTCGCAAAAAGAGGCTGCCGGTACTAGGATGTCTCACAGCATGGTAAGCCTAATAGAAAGCGGTAAAATCCAATTAACCACTGTAACAGCTATGATCCTTGCAGATAATTTTAATAAGATTGCAGCTAGTAAAGGTATTGAATTAAACCTCAGTTTAAAGGATCTTTTAAGTAACGATAGTTATTATATAAAAGAAAACATCAGAAATGCCTACCATGAGGCACTAAAAGGAGATAGTTCTGCTGAAGACTTTAATGCTATTTTTGAAAAAGCAAAGGAAAATAATTGCTTTGACATAATGGGAGACATAAAACTAACCTTGGGAAGATTCTATGAACAGGAAGAGGATTTTAATGCAGCAATAAAGTGTTACAACCTGGCCAGTGAATACTATAGATTAATCGAAGACTATCCCAGTGAAATTAAAGCCTTAATCTTTCAAACAAGATGTTATAATAGAGTAAAGAGATATGATATGGCTGAAGATTGTATTGGAAGGGCAATGAATGATATATTGTCCAAACACAAGGATGATAATCTTATCTTTATGGCAAACATGGAATTCCTAGATACACTTATTCATACCAATAGAAATCCAGAGGCTCTTAAACTAATAGAAAAGTTATTAAAGAGTAAAAAACTCAACACGTCACAGAAAAAGAATTTAATAATCCTAAAATCTAATATTTACTTTGAAGAGAGGAGATTTTCATCGGTAATATCACTTCTAAAAAAGCTTTTAATGAATGATTCATCGGAGGATTACTTAATCCTACACAAACTATCTTTGGCTTATTTTGTCACTCAACAAGAAGAAGAAGGTCTTATTTATCAAGATAAATGTATACTGGCTCTTTCCTTACATGCTGATGAAGCAAATAGTAAAATTGCCATAGATTTTGCTGAAGAATTATCTAAATATGGTTTTAACAAATATTCAATTAGGTATTACGACTATGCTTTGTTAAACAGTGAAGTTTATAATCAAGAGGACTATGCCCTATGGTGTTATAAGTCCATATTTAACATCTTAAGTTCAAACTATCAGCTAAATAAGTTTGAAAATTATGCCTCTCATTTGGAGCAATTATTGGTCAATAGCAAATGTGGCAAGAATCTAACACAATATATTTTACTGCTTTCAAAATTTTATTTAAAAACCTCTCAAGTGTCTAAGTTGCAAACTTTTATAGATGTATTGGAAAATGCAATGTAAAGATAAAAAGAGTACGTCATTAAACCATAACTGTTTTGTGATATACTCTTTTTATTTATAGAAATAAAGTTTTGAAGCATTGTTAAAACTGAATATTTCTATCTATTGGTTGTGATAGGGATATCCAGGTATCAGTTCTTTGGATTCCGGTAATAACATGAACCTTATTCATCAATAAGTCTTGAAGATGTGAAATACTTTTACATATGACTTTAACAAATATTGAATACTCACCTGTGGTGTAGTGTAGTTCAACAATTTCTTTAATCTTCTTCATCTCTTCAAGAACATATGAAAATGAGGAAGATTTATCTAAGAATATCCCTACAAAGCAGCAAACATCGTACCCAAGTTTTGATGTATCCAATAATAGCTTAGTACCTTTAATAATCCCCATGTCTTCCATCTTCTTCATTCTTACATGGATTGTACCACCACTAACATGACACATTCTAGCAATTTCTAAGTACGGCGTTCTTGAATCCTTTATTAAAATCTCAAGTATTTGATAATCCAATTCATCTAGCTGTGGATTAGAAACAAAACTCATATGCTCACCTCATAACGTAATAATTTATGTTTATTTAATTATATCAGATTTTAGTGATAAATTAATAATTTTATTTAAAATATTTATTAAATTTAATATTTTGTTCTTTTTTTTAGGGTAAAAAATTATAATTTACATAAAGAATTTTATACTATAAAATATTATTGTTATGTACAATGCTGATAAAAAGGTAAAAACCTTAGATTTAGTGACACATGCTGCCGCTAATTCAGAATTCATACTCTAGTTAAAAAGGGGGGATAATTATGTTTTGGGAAATACTTTTATTAATCGTGCTTGCCCTAGTTACTTTAATTGTATATAACCTACTTAAAATATTTGTTTTAGATAAACTTAATATAAACAAATGGCTTATATTTGCACTAGGTGTTCTGCTGATTATGCTTTCTTCCTACTGCATGGGTAAAGTACCTCAAATTCTATCATTTGTTTTAATATCGATCTCTGTAATTCCATTTTTATGGTTTTTCAACGTTATCAGCACTGACAAGGTTGAAAAGAAGAAACAAATTAAAATTAAACCTAAGGCAAAACCAAATAGAGTAAAAAACAAAAGGTAAAAAAAGGTGACCAAAGGTCACCTTTTTTAGCTGCATCCGGTAGTAGTACCACAATCGAGGCACACCATACAGGTTCCATTCTTAACCATTCTTGTACTGGAGCAATTTTTACAACTTGCACTATATACCCTTTCACCTGTATCATTTTTATGAGAAACTACTTCCACGGCATGATTATGAGGTTTTACTTGACATCTTGTAAAATCATTCAATTCTATATCTATTATCTTACTGATCAAATCAGATATTGAGCTTACATGCTTGATATAAGGATGCTTCTGTACAAAACCGTAGGGTTCATATTTTTGTCCTCTCAACATTCTGGCGATATCCTTTGGAGGAACATTATATTGAAGCATAACTGATATTGATTTCGATAGAGAATTAAGCAGTCCTGTAATTATTGTTCCTTCTCTATCAGTCGTTATATATATTTCGCAAATTCTTCCTTTTTCATCTCTGTTTACAGTTGTATATATCTTTACATCATCAATTTGTGCAGGGTGTGTAGTACCGTACCTTATACCCTGAGGCTTGTTTCTCTTAGTATAACCGCTGTTTTGCTGCATTTCTTTTGCATACTTTAAAAGAGCATCATAAGTCAAATTCTCAAGATTTACTTCCTTACCTTCCTCTAAAGATGTATTTAGAGGTTGGCTTGCTTTTGAAGAATCCCTGTAAAGGGTGATACCCTTTATTCCTAACTTCCAGGAAGTTAAGGTAACAACTTCAAAGTCTTTTATTGTAGCGTCCTTTGGTAGATTTACTGTTTTTGAAACAGCACCTGAAATAACCGGCGTTAAAGCTGCTACCATTTTTACATGACCCTCCGGTGCAATATATCTTTTGCCGGTTCCGCACTTATTTGCTGTATCGAAGATTGGTAAGTGTTCAGGTTTAAGGTGTGGCGCACCTTCTAGTTTACCATCTATTATTTTGTCATATTCTACGTTACCTGCTTTTACCTTTTCACTTCTTAGTACATAATTTAAAATATCCTCAATTTCTTCTTTACTGTACCCCAAATTCTTTAAGCTTAATTCTATTACTGGATTAATTACAGTCATAAATCCGCCGCCAACAAGCTTTTTATAAACTATGTGGCTGAAAAAGGGCTCAATGGAAGTTGCTCCGCAATCCATTGCAAAGGAAATTGTACCAGTAGGGGCTATTACTGAAACCTGTGCATTTCTATACCCAAACTCTTTTCCGTTTTCTAAAGCCTTTATCCACGTATTTTTTACAACGTCACTTAAATTCTCAAGTTTACACTTGTTTAATATTTCATGATTGATTTCCACTGGTTTATAGTTTAACCCCTCATATTCACCGTCTAGTGCTCCTGACACCCTGCAGTGGTTCCTTATAACCCTTAGCATATGCTCTTTATTTAATTCAAACTTTTCGAAAGGACCAACTTTTTTTGCCATTAGAGCTGATACAGAGTAGGATTGCGCAGTTAACAATGACGTTAAGCCTGCTGCTACATTCCTAGCTTCATCTGAATCATAGGGTAAACCCATTACCATTAAAAGAGAAGCCAAGTTAGATATACCTAAGCCGGTAGTTCTAAACAAATAAGTCTTTCTAGCAATATCCTCAGTAGGAAATTGACCAAAATGTATGGATGCTTCTAATATAAGCTGTACCAGTGATATAGTATGCATATATCCTTCAATATCGAAGGCCTTTGTATCATTGTCGTAAAACCTATATATATTTATAGAAGCTAAATTACAGGAGGTATCGTCTAAAAAAGCATATTCACCACATGGATTTGTGGAATTAATTCTATTATAAGGGGCGTTATAAACACCATCTTCTCCATTTGGACAAGTGTGCCATGCATTAAAAGTATCGTTAAACTGAGGGGCAGGGTCTGCGCACTCCCAAGCAGCCTTATTAAACATTTCCCACAGGTCTTTAACCTTAGCCTCTCTGTCTACGGAGGAGTCTTTTCTTCCCTTTAGCTTTATTGTAACCTCCGGATTCTTGTCAAGATTAGCAACTTTCATCATAAATTCATCGCTAAGTCTTAGTGAGTTGTTGCTGTTCTGACCGGAAACTGTCTGATAGGCTTCGCCATCCATGTCTGTGTCATAACCCATCTTGGCCAAAGCACGTACCTTCATTTCCTCCTTTGACTTCCAAGTAATAAATTCCTCTATTTCAGGGTGATCTATGTCTAAACATACCATTTTTGCAGCTCTTCTGGTTGTTCCACCGGATTTTATTGCACCTGCATTTCTATCTAATCCCTTTAAAAAGCTCATGAGGCCTGATGAAACACCGCCACCGGATAGCTTTTCGCCAACGGCTCTGATTGTGGAGAAGTTGGTGCCGGTACCGGAGCCTCCTTTAAACAGCTTAGTCTCAGTAACATATTGCTCTGTAATAGAATGGGGTCCTAGCAGCTTATCTTCAATGGATAATATAAAACAAGCAGAAGCTTGTGTTCTGCTGTAAGCATCTTTAGACTTTACAACTTTTCTCTTTATAGGGTCAAAATAATATGTATCATTTGATTCACCAGTGATTCCATAGGCTAAATTCAAACCGGTGTTAAACCATTGAGGAGAGTTAGGTGCATACAATTGGCTTAATAATGCATAGACCATTTCATCGTAGAATATTGCCTCTTCCTCATCGTTTTCTATCAATCCTTCATCCTTTAGAGCTGTACTCCAAAACTTAACCATTCTATGAGCAACCATTCTCATGCTGTTTTCATAGCCTACTTCATTTGGTACTCCAGCTTTTCTAAAATACTTAGAGGCTATTATATCACAGGCATTTTGTGAGTAGTGTTCCGGGAACTCAAGGTTTTTCATATCTACCAGCACTTTACCGCTTTTATAATCCTTTAAAATGACATCGACCCTTTTCCATTTAAATAAATCATATACAGTTTTAGTTTTATTTTTTTCTAATTCTTTAGTATAATATCTAGTAAGTAAGTTTTTAATACTTTCCATTGTACACCTCCAAAAACAACTCAATATATTGTGTCAACATGCACACTCAATACAATATATTGTGTGCACAATAAATATTATATGACAATTCTATAATAAACACAATAAATAATAAGTATTAAGAAACAAAAAGAATAATATGTCTAAAAATACGGAAATTTAAGCAGAATTAAAAGAGAAAAAACAAGAATAGGAGGCGTTTCTATGCTCCATATTTACAAGGGAATATACCCTAAGGTGGCTGAAGATGTTTTTATAGCCGAAGGTAGTCATATAATAGGTTATGTAACCATAGAAAAAAATTGCAGTATTTGGTTTGGTGCTGTTCTAAGAGGGGATGACAATTATATTACCGTTGGAGAGGGGACAAATATACAGGACAATTCCGTAATCCATGGAAGCAAAGACACTGCACCAACCATTATAGGCAAATATGTGACCATTGGCCACAATGCCATTATACACGGTGCAGAGATAGGGGACAATTGCCTGATTGGAATGGGATCAATTATAATGAACAATTGTAAAATAGGGAAAAACACAATTATCGGAGCCGGCTCACTAATTCCCGGAGGAAAAGAAATACCAGAAGGTGTACTTTGTATGGGATCTCCTGCAAAAATAATTAGAAATCTTACTGAAGAAGAATATAAAAAACTGAGAAGTTCTGCAGAACACTACATAAAGATGATGGGGGAATATAATGATAAACGTAGATAACTTTAAAGATATGAAAATTGAAGATAAATACAACCTAATGCTGTTACTCATAGAAGGACAGTTAAAATCCGAATCAGATTTTATTGCTAATCTAAGCAATACATCAGCAATAATAAAGTCTGCATTAGAGGAAACAAACTGGGTAGGATTCTACCTATATAAGGATGGAGAATTGGTGCTTGGTCCTTTTCAAGGCCTTCCAGCTTGCTGTAGAATAGAGATTGGCAGCGGAGTCTGCGGAACTGCAGCAAAATTAAAAGCAACCCAAAGAGTTGCTAATGTACATGAGTTTGATGGACACATCGCATGTGACAGCGCTTCAAATTCGGAGATAGTTATACCTATCATAAAAGATGATAAACTACTAGGCGTACTGGATATTGACAGTCCTGTATTTGACAGGTTTTCAAAAATAGATCAAACGTATTTGGAGAAGGCTGTAGAGATCCTAGTGAAGTACCTGTAATAATTGACAATAAACATTTGACAATGGACAATTATGGATAAAATTCAGCAGAACTGAATTTCTACAAAAATTGTCAATCGTCCATTGTCAAATGTGAATTATCATAAACCATACTTTTTACATTGTCACCTAAGAAGCATCCTATCTGTAAATATCCAATACCAGTCCAGTTATCTCATCAATAGTTCCCGCTATTGACAAGTTATCTTTTTCTTCCTGTAAAAGAAGTTTCGTTAACTCTTCAAGTTTTTTATCTATGGTCTCTATAGTTATAAAGTATTGAGTCTGCCAAAAGCTTATGTCTTTCTTTATATTATACATATGCTGCAGTACAGAGTTTAAATATTCTTTAATAAGATTCTTATAGGCTTTTACGTCAGCATAGGATTTTGTGATTATCAGTCTGGCACCTTTCTTTTTGATGTCCTCTTGAATCCTCTTCAATTCTTCCTCACTTCTTTTATCACGGGCAAAATTGAAGTTTTGTGAAAAATCCTTTTTTAACTCTATACTTTTCTTTTCTTCGGACTTTATAGGAGAATTTCTCCCAACTCTTTTTATTTCCAATAAAGCAACCTCCTTACATTAAACCCATGAATTCATGCTTGCATCTGAAGGCATTCTCCAATCACCTCTAGGAGAAAGACTAATAGTTCCAACCTTTGGTCCATCAGGAAGAGCTGAACGCTTAAATTGCTGGGTGAAGAATCTAGAAATAAATTTATTAAGCCACTTTTTTATCTCTTCTTCGCTGTAAGTGCCTTGAAAGGCATGAATTGCAAGAAAACATATTTTCTCAGGCGTAGCTCCCTGTCTTATAAAATAGTATAGGAAAAAATCGTGCAGTTCATAGGGTCCAATAATATCTTCTGTCTTTTGTGATATCTCACCATTTTTATCTTTAGGTAACAGTTCAGGACTCACAGGAGTATTGATAACATCTAAAAGAATATCAGAAATAGCTTTATCAAACACATATAGGGCAGCATACTCTACCAAATACCTTACCAGTGTCTTTGGAATAGAAGAGTTTACACCATACATGGACATATGGTCTCCATTGTAAGTGCACCAACCTAAGGCTAGTTCCGAAAGGTCACCGGTACCAATCACTAATCCGTTTTCCTTATTTGCTATGTCCATAAGTATTTGAGTACGCTCACGTGCCTGAACATTCTCATAGGTGACATCATGTATTTCAGCAGGGTGTCCTATATCTTTAAAATGCTGCAGACTAGCATTTACTATATTTATCTCACGTAAGTCTGTATTTAGTTTCATACACAGCTCTACGGCATTATTGTAAGTCCTGTCCGTTGTACCAAAACCAGGCATAGTTACTGTAACAATATTTTCTCTGGACAAACCTAACATGTCAAAGGTCTTTATCACAACCAATAGGGCTAATGTAGAATCTAAGCCACCGGATATTCCTATCACTGCTTTTTTAGCACCGCTGTGTTGAATTCTTTTTGCTAAGCCTGCAGTTTGTATATTAAAAATCTCCTCACAACGCTCCTGCCTAAACTTAGGATCAGAGGGTACAAAAGGATGTTTATCGACAAATCTGTCAAATACAGCTATCTCTGTATTGCTATACTGGAATTTTATATCTATGAAATCATATGGCATTTTAAAGGAATGGGTACGAAAACTAGTGTTTCGGAGCCTTTCATTATTCAATCTGTCTACATCAACTATTGCAGTAATTATTTCATTTTCACGCTCAAACCGTCTGTTTTCTTTTAATAAGGAACCATTTTCAGAAATAAGCATATGTCCGCTGAAAACAAGATCCGTTGTAGATTCAAAAACACCACTAGAGGCATATAAGTAAGCACAATAACAACGAGCACTCTGTGAAAGCACCAGATCTCTTCTATAGTTTGATTTGCTAACAAGTTCATTTGAAGCTGAAAGATTACCGATAATATTAGCTCCAGCTAAAGCTGCGTTACTGCTTGGCGGTATCACAACCCATAGGTCTTCACAGATCTCAAAAGAAAATTTATAGCATCCGCTGGAAAACATTAGATTTATTCCAAATGGAATCTTATTTTGAAAGGGTAGATCCACTTCTTTGTCTATAATATTATTTCCTTCAGAAAACCATCTTTTTTCATAAAACTCTGTGTAATTTGGGATGAAGCTCTTTGGTATAATTCCCAAAACTTTGCCTTCGAAAATAACAAAGGCACAGTTATATAATGCATTTAAATAATGCAGTGGTGCACCAACAACTATTAGCATATCCTTTCCAATACTTTGAGTGCATATAACTTGTAAAGCCCTCTTTGCTTCCTCTATCAATTGTTGTTGGAGAAACAAATCTCCGCAGGTATAAGAGGTAATGCATAGCTCAGGGAAAACTAAGAGCTTAGTACTTAATGAAAATCCTTGTTCCAATAGCTTGCATATTTGCTCTGTATTATACTGAATATCTGCCACCCTTGTAGTAGGGCAGGCTGTGCCAACTCTTATGTAGTTCATTACTATCACTCCAATAACCATTTAAAACTGATATAGATAGATTATAACCTGTAATATTATTTTTAACAATAATTGATATAATTCTACGATATTCTTATTAATTTATAGTAAATATGTGAAATTTATTCAAAATCTCTTTATATGGTTTATTTTAACTTATATAATGATATATCTACCCTTTACAAATTGTAATATATAGCATATAATAATATCGTAAACAGCGAATACAAATGATAAAAAAAGTATTAATTATAAGACATTTCATGTATAATAAAATTATAGGGAAGGAGGGGTTTTATGGATAAAAATATGGTACTTTGGCTTATAATTGGTATTATTTCAGTAGTTGTAGACATAGTAACCAGCGCCTTTATTTTTGTTTGGATTGCTGTGGGCACTATAGCGGCAATTATAGCCAATTTACTAGGATATTCGTTCACCATACAACTGGTTGCATTCATCATTGTAAGCACACTGTTTATAATTGTTGGATATCCGCTGGTGAAGAATACCCTAAAAAAAACAGTGGCAAAATCGCCTACAACTGAGCAAGGCTATATCGGCAGAGAATTACTCATGGAAGAAGATGTGACAGATAAAGCTAATATAAAAATTGATGGCATATACTGGACAGTTAAGAACGAAGGAGAGTTAATTAGAAAAGGTGACAAGGTTAAAATAACAGGAATTGAGGGAAATAAATTAACCATTAAAAAGATTTAATTTTTAGGAGGATGTATTATGGGACCAGAAATTATTTTAGTAATAATATTAGCTATTGTTTTTCTAGGTGTGTTATCTTCAGTTAAGGTTGTTAATACTGGAGAGGTTTATATACTTGAAAGGTTGGGTCAATTCTATAAAGTACTTGAGCCAGGTTGGCATTTTACCATTCCTTTCATAGATTTTGTTAGAAAAAAGGTTTCAACCAAGCAGCAAATTCTTGATATAGAACCGCAAAGCGTTATTACAAAGGATAATGTAAAAATTTCAATAGACAACGTAATATTCTACAAAGTAATGAATGCCAAAGATGCAGTATATAACATAGAGAATTTCCACCATGGTATCATATACTCAACTATAACAAATATGCGTAACATTGTTGGTGAAATGACACTAGATGATGTTTTATCCGGAAGAGATAAAATCAATTCAAAGTTGCTGCAGATAATTGACGAAATTACCGATGCCTATGGTATAAAAATATTATCTGTTGAAATTAAAAACATAATACCACCTGCAGAAATTCAGCAGGCCATGGAAAAACAAATGAGAGCTGAAAGAGATAAGAGAGCAGCTATCCTGCAAGCAGAAGGTCAAAAAGCTGCAGAGATTGCAAGAGCAGAAGGTGAAAAGCAGGCTAAAATTCTTACTGCAGAGGCAGAAAAAGAAGCAAATATCAGAAGAGCCGAAGGTCTTAGGGAATCTCAACTTTTGGAAGCAGAAGGTAAAGCAAGGGCTATAGAAGCTATAGCAAAGGCACAGGCAGAGGCTATAGAAAAAGTAAACAGAGCTATTATAGAATCCGGAACCAACGAGACAGTTATAGCCCTTAAGCAGGTTGAAGCTCTGCAAGAAATGGCTAAAAACCCTGCAAATAAACTCATTCTGCCAAATGAAGCCATATCTTCCTTAGGAAGTATAGCAGCAGTAGCTGAAATGCTTAAAAAGTAATTTAAATGGTACTTAGAATCACAGGTGTTATCACCTTGATTCTACGGTACCTTTTTTTAACCGTTAAATTATAACATTTACATTTATTAAATTTGTAAACTTTTCTGATTTTAAGTTTAATTTAAACTGATTTTATTGAAATAATAACAAAATTAGTTATAATTGGTAGTATAAATTTTATTTACAAATTGGGAGGTAAAGTATGAGGGTTTTAATGCTATCTTGGGAATACCCACCTAGAAGTATAGGTGGTCTGTCCACTCATGTATACAATATTAGCCATAGTCTTCAGGGAGCAGGTCATGAAATTCATGTAGTTACATGCGGCAATGAAAAATCTAAGGCTTTTGAAGTTGAAGATGGTATCAATATACATAGAGTTTTTCCTATCAGTATAGAGAAAGACAATTTAATCGAATGGATAAATCAATTAAATTATGCAATGATTGAAGCCTCTGCCAAATTATTAAATAACGAAGAGAAATTTGATCTAATTCACGCGCATGATTGGCATGTGGCATTTGCCGCAAAAACCTTAAAGCAAATTTACTGCTTACCGCTTATAACCACATTTCATTCAACAGAGTATGGTAGAAATAACGGAATTTATACAGACTTACATAGGCACATAGCATCCATAGAAGCGCTTTTAGCAAAGGAGTCAAGTAAGATTATCTGCTGCAGCGAATATATGAAGGACCAGGTATCATCACTCTATGACATCGATAAAAATAATATACAAGTGATACCAAACGGCGTGTTTGAAGCACCTAAATCCAGCGGCAGAATTAATATATTTAGGAGAGCATATGCTAAGGATGATGAAAAAATTGTACTTTATATAGGCAGACATATATACCTAAAGGGAATTCATCATATAATAGATGCGATACCTACCATAGTTTCAAAAATTGGTAATATTAAATTTATTATTTCCGGTACAGGTCCCATGACTGAAGACCTAAAATATAAAGCTCAAGCTATGGGCATATCCGATAAGATAATATTTACAGGTTATATAGATGAAAAAGTAAAGCAAAAGTTATACCGTGCTGCCGATGTCTTTGTAATTCCATCCCTATATGAACCCTTTGGCAATGTGGCACTGGAAGCAATGACTATGGGGTGTCCAGTAGTTGCATCGGCCACCGGAGGCCTATCAGAAATTGTTGACAATAACGTAACGGGTAAGTTATTTAATCCCGGTTATGTACATGAGTTGGCTGATTCAATCGTAGAGTTACTCAATGACGATGTACTAAGAAATGGTATTATCGAAAAGGCTTTAGATGTGGTAAAAGATAGTTATACATGGGAAAAGGCCAGTGAGCTCACCAGTGAAGCATATATATCCCTGAGGGTAAAAAAGAAAAGAACACCTGTGAGAAAAAATAATAAAAAGCCTGTAGTAGAGGAGACAGTATTAGTTAATACAGAAGATATAAGCGAAAAAAGTTCAGAAAGGAAAAAGTCCAGCAGAAGCGGCAAAAAGAAAGCAGAAAGCGATATATCCGAATTATTATAAAATAAAATCAGAATATTATTCGTTTTAATACGAATTTTATTCTGATTTTATTTTATTTTATTGACTATTATGTTTTTAGATGGTACTATAGTATAAAAGTTTATAAATTTATCCATATAATCCTGATAATATGGTTCAGGAGTCTCTACAGTTTTGCCGTAAACAATCTGGCTATGGGTAAGTCCTAGGTAATATTTTTTTGTATATACCTCTTTTTGTCGACCGCAGGATTTACTCATACTGCGGTTTATTATTTTTCAAGGAGGTTTTACAATGGAACAGAAGGTTTATCGTATATTTGTGGAAAAGAAACAGGAGTATAATGTGGAAGGCCAGCATCTCTTAAAAGATTTTAAGATTAACCTGGATTTGTCCACATTGGAATACGTACGGATTATTAATAGATATGATATCTCCGGTATTAACGAAACAGAATTAGCCACTTCTATAAAAACAATCTTTTCAGAAGAAACCATTGATCTAGTTTACAAGGAAAACTTTCCCGTCCATGAAAATGAGTATGTCTTTGCTGTAGAATATTTGCCGGGTCAATATGACCAAAGAGCTGATTCTGCAGTTGAATGCCTTCAGCTTATCTTTAAAAAACGTCCAATTGTAAGAAGTTCAAAAGTACTTGTCTTAAAAGGCAGCTTAGCTCCATCTGATATACAAAAAATAAAACACTATTATATTAATCCAGTTGATACCAGAGAGGCTAGTTTAGATAAATATGATACCCTAGAAGAAATTTTTGACACTCCCTCATCTGTAGAAATTATTACTGGCTTTATTGATTTTGATGAAAATGGAATACAGGAACTTCATAAAAGATTAAGCCTTGCAATGTCTTTGGACGATCTTAGAGCCTGCCACACTTACTTTAAATACTCAGAAAAACGTAATCCTACCATAACAGAAATCAAAGTACTGGATACCTACTGGTCCGACCACTGCAGGCACACCACATTTTTGACAGAAATCAACCATGTGGACATAGAGGGTGGAAATTATACCTTACCAATAGCCTCTGCTTTCAGAGAATACTGTCAGGGCAGGGAAGTAGTATATGGACCTAACAACAAAGCTATTACTTTGATGGATATCGCCCTTATGGCAATGAAGGAGCTTAAGCACGCCGGTAAACTACAAAATCTTGATGAATCCGATGAAATAAATGCCTGCAGCATCAAAGTTCCAGTGGAAGTCGATGGTGTAAAAGAGGACTGGCTAGTTATGTTTAAGAACGAAACCCACAATCATCCCACAGAAATTGAACCCTTTGGCGGTGCTGCTACCTGTTTGGGAGGTGCCATTAGAGACCCGCTTTCAGGTAGGTCTTACGTCTATCAGGCTATGCGAGTGACCGGTAGTGGTGATCCAAGGACTGCCCTAAAGGATACTCTTCCTGGTAAGCTGTCTCAAAGGAAAATTACTACTGAAGCAGCTCATGGATACAGCTCCTATGGTAATCAAATCGGTTTGTCTACAGGTCTTGTTTCTGAGCTATACCATGGTGGCTATGTAACTAAAAGAATGGAAATCGGCGCTGTAATTGGCGCCGCACCGGCAGCAAATGTTATAAGACTGACTCCTGTGGCAGGAGATAAAGTTATCCTACTTGGAGGTAGAACCGGCCGGGATGGCTGTGGCGGTGCCACCGGATCTTCAAAAAAACATACTGAAGAATCCATTGAAATCTGCGGAGCAGAGGTGCAAAAGGGAAATCCCCCCATAGAAAGGAAACTTCAGAGATTATTTAGGAACAGGGAAGTTACCACATTGATAAAGAGATGTAATGACTTTGGTGCCGGTGGTGTATCCGTGGCAATAGGAGAATTAGCGGATGGTCTTCTAATAGATTTGGACAATATACCTAGAAAATATGAAGGCTTAGACGGCACTGAGCTGGCTATATCCGAATCACAAGAGCGTATGGCTGTAGTTGTGAGCCCTGAAAATGTAGATACCTTCATTAGCTTAGCCCAGAAAGAAAATGTGGAAGCTACGGTAGTAGCGGAAGTCACCGATGATAGCAGATTAATTATGAAATGGAAAGGAAATATAATTGTCAATCTATCCAGGGAATTTCTTAACACCAATGGTGCCAAAACTTATACTACAGTTATAGTTAAGTCTCCTAAGGATTTAGGAGAACTCTTTGAAGAAAATAGCATGGATTTAACCCTTGAAGATATGTGGCTGGACAAAATTTCTGATCTCAATGTCTGCAGCCAAAAGGGATTAATTGAAAGATTTGACAGTACTATAGGAGCAGGTACAGTTTTAATGCCCTTAGGTGGGAAATATCAACTTACACCGATTGAGGCTATGGTTTGTAAATTACCGGTCCTCAAAGGTAACACTGATACAGCCTCAATAATGTCCTATGGCTTCAATCCAAGAATCTCTGAAATAAGTCCTTTCCACGGCGCGGTCTATGCTATTGTTGAAGCAGTGTCAAAAGTGGTGGCCGTGGGCGGAGACTACCATAGAGTAAAGCTAACTCTGCAAGAATACTTTGAAAGATTGGGGAGCAATCCGGAAAGATGGGGGAAGCCTTTCGCCGCACTTTTGGGAGCCTATTTTGCGCAGAAGAGATTGGAAATTGCCGCTATCGGGGGTAAGGACAGCATGTCAGGCAGCTTTAATGACTTGGATGTGCCTCCTACACTAGTTGCTTTTGCAGTTGATGTAATTGAAAACTGCAGCCGCATAGTTTCTTCAGAATTTAAAAGTGCAAACTCAAAAGTATTTCTTATAGAAACAAGAATAGATGACAACTACTTGCCGGATTTTGAAGACCTAAAAAGAAACCTATCAGCGGTAACAAACCTAATCAAATGCGGAAAGCTAAAAGCCTGTTCCACTGTTAAATCCGGTGGAATCTGCGAAGCTATTACCAAAATGACCATAGGTAATAAGATAGGCTTTAGGTTTGACAACAAGGCTGAAAACCACAATCTATTTTCCTTAAAATACGGCTCCTTTATCTTAGAGGTGGAGAAGGACTTTGATGAAGTTACAACTTTAAAAGGTTTGAATTATGATTTATTAGGTTACACAGTAGAAACTGAAAGTATACAAATAGGCAGTACTATTATTGCACTGGACGCTATTCTTAAAAAATGGATAGACCCCCTAGATAAGATTTTTCCAACAACCGTTGAAGTTAAGCCTGTAGTATACGCGGAAAGATTATTCAATACTTCAAAGGTGAAAAGTTGTAACTTCAATATAGGTGGTGCAAAACCTAAGGTCTTTATTCCTGTATTTCCGGGTACAAACTGTGAATATGATTCTGCCAGAGCCTTTGAAAAGGCCGGTGGAAAAGCTTTAATTCAAGTGTTCAGAAACCTGACATCAAGTGATATATATGACTCTGTAAGAATTATAGAGCAGGAAATAAAGAATTCTAATATACTGATGTTTCCCGGAGGCTTTAGTGCAGGAGATGAGCCTGATGGTTCAGGTAAATTTATAGCCAACGTATTCAGAAACCCCATACTAAAAGAGGCAGTGATGGACTTTCTGCAAAATAGAGATGGGTTAATTCTTGGAATATGCAATGGCTTTCAAGTATTAATAAAGCTAGGCCTTCTTCCCTATGGTGAAATAAGAGAAATTGACAAAGACTGTCCAACACTTACTTATAATACCATCGGCAGACATGTTTCCTGTATGGTTAATACCAAGGTAGTATCAAATCTTTCTCCTTGGTTCAGCTCTGTAAAAGTGGGAGACATTCATACAGTACCGGTTTCTCATGGAGAAGGAAGGTTTGTGGCACAGGAGGCGCTCATAGAAAAATTATTTCAGAATGGTCAAATTGCAACTCAATATGTTGATTTACAGGGCAATGCAGTAAGTACTATGCCATACAATCCTAACGGTTCAATGTACGCTGTAGAAGGTATAACCAGTGCTGATGGAAGAATTCTAGGAAAAATGGCCCACAGCGAACGTATTGGAAAAAATCTATATAAGAATATTCCCGGAAACATGGATCAGAAGATCTTTGAATCCGGTATTAAATACTTTAAATAAAAGGGGGACAAATATGCAAGTAGCAATCATTTTTGGAAGCAAATCGGACAAGGAGGTAATGAAAGGTGCTGCAGATGCCTTAAAAGAGTTTGGCATTACTTATAAGGCCTTTATACTTTCTGCCCACCGGGTACCGGAAAAATTAATGGAGGTACTTGAAGAAATTGAGAGTGACGGCTGCCAATGTATTATAGCCGGAGCCGGTTTGGCTGCCCATCTTCCTGGGGTTATAGCCTCCCATACTACCAAGCCTGTTATAGGCGTACCTATTAACGCAGCAATGAACGGATTAGACTCACTGCTTTCAATAGTGCAGATGCCAAAATCCATTCCTGTTGCCACTGTAGGAATTAACAACAGCTATAATGCAGGAATTTTGGCTGTACAAATGCTGGCACTAAAGGATGAAGACCTGGCTATTAGAGTAAAAAATTACAGAGTAGTTATGAAAGAAAATTTCATAAATGAAAACAATCAGGGGGTAGATCTATAATGGATAAAAAAGAAATGCTTTATGAGGGAAAGGCAAAGAGAATTTTTGCTACAGCTGTTGAGGATGAGGTTATTGTTTATTACAAGGATGACGCCACTGCCTTTAATGGAGAAAAAAAGGGACAAATCGGAGATAAGGGTGTGATGAACAACCACATTTCTTCAATGCTTTTTGGACTGCTTGAAAAGAATGGGATTAATACGCATTTTTTAAAGAAAATAAGTGACAGAGAGCAACTTTGCAAGAAAGTAGAAATTGTACCACTTGAAGTTATAGTAAGAAATGTAGCTGCAGGCAGTATGGCAAAACGCCTTGGCTTAAATGAAGGTTATGAACTCAAAACAACAGTTTATGAAATCTGTTATAAAAACGATGATCTTGGGGATCCCCTTATAAATGATCACCAGGCAGTAGCCATAGGCTTAACTACTTTTGAAGAACTCAATAATATCTATGCCATAACAGAAAAGGTAAACAACATTCTTAAGGACTTCTTTAATGGTCTCGGCATTAAATTGATTGATTTTAAATTAGAATTTGGGAGATATAAGAACGAAATAATTTTGGCAGATGAAATCTCCCCGGATACCTGCAGGTTTTGGGATACAGTAACCAATGAAAAATTAGATAAGGACAGATTCCGCAGAGATATGGGCAATGTGGAAGAGGCCTATAAGGAGATATTAAACAGAATTTCAAATGCAAATTAGTGAGAGGAGTAAGGCATGTTGGGTATAAATGATGACAAGCTCAAGGAGGAATGCGGAGTTTTTGGGATTTACTCCACTGATAATATAGATGTGGCTACATTGACCTACTATGGTTTATATGCACTCCAGCATCGTGGACAAGAGAGTGCCGGAATTGTAGTTTCAGATGGTGAAAAGTTAGACTGCCATAAGGCAATGGGATTGGTTTGTGATATCTTTGATGAAGAAACTTTAAGGAAACTGAAGGGAATATCCGCTATAGGCCATGTCAGGTATTCCACTACCGGCTCCAGTAATGCAGCAAATGCACAACCGCTGCTTTCACAATATAAGCTTGGTTCAATAGCGATTGCCCATAACGGGAATCTTGTGAACGCCGATGTAATAAGAGAGCTCTTAGAGGATGCCGGCGTTATATTTCAAACTGCCGTAGACACGGAAGTTGTTCTGAATCTCATTGCAAGAGCAGCAAGTAAAGGAATTGAAAAAGCGGTTTTTGACGCAGTCCAAACAATAAAGGGTTCCTTTGCCATGGTAATACTCACAGAGGACAAACTTATTGGCGTAAGAGATCCCAATGGAATCCGTCCCCTCTGTATAGGCAAGGTTGGCAGCAGCTACGTCTTATGTTCAGAAAGTTGCGCACTGGACGCTGTCGGCGCAGAGTTTATACGAGATGTGAATCCCGGAGAAATTGTAATTATTGATGCTAACGAGCTAAAGTCCTTACATCCAGGAGAGAGGACCAGATGTGCTACCTGTGCCTTTGAGTATATATATTTCGCAAGACCTGACAGTGTCATTGACGGAATTGATGTATATGGTTCCAGAGTTAAAGCAGGTAAAATCCTTTATGAGGAATGTCCTATAGAGGCGGATATAGTTGTAGGAGTGCCGGATTCAGGTATAGCTGCCGCTTCAGGCTATGCTGAAGCCTCAGGGATCCCCTTTAGTATGGGTTTTGTTAAGAACAGATATGTTGGCCGTACCTTTATTTCACCTTCCCAAGACCTAAGAGAAAAGGCTGTAGCTGTAAAGCTCAATCCCTTAAAAGTCAATGTTAAAGGGAAGAGAGTAGTACTCATAGATGATTCAATTGTGAGAGGAACCACCAGCAAACGCTTGGTTGATTTACTTAGAAAAGCCGGTGCTTTAGAGGTACATTTTAGGGTTTCCTCACCGGTAGTTAAATACCCCTGCTATTTTGGAATTGATACACCCTATAGAAAGGATTTGATTGGTGCCAATTCTACAATAGAAAAGATTAGACAGGAAATAGGGGCTGATACGCTTGGCTATATAAGTATCAAAGGCTTATTAAAAAGCTTCGCCAGTAATAATGATTTCTGTCTGGGCTGCTTTAACGGAGAGTACCCTATAGCAACACCTATGGAGTCGGTGAAGGAAAGATTGGAAAGGTAGGTATTTATATGATAACTTATAAAGATTCCGGAGTTAATATAGAAGAAGGTTACAGGTCAGTAAATCTGATAAAAGCCTATGCAGAGAAAACCATGCTGCCCTTTGTACTAAATAGTATTGGAAGCTTTGCAGGTATGGTGGAATTACCGGAGGGTTATAAAAAGCCTGTGTTAGTGTCCGGAACCGACGGCGTCGGGACAAAACTTGATATAGCCTTTAGGTTAAAAAAATATGACACCGTAGGCATTGATTGCGTAGCCATGTGTGTAAATGATATATTATGCCACGGCGCTAAGCCATTATTCTTTTTGGATTATATAGCCTGCGGTAAGCTGGAAGCGGATGTGGCTGCAGCCCTAGTTAAAGGCGTAGCAGATGGTTGTCTTCAGGCAGGCTGCTCCCTAATTGGTGGGGAAACCGCAGAAATGCCCGGTTTCTACCCCCACGGAGAATATGATATAGCAGGTTTTGCAGCGGGAATTGTTGAAAAAGAATCCATAATAAACGGTAGTGATATAGAGGTCGGTGATGTGCTCATCGGTCTTGCCTCTTCCGGTCTTCACAGCAATGGATACTCTTTAATAAGAAAGATAATTCCTGATCTTAATATGCCCTTTGGTAATACAACTATTGGAAAAGTTCTATTGGTACCAACTAAAATATATGTGAAACCAATTTTGGACTTGATAAAGGATTTCAAAATAAAGGGGATGGCCCACATTACCGGAGGAGGTTTTATAGAAAACATCCCCAGAATGTTCAAAGGAGACTTTACTGCTGTAATCAATACAAAGTCTTATCCACTTCCAGAGATATTTGAATATATCAACTCTCTTGGTGTAGACAGAGCTCACATGTACAATATCTTTAATATGGGAATAGGCTTTGTGTTGTGTGTATCACCGCAGGATGCGGAGGCTGTTATCAGATCTTTAATCTCAATGGGTGAAACCGCTTATAAAATTGGTGTTGTCCGTGCCGGAGGTGAAGGTATTTGTATAGAGTAGCTGTGCTTATTTCCGGCAGTGGTTCAAATCTACAGGCTTTAATTGACAGCCCCGCTAGGAATACTAGCTACAGCATTGACTATGTTATAAGTGATAGGCCTGGGGTATACGGGCTGAAAAGAGCAGAATTAAATGGAATAAAGAATTATGTAGTGGATAGGAAAGTTTATAAGGCAGCTTTATCAGATGAAATTTTAAAATTGATTAAGGACAAAGTGGACATTATTGTTCTTGCAGGTTTCTTATCCATTTTGAGGGGAGAAATATTAGTGGCTTTTACGAATAAAATAATTAATATTCATCCCTCGCTAATACCAAGTTTCTGCGGAAGTGGAATGTATGGCATTAAGGTTCATGAAAGCGTAATTCAATGCGGAGCAAAAGTTTCCGGTTGCACCGTTCACTTTGTAGATGCAGGCACCGATTCGGGTCCAATTATTTTGCAAAAAACCGTTCCTGTATATTTTGAAGATGATGCATTATCCCTTCAAAAAAGGGTACTGGAACAGGAACATATTGCTCTACCGAAAGCACTAGATTTGCTGTGTAAGGATAGGTTAAAAATAATTGATGGTAGAGTAAAGATAATAGATTAAGGGGGTTTAGTATGATTAATAGGGCATTAATAAGTGTTTATAATAAAGAAGGTCTATTGGAACTATGTTCCTTCCTGGTTGACAAGGATGTAGAAATCATTTCTACCGGTGGAACATACAGGTTTTTAAAGGATAACAACCTGCCGGTTACAGAGGTTAGTGAGATAACGGGTTTTCCAGAAATGTTAGATGGCAGGGTAAAAACCTTACATCCCAAAATCCACGGAGGAATATTGGCGTTGAGAGAAAATTCTGAACATATGGAGGCATTGGCTGCTAAAAATATATCAACCATAGACATGGTGGTAGTAAACTTATATCCCTTCTTTGACAAAGTTACTAGCGACATAGCCTTTGAAGAAAAGATAGAATTCATCGACATCGGAGGCCCAACTATGCTACGTTCCTCTGCAAAGAACTTCAAAGATGTTGTGGTGATCAGTGATGTTAAGGACTATGCTCCCATAATGGAGGAGATTGAATCTAATGGGGATGTATCTTTTGAAACCAGAAAAAGACTAGCGGGAAAAGTTTTCAATTTAACATCTGCTTACGATGCTTCAATCAGCAGCTTTTTACTGGATAATGAACCTTATCCAGAATACTATACTATTTCCTACAGAAAGGCTATGGACTTGAGATACGGTGAAAATCCACATCAAACAGCGGCCTATTATACTTCCACTACTAGAAATGGTGCCATGAAGAACTTTGATGTTTTAAACGGTAAAGAGCTTTCCTACAATAACTTAAAGGATTTAGATGTTGCTTGGAGGGTTGTTTGTGAATTTGATGAAATAGCTTGTTGTGGACTTAAGCATAATAGCCCCTGTGGTGTAGCAATAGGGGACACAGTTGCTGATGCCTATATAAAGGCCTATGAATGTGATCCAACATCTATATTTGGTGGCATAGTTGCTGTAAATAGAAAAATAGACAAGATCACTGCTGAGGAAATGGTAAAGACCTTCCTGGAAGTGGTTGCAGCTCCGGATTACGATGAAGCCGCCCTGGAAGTATTAAGGACTAAAAAGAACTTGAGAGTTATAAAATGTGCTGTTCCCCCAAGTGATGAACAGTACATGGTTTCAATAGACGGCGGCCTTCTTGTTCAACAAGAAGACAAGAAATTAATTGACAGCCTTACTGTTGTTACGGAAAAGGCTCCAGAAGAGAATGATATGGAGGACCTTATCTTCGGCATGAAGGTTGTCAAATATGTAAAATCCAATGCCATAGTCGTGGTTAAAAATAAAATGGCTGTGGGCATAGGTGGAGGACAAGTTAATAGGATATGGGCAGCAGCCCAAGCCTTAGACAGAGCAAAAGATGGAACAGTTTTAGCTTCTGATGCCTTTTTCCCCTTTAATGATGTAGTGGAAGAGGCTGCTAAGTATGGTGTAAAGGCCATAATTCAACCCGGTGGTTCAATCAGAGATAAAGATTCCATAGAAGCTTGTAATAAACATAATATGGCTATGGTGTTCACCGGTATAAGACACTTTAAACATTAAGAGGGGTGGCCAAATGAAGGTTTTAGTTGTAGGATCCGGCGGCAGGGAGCATGCAATAGCATGGAAAGTGAGTGAAAGTTATAAGGTCAGTACAGTTTATTGCGCCCCCGGTAATGGCGGCACCCACTTTGAAAATAAATGCATCAATATACCACTTTCCTCCAAAGAGGACTTAAAGCATTTTGCTCTGAAAGAGAATATTGACTTAACCATAGTTGGACCGGAAGAGCCTCTCACCAAGGGTATCGTAGATGAATTTAAAGCAGCAGGTTTGAAAATCTTTGGTCCTTCCAGGGAAGCAGCTAAGCTTGAGGGCAGCAAAATCTATGCTAAAAACTTTATGAAAAAATACGGCGTAAAGACCGCTGCCTATGAAGTGTTTTATGATTTGAATAGTGCTGAAGAGCACTTAGCACATTGTGAGTATCCTATAGTTATAAAAGCTGATGGTTTGGCTGCAGGTAAAGGGGTAGTAATATGCTGTAATAAAGATGAGGCTCAAAAGGTACTGGAAGACTTCATGTTGAAGGATATATTCAAGGGTTCCGGCAAAAAAATAATTATGGAGGAATTCCTTGAAGGCGTTGAAGCCTCTATCCTATGTATCACTGATGGAAACACTATTATTCCGTTTATATCTGCTAAAGACCACAAGCAAATATACGATGGAAACCAGGGACCAAACACAGGGGGAATGGGTGCAATTGCCCCAAATCCCTACTGCAGTCAAGAAGTGTTGAGGGCCTTTGAAGAAGATATTATGCTGCCTACTCTAAGAGGTATTAAAAGGGAAGCACTAGACTATACAGGCATTATTTTCTTTGGAATAATGATAACCAAAAGTGGTGTCTATAACTTAGAATACAATGTAAGAATGGGTGACCCTGAAACCCAGGCAGTACTTCCCCTAATGGAAAGTGACTTTCTGGACCTTATTAATGCAGCCATAAATAAGACTTTGAATGATTATAAAATCCGATGGAAGAACCAACATAGCTGTTGTGTAGTAGCAGCCTCACCCGGTTATCCAGGTAGCTACAAAACGGATTTACTTATATCTGCCGGTGAAATATATGAAGGTAAATTTTTTGCAGCAGGCATACGGGAAAAGGACGGAAAAATGTATACTTCGGGTGGTAGAGTTTTTGCTGTCACATGCACAGGGGACAACTTGACAAGCGCAATTGAAAAGTCCTATAAAAATCTTCAGTGTTTTAGCTTTGAAGGTATTTACTATAGAAAGGATATCGGGACTTTATATTAGAAGGGTATAAAAGCAGTCAGTTATTATATAAAATATGACTGCTTTTTTCTTCCTAAAACTTTCATTTAATAGTATAATATGCTTTATGATAATAAAAGCAGGGGAGAAAAGTATGAATCTAAGTGGAAAAACAGCAATAATTACTGGAGGTTCCAGAGGCATAGGCAGAGCCATTGCCTTAAGCCTATCTAATTGTGGTGCCAGTACAATAATAACCTACTCAAGGGATCAAGCAGGAGCTGAAGAGACAGTAAAACTTATTCGAGAAAGTGGGGGCTATTGTACTTCGAAGCGTTTTGATATAAGAAATTTTGGTGCTTGCCAAAAGGCTGTAGATGAAGTCTATGCAGCTTTTGGAAAAATTGACATCCTGGTAAATAACGCGGGACAGTCTAAGATAGGCTTGTTTATAGATGCAAAGGAAGATTCTTGGAATGATCTCATTGATATTAACATTAAAGGTATATTTAACATGACTAAGCCTGTTCTGGAATATATGCTAAAAAGCGGCGGCGGATCCATCGTGAATATTTCCTCCATCTGGGGCGTAAATGGTGCTTCCTGTGAGAGCATATATTCTGCTACAAAGGGAGCCATAATTTCCTTCACAAAGGCTCTTGCAAAAGAAATGGGCCCCTCAAATATAAGGGTAAACGCCATTGCTCCTGGGGTTATAAAAACACGTATGAATCAATGGCTAAACAATGAGGAGGAAGAGGAACTACTTTCCAACATTTCCCTGGGCCGCTTTGGAGAACCCTCAGATATCGGCAATTTAACAGCTTTTTTATGCAGTGATGAAAGCAAGTATATAACTGGTCAAACCATTGTTGCGGACGGCGGATTTATTTAATTTAGAATTAAGATTTATTAATTAAGAATGAAAGAAAGAAATTCAGAGGAGCTGAATTTCTTCCATCATTCTTAATTTTTAATTTATTTTATTCACTCATTGAGTTATTCTTCTTTGGTGGGGTTTATCTTTCTTAATGAGAAATAAAAACATACGCCTTTCTCAGTATTTCTCACTCCAAAGGTACTGTTGTGAAGCAGCAATATGTTTTTCACAATGGATAAGCCTAGGCCAATTCCTCCAACACTTCTGTTTCTTGATTTATCAACTTTGTAAAACTTATCCCAGATGCTCTCTAACTCATGTTCAGGAATTTTCTCTCCCTGATTTTCCACTTCAACTATATAATAATCACCATCAGCAAAAAGTCTTATTTCGATATAGCAGCCTTCATTTGTATGCCGCACCGCATTAGTGATAAAGTTTGTGAGGACCTGTTCAATTCTGATATAATCCCCAAATACGTATGCGTTCTCAGATATATTAGTAATTAAATTTATATTCTTTTGCTGCATAAATTGCATATGCTTACTGATGCACTTTCTTATGAGTTCATCAATGCACAACTCTCTTGGAGTAAGCTTAAATGTGCCACTTTCAAGTTGTGATAAATCCAGCATATCTGAAACAAGTGCATTCATTTTTGCCGCTTCATCCATAATTACATCCAGATAAAATTCTCTAGATTCATCATCAGCAATATTGTCCTTTAAGCCTTCAGCATATCCGGAGATAATGGATATGGGAGTTCTAAGTTCATGAGAAACCCCGGCTATAAAGTCCTTTCTCATCCTATCCAGCTTTCTTTCTTTTTCAATATCTTTCTGAAGGGCTATATTTTTTTCTCTAAGCTCGCTTAATGCCTTATCCAACCTTTGACTTAAAAAATTCAGTGTACTTGCTAAGCTTCCTATTTCATCTTCACTGTTGACTTCACATTTTGCAGAGAAGTCCATTTCTGCAATTTTCACCGCTGTATTGTTTAGTTCTCTTAAAGGTTTCGAAATCATATTGGCGTAGATTAGGGATAGTATAACAATTACAAGTACAGCACCGAAAAAAACGTATATATAAAATTCCTTTATAATATCTGCTGCTTCTTCAACGGGCTGCAGAGATGAAACCGCCAGTATTACATCAGAGTCACCAGAAGTTGATAGGGGTGATAAGCATACGATATTCTGTATATCAAAATCTGTGTTATGGTAGATAGAAGTCTGAGTAGTTTTTAATTTCAATATTTTATTAAAGGTGGATGGGTTAGATATCCACTCCTTAAATATTTTATTGATAGTATTAACTTTACTGGAATCCATATCAATTTTACTGTCACCAATATATTTTATTTCGCCTGTACTACCAATAATGATAATTTTTGCATTGTTGCTTTCTTCAAACTGTCTCATCATCCTGTACAAGTTTCCGCTGTTTATGTAGTTTTGCGTGTACAAACCGTTGAACTGTTCTACATTTTGCTCAAAGCGTTTTATTTTTCTATTAACATAGAAATCCTCAAAAAATATACTTTGCAGATAAATAGTTACTGTAATAAATAGTATGAGTGATGCTGAGGTTATGGCAAAAAGTTTTTTCCAAATCTTCTTTTTCAACGTTTCACCTCAAATCTGTAACCGCTGCCTCGAATAGTAGTTATGAGATAGGCCTTTTCTTTGAGTTTTTCCCTAAGTCTTTTTATATTAGTGTCTACAGTTCTTGCATCGCCATAGTAATCAACACCCCAGACACTATCTAGTATCTGGTTGCGAGTCAAAGCTATACCTGCGTTCTTTACAAGGTATAGGAGCAGCTCGTACTCCTTTGGTGACAAAACAACCTCTTCATCATTAATTCTTACTTCATGAGATAACTCATTGATGGTCAAGCCATCCATTGATATAAGAGTGTTGTTGGCTTCTGAAGTGGCCTCGGTTCGCTTCAACAGTACTTTTATCTTTGCTATTAAGACTTTTGGACTAAATGGTTTAGTCACATAGTCATCGGCGCCCAACTCATAGCCTAGAAGTTTATCTTCTTCTTCAGCCTTGGCGGTTAGAATAATGATAGGAATATTTGAGGTTTTACGTATATGCTTACAAACCTCCCAACCATCCATAAACGGCATCATTATATCTAAAACAACCAGGTCCACAGGATTCTTTTTTAGCATCTCCATGGCTTCTAAGCCGTTAGATGCCTCGTAATATTCGAAATCTTCCCTTTTTAGATAGTCACAAAGCAATATCCTCATGCGCTTTTCGTCTTCAACTAATAATATCTTCTTCTTCAAAATAATCACTCCATAACTTATATACAGTAAAATTATCACAATATTATCTTGATTTCAAGAAGCTATAAGTGAAACAAGAGCCACGAAATAAATTATTACAAAGTAAATAATAATTCAGTTATATTTATGTTATAATAGCTATGTTACCAGTGTCAATTATTACTGCCCGTTAATAAGCTATAGTAGAATAAAACAATTGATGAGTAGGTGGGCAGTAATATGAGTAAAAGTGAGGGGTACTTTAGGAAGATTCACCGTATGAGTTTAGCAGAAATACACAGTAACTTTGAGTATCTGGGTGAAGGCATAAGCAGAATAGCTTATGGCATAAATGATTATTGGGTTGTAAAGATAGCAAAGGGACTAGAAGGTCTTTATCAAAACAAAGTTGAATTATATGTTTATAAGCATGCTGGCTCTAGATACAGGAAATACTTATGTCCAATCCTTTGGCATAGGCCTGATATGATAATCATGCCTAGAGCTCTACCTTTGAGTAAAATTACCAGATACAAAAGGGTAGATTTAAGATCCATCCGTCCGGAACCGGAGGCTTATAATGATTTGCTGTCCTTTACAAGGCGCTTTTATATGCTACCCGAAGATATAGAAGCTGCCAGCTCTTGGGGATTGATAAATAACCTCCCGGTGCTTATAGATTATGGCTGTACCAGTGAAGAGGGAGACGATTTTTACGATAATATATAGGTGCGCAAAGCACCTTTTAAATTTATTTTGAGGTGATATGATGACAAAAGTTTATGCTGATAATGCTGCAACCACATATCCAAAGCCGGAAGAAGTTGGCTTGAGCCTATTAAATTACATAACCAAAATCGGCACTAATGTTTCAAGAGGAACTTATGAGCAATCCTATTCTACTGCCAGGGTTGTATTTGAAACCAGAGAGCTCCTCTGTGAATTTTTTAATTTCAGGGAACCTCTCAATGTAGTTTTTACCTCAAATATTACTGAAAGTTTAAATATCATAATTAAAGGTTTTCTGCAAAATAGAGACCACGTAATAGTTTCATCTATGGAACACAATGCTGTGGTGAGACCTCTACATTCAATGTCAAAGCTTGGTGTAAATTTCACTATTGTTCCTTGTGATGAGGAGGGTAAACTTGCACCAAAGGCGGTAGAAAAAGCAATTACCAAAAATACAAGGCTTATTTTGATAAATCATGTATCAAATGTGTGCGGAACAAAACAGGATATCTTTGAAATAAGTAAAATCTGTAAAAGACATAATATCCACTTTGTCATAGATAGTGCACAAAGTGCCGGACTGCTGCCAATTGATTTCCAATTCCTAAATTTAAGCGCCTTGCCCTTTACCGGACATAAGGGGCTAATGGGGCCTCAAGGCATTGGTGGCATTCTTCTTAACGAAAGCTTTGCAAAGTCTATTAAGCCTTTCAAAGAAGGTGGTACCGGAAGTTTTTCTGAACAAGAAATTCAACCGGAAATCATGCCTGATAAATTCGAGAGTGGAACTTTAAATTTACCCGGTATTTTTGGATTAAATGCAGGTATAAAGTACATAAAGAAGGTTGGTCTATCTACTATTTATGAGCATGAACATTTTTTAGGTAAATTGTTCCTAAATAATATTTTAAACATAGGTGGAATACAACTTCATGGCATAAAAGAAATGGAGGGCAGGACTTCAGTCTTCTCAATTAGTTTTGACAAGTTAGACAGTGCTGAAGCTGCTTTTATATTAGATAGGGATTATGGTATTATGACTAGGTCAGGTATTCACTGTTCTCCTTTGGCCCATAAGACTTTGGGAACTTTTCCACAGGGCACAGTACGCTTTAGTTTTGGTTACTTCAATACAAAGGAAGATATTGACTACATATCAAAGGCATTACATGATATGGTAAAAAATCAAAAATAAAAGCTCGGTTTCCCGAGCTTTTATTTTTATTTATGTTAAGTTATCCAGCTGTTCTTTTCTGTGTTCCTGCTTTTCTATAGTATTTTGCAATGTCTCTTCGTCCATATGATCAGCATTATGATCTAGGTATCCTTCGGTGTATTTAATATTTCTCTTTAAGTTATCTACTTCACTGTTCTTCTCATGTTCACCATAAGCTATGATATTCTTGAGGTTATTAATTTCATCTTCTCTTTCTCTTTGAATCTTTTCTGCATGCTCTAAGTTTTCAGGGTCTGATATATCACTGTGCTGCTCTAAATGTCTTTCTGTCCTAGTATGTTTTTCAACTAAATCTATTAGCTGTTCTACTCTATTTTCCTGTTCTTTCTTATGACACTTATTCATATTTACACCTCCTTAAATTATCACTATTATTTTGTGATAAATCCAAGCTATCAATGCATTGAAAATAAATCTTAAAGACTTAAAAAATGGTTTTAATGAAAAAACTAAGAATGTATAATTATAGTTAATAAAAGCCATTGTAAAGAGGTGATAAATATGTGCGGAAGATTTTTATTTTCCTTTGATGTTGATGAAGTTATGAAAAGCTATAAGGTCAGCAAAAATTTATGCAATGACATAGAAAAAGGCGAAAAGTTTCCAGGAACAAAGATACCAGTAATATTAAATCAAGATGGCAAATTGGTTATAAAAGATATTTATTGGGGAATCAAATACGGCAGTAAAAATATTATAAATGCAAGGTTTGAAACAGTTGAAGAAAAACCCTTGTTCAAGGGATTATTGCAGTCTTCAAGATGTATAATACCGGCAAGTTCCTACTATGAGTGGAAGGTGAAAGGAAAATCAAAGGAAAAAATGGAAATTTCTCAAATCCACAATGAATCTATGGCCCTAGCAGGTATTTATGGTAATTTTAAAGATGGAGAAGATAACTATTATGAGGCAGTTGTTATATTAACAGTTCCAGCAGACGAGTCCATTGAAGACATTCATCCGAGAATGCCTCTCATAATTTCAAAGGAGTTAATAAAATACTGGTTAGATCCTTCAATAACAAATATAGATAAACAAAAGATGTTAGAGGCCAACTATGGTCAGAACTTTTCAAGCAAAAATTGTGAAGGTCTTCAACAAATGAGTTTTTTATAGAGGAGTTTTGGCTCCTCTATATAATTTCTGTAGCTATATCTACAATATAAGCCTCTGTATTGTCTTCAATAAAATTTATTACAGTTTGTATTACGCTGTTTCCATGAGAAGTGCTATTGCTGACACAGGCTATGCCTAAGACTATGGAGTTATGCATATCCAAATTCTCTATTTCACTAACGGAAACATTAAACTTACTGCTAACTTTGTCAATAATACTGTTAACCACCATTCTTTTTTCCTTTAAAGAGTGGCACCATTCTGCCATTAACTCGATTCTACCTGTTGCAATTATCATACTATCTCTCCTTATAAAACACTTCTTTTTACCCAATATACACAATATTATGATATAATACAACTGTATATATACTAGAGAGGAGCTATTATAATGAAAGTATTATACTATGACTGTTTCGCCGGCATCAGCGGTGATATGAATATTGGGGCTCTGATAGATCTAGGAGTGCCAAAAGAACATTTGTTGGAGGAATTGGCTAAGCTCAATATAGAAGATGAATATACTTTAGACATCATCCCTTCAAGTAAAATGGGTATTCACGGTACTAAATTTACCGTTAAGCTTAATCATCATCACCATGATCATGACCATCATCATAGGCACTTGTCTCATATAGAAAAATTGATTTTGGAATCTGGTCTCTCGGATCAGGTAAAGAAAATTAGCTTGAGTATCTTTAAAAGGGTGGCAGATGCCGAGGCTAAAATACATAATACCTCAATAGATGAAGTTCATTTTCATGAGGTCGGCGCAGTAGATTCCATTATTGATATAGTAGGTGGGGCCGTATGTTTAGAATACCTAAAAGCTGACAAAATATTCTCATCTCCCGTTCAATTAGGCGGAGGATTTGTGCGATGTGCTCATGGCACTTTTCCTGTACCTGCACCAGCTACCTTAGAAGTGATAAAAAATATACCGGTAAGCTTTGGTAAGGTCATGCATGAAGCCACTACACCTACTGGTGCTGCAATAATAGCTGAAATCAGCGATGAGTTTATTTATCCCAATAACATGAAGGTTTTAGCAACAGGCTATGGTATTGGAGGAAGAGATGTGGAAATTCCCAACGTATTGAGAGTAATCCTTGGAGAAATATAATAGAAGGAATGATTTTTATGAAGGACCAAGATATACTTAACTTACTAAACACTGTAAAATCCGGTGAACTCTCTGTGGAAGATGCCTATACTCAACTCAAGGATTTAACTTACAAGGAACTAGGCTATGCAAAAATTGACAATCACAGAGAGAGAAGAGTGGGTTATCCGGAAGTGATATACTGCGCAGGAAAAACCCCAAATCAGATTAAAGGTATAGTAGAATATATGTTGTCTAAGAATTGCAATATATTAGGCACAAGAGCGGATAGAGCAGCATATGATGCTGTTAAGGAAGTTTGTCCGCAGGCTGAATATAATGAGTTGGCTAGGACAATTACAGTTAAAGTGAAGGATGCGGAACTTACCAATAGCTATATAGCTATTGTATCTGCGGGAACTTCTGATTTACCGGTAGTAGAAGAAGCTGCAGTAACAGCTGAGATATTTGGAAATAGGGTAGAGAAAGTAATAGATGTGGGTGTTGCAGGAATACATAGGCTCTTTAATAAGCTGGAGATAATACAAGGTGCAAAGGTTGTGATTGTAGTAGCAGGCATGGAGGGTGCCTTAGCCAGTGTGGTTGGCGGTTTGGTAGATAAGCCAATCATTGCTGTTCCTACCAGTGTAGGCTATGGTGCAAACTTTGGCGGCCTTTCTGCCCTGCTTTGCATGCTTAACAGTTGTGCCAGTGGAGTAAGCGTAGTAAACATAGATAACGGCTTTGGTGCAGGTTATTTAGCCAGTATGATAAACAAATTGTAATTTTGTACACAAATTAGAAAAAATTTATTGCATAAGTAAAAGCAGAGTGGTATAATTATACAAAACTTAGAAACTTTATAGGATAGTTGGAGTGGATTTATCATGGAATTTCTTAATGTACAGCAAAAAAAGCATTATAGATATTATTTTAGCCAAAGCTTATATTACTTTGGTTATTTTTGCTGTACATTAATTTAATATTTTCATGTAAAATGGGTCAACTTCATAATACCAAAAAAGAAAAGGACTCATTTGGGTCTTTTTTTATTACAAAAAAGGAGTGAGTTATATGGTTATAATTATGAAAAAAGATGCGAATGCTGAGGACATTGAGAGAATCAAAAGGAGAATTGAAAATTTGGGTTGCAAAGTTCATATGAGTCAAGGAGAAAGTTGTTGTATTCTCGGAGTGGTTGGGGATACAAGCAGAATAGATACAGGAGTTTTTGAGGTTGAAGATTGTGTAGAGAGAGCCATGAGGATTCAAAGCCCATACAAAAGAGCCAGCAGATTCTTTAAACCAACGGATACGGTTGTTAATGTAAAAGGTAAGCTTATAGGGGGAAATAAACTAACAGTTATTGCAGGTCCTTGCTCAGTAGAAAGTGAAGAACAGCTTTTGACCATAGCAAAAGCTGTAAAAAAATCAGGAGCAACTTTTCTAAGAGGGGGGGCCTATAAGCCTAGAACATCCCCATACAGCTTTCAAGGCTTAAAAGAAGAAGGGTTAAAACTGTTAAAGAAGGCCAGTGATTTAACAGGTCTGCCGGTAGTAACAGAAATAATGGCTGCCCATCAAATAGAGTCAGCTCTGCCCTATGTGGATATAATTCAAATAGGAGCTAGAAACATGCAGAACTTTGATCTATTAAGAGAAGTAGGAAAAACCGATAAGCCTATTCTTCTTAAGAGAGGTTTAAGTGCTACCATTGAAGAACTATTAATGTCAGCTGAATATATAATGTCAGAAGGAAATGAAAATGTAATTCTCTGTGAAAGGGGGATCAGAACCTTCGAAACCTACACCAGAAATACGCTGGACTTAAGCGCAGTACTGGTAATTAAAAAGTTAAGCCATTTGCCGGTAATAGTTGATCCAAGTCATGCCAGCGGTAAATGGTGGATGGTTGAACCCCTATCTAAGGCAGCTCTTGCGGTAGGCGCTGATGGTATAGCTGTAGAAGTTCATCATGACCCCATAAATGCCTTAAGTGACGGAGAACAATCTATAAAGCCCGATAAATTCAATCACTTAATGGAATCCATAAAACAGATGTCTGGATTCTTGAATAAAGAATTTCAGGAGTAATATTATGGATATCAGTGACTTTAAAATAACAGTTGTAGGTCTTGGATTAATAGGCGGCTCTCTGGCTATGGCCTTGAGAGATTTAAAACCTAATAGATTATGGGCTATAGATAAAGATGAGCAAACAATCAGAGCCGCAGAAAATAGTGGTATAATTGATAAATTTAAAGGGGATATCAACTCACCTTTAGAAGAAAGCGATCTTATAATTATAGCTCTTTACCCTGAAGATACTGTTAAGTTTATTTTGAATAATATGCAGAGTTTTAAAAGAGGCTCTTTGATAACTGATACCTGTGGGTTAAAGAGCGGTATAATTCAAAAACTCAGTAATTTTCTTCGTAAGGATTTAGAATTTATCGGCGGGCACCCAATGGCCGGAAAAGAAAGCTCAGGGTTTAGCAGTGCAGATAAGGCAATTTTTTATAATGCTAATTATATTCTTACACCTACGGAAAATACTAATAGAGATGCTCTGAAGCATCTGGAGGCTATGATATTAGCCTTAGGCTGCAAAAAACCTATATTACTTTCACCAGAAGAACATGACAGGTTAATAGCATATACAAGTCATCTTCCCCATTTGGCCGCAGTTTCACTGATAAATTGTTTTAGTACTGAAAAGGATCTGGCTGGTTTAGTGGGAGGAAGTTATAGGGATGCTACAAGGGTAGCAGACATTAATAGTAACCTTTGGCTGGAACTATTAAAGCTCAATAAGAAAAATGTCACAATTGCGCTGGATTCTTTCATAGAATCTTTAAGTCAAATGAGAAATTCCATTGCTAATGACGACGATGCTAAGCTAATGAATTATTTTGAACAAGCCAGGCGCAGGAGAAAGGGGATAGGGTAATGTTTCAAATTGACCTGAATTTACCGCAGCATCAATATAATATTTTTATTGAAGCTCATCTGCTAAATAAGATTTCTGAGATCATATCTCATTTATTTAAAACTAAAAAAGTTATTATTATCACCGATTCTAATGTAGATAAAAACTATGGTAGTGTTGTTAAGGCAAATCTCATAGATGGAGGTTTTGACGTGCAGTTTATTGTATTAAAGCCCGGTGAGGAAAGTAAAAGCTTGCAATCACTGGAGTATATCTACAACAAACTTTTGGACTATTCTGCCAATAGAGATACTTTACTTGTTGCCTTAGGCGGTGGTGTAATAGGAGATATTACAGGCTTCGCCGCAGCTACCTTCCTAAGGGGGATAAAATATATACAAATTCCCACCTCCGTCATAGCCCAAGTTGACAGCAGCATAGGCGGAAAGGTAGCTGTAAACCTTGAGAGGGGAAAAAATCTTATAGGGAGCTTTTATCATCCCCATGCAGTTTTGATAGACCCGGAAGTATTAAGAAGCCTGGAAGATAGATTTTTCTTTGACGGAATGGCAGAGGTAATTAAATACGGACTCATAAAGGATTCACAGCTCTTTAACAACCTTATGAGCTATAAAACAAAAGAAGAAATTATGGCTAATATAGAATATATCATTTCAACCTGCTGTCTTATAAAAAAAGAAATAGTAGAAAAAGATGAAAAAGACATCGGTGAAAGAATGCTGTTAAACTTTGGCCACACCATAGGTCATGGGATTGAAGCTTATTATGAATATAAAACCTATACCCATGGCGAGGCAGTAGCAATCGGTATGTACTGTATCAGCGGTATTGGGGAACAATTAGGCTTGACTGCCCCAGGCTGCAATGAAAAAATAAAAGCTATTCTACAGCAGTATCATCTTCCCTATAAAGCTCCTGTTAATGTAGATGAGCTATTGGAAATAATAAAAAATGATAAAAAGGTCTTTGATGATGGTCTAAACTTCATTCTCATTAAGGACATCGGCAATGCATATATAAATAAGGTTAAATTGCAGGATGTTTCTATCTTCTTAAAAAAAGGAGCTGAGTGCAATGAGTAGTATTGAAATAAGACCCGGCAGTTACCTCCAGGGCACCGTAAAAGTTCCTTCATCAAAGAGCATAGGTCATAGAGCACTAATCTGTGCAGCGTTGTCTCAAGGGAATAGTACTGTTGAAAATATCAACTTATCCAGAGATATTAAAGCTACTACTGAAGTGTTGGAATCCTTAGGAGCAAAGTTTTTCACAAGTAAAAATAGTATTGAGGTCACCGGAACTCCTAAGTTAAACTGCTCCGGGAAAGAGCTCTTCTGTGACGAAAGCGGCTCAACTTTAAGATTCTTGATACCCATTGCGTTACTGCAGGATGAAAAAGTGACCTTTAATGGGAGAGGTAAGTTAGTAGAAAGGCCTCTTACTCCTTACTACAAAATCTTTGATAATCAACAGCTCTACTATAAAAATAACAACGGCCTGCTCCCTCTAGAGCTTTGCGGTAAGATCAAGCCTGGTGTGTTTAACATTAAAGGCAATGTCAGTTCGCAATTTATTAGTGGACTCATGTTTGCCCTTCCTCTCCTGGATGAAGATTCAACTATTGTTATTGATGGCAATTTGGAATCTCGACCATATGTTGATTTAACCATAGATGTTCTGAAAGATTTTGGTGTTTCAATTGTCAACAAGGACTACAAATCATTTATTGTAAGAGGAAAACAACGCTATTGTGCAAAGAATTATTCTGTAGAGGGGGACTTTTCTCAAGCTGCCTTCTTTATTGCAGGAGGATTGCTGAACGGAAGTGTGCTCTGCACAAATCTGAAAATGGCTTCTCTGCAAGGGGATAAGGCAATTGTTGATATTGGAAAATTAATGGGCGGTAAAATAACCGTAACAGAAAAGGGTGTATTAGCTGAGAAATCCGCCTTAAAAGGTACTGATATTGACGCATCCCAGGTGCCTGACTTAGTTCCCATACTTACAGTACTGGCAGCACTAAGTGAAGGGCAGACAATCATATATAATGCCGCAAGGCTAAGAATAAAGGAATGTGACAGACTGCAAGCCATCAGTACAGAACTTAATAAGCTAGGTGCTGATATTACAGAAAAGGAAGACTCATTGATTATCAACGGTGTAAAATCATTAAAGGGAGGAATAGTTAGTTCCTGGAATGATCATAGAATAGTCATGGCAATGACTATTGCATCAATGAGGGCCGAGGAACCTGTGATTATTGAGGATTATAAGGCTGTTGAAAAATCTTACCCCCATTTTTATTCTGATTTTACTGACTTAGGAGGACAAGTAAAAGAGTTCTAATTATACTTTAACGAGGTGAAACAATTGGATGAATTAAAAGCATATAGGGATGAAATAGACGCTATTGATAAAGAAGTTGTTAAGCTAATGGAAAAAAGATTGGAGATCTGTTTAAAGGTCGGCCAATATAAGAAAGAAAGAGATCTACCTATCTTAAATGAAGATAGAGAACAGCAAGTGCTTCAAAATAACTTAAGTCTTGTAGAAAACAAGTATTATGAAATATATATAAGGAATATATTACAGACTATTATGGATGAAAGTAAAAAACTACAGGCAAGTTTTTAAATTTATAGTGAGGTATAGATATGAAACAATCCTATGGACTAATAGGCGAAAAATTAGGCCACAGCATTTCACCTTTGATACATCAGCTTATCTTTGAATATTGCAACCTTGATGGTGACTACCAGTTATATGAGTTGAACCGCCACCAAATAGGAGAATTCGTAAAAAACACAAAGCTTAAAGGTTTTAATATTACTATTCCTTACAAGATAGAAATAACGCAGTATTTAGACTTTATAGCAGAAGAAGCCAAAGCTATAGGTGCAGTTAATACAGTAAACATTGTGGATAATGTCTTCTATGGCTATAATACAGACTATTACGGCATCGATATGACTTTCAAAAGACACAATATAAACTTAAAAGATGCCTCAGCAATTATTCTTGGCAGTGGAGGTGCTTCTGCTGCAGTTTTTCAATACTTGAAAGACAGTGGTTGCACTGATATAACAATTGTAGTAAGGGATAAGAGTAAAGTTGTAAATTCTATGTATAAGAACCTTAATCTCTTAACCTATAATCAATTATCTGCTGTTGAGAAAAAAGATCTATTGATAAATTGTACTCCGGCGGGTATGAGTCCCAATATTGACCAAAGTCCGGTATCCTGTGATTTTGTGAAAGGTTTTTCTTTTATTTTTGATTTGATATACAATCCTATGAAAACAAAGTTACTGTCTTTTGCTGAGCAGTGTGGTATAAAGCATTGTAATGGATTGCTGATGCTCATAGGGCAAGCGGTGCATGCTCAGGCTATCTGGAACAATATTTTGGTTTCAGATGATTTATTAGAAAAGCTTTATAATGAATTATCTAAAAGAGGTATATAATGGAGTTGAAAAAGAGTAATATAGTTTTAATCGGTATGCCTGGTTGTGGAAAAAGTACAATAGGAAGGAAACTCTCTGCCAGGATTAATTGGAATTTTATCGATGTTGATATATTAATAGAAGAACGAACCAGAAAGTCTATCCACGAGATTTTTCAGTCAGGAGAAGATTATTTCAGAGATATAGAATCAAACGTTATTGAAGAGCTGGAGCACAAAACCTCTACGGTTATTTCAACTGGAGGCGGCATAGTCAAAAGAGAAAAAAACATAGAGTCCTTAAGAAAACATGGATTTATAATTTTTATAAACAGGTCACCGGAGAAGATTCTTAAAGATATCGATATAGCTTCACGTCCTCTGCTTTCAACGAAGAAAGAGAATCTTTTAAAACTGTATGCAGAGAGAATTGACTTATATAAAAAGTATAGTGATATAGAGGTTTCAAATGATTGCAAGCTTAAGGCTACTTTAAATAAACTTTATTTAATTTGCAAGGAAAGGGGACTGTTATGAAAGTATTAGTTATAAATGGTCCAAATATAAACCTATTGGGTATCAGAGAAAAAAGCATCTATGGCTCTGAGAGCTATGAGGACTTATGTAATTTAGTTGCTGAGGAAGCCAGCAAAAGAAATATTTCTGTAACCATAGTTCAAAGTAATATAGAAGGCGAGCTTATCAATTTCATTCATGGTGCTTATGACAGCTATGACGGAATAATAATTAACCCCGGTGCCTACACACACTACAGTTATGCAATATATGATGCACTAAAAGCAGTAATGATCCCTACTATTGAGGTACATATAAGTAACATTCATGCAAGGGATGAATTTAGAAGTAAATCTGTCACTGCACCTGCAGCGGTCGGCATAATCAGTGGCTTTGGACTAAAGGGCTATGTTTTGGCACTTGAGGCCATGCTCCATATAAAGCAAAAATAACAGGGGACAAACTCCTCCCTGTTATTTTTTTATTGTTACATTGTTTTTATAAACATTTGTGTCCAGTAGGTTTTCCCTGAACTGCTGGTGGCAAGGCCTACGCCAATCTGATTGTAAGTTGGACTTAATATATTGGCTCTATGTCCTGGAGAGTTCATCCAAGCAGTTACAACTTCTGCCGGAGTTTTTTGTCCCATTGCTATGTTTTCACCGGCTGCAGAGAAGCGTATACCAAATGTTTCCATCATATTAAAAGGAGATCCATAGGTAGGTGAAGTATGGGAAAAATAATTTTTATTTATCATGTCCTGTGACTTATATCGCGCAACTCTAGCTAACTGCCAATTGGCTTTTAATGGTGCTAAACCTTTTTTATTTCTTTCAACATTGACTAATCTAACGACTTCAGCTTCCTTAGCTTTGATATCATCAATAGTTGGTACTGTTAGCTTTTGTCCTGGATAAATCATTGAGGGATTCTTAATGGTTGGATTAGCTGCTATAATCTCACTTACTCCAACTTCATATTTAGTTGCTATTTTCCACATGGAATCACCGGCCTTAACAGTATAAACTACCGGTTGTGCAAATACTTCTACAGTGAAAATTGATAGAAATAAAACTGATAAAGTGAAAATTTTCTTCATCACTAACACCTCCATATATATTTTTATATTTTATTGTTTTTTTATGTTATATTATTAGTGTCAATAAAGAAAACTAATATATCATACTACAAGTAATTGGAAAGCTCGTTGAGGTAATAGCATGAAAATAGCGGTATTGTCAGATACTCACGTAAAACTAAACAATATTAATATTCTGATGGAATTCTTGAAAAAACTGCCCAAGGTTGATATGATAATCCATAGTGGAGATTTAATTTGTTATGAAGCTTTTGAGATACAATTTATATTAATCCTGGCTTACTTTTTTATAAAAGAAAGGAAAAATACTTCACCTATGTACTAGTAAACCTAGAAGAGAATGCCATTTCTGCTTTCTTTGTTTTTACAAAACAATAATTAATAAATATACAGACCCTTATGTAATGAACAGAAGTATAAACAAAATATATAAAAATTTGGTGATTTTAATGGAAGAGAGATTACAAAAATATATGGCTCACTGCGGAATTGCATCCCGCAGAAAATGTGAAGAACTTATCCTTGCGGGCAAAGTAACCGTAAATGGTGTTGTGATCACTGAATTAGGAACACGCATTGATCCAACTGGTGATAAAATTTATGTGGACGGTGTCCTAATTCAACCGGAAGAGCGAATGAGATACATAGCCTTGAATAAACCCGTTGGATATGTAACAACGGTAAAGGATGAAAAAAACAGACCTACTGTATTGGATTTAATTAAGGTAGAGGAGAGAATTTATCCTATAGGACGACTAGATTATAATACCTCAGGACTACTATTGCTGACAAATGATGGAGATGTATATAACAGAGTCATACATCCACGCAAGGCAATCAATAAGGTTTATGTAGCCTTGGTCCGTGGTTTAATAACTGAAGATAAAATTCAGCGCTTTAAGACCGGTATAGATATTGGAGACTATATAACCGCTCCTGCTTCTCTTGAAATCTTAAGTGTCAGCAAAAACAGCACTACTGTAAAAATAGTAATCCATGAGGGAAAAAACCGCCAAATAAGAAGAATGTGTGAGAAAATTGGTAATCCTGTACTTGAACTGAAAAGGGTGAAAGTAGGCAACATATCATTAGGTAATCTTCCCTTAGGCAAATGGCGTGAGCTCACTGCTGAAGAAATCAACTACTTAAAAAATTTATAGTTCGGGGGATATTATGTTTAGATATGTAAATGATGTTAGTAATATAGCTCAAAACATTATACAGAATTATTGTAGGAGCTACGATATAGCTATAGATGCTACTCTGGGAAATGGACATGACACAGACTTTTTGTCCTCACTTTTTAAGAGGGTATATTCTTTTGATATACAAAAACAATGCATTTTAAAATATAAAGATTATAATAGAGAAAATGTTGTTCTGATAAATGATTCTCATGAGAAAATACACCAGTATGTAAGAGAAGAAATTGATTGTGCCATGTATAATTTAGGCTTTCTTCCCGGAGGGGATAAAAATATAACTACAAACTACAAAAGTACTTTACTAAGCATTGAAGATTCACTTACGCTCTTAAAACCAAATGGACTTATAACCATTGCAATTTATACCGGTCATGACACCGGCAAGTTAGAAAAGAATCATTTGCTTCACTTTGTAAAAAACTTGCCCAAAAATACCTACGGCGTCCTTCATCACACCTTTCTTAATAGACATAACAACCCACCAGAACTGTTAGTTATAGAAAAGAAATGAAGGATTTTGACGGCTATATTGAATAATCTTTCAATTGATGGTAAAATGAATCTAGCCTTGCAAATGTTGAACTTAGGAGTGGATATCAGTTGATTGATAATGAAAAACAAGATTTAATGAGAATAATTCAGGTTAAATTTCCTAGATTGAGTAAAGGTCAAAAGCTCATAGCAGAATATATCTTAAAACATTACGACAAAGCCGCATTTATGACTGCAGCAAAGCTAGGAACTAGTGTAGGTGTAAGTGAATCCACTGTAGTAAGATTTGCCAACGAACTTGGATACAGCGGTTATCCAACCTTGCAAAAAGCTCTTCAGGAATTAATAAAGAACAAGCTTACCACTGTACAGAGAATCGAATTGTCAAACGACTTCATCAGTGAAGAGAACGCTCTTAAAGGTGTGCTTAAATCCGATATGGAGAACATTCGGGCCACTCTGGAAAAAATTAATCATAAAACCTTTGAAGATGTAGTAAAGAGTATCTTCGAGGCAAAAACAATTTACATAATTGGCTTAAGAAGCTCCACAGCTTTAGCTGAATTTTTAGGTTTCTACTTAAATATAATACTGGATAATGTGAAAGTAGTTGGGTATGGTATTAGTGATATATTTGAGCAGATGCTAAACGTATCAGAAGAAGATTTAGTTATAGGAATCGGTTTCCCAAGATACGCCAACAGAACTATCGAAGCTCTAACCTTTGCTCAAAGCAGGTCTGCAAAAGTTGTAGCAATTACTGACAGTTTACTATCTCCACTGGCAGCTCAAGCTGACTTTACGCTTATTGCCCAAAGTAATATGGCGTCCTTTGTGGACTCCTTGGTTGCTCCACTTAGTGTAATCAATGCATTAATTATTGCAGTGGGCTTAAGAGAAAAAGAAAAAATTTCTACTATTTTTACAAATCTTGAAGGCATCTGGGAAGAATATAATGTCTATACATATAAAAGCAAAGATGATAGATAGTACATTGAAGACCTAAAACAGGTCTTTTTTGTTGAACGGACAAAAAATTTCTAATGATACAAGAAGAGGTGATAAGTTGAAGACTACTGTTGTTATTGGAGGAGGACCTGCTGGCATGATGTCAGCTATAGAAGCCTCTAGAAGTACCAAGGTTATACTGTTAGAATCCAATGCTAAATTGGGAAAGAAACTTTTTATTACCGGAAAAGGCAGATGTAATATCACAAATGCCAAGGACATTAATGATTTTTTTGATTTTATTCCCGGAAATCCTGCTTTTTTATATAGTGCACTCTACAGCTTTACAAACGAAAATACCATGGACTTTTTTGAGAAAGCAGGTGTTAAGCTAAAGGTGGAAAGAGGGGGTAGGGTCTTTCCTGAATCCGATAAATCCTCAGATATTTTAAACGCCTTTAACAGTGAATTATCCAAGAGAAATGTGGAAGTAAGGCTAAATTCCAAGGTTACAAAGATTTTAAAAGTAGGCAATAAAATATCCTGCGTTGTTTTAGAAAACGGCGAAAAAGTTTACGGAGATTATTTTATTCTTTGTACCGGTGGCAAATCATATCCGCTAACAGGTTCCACCGGGGATGGGTACACTTTCTCAGCATCACTTGGCCATAAAATTGTTCCGCTGCGTCCTTCCTTAGTTCCAATAGAAGTTGAAGAAGCATGGGTTAAGGAACTGCAGGGACTATCACTGAAAAATGTTGAATTTAAAATATACGAAAATAATAAATGTATTTTTAGAGACTTTGGAGAAATGCTTTTTACCCACTTTGGTGTATCCGGTCCAATTGTTTTGAGCGGCAGCAGAAAGGTTAAAGACAATGCAAATCAGTATGCCTCAATAGATCTAAAACCCGCCTTATCCGAAGATGAACTAGATAAGCGTATACAAAAGGACTTTGAACAATTCAAAAATAAGGACATAAAAAATGCATTAAATGAATTATTGCCGCAAAAAATCATTAATAGAATAATAATTGTCTCCGGTATTCCTGATGATAAAAAGGTTCATTCAATAACAAGACAGGAAAGAAAATGCCTAGTACATGCAATAAAAGACTTCAGACTTCAAATAAAGGGTTTAAGGCCTATAGCTGAAGCCATCGTTACAGCCGGGGGAGTGGATACTAAGGAAATAGATCCATCTACAATGAATTCAAAAATAATAAGCAATTTATACTTTGCCGGTGAAGTAATAGATGTAGATGCTTATACAGGTGGCTACAACATACAAATTGCACTGTCCACCGGTTATTTGGCTGGCAAAGCTATTTGTGAGAAAGAAAAATTGTAGTTTAAGAGGATTTTGTAAATATTTATAGAATAATATATAAAATACAAAAGAAAGGCGGTTTTTTATGAGAATTTCTATAGCAATTGACGGACCTGCCGGAGCAGGAAAAAGTACTATTGCGAAAAAAATAGCTAAAGAGCTAGGTATAATGTACATAAATACCGGGCTGATGTATAGAGCTGTTACTTTAAAAGCTATAGAGGAGAATATTTCTCCTGATAATATAGAAGCCTTAAGCATGTTGGTAGATAGAATGGATATGTATTTTGAAAATGATGATCTCATAGTGGATGGGCAAAATATTACTTCCAAGTTAACTACTGCAGAGGTAAGCAAACATGTGGCCTCTTACGCATCAATAGCGGAATTAAGAGAACGATTAGTAGTCCTGCAACGTAATCTGGCAAGTAAATTTGACATTATCATGGATGGCAGAGATATAGGTACAGTGGTATTAAAAAATGCTGCCTTTAAATTTTATCTTACTGCTACTCCAGAGGAAAGAGCCAATCGAAGATATAAAGAGCTTCTAAGTAAGAGTGCAGTTTGTTCTTATGAAGAGATTTTAAAGGATATTATAGATAGAGACTACATAGACATGAACAGGTCGGTTAACCCTTTGACAAAAGCAGAGGATGCCATCGAGATTGATACCACTTCCTTAAGTATAGATGAGATTGTAAAAACTATACTGGATTATATAAAAAAGGACTTGAACAACTTATAAGATTGAATGCAAAATAAAAAGAAAATTCAATTTAGGATTAATGCAGGTGCATCTGTACCTGTTTAGTTAATAAAGGAGGCATTATAAAAATGAAAGAGGAAAATGTTAAGGATTTCAACGAACAGTTAGCTTATATGGATCAATTCGATAAGCAAATTGTTGTTGGGGAAGTAGTTAAGGGAGAAGTAATTTCTGTAAACGAAAAGGAGGCCTTTTTAAACATAGGATATAAAGCTGACGCTATATTGCCAGCTGCTGAGGTTACGTTTGAATCAGTTCCAAATCTTAAGGATATCATTAAAGTTGGGGACATAGTTGAAGCAAAAGTAATTAGCAGAAGAAACGAAGATGGATATGTGGTTTTATCAAAAATCGAGTTAGAAAGAGGTTCAGCCTACAATTACATAAAAGAGGCTTTCAATGAAAAGAAGCCTGTATCTATAACTGTTAAAGAGGCAGTTAAAGGCGGCTTGGTAGCTACATATAAGGGAATAAGAATCTTCATACCTGCATCTCATATAGAGCTATATCACGTGGAAAATTTAAATGATTATGTAGGAAAGACCTTTGACATTCAAATCGTTGAATTTAACGAGTCAAAAAGAAATACTCGTATAATAGGATCTAGAAGAGACTTATTAAAAGCTGAAAAAGATAAATTTGAAGAAGAGGTCTTCAATAAGCTTGAAAAAGATATGATTGTAGAAGGTGAAGTTCAGAGAATAACTTCCTTCGGAGCCTTTGTTGACGTAATGGGTGTGGACGGTTTACTTCACGTTTCAGAACTTTCATGGGGTAGAGTTTCAAAGGTTACTGACGTATTAAAGGTTGGCGATGTTATAAAAGTTAAGATACTTGACATCAACAAGGAAACCAAAAAGATTTCCCTAAGTCAAAAAGCTCTCAGCAGTGATCCATGGAGCAATGTGGAGGTAAAATATCCTGTTGATTCTGTAGTTTTAGGTAAGGTTGTTCGTTTTGCAGACTTCGGCGCGTTTGTTGAGTTGGAACCTGGTGTTGATGCCTTGGTACACATCTCCGAAATCAGCCATAAAAGAATAAATAAGCCTTCAGAAGCATTGGAAATTGGTCAACAAGTTAAGGCTAAAATTATTGACGTAGACATAGAAAACAAGAAAATTGGCTTGAGCATCAAAGCTGTAGAGTAAAATTTTTGAAGCGTGTGAATACACGCTTCAATTCTTATTTATAACCAGACTGCCCAATAGCATTTTTATTTTAAGCGAATTATTTCAGTTTTTTATTAATATAATAAAGTAGCAATAAATAGGGGGAATTCTATGTCCGTTATCAACCATAACGGTGAACTCATAACGATTAAAGAACTGGTTATGATTGAAAGAGTTCTGCATCATTACGGTATTGAGGTAATCAGTGTTTCTAAATACCGTCATGTATACAAGGTACAAAGCAGTGTGGGTAATCTCTGTGTACGTAAAGTTAGTCATGGTAGAAAAAAGGTCTTAAACAGCTTCAAACTTGCTGAAGCATTAAAAAAGAATGGCTTTCACAATATTCAAAAGTATTATAAAACCCTCAAAGATGATTGCTACGTAAAATACGGAAAATATATTGTCTATGTAACTGAGTGGGTTGAAGGTGACGAGTGTAATTTTAATGATATTAAAGAAGCTGAAAAATGCTGTGAACTTTTGGCCCAATTCCATAAAAGTTGCATTGATATCGATTCCTATGACATAAATATTAAGAACAGCTCAAAAAACTTGCCAAAGATGTTTTATGAAAGTCTGATTGACTTAGAACGATTTAAAGAAATTATTAAACATAAAGTAATTCAAAATCAATTTGATTATATTTACAATGATCATATTGATGCCTTATACACTAGAGGTGTTACAGCTCTCTCAATATTAAATAATTGTAACTATTATAACCTGACTAAAAACGCCTTGGTTACAAAATCAATTGCTCATGGCAGTTTTTATAGGAAGAATATAATAAAAAGTGGAACAGGCTACTTTATAATCACTTTAAACTCAGTTAACATTGATTTGCCAATTATCGATTTGGCAAAATTACTTAGAAGGTTACTACCTAAAAGCGAGTTTGCTTGGGACTTCAAGAAAGCTCTTAATCTTCTCAATCATTACTCTATTTATAGACCAATTGAAATTCCTGAACTTGAAATACTACTTGCATTTCTCATCTTTCCATATAAGTTTTGGAAATTAGGCTATAAACGATATAAAAAACATAAAGGCTTTAACGAAGTAAAATATTTAAAAAGGCTGCAAAAATTACTGGCATATTCTGAACAGGAAAATAAGTTTATCGATGATTTTATGAGGTATATTAATAATTTAATTGCCATTAATCAAAATTCTAAATAAACTTTATATTTAATGAGGTATGTTATGTTTAAAACAGAGAGACTGCGAATTAAAAATTTAAATGAGTTCGCAGATTTAAACAGTAAAAGGCGTGAATTTAATTCTTTAAATGAGGAATACTTTAAATACTATAACAAGTCTAATTTTATTGGCAGATATCAGCTAAGAAAACAAGTGTGTCTACTAAGGTACGGTAATAAACTCGTTGGTTACCTTTGGCATTCAAAAATAGACTCAGGAGCAAATGCTTACTTAATTAATTCTCTTTATGTTGACAAGAACTATATGGATATAAATTGCTCTGAGTTATTAAAAGACTTTAAGGCCGGAAGTGTCTTGTACTTTGACGGTAAGTTAAGCGAGGAAGCTTCAAACTTACTATCGAGATTTGGTTTCGAAGAAAAAAGCACCACCTTTGAACTTAAACTCACATTAAATTCAAAACGTCATGAACCCTTAATTGATAATTTAAACTTTGTGACCTTTAAAAAGGGACGTCATGAAAAAATAAGATGTGATATTCAAAATAGCGTTTTTTTTAATTTTGAAAGACAGCCTTTAACTATTCAGGATATATTGGCAGATGAGATGCAGGATTATTATGTAAATGATTGGTGCATATTCATCAAGTACAATAACGACTATGCGGGGTATGGACAAATAATTATGCATAACTTTACCCCACTGATTGTCAACTTTGGAATCAAAAAAGAATACCAAAGAAGGGGGTTTGGTCAATTACTTTTAACCCATCTTTTAAATATACTTATTGATTGTGGATATAATGAAGTTAAAATCAAGGTAAATGCTGATAACACCCCAGCATACGAGTTATACAAAAAATGTGGTTTTAAACTCTTTGATCAATACAAAACATGGACAACATTAATAAAAACCTAAAGTAGCCAGCTTTTTTACTACTTTAGGTTTTATATTTGGGGATTCTAGGTTCTTTTTGAAAATTCCATTAAGGCCTTCTTAAGAATATTAATAGCTCTTATTAAAGCATCTGACTCAAGGCAGTAGGATATTCTAATTTCATCTTTGCCAAGGTTTGGTGTCAAATAAAAGCCCTCTGCAGGTGCTACCATGACAGTTTCATTATCAAGACTATATTCCGACAGCATCCATTTAGAAAATTCCTCAGCATCCTCTACAGGTAATTTAGCAATTATATAAAAGGCACCTTCCGGTTTCTTACACTCTACTCCAGGAATCTTTATTAGTTCTTCATATAAAACATCTCTTCTATGAGTGTACTCATTTCTTACGTTTACAAAATACTCCGGTGGAGTATTAATCAAGTTAGCCGCACCAAATTGTTCTAGAGTTGGAGAGCTTAGTCTCAGTTGGCACATTTTCAATATTTCGTTATTAAATTCTGGATTTTTGGAAGCAGTAAGTCCCACTCTTGCTCCACAAGCGCTGTACCGTTTGGATATACTGTCTATCAATATGGCCCTATCTTTAATTTCATCATATTCTAATATGGAAGTATGCTTTAATCCATCATATACAAACTCCCTATATACCTCATCAGATATAATATAGAGATTGTATTCCTTTGCTATACCGGCAAGCATTGTCACTTCTTCTTTAGTATATACCACACCGGTTGGATTACCTGGGTTTGAAAAGATGATAGCCTTTGTTTTTGGAGTTATAAGTTCCGTAATCACTTCTTTATGTGGCAAGTGAAAACCATTTCTTCTCAGTGTTGTAAAAGTCCTTACTTCTACACCACAAGCTGCTGCGATACTTCTATAATTTGTATAGAATGGCTCAGGTATTATTATATTATCTCCTATATCACAGACAGCCATAAGGGTGAACAATATGGCTTCGCTGCCACCATTTGTGACCATAATTTCCTTTGGGTCAAGATCAAAATTAAGCTTTTTATAGTATAAACTGAAGGATTCCAATAAGATTTTTTCACCATTGGAATTTGAATACTGTAGTACCTTTTCTTTAAACTTATCCACACCATAAAAAAATGTTTGAGGTGTTTCAATATCAGGCTGTCCTATATTGAGGTGATATATTTTCACACCTTTTTTGCGTGCTATTTCTGCATATGGAGTTAATTTTCTAATAGGTGAAAACAAAACTTTTTTTATTCGGTTAGAAACTTCCATAATGAACCCCCTTTTTGGTTTCCAGCTGCTAACAGTCTATTCTATGCCGATACTTTCATTGGGGACATAACCAGTTTTAGTATTTAGTAATGTCTCTGCTCTGACTCTATCAAAGTATCCTCTATCATAAATAGTCTCATACAGTGTTGAATCTTCATTTTCTTCTTCTTTTTTTGCATCGTACATTAAAAACACCTCCTGTACTTTAATTTTCTCACTTATGTTTTATTTTATTCTTATACTACAAAATACATATTTAAATTAAGGTTGCCACATTTCTTATTAAAACTTCTTTCAAATTGCAATTAAATTTTATATAATAAACTATGTAGATTTATGCATATAAGTTTAAAAAAACATCAATGAAAAATTTATCCTGTTTTATTTTGCGCTTTTATTGCAACTTATGTGAAAACCACTAGATTTTATAGAAGGAGAATTGCCATGCTAAACAATAAGACTTTGAGTTACTATATAGAAACTTGGGGATGTCAGATGAATGAGGAAGACTCAGAAAAACTATCCGGGATGTTAAAGAATATCGGCTGCATACGAACAGAAGTAAAGGAACAAGCTGATATAATCATATTCAATACCTGTGCAGTTAGAGAAAATGCTGAATTAAAAGTTTTCGGTAACTTGGGTGCTTTGAAGAAACTTAAGGAAGAGCGGCCGGACCTTATAATAGCACTATGTGGTTGTATGATGCAGCAAAAGGATATGTCTGAAACCATAATAAAGAAGTATCCTTTTGTAGACATAATATTTGGAACCCACAATTCCTATAAGTTCCCTGAATACCTGAACCGGGTTAGACAAGAGGGAAAATCCGTTATTGAAATCTTTGATAAAGAAGAGGGTATAGTTGAAGGAATACCTGTAGATAGAAAGAGTGACATAAAGGCCTTTGTAACCATTATGTATGGCTGCAATAATTTCTGTACTTATTGTGTGGTTCCCTATGTAAGAGGAAGAGAGAGAAGTAGAAAACCAGTGGAAATTATCAGGGAGATAAAGTCCTTGGTAGCTTTAGGCTACAAGGAGATTACTCTCCTAGGCCAAAACGTAAACTCCTATGGTAAGGGTTTAGAGGAAGATGTTGACTTCGCTAAGCTTTTAAGAATGGTCAACGAAATAGAAGGTCTTGAGAGAATAAGATTCATGACTTCACATCCAAAGGATTTAAGCTTGGATGTAATATATGCCATAAGAGACTGCGAAAAGATCTGTAATCAAATTCACTTACCGGTTCAAAGCGGTTCATCGGCTATACTTAAGAAGATGAACAGGTCTTATGACAGAGAACAATATCTTGAGCTTGTAAGAACCATCAAAAGGGAGATTCCTGATGTAGCGCTTACAACAGATATCATTGTAGGTTTCCCTGGAGAAACCGAAGAAGACTTTGAAGACACATTAAACCTTGTTAAAGAAGTTGAATATGATTCTGCCTTTACCTTCATATATTCAAGAAGAAAATATACTCCGGCTGATAAAATGGAAGAACAGATTGATGATAAAGTAAAGCATGATCGTTTCAATAGGCTTATTGAAGTGGTTAATGAAATCAGTGCTAAGATAAATAAAAGCTATCAGGATAAAGTTGTGAAAGTTCTTGTGGAAGGTAAAAGTAAAAATGATGAAACAAAGCTTATGGGCAGAACTACTACAGGTAAGCTTGTAAATTTTGTAGGTCCTGAGGATTCTATCGGAAATGTAATTGATGTTAAGATTACTAAGGCTTTAACCTTTTCACTAAACGGTGAAGCAATATAAATTGTGATAAAGGCTCTTAACAGAGCCTTTGATATCAGGAGGGAATAATTGTGGCACTAACTCCCATGATGCAGCAATACTTACAAATAAAAGAGAAGAATAAAGATTGTATATTATTTTTTCGATTGGGAGATTTCTATGAAATGTTCTTTGAGGATGCACAAATAGCCTCAAGAGAGTTAGAACTTGTTCTAACCGGCCGTGATTGTGGCTTGGAAGAGCGAGCTCCTATGTGTGGCATTCCTTATCATGCTGCAAATAATTATATAAGCAGACTTGTAGCAAAAGGGTATAAAATTGCTATATGTGAACAGCTGGAAGACCCAGCCCTGGCCAAAGGTATCGTAAAGAGGGATATAACAAAAATAATTACCCCTGGTACTTTTACTGATTCTGCTTTTTTGGAAGACAATAAAAATAACTATATACTTAGTATATTCTTAGACCAAGTTACTGATATATGCGGCTTATGTTTTTCAGATCTATCTACGGGAGAATTCTATGCAACATCCTTTAATATGGTTTACTCGTTAATTATAGATGAAATATATAAGTTTTCACCTAGAGAAATGTTAGTGGAGACCACCTTGGATTTAAGTCCCTTGAATGACATCATTGATAAGTTAGATATAACTGTTACCACTAAAGACAGCAGCTATTTTACTGAAGGTGCTTATAAAAACTTATCACATCAGTTTCCGGCTTTAGATATAAACAATTATGATAAGGCTACTGTCTATTCGGCTAACAGCCTACTTAACTATATCTTTGAAACCCAAAAGATTTCACTATCCAACATCAATACCATAGATTATTATGAAGTGTTGGATTATATGAATATGGATATTAACTCCAGGCGAAATCTTGAACTCACTGAGAATATCAGAGATAAGTCTAAAAAAGACTCCCTTTTATGGATACTAGATAAAACTAATACAGCTATGGGGAGCAGAATGCTCAGAAAATGGATAGAACTGCCCCTGATAAACGAGGAGGCGATCAATCAACGCTTAGATGCTGTGGAGACCATAAAAGAGGATTACAGTATGCTGTCTGAGCTTAAAGATAAACTTAAAAATGTTTACGATATGGAAAGAATTTGCGGAAAGGTTTCTTCCCAAAGTGTAAATGCCAAAGAAATGCTGTCACTGAAACATTCTATAAAAAATATTCCTGAAATTAAGCAAATGCTTGCTGTAACCACAAATCCACTGCTTAATTTAATGGAAAAAAATATGGATGCACTGGAAGACATATATGAGCTTTTAGACAGGGCTATTGCCGATAACCCGCCCCTTACAATAAAAGAAGGAAATATAATAAAAGAAGGCTATGACAGTGAAATAGATACTCTGAGAAAAGCCAAAGCCCACGGTAAGGAATGGATTGCAGCCCTAGAAAATCAGGAAAGGGAAGTAACCGGAATTAAGTCACTTAAGGTAGGTTATAATAAAGTATTCGGCTACTATATTGAGATAAGCAAAGCAAATTATGCTTCTATCCCTGATGGAAGATATATCAGAAAGCAAACCCTATCCAATGCTGAAAGGTTTGTAACTCAAGAGCTTAAGGAAATGGAAGAAAAGATCCTTGGAGCAGAGGAAAAGCTCTACACTCTTGAGTATTCTGTATTTATTAATATAAGAAACATCGTAGAACAAAATATTGACAGATTAAAGAAGACTGCAAGATTAATTTCTCAGCTTGATTGCCTTGTATCTTTAGCCGAGGTAGCACTGCAAAACAATTACAATAAACCCATTATAAAAAAAGATGGTTGTATTAGGATTGTAGAGGGAAGACATCCTGTCATCGAAAAAGTAATTAAGGAAGGCACCTTTATCAGTAATGATTCCTACCTTGATAATGAGGATAATCAAATGTTACTTATAACCGGGCCTAATATGGCTGGTAAGTCTACATATATGAGGCAGATAGCCCTTATTACTCTTATGGCCCAGATCGGCAGCTTTGTGCCTGCCAAGAGTGCAGAAGTAAGCATCTGTGATCGTATTTTTACCCGAATAGGAGCCTCTGACGACCTATCCTCGGGGAAAAGTACCTTTATGGTGGAAATGTCTGAGGTAGCCAATATTTTAGCTCATGCTACCAAGGATAGCTTAGTGCTGTTAGATGAAGTAGGAAGAGGTACCAGTACTTACGATGGCCTAAGTATCGCTTGGTCTGTAATTGAGTATATCTGCAACAAGTTGAGATCTAAGACATTGTTTGCAACCCATTATCATGAATTAACCCATTTGGAAGACAAGATAAAAGGTGTTAAAAACTACTGTGTATCAGTAAAGGAAATAGGCAATGAAATTGTGTTTTTAAGAAAGATAATCCCCGGCGGAGCAGATCAGTCCTATGGTATAGAGGTGGCTAAACTTGCAGGACTTCCCGAGATGGTAATTCAACGATCAAAGGAGATTCTAGCAGATTTGGAAAGTGAGAATAAGGTTGAAACAGCTCATATCAAAGAAGCAGCAATAACCATGAGCAGTGATGTTCACAGCAAACCTAAAGTACCCCAAAAGGCTCCTAAAAAGGAATCCCGGCAGTTAAATTTCATGGACTTGGAAAAAGATATTTTTATTGAGGAAATCAGTTCAATAGATATACTGAACATAACCCCAATGGAAGCCTTCAACAAACTCTATGAAATAGTAAAAAAATCAAAAAGCATATAGCTTCGCAGGTGATTATAAATGAAGAGAATTTCGGTTTTAAGTGAAGATACCAGCAATAAAATAGCTGCGGGAGAGGTTGTAGAAAAACCTTTCTCCGTAGTTAAAGAACTAGTTGAAAACAGTATCGATGCCGGTGCTAAAAATATAAGCATCGAAATAGAAGAAGGCGGGCAAAAGAGAATATCCATAATGGATGACGGTCAAGGAATTCATCCTGAGGACATTACAAAGGCTTTTTTACCTCATGCCACCAGCAAAATTAACAAAATAGATGATATATACAGGATCAATACCTTTGGCTTTAGAGGTGAGGCTCTGGCCAGTATAGCCTCTGTATCAAAGGTAAAATTAAAGAGTAGAACAGAAGAGTTTGATATTGGAAGGGAAATTGAGATCAACGGAGGCTATGTGGAAAGCATAAAGGATGCAGGAAGTAATATAGGTACTTTTATTGAGGTGAGGGACTTATTTTATAACGTGCCTGCAAGGCTGAAATTTTTAAAGTCCACCTCTAAGGAAACATCATCAATTTCTGATATAATAAGCCGTATTGCTCTCTGCAATAACAATATTGCTTTTAAACTTATTAACAACGGCAAAAAAGTATTTCAAACCTATGGTAACGGAAATTTAAAGGATGTAATCAGAATTATATATGGTAAAAATACAGTGGATAATCTTATATACTTTGAAGGTCATACAGATACTGCCAGCGTATTCGGTTACGTCGGTAACCAGGAGTTAAGCAGAGGAAGCCGTAATAATCAATCCATATTTGTCAACCGAAGGTATATAAAAAATAAACTTATAACAGCTGCTGTTGAGAATGCAATGAAATCTTTTTTGACCATAAACAAATTTCCGTTTTTTATCCTCTTCCTGGATATTTATCCTGAATTAATTGATGTTAATGTACACCCTACAAAGGCTGAGATTAAGTTCAATGATGATAGGTCAATTTTCAAATTGGTTTTTGACAGTGTTCATAAAGGTGTGGGTGAAGCCCTTAAGGATACCTTTATGACTGATATTGAGGAAGCAAAGGAATATATACCTAAGGCTACTACTGTAGAAGAAAAATCCGAGCCTTTATACTTTCATAATTTGATTTTTCCAAATGAAAAAAGTACTCCTGAGGTTTCTATCAGCAGTCTGCCCATAGATCTATCAGGAGAACCTAACAGCAGAATAGAGCATTATCAGGAAAAGGATACCATAAATACAGATATTAGGGTAAATTTAACTGAGAAGTCAATTGGTGCACGTAACATAAACCCTCAACCTGAGGTCTATGCTAAACTGCCCACATTAAAATATATAGGTACCTTTTATAATACCTATATTATTTGTGAACTAGGAGACGAATTATATCTCATTGACCAACACGCAGCTCATGAAAGAATTTTATTTGAAAGATATAGGTCTGACATAAAAAAGGGGACAGTTGTCAGTCAAATATCACTGACACCACTTGTGTTAGAACTATCCTTAGAAGACTATGTATTGTTTAATGAATATAAGGAAATATTTATTAATGCAGGTTTCCATATTGAAGATTTTGGAGATAATACTATAACAATAAGAGAAATACCCTACATTTTAGGAAAACTTGACGGTAAATGTTTCCTGTTGCAAATGCTTGATAACATAAGGAACTTCGGCACTGCCAGCACCATTGATGTAAAGTATGATAACATTGCGCGTATGGCTTGTAAAGCAGCAGTTAAAGCTCATGATAAACTATCACAGGCAGAGATTGAAAAGTTACTGGAAGACTTAAAGTATTGTGAAAATCCTTATAACTGTCCACACGGAAGGCCAACTATAATAAAAATGAGTCTTTATGAAATTGAGAAAAGATTTAAAAGAATACAATAAATCATAATTAATATTATGTTAACTATTAGGAGAATAATATGAAGGATAAACTCATAATAATAGGTGGACCTACTGCTGTAGGAAAAACTTTGATTTCTATTAAACTAGCAAAATATTTAAATGCTGAAATCATCTCAGCTGACTCTATGCAAATATATAAACACATGGATATAGGCTCAGCAAAAATTTCACCGTCAGAAATGTCCGGCGTTCCTCACCATATGATAGATATTGCGGAACCATGGGAAAGCTTTAGCGTAGCTCAATTTAAAGAGATGGCGCTGGAACATATAAAAAATATTTACTCTAAGAATAAGCTGCCAATGCTTGTGGGTGGGACTGGACTATATATTGATTCTATAGTTTGCAATTATAACTTTACAGAGGCTGACAAAGACGAAAGCTACAGAGCCTATCTGGAAGACCTAGCGGCCAGTGAAGGTAATGAATATGTTTTTAAGCTGCTTCAAAATGCAGACCCGGAAACTGCCTCTAAATTACATGCCAATAACTTAAAAAGAGTAATCAGAGCTCTTGAAGTCTATAAATTAACGGGTAAACCCTTTAGTTCTTATGTCATAGAAGAGCAGAAAAAGTTTGATATACCGTTCAAACTCTATTACTATGTTTTAAATATGAACAGAGATATTTTATATGACAGAATCAATAAGAGAGTTGATCAAATGATGTCCAGCGGACTATTGGAGGAGGTTAAGAAGTTAAAAGAAATGGGTTGCACAGCAGATATGCAGGCCATGAAGGGTATAGGTTATAAGGAGCTTCTATATCATCTAGACGGAAAAATGACTTTGAATGAGGCTATTGAGGCTATAAAAAAAGGTAGTAGAAATTATGCTAAAAGGCAGTTGACATGGTTTCGAAAAGATCCAAGGATAAAGTGGATAGAAAAAGAAAATTTTACTTCTGATGATGACATTGTTGAATATATATTAAATGATATAAACTCAAAAAATACTGTGAATAAAAACTAATTTTACTCTAAATAAAGGATTTTTTATTTCTTTATCGAATAAAATATTAAGAGAATTTTGGAGGGTGAGATGCAATGAACAAATCAACAAACAACTTACAGGATATATTTTTAAATGGTGCTAGAAAAAATAAAATACCAGTAACAATATATCTTACAAATGGTTTTCAACTAAAGGGCATAGTAAAGGGATTCGACAGTTTTACCGTTGTATTAGACTGTGATGGCAAACAGATGATGATATATAAGCATGCTATATCTACAATAACTCCATTGAAGGTTATTTTATTCAATAATCAAAATGATGATGAAGGTATTGAAGAATAGGCAAATTTGCCTATTCTTTTTTTATGTGATAATATGATTAACTGGAGGGTGGTAAAATGAATTTACATATGAAAAATTTTCTAAAGCTTAAATACAAAATAGGAGATAGAGTACTTGAGTTTATGGATGCTGCAGAAAGGGATGTTGCTGATCAATTTAAGTACTACGATGAAGTAAGGGAGTATAACCAAGCAAAGGTGCTGTCTGCTTTTCAAGCAGAAAGAATCAGCGATTCGCACTTTACAAACAGCACCGGATATGGCTATGGGGACATTGGTAGAGATGCATTAGATAAGGTTTATGCAAGAATCTTCAACTGTGAAAGTGCCTTAGTAAGGCCTCATTTTGTCAACGGAACTCATGCTATCGGTGCAGCCCTATTTGGCAACCTACGTCCCGGAGATACTATGCTGTCTATCTGCGGCAAGCCCTACGATACACTTCACAACATAATAGGTATAAGCGGCAAAGAAAACATAGGCTCATTAAAAGAATATGGAATCAATTATAAGCAAATCGATCTAATAGATGGAGATTTTAATTTTGATGAAATCAAAATAGAATTAACTGAAGATAAAACCATAAAGCTAGTACATATTCAAAGGTCAACTGGTTATGGTTGGAGAAAATCTCTTAGAATTAGTGCAATTGAAAAAATAATCAGTTTTGTTAAGTCTATTAGAAATGATGTTATTTGTTTCGTAGATAATTGCTACGGGGAATTTGTTGAAGTTAAAGAACCAACAGAGGTTGGCGCTGACTTAGTTTGCGGGTCTTTAATAAAGAATATAGGCGGTGGTATTGCTCCAACCGGTGGTTATATTGCCGGCAAAAGCGTATATGTAGAACAAGCCTCTTACAGGTTGACCATTCCGGGAATAGGAGGGGAGTGCGGCTCTACTTTTGGCGTGATGAGATTACTGTTCCAAGGATTGTTCCTAGCTCCACATACATCAATTGAAGCTGTAAAAGGTGCCGTGTTATGTGCAAGAATAATGGAACTTGCAGGTTTTGAAGTTCTGCCAGGATATAATGACATAAGAACTGATATAATACAGGCAATAAAGTTCAATGACAAAGATAAATTGATCAAATTCTGCAAGGGGATACAGAAGGGATCACCCATAGATTCTTTTGTAGAATGCGAGCCTTGGGATATGCCAGGATATAACGATCAAGTAATAATGGCTGCCGGAGCCTTTGTTCAGGGTGCTTCCATAGAACTATCTGCTGATGCACCTATCAGACCACCATATATTGCTTATCTGCAGGGCGGATTAACATTGGACCATGTTAAAATAGGTGTTATGATAGCACTCAATAATATAATATAGAAGAAAAAGCTGCATTGCTGCAGCTTTTTTAATATGCTCTATATAAACCTACCAACTTACCAAGTATCTTGCAATCTTTCACTATAATAGGACTCATAGTTTTATTTTCAGGCTGTAATCTTATGTGATCCTTTTCTTTAAAAAATCTTTTTATTGTAGCTTCATTTTCTATGAGAGCCACTACAATTTCACCATTTCTAACAGCTTCAGTTTTTTCTATTATGGCCATATCACCATCGAGTATACCGGCTTCAATCATACTTTCGCCTTTTACATTCAGTATAAATAGGTCATTTTGATTTTTTATATAGCTTAGGGGAATGCTGAAGGTATCTTCTATATTTTCTACTGCAAGAATAGGTGCACCAGCAGTAACTTTACCGACAACAGGAATATCAATCATTTCACGTTTACGATGAGCGAACTCAACAATTTCTAATGCTCTAGGTTTGCTAGGATCTCTTTTTATTAAACCCTTTTTCTCCAATCTCTTTAGATGTCCGTGTACTGTAGATGTAGAGCTTAAACCTACAGCATCACATATTTCTCTAACTGCCGGTGGATATCCTTTTTCTTCAGTATGTTTTTTAACAAATTCGTATACTTCTCTTTGCTTTGTACTTAAGTTTTCAAACATTTTAATAACACCTCTCAATCATATAAATTATACCATATAGTATCGAAAATATCAAACTTATGTTCTATCTAATAATAATTGACATATATTATAATTTTTATACACGGTTGAAAAAAAATATTTGATTTAATATAATATAGGGTGACCATAGAACATAAGTATAGGAGGCACTAAATGTCAAAATCTTGCATATTCACACTGAACAAAATCTGCGATAACTGCGGGGCCTGTAACATCTGTGACCTGAATTCAAAAAAGATCTGCAATAACTGCGGTAAATGCCTAGAGACTGCAAACAATGATTATAAAGAAGTTATTATCGATGAAATTGATGATATAAATATCTCTGACAACAACTTTTATGTACATAATAATGACTTAACAATAGAAAACTTAGAAAAATGGGAACTGGGGGAGGACGATACAAGTTACGAAGACGAACTAGATATAGAATATATAGATGATGTTGAAGGTCTAAGGGAACTGTTGGATACCCCTGAAAACGACACATTGGAAGAAGTTTTCCCCGGCTTTTATACCATAAAGAGAGATAAAAAAGATTGCATCCATTGATGCAATCTTTTTATTCAATTTCATTTAACGGATTTAGATTTACTGCCTCCCTGAGCTTTTCGTCATCAACATGGGTGTATATCTGGGTAGTAGAAATATTTTCATGGCCCAAAATCTTTTGAAGACTTCTGATATCTACATTACCATGCTTGTACATAAGAGTCGCTGCTGTATGACGAAGTTTATGAGGGGTATACTTAGTACTGTCTAATCCAGCAGCTGCTATGTATTTTTCAATTACCAGCTCAACATTTCGTTTGCTGATCCTTCTTTTTCTTTCGCTGATAAAAAGCGCATCTTTATGAGCATCTAATATTTCCATACTGTTTCTCTCAGGCAGATAGTCTTCAATAGCCCTTATGCAAGCTTTATTCAAATAGACAGTTCGCTCCTTATTGCCTTTACCTACTACCGATAAAATATCTCCCTTTATTTTTGAAATATCTATGCTGCACAATTCAGATAGACGCAAGCCACAATTTAAAAAAAGGGTAATAATGCAAAAATCTCGCTTCGAATGCCTGTAGGTGTCATCTACAGCTTCCAAGAGCTCTTTACTTTCGCTTAGAGTTAAATAAATTGGATTTCTTTTATCCGTTTTAGGCGTTTCAAGGTCCGCTGCAGGGTTTTCTTCCAATATTTTTGTCCTCGTATAAAGATATCTGAAAAAAGATTTTAACGAGGCAACTTTTCTGGCTCTGGCATAGGCACTGTTACCTCTGTTTTTTTCTACATAGGAAAGATATGCATATAAATCTGTAAGTTTAATTGTCTTTATGAAAGCATCATCTATATCATCAATAGGAATATCTGCAAATTCCATATCACCTGGGCATTTTCGTCTGTACAACTGCATGAACTTAAAGAAAATAGTTAAATCAATCTTGTAGCCTTCTACAGTATTAGGAGATTTTGCTTTAATTACTTCTAGATAATTTAAAAATTCCCTTAACCTTTCAGGAAGCAAATAGTATTCGCTAAAAGGCGAAAGGGTACTAGCCGCAGGCTTTGTCTTTTTTACAGTTTTTTCACTTTTAGCCGGAGTGCTTATATTTTTCACAACCAATTCTTTAGTTAACCCCATATCTTTTAATATTCTTTGTATTTGTCTTATACTTACATTATATACTTCTGCCAAATATGAAGTTGAGTATCCACTTCTATATAGTTTATATATATCTTCTATAATAGGATAAAAAGACTTACTTTGAAACTCTGATTTTAATTTTATTAATAATTTCTCATCCTCATCTGTAAGCTTAAAATTGCTTATTATATTTTTATCTTGCACGCTGTATAAGACCGCATCATAATTTTTACTCATTTGGCAATTCACCTCTGTTATATTATACCACTTTATATGTCGCTTGTCCACATTATTGCGCTAAATATACATTTAGCGCATAATATTTTAAGCGTCATTTACCATATATTAACATATTGTTCGTATAATCCTTATGTTGTTACTTGGATTCAGATATCTAACATATTTATGCTAACTTTAGCTTTGCATTCATAATGAAAATTTAATATTTAGACACCAACTTTCCGACATTTTTTATTAAATTTTTACTTGGCGTTTCAATTGAAATTATATCTTAAATATTTGGCTTTTATCTTAAAATTTTTACCCTATTTTTGATGCATAAATATACCATTATTTGTAAATCACATCCTGTTAGCAAAACTGGGTATATTTACCATATTGATAAAAATACAAAAGCTGCTCATTCGCAATTTCGAACAGCAGCTTTATAATATTTATATACAAAATATACTAAACGTTAATTTCAGCTTTCGCACCAAGATATTCAGCATTTTCATTCAATATAGGTTCAACAACCTCTTCTATAAACTGAACTACTTGTCCCGGCGCTCTTCCAACAAACTTTTTTGGATTTACAATACTTAAGATTTCTTCCTTGGACATTCCAAAAGCAGGGTCATCTATGATTCTTTCAATGAGATAGTTATTTAATCCTTCTTCCTTGACCCTCTTAGCAGCTTCCATAGAATGTACTCTTATCCTTTCATGGAGCTCTTGACGATCTTTTCCTCGTTTAACAGCTTCCATCAGAATATTTTCTGTGGCCATAAAAGGAAGTTCGTTATTTACATGGGCTTCAATTACTTTTTCATATACCACAAGATTTTCACTCACATTAAGATACAAATCTAAGACTCCATCTAAAGCAAGAAAAGCTTCAGCTACGGATAATCTCTTATTTGCAGAATCATCTAAAGTCCTTTCAAACCATTGCGTAGAAGCAGTTATAGCTGGATTCAAGGCGTCTACTATAATATATCTAGCCAAGGCTCCAATCCTTTCAGATCTCATAGGATTTCTCTTGTAGGCCATAGCAGAAGATCCAACTTGATTTTTTTCAAAAGGCTCTTCCATTTCCTTCATACTCTGGAGCAATCTCATGTCATTACTAAATTTATAGGCGCTCTGTGCTATCTCTGAAAGCGTATTAAGCACAATAGAATCCACTTTTCTTGTATATGTCTGTCCAGTAACCGCAAAAGTCTCTTCAAAGCCCATTTTATCTGCAACAAGTTTATCTAATGCCTTCACTTTTTCCTCATCGTCATTAAAGAGATTCATAAAACTAGCCTGTGTTCCAGTAGTCCCCTTAGCTCCTCTTAATTTTAATTTGCTGATGACAAAATCCAGATTCTCTAAGTCTATTACAAGATCCTGAATCCATAAACATGCTCTCTTACCTACAGTGGTCAATTGAGCAGGCTGAAGATGTGTAAAACCCAAGGTAGGTAAGTCCTTATATTTTTCTGCAAATTTTGATAGCAAGGAAATTATATTGATTAATTTCTTTCTTATAATATATAAAGCTTCTCTCATTATTATTATGTCAGTGTTATCTCCAACATAACAACTTGTAGCGCCAAGATGGATTATACCTTTAGCTGCGGGGCACTGCAATCCATATGCATATACATGACTCATAACATCATGTCTAATTTCTTTTTCTTTCATTTCCGCATCTTCATAGTTTATATTATCCATATTACTTCGAAGTTCGTTGATTTGCTCCTCTGTAATATTAAGTCCCAGTTCCTTTTCACTTTCAGCAAGAGCCACCCACAACTTTCTCCAAGTTTTAAATTTCATATCATCAGAAAAAAGGTAACTCATTTCTTTTGAAGCATATCTAGAGTTAAGTGGTGTACTATATAAATTTCTCATCCCTCGTCTCCTTTTATTTCATCAAATATTTTTCCCATAGGTATTATACCATAATTTATTAATTACATTAGTTATATTTATGTAAAATCTTAATATAATTTACTGTAAAAAGATATTCTTAGGGGGAATACCATGTATAAATTGAGTCTGTTAGACAAAATTTCAATCATTCTAGTCATAATTGGGGCTTTGAATTGGGGGCTGATCGGTATCGCAAACTTTAATTTCGTTGCTCAACTCACTTCTATTCTTGGAGAAATTTCATCCATTGTTGAAAGAATTATTTACATATTGGTTGGATTAGCAGGTCTAAACTTAGCTTTCCTCATATATAAGAGCAAAAATCAAAGATTCTCATAGAAGATTAAAAGAGGGGACTCATGTCACCCTCTTTTAATCTTCTAGTGAATTTATCAGTTTAACCAACTCTTCAACTGCGTGAGTTTCATCATCTCCAGAGGCTGTTATAATAATGTTAGAATTTTTTGATACACCTAAAGATAACACACCTATAAGACTTTTAACGTTTGCTTTTTTTCCATTATGTTCAATTGTAATATCAGATTTAAAGGATGAAGCCTTTTTTACCAGTAAAGTAGCTGGTCTTGCATGTAACCCGGTTGAGCTTTTAACTATTACTTCTCTACTTACCATTTTAACCCTCCTATTTTAAGTTTACAGTCATAAACACTTCTTTTGCCTTTGTGCTCCTGTAATTAATGTCTATGCTTTCAATAATTTCAGAATTTGTTATTACTAAAGGTGTTATAGTTGAAGCTTGCATTTCAACGAATTCTCTGTCGAAATATAAGATCTTATCTCCTGCTTTTACTTTTTCACCAACCTTTACATAAGAAGCAAATCCTTTACCCTCCAGTTTTACAGAGTCAATACCGACATGTATTAATATTTGCAGACCTTCCGCTGTTTTAATTCCAACAGCATGCTTTGCATCATATACAAGCACCACTTCACCATCTACCGGAGAATAAACAAAATTATCCTGAGGTTTTATAGCGGCACCTTCGCCCATTATTTTCTTGTTGAAAAGATAATCATTTACTTCTGTTAATGCTACGACTTTACCCGTTATAGGTAAAAGTAGATCAATTTGTTTTCCCATCTATTAATCACCCTTTGCTTCCAAATTATATCTATTAATAATATAACATGAATTAAAACAAAATAAAACCACTATACCAGCAATATCTTGTATATTTACAAAAATTATTTTATGTTAAATCACAAATAAATTTTTCTATTCTTGCAAGCCCTTTTTCGATATTCTCCAGCGAGGTCGCATAGGATAGTCTTATGTAGTTGCCGACACCAAAAGCTTCTCCAGGAATTACAGCCACCAACTGCTTCTCAAGCAATAATTGTGATAGAGTAAAAGAGTCTTTGATCAGCAAATCCCCCATTTTACGGTTTAGCAAATTACTAATGTTTACCATTACATAAAAGGCCCCTTGCGGATTGATGCAGCTAATATGATTTATACTATTAATTTTATCTACCATATAGTTTCTTCTTATTTCAAATTGTTTAATCATATATTGGATTTTATCTTGCGGACCCTCTAAAGCTTCTAAAGCTGCATACTGACAAATTGATGTAGGATTAGATGTAGTATGACTTTGAATGTTAGACATAATTTTAATGAGCTTTTCAGGACCTGCGGCGTATCCTACTCTCCAGCCTGTCATAGAATAAGTCTTTGATAAACCATTTACTATGATGGTCCTGTGGTATGCATCTTTGCTAAGTGACGCTATACTAACATGTTTTTCATTATCATATATTAATTTTTCATAAATTTCATCGGAGATAATTAGTAAATCATATTTCTCAGCAAATTTAGCTATCTGCTCCAGTTCCTCTTTTCCATAAACTGCACCGGTAGGATTATTGGGACTATTCACAAGTATGGCCTTTGTATTTTCGGTAACAACTCTCTCTAAGTCCTCGATACCATATTTGAAGTCACATTTTTCTGCTACACTTACAAATACCGGCTTTCCTCCATATAATTTAATTAATTCCGGGTAGGAAATCCAGTAAGGACTAGGCACTATGACTTCATCACCAGGATTGATAATAGCCTGAAATAAATTAGATAAGCACTGCTTAGCACCTGTTGATACGATAATTTGTGAAGTTGAATACTGCAGGCCATTATCATTATATAACTTCTTACTTATAGCTTCTTTCAACTGAACAATACCTGAAGCAGGTGTATACTTTGTTAGCCCTTTTTTCATTGCCTTTATTGCTGCTTCAATTATATTGTCTGGCGTGTTAAAGTCGGGTTCACCCGCCCCAAAACTCACTACATCCAATCCTTCATCTCTCATTTTTTTTGCTTTTGCTGTTATTTCTAGTGTTACAGAAGATTCTAGCTGCAAGGATAAGTTTGAAAATTTCATTTTACTTGCCCCCCGTTGTATTTATTATAATAATTAAAAAATTTTGTAGTTAGATTTAAATCCAGACCTATAGCCCCTATGTTGATATCAGATTTTGTATTGCTACCGTGATAATCTGTCCCTCCGCAGATAACCAACTTATACTTTTTTGACAGATTATAAAAATTATTTATATCTTTACTGTCATGTGAAGGATGAAAGACTTCAATACCACAGAGGCCATAAATCTTCAAGTCTCTTATCAGTTTTTCTGGATCTATACCCTTATACAATTCACCAGGATGTGCTAATACAGATATACCCCCACTATTTTTTATCAGCTTCAGCGCTTCTTTATAATTAAGCTTATACCGCTCAATATAAGCCGGCCTACCTTTGGCAAGATATAGATGAAAAGCTTCTCTTAATGATTTGACATAGCCTTTATCAAGCAGAAGTTTAGCTATGTGAGGCCTCCCCATTGATACAAATCTATCCAGCTTAATATCAGATTCAGAAATATTTATTCCCAGCTTTCTTAACCTGCCAATTATAGTATATACCCTTTCTACTCTTTCCTTATGTATATCATTAAGCACACTAATCAATTCTGTGTTAAATACATCAATAAAATACCCTAGAAAGTGAATCTCATGTCCATTATATTCGGAACTCAACTCCAACCCCGGCACTATAGTTATTTCTTCACTTATTTGGGACAGCTCATACTGGGATAATATAGAATCATGATCAGTGATTGATATGCAGTTGATACCCTTACTTTTAGTTATATCTATTATCTCTTTAGGAGTTAAAGATCCGTCGGAATAACTTGAATGAATATGCAGATCTGAGTAAATCATGAAAAACACCTATTTCTGTTATGGTATAAAAAATATATATAAAATATATCATTTATCGGAATTAATGTAAATATCTTTCCTTTGAATAAAAAGTTCAGTGTAGTAAAAAACTCCTTCTAAAGCTTGTAAAAATATTTTATAAGCTTTAAAGGAGTCTCTCTTTCTTCACTAATCTAAATTACTTTGCATAATCTATTGCTCGTGTTTCTCTAATTACATTAACTTTAATTTGTCCAGGGTATTCTAATTCGCTTTCAATCTTTTTGCAAAGATTTCTAGACATTTCAACTAACCCGGCATCATCAATTTGATCTGGTTTAACCATAATTCTAACTTCTCTGCCTGCTTGAATGGCATATGACTTTTCTACGCCTTCATATGAATTTGCGATTTCTTCTAATTTTTCTAATCTCTTAATGTAAGCTTCCAGAGTTTCTCTTCTTGCACCAGGTCTAGCAGCAGAAATAGCATCCGCAGCTTGAACTAATACAGCTTCGAGAGATTGCATCTCTACATCCCCATGATGAGCAGCTATTGCATTAACAACTATTGCAGATTCATGATATTTTTTCGCAATTTCTGCACCTATCAATGCATGCGGTCCTTCAACTTCATGATCTACGGCTTTACCGATATCATGAAGCAAACCGGCTCTCTTGGCTACTGTAGGATCTAGTCCTAGTTCCCCAGCCATTAATCCGGCTAGGTAGGCAACCTCCAGAGAATGCTTCAATACGTTTTGGCCATAACTTGTTCTATACTTCAATCGGCCCAACAGTTTAATTAACTCCAGATGGAGTCCATGTACACCTGTTTCAAAAGTTGCTTGTTCACCTTCTTCTTTTATGTCATTTTCAACTTCCTTTTTAGCTCTTTCAACCATTTCTTCTATTCTGGCAGGGTGTATTCTACCGTCAATAATTAGTTTTTCAAGAGCTATTCTAGCAACTTCTCTTCTAATTGGATCGAAACTTGAAAGTATAACTGCTTCCGGAGTATCATCAATTATTAGGTCAACACCAGTTAGTGTTTCAAGAGTTCTGATGTTTCTTCCCTCTCTACCTATAATTCTACCCTTCATTTCATCATTTGGAAGTGCAACCACATGAACTGTTGACTCTGAAACATGATCAGCCGCACATCTTTGAATGGCAGTTGTAATTATTTCCCGAGCTCTCTTTTCACATTCTTCCTTGGTCTTAGTTTCAAATTCTTTTATCAACACAGCAGAATCATGCTTTAGCTCAGAACTTAACTGTTCTAAAAGAAAAGCTTTTGCCTCTTCTGAGGTTAGACCAGCTATACGCTCTAGCTCTTCCCTCTGCTTTTGATATAATACTTGAATACTGTCCTCTAATTGCTGTACATCCTGAAGCTTTTTATTGATACTTTCATCCTTCTTTTCGAGCATGTCGCTCTTCTTATCCAAAGATTCTTCCCTCTGAAGTATTCTTCTTTCCATTCTCTGGATTTCATTGCGTCTTTCTCTGGATTCACGTTCAAAATCTGTTCTTAACTTATGAACTTCTTCCTTTGCCTCCAAAATAGCCTCTTTCTTTTTTGAATCTGCTTCTTTTTTAGCATTTTCAATTAAAGCTTCGGCCTCCTGTTCAGCTTTGACAATTTTTTGTTCTGCTAATTTTTTTCTTATTAGAAATTCAAATGCTATAACCACTGAGATTAAAACCCACACTAAAAATGGTATAACATAATCACCCATATGAACACCTCCTATGCTTTATTTTGTAATACTAGTTCTTTTCTATGAAAGCTTAGAAAAGGTGTCATATTATTCAATTAAAAATTACTATGATAAACCAGTATTTGTATTTATTTTATATTAAAATTCACTTAATGTCAAGTTGAAAACCTTTTGAGTGAGAATTGTTTGCCTCATACACATATTACAAATTATGTTAACTATAAAATATATACTTATTTTCCCAAAAACAATGTAAATATTAAAAAGGTTAGTATAAACTACCAACCTTTAATCAAGCCCTTTATTCGTTATCTGTATTTTTGGAATCACTTTCTTTATCTGCAGCTAAAATTGGAAGATCATACTTTTTTCGAATTAGATTTTCTATTTCCAAAGCTAACTGGGGGTTTTCTCTAAAATATTGCTTAGCATTTTCTCTTCCTTGTCCTAATCTAACATCATTATATGAGAACCAAGCCCCACTCTTCTGTACAATACCCTCTCTAACACCTACATCTAAAATAGTACCTTCTCTGGAAATTCCTTCATTATACATTATATCAAATTCAGCCTGTTTAAAAGGCGGCGCTACCTTATTTTTAATAACTTTTACCCTTGTTCTGTTTCCAATTACATCTTCGCCTTGTTTTATTGAGTCAACTCTTCTAATATCCAAACGTACTGACGCATAGAATTTAAGTGCTCTTCCTCCCGGCGTAGTTTCCGGATTGCCAAACATAACTCCTACTTTTTCTCTCAGCTGATTTATAAAAATAGCTAGACATTTTGATTTATTGATTGTACCAGCCAATTTTCTCAGAGCTTGGGACATAAGTCTAGCTTGTAAACCTACGTGAGAGTCACCCATTTCCCCTTCTATTTCTGCCCTAGGTACTAAGGCTGCTACGGAATCCACGACGATGGTATCAATAGCATTGGATCTTACAAGAGCTTCTGCAATTTCCAAAGCCTGTTCACCGGTATCCGGTTGTGAAACTATAAGATTATCTATATCTACTCCTAATCTTCTTGCATAATTAGGATCCAGTGCATGCTCCGCATCAATAAAAGCTGCTGCTCCACCTCTTTTTTGTGTTTCTGCTATTATGTGAAGTGCTACTGTTGTTTTACCTGAGGATTCTGGCCCAAAAATTTCAATTATTCTACCTCTTGGTACACCTCCAATTCCTAGGGCTATATCTAACTCCAGACACCCGGTAGGTATGGAATCTACACTTAATGTACTGTGTTCACCAAGTTTCATTACTGAACCTTTACCAAATTGCTTTTCAATCTGACTCATAGCCGCTTCTATGGCTTTTAACTTTTCCAAATCTAAATTTGCCATTGTTTCTCATCCCTTTCCGAACATGTGTTCTATTAATAATTATAACTTATCCTTAATAATAAGTCAACATTATATTAAAAAGTTCCTAATAAAGGAACTTACGTTTGGCGATATTTCAATTCTTGCCATAATAAGAAATAATATACATTATATTTTAAAATTATTTATTATTATTAGCTTAATCATTTTTCAATTTTTATTACATGCTTATTCTTAACAAAATAGTCATATCCAGATAACAACGTTATAATAACGGTTAAGTACAACGAAATTTCAGTTAGAAGAGGCATAAACTTTTTTATAGTATCAATGAAGGCAAAACCCTTAGTCAACTCTGGTTGGATTTCGAGGTTAAACTGTAAAAGTGCGATAATTATTGCTATTATCTGTATAACTGTTTTTATTTTTCCCCACCAGCTGGCAGCAATAACCAGGCCTTCTGAGGCTGCAATTGTTCTCAATCCAGATACTGCAAACTCCCTTGCAATAATAATAACTGCAGGCCACGCAGGTATTATTCTATACTCAACTAAAGATATTAAGGCGGCAGTAACCAATAATTTATCCGCCAGCGGATCCAAAAATTTACCAAACTTTGTTATTTGGTTTCTGCTTCTGGCTATGTATCCGTCAAGCTTATCTGTCAATGCTGCAATTATAAATACCAGTGTTGCCATTATTGATCCATAGGGAATATCTCGGATAGCAATGAATATTAAGAACAAGGGAACTAGAAAAATTCTTAAAACGGTTAACTTATTTGCCAGATTCATAATATACATCTCCTACTAAATCATACTCGCTAGCCTCATTAACTTTAACAGTAATATAAGATCCTAGATCTATATTTTCGTTGCTACTAATATACATCAAACCATCAATATCTGGAGCCATCTGCATGGTTCTACCAATATAGTACTCTCCATCTTTACTTTCCACAAGGGTCTCAAATACTTTTCCAATTTTAGCCCTATTGTTATTTAATGAAACCTTCTGCTGCAATAACATGATCTCATGCTCTCGTTTAGACTTTGTTTTATCATCAATAGTCTCCTTCATGCTAGCAGCGGCTGTACCCTCTTCGGGAGAATATTGAAATACTCCCATATTATCAAAACAAGTATCTTTTACAAAATCACACAATTCCTGAAAATCTTCTTCTGTCTCACCGGGAAAGCCTACAATAAAAGTAGTTCTTAATGCAATATCTTTAACCTTTGCTTTTAATTTTTTAATTACTAAAATAATATTTTCTTTTTTACCTCTTCTCCCCATTCGTCTTAGGATCCTGTCACTTATATGTTGTATAGGCATATCAATGTATTTACAAACCTTTGGATTATTTGCTATTACATCTATCAGCTCATCTGTAATCTCTTCTGGATAGCAATATAACAATCTAATCCACTTCACACCTTCTACTTTTGAAATCTCATCAATTAGTTTTGGTAAGCTCTTTGTACCATATATATCAATGCCATATAAGGTGGTATCTTGTGCAATTAAGATTATCTCGCTAACTCCTTGACTTACCAGTTGATGAGTTTCTTTTATTATATTCTCCATAGATCTACTGCGATAAGGTCCACGTATTTTTGGAATAGCGCAATATGTACAATTATTATTACATCCCTCGCTTATCCTTAAATAAGCAAAATTCTTGCCGGTTGTAAGTACCCTCTCACCTTCATTTATTATATTACTGTCTGAGCATAATATAATCTTTTGATGGTCAGAGTAAAACTTTTCAATAGCTGCGGATATTTTATCGTAATCATTGACTCCCAAAATAATATCTATTTCAGGCATTAGTTCCTGAAGCTCCGCTTTATACCTTTGTGTAAGACACCCCGTTGCAATCAATACTTTACATTTATAATTCTTCTTATACTCTGCCATTTCTAAAATTGTGTTTATAGATTCCTGCTTAGAAGCTTCAATGAATCCACAGGTATTAACGATTATGACATCTGCTTCCTTTGGATCATTAGTCACTTCAAACTTATCCTTGAGACTTCCAAGAATTATTTCTGTGTCAACTCTGTTTTTATCGCATCCTAAGCTTATTAAGCCTAACTTGTATACCGTCAATTTATTTCCTCCTAAAGTTTAAATTTATAAATATATTTTAAAACTCTTTTATATATTTAACAAGTTTTTTATTAATCATCACCTATAATTTCATTATTTAGATAAGAATTTCTATCCACTAAAATTTGACGTGGCTTACTTCCATCTCTTGCAGAGATAATCCCCTTCGCCTCAAGTTGATCTATTAGTCTAGCGGCTCTATTATAGCCGATTCTTAGCCTTCTTTGCAATAGGGAAGTAGAAGCTTGATCGCATTCCACCACAATTCTTATTGCTTCATCCAATAACTCATCAAATTCTTCCTCATATTCCTGTTCAGAGTTAATGTGATTCAGTATTTCCTCCTTATATTCACTTATATTCTGTTGACTCTTTATGAAATTTACAACTTTCTCTACTTCCTCTTCACCAATATAAGCACCTTGTATTCTTATTGGCTTAGCTTCACCAACTGGATAGAAAAGCATGTCCCCTTTACCTAGAAGTTTCTCAGCTCCTGTACTGTCCAGTATAGTTCTGGAATCTATTTGGCTTGAAACTGCAAATGAAATTCTGGAAGGTATATTAGCTTTTATAACACCTGTTATAACATCAACAGAAGGTCTCTGGGTGGCAATTACAAGATGCATACCAGCGGCTCTTGCCATCTGGGCTAACCTACCTATGTAATTTTCCACATCCCCTGGACAGACCATCATCAAATCAGCCAGCTCATCAACTATAATGACTATCCAAGGCAACTTTTCTGTAACCTTTCCCTTTTCCAAGAGTTCATTGTATCCCTCTACATTTCTTACAGAGTTATCTGCAAACAGCTTATATCTTCTTGTCATTTCATTTACAGCCCAATTAAGAGCTCCAGCTGCTTTTTTGGGATCTGTTACTACCGGAATGAGTAGGTGCGGAATACCATTATAAACACTTAACTCTACCACTTTAGGATCCACCATTAACAGCTTGACATCATCAGGTGAGTACTTGTATAGTAAACTTATAATTAGGGTGTTTATACATACACTTTTTCCTGAGCCAGTAGCCCCCGCTATAAGTAAATGGGGCATTTTGGTCAGGTCTGCAACTACACAGTTTCCTGCAATATCTTTACCCAATGAAAAAGAAAGATTATTTTTATTGTTCTTAAACTCTTCAGACTCTAAAACCTCTCTTAGATATACCGGAATCAGCTCCTTATTGGGAACTTCGATTCCTACTGCCGCTTTTCCTGGTATTGGCGCTTCTATACGAACCCCTTTTGCAGCAAGACTAAGTGCTATATCATCCGAAAGATTCACTATTTTGCTTACCTTTACACCGGAACTGGGCTGCAACTCATACCTAGTTACAGATGGGCCTTTAGTTACCTGAATAACCTTAGCTTCAACTCCAAAGCTGCTTAAGGTCTCTTCCAGCTTTGCTGCACTGTTCAGCAAGCCTTTTTTATCCTCCTTGTTCATATTAAGAGAATTATTTATGTTTAAAAGATCTGTTGAGGGAAAACTATATGCTGCTGCCACATCATTAAAATTCTGCATTATCTCTTCAGAAATGGATTTACTAATATCTTCTTTAGCCTCACCAACGGAATTATGCTTTTTTTCGATGCTTACAGCGGCTTTTTGCAATAAGTTTCCTTCTTCTTCAACATTATTATTCTTCATAAAATCTATTATTTTTATCTTCTTATTGATATCATTTATATAATTCCCCTTATCATTAACTACTTCCTCTGTCAGTGCTACCTCCTGTACATCCGATAAAACTTGCTTTTTTTCTTTTTGCTTTCTTGGGAGCTTAATTTTCCCCACCACATCCATAATTGTAAAGTTGAAAACTATCATCATGCTAATTATGTATACAGTACAATAGAGGATATAACAACCAGTACTACCTAACAGCTTATACAGAGGAACCGTTATAATATAGCTTAATACGCCACCATGTGCAAAATTTTTACTCATAGCTACATCTACAAGACCATTTACAAAATCACCATAATAAAATTTATCAATGTTAGCTAGCTGCACAAACAATATGGTGTTAATTACAAAGGTAAGAATTCCGTAGAATTTCTTTTCAAATTTTAAATTTCCCTTGGTAATTATCATTGCAATGCCTATAAAAATAATAAAAAGCGGTAATAAGAAAGCTCCGATCCCTATTAATGCAAACAATATATTTTTTATAAATCCACCTAATAATCCTGCTTTTAATGTAAATACACTGATCAATGTTAATAGGCCAAAGGCCACTAAGGTCACTCCATAAATGTCATTATGTAAATTAGATTTACTTTTCTTTTTAGCCAACGTCATCACCTCTTGGTATTATTTCTACATCACTTTTTAATATCCTTTTTTTTATAAAAATTTAACCATAGGTATCTCCTATGGTTGCTTTTTGCTTTCCTCAATCAAACTATTTAATTTTGAAAGGGCTTCTTTTATTCCACCCACTTCGTCGATTATGCCCTCTTCAACAGCTTGCTTTCCAATCAATATTGTTCCCATATCATTCAGCAACTCGTCAGATTGAAGCATGAGCTTTACAAATCTATCGCTACTTATCTTCGATGTTCTGGTAACAAAATCAATTATTCTCTTTTGCATTTTGTTGAAATACTCAAATGTTTGCGGTACACCAATAACCAGCCCCGTCATTCTTATTGGATGAACAATCATTGTTGCAGTAGGTGAAATAAATGAATAATTTGCAGAAGTAGCCAGGGGCACTCCAATTGAATGTCCTCCCCCAATTACCAGAGAAACCGTAGGCTTACTCAAACTATTTATCATTTCTGCAATTGCTAAGCCAGCCTCCACATCTCCACCTACAGTATTAAGTACTATCAATATACCCTCAACTTTCTCATCACGCTCCATACCTATTAGCTGCGGTATAATATGTTCATACTTAGTAGCTTTTGTTTGAGGTGACAATAGATTATGACCTTCTATTTGTCCTATTATAGGAACAACTTGAATGCGCTCGTCTGGGCGAGCTATATCAGTAGTACCTAATTCTTTTATATTTTCTCGTTTATCTTCTTTTTGTTGAATTTTTTCTTCATCAGCCAAAGCAATCCCTCCATATACGTTTGCTTTTATTATTTTGTACATCAGAGGGTTTAAATATACTTTATAGCAATTTAACTATAAATCAAATTCTTTATGAAGAGCTACTATAGCTTGTTGGGTTTTCGAGGATTTCACTAAACACCATATTGTCATGTGAGAATCTGCTGTCTGCAGGACCTCAATACCTTCATTCCTAAGTCTTTTCAGTATTCTAGCCATAACACCGGGAACGCCCTTCATTCCTATGCCAACAACAGCGATTTTGCTGCATTCCTCCTGTTTGTTATATATCAAATTCATACTCTCCATCAAATTATATACAAATTCTTTATCTTTATCATCTATAGTAAAAATCTTCTCGTGTGGAAAAACGTTTATTAAATCTATACTGATATTATTTCTACCTAGTATATCTAGAATATCGTCATAGCTACCGTTATTCTTGTTGTCTTCATAATTTATCTTTACTTGGACTCTATGGCTCATATGAGTTATACCAGTAATAACCTTACCTTCTTCTCCGTGAGTTACAGCGCTGGTTATTACTGTTCCTTCACAGTCATTTAGTGTATTCTTTATTGCTAACTTAATATTATATTTCATAGCAGCTTCCACAGCCCTTGGATGAATAACCTTAGCTCCCTGTTCTGCCAATTGAAAAACTTCATTATAGCTTATTTCCTTGATAAGTGATGCATTATTAACTATTCTTGGATCTGCAGTCATTATACCATCCACATCTGTGTATATTTCTACTTCTTCTGCTCCTAGAGCTCCACCAATTATCGCTGCTGATACATCACTGCCGCCTCGTCCCAAAGTTGTAATATAGCCACTTTCACTTATCCCCTGAAAGCCTGCTATAACCGGGATAGATGAGGAATCGAGAACTTCTAGAATTTTTGTGGTATTAACCTTTATAACCTCAGCTTCACCATATTTGTCATTAGTTATCAAACCTGCTTGTCCACCAGTCAAAGGTGTTGCTGTATAACCAGCTTCATAAAGATCTGCTGTAAAAACTACAGAACTAATTATTTCTCCACAACTCATCAATAAGTCTGATGCCATTTTATTATTATCCAAAAAATCCTTTTTAACCAATGAAAGTAGGGTATCGGTGGCATAGGGATCATTCATCCTCCCCATGGCAGATACTACAACTACTGGTTTATAACCCTTCTTAACACAATCAACTACCTTGTTGATAGCAGACTGCCTTCGTTCTTTGGTAGATACTGATGTTCCACCGAATTTCTGCACTATTATTTTCATCACATACCTCCACGCCTTATAATCGGGTCTTTTTTATTGATTGCTCATCCGCATCAATTATTATAGTCCTTAAACCAATTTTTTTCACGCATTCCCAGGGTACTTCCAAAAACTCATTATTACTAAAAAAGCTAAACTTAGATTGTGACTTATTTAGTATTATTAACTTTAAGTACCCATTTTCATCAATAATTACATCATTATTTGCTAGATAATTATATTTTTCACCATCATTTACATTAATTATCTCATATTTTTCTATTTCACTGTATAGTTTAGAGTTATCACCCATAATATATACCTCCTTAATCTTATATAAAGATTTTATGAAAAGCTATGGTATTATATTACAGGTGATAAACATTTAGACCAATTCCTTAGTTGTATTTTGTTTAAAAGCTACTGTATCAAAGTTCAGTATTTCATTGTATTGATCAATATTAATATTCTTACCTACAAAAGCAGCATTCATTATTCTATTTCCAAATGTAACTTTCATAACTTCATTTAATTTATCAGTAGTAATGGCGTCAATCTTCTTCAGTATTTCATCCGGCCTGTTAATTCGATTCTGGAACAGTGCAGCTTTACCGTTACTAAACATCCTACTGCTGGTGCTTTCCAATCCCAAAATGTAATTACCCTTAATCTGCTCCTTTGCTTTTATTAACTTCTCTTCTCTTATTCCTGTTTTAATGAAATCCTCTATTTCTTGAGATATCATCACTAAGGCATCAGCTGCATAATTAGGGTTTAGGCCAGCATAAATATTAATCACTCCAGTATTTATATATGAAGAAAGATAGGAATAAACAGTGTAACATAAGCCATGCTCCTCCCTGATTTTCTGGAAAAGCAAGGAAGATGCACCACCGCCCAATACATTATTTAAAAGCAAGAGAGGATATATATCATCATTACCCATTGGTATACCCTTAAGACCTAAGCTGATATGAAGCTGCTCTATATCTTTGTTCTTATAAAGACTACCGGTTAGTATCTCGGGAGAGGAATAATGAGTAATTTTCTTAGTATCACTTTTCCACTTGCCAAAATATGCTTCTACTAACTTTTCTACATTACTTATATCTACGTTTCCGCAGATAGAAATAACAGAGTTTTCCGGTATGTAGTAGGAATGAACATAATCTATTAACTGTGCACGGGTAAAGCTTCTAACTGTTTCTTCAGTACCTAAAATAGGAAGTGAAAGCGAATCTTCACCCCATGTTACTTGGCTGTGCAGCTCATTTACAACATCGTCGGGAGTATCTTCGCTCATATTAATTTCTTCAATAACTACACCTTTTTCTCTCTCTATTTCTTCTTCACTAAAAATACTGTTAAAAAGCATGTCAGACAATACATCTAGAGATAACTCCAGGTGTGTATCTAACAACTTTATATAAAAACAAGTAGCTTCTTTTCCTGTAAAGGCATTGAGCTGACCACCCACATCTTCGATTACTTCAGCCAACTCCTTTGCACTTCTATTTCTTGTACCTTTAAAGAGCATATGTTCTATAAAATGTGAAATTCCATTATTGTTTATAGCCTCATTTCTTGAACCATTCTCAATCCAAAGCCCTACGCTTACAGAATTAACATAATCAATCTTTTCAATTACAAGTCTAAGTCCATTGGATAATGTTATCATATTATACATGTTATCACCGACCTCTCATAAAAAATAAAAAGGCATAACGCCCTTCTATTTTTATTGCTCTTTCTCTTCGTTCTCACTATCTTTTATGGCATCTTTTCTAGAAAGATTTATTCTTCCCTGATTATCTATTTCAGTTACCTTAACTAAAATTTCATCGCCAACAGAAACCACATCTTCTACTTTGTTAACTCTAGCTATATCCAACTTAGATATATGAACTAAGCCTTCTTTATTTGGAAGAATCTCAACAAATGCGCCAAAAGTAGCAATTTTGGTTACTTTACCAAGATAAACTTCTCCTACTTTAACTTCCTTTGTTAAGTCTTCTATCATTTTTATCGCTCTCTTAGCTCCAACGCTATCACTTGACATAACAAAGATCTTTCCGTCATCTTTTATGTCAATTTTAACACCGGTTTCTGCTATAATCTTGTTTATAACCTTACCGCCAGTACCTATAACGTCTCTAATCTTTTCAGGGTCTATAGTCATTGTATAAGCTCTAGGAGCATAAACAGACAAATCATCTCTATGTTTTGGTATGCACTGAGTAATTTTTTCTATGATTTCCAGTCGGGCTTTTCTTGCCATGTCTATAGCTTTTCTGATACACTGATTAGATAATCCTCTTAGCTTAGTATCTACCTGTATAGAAGTTATTCCTTCTACGGTACCAGCTACTTTGAAGTCCATATCTCCAAAGAAATCTTCTATTCCTTGAATATCTGTCAATATTTCTTCCTGTGTTAAATCCTCACTGGTTACTAACCCCATAGCAATACCTGCTGCCGGCCTCTTTATTGGAACACCTGCATCTAATAATGCCAAGGTACTTCCGCAGACACTGGCTTGGGAAGTAGATCCATTAGAACTTAAAACCTCAGATACTAATCTTATAGTATATGGGAATTCTTCTTCAGAAGGAATTAAAGGCTGTAATGCTCTTTCTGCCAAAGCACCATGACCTATTTCTCTTCTTCCGGGTCCCCTCATTGGTTTAACTTCTCCAACACTGTAGGATGGGAAATTATAGTGATGCATATATCTCTTGAATTCTTCTTCCCCAAGGCCATCCAGTATTTGTACGTCACCTAGAGCTCCTAAGGTAGCAACAGTCAATACCTGAGTCAAACCTCTGGTGAAAAGTCCAGTACCATGAGTTCTTGGTAGTATTCCCACTTCACATGAAATTGGTCTTATTTCATCAAATTTTCTCTCATCAGGTCTTCTATGATCCACAAGAATCATATTTCTAACAATTTTTTTCTGAAGGTTATAAACTATCTCAGCAATATCTGCTAAATTGTCAGGATATTTTTCATCAAAGGCTTCGGAAATCTTCTGCTTAACAGCATCCATTGCCTCATTTCTTTTGTCTTTGTCAGTTATGTACATTGCTTCCTTTATCATATCAAAAGCAAACTGAGTAACCTCTTTTTCCAGTTGTTCATCAGGTTTGCTTACCTCAAAGGCTGCTTTAGGTTTACCATGTTGTTTCATGGCTTCTTCTTGGAATAAAGCTAGTTTTTTACATTCCTCAAAACCAAACATAATTGCATCATACATTACGTCTTCAGGAATTTCATTTCCACCAGCCTCAATCATCATTACTTTATCCTTAGTAGCACATACTGTAAGTTCAAGACAACTTTGCTCTCTTTCCTTTGAAGTTGGGTTGATGATGAACTTACCATCAATTAAACCAACGGATACTGCACCTACTGGGTCAGTAAAGGGTATGCTTGATAAACATAGGGCTAAAGAGGCCGCATTTATAGCCAATATGTCTGGCTGATTATCAGGCTCAACGGATAAAACAGTGCAGACAATCTGCACATCATTTCTATATCCCTTTGGAAATAATGGTCTTAAGGGCCTATCTATTGCTCTTCCGTTTAGGATAGCATTTTCTGAAGGCCTCCCCTCTCTTTTTACGAATCCCCCCGGAATTTTACCTACGGCATAAAGGCGTTCTTCGTATTCAACACTTAGTGGAAAGAAGTCAATTCCTTCTCTTGGTTTGTCTGATGCATTAACATTTACCATCACTACTGTGTCGCCATAACTCACTAACAGTGCACAGTTAGATAACATTCCAATTTTGCCATATTCCGCCTTTAATTTTCTGCCGGCTAATTCGTATTCTAATATATGGCTCATATTATAGTACCTCCCTTCAGTACACTAATATTATTTACAAAATAATACTTATTATTAATTTTTTAAAATAATAGAGCGGATTAACCGCTCTAGCTATTTTCTTAATCCTAGTTTTTCAACAATGTTACGATATCTTGTAATATCTTGTTTCATTAGATAGTTTAAAAGTCCTCTTCTTTGTCCAACCATCATAAGTAGACCTCTTCTTGAGTGGTGGTCTTTCTTATGAATCTTTAAGTGGTCATTTAAGTGATTAATTCTTTCTGTTAGTAATGCAATCTGCACTTCTGGAGAACCTGTATCTCCTTCATGTCTAGCATATTCTGCTATAATTTCATTTTTTCTTGCCTTATCCATGTCAACACCTCCAAAATTTAATCCCCTTTCTCCAAGAATCCAGTTGGCAACTCTGAAATCTTAGGGTAAGGTTCACAAAGCTTATTATAACAAACTCATTATTAATTGTAAATGTTTTTTTAGATTTCTTCTATTTTTTTGTCTTTTACGTATTCAAAGTCCTTTTTCATCTGATTTACAAGTTCTTCTATGGAGGAGAATTTAACCTCATCTCTTATTCTTTCAATGAAAAAGACCTGAATTTCGTCACCATAAATGTCTTTATCAAAGTTTAAAATATATGTTTCTACATTTATTTTTGTTGTGAACTCTACAGTTGGATTGTAGCCTACATTAGTCATTCCAATATAGAATTTACCATTATGTCTAATTTTGGTGTAGTATACACCAGGCTTTGGTATGACAAATCTCTCATCTACCATAATATTAGCTGTTGGATAGCCTAAAATCCTTCCAAGCTGTTTTCCTGGAATGACCTCTCCGGAAAGCATGAATGGTCTAGAAAGCATTTTATTAGCCTGAGTAATATCTCCATATTCAACAAGATTTCTTATTCTGGAACTGCTTATAAGTTCGCCATTAAAATCAAGTGGATTCATGACCTCTACCATAAAGTTATATTTTGGGGCAAGCTTCTGAAGTAAACTTACATCCCCTTGGTTTTTATGGCCAAAGCGATAATTAAAACCTACCACTACACCACCCATATTATACTTTGTCAAAAGTTCTATCACAAAGTTTTCTGCCGTGGTCTGCATTACCTCTCTATTAAACTCAACAAGACATAGAATATCAATTCCTACATCCTGTAGGGTTTCTCTTTTTGATGCATTATCCATCAGCAGCTTTGGTACGATATTGGGATTAACAACAGTTAATGGATGGTTTTTAAAAGTATAAACCATACTGCTTCCATTGTGCTGCTTAGAAAGTTGTATACATTTCTGTATGAGACTCATATGCCCTAAATGTAAACCATCAAAACTACCTAATGCAATGTAAGTCTTTTTATCCAAGACCCCTTCAAATTTGTTATCAATTAAATGCATATGCTTACTCCTAAATTAACAAAGTTGATATTTTAAAAGACTTATCGTATCTATGACCAATACCAATAAGTTGACAATCACTATTATATACCTTATATTCGCCGATTTCTATACCTTTTAAAAAGTTGAAGTCCCTTATTTCAACACCATTAGAAAGTAATTTTCCAAAGTAACCATCAACCCTGATTTCTCTAAAATTAACTAGTGCTTCATCCATTGGAATTATATACTGGTTAATATTCTCTATATTTAGATTATTAACATTAACTGAGTTTTCTATTTTAAAGTTTCCAGAAAAGGTTCTTTCCAATCCACTCATCATAGCTCCACAGCCTAACTTTTCACCTATGTCAAAACAAAGGCTTCTTATGTATGTACCCTTAGAACATTCAACATGGAATTTCACCTTATTCTCGTTAATACTTAAAATGTCTATCTTTTCAATGTTTACACTTCGTGCAGGACGTTCTACCTCTATTCCTTCTCTAGCTAATTCATATAGTCTTTTTCCGTTCTGTTTTAGTGCAGAGTACATGGGAGGGACCTGTTTAATATTTCCTTGAAACGATAATATAGCCTCTTGAATTTCCTCAGGACTTACATTAACCTCATTACGGCTTATAATTTTACCTTCTCTGTCATAAGTGTCTGTAACAATTCCTAGAGTCATTTCAACGGCATACCCCTTAGTTCCCTCCATTATATAGTCAATTAGCTTTGTAGCCTTGCCAATACAAATAGGTAGTACACCACTGGCAGCAGGATCTAATGTGCCAGTATGCCCCACCTTTGTCCCCTTTACAATTTTTTTAATTTTATTGACGGCATCAAAGGAGGTAATGCCGTCAGGTTTGTAGCAGTTTATTATACCATCCATCACTTTAAGGAATCCCCTATCTTTTGAATCAATATTTCCTTTAGTTCCTCTACACTACCACTATAAGTAAAACCTGAAGCTTTTGAATGACCTCCACCACCATATTCTTCAGCTAATTTTCTCACATCAAAATTAGTCTTAGATCTAAGACTAACCTTATAATTGTCGTCATTTTCCTTTATGAAAACCACAACTTCTACTCCTCGAATTTCAGTACCAATGGATACCAAATCAGACACTTCAGAAGTACTAACGGAATATTCCTTCATCAAAGCCTTACTTACCTCTATGATACAAACCCTATCATCACAGGCAAGATATAAACTATCTATCAACCGGCCAGTCAACTTAACTAGAGCAAGCTTTTTATTTTCATATATAATTCTGTGTATTTCAGAAAAATCAATATTTTTTGTTATTAAGTCTCCAGCTATCTTGTGAGTAAGAGCAGTAGTATTTGAAAATTTAAAGCTGCCACAATCAGTAATAATAGATGCATACAGACACTTTGCAATTTCTATATCTATACTAACTCCAATTTCTTGCAGCAGAAGATAGATTATCTCGCCCACAGCACTATAGGATGCATCAACATAATTCACATCTCCATAAAAGTCATTTGATAGATGATGATCCATATTCATTAGAACATATTTTCTAGGGGCTATATCTTTAATATGACAGTTGATCCTTTCAACATTTCCACAATCAAGCACAATCAGACAGTCAACATCATCATCTATCGTTCCATCACTTTTGTTTATTTCCTCAACACCAGGAAGAAAATTTAATATTTCAGGAACTGCTTCCTTACATAATATATTTACTTTCTTTCCTAGTTTTCTTAAGCCATACATCAAAGCTAAGGCGCTGCCTATTGAATCCCCATCAGGTGACACATGAAAAGATATTGCTATATTACTTGCTTTATTAATTTGCTCTATTATTTCTTTAAACATGTTATTCACCTTTTATTTTATGAAGTAATTGTTCAATATGCATACCATGTTCAATGGATTCATCTAATTCTATAAGTATCTGAGGAGTATACCTTAAGTTAATCCTGTTTCCTAATTCCCTTCTTAAGAAACCGCTGGAGTTTTTAAGAGCAGTTAAAGTACTTTCTTTCTCTTCATCTTTGCCAAATATACTTACATAGACTTTAGCATATCTTAAGTCCTTGGTGACATTTACATTTATGATGCTCACCATTGCATTGACTCTTGGATCTTTTAAGTCATTTCTTATTATATCGCTAAGTTCTTTTCTTATTTCTTCGTTAATTCTATCGTTTCTGTAACTAGCCATTTTAGTCACCCCTTTATAGATGCTCTCTCTTGATCTCCTCCATGGTATAAGCTTCTATAATGTCGCCTTCTTTTAAATCATTAAACTTTTCTATGCTTAAGCCACATTCATAACCAGCCGCAACTTCTCGTACATCATCTTTAAACCTTTTTAGAGAGGCAAGTTTTCCGTCTAAAATTACAATGCCATTTCTAATTACTCTTATATCGCTACTCCTTACAATTTTACCATTTAATACATAACATCCGGCAATGGTTCCAACATTGGAGATCTTGTAAATCTGACGTACCTCAGCGCTGCCTAATACTACTTCCTTATAATCAGGTTCAAGCATTCCAATCATAGCAGACTTAATATCTTCAATTGCATTGTATATTACTCTGTAAGTTTTAATATCTACTTTTTCTCTTTCTGATGCAGCTGTAGCATTGGCATCCGGTCTTACATTAAAGCCAATGATTATAGCATTGGAAGCTGAAGCTAGTGTTACATCAGTTTCTGTAATTGCACCAACTCCACCATGAAGTACTCTTACCTTTACATCGTCAGTGGAAAGCTTCTCCAAAGATTGCTTCATTGCTTCCACGGAACCCTGCACATCAGCTTTTACAATCAAGCCGAGTTCTTTAACCTTACCTTCTTGAATTTGACTATATAAGTCTTCCAAAGATACCCTATGAGATATTTGCTGGTCTTTGATCTTTTCTTTTCTTGCTTCAGCCATTTGTCTTGCTGTCTTTTCGTCTCTTATAACTGTGAAACGGTCTCCAGCTGATGGAACTTCAGATAATCCCAGTACTTCAGCAGGTATAGAAGGACCGGCTGATTTGATTTTTTTACCTTTATCATCAAACATTGCTCTGATCTTTCCATAAGTTGTGCCTACTAAGATAGAATCACCTACATGTAGCGTTCCATTCTGCACAAGTAGAGTTGCAACGGGTCCTCTACCCTTATCCAATTTAGCTTCTATGACAGTTCCCTTGGCATTTCTTGATGGATTAGCTTTTAATTCCATCATTTCAGCTGTCAGCAGAACCATTTCTAATAAATCGTCTATACCTTGTTTATTTTTTGCAGAAACAGGTACAGTTATTACATCTCCGCCCCAGTCTTCAGCTATCATACCAAATTCTGTGAGCTCCTGTTTTACTCTATCAGGATTGGCTTCTGGTTTATCCATTTTATTTATAGCTACTACCATAGGTACATTTGCAGCTTTACAATGGCTGATAGCTTCTTCAGTTTGAGGCATAATTCCATCATCGGCAGCAACCACTAAAATAACTAGGTCAGTAATTTGAGCTCCTCTTGCTCTCATAGCTGTAAAGGCTTCATGACCCGGAGTATCTAAGAATGTTATTTTCTCATCATTGATGGTTACTGTGTATGCACCAATATGTTGCGTAATTCCGCCCGCTTCTGTTTCCGTAACTCTCGACTTTCTAATTGCGTCCAGTAGGGAAGTCTTACCATGGTCAACGTGACCCATTACTGTAACTATCGGAGGACGCTTTTCAGTATTAACATCTTCCTCAGTTTCTTCCTCATCCATAAGTTTATTTTCTTCTTCTTGCTTTTGTTTTAATTGAATATCAAACTTTGCAGTAACTTTCTCAGCAGTAGCAAAATCAATTTCTTGATTTATAGCAGCCATTACTCCGCAAAAAATAAGCTGCTTTATTACCTCATTTACTGGCTTACCAATTTTCTCAGCCAGCTCCTTAACTGTTATAGTGGATGGTATTTCTATTACCCCCGGTGATATATTTAACTGATTATTGCTTGATACTTCCTTCTTGTTATCATTTTCGTTTTTGTTAGTTGACTTATTTTTGCTCTTTTTGGGCTTTGTAAAAGACTTCTGATTAACATATAGCTCTTCGTATTTTGCTACAATATCCTTTTCATCCTCTTCTACCATCTTTGAATCATTGCTAACCGTTACTTCACTTTCACTCTCTGGTGACTTACCAGTCAATAATTCTTTTATAAGCTCCGCATCCTCTTCCTCTATTACACTCATGTGGTTCTTTACTTCAACACTAAACTCATCCTGCAGAATAGTTATTAAATCCTTACTAGATATATCTAATTCTTTAGCTAATTCATACACTCTAATTTTAGACATATATTCACCCCCGATTATTTTGGTTGTTATCATAAATTTCTATTAACCTTTTACTCATATCAGCATCGATTACAGAAATTACATTAATCTCTTCTCTTCCTAAAATGCTTCCAAGCACTTCCTTTTCATAGTCAATAATCAATTTCACCTTGTGATTTTCACAAAGTCTTTCGAATTTTTCACGAGAATTTTTTGATATACTTTTTGATATAATACAAAGGGATACCTTACCTAACTTTATATATTCCTCAGACTTATTGTATCCTTCAACTAACTTTCCCGCCCTTTTTGTCAGTGCCAAGAATTGAAGAAAACTATCCTTCATTTGTTATTTCTCCCTTTAGCTTTTCATGTAACTCTTCTGATATTTTAACTTCTAAATTCTTCTCCAAACGCTTTGTTTTAAACGCTTTTTCTAAGCATTCTATATTTCTGCAAATATATGCACCTCTTCCAGGCTTTTTGCCTGTCAAGTCCATGGAAACTTCTCCTTCTTTGTTCTTTACAACTCTTACAAGTTCTTTTTTAGGCTTCATTTCCATGCAACCAGTGCACATTCTTAAAGGTATCTTTTTGACTTTCATGCCAGACACCTCCTTGTTTTACTCAGCTTTTTCAGCCTGCGACTTGCTCTTAATGTCAATTTTCCACCCTGTTAGCTTAGCTGCCAATCTAACATTCTGACCTTCTTTTCCAATAGCTAAGGATAATTGATTGTCATCAACTATTACTTTAGCAGATTTATTATCCTCATCTATAGTGACATCTAGAACTTTTGCAGGACTTAAAGCATTAGCAATATATTCTTCAGGTAACTTACTCCATTTTATGATGTCAATTTTTTCGTTTTTTAGTTCATTAACGATATTTTGTACTCTTATTCCCTTAGGTCCAACGCATGCACCCATTGGATCAACATTCTCATCATTGGAATGAACAGCAATCTTTGTTCTTGAACCAGCCTCTCTGGCAATACTTTTAATTTCAACTACTCCTTCATATATTTCAGGAACCTCAAGTTCAAATAATCTCTTTACAAGACCGGGATGGGTTCTGGAAACAATTACTTGGGCACCCTTCGTGGTATTTTTTACCTCAACTATATATAATTTTAATCTTTCATTGAAATTATATTCCTCACCATGCATCTGTTCTGTTGGTCCTAGAACGGCTTCTATTCTGCCTAAGTCAACAAATACATTTCCCTTATCTTTTCTTATTACTGTTCCAGTGATTATGTCATATTCCTTTTCTACAAACTCATTATAGATGATGTTTCTTTCAGCTTCCTTTATCCTTTGCACAACAACTTGCTTTGCAGACTGCGCAGCCACTCTGCCAAAGGTTCTAGGAGTAACTTCAATTTCTACAACATCGCCTATTTCATACCTTGGGCTGTATCGTCTGGCATCCTGCAGTGAGATGTCATTTACATCATCTTTTACCATGTCTACAACCTTTTTCTGAGCATATACATGAATTTCGCCGTTTTCTCTATTCATGCTTACTCTAACATTTTGCACAGAGCTGCCTGTAGTTGCATAATTCTTTTTGTAGGCGGCAACCAAAGCATCCTCAATTGTAGTGAAAAGTAACTCTTCACTAATGCCTTTTTCTTTCACAATTTCTCTCAATGCCCCAATAAATTCTTCATTCATTTGTACTAACCTCCTTTAAACTCCCCTCTAGATTAATTTTACTTATTTTATCTCTAGGTATTTTTATTTGATTATTATTATCTTTTATGTATATATAATCATTATCAAAATTATCAAGAATACCTTTCAATGATCTCTTTCCCTCAAAGACACCTTTAGTTTTAATATTTACAATATAGCCTATATATTTGCTCAGGTGCTTATCAGTAAACAGCTCTCTGTATACTCCCGGCGACGATACCTCAAGGTAATAGCTGTCCGGTACCGGATCTTCTATATCCAGCATTTCACTTATTGGTCTGCTAACCCTTTCACAATCCTCAAGTGTAATACCATCCTCTTTATCTATATATATTCTTAGAAAATTTTCTCCCTCTTCTTCTACATACTCGATGTAATATAACTCGTAACCCAGTTCAGAAACCAATGGTTCTATAAGTCTATTTAGGTTTTGTAATAACAGTTCTTTTTCCACAATCATCGCCTCCGTCTAATGTATAGTTATTTATATTTTGTGCCATTAGTAACATTATATTACCAATGCCAACGAAAAACGCAACAGATGTTGCGTTCAAATAAATAGAAAGAGCGGGTTTTATATATATCCCACTCCTCACGCTCAAATTATAGCAATTCATTAGAAATATTGTACCACAGCAAGTAAAATATTACAAGAAAAACTTAAACAATGTAGCTTATGTTTTAAATTACTACATCTTATTAATTTCTTCCATCAATGCCTCAACAATTTCTTCTTCCTTTACCTTTTTAATAATTTCACCTTTTTTAAAGATAAGACCCTCTCCATTACCTCCTGCTACTCCTATATCAGCTTCCCGAGCTTCACCGGGTCCATTCACTACGCATCCCATTACTGCTACCTTAATGTCTTTATCTAGCTCATTCAACTTTTCCTCTATGGTTTGAGCTAGCTTGATGAGATTGATCTGAGTTCTTCCACAGGTAGGGCAGGAAACAAAGGTCATACCTGACTTTATCAGTCCGAGAGATTTTAATATTTCTCTTCCTACTCTAATTTCCTGAACAGGCTCATCTGTTAAAGAAACCCTTATAGTATCACCAATTCCTTCCGCCAGCAGTGTTCCAATACCTACACTGGATTTAATAGTTCCCCGCCATGTAGTACCGGCTTCTGTTACACCTATATGTAGAGGATAATCCACCTTCTGAGATATTAATCTGTAACTTTCAATCATTTGAAGCACATCTGATGACTTTATAGAAATAACAATATCGTTAAAATTAACTTTTTCCAGTATATCAACATGCTTTAATGCACTTTCCACCAAAGCTTCAGGACAAACCCTTCCATACTTGGCAAGCAGTTCTTTTTCAAGGGAACCACTGTTTACGCCAATCCTTATTGGTATTCCTTTGTCTTTAGCATGTTCGGCCACCAGCTTTACCCTTTCTATACTTCCTATATTTCCTGGATTAATACGTAAGGCAGATACTCCGTTCTTAATAGAATTAAGGGCCAGACGATAATCAAAATGTATATCTGCCACCAGTGGTATACTTATTTGCTTTACAATTTCTTTTATGGCCTCGCTTGCTTCCACATCCGGTACTGCACATCTTATAATATCACAGCCAGCAATCTGCAATTGTCTAATTTGTTCTACAGTTGCGCTGACATTTCTTGTATCAGTATTAGTCATAGACTGAACAGTTATCGGAGAATCTCCTCCAACATAAATATTGCCAACCTTTATCTTTATAGTATTTCTTCTACTCATTAAGTTCATCTCCTAAAAATTGATCGGGTAGAAAATATCCTTTAAAAGAACCAACACCATTAAAAGCATTAGAAAAATAAAACCGATATAATTAACTACCGCAACCTTCTTATCATCAACTTTCTTTCTTGTAATAATCTCGAAAAGGAATAAGAATATCCATCCTCCATCCAGAGCAGGAAACGGAAGGACGTTAAATATGGCTAGTTGTATGCTCAAATATGCTGTTAAGAATAATAGTGACGTTATTCCGGCCTTTGCAGCACTGGTTGATACTTTAATTATAGTTATTGGTCCCCCAAAGTCGCTAGCTTTAGCTTTACCTTGGAATAGGGTTCCAAAGAATTTAAAGGTTTCTTTTGTCATAGTTACAGTTTCATTAAAACCATAAGAAATACTTTGTCCAAGGCTAGGTTTCTTTGTCTTCGGCTCTATACCGATCATATAGTTTTTTGTTTCCTCATTTAGTACTGGAACCATATTAAAACTTATAATGTCCTTTCCCCTTTGAACTTCAACTATCAGCTCTTTACTACCATTATTGATAATTTCAGTAGAAATTTCATCCCAGGTATTAATCTTCTTGTTGTTAATGGTCAGAATTTTATCATCTGCCATTATACCTGCCTTTTGTGCTGGAGAATCATTTAAAACGGATTTTATTTCTGTAGTTACAACTCCCCTAGCATATCCCGTAATTCCAAATAATAAAATTGCAATCAAAATGTTCATGATTGGGCCGGCAGAGACAATACTCAATTTTCTTAAGGAAGATTTATTTGAAAAAGCTCTGGGATCATCGCTTTTATCTTCCTCCCCTAACATTTTAACATATCCTCCAATAGGTAAGGCCTTTATAAGATATTCTGTCTCCTTACCCTTTATACCAAAAATCTTTGGTCCCATTCCAAGCGAAAATTCCTCTACTTTTACGTTATTTAATTTAGCAACGATAAAATGTCCAAATTCATGACCTATAATCAAAATGCTAAAAGCCAAAATCGCTAATAATATATACACTTGCATACCTCCTATAGAAACTTCTTATTGATGTATTCCCTAACTTGTTGCTCTGTCTGTATAATATTCTCCAATGTCACTTCCTGACAGTAATCAAACTTTTCCATACATTCTTTTATTGTATAATATATATCACCAAAGTTTATCATGTCCTTTAGGTATAAATCTACCGCTGCTTCGTTTGCACAGTTCATTATTGCTGGCATCAGTTTACCGCATTTACCAGCTTCAAAAGCTAAGCTTAGACAGGGAAAATTATTATAATCCGGTTCTTCAAAGGTGAGTTTTCCAACCTTTATTAAGTCCAAGGGTTCCACTACCATATTAGCTCTTTCAGGATAATTTAGAGCATATTGTATCGGTAGACGCATGTCAGCATTACCCATTTGAGCAATTACGCTGCCATCAATATATTCTATGGCAGAGTGAACTATGCTTTCAGGATGAATTATAGGCATGATTTTTTCATAGGGTTGAGAAAACAGCCAATGAGCTTCGATAACTTCCAGACCCTTATTCATTAAGGTAGCTGAATCTATGGAAATCTTGTGCCCCATATTCCACTTTGGATGCTTTAAGGCTGCTTCCTTTGGCATGAACTTCAACTCTTCAAATTTTTTCCCCCTAAAAGGTCCACCGGAGGCTGTGAGTATGATTTTGTTGATACTCTTTTCTGAATTTCCCTGGAGACATTGAAATATAGCACTATGCTCCGAGTCTACGGGAAATATATTAACTTTATTCTCTTTTGCCTTATTCATAACTAGCTCGCCGGCAGCTACCAGTGTTTCTTTGTTGGCAAGAGCTATATCCTTCCCACCCTCAATGGCCTTTAAAGTCGGTAAAATACCAACCATTCCAACAAGGGCAGTAACCACCACATTCACCTGGGGAAGTGAAGATATTTCTATCAGTCCTTCCATCCCCATAAGAACTTTAACCTTTATATTATGTAACTTGCAGTAAACCCTTAGTTTATTACAGCTTTCTTCATCTGTCATAACAACGTAAGCCGGTTCAAATTCATCAATTATTTTTCGCATAGCTTCGTAATTTTTATGTGCAGAAGCAGCAGTAAGTTTATATCTATTCTTTTCTTTTCTTAGTATATCTAAAGTTTGCGTACCAATTGAACCCGTTGCTCCCAATAATGTTATGTTCTTCACTTTACCACCTCAAAATTATGTGTAACTTACATTATTATATATTATCTATAATATATATTTATAATAAATTAAGCAATAATTATATTCCAACTAAAGTCCAAACCCATGAAAAATAAAAAGGAAGCAGTATATATCACATCTAGAATTATACTACATTCCTCTTATAAATAGCTATATTTTTACTACAATGGTAAGATAATAAAAGATTACAACAGAAGAATACATAATACTATCAAACCTATCTAAAATGCCACCATGGCCAGGTATAAGCTTGCTATAATCCTTGATATCTACATATCTCTTAATAGAAGAAGCTACTAGATCCCCAAACTGTGATATGATACCACACAATATACCGATAACAGCATAGTTAGCAATTGGCATGATGTTATAATTAATCTCCACCATATATCCAAATGCAAATGTTATTAATGTACTTCCAAGAATTCCACCCAAGGAACCTTCTATAGTCTTTTTAGGACTAACCCTTGGGCAAAGCTTAGTTTTCCCAAAAAAACGCCCGAAATAATATGCAGTTGTATCACAGCTCCAGGATGTTATAAATACTAACCATACCAGTATATTACCATATGGTTTCAAGTTGATCAATGGTATAAAACTAAAAAACACAGCCACATATAATACACACAAAAGACTTATTGCAGCATCGATAAAATTATATTTTGTATTTATAACAGGTATACATAATAATACTAATGTCAACATTATTAAGAAGGCATCAATATGATTTGAGTTTCTATTCAATATTAATAAAGCATAGTATACTACGGCTGCAGCATAACATATGAAAGAAAAAGGTTTAGATCCACTTTTTTTCACTGCATTAAGGAATTCGTGCATTCCTAATAAAGCTAAAACCATTGTAAAGCCTGCTAAATAGTACCCACCTAAGTAAATAATAATTATAAAGGGCGAAATTAGAAGGGCACCCACGTATCTATTATTCATTTGCTCTTCCCCCTACCTATTACTTTACACCACCAAATCTTCTATCCCTTTTTTGATAATCTTCTATTGCTTTGTGCAAGTCCTCAACAGTGAAATCCGGCCAATATATGTTAGCATACCAAAATTCAGAGTACGCGCACTGCCAAAGTAAGAAGTTGCTAACTCTCTTTTCACCGCTCGGCCTAATGATAAGGTCAGGATCAGGAATGCCAGCGGTATAAAGGTAGTTACTGAAGGACTTCTCATTTATGTCCGTAAATTTTATGTTACCTTTTTCGTAATCTTTTAAAAGTTTTTTCACAGCGTGCACTATTTCATCCCGCCCCCCATAATTAAGAGCGAGATTCATAATTACCCCAGTATTATTTTTTGTCTTATTATATGCATTTATAAGCTCCGTTTGGCATTTTTGAGGAAGTTTTGATATATCTCCTATATGGTTTACCACTACGTTATTCTTATGTAATTCTTCAATTTCATTTTTTAGATATTCAACAAGCAATTTCATAAGTGAGTTAATTTCTTCCTGGGGTCTTACCCAATTTTCTGTAGAAAAGGCATAAAGGGTCAAGTACTTAATACCTAGCCTATTGCACTCCTTTACCACTTCTCTTATGGTTTCTACTCCCGCCTTGTGTCCCATTGCACGTGGCAGATTTTTTTCCTTAGCCCATCTTCCATTACCATCCATAATGATAGCAATGTGTTTCGGCATCTCTTTATCAATACTTACTCTGCTACTCTTTTTCTTTTTCTTAAATAAAAAAAACATACTCAGCACATCCTTATCACTGATGGTGTCATTTGATATAAAATACAAATAAAACCTGCATAATGCAGGTTTTAAATTGACATTATTTCTTTCTCTTTGGCTTCTACTATTTTATCTACTTCTTTTATGCAGTTGTCAGTCTTTTTCTGAACTTCCTCTTCATACTTCTTCATCTCATCTTCAGACAGAGTACCGTCCTTTTTTAACGCCTTAATCTTATCGTTAGCGTCACGTCTAATAGATCTGATAGCAACCTTAGCATCTTCACCTAACTTTTTAACCTGTTTAACCAAATTCCTTCTTGTTTCTTCTGTTAATTCAGGAATCAGAAGTCTTATAACTGTACCGTCATTAGTTGGATTTAGGCCCAAGTCTGATTTTAAAATAGCTTTTTCAATGGCTTTTAGAGAACTCTTTTCCCATGGCTGAATAAGAATTAATCTTGGCTCCGGAGCGGATACGTTGGCTACTTGATTAATTCCAACCATACTTCCATAGTACTCTACTTCAATCCTATCAAGTATAGTAGGATTAGCTCTGCCAGCTTTCATAGTAGCTAAGTCTGACTTTAATACGCTAAGGGTCTTAGCCATCTTCTCTTCAGCCTTTTTCAAAATTTCCTTTACCATAATAAACCTCCTCTATTCTCTTGATACAATAGTACCAATTTTTTCTCCACAGACAGCTCTCTTAATATTGCCAGGCTCATCCAATGCAAAAACTAAGATAGGAATATTATTGTCCATGCATAATGAAGTAGCAGTTGAATCCATTACCTGCAGACCCTTTTCTAATACCTCAATATAAGTAAGTTTGTCAAATTTAACGGCATCAGCATATTTATGCGGATCCTTATCATACACACCGTCAACTTTTTTAGCCAAAAGTATAACTTCTGCTTCGATTTCAGCTGCACGAAGTGCCGCTGTTGTGTCCGTAGAAAAGTATGGATTACCGGTACCTGCCGCAAATATTACAACTCTTCCCTTTTCCAGGTGTCTCATAGCTCTTCTTCTAATGTATGGTTCAGCCACTTCCTTCATTTCAATGGCAGTTTGGACTCTTGTCATAACTCCCAAATTTTCTAAAGAATCCTGTAAAGCCATAGCGTTGATGCAAGTAGCCAGCATTCCCATATAGTCAGCGGTAGTTCTGTCCATTCCTTCACCGCTTCTTCCTCTCCATATATTGCCGCCACCTACTACAGCTCCAACCTCTATGCCCATGTCAACTAACTCTTTTATTTCTTTTGCAATTCTTGTTGTCACATCAAAATCTATGCCATAACCTTGCGGGCCAGCTAGAGCCTCACCTGATAGCTTTAGCATTATTCTTTTATATTTTGAGTCCATGTCTACACCTCCAAATTAAAGTTAAATACCTTAAAAAAAGGAACACGCAGTGTTCCTTTTTTTATTTAACCTGCTGCATTTGTTTTTGTACTTCTTCAGCAAAGTTTTCTTCCTTCTTCTCGATTCCTTCTCCTCTTTCAAATCTAACATATCTGTTTACTGTTATTGGAGATCCAACTTCCTTTGATTTTTCTTGAAGATATTTTGTAATAGTATAGTCAGGATTCTTTACCCATACTTGTTCTACCAAGCAAACTTCCTTGTAGTACTTCTGTACTCTTCCTTCAACCATCTTTTCAACTATTTTTTCTGGTTTACCTTCGTTTAAAGCTTGAACTCTGTAAATTTCCTTTTCTTTTTCAATTGCTTCTTTATCAACGGAATCTCTGTCTAAGTATAGTGGATTAGCAGCAGCAACTTGCATTGCAATATCCTTTGCAACTTCTTTAACAACGTCGTTAACTACGTCGCAACCAAGTTCAACTAAAACAGCGATTCTTCCGCCACCGTGTATGTAACTTTGAATTAAGCCCTTTTCTACGGAGAACTTTGCAATTCTTCTTACAGTCATATTTTCTCCAAGCTTTGCTATTAATGCTGTAACAGCATCCTTTACTGTAACACTGTTATCAGCTATGTATTGTTCTTCTACAAACTGTTCTACTGAACTAGCATTTGAAGTTGAAGCCTGCTTAGCTAAATTCTTTGCCAATGTAGTGAAGTCTTCATTAGCAGCAACAAAGTCAGTTTCGCAGTTAAATTCAACTATACCAGCGTTCTTTAAATCGTCTGATACATATGTATCAACTATTCCTTCTGCAGCTACTCTTCCAGCTTTCTTAGCAGCAGCAGCTAATCCCTTTTCTCTTAAAAACTCTATAGCTTTTTCCATATCGCCATTAGTTTCGCTTAGAGCCTTTTTACAATCCATCATTCCGGCTCCAGTTCTCTCTCTTAATTCTTTAACAGCTTGTGCAGTAATCATGTAATTATTCCTCCTATTAAAGTTAATTTAAAAGGTAAATGGAGTACTACTCCACCTACCTCTAATAAAATTACTCAGCTAGTTGTTCTCCTTGACGTCCTTCAATAATAGCATCAGCAATCTTTGCTGTTATTAGCTTAACCGCTCTTATCGCATCATCATTACCTGGTATTACATAATCTACTTCATCCGGATCACAATTAGTATCAACAATTGCAACAACAGGTATACCTAAAATTTTAGCCTCGGAAATTGCATTTCTTTCTTTTCTTGGGTCTACAACAAATAGAGCACCTATGTTGCTGTCACTCATCTTCTGAATTCCGCCTAAGTTCTTTTCAAGTTCTTTTTCCTCATGCTTAAGTTTGATTACTTCTTTCTTTGGAAGAACTTCAAAAGTTCCGTCCTCTTCCATCTTACGAAGTTCTTCAAGCTTTGAAATTCTAGTCTTAATTGTTTTGAAGTTAGTTAGCATACCGCCTAACCATCTATTTTTTACATAGTGCATACCGCATCTTACTGCTTCTTCCTCGATAGCTTCTTGAGCTTGCTTCTTAGTTCCTACAAAAAGAATATCTTTTCCTTCTGCAGATATGCTCTTAACAAACTCATAAGCCTCTTCAATCTTCTTTACAGTTTTCTGTAAATCGATTATATAGATACCATTTCTTTCGGTAAAGATATATGGAGCCATCTTTGGGTTCCATCTTCTTGTTTGGTGTCCAAAATGTACACCAGCTTCTAATAGTTGTTTCATTGAAATAACTGACATTTTTATACCTCCTTGGTTTTACCTCCATCATCCTCATTTTTATAAAACACCTTTCGGCACCCTTTTATAAATTGGACGATGTGTGTATTTTCTCACTTCAGTAGTATAACATAAGGATTTGTGTCCTTCAATAACTTTTTTAATAAATTCCAATTTTTTTTCTACATTATCTACTTTATCTTTTTCAATTCATCCAATAACTTATCATTCAGAATCTTAATGTGAGTCCCTTTCATACCTAAGGATCTAGATTCTATAACCCCTGCGCTCTCAAACTTTCTCAAGGCGTTTACTATTACTGACCGTGTAATTCCTACTTTATCCGCAATCTTTGAGGCCACCAGCAGACCTTCGTTACCATCTAGTTCATTAAATATATGCTCTACAGCTTCTAATTCTGAATAGGATAGTGTTCCAATGGCTAATTGCACAATTGCTTTTTTTCTTACTTCCTCTTCCATCTCATCACTTTTAGCCCTTAGTATTTCCATTCCTACAATTGTGGCACTGTACTCTACAAGCACTAAATCATCATCGGTAAAATGTTCTCCAAACCTTGCAAGCAGTAAGGTCCCAAGACGCTCCCTATTTCCCATTATGGGTACTATGGTAGTTATCTTATTGTCCAATTCACAGTTGCCATCTTCACCAAATACACACAATCCTTGATTATGTAGGTTTGCTAAAGTTTCTTGAGCATTCATCAGCTTAGAATTGTAAGCTTCAGGAAATCTCATTTCACTTAGCACCTTGTCTTTTACTATATCGCACTCAAAACCACCTGAAAAATTATAGCCAAGTATTTTTCCTTTTCTGCTAACAATGTATACATTACATGCTAATACATCGCTTAGTAACTTGCATATGTCACTAAATACTACTGGCTCCGCTCCAGTTTTCTGAAGTATTTTATTTAACTTTCTTGTTTTTTCTAATAATGTAGACATTATGTTACCTCCTATTAATATAGTGATTTCTCTTTTGTTGTAATTGTTTAAAAATTTCAAAATTTCAGAATTGTTTATCGTCACCTCAATTATAATATCATAACAAAGTTTTCATTTCAATATATTATTTTTCAAACTTTGACATTTTACTACTGATTTTTACTATTTTCTTCTCATTTTAATGGTTATTATAATAAGATAAAAGCTAAGCAATATCTATAATTGTAGTTTTGCATCCTTATTGCTTTAAAAACATTGAACAAAATAAATTGCACAACTCTGATCTATTAACTTAAATTCAAAAATATTCTAATTGCTTAGAATATATTGAAACTCTAGAATATCATCAGATTTGTGCAATCTATATTGAGATCTAAGAAGCTTTTATAAATACCTATACTTACTTTTCAACTTCATGTTTACATTCCGGATTTGAGCAAACGAAGTAGTTTCCCTTTGCTTTACTATATTTAACAACTACAAGACTACCGCATTTTTCGCATTTTTTATCTGTAGGTTCAAACCAACTGACAAAATCACAGTTGGGATAGTTTTCACAGCCAAAAAACTTCTTTCCTTTTTTACTTCTTTTAACTACTACCTTACCACCGCATTTAGGGCAGGAAACATTCAGTTCCTCAACAATAGCTTTTGTATTTTTACATTCTGGATAACCAGGACAGGCAAGAAATTCTCCGAATCTTCCTTGTTTAATAACCATCATTCTTCCACATTTATCGCAGGCAATATCACTTACTTTATCCTCAATGGTTATCTTATTAATTTCTTTTTCTGCAATTTCAATACTCTCCTTTAAAGGGATATAGAAATCGTCAACAATCTTCTGCCATTTTTCTTTGCCATCTTCTATATTATCTAACCTATTCTCCAGCTCTGCAGTAAAATCCACATCCACAATTCCCTTAAAATATTCACACATAATAGTGTTAACAATCTTTCCAAGCCCCGTAGGTACAAGACTCTTCTTATCTCTCTCAACATACTTCCTCTCTAAGATTGTGGTAATTATGGGAGCATAGGTACTTGGTCTTCCTATACCATTCTCCTCTAGCATCTTTACAAGAGAAGCTTCATTAAATCTTGAAGGTGGTTGAGTAAAATGTTGAATACCATCTATTTTCTTCTTTTCAAGCACTTCTCCCTCTTCAAGTTCCGGTACATTTATGCTGTTTTCCTCTTCTTCGTTAGTATATTCATATACCTTCATAAAGCCGTCAAACTTAACCTTTGAACCACTAGCCTTGAAGAGGTAATCTCCATTGACAATTTCTACAGAAGTAGTGTTCAGTATGCAAGATGCCATTTGACTTGCAATAAATCGATTCCATATAAGCGTGTATAACTTAAGCATATCTGGAGCTAGACTTTCCTTTAATTCAGCAGGAGTTAGCTCGGTATAGGTTGGTCTAATTGCTTCATGGGCATCCTGAGCACTTTTCTTTCCTTTATAAATTCTCGGAGTCTTTGGTAAATACTCACTGCCATAGGAGCTTAGGATAAAGTCAGCAGCATTCTTTTGCGCCTCTTCCGATATTCTCACCGAATCCGTACGCATATATGTTATGAGACCAACTGAGCCCTTGCCTTTGATTTCAACACCTTCATATAGTTGTTGAGCCAAAGACATAGTTTTCTTTGTAGAAAAGTTTAATTTTCTGTTGGCATCCTGCTGGAGTGTACTAGTTGTAAAAGGTGGCAATGGATTTTTCAGTTTGCTACCTTTTTTCACTAGCTTCACTTTAAATTCATTTTGCTCAAGTTCACTTATAATTCTGTTGCACTGCTCTCCATTATCGATTTCAATCTTTTTTCCCATGTAGCCCGACAACTTAACTTTAAAATTTTGTTTATCTTTTTTCTTTTTCAGTTCACTTTCTATTGTCCAAAATTCCTTCGGAACAAAGTTCAAAATCTCTTCTTCTCTATCACAGATCAGTTTTAAAGCCACAGACTGTACTCTACCCGCACTTAATCCCCACTTAACTTTCTTCCATAAGATAGGACTTATTTCATAGCCCACTAATCTGTCTAGGATACGTCTTGCTTGTTGCGCATCCACTAAGCCTTCATTTATCTTTCTTGGATTTTTTATGGCGTTCTTAACCGCATTTTTAGTGATTTCGTTAAACTCTATTCTGCAGGGTGTGTCTGATTGAATATCTAATGCCTTAGCCAAGTGCCAAGATATGGCCTCTCCTTCTCTATCAGGGTCCGTTGCCAGATAAATCTGCTCACTCTTTTTAGCTGCCTTTTTTAGTTTATCAAGCAAATCACCTTTTCCACGAATAGTTATATATTTAGGATTGTAGCCATTTTCTACATCCACACCTAGCTGACTCTTAGGTAGGTCTCTGATATGTCCCATTGATGCTTCCACTATAAAATTGGAGCCCAGGTATTTCTTAATGGTTTTCGCCTTCGCCGGTGACTCTACAATAACTAGTTTTTGTCCCATACAAATCCTTCAGCTCAAGTGCTGAAGAAACACCCCCTTTATACTAAATCTTATTAAAACTCCTTATTTACCTTAACATAGAAGTTGCCTGCAATACATTTTATATTATCTTCAAGTTGCATTTCCAATAATAACTCATATAATAATGAAATGTCAATATTAGTTATTCGAACTATATCGTCAACATGCATAGGTGTATCTGATAGAAGGTCATATACCAACCTCATATCTTTGTTGTCCAAAGCCGCATTTCTCCCTTTACACTTTTCATTATATTGTAGTCCAATTAAATCTAGTATGGACTCTATTCCGGTAAATATAAATGCACCATCCTTTATGAGCCTATTGGTTTCCTTACTCTTGTCGGAGAAAACGGACCCCGGTACTGCCATTACAAGCTTACCTTGATCTAAAGCCCTGGAAGCAGTAATCAGCGAACCGCTCTTTTCAGCAGCCTCAACAACTATTATAAGGTCACTCATACCACTAATAATTCTATTTCTAATTGGGAAATTATATGCAAAAGGAGGCGTGCCTGGTACAAACTCTGAGATAATGCACCCCTTTTCTTTAATTTCATAAAACAGTCTTCTATTTTCTGCAGGATAAATTTTATCTAGGCCACAACCTAGTACTGCTGTTGTAAACCCACCGTTATTAATGGCCCCCCAATGGGCTATGGAATCTATGCCCTTAGCAAGACCACTGACGATATTAACCTTGTATTTTGCAAGCTCTGAGGATATATTATCGGCCACATCTCTACCATAGATAGTACATAGTCTTGATCCTACAATTGAAACAGTTTTATACTGATTTAATTTTTCTATATCCCCCAGGTAGTAAAGTACAAAAGGTGAATCCTCATAATTTTTCAACATTATGGGGTAATTTTCAGATTTAATTGTTATAGTCTGTATACCGTTTTTCTCTATCAGTTCATTTGTTCGCTTTAACTTTTCTGTGTTCATAGCCAATTTAAGTGCTTTTAATACAGAGTAATCCTTCACATTATCATATTCATTTATAGCTAACCATAGGTCCTCTGTACTGTTAAAAGCCTCCATTAATTGTCTTTTTATCTCATTGGGTAATTTAGCCGAACTAAACCAGAGATCATACAAATCCATCACATCATCACCAATCATTTTTATTAGTTCAGTATTTCCATCTTAAAAACCTTTATTCATTTGAATTAAATTAAATAAACAAGTCAAAGATTACAAAGGAGGTGATAAAATTTGGCAATTAGTATTTATAGTTCAACTTATAATGGGTTACAAGGAATAATAATTAACGTAGAGGTAGAGATATCCAGGGGCTTGCCCGCCTTTAATATAGTGGGCTTAGCAGATACAGCTGTTCGAGAATCTAAAGAGAGAGTACGTTCTGCTATTATTAATTCAGGCTATGATTTTCCATTAGGAAAAATTACAGTAAATTTGGCGCCTGCTGACATAAAAAAGGTTGGTTCCCTGCTTGATTTGCCTATTGCAATAGGCATTTTGGCCGCAACAGACCAAATTAATTCTGAAGGAATCAATAATTTTATAATTGTTGGAGAGTTATCTCTAAACGGTGATATCACAAGCATTAGAGGGGCACTTCCCATTGTCATTGAAGGCATTAGAAATAATTTGGTGAAATTTATCGTACCCACTGACAATGCCCTTGAGTGTTCTCTCATTGAAAAAGCTGAAATATATCCCTTTGATACATTGAATCAAGTAACCAGCTATCTTAAGCATCGAGATATGCTGCCCTATAAAAATAACTGTGTCAACCGCAAAAAAGAGAGTAATATGGATTTTTCAGAGGTTGTGGGACAAAACGCTACAAAACGTGCACTGGAGATTGCTTGTGCAGGTGGTCATAATATTATAATGTTTGGCCCCCCAGGCTGTGGTAAATCTATGCTAGCCTCAAGAATTCCAACTATTCTCCCAAGTCTAACATATGAGGAGTCTCTCGATGTTACAAAGATCTACAGTATAACCGGAAAGCTTCATCCCAATGAAGGTTTGATCGTTAACCGCCCCTATAGAGCTCCCCATCATACTGCAACCAAAACCGCCTTAATAGGCGGTGGAAGCCAGCTAATGCCGGGTGAAATTACACTTAGTCATCACGGTATTCTGTTTCTGGATGAACTGTTGGAGTTCAATAAAACCGTATTGGAAGTATTAAGGGAACCACTGGAAAGCAAACAAATAACAATAAGCCGTTGCACGGGCTCTGTAGTCTATCCAGCTGATTTTATGTTGGTTGCTTCTCTAAATCCCTGTCCTTGCGGCTATTACTTGAGCAAGGTAAGAGAATGCACTTGCAGCGATCACGAGAGGATAAAATATTTGAACAAGTTATCCGGTCCTTTTCTTGACCGCATTGATATGTTTAGCTTTGCATATGCCCATAATTTTAATGAGATGACTTCAACCACCAAAGAAGAATCTTCCGAAAGCATTAGGAAAAGGGTAGAAGCTGCAAGACAGATCCAAAGGAAAAGATTTGCTATGGAAAAACTGAATTGCAACGGGGATATGTCCGGCAGACACATAAGAAAGTACTGTACTATAGACTCCGCAGCTGAAGATATCCTTAATAGATATTTTAATAAATTCCCTTTCAGCATGAGAATTTACAATAAAGTATTAAAAATCAGCCGTACCATAGCTGATTTGGAGAATAGCAAGGATATCACATCCTCCCATGTGATTGAAGCCATTAGTTACCGTCAGTTTATAAAGGGAGATGTAATATAGGATGGTGAAGGGCTTTGATTAATAGTATAGATATAGGGATTTATGGTGAAGATCTTGCTCTTAAGCATTTCCTAAATGAGGGCTATACTTTGTTAAGAAAAAATTATAGAACAAAGCAAGGAGAAATCGACTTAATCCTCAAACTCAAGGACATACTTTGCTTTGTAGAGGTAAAAACAAGATATAACAATAATTTCGGCACACCCGGTCAGTGCATAGACATAAAGAAAAAGAAACGTATTATAAAAGCCTCTCTGATTTTTATTTATTCAGAGAAGCTTTTGAATTATAATGTGCGATATGACGTTGTAGAGGTGGTTCTAAACTACAAAAACGATTCCTATAGCATAAATCATATAGAGGGCGCTTTTATTCAATAAGCGCCTTTAAAAAACTCTTTCTGTGAATTGGGGTTATTCCATATTTCTTAATTGCATCTATATGTTCCTGAGTGCCATAACCAGCATTTTTATCAAAGCCATACTGTGGATAGACCTTGCTGTATTCCTTCATGAGCCTATCCCTATAGACCTTTGCAATAATGGACGCTGCGGCAATGGCAGCACTCTTACTGTCACCCTTAATTACTGCCATATTGTTGCCGGAGTATCCCCTTATGGGATACCCATCTGAGAGGACCAATTCTGGCTTAACCTCAAGTCCCTGGCATGCTTGGAGAAAGACCTCATGGTTGCACACCCCTATGCCTTTCGCGTCTATGGCATTATTGTCTAGCAATACTATTTTATAATGAGCAGCCTTTTCAGTTATTATACTAAACAGTGCTTCTCTCTTCTCCGGAGAGATCTTCTTGGAGTCATTAAGTCCTAATATCATGGAATCATTCTTTAGTGCATCATAATTCAGCATGATGGCTGCTGCCACAATAGGGCCGGCTAGCGGGCCTCTGCCAACTTCATCAACCCCAGCAACATATTCATAGACTCCAAAACTCCTATCAAATTCATACATGGCCTTAACACGGTCTATCTCTTTTGTAAATTTGTTTACTCGGTTTTCAAGCCTTAACCCTAAACTTACAACATTTTTTCTACTGTCACTTTTTAATATGTTAATTATATTATTAATAGTATCTAACTCTTTATAGTTTTCTACACAGAGTGCATTTACATATGAGTGCAAATCTTTATAGGCTATTGTCTTTATACTTTCTTTTTCGATCATTACTGTTACCCTCTATCTCCTAAGGCAGCTCCAAGCAAATCTTTCCTATTTTCCCGCCTCTGAATTCATCTAAAATGATGTTAGCTATTCTATTATAGTCAACTTCCCCACCAGATACTATTGCACCTCGCTTAAGTGCAATTTTATTCAAGGTCTCTAACGGCTCATCACATAGTTCCGTTAATTTATATCTTTCCTTTAACCTATCAGGTGCAACTTCCTGCAAACGTCGTACAAGATGGACTGCAAGCTCCTCCATATCCATAACTTCATCCTTAATTGCACCGGTGAAAGCTAAATTAAAGCCTACTTCCATGTCTTCAAATTTTGGCCATAAAACTCCTGGTGTATCCATCAATTCCAGCCCCAGTTTAGTCTTAATCCATTGCTTGTTTTTTGTCACTCCCGGTCTGTCGCCGGTCTTAGCAATATTATTTTTTGCCATCTTGTTGATAAAAGAGGATTTACCTACATTAGGTATTCCTACTACCATAGCCCTTGTAACGATATTCATGAGGCCTTTAGCCTTTAAACGGTCATGCTTCTCTTTTAACAATTCGTTAATAAGGGGCTTTATTTCATTTAAGCCCTTTCCTGTAACACAGTTAACTGAAAGAGCTTTAACTTCTTCAGTGGATAACTTTTTACACCAACTGCGCACTACGTGGTCTTCACATAGGTCACTCTTATTTAAAAGTATTATTCTGGGCTTCCCACTGCATATCTCATCGATATCCGGATTGGAGCTGGACTTTACAATTCTGGCATCTCTAATTTCTATAACAACGTCTACAAGCTTTAGGTTTTCTTTTATTTCCTTCTTTGTTTTTAGCATATGTCCTGGAAACCAGTTTATCTTCATTTTTCATCAACCCTTTTACATTTTACTATACTGTTATCTATATAAAAAATGGGACTTTCTCAAGTCCCATTTTTAAATGCTTAAATTATGTTTAGATTAATTCCTTAACCTTAGCTGACTTACCCACTCTGTTTCTTAGGTAGAATAACTTAGCTCTTCTTACCTTACCCTTTCTTACAACTTCAATTTTTTCGATTACTGGAGCATGTACAGGGAAAGTTCTTTCAGTTCCTACACCATAAGCAACTCTTCTAACAGTGAAAGTTTCTCTTAAGCCACCGTTTTGTCTCTTTAAAACTGTGCCTTCAAAAACCTGAATTCTTTCTCTGTTACCTTCTTTAACCTTAACATGAACCTTTACAGTGTCTCCAACATTAAAGTCAGGTAGGTCTTTTCTTAATTGCTCTGCTTCAATTGATCTTATTAATTCATTCATTGTGTAATACCTCCTTTGTTTATTAAACGTTCATACCCATTACAGATAGAGGACCGTTCGTACTAACACAAAGCATATTTTATCATATTCTCAGTTCTAATTCAATATAAAAATTTACAATTTCAAACTTTTTTATTTCTCCTTTAATTGCAAAAGTAAATTCCACCTCTCTAGGTGGTAAGAGTGGATTTTAATTCTACAAATATGAAAGAGTATAGAGAGTGGAATTTAGTAATACAAAATATTATTATATTGATATATGCGTCATTACAGTAATCCTTGCTTGGTAAGGAAGGAGTTTTTCATTATGGCTAAATTCAAACACTTTACGTTAGAGGAAAGAGTCTCTATTGAAATAATGCTTAAAGCCTCCCTTTCTTTCAAAGCAATAGCCCGAGAGCTTGATCGAGATTGTACAACCATTTCCAAAGAGGTTAAAAATCATATCATGTACAAGCGAACAGGTTCTTACGGTAGACCTTTTAACAACTGTATTCATCGTTTAACTTGCAACCATACATATCTATGTGAGAAATCACATTGTAGAATTCGACGCTGTCGCTTTTGTTCAGATTGTTCAAAATTCTGTTCTGATTACAAAGCATATACTTGTCACTTACTCTCTAAGCCACCTTATGTGTGCAATGGATGTGCTAGCCTTACAAAATGTACTCTGGAGAAAGCAATCTATAATGCTTCCTATGCCCATGATGAATATGTACTTCGTCGTTCTGAGTCACGAAGCGGCATAACTATTTCTGAGGACGAGATTAAACGTCTTGATAAAATCATAACCCCACTCATTCAAAGAGGTCAATCTATACACCATATCTGCGTTAATAACAGAGACCTTATCATGCATAGTGAAAAATCAATCTACAACTATATTGATTACAATCTTTTCTCCACAAAAAATATTGACCTTCCAAGAAAAGTTGTTTATCGTCCAAGAAAAAAGCTTAAAAATCATTTTAAAGTGGATAAGTCCTACAGAATTGGACGCACATATCAGGATTTTCTTGAATTCATGAAGGAAAATCCTGATACTCCAGTAGTTGAAATGGATTCTGTTGAAGGTACTAAAGGTGGTAAGGTGTTGCTCACTATCCATTTCGTTGATTCTCAGTTTATGCTTGCTTTTATTAGGGATGCAAACACTTCACGTTCCGTCATAGATATTTTCGAAAATCTTTATTTGGAACTGGGGCCTGACACTTTTCTAAAACTATTTCCTGTCATTCTAACTGACAACGGCAGTGAGTTTACAAATCCAAAGGCTATCGAGTTTGATAGGCAGGGAAACCGCATAACACGCATCTTCTACTGCGACCCTTCAGCGCCATATCAGAAAGGTGCTGCAGAAAACAACCATGAATTGATCCGGAGAATTGTTCCTAAAGGCCAGAGCTTCAACTCATTTCAACAGAAGGATATCTCATTGATGATGAGTCACATTAATTCTTATTCAAGAAAAAAGCTGAATGACCAGTCTCCATACTCGGTATTCAGCTTCCTTTACGGCGCTAAAACGCTCGCAAAGTTGGATTCAGAACTCATCAAACCAAATGAGATTATCATGAATCCGAGTTTATTAAAATATTAACCTACTCAAGCAGGGATTACCGCTGGCGCTTAAGTTAAAACTTTTTCAATGGGTGGAATTTACCTTTGCAAAAAAAACGGAAAATATTCACCCTTTGTTTGCTATACCCAAAATCAGCTGAAATCTGCTTGAGCTACTTAAATTATACCTCATTTTTGTCTAAAATAAGCAAAAAATTACTCTTATAACCAAAAATCTTATCTAGTATCGATTTTACGGTGGAAGTTAATTCTACAAAGTGGAAGTTAACTTTTCAATTCACCTTTTTTATTTCTCTTCAGAAAACTTTTTAAGAAGTTTCTTTTCCTCCGTACTTAATTGGTATTTACTAAACAAGTCCGGTCTTCTCTCAGCAGTGATTTTTAAAGACTGGTATTTTCTCCATTTTCTTATATTTTCGTGATGTCCGGATAAAAGTACTTCTGGGACACCTTTCTCTTCAAAAACAGGAGGTCTGGTATATTGCGGATATTCCAGAAGCCCTTCATAGAAGGACTCATCCTTATAGCTTTCGTCATTGGACAGAACTCCTGGTAGCAGCCTGCTTATACTGTCAACAATCGGTATACAAGCTGCCTCACCGCCTGTTAGTACAAAATCTCCAAGAGAAACTTCCATATCTATGTAGTTGTAGGCTCTTTCATCTATGCCTTCGTAATGTCCGCACAAGAAAATCAAGTGTTCTTCCTTACAGAGTTCTTTGGCTAATTCTTGATTAAACGTCTTCCCCTTTGGTCCGAGAAAAATCACCTTGCCATCATGTAATGCCTTCACGTGCTTTATACAGTCTGCGATAGGTTGAACGGACATAACCATTCCTGCACCACCTCCATAAGGATAGTCATCAACCTTCCTATGCTTGTCGGCAGTAAAATCTCGTATATTGTATGTATTTATCTCCAAGAAGCCCCTTTGCTGAGCTTTTCCGATAATGCTGTAATTAAAGACATCAAACATCTCCGGAAAAAGGGTTAAAATACTAATCTTCATAATTCCATACCTCTACAGGCTCAATAATAATAGAAGCATTTTCCACATCTATATCCTTCACAACGGACTCTATAACCGGTACCAAGACGTCCTTTTCTCCCTTGACCCAATATACATCATTACTACCGGTAAAGATTACTTCCTTGACCTCACCTATATACTTTCCATTGGTGTCACTTACCTTGCATCCTATTATATCTACTACAAAGTATCTTCCTTCAGGTAATTTGGCTGCATCTTTTCTTTTTACTTTTATATATTTGTTCTTTAGTTTTTCCGCTTCTTCCATAGTCGCTATACCTTCAAGCTTTAGAATAGCTTTATCATTTTGAAGTTTAACCCAAATTACCTTTTTTTCCTCACCATCCAGTAAAACATACTTGAGTTTCTTAAATCTCTTTATATCATCTGTCAAAGGATGTACCTTTATCTCACCTTTAACCCCATGAGTATTGATTATTTGACCAATGGTTAATTCATCCTTCATATTATCACCACTTTTATATTATTATAGTAGCACTTAATTAAAAAGAGCTAGGAATAACCTAACTCTAAAAACTACAGTATTTCAACAGAAACCCTTTTGTTTTCTTTTATAGCAGCTGCTTTAACAACGGTCCTTATAGCCTTAGCTATTCTACCTTGTTTACCAATTACTTTTCCCATATCCTCCGGAGCTACTTTCAGTTCCAGAATAATTGACTGCTCTCCTGCTATTTCATTAACTTTCACCATATCAGGATTGTCAACCAAGGATTTAGCTATTACTTCAACTAATTCTCTCATTAACTGTTCTGTACCAGGTAAAACCTGCTACAGATTCACCTCCTAATAACTACTTTGAAAGTTTTTCAGTAATTCCAGCTCTATCGAATAGCTTTTTAACTATATCAGATGGTTGAGCACCATTCTTAACCCATTTAGCTGCCTTCTCTGCATCTATCTTGATTTCAGATGGTTCTACAAGAGGATTATAGTAACCAATTTCTTCTATGAATCTTCCATCTCTTGGGGATTTAGAATCAGCAACTACTACTCTATAAAATGGAGCCTTGTGTGCACCCATTCTTCTTAATCTTATCTTTACTGCCATTAATTTCACCTCCTTCAAATTGTAACACTTTTTATTTCATAAAAGGGAACTTTCCGAATAGACCTTTTTTCATATTCTTTTGTAACCCCTTCATTTGCTTTGTCATCTTCTTCATGTTTTCAAACATTTTTATTAATTTATTAACATCCTGTACGGTAGTTCCGGAACCAGCCGCTATTCTCTTTTTGCGGGATGGGGAGCTGCTTACCAGAGAAGGATGGGTTCTTTCCTTTTTGGTCATGGATTGAATAATCGCCTCAACCTTAGCCAACTCTTTTTCTCCTTTAGCAAAGTCAACGCCTTGCAGTTCTTTGGCATTAACCCCGGGCATCATCTCCAGTAACTTGTTAATAGGGCCAAGTTTCTTCATTTGATTCATACCCTGAAGGAAGTCCTCAAAGTTGAACTCTTGAGTCATCATCCTTTCGCTTAATTCCTTAGCTGCCTTCTCGTCTATAGCCGATTGTGCCTTCTCTATAAGTGAAAGCACATCACCCATACCAAGAATCCTGGAAGCCATTCTGTCAGGATAAAAGACTTCTAAATCGCTCATCTTTTCGCCTATGCCGACAAACTTTATAGGCTTTTGAGCCACTTCTCTGATGGAAAGGGCTGCACCGCCTCTTGTATCACCATCAAGCTTAGTCAATATTACACCAGTAATGTCCAGTCTGTTATTGAAAACTTCTGCCACATTTACTGCATCCTGACCAGCCATGGAATCAACCACCAGCAGAATTTCCTTTGGCCTTATAACTGACTTTATATTTTCCAACTCTTCCATCAGTTCATCATCTATGTGCAATCGGCCAGCTGTATCTATGATTACTACATTATTGCCATTATTTTCGGCGTATTCAAGTCCGCCCTTTGCAATATCAACAGGGTTGACCTTATCCCCCATAGAAAACACAGGAATGTCAATTTGCTTACCCAAAACTTGTAATTGCTTTATTGCAGCAGGTCTATATATATCACAGGCAACTAGTAATGGCTTCTTATTGTTTTTTCTCATTTGAAGAGCCAATTTTCCTGCCATAGTGGTCTTACCTGCACCTTGCAGACCAACTAACATTATAACAGTTATGCCATGTTCAGCATAGTTAATCTTACTGTCACTGCCACCCATAAGTCTGGTTAATTCATCATTAACGATTTTTATAACCTGTTGTCCCGGTGTCAAGCTTTCCATTACTTCATTACCAAGACACTTTTCACTGACAGTATTCACAAAGTTCTTAACCACCTTGTAGTTTACGTCAGCTTCCAACAAAGCTAACTTAACCTCTCTCATGGCTTCTTTTATATCTTTTTCTGTTAGCTTACCTTTACCTTTTAACTTTTTAATAGTTTCCTGCAGTCTAGATGCTAATCCTTCAAAAGCCATGTTTACCCTCCTATAACAACTTTAATATTTCTTGTTCAATTGCTTCTATCTTTTCTCTGCAAGCAGAGTCTGAAATATTTTCTTTTAATTCCCTAATGGAGTTTAAGAGTGAATGTTTAGCTTCAGTATTCCTTATGGCATTTTCCTTAAGCTTAAGCTTTTCTTCATACTCTAGAAGCTGCTTGTGGCATCTTCTAATAATATCATGAATTGCTTGCCTGCTGGTGTTAGTAATTTCAGAAATCTCAGCCAAAGATAAATTTTCATCGTAATACATAGATAAAATATCCTGCTGTTTTTCTGTTAGGAGGGTTCCATAAAACCCCATTAACATAGACATTTCAACATGGTTTTCCATACAATCACCACAACATTTAATATAATATCAGAGGAAATTTATCCTGTCAAGTATTTTTACTTAACAGTCATTAAAATAAAGCATCCGCAAACATCTTGGCGTCAAATTCCTGTAGATCATCAACACCTTCTCCAACACCTATAAAATATACCGGTACCTTCAATTCTTTCTGAATAGCAATAACCACACCGCCCTTTGCTGTACCATCTAACTTAGTCAAAATAATTCCGTCAAGACCGCATATTTCTTTGAATTGCTTAGCTTGAATTATGGCATTTTGACCAGTGGTAGCATCCAGTATCAGCAGGGTATTCTTATTTGCTTCCGGAAATTCCCTGTCTATTACTCTATTAATCTTAGAAAGCTCATCCATTAAATTCTTTTTGTTATGAAGTCTTCCGGCAGTATCACAAATTAAAAGCTCTGTTTTTCTTGCCTTTGCTGCTTGAATGGCATCAAACACCACAGCTGCAGGGTCTGCCCCCTCCTGTTGCTTAATGATATCCACTCCGGACCGTTTACTCCATACATCTAATTGTTCTATCGCTCCTGCTCTAAAGGTATCCGCTGCTGCTAAAAGTACTTTTTTACCGTTGCTTTTATACAGATTGGCTATCTTTCCTATAGAAGTAGTTTTACCAACTCCATTGACACCAATGATTAATAGGACGTTTTGTGGCCCATTGATCAAAGATCTCTTTTCTTTGGCTTCAAGTTGTTCCATAATCACTTCTTTTAATAGATCCTTAACTCCTGTAGGATCCTTCAGCTTATTTTCCTTAATCTTTGCTTTCAGATCATCCATAATCTCCATTGTGGTATTTATTCCGATATCTGCAGTGATAAGAAGTTCTTCCAATTCATCATACATATCATCATCTATTGATACTGTCAGATTCAGGATCTCACTTATTTTATCCGTAAATGAAGACTTAGTTTTTGATAACCCGCTTTTTAACTTATCAAAAAAATTTCCAAACATATTATTATCCTCCTCAGTAAGATAGTTATTTTGATAAATCTACAGAAACTATTTTTGATACACCCTTTTCCTCCATAGTTACCCCATAAAGTACATCACTGGCTTCCATTGTACCCTTTCTGTGGGTAATAACTATGAATTGTATCTTCTCTGAAAAAGTCTTTAAAAATTCCGCATATCTGGCAACATTGGCATCATCTAAAGCAGCTTCTATCTCATCTAAAATGCAGAAAGGCGTAGGCTTCATTTTCAATATGGCAAACAAAAGGGCAATGGCTGATAAACCCTTCTCTCCACCGGACATAAGGTTTATATTTTGCAGCTTCTTACCAGGAGGCTGAACATTAATATCTATAGCGGCTGTGAGTTCGTCTCCTTCACCTAAAATTAAGTCCGCACTTCCTCCTTTAAACAATTCTCTAAAGGTTTCATTGAAATTTACCCTTAGTTTGTTGAAGTTCTCATTAAAGACTTCCTTCATTTTTGCTGTCATCTCATTTATTACGCCAAGCAGCTCAGCTTTTGCATTAATAAGGTCCTCTTTCTGACTGTTCATAAAGGAATACTTTTCTTGCAGCTTTTCATACTCCTCTATAGAGCCTACATTTACTACCCCTAATTGAGAGATGCTTGACTTTAATGTTGTAACTTCTTTTTTTATAATATCAGGATTTTCTATGATCTTTTTGTATCTTTGAGCTTCTGCCAAAGTGAGGTTATACTCATCATTAAGTTTAGACAGCATATTTGACCTATCCAACTCATATTTTGTCATACTCATCTCTAACTTATGCTTTTCTGCTTCCTTGGCAGAAATGCTTTCCTTTGTATTTTCATGCTCCTGAGTCATTTTTTTAATGTTTTCTTTTTTATCTATTTTTATTACTTCATATTCACGGAATCTTTCTTCAAAAGCCTCAACTTCTAGAATTAAGTCACTGATTTTGATGTTGTTTTCATCAATATTACGCTGACTTTCATGAATGCCAGCTTCCGATTTACTTATTTCCAGACAAAGTTCTTCTTTTCTCTTGTAATTGCCCTCAATTTCTTTGGCAATTCTCTCCAGTTCCTTTATTTTGTTATTTACTACTTCATCATTTTGAGCCTTGTTTATTTTTAGCTTAATGAAGTTTTCCTTTTTCTCCTCCATTTCCGCCTTTTTCTCTTCTAATTCTGCTTGTAGTGTATCTATATGCTTTCTATACTCCGCTTCTTTTACTTCAGCCTGTTTTATCTGTTCTTCGATGCTAGAAATGCTTCCACTATACTCCTGGACTTTATCTTCCATAGACTGAATTTCTTGAACAGACAGCTTTGCATTTTGTTTTAACTTATCTGATTCTTCAGCAATAGCAGTTATCTTACCTTGTATCTTTGTAATTTCTATTTCTTTATAGTGAATTTGATCCCTTTCATTCATTATATTGTTGTCTAAGTTGCTTACCCTTGTTTTTAATGCAGAAAGGTCTCCACTGACGCTTTGAATATTTGCCTTCTCCTCCTCCATCTTGCTTTCTAAATCCTTAATTTCACGTTTTCTACCAAAAATATTTGAGGTCTTATTTTGTTGACTTCCACCTGTCAAAGAACCTCCCGGATTGACTACATCTCCGGACAAGGTTACAATTTTGAAACTATAAGAAGTCTTTTTAGCAATGATCAGGGCATTATCCATATTTTCACAAATTATAGTTCTGCCTAAAACATAGTTCACTGCTGAAGTAAATCTTTTGTCAAATTCCACTAAGTCACTGGCTATTCCAATAAAACCTTTAAGGCTCACTGTGTCATTTCCCAGATTTAACTTCTTACCAGTGATTATGTTTAAAGGAAGGAAGGTAGCTCGACCAAGATTATGGACTTTTAAATGATTAATTAAAAGCTTTGCTATATCATCATCTTCAGTTATAATATCGGATACAGCTCCTCCAAGGGCAACTTCGATGGCCTCTACAAGATTATCCGGAACCTTTATAACATTACCTAATACATAGGCCTTATCCTTAGCCTCTGGAACCTTACCATTTTCTATATTCAGCATGAGGGTCTTTACAGCCCTATTATAACCTTCATAATGTTTCTCTAGATTTAATAGAGCACTGTGATTTGCCTCTAACTTATTGTAACTTACTGTAGCATCCTTATAGATTTTCTCTAGGTCTGCTACTTCCTTCACCAAAGCGGAGATTTGCTTTTTATATTCTTTTATATTATTTTGATGTTCCTCTATACTGCTGTAAATTTTATTTTTCTCTTCCTCCAAAGCTGCTGCTGTGGTGGTATTAATAGCTAATGAAGCCTTATAGTTTTCATATTGAGTCTTAAGCTGTTCTTGTCGTTTAGAAAGGTTATCATGATTTATCCTTGCAGAATTAAGTTCATTTTTAAATTCTGTTATTTTTCTTATCACTTCAAACAAGTCATCGTTGTTCTCTGCAAGAGTTTGCTCATGTTCCCCTACCTTGCGGCTGATATCTTCCAGATAATCTTCTAAGACTTTTATTTCTTCATCAGTTTTAAACTTGTCCTGTTGACATTTACCCAATTCTTCATCCAGTTTAGTTTTTAGAGCATTCTGAGCTAATATCTTTCCATCCAGTTCTTCAATCTCTTTTTCATATTTAGAAATATTATCTTTTAGGTTTGCAATTCTTTCTGCAAGCACCTGATTATTAGATAATATACTTTGCTTTACATTTAGACTGTTATAATATCGCTCCTTATCACTTAAGCTCTGCTGTTCATGTTCCTCTAACTCTTTATTCAGAACATCCAATACACCTTTTATCTCTTCTTTTTTAGCAGTAAACTTTTCAATTTCAATATCAATTTTATTGACAGCTTCAGAAAACTCCTTAATTTTTTCTTCATTTTTTTGTATATAATGAATTATTAAAGCCACTTCCTGCTCTGTTAACTGCTTCGACAATTCTAAAAATTGCTTTGCTTTTTCATGTTCAATTCGTAAGGGTTCAAGTCTCTCCTCATAAGTGGACAGAATATCATTTATTCTCACGAGATTTTGCTCAGTATTTTCTAATTTCTTTTCCGCTTCCTCTTTTCTGCTTTTAAACTTTACAATACCTGCAGCTTCCTCTATGAGATTTCTTCTATCCTCAGGACGTCCGCTGAGGATAGCTTCTATCTTACCCTGCCCAATTATTGAATAGCCTTCTTTGCCTATACCGGTATCCATAAACAATTCATGAATATCCTTTAATCTGCAAAGAGTATTATTGATATAGTATTCACTTTCACCAGATCTATATAGCCTTCTAGAAATTGTAACATCAGAATACTCTATGGGCAACTCATAATCACTATTATCTAGGGTAATTGCTACTTGTGCTAGTCCAACAGGTTTTCTGAACATAGTTCCTGCAAAGATGACATCTTCCATTTTGCCGCCACGAAGTGTCTTAATACTTTGTTCACCTAGTACCCATCTCACAGCATCGGAAATATTACTTTTGCCGCTTCCGTTTGGACCGACTACCGCAGTTACACCATTTTTAAATTTTAATTCTGTTTTATCTGCAAAGGACTTAAATCCTCTAATCTCCAGTGATTTAAGAAACATATATACACTCCTAACTAACTATAGCAGTAACTAAAGATAATAAAAATGCAATAAGGACAAATATTACAACATATCTTGTAAACCTCTTTTTTTGTGATTTTTTCATTGCCTACACTCCCCATTTTTAATTTCACTTCTATAGTGTATAGTAAACCTTAAAAAACTTCAATTGGCAATTATAAAAAACAACTCCATGCAAGCATGTGGCGCCAGCATGGAGTGTATAATTCATTATCTAGGTTCAACAATAAACTTAATTGCAGTCCTTTCTTCTCCTTCGATAGTTATTTCTGAGAAGGCCGGTACTACTACTAAGTCAATACCGTTTGGAGCAACAAAACCTCTGGTAATTGCAATAGCTTTTACAGCTTGATTAACTGCTCCAGCACCTACAGCTTGCACTTCAGCAGCAGAATTCTCTCTTAAAACCGCAGCTAATGCGCCTGCAACAGATTTTGGTTGAGATTGTGCTGATACCTTTAATACTTCCATAAATAAATTCCCCCTATAATTATTATAAAAAAACTGTATAGTTAATTATTCTATACGCTTTAAGATTTTCCTGCTTTAACATTTTTAGAAATATAATCAAATATCGACACAATCCAACATCTACCTTCATACTCAAATCTTATAAGCCCATTCTCCAAAGAATCATCTATGAAAACATTTAAATTATCGGTAGTTATATGTCTTTTCATGTCGTAAAACAACATCTTTTTATTAGCATATAATCGAGAGATATATCTGGAATTAATAAATAATTTTATTGGTTCCGTGAAATTTTGTATCTCATCACGGATCATATCACATATTAAACTTCCTTCTACAAGTTCTCTGAACGCAGGATGATAGGGGCCGGTAATAATATCTCTTCCTTCAGTTATATTGTCTGTAGCCTGTAGACCCACTCTGATAATATTTACTCCGTGATACGTGTAGATACAATACAGTTTTTTCGCAATTTCTATTGCTTCTTGAAGGGAGTATGGTTTGTAACTGCCCCTATTATACATAAGCTCCATTGGTGTATTCTTAAGCACTAAAGCTGGATATATTCTGCATAAATCAGGTTTAAGTGCTATGCTGGCATAAGCAGTTTCAAGATCCTTTTTGATGTTATCTCCCGGCAAACCTAACATAATTTGATGGCCAAGAATAAATCCATATTCTTTAATTTTAATGGAAGCATTAATGGTGTCAGCACGATTGTGGCCTCTTCCAGACATTCTAAGAACATCATTATCCATAGACTGAAGACCAAGTTCAATTATATCTACTGAATAATGTTTTAATCTGGTCAATATTTCATCATCTATATAATCAGGACGAGTTGAGAGCCTAATGAAGTTAATTAAACCTTTATCCTTATAATGCTTTGCTGCTGAAAGAAGCTCTATCTGCTTATCCACAGGAATAGCAGTAAAAGTTCCTCCAAAGAAAGATATTTCAACTATGTTGTCATTTCCGTCAATTGTTTTAAAATATTCCTGCACTGTTTGATGTACTGTGCTGGCAGTAACCTTTTCTTGATATCCAGTTATTGAGTTTTGATTGCAAAAAACACAGTTATGAGGGCAGCCTTCATGTGGTACAAATAAGGGTATGATGTAATGTCGTTTACTCAAATTTTTCCTCCAATCTATTGAGTGCGGACTTTGCAGCAAATTGTTCAGCTTCTTTTTTGCTGTATCCAACTCCCTCACCCATAAATTTATTGTTGACTATGACGTTAACAAAAAATTGTCTTCTATGCGGCGGTCCTTCGTGTTTAGTCAAATCATATTGAATAGATATCTCTCCATTCTTTTGCAGAATTTCTTGGAGCTTAGTTTTATAGTCTAGTGTTATTTCATTCCTTATAGCCCGCTGAATAATTTCGTTGAAATTTTTAAGTATATAGGACTTTGTGAAGTTGAACCCCTTATCCAGATATATGGCCGCAATTATTGCTTCAACACAATCTGCCAATATTGAGATTCTGGTCCTGCCGCCTGTCATTTCTTCACCTTTGCTCATATATATATATCGACCTAAATCCCAGTCTTTAGCAATTTCGTAAAGAGAATTTTCACAAACTACAAGAGACCTAATCTTGGTTAGTTCGCCTTCGCTTTTATTTTTATAATTTTTAAATAAATGCTCAGTTATGGTAAGCTGCAACACTGAGTCACCTAAAAATTCCAATCGTTCGTTATACTTTACGTCTTTCTTTTGATTTGCGAAGGAACTATGGGTAATTGCAGTATTTAGAAATGCTTTATTCTTAAAACTTACTCCCAGTTTTTTCTCTAGTTCATCTAAGAGAAGATAATCCAAATCCATAGTATCTGCTCCTTTATAAGTATATAATTAAAGCCCCGAATGAACGGGACTTGTCAGCAAATTTTATTCTTCACTATGTGCCTTTATGTACTCAACTACATCTGCAACTGTTGATATATTCTCTACCTCTTCATCAGGGATTTCCATATCGAATTCATCTTCAAGAGCCATTATTAACTCGACTAAATCTAGTGAATCTGCGCCAAAATCATCAATAAAGGATGATTCCATGGTAATCTCATCTTCATCAAGACTTAATTTATCCGCAATTATCTCTCTAACTTTTTCAAATACCATACTTTCACCTCCTAATACATCTCTAATTCAATATTATAATATGACAATAATGCCGTCAACAAAATTATTGTGCATGAATTATATTACTCTGTCAAGCTATTGGTAATACTTTCTCTAATTTTTTCTATGACATTCTTTTCATACAATGTGTATGCTTGCTTAATAGCATTTTTTACAGCTCTAGCATCAGAACTTCCATGAGCTTTTATACAGATACCGTCTACGCCTAAGAATGGGGCACCACCCACTTCTTTATAATCAAACTTCTTCTTGAAGCTTTTAAACACAGGTTTTAATATAAGTGCACCTATTTTACTTCTAAGGTTTGACATCATTTCAGTCTTTAGAATGTCAAAGATGGTAGAGGCTACCCCCTCATACATCTTTAATACAGTATTTCCTACAAAGCCATCGCATACAAGGACCTGAACATCACCGGCAGGTATATCCCTAGGCTCTACATTTCCTATAAAATTTAAGTTGCTTTCCTTAAAAAGTTTATAGGCGGCCTTTGTAAGTTCATTTCCCTTTTCTTCTTCTGCTCCTATATTTACAAGACCCACTGAAGGTTTCTCAATTCCTATGACATCTTTCATATAAATTTGGCCCATAATGCCGAATTGAACCAAATTCACAGGCTTACACTCCGCATTTGCCCCAGCATCCATCACCATAAAAGATCCGTTTTTACCTGGCATAATGGGAGCTAGCCCAGGTCTGTCAACACCTTTAATTCTTCCAACAATAAAAAGAGATCCTGCTAAGAAGGCTCCAGTGCTTCCAGCTGAAATGACGGCGTGGCACTCCTTATTCTTTACTAGATTTAATGCAGTACAAATACTAGAATTTTTCTTTTTTCTGATTGCCATAACAGGATGCTCGTTAGGACTGATTACTTCCGGTGCATCTAATAGAGCAATCTTATTAGAATCAAAGTGATATTTTTGAAGTTCTTTTTCAATAATTTCTTTAGGTCCTGTTAAAGTAATATGTACATCTAGTTCCTTTACTGCTTCAATGCAACCTTCAACTACCGCTGCAGGTGCATTATCGCCGCCCATTGCATCAACTGCAATCCTCATAGCAACACCCCTTTTCTGTATTTTATCTAAAATAAAAGAAAGTCATTGACTTTCTTTATTTTTCTGGATTTACGATTTCTTTTCCCTTGTAATAACCACAATTCTTGCAAACTCTGTGAGCTAGCTTCATTTCGTGGCATTGTGGGCATTCTATTATGCCTGGTAAACTTAATTTAAAAGTCTGAGCTCTTCTAGAATCTCTTCTTGCTTTTGAAAATCTTCTTGCCGGATTTCCCATTGTTACACCTCCTTATTCAGTAAAAAACAACTCTTTTAGCTTTTCCAGCCTTGGATCAACGTTTCCGTTGTCACAATTACATGTCTTTTTATTGAGATTGCAGCCACAGCTTTGACACAAACCTTGGCAATCTTCACTACACAATTTTTTAATTGGTAAAGACATAAGAATATTGTTTTCTATTAATTCAGTTAGATTGATTATATCGCTATCGATGAAGATGACAGATTCATCTTCATCGTTAGGAACAGCTGAAAATTTTTCGTGTATCTCAATGTCTATAGGATATATAAAGTCCTCAAGACATCTTGAACACATTAAAATTAATTCTCCAGATAATTTACCATCAAGATAAAACATCTCATCAACTCTGCCGGTAACTCCCGAAAAAACAATTTCTTTATTAGTCTTAATTTCGGAATTTCCTATAAACAGCATATCAGGTTTAAGACTAACATTTATCTCCTTGCTAGAGTTTTTCTTGTTACTTAAATCATTGATATTAATATACATATGTTTATCTCTGGAATAAAAACAATTCCTTACGTGTAAACGTATATGCAGTATTCTGCATAGCTCGAGTCAGAGCGACCTTTTTCACTCCCTCTAGTAAAATGTTGTTCAGAGTAGCCACAATTTATTATATAAAGGACCCTAATAAAAGTCAAGTTTACAATGATAATTTATTTTACCAGATTTAAAGTATCTCTTGCAATCATTAATTCCTCATCGGTAGGAATTACAAAAACCTTAACCTTAGAGTCTACTGCGCTGATATCTTCTCTTCTTCCCTTGAAGTTATTTTTTGATTTTTCTATCTTAATTCCTAGTGCTCCAAGTCCGTTACATACTTCTTCTCTGGTTTCTGGAGAATTTTCTCCTAAGCCTGCAGTGAAGATTAGTGCATCAATACCATCCATAGCAGCTACATAGGAACCAATATACTTTCTAACTCTGTAGTGGAATATGTCTAGTGCTAACTTACATCTTTCGTGTCCAGCATTCATTTCATCTTCTACATCTCTAAAATCACTGCTTACACCGGATATTCCAAGAATACCACTCTTCTTGTTCAAAATATTATCCATTTCATCTGCAGATATATTTAATTGCTTCATAAGATAGGTTACCACAGCTGGATCAAGATCTCCTGATCTTGTGCCCATTACCAAGCCTTCAAGTGGAGTAAAGCCCATACTTGTATCAAAGGATTTACCATTCTTTACAGCAGTAATACTTGCTCCGTTTCCTAAATGGCATACCACAAGTTTTAGGTCTTTGATATCTTTACCTATCATCTTAGCAGCTTCTTGGGATACATATTTGTGTGAAGTTCCATGGAATCCATATCTTCTCACACCATACTTTTCATATAATTCATATGGCAAGGCGTAGATATAGGATTCCTTTGGCATTGTTTGATGGAAAGCAGTATCAAACACAGCTACCATTGGTACATTAGGCATTAATGCCCTACAAGCCTCTATACCGGTTATGTTTGGAGGATTATGAAGCGGTGCAAGCTTTACGCACTCATTTAAAGCCTTCATGACGCTGTCATCAATAATTACGGATTCTGCATATTTTTCTCCACCGTGAACAACTCTATGTCCAACAGCTGCAATTTCATCCATGCTTTTTATAACGCCATTTTTCTCATCTATAAGAGCATCAATAACTAACTGGATGGCTTCTTGATGATTTGCCAAAGGCTTTTCAACTATGTATTTGTCTCTTCCTTCAACCTTTTGAGTAAGCTTGGAACCTTCAATTCCGATTCTTTCTACTAGACCTTTTGCCATTACTCCTTCATTAGTCATATCAAGTAATTGATACTTTAAGGATGAACTACCGCAGTTTATAACTAATATCTTCATTTCAACACCTCTATACTACTAAATATTTAAATATTTTTTTGTGCTTGAACTGCTGTAACAGCAACAACATTGACAATATCTTCAGCACTGCAGCCTCTTGATAAATCATTTATTGGACGTGCAAACCCTTGACAGATTGGTCCTATGGCCTCTGCCTTAGCAAATCTTTGTACCAACTTGTAACCAATGTTTCCTGCTTGTAAATCTGGGAATATTAAAACATTAGCATTTCCTGCAACTTTACTGCCAGGTGCCTTTTGATCTGCAACTTTCTTAACTATAGCTGCATCTAGCTGCATCTCCCCATCTATTAACAGGTCAGGTCTTCTTTCCTTTGCTATTTCGGTAGCCTTTCTAACCTTTTCAACCAATTCGTGATCAGCACTTCCCATAGTTGAGAATGACAACATTGCAACCTTTGGATCAATACCGCACAAATTTTTTGCAGTTTCAGCTGTAGCTATGGCGATAGAAGCCAACTGCTCTGCATTTGGGTTTGGATTTACCGCACAGTCAGAGAATACCAGCATTCCTTCTTCTCCATACTTACAATCTGGAACCACCATTATAAAGAAACTGGAAACAACTGATACTCCAGGTGCAGTTTTAACTATCTGTAAACCTGGTCTTAGTAGATCTCCAGTAGTATGAACAGCTCCGGACACCATACCATCTACATATCCTAATTTAACCAACATCGTTCCGTAATATAACGGATCTCTAACAATTTTTTCAGCCTTTTCCATTGTCATCCCTTTGCTTTTTCTGAGTTCATAGAACTCCTGAGCAAAAAGTGATGTTCTTTCGCTGTTTTCCGGATCTTCTATTGCTATTCCTTCTATATTTGCCCCAATTTCCTTGGCTTTTGACTTTATTTTACCTATATTACCTACGAGTACAAGCTCCGCTAACCCATTTTTCACTATGGTTTCACAGGCTAACAGCGTCCTCTCTTCCTCACCTTCTGGCAGCACAATTCTCTTTTTATCTTGTTGTGCCATCTGCCAAATTTTTTGCAAAAATTCCATGTTCATTTCTCCTTTCAAAACTTATAAGGCTATATTTAATATACTCCTCACACCATACTAGTTTCAACAAAAAATTATAAAATCCTTGTATAATATAAAAGTTATTAAATTTCCAATTTTCTAAATTTTCTTATACGCTTCGATTAAAAGTAATTTTATTTACAAATTTAATTATTTACTACATTTTTTATATGCCTTGTAAAAAATGCTTTGATTATTATAAAAGTATAATATATATTGAGTATATATGGACATTTATTTTACAATACTTGAAAAGAAGGTGATAAAAATGAAAGTTGCTGCGATTATTTGTGAATACAACCCTCTCCACAACGGACACTTGTATCAGATAGATTTAACTAAAAAAATCACAGGTTGTGACAGTCTTATTGCCATTATGAGCGGAAATTTTGTTCAACGAGGAGAACCTGCAATAATTGATAAATGGCTCAGAACAAAAATGGCCCTAAGTAACGGTGTGGATTTAGTCATAGAACTTCCCGCAATATACGCCCTATCTTCCGCTGAATTTTTTGCAGAGGGTGCTGTATTAATTTTAAACAATCTCAACGTAGTAAACGCCCTTTGCTTTGGAAGTGAATGCGGTGAAATTTCACCACTGTTAAGAATTGCAGAAATTCTTCATATGGAACCAGAGGATTACAGGGCTTATTTGAAAACCTTTTTAAATGAAGGTCTCGTTTATCCTGCGGCTCGCAGTCTTGCTCTACAAAAATATATAACAGTGAACTTAAAAGATAGCTCAGCTGCTTATAAAAATATACTTATGACTTCAAATAACATACTTGGTATAGAATACTGTAAAAGTCTGATAGCTAATAATTCAAGCATTAAGCCCTATACAATTACCAGAATTGGTTCAGGCTATAATGATGAAAACATCAGCAACGGCTTTTCCAGCGCCACTGCAATCAGAAAACACCTTAAGAATCATGGCCATATGGAAAGTATTGCCTTACAGCTTCCTAAAAATTCATTTGATATTATTATGCAACTAAAGAAAGATAATTATGACTTTACTTATCCTGATTCAATGTTCAGATATATTAAATACAAAGCCCTGACTAAAAGGGATACAAATATAGAGAACCTATTTGATGTCAGTGAAGGTTTGCATAACAGGCTATACAAGTATATCCTAGAGTCAAACTCCCTTGAAGACCTCATAAGCAAGATAAAAACAAAACGATATACTTATACCCGTCTCAGCAGAATTCTTACTCAGTATTTTATAGGTTTTGAAGAATTTGATCAAAGCACATTGCTTAATAGCAAATGTGATTATATCAGGGTATTAGGTTTCAACACAAGAGGGGGAGAAATCCTTAACCTCATAAAGAAAAATTCAACTATGAAAATCATATCAAAGTTCCCGAGGAACATCACAAATGATATTTTAAAACTGGACTTGGCCACCACAAGAGCCTACAGCGTTATAAATAAGAACGTGCGCCATAATGATGACTATTTAAGAAGCCCAATTATTTTTGACTAGTATTTTGCAGGATAGTAATATTTAATCCTCCTAAGAACTATAAATAGTATATATTGTTTTTGACTTTAGAATACAGTGCAGCAATAAAATAAATACCTGTCTGCATATATCAATCAATTAGGAGGATTTATGTTGCAAACACTATTGTTATTAATACTTTCCCTATCACTGCTTTTCTTAATAAACTCCACCATCAGATGGAAGAGCATTAACATCATAATTGTCTTCCTATGTACCTGCGTAATAATTTATTTTATTACCTTTCCAAAACAGTGTATCAACTCTACACTTTTTGGAGCTAAAATATTCTTTACAGCTCTGTTTCCATCACTATTTCCATTTTTAATAGTTTGTAATTTACTTATTCGGTATGACGGTATAGAAATATACTCAAAACTCTTTGGAAGAATACTCTGTAAACCTCTGCGCCTGTCAGTCCAGTGCAGCATTGCGCTAATTATCAGTGCTCTTTGCGGATATCCGCTGGGTGCAAAATATACCTGTGATCTATACGAAAAATCCCTTATCTCTAAAGATGAATGCCAAAGGCTTCTCAATATAGCCTCAAATACCGGACCCATTTTTATCGTAGGCTCTGTGGCTACCGTTATGCTTGGTAATACTCAACTTGGTTATATAATGTTATTTTCTAACTATATAGCTTGTATCATTATATCATTTCTAATTAAGCCTGTGAGTACATATGTAAATATATCCGGTAAAAACAACTTCTCAACATATCTCCCAAGCAAAAGAAACTTTGGCAGTGAACTTAAAGAGAGTATTAATAACGCATTAAAAACTGTCATATCTGTAGGTGGATATGTAGTCTTGTTTGCTGTATTGATAGATATTTTAAGCTACAATAAATACTTCGATTTAGCTTTGCTGTACATAACAAAAAATACAAATACTAAGGATATATTAAAATCTGCCTTACTTGGCATAATTGAACTTACGAAAGGCTGTCAGTTAATCTCAACTTTGAATATATCCTTATATTATAAAAGTATAATTATCAGCTTTCTTTCCTGCTTCAGCGGTCTATCAATTATTTCGCAGGTATATTCCTTTACATACAAATTTCCGGAGCTTTCGATGAAAAAATACATAAAAAGAAAAGCAGTACAAGGACTTATTAGCTCCATTGTCACTGCATTATTGCTGCTCCCCTTCGAAAAGATCTCCACAAGTACCTTTACTGCTATAAATGTAAATTCAAGCTTTAATTGGGTTTACATCATATTGTTTGTTTTATTGTTAATTCCTTTATGTATACATAGTCTTAAGAAATTATTTCATATTTCGTAACTCTTTAATATTTTCACGGATGCCATTAGAGGTGCTGCTGATTTCTTTTATTACATCCTGTAAGAATTTATCGGTCTCACCTTTAATGGCCTGTACCATTTGATGAACTTTTACTTCCATCTCCTTATCAAGCTGGCAGAGAATTTCATCGGCATAGTCTCTAGCACCCAAGCGAATGGTTTTAGCGTCCCTTTGAGCCAGGGCCAGTATCTCTTGAGCCCTTGTCGTTGCCTCCTTTGTGATGTCATGATTTTCCACCTGTTTTCTCATCATTTCTACGGTTTCTTTTTTAACGGCTTCGTATTCTTTGTTCGCTTCGTTCAGTATTCTTTCTTTTTCACCTAACACCCACTGCGCCTTTTTAAACTCATCCGGCAAATAGTTGATAATCTGATCAACTATATCCAAGACTTCATTCTTATCAATAAAAACTTTTCCGGTGATAGGCATTTTTGGTGCATTTTCAACTATTTCCTGTAAGTACTCTAGTAATTGAATTACATCCATACTTTCTCCCCCTACTATTCCCGAATTTTTGATAGCACATTGTTGATTATCGGATCTGGTACAAGACCCTTAATACACCCTCCAAACATTGCTACCTGTTTTACAGAAGATGAACTTAAATATGAGTATTGAGCGCTGGTCATCATGAAGAGAGTCTCTATTGAATCATCAAGTTTGTTATTCATAAGAGCCATTTGAAATTCATATTCAAAATCAGAAACAGCTCTAAGACCTTTAATAATAACCTTCGCATTATGACTTTTCATAAAATTAATCAGCAGCCCGCTAAAACTCTCCACTTTAACGTTGCTGTAAGGTGTTACCACCTTTTTTATCAATTCAACCCTTTCCTCAATGGAAAAGAGACCTCTCTTATCCGGATTTATCAATACAGCTACTATTACCTCATCAAATATCTTTGCAGCTCTTTTTATTATGTCTTCATGTCCATTGGTAATAGGATCGAAACTTCCGGGATATACAGCTATTCTCATTTTGGCCTCCTTACGTCAACTGCAAACTACAAAGATTTGTCAATATACTTATATAAACAAACTGTAGTGTTACCATACTTTCTATATTTTGACAGCAATAATTCTCCATTGCCTTCGTAGATTCTTTCACTGGAATCTATTTTAGTAACAATAATTCCATCTTTATCTAACATATTATTTTGGTGTATTACATCTATAGCCCTTGGTATCATATCTTTTAGATAAGGTGGGTCAATAAAAATTATGTCAAAAACTCTGCTTTCCTTCGCTAAATACTCCAAGGCTTCGTATGAATCCATATTTAAGCAGATACACTGGTCTTGAAATTTAAGATTTTCAACATTTTTCTTTAGTCTATCAAAAGTAACAGGACTTCTGTCCACAAGAACACATTGTTTAGCACCTCTGCTGACAGACTCCAGTCCCAGGCTTCCGGTACCGGCAAAAACATCCAAAACTAAAGCATCCTCAAGTCTGTTCTGTATCATACTAAACATTGCTTCTTTAACTCTATCCAAGGTAGGCCTAGTAGTCTCCATACCTTCCGGCGGCAATAACTTCCTGCCTTTTGCAATACCTGCTATTATTCGCATGGTATTTCCTCCTTCTGCTCATTTCTATACTATTTTAACATATTGTTAATATACATACAATTATTCACGAAAATTTTACATAAATAAAAGGTTTTAGTTAAAGCAAATATATTTTGATGAACTCTCGATCGCCTCTTTTAATTCATCAATTACTGCTCTGTATTCCTCTTCGTTATTTAGCACATTCCTAGCCTCTTTATTAGCTACTTTCAGCAGCTCCGAATCCTCATATATGTCAGCCAGCATTAAGCCTGCATCACCGCTTTGATTTATGCCAAACATATCGCCGCTGCCTCTCAACCTCATATCTTCTTCTGCAATTTTAAATCCATCATTGGTTTCTACCATAATGCCCATACGTCTTTTAATATTATCATTCTTTATATCTGCTATTAATATACAGTAAGATTTATATCCACCTCTCCCTACTCTTCCTCTCAATTGATGAAGTTGGGCCAGGCCAAATCTTTCAGCATTTTCTATAACCATCACCGAGGCATTGGGAACATTTACTCCAACCTCTATAACCGTGGTAGCTATCAGAGCTTTGGTATTCCCACTTTTAAAGTCAGCCATAGTAGCTTCCTTCTCTGAGGGCGTCATTTTACCGTGGAGCACTGCCACGTGAATATTTTTGAAATAGCTCTTTTTCAGATCATCATATAAGGTTTTAACGGATTGCAATTCCAGGTTTTCACTATCTTCAATCATAGGACAAACGATATAAGCTTGCCTGCCCTTATTAATTTCTTCTATGACTGCCTTGTAGGCATTCTCTCTCTTTTTTCTTTCTATAAGTATTGTATCAATCTTTTGTCTTCCCGGAGGCAACTCATCTATAATGGATATATCCAAATCTCCGTAAACAAAAAGAGATAATGTCCTTGGAATGGGTGTAGCGCTCATAACCAACACTTCGATACTATTACCCTTATTTAATAGCTTAGCCCTTTGATAAACTCCAAATCTATGCTGTTCGTCGGTAACTATCATTGCCAGGTCAGAAAACTCTACATCTTCTTCCAAGATTGCGTGAGTTCCTATAATGAGCTGGGCCCTGCCTTCTTTAATTTCTTCTTTTATTCTTTGTTTGTTTTTGGGTGTTAAGCTCCCCGTCAATAGGACAATATTTATATCAAACTTTCCCAATATTTTTTGAGCTTCAGCATAATGCTGTTTAGCTAAAATTTCTGTAGGAACCATTAAGGCAGCCTGATATCCATTCTTGATTATATTGAACAATGCTATTAGGGCTATTACAGTCTTACCGCTGCCTACATCTCCCTGTAGCAATCTGTTCATAGCATATGGATTCTTTTGATCAAGCAGTATCTCCCTTATAACTTTTCTCTGTGCCTTTGTCAGTTCAAAGGGTAAAGAGTCCCTTAAGTCTGTCAACTCTTCAGCCATAACATAGCTTCTGCCAGCATTAATACTCCTGTTGTATTTCTTGAGCATAAGAATTTTTAAAGAGTAGGCAAAAAGCTCCTGAAACTTAAGCCTTTTCCTTGCACCTTCTAATTTTTCCTTGCTTTCGGGCATGTGAATGTTTCTAATTGCTTCATCCAATGACATCAGCTTATATTTATGCAGCAAGGTTTCAGGAAGGTTTTCACTTATGATTGTGGACTCTAAAACTTGCCTTACTAACTTCATAATTGTAGAAGAAGTTAAGCTTCTGGTTAAAGAGTACTTAGGCAAGATACTTGTATTCAATTCCAGATTATTAACAATCTTTGCATTACATAGCATTTCTTTACCCTGAAATATATTTAGCTTACCATACAACCTATAGGTTTCATTAATTCTAAAACTATTTTTGATATAGGGCTGATTAAACCACTTACATGCCAATTGCTTTTGTCCAGTATCAATGTATATGGTGGTAATGACCTTTCCTGTTTTAGACCGATTATCCCTGTCAATCCTGGTAACTCTTCCCTCTACCATGCAATGGTCAATTTCAGTCTTGCTTCCGCTTGTTAAAGTTCCAATAAATTCATAGTCCCTGGGAAAGTACAGCAGCAAATCCTTAACAGTAAAAATATCCAGGTCATTCAGATAGGCTTTTAATTTTGGTCCTACCCCTTTTAGGAAAGATATTTCTTTGCTTAAGTCCAAATAAATTCACCTCCATGAAAAAAAAGCCCTAAGGCTTTTTTTTACTCAACAGAAACGATAAAATAATATAGAGGTTGTTTTCCATTGTATGTTTGAACGTCTAAATCTGAATACTTATCTTCTATTCTCTCAACGAATTCCATAACCTCTTCCTCATTGCATTCCTGACCATATAATATAGTGATTAGTTCACTATCCTCAGTTACTGCATTATCAATCAGTTTTTCACAAACTTCAAAAATATCTGTACCAACTTCAGATATTTTTCCTTCTATCAAGCCGAGAATATCGCCTTCTTTAATCTCTTTTCCATCCATTTCTGTCTCTCTAACGGCATATGTAACAGATCCAGTTGTAACCTTTGCCATAGCTTCTATCATGGTTCCTTTGTTTTCCTCTACATCAGCCTCTCCATTAAACATGGTTAAGGCAGTTATACCTTGAGGTATTGTCTTAGATGGAATTACTATTATATTTTTTTCACTGATTTCTGCAGCTTGTGTAGCAGCCATAACAATATTTTTATTATTTGGTAAAACAAAAATGTTTTCAGCATTAATCTTTTTTACTGCATCCAGGATATCCTGTGTGCTTGGATTCATTGTTTGTCCGCCTTCAATAACATAATCAACACCAAGATCCTTAAAGATATTGGTAACTCCTTCTCCGGCGGCAACTGCGATAAATCCGTATTTTTTCAATTCTGTCGCTGTTTCCTCTGCGGTAATACTGTCTTCATCCACCACTAGGTGTCTGTGTTGTTCCTTCATATTTTCAATCTTAATCTTAGTCAGTTCTCCCAATTTTACCGCTTTAGATAAAACAACTCCAGGATCATTGGTATGTATATGAATCTTAATGACATTTTCGTAGGAAACTGCAACAATTGAATCGCCATATTGCTCGATTTCATCTCTGAAAGCATTGCTGTCAGGATTGCTTTCCTTAGTCATTATAATAAATTCAGTACAATATGCAAACTTTATATCTTCCTCGCTGATGCTTTGTTGCGCAGATGCATTGGATGCAACCGGAGCATCCTCCTTAACTACGGCCTTAACATTGCCAGTTAGTGCATCTCTCATTCCGTTTAATATTACTAAAAAGCCCATACCACCAGCATCTACTACCTTAGCCTTTTTTAGAACAGGCAACATTTCCGGTGTCTTGTTTAGTATGTTGCGGCAGTGGTCGCATACCTCATTCATTAGTGTAACAATATCGCTGGATTTGCTGTTAACTGCACTTTCTCCGGAAGCTCGAACTATAGTTAAGATTGTTCCTTCAGTGGGTCTCATAACAGCTTTATAAGCGCTTTTAGAACCTTCCATTAAGCTCTCAGCAAACTCCTTTGCATCAACCTCATCCTTATTTTCCAAGCCCTTAGCTATTCCTCTTAGAATTTGTGAAAGTATAACACCAGAGTTTCCCCTGGCTCCCATCAATGCACCCCTAGCCAGGGTTTTAGCTATATTTCCAACGGTATCGTTTTTCAAATTTTTTATTTCTTCCACAGCCGCCTTGATGGTCATAGACATGTTTGTTCCAGTATCCCCATCCGGTACCGGAAAAACATTTAAAGAGTTTACATACTCTTTTTGCTCCTCCAAAGTGTTGCTGGCATTTATCATCATATTATAAAAAATTTCACCATTAATTTTTAAAATGCTCATTCTGTCGTCCCCCTTAGACTCTTACACCTTGTACATTCACTGTAATAGTAGATACTTTAATTCCCAAGAAGCTTTCAACATTATACTTTATTTTCTGAATAATATTATTGGCAATTACAGAAATTTTAGTACCGTACTCAACTACTACGTATAATTCAACAGACAATTCATTATTTTTATAGTGTATTTTAACTCCTTTGTGCAGGTTTCCACCTTTAATAAGTTCCCAAAGGCCATCAGTAGCATTTTTTGAGGCCATGCCAACTACACCGTAGCATTCCATTGTAGATAGACCAACTATATTAGCAATTACTTCTTCGGAATAACTTACCAGACCAGTTTCGTTAGTTATACTTATCATAATTAATCCTCCTCGATTATTTCCATATAGTTTATTTTATATTAAATATTACTTATATTCAAGAAAATAATAATAATTGATGTATTCTTCGGTAATAATTTTATATTTTGCTTGCATGTTTTATGCATTCTATGCTAAAATAATAAATGTTTGAATTGAGAGTTAATCTTGATGTTACATAAGGAGGTGTTTTCAATGTCAAGAAAATGTGAAGTTTGCGATAAAGGTGTTGTCTTCGGTGTTCAATATAGTCATTCACACCGTCAATCAAAGAGAACATGGACTCCAAATATAAGAAGAGTTAAGGCTATAGTAAATGGAACCCCAAAAACTGTACACGTTTGTACAAGATGCTTACGTTCTGGTAAGGTTCAACGTGCGGTGTAAAAATAAAAAAATGCAGTTGTCATAAGCAATTGCATTTTTTTATTTTTTGTGATTAAAAGTCTTAGGAGTCTTTAACTCCAAGTTTGACTTTTCACTTTCTTATAAAAATTTTTATTATTGAGGAAAGAAATTTAGGTAGTTTAATAGCGATTATTTTCATATGTCCTCCTCATGAAAATTACTAATGATGATTGTGATTCATTATTTGCCACCCACAATATATGATAGCTATACCAGCTGCAGCAATCCAGCCCCATATAGGTACAACTACCGAAAGTACAACGCCTACACCTATACATGTAATTATGAGCCCAAGCTTTTTCTTAGTCTTTTTTAATGGCTTCCACATGCAAATCACACCTCATCATTATTTCATTATTTATTATATGAGGAAAATTTAAATCTGTTACAACTTTTTAGTCTCTGCTGAAAATAATTAATAAGGTGCCCTCTTTAAAGGATAGCTGAACATTAAGGCCAATAAACTCATTAGATATGGCAATATTATCCTCCGGCATCAGATTATGATTACATAGCTCATATTTGGCTCCACGTATATTAAGCCCCTTTACAGTTCCACCATAAGCAATAAGGGAAAAGAACCTGTATCCTTCGTTTACAAGCTCAACATCCCTGTCAGCCATGAATAAAAGATTATTGTCGTCCTTTATAGTGGCCTTTATGTCACTTTTTAAGCATTTATAAAGTAAGCCTACATTGGCCAAGGTATGATCTAACCTGCTGCCAGTGGCCCCTAGTATGGTTACTTCATCAGCCTTTAATTCCAAAACCTTGCTGACTGCAAGCTGAGTGTCCGTATAATCCTTTTCCGCAGGAAATCTAATCATTTCCTTCTTTAGCGCGGCCATCCTTTCAAATATTGTCCTATCTACGGAATCAAAATCTCCAACTAAAATATCAGGCTCTATATTATATTTATTCAAGCACTCCAAACCTTTATCAATTCCAATGATATAATCTGACATCTGAACTTCTTTTTCTATAAGTTCTTTTGAAGGAGGACTTCCTCCTGAGATAAGTAAAGCTTTCATATTGTTACATCCCTACCTAATCGTATAATTTGACTTTAGAAATTTCCTCCAGCATAGTGGTATAACTTTGGTATCTCCCCTGTACGATAATACCTTTTTCCACCGCCTCTTTGACCCCACAGCCTGGTTCTTTGTAATGTAAACAACCTTTAAACTTACATTGGTACTTATATTCTTCAAATTCAGGAAAACAGTGCTGAAGCTCCTCTTTTTTTATTTTAGTTATATCAAGGGAAGAAAATCCCGGAGTATCAACAATAAAGCCGTCTTCAACCGCTATAAGCTGACTATGTCTTGTGGTATGCTTACCTCTATTGTTCTTTTCGCTTATTTCACCGGTTTCCATCACATTACTGCCGCAAAGTCTATTTATCATAGTTGATTTCCCTGCGCCAGAAGGTCCACATACCACGGTAACATTGTTTTTCAAATACTTACCGACTTCCTCAAGGCCTTCTCCGGCCTTTGCGCCAATAAAGTGGTATTTATAGCCTATCCTTCCAAAATAATTTTCTATAAATTCCAGGTCCTGTCCTGCTGCCAAGTCCCTCTTATTTACAAATAACACTATATTTAGGTTATTGCTTTCACATACTACTAAAAATCTATTCAGTAAATCTAAATTAATATCGGGGTTTTTTATTGAAAAAACTACAAAGGCCTGAGTTACGTTAGCCACATTGGGTCTTATGAGTTCACTGGTCCTGGGTAGTATCTTTTCAATAACTCCTTTATTATTTTTTACAGCAATTTCAACTCTATCACCGACTAGAGGGGTAAGTTCATTAAATCTGAACTTACCCCTAGCCTTACATTCTACAACTTCATCATCAACTTTTACATAATAGAATCCGCCAATACCTTTAATGATAGTTCCTATCATATATCCTCCTCAAGATTACTCTTCCTGCTTTTCATAGTATTTTATATTTATTGCCGTTCCTTCTTCTACAGAGGTACCTCCTGCAGGACTCCATTCAAAGATCTTACCGTTATCTTCATCAATGTCTGTGGGAACAGCTTCTTGAGCGCCCATTTTTAGTTTAAATTGAGCCAGGATAGTTTCAGCTTCCTCTATAGTTTTACCCATTAAGTTTGGAACAATTACTGTTTTATCTTCTTCTAGTACATAATACTTAATATCTATTACTGCCCCTTCTTCAACCTTGGTATTTGCAGCTATATTTTGTTCTGCTATTTTGTCTGCTAGAGTTTGGTCCTTTGTTGGTACCTCTGTTTTATTGCCTAATTTCAACTTAGCTGTTGTGAGCAGAGCCTCTGCCTCTTTAACAGTCTTACCTTTCAAGTCCGGAACGGTAGAGAAGACAACTTCCGGTCCCAAGCTCACTACTACCTGCACTTTTGTTCCCTTTTCAGCTTCTGTATCCGCTGTGGGCGTCTGGCTTATTATAAAGTTCTTTGGCACAGTATCATTGTATTGCTTATCGGATATAACCAATTCAAAGTTTAGGTTTTGTAATATAATTTTAGCCTGTTCTACATCATAATCTAAAACAGATGGTACAGTATTCTTTCTAGGACCTTTACTTAATCTAACTCCAACTACATTATTTGGAGCCTTTTCACCTGCAGCAGGGAAGGTTTTTATAACACTGCCGGCAGGAATCTCATCATCATAGTCATCATCACGTACCTCAAACTCTAATCCCAATGCTTCAATTTCAGCTTTGGCTTCAGCCTCGGTTTTACCTATTACGTTTGGTACCAGTACCTCTTCTGAGGTCCTATCAGGCTTATTTGTATTAGGAGTTTTATTGGTTCCTCCAAATACAGCCCAAGCAGACAAAGCTCCGAGGGCAACTACCAATATACCTGCCAAAGCAAACAACAATATCTTCTTTGTTGTTATATTAACTTTTGGCTCATCATCAAATTCCTCATCAGCATGTGGAATATTGACTGGTTCCATTATCCTGGTATGATCCTTCTCCACAGAAGAGGGAATTATCTCATAATTTAAGTCCTTCTGTATACGCAGTAAGTCCATAAGTAATTCTCTGACAGTCTGATACCTGTTATTAGGATCCTTTTGTATACACTTCATAATAAGAGCATTTAAGCTCTCAGGTATACTGCTGTTAAGATGCTTTGGCGGTATAGCATCATCTTGAAGGTGTTTTAAGGCTATAGTAACCGGGCTTTCTGCATCAAATGGAAGTTTTCCGCTTACCATTTCATAGAGTACTATTCCCAGCGAATATATATCTGTCCTGGCATCAACAAAATTTCCTCTTGCCTGCTCCGGTGAAAAATAGTGAGCAGATCCTATAACCTTATTTGAGTTTGTTATAGTAACATTACTGCTGGCTTTAGCTATGCCAAAATCTGTTACTTTAACTACGCCCTCATCTGTAACCATTATATTCTGCGGCTTAACATCCCTATGTATTATATTATTCCTGTGAGCACAATCCAGAGCCTTTGCAATTTGAATGGCTATGTCTATGGCTCTTTCGTAACTCAATCTTACATTTTCCTTTATAATTTGTTTAAGAGTCTTTCCCTTTACATATTCCATAACAATATAATTTATATCTCCTTGGCTGCCTACATCAAAGATGTTTATGATATTATTATCTGATAAATTAGCAACAGCTGTTGCCTCGATTTTGAATTTATCAACGACGGCAGGATCATTGGCATAATCTCTTTTTAGTATCTTTACTGCATCATAACGGTTTAGCTTATGGCACTTTGCTTTATATACCTCAGCCATCCCGCCTTCACCTATCTTTTCAAGCAATTCATATCTGTTATTTAATATGGTTCCAATCATTATTACACTCCCCCTTCAATAACCATCACTGTTATATTATCTCTGCCGCCTCTTTCTTTAGCAATATTTATCAGCTCTCGGCAAGCCTCCACATTATTACTATACTTTTTGATATATTCATAGATTTCCTCCGGCAGAACTTCATTAGTTAGGCCATCTGTACACAGGATAATTTTATGTAAATCTTTTATACTTATATCAAAGATATCTATGTCAACATCAATACCAGTTCCCAATGCTCGAGTTATGATATTTTTGTTTGGATGCAGCTTTGCCTCCTGCTCTGTTATACTACCTTCGTCTATCAATTGCTGAACAAGAGAGTGATCTTTGGTAACCTTTAATATTCCCCCGGCTTTAATAATATAGCAGCTTGAATCACCAACATTGGCTACAATTCCACCTTCTCCATTACACAGATAGGCTGTAATAGTTGTCCCCATTCCTTTTAGATTATTATTTTCCAAAGCTCTTTCGTAGATGACCTTATTGGCATAAAGCACAGAATTTCTCAGCAGGTCCTTAGGTTTCTCCTCGTTTTTATGCTCAATAACATATTCAATAACCTTTTCTGCTGCCAGTGCGCTGGCAATTTCACCGGCATTGTGGCCCCCCATTCCATCAGCCACAAGATATATTCTAACACTTTCATCCTCATAGAAGGAATAATAATCCTCATTGATTTGTCTGACATTCCCCACATCTGTTAAGGCCCCCAGCATAACTTCACCCCTTTCTTATATGTTCCTACTATCCATATAACTTTTTCTTAATTGTCCGCAAGCTGCATTAATATCCGCTCCAAGTTCTCTACGTATTGTTGTTTCAATGCCGGCACTTTCCAGCCTCTCCTTAAAGGTACGTATACTTGATGTAGAGGACTTCTTTAAAGCACTTTCCTTTACTTCATTCATAGGGATTAAATTCACATGGCAGAGCATACCCTTAAGAAGTTTTATTAACTGCTCGGCATCTTCATTACGATCATTGATATTATTTATAAGCGCATATTCAAAGGTTATTCTTCTTCCTGTTATATTTATATAATATTTACAAGCTTCAATAATGTCAACAATTGAATACTTATTTGCTATGGGCATAATTTTCTTTCTTTCCTCATCCCAAGGACTGTGGAGAGAAATTGCCAGAGTAACCTGGAACTTTTTATTTGCCAGATCATAAATTTTCGGAACTATACCACAGGTTGAAATTGTTATATGCCGTTGTCCTATATTTAAACCGTGCTCCCAATTTACAAGTTCAAAAAACTTGAGAACATTATCATAGTTGTCTAGTGGCTCACCGCTACCCATGATTACAACGTTGGAGATTCTCTCACCAATTAATCTTCCTCCCACAATAACTTGAGATAAGATTTCTCCACCGGTTAAATTTCTTACACAACCATTTAAGGTTGAAGCACAAAACTTACAGCCCATTCTGCAGCCAACCTGAGAAGATACGCAGATTGTATTCCCATGTTTATATTTCATCACAACCGATTCAATAATATTGCCATCCCTATATTTTAGAAGCATTTTTACGGTATCGTCCACTTTAGATTTATATGCTTCAACAACTTCCGGAATGTCTACATAAAACTCCTCTGATAACTTTACCTTTACGGTGGAAGAAAGATTTCTCATTTCCTCAAATTTAAAGACTCCATTATAAATCCAATCAAAGACTTGTTTCGCTCTGAACTTTTTTTCTCCCTGTTTTTCCATCCATTGTTGAAGTTCCTCTAAATTTAAATCTAAGATATTGTTCATCCTTATACTCCTATAACTTCTTCTTTAATTTTGCTATAAAAAAGCCATCCATATCCTTATCCGGTAATATTGTCAACATACCGTCAGCGCTATATATAAAATTAGTTCTTTGACCAAAATTCAAAGTCTCAAGAGTAAAATCATTATTTTTCTCTAGGAAGGAATATATTCGTTCCTCATTTTCGGCTCTGTTTAAGGTACAAGTTGAATACACCAGTATTCCGCCTTTTTTTACATATCTGGATGCATTATTTAGGATCTTATCCTGCATAGAATACAAACCTTCTATTTCCTTCATGGTTTTAGTCCATTTTATTTCCGGCTTTTTCCGTATTATACCTATACCGGAGCAGGGGACATCAACCAAAACTCTGTGATAGGACTCATCAAACTCTTCATTATAAACTGATGCATCCATAACCTTGGCTGAAATATTTTCAATATGTAATCTTTTTGCATTATCCATTATCAGTTTAATCTTGTGGTCGTATAAATCAAAGGCCTCAACCCTGCCGGTACCTCTGAGCAGTTCTCCAATATGTGTACTTTTGCCCCCAGGAGCAGCACACATATCCATAACGAAGTTGTGCTCCATTACAGCTAAGGCCAGGGTAGCCATCATAGCACTCTCATCCTGAACTGTGAAGTAACCTTCCTTGAACAAAGGATTATTTTCTATATTGCTGCCTTTTAAAATCTTTATAGCCTCAGGGCATACTGCTCCTTCTTCTATATTGTAGTTCAGTTTAGTCAATTCATCCCAAACTTCATCATAATCAAAACGCATACTGTTAATTCTTACTGTAACACTGGGCGTAGAATTTAAACCGGCTAGTATCTGCTTTGCCCTTTCCTCTCCATATTGTTTAACAAAGAGCTTCACCATCCACTTTTCGAAGGAATACTTATAAGCTAATTCACTAATTGTTCCACTTTCAGGGTTATAGTTTCTCTCTTTATTTCTTAGATACCCTCTCAACACTCCGTTGACAAACTTACTGGCACCAATAGAAGTCTTTTTTGCTAAGTTTACAGCCTCATTCACAATGGCGTACTCCGGTACCTTATCCAGATAAATGAATTGGTACAAGGACATTCTCAGTATATTCAGCACCCTATTATCCAATTTTTTTAAGGGACTTTTAACTAGGCCGGATAATATTACATCCAATTTATACTTGTATTTTAGAGTCCCATATACAATTTCTGTTATCAAGGCCCGGTCCTTTTCTTCTACATTGTATTGATTCAGAAGCCTTCTGAGCACTATATTTGAATAAGCTCCATCCACCAGCACCATTTCTAAAGCCATTACAGCAATTTCTCTAACGTTCATTATTGCTACCTCAATTTACTCTAAAATTATACCTTCTTCTATGCTGTTGCCATTAAGAAAGCTTTCAATTGACATTCTCTTTCCATTTGGGAACTGTAATTCCTTAATAGCAAGGTAATTGTCCGAAGCTGCTACCACTAGGCCATCCTTAGAGGCCTTTACTATAAGTCCAGGAACTTCTCCCTTATTTTTCCCCAATACATCTGAAGTAAAAATCTTCATAGACTCACCTTTATACTTAGTATAAGCAACCGGCCAAGGATTCAATCCCCTTATCAAGTTATTTATTTCTTTTGCAGATTTACTCCAATCTATCAAGGCCATTTCCTTGTTTAACATTGAAGCATAACAGCTTTTACTATCATCCTGCTTTACCGGCATAATTGTCCCATCTGCTATGCCCCGAAGAGTTTTCACCATTAACTCAGCACCGTTTACTTTCAAGGCGTCATGAAGGTCACCTGCAGTCATATCTTCTGTAATATTAATTTTACTTTGCAGCAGTATATCTCCTGTATCTAAACCAACATCCATCAGCATTGTGGTATTTCCTGAGTATTCTTCTCCATTAATTATACTCCAGTTTATAGGTGCAGCTCCTCTATACTTAGGAAGCAGTGAAGCATGTAAATTGATGCAGCCATACCTTGGAATATCCAGCACTTCCTTGGGAAGTAATTGGCCAAAGGCCACTACTACAATAAAATCCGGTGCTATTTCCTTTAATATATGGATAGTTTCTCTATCATTTTTCAGTTTTATCGGCTGATATATGTCTATATTATGTTTTAACGCTTCCTCCTTAACCTCACTGTAAGTCAACTTCTTTCCTCGTCCCTTTGGCTTATCTGGCTGTGTTAACACCGCTGCAACATTAAAATTATCTATACAAGCCTTTAAAGTAGGAACCGCAAACTCAGGGGTTCCCATAAAAACTATCTTCATATTTAATTTCCCTCACTCTTTACTAATTTATCTATAAAAAGTATTCCATCCAAGTGATCTATTTCATGGCATATAGCCCTGGCAAAAAAGTCCTTTGCCTCCAAGATAAATTCCTCACCGTTTTCATTGAGTGCCTTAACCTTTACTCTGGTAGGTCTCTCGACCTCTCCTTGTCTTCCTGGAAGGCTGAGGCAGCCTTCTAAGCCTACACACGCTCCCTCTTTCTCAAGGATTTCAGGGTTTATGAAAACATGAACTCCTTCCCCTACATCCACAACGGCAACTCTTTTTAAGATTCCAACCTGAGGTGCAGCCAGACCAACCCCCTCTGCAGCGTACATTGTCTCTATCATATCTTTAACCAGTACTTTTATCCTGTCATTGACTTCATCAACAACCTTACTTTTCTTTCTTAGTATTTCATCATGGTCGGTTCTAATATTTCTTAATGCCATAATCAATTTCCTCCACTCTAAATTAAATTATTTGGGTTCACATCTAAATTCAATCTTACTTCAGTGTATACATTTTTTAAAGAATCATATACAATATCTTTAATCTTCGCTGCAGTTAAATGATCAAAGTGACCTTTTAATATAATCTGCCATCTATGCATATCCTTTATCTTAGATATTGCACAGGGACACGGACCTAATATACTAATATTATTCTTATCTTCCAAGTAACTATTTATTGCTATACCTAAATTCTTAATTGTAGTAATCAGCAAATCTACCTTGCTGGAGCTAAGGTTAATATTTATAAGTTCAGTAAAAGGCGGATAATTCATATTATTTCTGATGCCTATTTCTCTATTATAAAAACTTGTGTAATCATTGCCCAGTGAATATTGAATACTATAGTGGTCAGGTGTATAGGTTTGAATTATTACTTCACCTTGTTTATTGCTTCTTCCAGCTCTTCCTGCCACCTGGGTCAGAAGCTGAAAGGTCCTTTCCGCTGACTTATAGTCAGGCAGATTTAAGGTAAGATCTGCGGCCAATACCCCAACCAAGGTAACATTGGGAAAATCTAAGCCCTTAGCTATCATTTGAGTTCCAATTAATATTTGAGCTTCACCTTTTTTAAAGCTTTCATATATATTTATATAGGAATTTTTCTTTCTGGTGGTGTCCATATCCATTCGTAGAGTCTTTGCAGAGGGAAAGTATCTTTTAACCTCCTCCTCAACTCGCTCTGTTCCAATGCCAAAATACTTTATATATTTGCTTGAACACTCCGGACATTGATTATGGACCGGCTGTCTGTAGCCGCAGTAATGGCAGTGCATCAAATTATCTTCCTTATGGTAGGTTAAGGTTATGTCGCACTGCTTACATTTATACACAAAGCCGCACTTTCTACAGGAAACAAAGGTAGAAAATCCTCTTCTGTTTAAGAAAAGAATAATCTGCTCTCCCCTTCCCAAGGCCTTTTCAATAGAGGTGTAGAGCTTAGAACTGAAGATGGATCGATTATTCTTAGCCAGTTCCTCCCGCATATCTGCCAAAACCATATTAGGAAGCTTTGCATTATCTACCCGATTTTTTATTTCTATCAGCTCTAGTTCTCCTGCTTTAGCACGATAGTAGGTATCCATAGAAGGAGTAGCCGTACCTAATACCAGCTTACTCCCTTTTTGCATTGCTATAAACTCTGCTATTTCCCGAGCATCATATTTAGGATTGCTTTCAGATTTATAGCTGTTTTCATGTTCTTCATCTATTATGATCAAGCCAAGATTGGAAAAGGGTAAAAACAGAGCAGACCTAGCTCCAATAGCTATTTTAGTTCTCTTGTTTTTTATACGCATCCATTCATCAAAACGTTCACCATCAGACATTTTGCTGTGGTAGACACTGATGTCACTGCCAAATCTCCCTTTAAACCTTTCAATCATCTGTGGAGTCAGTGAAATTTCAGGAACCAATACAATACTGTCCTTACCCTCTTTTAGCATATTTTCTACTAAATTAAGATATATTTCAGTCTTACCGCTTCCGGTAACACCGTGTATAAGGTACTTGCCTTTATCACTATTCATAATAGTTTCCACAGCTTTTATCTGTTCTGCATTAAGGGTTTTTGCTGTATATTTTCCATACTCCCTGTCATCTAATCTATCTACAATCACTTCTTCCAAAGAGAGCATATGATGCTTTAACATTGTATTGATGGAGCTTAAGGAAAAGCTGAACTTGTTACTGAGAGTAGTTCTTGTATAAAGGCCGTTTTCAGCTTTTACTGCATTATAGATTTCAATATATGGAGATTTGTCGAATTTCCCGGCAGGCATCTCCTTAGCATATAGTACTCTTTCCGTTTTGTTGGTCATACCTTTAATAAGTCCTGTTGGAATGAGCAGTCTGATGCAGTCTATATAGGTGGCCAAGTAACGTCTTTTCATCTGCTCTATGAGTGCTATACCTTCTTCATCAAATAATGGGCTTTCATCACAAAGTGTCCTTATGGGTTTAATATATTTCATCTCTTCCTTTAGCTCTTCCTTAAGCTCCATTATAAATCCGTCAATTAACTTATCGCCTTTTCCAAAAGGAATCTTCACTCTTTGACCTAGTTTTACTTTTCCTAAAAGTTTTTCTGGTACTTGGTAGGTAAATATTTTATCCACCATTATAGAATCATTATTAACTACTACTCCGGCATATTTATATTCCATAAGCACTGCCCCTTAAAATAAAAAAGCGCACTAGCGCCTTTTTCCTATAGTATTAAAAATCTCCTCTGCCACTTCTCTTTTGCTCATCTTATCCAAAGAAATCATACTTCCATCCTTTGAAATGATGTTTACTTTGTTATAATCTGAGCCGAAGCCTGTATCCGTCGGCATTATATCATTTGCTATGATATAATCCAGATTTTTTTTTGCTAGCTTTATCTTAGCATTTTGAATTAAGTCGTTACTTTCTGCAGCAAAACCCACTAGTAATTGATCCTGAGTCTTTAGCTTACCAAGCTCCATTAAAATATCATTGTCCTGGACTAAGCGCAAATTTACTGAGTCACCGTCTTTCTTGATTTTTATGTTGCTGTAGTTTTCCACCTTAAAGTCAGAAACTGCAGCACATTTTATTATTATATCACTTTGGTGAAAAAAGCTAAGTACCGCATTGTGCATTTCAGCATTAGTGTTTACCTTCACTACATTTACACCTACAGGCGGTTCTAAGTTTGTAGGTCCAGAAACTAATATAACTTCTCCACCTCGGTCACGAGCTTCCTCTGCCAAAGCATAGCCCATCTTGCCCGAAGAATGATTACAGATATACCTAACAGGATCAATGGGGGCAACCGTTGGGCCGGCAGTGATAAGCACCTTTTTACCCATTAAATCTTTGATCTTATATAGTTTTGAAAGGGCAAACTCTGTAATTAGTTTTGGATCCGGTAACTTTCCTTTACCCTCGTCACCACAAGCTAACCTGCCAGAGGCAGGCTCAATGAATGTATAACCAAAGGCTTTTAATTTTTCAATATTTTGTTGCACAATAGGATTTTCATACATATTGGTGTTCATTGCAGGCGCAAAAACTACCGGTGCCTTAGAAGCCATGATAGTAGTTGAAAGCATATCATCTGCAATACCGTTAGCTACTTTGCCAATGATATTAGCTGTAGCCGGTACCACAAGAATCAGGTCTGCTTTTTTTGCTAAAGAAATATGCTGAATTTCCCAAACCTTTGGTTCTTCAAACATATCCACAATGACCTTGTTTGAGCTTAGTGACTGAAAAGACAAGGGTGTTACAAATTCCGTAGCATGCTCAGTCATTATAACATCTACGTTTATATCCTTTTTTCTTAAAGCACTTACAACCTCAAGTGCTTTATATGCAGCTATCCCACCGCATACACCAAGCACCACATTTTTTTTGTATTTCATTACTTAATACCCTCTTTTAATGATTCATAGACTATAGCCCCAGTGTTTACTTCATTAATTGCTACAGTTAGTGGTTTATTAGACCCAGTTTTCACCAATGGATCTGCTCCGTCTATAAGCTGTCTTGCTCTCTTTGCGGTTACAATTACTAATGAGTATCTATTGTCAACCTTTTTTAATAAGTCTACTATTGATGGATTAATCATAGAGTTGTTCATGTATTAGGCCCTCCTTAGAATCTAAAATATCATCTTTTATTCTGTCAACACGACACTTTTCTGCTATTATTATCGCTTGTATTTTCTTAACAGCTTCAGAAACTTGGTCGTTTACAACAGCATAATTATACTTTGATACATAATTAATTTCTTGATAAGCAGCTTTAAATCTTGTCATCAATGATTCGGGTGTTTCACTGCCTCTTCCTATTATTCTCTTTTTTAGCTCTTCCATGGAAGGTGGTAAAATGAATATAAATACACCACCGGGATAGGTTTCTTTTACCTTCAATGCTCCCTGTATATCTATTTCTAGAATCACGTCTTTACCAGCCTCTAGTGCCTCTAGAACACTGCTTTTGGGAGTACCGTAATAATTACCGTACACTTCAGCATATTCTAAAAAATCGTCAGCCTTAATTTTCTCTTGAAATTTATCCTTGGTTAAAAAATAATAGTTTTTCCCCTCAACTTCCCCAGCCCTAGGACTTCTTGTGGTGGCTGATACGGATAACCAAAAGTCTGAGCTTTCCAATAATGCTTTACAAATAGTACCCTTACCAGCACCGGAGGGACCGGACAAAACTATTAATATTCCTTTTTGGTTCATTATTCATCAACCTCGTCAACAGTTTCTTCTTCCTTAGATGATAGTCTATGTGCCACAGTTTCAGGCTGTACTGCAGATAAGATAACATGATCGCTGTCAGTTATTATAACAGCTCTTGTCCTTCTGCCATAGGTTGCATCGATCAGCATACCTCTATCCCTGGCTTCCTGAATAATTCTTTTTATGGGAGCTGATTCGGGACTGACAATTGCAACTAATCTATTAGCAGATACAATGTTTCCAAAGCCGATATTAATTAACTTAATATTCATAGTATTCCTCCTACTACTCTATATTTTGAATTTGTTCTCTGATTTTTTCAATCTCATTTTTTATCTTTAAAGCAGAATTAGTGATTTCTATATCATTTGACTTTGAAGCAATGGTGTTGGTCTCCCTGTTCATTTCTTGAACAATGAAATCCAGCTTTCTTCCCACCGGCTCATTTGAATCCAAAGTCGCTTTCATCTGCTCTATATGACTTTTTAATCTTGTTATTTCTTCATCAATACTGCTTTTATCCGCATAGATTGCTAGTTCCATGTTTAAACGGTTTTCATCAATAGCAACATTATCCAGAAGTTCTTTAAGCCTTTCTGCCAGCTTTGCCTTGTACTGTGTAACATGAGAATGAGCCTTACCACTGATTACCTTAACCTCATCAGAGATATTCTTACATTTAGCGATAATGTCCTCACGAAGCTTATTTCCTTCTGTACTTCTCATTTCTTTTAACATTGCTATGGCTTCAGCAAGAGCCTTTTTCAGCATACTCCAGATTTCTTCAATGTCTTCTTCATTTTCTTCAACATAGATCACATCAGGATATCTTGCAACCAAAGAAATAGAAATATCATCTCTGATATCAGAATATCTGTCTTTTATTTCCCTTAGGCATCTTACGTAACTATCCGCTAGGCTACTGTTAAACTGAGCGCTAACACCAAGTTTCTCATAGTTATTGTATGTAATAAAGACATCTATTTTGCCTCTGCTGATGTTCTCGCTTATTTCCTTTCTTATCCTGTCTTCTATGCTGTTCATCATTCGCGGCATTCTTATGTTAATATCAAGATATCGGTGATTTATACTTTTTATTTCTACATTAAAGCTTAGCTTTCCTTCAACTTCATAGCCTGACCTTCCGAAACCCGTCATGCTGTATATCATTAAAAATCATCTCCCGTCGCCTTGACAATATATAATAATTATTATACATAAACCAACACCATTATTTCAAGGCATTTTTTCTAATTTGCTCCATTATATTCATTAAATCTTCCATTTCCTTTTAATTATTCACATATAGTCCATCTTCGAATATGGCCTTGACCTCATCAACATTCCTGGTTTTGCTTAGAGCTAATATCAACTTTATCCTTGCCTTTTGTCCCGGCATATGGTCTGCAAAGATTACTCCCATTTCTCTCAGCATTTTTCCGCCACCTTCGTAACCATAGGATTCGTATACCCTGCCTTCAAAGCATCTTGACACTAGAACAACAGGCACGTTGCTGTCAATAGCATTTTGAATTCCCTTTAGCATTTGCGGAGGTACATTACCTCTGCCCATGGCTTCTAAGACAATTCCATTATCGCCTTTGTCTAGGCAAAATTCGATAAGACTTGAATCCTGTCCTGCCGTACATTTTATAAGGTCCACCTTGGCATCAATTTTATTAACTTCTATTCTTTTGGATATTCTATTGCATCTGTAAAAAATAACAGTGTTGTTATCCACTATTCCCAGGGGGCCAAAGCTGGGGGTTGCAAAGGCATTTATACTCATGGCATTTACTTTAGTAACTTCGTTTGCACTATTTAGCTCTCCGTTAAAGCATACAAGAACCCCTCGGTTTCTAGCCTCATGTGATATTGCGGTACATATAGCCTCTGCCAGATTTGAGGGGCCGTCATAGCCTAACTCCGAACTACTTCTCATGGCTCCGGTAAATACTACCGGCTTTTCAGTGTCTATGGTTAAATCCACTAGATAGGCCGTTTCCTCCAGAGTGTCTGTACCATGAGTTACAACCACACCGGATATATCATCTCTAAGTAGTAACTTCTGAATAAACTTCGACAGCTCAAACATATTATCTATGGTCATATGAGGTCCGGGCAAACTTGAAAAGGTAAGGGTTTCAATTTCACAATACCTTTCAATCCCCGTTACCATCTTCATAATTTCCTCTCCAGTAAGTCCCGGAACAGCAGCTTTGATCTTTTCATCTACTATCATCGATATTGTTCCACCATTAAAAACCACTGCTACCTTTTTCATAATATATTCCACCTTCATTCATCAACATAATTTATATATTATATATGGAAAACTTAAAATTAGAAATAGTTTTATCAAAGATTATATACTAAAATTTTATATCAAAGAGTTCAATGCTTGCCAAAATATATTTATTTCCAATTCATTATATAATAATCCTTCATGAAAATTCCATGAATTATAATAAGAGCCCATTGGAGGCTCTCATTATTTGAGTACTTTATTTCTTTTTTCCTCTGTCATAGAAAGTTCAGACAGCAGCACAAGATATTCCTTATCACCGTTTATTTCCTTAACCAGAGCTGTATCCTCTTCTTTATTTAGGCGCTCAATCCAAACAGATTTATTATTATATTCTACATCGATATACCCTTTGGATTCCACCAGTTCTTTAGCATCTTGGCAATTCATGATATTTCACCTCCAAAATGAATTAAAAATCTGTCTATAAACGCACAATAATTCTGTTATACTATAAGTATTATTGAAAGGAAGTGATTTTATGTGGAAAGAGTTTAAGAAGTTTGCTTTACGAGGCAATGTTTTGGATTTAGCTGTAGGTATAATTATAGGCGGTGCCTTCAACAAAATCGTCTCCTCTTTGGTTAACGATATCGTCATGCCTTTGGTTGGCATATTATTAGGTCATGTTGATATAAAGGAAGCCGCCCTTAAGCTAGGCGAGGTAGAGCTTAAATATGGCATGTTTATACAGAACATACTTGACTTTTTAATAATAGCTTTCTCTGTATTTATTCTTGTAAAGACAGTTAATAAGTTCAACAATTTTAGAAAGGCTGAGGAAGCAAAGGTTGAAGAGGCTAAGAAAATTTCCAAAGAAGAAGAGCTTCTTACAGAAATCAGAGACCTATTGGCTAAGAATAATTCCAGTAACCAATAAATGCATCCATATAGATGCCTTTTTTCCTATGAACTTATCATTAAATTGCCCTTTTTAGTATGAAATTTCGGTCCTAACTCTAAAACTTTACTTATAGCTAAATTTTCTTTTATTATATTAAAGGATTTTTAACCTTTTTGACTATCCACTGAATATTTTTCTTCATAACTGTTAGAATAATCATTATAACCTTGATTACATTGGAGGGAGTGTCTGTGGAAAAAGGGTTAAATTTAGCAGTATCAGATATCATTGAATGGGATGTAAAGAATTGGAGCACTGCTTTGGATTATTGGTTAAAGGAAAGCCTTCAGAATTTATCAACTTGCACAGCCTTGGAAATTGGAAGCAGGAATGGTGGTCTGTCTTTATGGCTGGCTATGCAAGGCTGCAGAGTCATTTGCAGCGACTTAGAAGGCCCTACAGATAAGGCAAAGGAACTGCATCAGAAGTATGGTGTACAAGATTTAATTGAATACCGTTCCGTGGACGCCACAGATATTCCTCTAGAGGACAATTCTATTGACCTAGTAGTATTTAAGTCTGTACTCGGAGGAATTGGCTATGGAAATAATAAAGAAGCTCAAATTAAGGCTATAAATGAGATGTATAGGGTATTAAAGCCAGGGGGAGAACTATTTTTCGCAGAAAACCTTATAGCCTCCCCAATACACAAAGCCCTGAGAAAGAGATTTGTTAACTGGGGAAATTCCTGGAGATATCCATCAATCTCAGAAATAAAGGAATTTCTGTATAACTTTAGCTGTGTCTATTACTTGACCACTGGCTTTCTAGGAACTCTTGGGAGAAGCGAAAGTCAAAGAAATATATTAGGAAACATAGATTCTATTTTCTCAAACCGTATCATTCCCGAACGTTGGAGATATATAGTAGTAGGTGTTGCGAGAAAGTAATCCAATAAGTTAAAGCCCGATACTATTCGGGCTTTTTTACTATTCTTTAAGATATTTCTTTAAAGCACTCTCTACAAATGGCAAAGGAATAAACAAACACATTATACCAATCCCTATATGAATTAGACTCAATATTTCCTTTTTAACAGGAACATACAGTTTACTAAGTAGTACTGCAATTAGCAGTACTATACCTACTTTAATCCAAATTTGCCCGCATTTTAAGTGTGCCAGTTTCCAAGTACCTTCATTACTCATAGACCTTTTCGTCCGATATCCATATAAATTATTTATTTTTCTAGGTGGAAACTTTATAAACACTAATCCTATGACAAGCATTGTTACCGGGATACTTAAATCTACAAACCAGAAAAATATATCCATAATTGAATTCCCCTTACTAAACTTTTTTCTGAATATTCACTCAATTAACAAAGTTATCCACATTTCCAGACAAGCCTTTGATCACTTTTTAGGCATTTTCGTAATGAACATACCGGTATACTTAGATACTTGTATGTAACCTTTTCTTGCAATAATACCTTCTAGGTACACATTAAAGTCTTTAATTTTACTTTCACTCATGACCTCATAAACCCCCATTTCTATATTAATTTTTCCCTATATTCCAGAACATCATCATACCATGACCAAAGTGCTCATTAGGCCCCTTCCAAAAGCCGAATTTTTCGTAAAATTCCTCTTTTCCCTTTGCAGACATCAGCCCTACTACAGCTCCTTCGCAGGCATTCTCAGCTATATAGTTCATAACTTCCTTCATCATCACTTGTCCAATTCCTTTGCGTTGGTGATCCGGATTAACTATGACATCTTGGATATAGAAGCATGTAGAGCCATCACCTATGGCCCTGATGGTTCCTACTGTTACCCCATTGTAAATAGCGCAAACTCCAAACAAAGAATTTTTCAGCCCCAGTTCCATCGATATTATATAAACCCAATATAAAAAGAAGGAAAACTCCTTCTTATATTCTTGCTTTACAATCTTTACTTAAATTCATTATTATTAGCTTTGCTTTGCAATTTTTTATCATTAACATTGCTGTTATTTACAGCTTGATTCTTTTTATCTTCTTCTATCATTCTAAAGCCTAACATAGCCATTTTCTTCCTATAACCTGTTAATTCTTCAACCATTTTTTCACTTCCTTTCAACAACTAAAGGAGAATAACCCACTATGTTAATCTTTCCTCTTATTTCTGCTTTGTTTTTCTTGGTGCTGAGCACTATCTGTAACCTTGGATCCTATATCCATATTGCTTTTTTCAGGATGACCTTTTTTAACCTTTGACATTTTTCACACCCCTTTCAAGTATATATTCCCCAAAAGAGTGAATGGTATTCGTTAATTGATTAAAAATGAGCCCTTTGGCTCATTTCCTTTTATTAGAGATTATGTTTAAATTAAGTGTCATGAGTCATGAAGACCTTAGGACAGAATATCAAAGGTCTCGTCTTTTGCACTTACCCTATAAGCTAGTCTTTCTAATTCACTTTCAAGCTCTGAAATTCTGAGGTTTAATTCAGTTATAGTATCCTTTAGAATTAAATTTTCTCTGGTCTTTTCATCAATCTCATTTAATTCTGAATCCACATATTTAAATTCTGGTTGAGTTTTACATTCAGCACATTCTACAGTCCAATTTTCAGTATCTTTATATCTTTTCACTCTGGCTTTAAACCTTGCACTATTGCAGTTACTGCAGTATTTCTTAACCGTTTCATACTTTTCCAGTTTTATATTAGCTACAATAGTTCCACATTCAGAACATACTGCTTCATACTCACCAGGTTTTTGATTCAGATTAAATATTACACCGCCACAATTAGAACAGCTTTTTGTAATCTCCATTCAAACCACCCCCATAGTATTTATGCTAGTTCTATTATTTTTATTACATAGAAAAATACAATATAAAAATATTTTTATATGTCTTTTATTTTTACATACCTTTTGACCTAAATAGACCGTATTATACATGTATAGACTTATTTTAACATTCAAGGGGGATGGAATATGAATACTAATAAATTATCCTATAGAAAAAGAAAAGGTAGTGTAAGAATATTTATCTTTACCATTATTCTTTTTTTGACTAGTTTTACAACAGTTACACTGTTTATAACCTCTTCTTCCGATGGCATTAACATAAAATCTGCTGCCAAAGGTAATGAAAAAATAACGGAACCAATAGATAAAACTGATAATACAGATCAAACTCCTAATAAAGATAAGGATTTAATTGTTAACCCTAATGATGGTACATCCCCCCAAAATACAAATATGGGAGAGCAAGAAGGACAAGTGTCTGATAATTCTGGAGAGGAGCCCCAGGAAGTACCCCCTGTTCCCACAAATGAATATGCCGTGCCGGCTGAAGAAGTATATTCTTACGGAAGAAGCGAAGGCAAGAAGTTTGCGTTTTTAACTTTTGATGATGGTCCTAATACAGTTATAACACCAAGAGTATTAGAAATCTTAAAAGAATACAATGTACATGCCACTTTTTTTGTGCTTGGCAATTCAGTTGATAATAATCCTCAAGTATTAAAGCAGATTATTGATGATGAACATGCTATTGCAAATCATACCTACAGCCATGATTATAAGATACTTTATCCTAATAAAACTGTGGATATAAGTGCATTTAAGGAAGAGCTTAAGAAAACAGATGAAGCCATTTCAAAGGCTCTGGGAACTGCCTATTCAACAAGGGTGGTGAGATTCCCTGCCGGTTCTTTCGAAAACTGGAAGAAACCCATGAGAGATGCTCTCGCAGGAGACGGGATGTATTATTTAGATTGGAATGCTGAGAACAAGGATGGTATAAAGCATAATGTAGCTATTGAAGAGCAATTAGAAACCGTAAAAAATTACATTGCAGCCGCCGAGAACAGTGATAAGAATGTGGTTCTTTTAATGCATGATTCTCCTACTAAAAAAACTACAGCTGATGCCCTACCTCAAATATTAGACCTATTAATATCAAAAGGTTATGAATTTTGTACAATTAAATAATTAAAAACCCTTTAATATTTTACAATATTTTGTTATTATAAGAATAGTTGGTATCCCTAAGGAGGTTAACTTATGCGAAAAAATAGCCTATTCGGTAGGATATCTTTTGCTGAAACAAGGTGTATTTTATCAGGTGCAGCTATAATATCCGTTTCAGCTATAATATCTATTCTTATAATAACTTTAAGAGAAATAAAAACTACAAATCTTTTGGCAGATGTTAATACAGTTTCCAATACGGCCAATTTAACCACAGTGGTTACTATAGATCACCCAGTGGTAGGTGAAGATGAACCTGCCAAAGCAAAGCCTTATGAAAATGATTCGATTTATGAAGAAATTTCGATATCAGAAATACCCTTACGAATTAAGGATACTAAAAAGATTAGGCGGACAAAATATTTTGTCCCTGCTGAACAAGTCTTTTCCTACGGCCGGAACTTTGGAAAGAAATATGCCTTTTTAACTTTTGATGATGGGCCAAGTAAAAATATAACGCCGCAGGTCTTAGAAATTTTAAGGGAACATAATGTCTCTGCAACCTTCTTCGTACTTGGAAGTGCTGTTGAAAATAATCGGGAGCTTGTAGAGCAGATTTATGAAGATGGTCACGCCATCGCAAACCATACCTACAGCCATGATTATGGAATATTATACCCTAACAAAACTGTGAACGTACAAGCTTTTAAGACTGAAGTAGACAAAACTACTGCAGCCATAGTGGCTGCAATAGGTACAACCTCTGCATCAAGAGTAGTAAGGTTTCCTTCCGGTTCCTTTGAAAGCTGGAAAAAGCCTATGAAAGAAGAGCTCATTAACAGTGGAATGTATTACGTAGACTGGAACGCTGAGAACAGGGATGGGATAAAAAACGATGTATCCTTGGATGAGCAACTTGAAGCTATTACCAATAATATTGGTAATGCTGAAGGCGCTGATGTGAACCTCATTGTACTTATGCATGATTCCTCCACTAAACAATCTACCGCTGATGCCCTACCTGCAATTATAGAATTAATTAAATCTAAAGGCTATGAGTTTGCAATAATCAAATAAAAAAAGCGGTACCTCCTATTCAAAGAATAGAGAGTATCGCTTTTTTGTGTTTTTCTTGTTTAAGTTTCATCCTGTTCTATCTCATCAGTTACTAATCGTTCATTGACCTTATTGACAAAAAGCTTATAAATACTTGCAGCTATGGGCACACTTAAGAGCATTCCCACAATTCCTCCTAATCCTCCGCCGATAGTGATGGCTGCAAAAACCCATATGCCTGGCAGTCCAATACTGGAACCAACTACTCTTGGATATATGAGGTTATTCTCTAATTGCTGCAAGATGCTTATGAAGACTAAAAAGAGCAGTGCTTTTATCGGACTAACAGTCAAAATCATAAAAGCTCCCAAAGCCGCACCAAGATATGCTCCCACAACGGGTATTAATGCAGTAGCGCTAATAAAAGCACCAACCGTCGCTGCATAAGGGAATCTGAATATCCACATGCCTATAGTACACAAACAGCCTATAATGACTGCTTCTATAAACTGACCTGAAATAAAACTTGAAAAAGCTGAATTTACTATGTGCATAACATAATTTATTTTTTCAATGCTCTTATCTTTCAAAAATGCCTTCATGACCTTTCTGATATTTAGCTCTAAGCCCTCCTTATTTGCCAAAACGTAAATGGCAAAGGTAAGAGCGATAATAAAATTCATCAGCCCACTTGTCAGTGAGCCTACAAATGCAAATGTAGAGTTCATTAGTCCCCTAAACACAGAAGTCACAGCCGACATTGCATTATGTAATAAGCCTTCAAGGTCTATTTTAAGTGTGTCTAATGCTTTTCCCACTATTTCATACTTATCACTATTTGTTTCTATAAAGTTCTCAATGCTGCCTATAATGCGGGGAACTCCTTCTATGATAACGGAAGCTGCTTTGATTAACTGCGGTATCACTATCAGCGAAAGTATAACCATTATGCCTATGATCAGTATTATGGACAAAAATATGCAGGCAGCCCTTCTAGTTCGTATAACAAACTGATTTTTTGAATTTGGAAAATAAACCTTTTCCAGCTTTATCATCAATATATTCAGTATATAGGCTATACAAAGCCCTAAAACCAAGGGCATACCAGCTTTTGTAATCCCCTTTATCCCACCGATAATTCCCTCTGAATACTTTACTATAAGTACTAGTATTGCAACTAAAATAAAGTATTTTGCAATACTAATAAATTTCTTCATGTTATTCACTTTGTTACCCTCCACACCGACTTTGCTTGGTATCTATTTTATAACCAGCTAGATAACTAGATTTCAAGTTATCTAGCTGGCTTATAATCACTCTATATCCAAGAGTTCACTTATGTCTTCTATAGCTAAATAATAACCATCCACCTTGCCAAAGCCGTACTTGGCATAAATAAAAGGTATACCTGCAAATTTTGTTGCTTCATAATCGCCCTGAGTATCTCCAACATAAACGGCGTCTCTAAGTTTATTTCTTTCTATAATTAACTTAATGTTGTTACCCTTGCTTTTATTTGTATTTCCAAAGCATTCAATATCAGTGATATATTTTTCAACTCCAGCTTTCTTCATGAATAACTCTATGTAACCCGACTGACAATTGCTAACAATGAAAAGTGAATATTTTTTTGAGAGCTTTTCCAAGGTCTCTTTTACATTAGGAAACAACAGATTTTCATTATTTTCTATCAATGCTTCATGTTCATATTTACAGCACAGTTCCAAGATATGTTCTCTTTCCTTCGCGTCAGCATTAGGAAATAAATCCTGTGCTATAACATCCATAGTCTTTCCAAATTCCTTTTTAAGTACCTCGGCAGTAATTTTGGCTGCTGATACACCTGCTTCCTCTACTGCCCTATTCCAAGCCTTTGCCACAACTTCTGTGGTATCCCACAATGTACCATCAACATCAAATATTATACTCTGCATCATAATTACCTACTTTCTATTTAATCTTATGGTTTAACAAAAATTTAAAATGCTAGCCAATTTAAATAGCTGACCTTCATATTTCTTATTTTCCGAGACTATATAACAATTATACATTGAAATCAATCATGTTCATAGCCCTTTTCTAATTTATGTATTTAGGCAAAATTAAGGAATAGCAACTGTAATTATTTCCCAGGTAATTTATCAAATACTCTCTTAGCTTCATACAGAAACAATACTATTAATCGATGGATATACTCACTTATACATAAAAATATCTTCTATTGGAAATCTTACTTATGATAGAACTGTAAGGAGTGAAAATGTAATGCGTGAAACTGTTTTAGAAAAATCTAAAGGTAGAGCCAGCTACCATGACTCTGTGGAAGAAATGCTTAAGAGAATTAGAGAAGATGGCATGTCAAATGTCTGGGACAGGTATGCCGCTCAGGAAAAAATCCGATGTAAGTTCTGCCTGGAAGGCCTAAGCTGTCAGCTTTGTTCCAACGGCCCATGCCGAATCAATGAAAAGACCGGTCAAGATAAGGGGGTATGTGGTATAGGCAACGACGCCATGGCCATGAGAAACTTTTTGCTAAAAAATATAATGGGTGCAGGTACATATAGTCATCATGCCTACGAGGCTTTTCGAACACTTAAAGCTACAGCAGAAGGAAAGACTCCTTTTAAAATTACAGAAGCAGAAAAGCTTAGATGGATGTGTGAGAAGGTAGGCATAGATACAAATCAAGATATCAATGATATGGCTGTGGAACTTGCCATTCTGCTTGAGGATCAACAACATATTGGAGTAGAAAATAAGAATATTATGGTGGAAGCTTTTGCACCAAGGAAGCGAAAGGAACTTTGGAGAAAGCTTGGCATATACCCTGCAGGCACAGTTCATGAAGAACAAAATTGCGTAGCCAGCTGTCTCACTAATGTGGATGGCAACCATGTGTCACTGGCAATGAAAGCCCTTAGACTTGGAATAGCCACAATTTACAATACACAAATCGGTCTTGAAATGGTTCAAGATATTTTGTTCGGAACACCTAAACCCCACGAAGCAAATATGGATTTAGGCATAATGGACCCTGATTATGTTAACCTGGTATTTAACGGTCATCAGCCTTGGGCCGGAGTTGCTACAATATTAAAGGCAAGGTCAAAGGAAGTTCAAGATAGGGCTAAGGCAGCCGGAGCCAAGGGCCTTAGAGTCGTTGGATCTATAGAAACCGGTCAGGAATTGCTGCAGCGATTTGAAATGGATGATGTTTTTGTAGGACATATGGGTAACTGGCTTACAATAGAACCCCTATTAGCTACCGGTACCGTAGATGTGTTTGCTATGGAGGAAAACTGTTCTCCACCTGCAATTGATATGTATGCTGAAAAGTATCAGGTAACCTTGGTAGCAGTAAGCACCATAATTGATCTACCCGGCGTTAAATATAAAATTCCTTATAATCCTGAAGAAGTTGACAAAATGGCTGATAGATTAATTGAACTGGGTATAGAGAACTTTAAAAAGAGAAAAGAAAGAAACATTAAGGCTGTAGTTCCAAAGAGAACTCAAAAAGCAATTACTGGCTTTTCCACGGAAGCGGTTTTAGGTGCTTTGGGAAACAAACTTGATCCTTTAGTAGATGTAATTTCCGCCGGTAAAATTAAAGGTGTTGTAGCCTTAGCAAACTGTTCAACCTTAAGAAATGGTCCTCAAGACTGGATGACAGTTAATCTTACAAAAGAATTGATAAAGAGAGATATTCTCCTAGTAGCCGGCGGATGCGGAAATCACGCTTTAGAAGTTGCTGGTCTCTGCACTTTGGAAGCAGCTAATGAATTAGCCGGAAGCGGCTTAAAAGAAGTTTGCAATATGTTAAAGATCCCACCGGTTTTAAGCTTTGGAACCTGTACGGATACCGGTAGAATATCCATGTTAGTAACAGCCTTAGCAGACCATCTAGACGTAGACGTCTGCCAGCTTCCAATAGCAGTGACAGCACCGGAATGGATGGAACAAAAGGCAACCATTGACGGTATATTTGCACTGGCCTATGGTGCTTTCACCCACCTATCTCCTACTCCATTTATGACCGGAGCTCCTCAGCTAGTGGAACTTTTAACTAATAAAGCAGAAGAGGTTACCGGAGGAAAAATTGCTCTAGGAGATGACCCTGTTAAGGCAGCGGAAGATATAGAAGCTCATATAATCAGCAAGAGAAAAGGACTTGGACTTAACTGATTAAAATTAACAATGGCTATTTGTCAATTTATATGGGGCTGTGGCATTGGTGTTTAAGAAACGCTAGTGCTCAGTCCTATCATTAGGCTGAGCTTGCTATGCTGTTTCCACTTCCCCCCGTATCAAAGAAGTTCCAAGTAGCAATAGTGATCCCCTCCAGAGGCTGTTCTATGTCCTCCTCCCTTGTTGTATCATAAGATTCTATTTCTTCCTCTACCTTCCCCCTACGTTTTTTCTTCCTTGTGGGTTTTGAATTGTCTGTTATACTGGTGAACAGCATTTTTTCTCCCACTTTTAGCTCTTCTTGCTTAGGCTCTTTTATAGGTTTTTCTTGATATTCAGAAGTTGTCTGCGGTGATTGTCCTATACTTTTAACCTCATATTTTGCTTCCGGCGAAATTATTATGCCCTTGAAGATTTCCTCTACAGGGTATTGTCTTTTCACACATATTTCATAGAGGTGATTCAGGAATTCCTTATCCTTCACATCTTTAAGCTCTTTATTTATAGCAGCTATGGTTTTCTTGTTGCACTTAAAATTATGCTTAAACCAATTCATTATCATTATTTCATTTGAGGTCTTTGATACTGCTATCTTTCCATAGGCTTCAAAGGTTCTAAGATGGGTCTCTATTACCTCAGGAGCCAGTCCTGTCTCAAGTTCTGCTACTTTCATATTAAACTTATATATACCACAGTGGTTAGTCATAGTATTGGTGATCAGATACATATAGAAATATCTCTCCTCAGGCTTTAACTCCAGGACAAAATCATTCTGCCAAAACTTCTCTTGAATTTGTTTATACATACTCATTTAACTTCCTCCCTTATATTAATCTTGGTTTCTACCAATTAATATACTATTGAGGAAAATTTTGCCCCGGAGACCAGAACTTTTTTTAATTAGTATTGAGTGATGAGTAATTATGGATGTGGCTGTTGCAGTATATATCGCCGGATTAATTGTCATGTAAATAGTCATTTATTCCTTTAGCTATTCCCTCTGCCCATTTCTTTTGATTCAAAGAATTATTTAATAGTTTTTCCTCTGTTGAATTGCTTATATATGCTAGTTCAACCAAAGCGGATACTGCTTGATTATTCTTTATTACATAAAATTTTTCTTCTCTTATTCCTCTGTTAGTTAAATTCATGCTTTTAACCATATTATCCTGAATGGATTTTGCCAGCAGCTTATTCTTGGAATTTGCAGAGGAATAGTATGTCTCAATTCCTCTGACACTGGAATACTCAGAAGCATTTGTATGTATGCTTATAAACAGATCAGCCTTCGCTTTATTGGAAATATCCACTCTTGCTCTAACGTCATCCTTTTCATTTGCAGCCCAAGCAATGCTGTCACTCTTTCTTGTGTATACTACATTATGTCCTTGACTTTCTAAAATATCACCAAGCATTAAAGATACAGCAAGAGTAATATTTTTTTCTTTTACTCCAGTGGGCCCTACAGATCCAGGGTCAAAGCCTCCATGTCCGGGATCTATAACAATGTTCTTACCTCCTTGGGGCTTGATAAGAGTAATGAATTCTGCAGAAACCCATCCAGTGGAATTGTTTTGGCTGATCTTCATCCAATCCTTCTGAGTTTCTAATATACGAACTGCTTCTCCTCTATAAAGTACTTTTACCACATTATAAGTGGTACCTGGACCATTTCTAGCGTTTAGTGCAGATGCGGAAACATAACCTAACTTCTTTTCCAAAACATTGGTACTGTAATTACTTGTGTTACTGCTGTGCTGGACAGCACTTTGTTGCGGAATAATATAATCTGTTTTTACATAGCTTTGAGAAACATAACCTATGCTGTTACGAAAGTTTATTTTATACCAGCCAGCATTCAAAGAAATAATGCTTACTTTTTCATTGGTTCGCAAACCACCTATGATGCTGTATTTGGTATCGGGACCACTTCTCACTGCTAAACTGCTGGCAGTTACAATTCCAATGTTAGCACTGCTTTTAGTGCTTGCGGCAGTGGTACTTGCTTTTGTAGATGTAATTTTTTCAGAAGCTTTTACAGAAAAGTTATTTATAGAAACAGCACCCATCATAAAGGCCAGAAATAAAACCTTTTTTAAAAAACTCATTAAATTCACCCCAAATTACTTAGATTCAAGCTCTCCGATTTCTTTTCTATATATTTCCATATATTTTACAATTTATACAAGTCGTAACTTTTTTGCTAATATTATAACATAAATTTCTGAAAAATTCTTTGTTTTTTTGTAAAAACTAATCCAAAAATTAAACCTAACAGCAGTCGACAACATATAAATGTAGACTAATATTTCCAACCCTGACGTTATCAAAGGCATATAAGCTGGAAGTGCAAGTATTTGAAAGAACAGAAAGTTTGTTCATGACTGCATGGATCCCAATTACTTTTACAAACCTTGTTCTCATATACTTGATTGTCATTACATGTGAAAAAGAATTACTTAGTATTAAGAAAACTATAACAGCTGCCCTGCTTTCCTTTCCCATAATATATATAGCATTATACCCAAAAGACATATATGAAGTATTTGATTTCCTTCCATTAACTAATGCTTTTGTATTAGGCCTTGCTTTCATATATATGCCCATCATAATTCTTGTAGAGTTAATCTAAAAAAGAAGCTAATTTCACTTATAATACGTAATTATATCAAAATAGTTGGTGCATAGTTAAAAATTGTTGTGGTAGCCCTAATATAAAAAGTGTTATTATAAAATCAAGACTAATCGCCCAAATTTGGCGAGTTACTAAGGAGAAATAACCATGGACTTGAAAGAAAAGATAAAAGCACTTCCCTCTTCCTCCGGCATTTATCTTATGAAGGACTCTCAGGGAACCATAATATATGTAGGAAAATCTAAAAACCTAAAAAATAGAGTATCATCATACTTTCAAAAGAGTAAAAACCGTTCGCCCAAGGTAGAGAAACTTGTAATGAATCTCAAGGATTTTGAATATATTCTTACGGACACGGAGTTTGAAGCCTTTATGCTGGAATGCAAATTGATTAAGAAGTATAAACCTCGCTACAACCGTTTGATGAAAAACCCTTTAGCCTATAACTTTATTGGTATATCAAAATCAGAGCCCTATCCTACCCTTGAAATAATATATAGTCCTTTTTCCAAGGATAAATATATCTATTGGGGTCCATATAGCAGCAAGGGTATTGTGGAGAAAGCGGTTCAAGGAATCAAGGAATGCTGTATGATCATGTGCAGTAATCCCACCAAGAAGAACAGCAGCTGCCTAAATTATTCTTTAGGTCTCTGTCTTGGTACCTGTTTGGGTAAAGTGACCAATGAACAATATAGAGAAATAATAGAAAGAATCATGGCCCTATTTAACGGTTCTGATCATAGTATTATTGAAGAAATGGAAAGAATTATGCTGTCAGCCTCTGAGAATTTTGATTTTGAAACAGCTGCAAAATATAGAGATTATATTACCGCGTTAACCTCCATTTTAAATAAGAAGAAGGTTATAGAATTCGCAGAGGAAAATAACGGTATAATTTTAGTAGAAAAGTTAGATGAGGAATACTTCAAGTTATTTATTATTAAGGGTAATAAAATTCTCTATACTGAAAGGTACTGTCTTCAAACCACGGATATACAAAAGCTTGTTAAAGAAGTACAAAAAAGTCCTCATAACTATATAAATCCAGCTTTACTAAAGGCATCTATTGAGGTAAATATAGATGAAATAGATGAAGCTCAGATCATATACAGCTATTTGAAAAGCAATAAATGCCAGTACTGGTTAATCTGATAACCCATAACATAAAAGCTGATATTAAAAATTAAATGTTTCTAAAATATTTATTAAATCTTTTGGAGTACTTGGATAGAAGTAAATTATTTGATAATATATATTTCATAATTGATAATACTACTTTATAAAACTAAGGAGGGACAGCGTTGTGCAAAATAGAAAAAGTTTAATAAGCTACATTATAACTGCCCTATTGATTACATTAATAATAAATACTCTTTTATCCAGAGTCTCCCAGTCATCTTTGGAAGAAATCGACTATAGCCGTTTTCTATCTATGTTGAAAAATAATGAAATAGAATCAGTGGAAATACAATCAGACAGACTCTTGATAACCCCAGTTGAGGATGAAAATTCACCTGCTGATAAAAAAATCTACTATACTGGTTACCTGTATGATCCTGAGCTGGTGAATAAGCTTGAGAGTGCAGGAGTTAAGTTTTCAACACCTGTTACAGATAAACAATCGCCTATTATAACCTTTATACTTTCTTGGATACTGCCCTTTGTGTTATTTTATATAGTAGGTTCCTTCCTCATGAACTCCCTGAGCAAAAAAATGGGAGGAGGAGCTATGTCCTTCGGTAAAAGCAATGCTAAGATATATATAGAGAAAAAGACCGGTGTTACCTTAAACGATGTAGCCGGTCAGGAAGAGGCAAAGGAATCTCTCAAGGAAATAATCGACTTCCTTCATAAGCCGGAAAAATATACGAAAATAGGAGCAAAACTACCTAAAGGTGCTCTTCTTGTAGGCCCTCCCGGTACCGGTAAAACCCTTTTAGCTAAAGCTGTAGCCGGAGAAGCTAATGTTCCCTTCTTCTCACTTTCTGGTTCAGACTTCGTAGAAATGTTCGTAGGAGTTGGTGCCTCAAGAGTTAGGGATTTGTTCAAACAAGCGGAAAAAAGTGCCCCCTGCATAATTTTTATCGATGAGATAGATGCCATTGGTAAGAGCCGTGAGGGAAACATGGGCGGAAATGACGAAAGAGAGCAGACCTTAAATCAGTTATTGGCAGAGATGGATGGTTTTGATTCTTCAAAGGGTGTAGTTATATTGGCAGCTACTAACAGACCGGAAGTATTAGATAAGGCCCTGTTAAGACCCGGCCGTTTTGACAGAAGAGTTATTGTTGATAAGCCTGATCTCAAAGGTAGAGAGGCTATCTTAAGGGTTCACGGCAAGAACGTCAAACTGGCTGATGACGTCAATTTTGAAGAAATAGCTCTTGCCACTGCCGGAGCTGTAGGAGCAGACCTTGCCAATATGGTAAATGAAGCTGCACTGAGAGCTGTAAGCCTAGGTAGAGATAGGGTTCAACAAGCGGATCTTTTTGAAGCGGTAGAAACAGTTATAGCAGGTAAGGAGAAAAAGGATAGGATTATGACAGAAGAGGAAAAAAGACTTGTGGCCTACCACGAAGTCGGTCATGCCCTAGCTGCAGCAATGCAAAAGCAAACACAGCCGGTTCATAAGATTACTATAGTTCCAAGAACTATGGGGGCCCTAGGCTATACAATGCAGATGCCTGAAAAGGAAAAGTACCTAATGTCCAAAGATGAAATACTGGAACAAATTGTAGTATTACTTGCCGGTAGAGCTGCAGAGGAAGTTGTCTTTAATAAAATAACTACCGGAGCTTCTAATGACATTGAAAGAGCTACTGAGCTTGCTAGACAAATGGTAACTATGTATGGTATGTCTGACAAATTTGGCATGATGGGTCTTGAGTCCATACAAAACAGATATCTTGACGGAAGGCCTGTTCAAACATGCTCCAGTGAGACATCTGCAGAGGTAGATAGAGTAGTTCTACAGATAATAGCTCAGTGCTACGAGAAGGCTAAAACCCTGTTAAATGACAATCTAGAAGCATTAAATAAAATTTCTGAGCATCTTATTCAAAAGGAAACTATCATGGGTGAAGAATTCATGGAGATACTAAATTCAGTTTCTTCTGCTAACAGCATAGAATAAAAAAATCAGACTTCAGAGCACCTGTAAATAATGGGCCTCTGAAGTCCTTTTGTTAGCACCTATTTTAGCTGTTTTCTTCTTCAAACTTCTTCATGAATTCTACTAAAGCTTTAACACCTTCTATGGGCATAGCGTTGTATATGCTGGCTCTCATCCCACCTACTGTTCTATGTCCTTTTAGGTTCTCAAAGCCTGCTGCCTTTGCTTCCTTCACAAATTTTGCATCCAATTCGTCGGAACCTGTTACAAAAGGTACATTCATCAAGGAACGATCCTTCTTAACCACAGTTCCCTTGAACATGCTGCTGGAATCCAAGTAATCATAAAGTATAGCAGCTTTTTCTTCGTTTATCTTCTTCATAGCCTCTAAGCCGCCTTTTTCCTTAACCCACTTAAACACCTTACCACAGATATATACCGTAAGCCGGTGGTGTGTTATATAACGAAGCATTGTCTGCATGAATTTTGTATTTTAGCATGGTTGGAGTACCCGTAAGCACTTCTTCGCTGATTAAATCTTCTCGAATTATTACAATAACAACTCCTGCAGGTCCAATATTTTTCTGAGCTCCTGCAAAAATTAGTCCATACTTACTTACATCTACCGGTTCAGATAATATATCTGAAGACATGTCAGCCACCAATACCTTATCTCCGGTTTCAGGAAGTTCATTGTACTTGGTTCCATATATAGTATTGTTATGGCAGATATATACATAGTCTGCATCATCAGAAATCTTTAAGTCTTTTACATCCGGTATATATGAAAAGGTCTTATCTGCTGAAGATGCCAATATATTTACCTTTCCATATATTTTTGCCTCTTCAGCCGCCTTCTTTGCCCATTGCCCTGTGATAATATAATCTGCTACTCTGTTTTTCATTAAGTTCATTGGTACCATGGCAAACTGTTGAGATGCCCCACCTTGTAAAAATAATACCTTATAATTGTCAGGAATGTTCATCAAATCCCTTAAGGTTGTCTCCGCATCAGTAATAATTTGCTCAAAAGCTTTTGATCGGTGACTCATCTCCATAACAGACATTCCTGTGCCGTTATAATCCAGCATTTCTGCCGCTGCCTCTCTGAGCACCTCCTCCGGTAACACCGCTGGTCCTGCAGAAAAATTATAAACTCTTGACATACTATAGCCCCCCTATTAACCCTTTAATGGCATGTTGCACAATGTAAGAAAATTGCGTATTAACGCAATTTTCTAAATGAGTAATGAGCAGTGAGTAATGAGTAATTGAGGAATATTTTTCTCCGCTTGTCTAAGAAAAATCTTTAATTTTATTATTTATATAGGCATGCGATATCATGTCCAATGTTTTATGAGACACGAGATGGTCAAGTTATAAAAATTAAGAATTATTAATGAATAGTGTATAATCATGGTATATTTTTGTAAGCTTACATTAAAGAAACACTAAAAAATAATTTAGTAGAAATTCAGCTCCGCTGAATTTCATCCATAATTACTCATTACTCATCACTCATTACTCATTACTAATTAAAAAAGTGCTTCGCAATTTCTTTCCATTCTGCAACATACCCATCTAGTATTTAATCATAATCATGATTCTATAATATTACAGATCCTAAAGCATATCAAGGGCAAAATTGATAATTTGTTAAAAAAATAGCACATTCTTTCACAGAAAAGCAATTTATACTTATAGTCTGCATACAGCGGACAACATTCGATAAATTTTAGGTGATGCATCTACCCTGAAACTATTCTTATTATCGTTTGGAAACCGATATCCATATTTCACTCTTATAATTTAGCAGATTGGTATCTTTTTTGAGAAAGCTTTTATCTCAATAAAACACCTTGGCATATGGCCAAGGTGTTTTATTATCTATTATATTTGTTCATATAGTGGTTTAGTGCTTGTGCACCTTTAAAGGCTAAACAGATAAATGATATATAAGCCAGTATTCTAAGTATTGATTCAATTATAGCAATGGCCTCTAAATTAACTAATACCCCCATAATCATCCTCCTAAAATGGATATTATTTATATTTCAATCTTATACTAATTTATGATATTTTAAAAGTGATATTCTGCAGCTATGAAAAAACTCCTTCAAAAATATAAAAAAGTGATCGACTAATCAGTCAATCACTTTTACAATTATCTTCTACCCTTTTTTAATGATTTTTGAAATTTAGACAACCCTTTTTGAAAGGCCTTTTCTTTCATTCGCAAACTTGTATTCTCTTTCCTCTCAGCAAATTCTGCCTCTTTCTTTAGCTTTATGAAGTTTTGCCACCTATCCTTAGAAAGCTCTCCCTTTTCCAAAGCTTCTTTTACCGCACATCCGGGCTCTGAACCATGACTGCAGTCCCTAAATTTACATCTTGTTGCCAGGTCCTCAATGTCACTAAAGGTTGTAGATATACCTTCAGTAACATCCCATAGACCAAGTTCTCTCATTCCCGGTGTGTCAATAATCATAGTACCGTTATCAAGCATAATAAGCTGCCTATGGGTGGTGGTATGCCGTCCCTTGCTGTCATCTTCTCTTATTCCGCTTACTTTCATAATCTCACACCCTGCAATGGTGTTTACCAATGAAGACTTGCCTACACCGGAAGAACCGAGAAATACAATTGTTGTCGCTGGCTTGATATATTTTTTTAATTCCTCCATTCCTTCACCGGTAAGTGAGCTTATTGCTACCACAGGAACCCCCACTGCCATACTCTCAACTTTTGCCTTATACTCCTCATAATTGGGGCAAAGATCCAATTTGGTCAGAACAATTACCGGCATACCGCCACTCTGCCAGGCAGTGGCTAAATACCTTTCCAGTCTTTTTAAGTTTAAATCATGATTTAATGAAGTCATGATGAATACATAATCAAAATTCGTTGCCACCACCTGTTCTGTTTCATTGAAAGAGTCAAGTCTGGAAAATTTGCTCTTTCTGTCCAAGACTTTGTATATAATATCTTGGCCATAGGGATTGTTTTGAACAAATACAAAGTCCCCTACTGCTGGATAAACAACATTTTGCTCACCATTGTAAAAAAGTGATCCTTTAAGCCTAGCACCTTTTTCACCGAATTCTGTTATTATAGTATAATATTCTCTTTGAACTTCAATTACCCTAGCAGGTATTAAGCCCTTATCACCTATACCAAACATTTCACTTTGCACCTTAAAAAAATCTGTATATCCATATCTATCCATTTTTACATTACTCATCAATTACCTCCGTTACATCTTTAATGAATGAAATAAATTTATTACAAAAATACTTTAAACAATTATTCAAATCACTCACAGCAACACCTCCTTGATAGATAACAAGACTCTAAAAATGGGCATAAAAATTCCGTAGACAAGCAACCTCTTAATTAGGCTACTATCTACGGACATAAAAATAACATGACCTTCCTGCCATGTTACTAATCCTCAATAGTCAGTATAATATGAAAGGTTAACTACAACTACGGAAATGTAACACTAATAAGGCATTTCCTTATAAGGTACACTCACGCCCATATTAAGTTTAAACTACAACCACCTTAACACTTGTTTTCATATGACATCTCTCCTTTCATAGGATACTAATCATTACACTACATACTGATAGGTTAAGTATATCATCTTAGGATTATTATGTCAAATTCACAATATTTAGTTTTTTTCTTCACAATAGACAAAAGTCGTGTTAAACTATCAATAATTGCAGTAATTAGGACAACTATTCTGTATAGAAATTAGTCAATTGTCCTAACCTATTGTGCATTACATTAATATATTTAAAACTATAGGAGGAAAAATCATGGGAAACCTAATGAAAAAATGGAACCAATTAAGCTTAGTAACCCAAATAGCCATAGGCTTAATTATCGGAATAGTCCTAGCTATAGGAATTCCAGAAACGGCCAAACCAATCACAATTTTGGGTTCATTATTTGTTGGTGCTTTGAAATCAATCGCCCCAGTACTGGTATTATTTTTAGTTATGTCTGCTATTGCCCAGCATAAAAGAGGTCACCAAACAAATATGAAATCAATAATTGTTCTCTACCTTATAGGAACATTCTTAGCTGGACTAGTAGCGGTTATTGCAAGCTTCTTGTTCCCTGTGAGCCTGACACTTGCTTCAGGTGCTGAGAACTTGACTCCACCCGGTGGCGTAGTGGAAGTTATAAGATCCTTACTTCTAAATCTGGTGGATAATCCTGTAAAGGCACTTTTGAATGCTAACTATATCGGGATACTATCCTGGGCTGTATTGCTTGGTTTTGCATTAAGAACAGCACCTGATTCCACAAAAACGATGCTCAGCAACTTCTCTGATGCAGTATCCACCATAGTACAATGGGTAATCAAGTTTGCTCCTCTTGGAATTATGGGGCTCGTATTTGATTCCATAGCCACAAATGGTCTATCATCCCTACTGGACTACGGTAAATTACTGGTAGTACTAATTGGATGTATGGTCTTCATAGCACTTGTCGTTAACCCAATAATAGTATTCATAATGATACGCCAAAACCCATTTCCACTGGTGTTTAAGTGTTTAAAGGAAAGTGGAATAACCGCCTTCTTTACGAGAAGTTCTGCAGCAAACATACCTGTAAATATGACTTTGTGCGAAAAGTTGGGCTTGGATAAGAACTCCTATTCTGTATCAATTCCCTTAGGTGCTACCATCAATATGGCCGGTGCCGCAGTTACAATTTCTGTTTTAGCTCTGGCTGCGGTTCACACTCTTGGTATTCAAGTGGACATAGGTACTGCCTTTATCCTAAGCATACTTTCCGCTGTATGTGCCTGCGGGGCCTCTGGTGTAGCTGGTGGTTCCTTACTTCTTATTCCACTGGCCTGCAGCTTATTCGGTATATCAAATGACACTGCCATGCAGGTTGTAGGTGTGGGCTTTATCATAGGAGTTCTACAGGATTCCTTTGAGACAGCAATCAATTCATCTACTGATGTGCTCTTTACAGCAGCTGCTGAATTTGCTCAATGGCGAAAAGAAGGAAAGAAAATTGTAATTAAAAAATAGTCGATGAAAACTGCGTATCTACGCAGTTTTCTTAATTAGATCCCGCGAACCGTGCCAATTCTTCGTTAAACTTCTCTCGTTCATCATAGAACAGTCCGTGTCCCCTTAACTCAAATGGAACAAGCTTAGAATCTTTTATCGTCTCTTTCTGTGCCTCTGCTAGGGCGAATGAACACACTTTGTCATGAATACCATGTAGTATTAATGTAGGAACATTAATAATGTATTCTTTGCGCCTTAAATTTGTGAATTAAAACTTCGTTCATAGGTTTCTAATTATAAAGGGTAAGAAATTTAAAAAACGAAATAATATTTTTATAGCTTAAAACCTTTACATTACTTATAATCATATTAATATAAACTTTTTAAATTAGTTGCTAATAGGAGGTAACAAATGAATAAGAGAGCTTTAAAATTAGTCTGGTCCGATGAATTTGACTATGAAGGACGTCCTGATCCTGAAAAATGGAGTTATGAAGTGGGAAACCATCAATGGCCTAATAATGAAGCCCAAGCCTATACAGACCGGCCTGCTAACATAAGAGTGGAAGATGGCAAAATGATAATTACAGCCTTAAAAGAACAGGATGGAGAAAGAGAATATACTTCTGCCAAATTAGTTACCTATGGCAAAGCCTCCTGGAAGTATGGACGAATTGAGGTTAGAGCAAAGCTTCCCGGAGGAAGAGGGGCTTGGCCTGCTATCTGGATGATGCCGGATTCCTTCCATGAAGGTATTGATTGGCCTAATTGTGGTGAAATTGACATCATGGAGTTTATTCCTAACGCTACTAACTCCAAAATATTTAGGATGACCTCTCGGCAGAACGATATGGCTAGCTCCTTCAATCCTGAGAAATCAATAGTACTGTTTAGCCTTCATTCAGAATTACACAATCACAGCAACAAAGATACAGTACAATACACCCACATGACTCAAGAAGTTGAAACTGCTGCCACTGAGTTTCATACCTATGGAATAGATTGGACAGAAGATTATATCGAGTTTTTTGTGGATGATAAGCCTATGGTCCGCTATAATAAATCTGATGATAATGAGGATCAGTCATTTAGAAGCTGGCCCTTTGATCAACCCTTCTATCTAATAATGAATATTGCTGTAGGTGGTTCCCTAGGTGGAGAGATACACGACGAGGACTTGCCTTATGTAATGGAGATTGAGTCAGTAAAAGTTTATCAATAGTTTCGCAGCTAATAATACATAAACAGTATCCACACTAAGAAATCTAGTCTGGATACTATTTTTTCATATCTCTCTTACTGATATGTTTGTACATATGCTAAACTATCGTTCTATAGTTTTTTCATCGAAACAGGCTAAGCCGAAAATGCACCCCACCGCTAAATCCATAATTTCTTCTCTCATTTCATCATAGTTTTTTGAATGTACCGCATCTACAAATTCCTTAAATTCTTCTGTCATAACACCAAGTATTTCATGTCTGCTTGCAAAGGATCCATAGCCTTTTTGATTAAGTCTGTATCTCAATTTTTCTGCGACCTTATCTACTGCATTCATAACTTGTTCTTCAGTAAGTTCCTCTCTAGGCAAAATAATTCTCCTTCCTAAATATGATTAATCACAGAAGACACTGAACTAACGGAAGAAGCGGAGAGATTTTCAATTTTTATAATTTATGGTGTAATCTCGTTTATGTCATCTCATATACGAAATTTTAATTATCTCTAGTAAAACCCTTCCGCGTAATTCCGTGTCTTCTGCATCTTCAGTGATTAATATTTTGTCATTTATTTTCCTATAATGCTAATTTAGTATGTTACTCAAGTATTTTTCTACAGCTTTGAGATCTTTATTACTGCGGACTGCATAATCGGCTGCTTGTTCCTTGCTAATCTTATTGATATCGAAGTATTTTGCTTCCTCCGATGCAAAGTAGAGGCCGCATACGGTGGCTGCAGGCTGCATCATAAAGCTTTCTGTGAGAGACACTCCGGTATTTTCCTGGCCCTTAAGCAGTTCAAAGAGTTTAAGCTTTTCACTGTGGTCCCTTAGAGATGGGTAGCCAAAGGCCGGCCTGATTCCTCTATACTTTTCTCTCAACATTTCTTGAACGGAAAGTTCTTCATCCTGTACATAGCCCCAGTATTCTTTACGTACCTGCATGTGAAGTAATTCTGCAAAGGCTTCAGCCAGTCGGTCTGCCAATACTTTTATCATAATGGCCTTATAGTCGTCGCCCTCAGCCTTTAGCTTTTCAACATATTCATCTGCTCCCAGTCCGGCGGTAACTATAAAGCCTCCAAGATAATCCGCTATTCCTGAGTCTTTAGGTGCAATATAATCTGCCAGACATCGGTATTCACCCTTCTGGTTTACCTCCTGCTGTCTCAACATATTAAAGGTTGTAAGGACTTTATCCCTACTTTCATCACTGTAAAGTTCAATGTCATCTCCCAAGGAATTTGCAGGGAATAAGCCAAACACTGCATTGGCAGTGAGGATTTTCTCTCTTTCCAGAAAGTCAAGCATTTCATTGGCATCATGCATGAGCTTCTTTGCTTCTTCAGCATATTTAGGATTTTCCATTATATCAGGATACATTTCCTTCATGCCCCAGGCCACAAAGAAGAACGTCCAATCTATAAATTTCCTCAATTTACTGATAGGAAACTCCTTTAAGGTTTTAATGCCAATGTAGTTAGGTTTATCTATTTTAATGTTTGACCAGTCAAGTTTAACGCCATTTTCTCTGGCTTCAACAATATCCAGAAGCTTACGCTGAATTTTATTGTAATTTTCCCTTGTGGTCTTGTATTCAGCGTTAATTTCCTGAAGGTATGCCCCTCTTGTGTCCTTGTTTGCAAGTTTCTTTGCTGCCTCTACAGCCTTTGAAGCATCTTTGGAGTGTACTACCCCCTTTGAATATCTTGGTGCTATCTTTAATGCTGTATGGGTAGGTGAAGTGGTTGCCCCACCCACCATGAGGGGAATATCAAAGCCCTGCCTTTCCATCTCCTCTGCAACAAAACACATCTCCTCAAGGGATGGAGTTATAAGGCCGCTCAGTGCTATGATATCTGCTTTCTCTCTTTTAGCGGTTTCCAATATTTTTTCACTGGGAACCATAACTCCCAAGTCAATTACTTCGAAGTTATTACAGGCAAGCACTACGGAAACAATGTTTTTACCTATGTCATGCACGTCTCCTTTTACAGTGGCAAAAACCACCTTTCCTGCACTGCTTTTCTCTCCGCTGTTCTTTTCCGCTTCTATATAGGGCAGCAGAACACTGACTGCCTTCTTCATAACTCTTGCGCTCTTAACCACCTGAGGCAGAAACATTTTCCCCTCTCCAAAGAGGTCTCCCACCATGTTCATTCCATCCATCAGTGGCCCTTCTATAACCTGCAGAGCTTTTTCATATCTTGCTCTTACTTCCTCCACATCCTGTTCTATATAGTCAGTGATTCCTTTAACCAAGGCATATTTCAGTCTTTCGGCAGCATCAGATTCTCTCCACTGCAACTTATTATCTGCCTGACTGACTTCATTGTTTTTATAATTCTGGGCAAATTCGAGTAATGCTTCTGCTGCATCTGCACTCTTATTTAGCACTACTGCTTCAACAGCTTCCAATAGCTCCTTATCAATTTCGTCATATATCTGTATCATGCCGGGATTAACTATTCCCATGTCCATACCTGCCTTAATGGCATGATATAGGAATACTGAATGCATAGCTTCTCTTATGACATTGTTTCCTCGGAAGGAGAAAGAAAGATTGCTTACTCCCCCGCTTACCTTTGCATAGGGAAGATTATCCTTTATCCAGGCCACTGCCTTGATATAGTCCACCGCATAGTTATTATGGTCTGGTATGCCTGTGGCAATGGCCAAGATATTGGGATCGAAAATTATATCTTCCGGTGGAAAATGCACTTCTTTTACAAGTATGTCATAGGCCCTCTTGCATATCTCTATCTTTCTTTCATAGGTATCCGCCTGACCTCTTTCATCGAATGCCATTACAACTATTCCGGCACCAAACTTTTTTATTAAGCTGGCCTGCTCTATAAATTGCTGCTCCCCGACTTTCAGTGAGATGGAATTTACTATTGGCTTTCCTTGTATGGCCTTTAATCCCTTTAAAAGCACTTCAAACTTTGAGGAATCGATCATTACGGGCACCTTAGCAATGTCCGGCTCACTAGCCAAGAGTTTTAAGAAGATATCCATCTCTGATTCTGCATCTAGAAGGGCATCATCAAAGTTGATATCGATAATTTGAGCGCCATTTTCCACCTGTTCCTTTGCAATGGATAGGGCTTCCTCATACTTTTTCTCCCGGATAAGTCTGGCAAACTTGGCCGACCCGGCCACATTGGTTCTCTCCCCGATATTGACAAAATTGTTTTCTTTGTTGATCCTTACAGCCTCCAGACCGCAAAATACAGTTTCTCTTGGCAACTTTGGTAGTTCTCTCGGCTTATAATTCTTTACAGTTTCATATATAGCCCTTATATGGTCAGGGGTAGTACCGCAGCAGCCTCCAACTATGTTTAAATGTCCTTCCTCTGCCAGTTCCTTCACCACCGATGCAGTTTCCTCAGGAAGTTCATCATATTCTCCTAGGGAGTTAGGTAAACCAGCATTGGGATAAAAGCTAATATACAGGCTCTGGGACTTGGAAAGTTCCTTTATAAAGGGAACCATCTCTTTAGCTCCGAAGGCACAATTTAAGCCTATGCTTATAATCCTATCACTTTTTACACTTTCTGCGAAGGCCTCCAGAGTTTGGCCTGAAAGCACCCTGCCACTTAGGTCAGTAATAGTTCCAGAAATCATAATAGGCAAGTCTATGCCTTTTTGGGTCAGCACATTATCAGCGGCTATTAATGCCGCCCTTGCATTTAAGGTGTCAAATACGGTTTCTATCAGCAGTATATCCACTCCACCATCAACTAAGCCCTCTATCTGTTCCTCATAGGCCTTTTTAAGTTCGTCAAAGGTTATATTTCTAATTCCGGGATTTTCCACATTCGGTGATAGGGAAGCAGTTCTGTTGGTAGGTCCTATGGAACCTGCCACAAATCTAGGTTTATTGATACTCTTGGAGGTATACTCATCCGCAATTTCTCTTGCTATTTTGGCCCCAAAATAGTTTAAGTCATAGACCTTGTCCTCAAGCCCATAATCCCCCTGTGAAATTCTGTTACTGTTAAAGGTATTGGTCTCTATGATATCTGCCCCTGCTTCAAGGTAAGCCTTGTGTATATCAATTATTATTGATGGATTTGTAAGATTTAATAAATCGTTATTGCCTTTTTGACTTTTATGGCATTCACAACTTCCATGAAATTCAGCTTCACTTAAGCCATGCTTTTGTATACTTGTTCCCATTGCCCCATCAAGAACAAGTATCCTTTCCTTTAAGTAAGTATCTAATTTTAAAGTCATTTAATCGCCCCCTGATTTGTTTTCTGAGTAAAAAAAGGCTCCCTGCTGCAGGAAGCCTTATAGTTAAAAATCAACTTAATAAGCTTCTTATCTTTCAGCCTTCGCTGCAGGATTTAGCACATGCTAGCACAAAGCTAGTGTTGCTGGGTTTCATTGGGCCTTTCCCTCCACCTCTCTCTATAAGAACCTTCTTTATAATGTTAATATGAGTATATATTTAGTTTTAGTTATAGTCAACAATTGTTTTTAAATAAAGTGTATTTTGGTGGTTAACGGATATCATAGACACTTCTGAGCTTTATGCCCACCGGTTTTCCCTTTAAAATTTTTACTCTTCTTTCACCGGCATTCATATCAAAATAGTTGTCTTCAAGCAGCATATTGTCCTCTTCATTTATTATTTCCACACTTCTTGCATAGCTTTTTGCTGTAACTATAATCTCGTCACCTTCTACTCTGTAGCTCAACTGGGGGTCAATAAATTTAAAGTGTTTTGGTACAGAGAATATTACCGTGCCCTGGGAAATTACCTGGCCGTCCTTTAACATTTCATAGCTTACATAGTCCTCATAAAGTGAGGCATCATTCATATCAACGGTGTCAAGCCACTTGCTGGATAATTTCTCCACCACAACTTCATAAGAGCCCTCTCTTTTTATCTCAGCTTTGTTATTGCGGAGAGCCCATCTTACTGTAACCTTCTCATCCTGCATGGATTCATTTGCCACGCAAAGTTGGATGGACTTCACTACTTCATATGGCTCTGCGTTTACATTTGTATTCTGCGTCAGGATTCCTTCTTCCTTACAGGACAGCATAAGCGGTGCAAAGAATCTCTTGGCATAGTAATGGAGAGCCTTCCATCTTCCGTAATAATCTATGGAAGCCCAAGAGGCTACCGGCCAGCAGTCATTTAACTGCCAGTAAACAGTACCCATACAGCGGCCTCGGTTTCTTCTAAAATGCTCAACTCCGTAACGGATAGCATCTGCCTGCAGCAATTGAGAAGCATATATCAAGGTATCAAAACTGTTTGGATAGAGGTAGGTGGCTCCCATATAGCTCATGATCTTGCTGTTTGCCCCATCATTTCTTTGGTGTTTCTCCATAACATAGGAGAAAATGTTTCTATCCTCCGGCTCAGTGAAAGTTTCAATAGTTTTAAGTGAGGGGAAGGACTGGAAGCCAAATTCCGATACATATCGGAAAAAGAACTTTCTATACTCTGTAAAAGGCTTGTTCCCATGCCATACATCCCAGTAATGTACATCGCCCCTGTTTTCATCATTTGGATTGTCAAAGCCTCCACCTGAAGATGGGCTTGCAGGCCAATAAAAGGTCTGCGGATCATATTCCTTTACCATCTTTGGAATGATGTACTCATACATTTTTACATAATCGCTCTTAAGTTTCGGAGTGAGATCCCAGATACCCCTGTCCACAAACATTTCCATCTCATTGTTTCCACACCAAAGAGCCAGGGAAGGATGGTTTCTGATTCTCTTGATATTATCCTTAAATTCGGCCTTTATATTTTCTTCAAATTCTTCTGTGAGGTTATAGTTTGCACAGGCAAACATAAAATCCTGCCATACCATAAGTCCCAGTTCATCACAGGCATTCCAGAAGGTATCATAAGGATAGTTTCCGCCTCCCCATACACGGATTACATTAAAATGTGCATCCTTGCACTGCTTTAAAAGCTCATAAGTCCTTTGTGGCGTAACCCTGGTCAGTATATTATCTTCCGGTATATAATCCGCACCCATAGCAAATATCTTGATACCGTTTACCTCATGAGCAAAGCTCTCACCGTATTCGTCCTTTTCAATGCACGCTGTCATGGTTCTTAGACCAATTCTCTTCTCCCAGAAATCCAGCTTTTCTTCACCATGCATTAGGGTTACTTTTACCTTGTATAAAGGCTGGTCTCCGTAGCCATTGGGCCACCAGAGCTGAGGCTTGTCTATTTCAATATACTTCGGTGAATCCCCATAAATTATCTCTTGTCCATCCGGATCAACAAGGGTAACTTCATAGGAAAATCCACGTCTTACTGCTTTATTATCCCTATCATAAAATCTCAGGTTTTGCTTTCCCTCTGTTCTTGCAATGTCCACTTGAAGTTCAAGGGTTACCCTGCCATCATTATGCTCCTGCCTGACATAGACACCGTCTATTCTACCTTTACATACACCAAAGAGTGCTACATCTCTCCATATCCCCATATCCGGAAGTCTTGGACCCCAATCCCATCCAAACATGCAGTGAGCCTTTCTTATCTGTGGAAAGCCCCTCATGGCATCTTCAGAACCGCCAATGTGTATTTTATCATCCGCCTCTCTTATGAACTTTGTGGGAGAATAAAAAACTATTTTTAACTCATTGTCATCGTCTTTAAGATATTTCTTTACTTCAAATTCCCAAACTCTGTGCATATTATTTACAAACCCCATATGATATCCGTTCAAGTAAATATCTGCAAGAGTGTCCAATCCATCAAAATGCAGGATAATTTCTTCACAATTAAGCATATCCTTTGTAATGTCAAAGCTTTTGCAGTATTCGTAATCCTCTTCCATGAGCTTTAAAGCCTTTAGCTCATTATCCCTATAGTAGGGATCCTCCATTTTATTGTTCCTTAGCAAGTCACTGTAAACAGAGCCGGGTACAACTGCATTCATATAATCTGCATCATGAATGCAGCGCATCTTCCAGGTACCATTCAGTTTTTCAATAAGCATTACTTTTCCTCCCTCCGTAATAAATCTCGATTGTAGACCATTTTTTATAATTATATTCTCAGTTAAGGCATTGAAATTTTAATACCCTAACTATCTACCAACAATAATAACCATCCACTTCTTATTCCTCCCAGAGTTTAAGAAAAATATTAATACATATACATTATAGCATTACTTTTAACATTTATTAACATAAACTAGAAAAACAAAAACCACAGATGCACTGTGAAATTTCAGTGACATCTGTGATTTTTTATTTCAGATAGACTACACTATTTATGATATTTAATTGTTATTATTATGTGTAAATATTTCTCACTTAAACTATTGAACTATTGGCTGTAGTACCACTTAATACTAATTATTTTTTGAACTCCTTAACTAATTGCTCAAAGGCAGGTATAGACCTCTTTATCATATCAAATTCAACACAGTAAGACATTCTAAAGTATCCGGGACATCCAAAACCGGACCCAGGCACCAGCAGAAGATTGTATTTGGTAGCAATTTTTGCAAATTCTATATCATCCGGTATAAGTGCTTTAGGGAACATATAAAAGGCACCTTGGGGTTTTGTACATTCAAAGCCCAGTCTAATGAGATTATCATACAAAAAGTCCCTTTTGGCCTTATAGTCTTCCACATCAATTTTAGCATCCAGTGAATCAGCCACGACTCTTTGGAACAAGGCTGGAGCGTTTACAAAACCCAAGGTACGGTTGCAGAAAGTCAAGGCCTTCATCAGCAAGTCAACATTTTCGATATTGCTGCTGGCAGCAATGTATCCAATTCTTTCACCGGCAAGGCCTAGAGATTTACTGAAAGAATTAACTATTATTGCATTTTTAAAAATACTTAGGATGGAGGGCATCTTTGTACCATCATATATTATTTTACTGTAGGGTTCATCAGATACTATATATATGGTACTTCCATACTCCTTTTCCTTATCCCCAATAATGTCATTAAGTTTTTTTAAGTTCTCCTCTGTATAAATAACTCCTGTTGGGTTATTAGGAGAATTTATAATAATGGCCTTGGTCTTAGGTGTTATGTGTTTTCCCACTTCCTCTAAATTAGGCTGAAAGTCAGAGGTCTGTGCAGGAACAAGCACAAGCCTTCCTCCACTATTGTCTACATAGGACCCATATTCTACAAAGTAGGGAGCAAATGCTATGACCTCTTCCCCTTCATTTAGTAAGGATTTAAAAACCACATTCAGTCCGCCGGCAGCTCCAACTGTCATCACTATATTTTTACCGCTTAAACTTATCCCACTTTCATCTTCCAGGCTTTTTGCTATTTTCTCACACACATCCGGATAACCGGTATTGCTCATATACTTATGCAAGCCAGTCTCACCGCTTAACACATGTTTCTTAAGGGATTCCAGCACTTCCACAGGTGGTTCGCCAAAGGGATTTCCCAAGCTGAAGTCATAAATATTCTCCCTGCCATGTATTTTTGCAAGCCTATTGCCTTCCTCGAACATAGCCCTTATCCAGGAAGACCTTTCTAGATTCCTCACAATCTTTTCTGAAAACATTATAAACACCCCAATTTCATTTAGATTAAAATATATTTTTTAAGTATATCATATAATTGGCTCACATGCACTATCAATAAGCTTCAATATTCTAAATAAAAATACCCGCCGAAGCGGGTACTTCTAATTATTGCTTTTCTTTTATATATTAACAGCCAAAATGATCTTTGTCGCCTTTACAAAGTAGCAAGAACAATAGGGCAATTACTAGAAATAAAGCTACCTTGTGGCAACATTTCTTGTCATCAAATTTTATATGATCAAATTTACAAAAGTCACAGCGGTCGAAGCAATCACAGCAGTCACAGCACTTACAGCAGTCGAAGCATTTACAGCTGCAAATGGTCTTGCAGCACTTTTTCTTACATTTTGACACTTATTTCAACTCCTCTTCTGCATAATATTAAAAATATGATTTTATATTGTATTTTATGACAAGAAATCAACCTTTGTTACATATTTCATTGAAATAATAGTTAATATCATGTAGAATAAGAATGTTATTATCTTAACAGACAAGCCGTTAAATGAAAATTCACAATAAGAGGAGCTAAGTATAAAACATATAGTACGGTTCGCTTTATATTTCTCAGGCTTATTCATTCTTGACTTAGGAATAAATCTTGCAATTAAATCTGATTTGGGAGTATCACCCATTTCGTCCTTTCCATTATCCATAAGCATAGCTAGAGAAAAAAATAAGGGATTATCTCAAGGCAATTTTAAGACAATCCCTTATTGATTATTTGCTTAAATCAATAAACAACCTTAATTATTTTTTCCACCTTAAGAAGAGATCCTTATATTCTTTCATAAAATTCTCAGAAATCACTATGTTGTTGCCGTCATCGCTTTTGTTCTCCTCACCTACCGGTACAGGATTACAGCCATTTCTCACCTTCTCTATCTGATCCACGTCAAAGACATTTCCACAGTTTTGACATACAAAAGTATCACCCTCTTGTAAGTAATACCCTCTGCCTGAGGCGTAACATATCTGGCAGGTATTTAAGGCTGTTCTGATTGTACCATCCTTAGCTTTTACTGCAAAGACCTCCATGGTCACATTGTCTACCTTGTAGGGATAAAACTTTGCAGTTTCCGTAACTTCAACCTTGGGTATAATTAGATCACCACTGGTAAGGACATCCTCAATCACGGTCTGGTTTTGTGATTTTTCAGTATTGTTTGACTCAACCGGCTTATCGGAAAACAATGCCACTATAACAGCAATAACCATTATCAAACCTGTCATGGAGCTAATAATCACCATCCTGTAGTCAGCTTTCTTTTTATTCTTCTTGGTTAACGTTCTTTTTTCAATATTTCTTACATTATTTTTTTTAGACATCTATATCTCTCCTCTCCAGATCTGAGTAAATATTACTAAAAACTTATGAAGTTCTTATGTAGATATATAAATTTAGCAAAAAAAGTTTGTAAACTCTTCAAGTTATTTTTTTGTCTTCATAAAATCAACATATACATCGTATATAATTTATAATTGCATAGTTAATTAAATAAAAAGTACTATATGAAATTCCGTACTAATGTGGGAGGGTCTTATGGGGATTAGAAGAGATAAGATAAAAGTGTACGAAATGACCTGTACATCTTGTGAAAATCGAGTAGAAAGAGCTATCAAAAGTTTGGATGGCGTAGTAAATGCCATGGCAAATTACAGTGGAGAATTTGCTGTGGTTGAATACGATGACGAATTCTGTGATTTAGATAAGATTAAAGAAGCAGTGAGAAAAGCTGGGTACTCCGTTCAAAGTTCCAATGATTATAAATTTATAGGCATACTTATTGCAGTGGCAGCTGTAGTATTGCTAGGCTTGAAGACAAGCGGCTTTGATATGGAAGAAAAGTTAAGCAATGCTTCCTATGCTGTCCTCTTTGTTGTTGGAGTACTTACATCCATTCACTGTGTGGGCATGTGCGGCGGTATAATGCTTTCACAGAGCCTATCAAAAGAAAGTACAAGCCGATTGGAAGCAATGATGCCTGCTTTTCAATATAATTTAGGAAGAGTTGTGTCTTACACCCTTCTTGGTGGGCTGGTTGGCGCTCTCGGTTCAGTTTTTTCACTTTCAATTGCAGCAAAAGCTGCTCTGCAAATATTTGCCGGTGCCTTTATGCTAGTAATGGGTTTTAACATGGCTGGTTTTAAAGTCTTTAGAAAATTTTCGATAAAACTTCCTCATTCTGTATGCAAGGTTAAAAACAGTTCAAATTCATCTTTTGTGGTTGGTCTGTTTAATGGACTTATGCCCTGTGGTCCACTGCAGACTATGCAACTTTTCGCTTTAGGTACGGGCAGTGCCATTAAGGGAGCCTTATCAATGTTCATGTTCTCTATTGGAACTGTGCCCTTGATGTTAACCTTCGGAGCCCTTTCCGGCCTATTAAGTAAAGGTTACACAAAAAAGATACTTAAGCTTAGCGGAGTACTTATCATCTTTCTAGGGATAATCATGGGAAACAGAGGCTTCACATTGATGGGCATAAATTTAAATCCTTTTAAAGCAATTGCCAATAGTTCTAAAGATTTATTAAATGGAAATTCCACCGATTCACTAAATAGCAATGTGGCTAAAGCTACTATAAAAGATGGTGTTCAGGAAATCGTAATGACCGCCGGCAACGGAGGCTATATGCCTAATGCCTTCTATGTTCAAAAAGGCATACCGGTGAGATGGATAATTAAAGGTGAAAAGCTGAATTCCTGTAATAATGCCATAATAGTCCCCTCATTAAACCTAGAGTTAAAATTAAAAAAAGGTGAAAATGTAGTAAAAGAATTTATTCCCGGTGACAAAGACATTAACTTCAGCTGTTGGATGGGCATGATAACAGGTGTGATTAAAGTAGTAGATAAGCTTGATACAGTAGATACATCCGTGGAGGATCCTTCAATTCCTCCTGCAAGTTCAGTTCCAGGTTGTTGTTCAGTTCCTCTGGAGGAAGAGGATGAGCCGGCTTCAACCAGCATATATGGTAATGACTTAACAATCATACCAACTACAGTATTGGTTAACAAAGCCACTGTAACCGAAAAAGAGCAGGCAGCACAGTTTAACGGATATGGCAATGTGTTTCAACCCCTGATAGTAGTCACCGGCAGTAGTAATAAAACTAAGTTAACCTTTGATCTATCAGCCTTTGATGTTGTTGATGGTGAATATGTAATTGCAGATGTTCTCACAGGAGAAAAAGTTGCTACCTTTATAGGCAAAAATGGAATTAATGAGGTGGAATTCAATGCTCCAAAAGCCGGAGGTTATGGTATTTGGTACGGAGACTATCTGCTGGGTGTCATTGAAGTGGTTAATGATTTAGAGTCTGTAGATTTAGAAGATATAAGGAACACGTATATTAATTAGAAGATGTGAGATGTGAGGTGCCTGGCACCTCACATCTCACATCTTTATCTTTCTATCTTTTTTAACTGGCCTAAATGTTCCAGTACATCCTCATAGTAGGGCAAGCCTTCATTATCACCTTCAACCCCCACTACCAGTGATCCCACTGCATTTGCAAACTTAACGCAATTCTCTAAGGATTCACCCTTAAGCATTGCTGTCAAGAATCCCGCTGCAAATCCATCCCCTGCTCCTACGGTATCAACCAAGGCCTTTGGTTTTATGGCAGCTACTTCATAAACATTTATTCCATCGGAACCAACTGCACCTTTGGCTCCTTTTTTAACAATGACCTTCTCTATACCTTTCTTATGGAAGGTTTTTATTGCCTCCTCAATGCTAATTTCTCCTAATAAGATGCAAATCTCTTCATCACCTATTAAAAGAATATCTACATAAGTCAAAATTTGATTTATGTAGTCTGTTGCCTCTTCCTTAGTCCACATCTTTAGTCTTATATTAGGGTCAAAGGATATAATTAGCTTATTTTTCTTTGCCAGCTTAACTGCTTCTAATATTATTTCTCTATTGTTAATGCTAATGGATGGAAACACTCCGGTAATATGAAGTACTTTTGCATTTCTGAAATATTCCTCATTTAAGTCTGCTGCCTTCATAGTACTTGTCGGAGATTTTTCTCTGTAGTAAAAAGACCTGCTGGATCCATCCGCTAAAACTTCTCTAAAGTATACTGAGGTTGGATATCCATCCACAAGTTTAACTTCTGAAGTATCAATCCCCTCTCCTCTTGCTACTTTTATTATATATTTTCCAAAATCATCATTGCCCAATCTGCTTATCCAACCGGCATTCAAACCCAATCTTGCACAGCCAATAGCAACATTTAATTCTGCTCCCCCAACCTTTCTGTCAAAGGTATTACAAAATATAATTGGTCCTTTTTGTTGAGGTACCATTGCAATCATGGCATCCCCTATTGTAATGACATCTCTCATTTTTAGTCACACTACCTTTCAAAATTTAATATTAAGCTTGCCTCAGTTAAATATAAATTCAAGGATAAGAAACTCTACATTTTTGAGCATATTTTAGCTCAATATCATCGCTTGTTCCACAATGCGGAACATTGTTTCATATTTCCTAATGTCATTGTAGATGCATTTTCTTTACTTGTCAATGCGGCTGTATTGAATCTTAACATTTTATTTGTTAAAATCCTTATAAAATATTAAAATGTAAATCAAAGTGATGAAATCGCGGGAGGATAAATAATGTCTGAGAAGATAAACAATTCGAATATGGTTCAGTCAATAGAACGGGCTATAGACATACTTGATTATTTGGCACAGCACCCAAAGGGCTGCGGAATTGGAGAACTATCTAAAAATTTAGCCCTAAGCAAAAGTACTATCCATCGAATAATAACAACTTTGAAGCATAAGGAATATGTCACTCAAAATATGGAAAATGAAAAGTATCAGCTTGGAATGAAGGTACTTAGCTTATCATCTTCCATAGTCAACAACATGGACTTCATAGACATAGCCAAGCCATATATAAATGATTTTGCAAATAAAGTCGGTGAAGTTATTCATCTTACTATCCCCGATGAATCATTTACCAATATAATCTATGTAGATAAGGTAACACCTGAAAACTCCGGCAGAGCTATAACAATGTCCTCAAACATAGGAAAAAAGGCCCCAATTTATTGTACCGCTTCCGGAAAACTATTATTGTCTCAACATACTGATGATAAAATAAGAGCCCTTTTGAAGGATGTTTCCTTTGTTAAGTACACTGAAAATACTATAAACAGTATAGATGTTTTAATAGATGAAATCCATGAGATCAGAAAAAATCAATATGCCTTTGACAATGTTGAATATGATAACGGAGTTATATGCATGGCAGTTCCAATTTATGATAAAGCCAATAAAATCATTGCGGCCATTAGTCTTTCAACGGTAACGCTTTTTAACACCAAAGATGATTTACTAAAACATTTGGATAACTTTAAGAATATTGCCAAAAATATAAGCAAGCTGATGATACATAGACCTTTCTAACTTCGCAAAAAAAGCTAATCTTAAGAAATATATATTTTTGAAGGCCCTAAAAAAATTCGAATAGTCTCCAAAGCCGCACCGCCTATAAACATCCGTGACAGACCTCTTGATAAGTATCAGCTCTTTTGCATCAATGAGCTTTTTTTGCACTATATACATGTGAATAGTAGTAAATGTGTGTTTTTTAAATTCCCTGGAAAGATGAAATTTGCTTAGATATAACTTTTCTGCTAAGTCATCAGCAGTAATATCTTCCTCCAAATTATTAATATAATTAATTTTTGCGCTGTCGCACAAAAAAAAAAGAGCGACAGCTCTTTTTTTCAGACTTTAAATTTGTCAATTTCTAAACTCAGTTCTTCTGCCAAGGCATACAAGCCTTTTGTGGATTGAGCTATCATTTCTGTGGAAGCAAGCTGCTCCTGGCCTGCTGAGGAAATTTGCTCGGTACTTGCAGCAAATTCTTCTGCCGTTGCAGACACATCCTGTGTATGCTTGAATATTTCCATTGACTTTTCATTGATAGTTTCCATTGCCGCTGCGGTTTTCTTAAAGATGTTAACTATGCTGTCATAGGAAGTTTTTATTTTGTTAAATACCTGCTGAGTAACCTTTAAGGCATCTCTTTGTTCATCAACCACTAAAGCTGCCTTGTTAATATTTGATACAGCCAAGCTTGTTTTTTCTGTAGTTTGATTAATTATGTCTGTAATTTCTTTTGCTGCACTTGAAGTTTCCTCTGCCAGTTTCCTAATTTCATCCGCCACTACTGCAAAACCTCTTCCGGTTTCCCCTGCCCTGGCTGCTTCTATTGCTGCATTGAGGGCCAACAGATTAGTTTGATCAGCTATAGAGGTGATGACGTTAATGATGTCCGCTACCTGTTCTATCATCCTACTTAGTTCATTTACAGATACATCCACTTCTTTGGAGATTGAAACACTTTCCTCCATCTTTTTAGCCTGCATATTAACTGCTTCCTCACCCTCTTTAATCGAAGTCAGTGATTTAACTGCATTCTGTGCTCCACTTGAAGCTTCCTCTGTTATGTCACTTATAAGTGATGTTACTTCTGACATTGTTGCACTAATATTATTAACTGTTTTTGCCTGATTACTATTTCCCTCTGCTAATTCACCAATGGTAGCCACTACTTGAGTAATTGTCTTCACATTCTCATCAGTAGCCTTTGCAAGCTCATTGGAATGTGTAGTGGCTGTGGCTGAAATATACTTAAGCTTAGATACCATTTCTCTTAAAGCTTGTCTAGTATCTCTTAGTGCCGCTGCCATAGCTCCTGTTTCATCCTTATATTTTAGAGCTTCATCAAAGGATTTATCATCTACCAAATCAAGCTTGGCAGTTCTCTTGGTGATTTCAGTTACCATTACGATGGGTTTAGAAATAATCTTACCAACAATATAGGCCATAATAACGCCAATTACCAATGATATGCCAAGTCCTACTAAAACAGAAATTGGCGGAAGGTGAAGGCCGCTTTTGGGAACAGATTGAACTGCCGGTACTCCCACACCTTGTGCATCCATAGCCAGTTTTGGGTCCCCACCGGTATTAAAAAAGGTTGAAGCAACATTTATTGCTGCCACTATCAAGGAATTTACCACGGATAAGGTAACAATCTTAGTAGATATTTTTTTCATATGTATCCTCCTCATCTATATATGTTAATGGATATTACCATATATTCATTTTATAGACTTAACCTTAAATCAACCTTAAAAATTATGCACCATTATTTTAGCAATTCAATTCGTGGTATTTTTTAATATGGTTAACTTCTAATTTGGATTAAGTTCTGCTGCCTCTGCTTCCTTTTATAATCTGATATTCCATTTTCTTTTTACATCTGCCACCTCCAGGCATCTTCACTTCCACAGTTCCTTCCAATGCATAATTGTTTCGCTTAACTCAACTAAAGCACTAGTCTTATCCTTTGCCAAGATTGCACCACGTAACCCTGCTATATTCATTGTAAGTATATTATTTCACATTTTCCGTATTCTCTTTGAGTGATGGTACCCTTCAATACCTCTTCTGGAGTCAAACTGCTGAATATTGAAACTCTCCTCTCTATGCAACTTCTCCCGCTTTTATATATGCAATTGGAATAATCCTGACAACTCATTTGCATCTCCTTATATTAAATAATAGTTTTTCATTTTTATGTCCTCATCCAAGCCCCTACATGAACAATCACCGATGGAAAGTAGGATGATGATAAATCTATATGTACTTTTTATTTTATATACCTAAAAGTATATAATAAAAAAAAACATCAAACTTTTTTTGCTTGATGTTTTGCTAAGCTATTCTCTGAAAATTGCACATAAGAATGTGCATTAGGTCAAGTCCTCGACCTATTAGTACTAGTCAGCTGCACACATTACTGTGCTTACACCTCTAGCCTATCAACCTTGTGTTCTTCAAGGGGTCTTACTGACTTACGTCATGGGAAATCTTATCTTGAGGTGGGCTTCACGCTTAGATGCTTTCAGCGTTTATCCCGTCCCGACATAGCTACCCAGCGGTGCTCCTGGCAGAACAACTGGTACACCAGAGGTCAGTCCATCCCGGTCCTCTCGTACTAAGGACAGCTCCTCTCAAATTTCCTACGCCCGCGACGGATAGGGACCGAACTGTCTCACGACGTTCTGAACCCAGCTCGCGTGCCGCTTTAATGGGCGAACAGCCCAACCCTTGGGACCTACTTCAGCCCCAGGATGCGACGAGCCGACATCGAGGTGCCAAACCTCCCCGTCGATGTGGACTCTTGGGGGAGATCAGCCTGTTATCCCCGAGGTAGCTTTTATCCGTTGAGCGATGGCCCTCCCACGAGGTACCACCGGATCACTAAGTCCGACTTTCGTCCCTGCTCCACTTGTGGGTGTCGCAGTCAGGCTCCCTTCTGCCTTTACACTCTACGAACGATTTCCAACCGTTCTGAGGGAACCTTTGAGCGCCTCCGTTACTTTTTAGGAGGCGACCGCCCCAGTCAAACTGCCCACCTAACAATGTCCCGTCACCAGCTTCATGGTGTCCGGTTAGAATCTCAGTATCATCAGGGTGGTATCCCAAGGTCGACTCCACAAAGGCTGACGCCCTTGCTTCCAAGTCTCCCACCTATCCTGTACAGATAATACCGAAACTCAATGCTAAGCTACAGTAAAGCTCTACGGGGTCTTTCCGTCCAATCGCGGGTAGCAAGCATCTTCACTTGCACTACAATTTCGCCGGATTTGCAGTTGAGACAGTGCCCAAATCATTACGCCATTCGTGCGGGTCGGAACTTACCCGACAAGGAATTTCGCTACCTTAGGACCGTTATAGTTACGGCCGCCGTTTACTGGGGCTTAAGTTCATGCCTTCGCTTGCGCTAAGCAATCCCCTTAACCTTCCAGCACCGGGCAGGCGTCAGCCCCTATACATCAGCTTACGCTTTAGCAGAGACCTGTGTTTTTGCTAAACAGTTGCTTGGGCCTATTCTCTGCGGCCTACTCGCGTAGGCACCCCTTCTCCCGAAGTTACGGGGTCAATTTGCCGAGTTCCTTAACTGCAATTCTTCCGCTGGTCTTAGGATTCTCTCCTCACCTACCTGTGTCGGTTTGCGGTACGGGCACTACTTCACTCCCTAGAGGCTTTTCTTGGCAGCGTGGAATCAGATACTTCGCTACTAAATTTCGCTCCCCATCACACCTCAGCATTGAACAGACGGATTTGCCTATCTGTTCTGCCTAGATGCTTAGACCCACATCCAATAGCGGGCACATCCTATCCTCCTGCGTCACCCCATCGGTAATAACGCGTCATAGTGGTATCGGAATATCAACCGATTGTCCATCGCCTACGCCTCTCGGCCTCGGCTTAGGTCCCGACTAACCCTGGGAGGACGAGCCTTCCCCAGGAAACCTTAGGTTTTCGACCAAAGAGATTCTCACTCTTTTCTCGCTACTTATTCCAGCATTCTCTCTTCTGTACAGTCCACCACTCCTTTCGGTATGACTTCAGCCCGTACAGGATGCTCCTCTACCGCTGACGCGCAAGCGTCAACCCGTAGCTTCGGTGGTAAGTTTGAGCCCCGGACATCTTCGGCGCAGGATCTCTCGACTAGTGAGCTATTACGCACTCTTTAAATGAGTGGCTGCTTCTAAGCCAACATCCTAGTTGTCTTAGAAATCCCACATCCTTTTCCACTTAACTTACACTTAGGGACCTTAGCTGACGGTCTGGGCTTTTTCCCTTTTGACTACGGATCTTATCACTCGCAGTCTGACTGCCGGTATACAAGTATATGGCATTCGGAGTTTGATAGGGTTCAGTAAGCGCAATGCCCCCTAGCCCATTCAGTGCTCTACCTCCATTACTCAATTATCCGACGCTAGCCCTAAAGCTATTTCGAGGAGAACCAGCTATCTCCGGGTTCGATTGGAATTTCTCCGCTATCCACAGCTCATCCCATGGTTTTTCAACACCAACGTGGTTCGGGCCTCCACGGAATTTTACTTCCGCTTCACCCTGTCCATGGATAGGTCACCCGGTTTCGGGTCTACAGCATGCAACTATCCGCCCTGTTCAGACTCGGTTTCCCTTCGGCTCCGTACCTTAAGTACTTAACCTTGCTACATGCCGTAACTCGCTGGATCGTTCTACAAAAAGCACGTCATCACACAGATTAAGGACGGGGGACACACCTGAAGGTGAGTCCCGCCCAGAATATAGTGCTCTGACCGGTTGTAGGCACACGGTTTCAGGTTCTGTTTCACTCCCCTCCCGGGGTTCTTTTCACCTTTCCCTCACGGTACTTCTTCGCTATCGGTCATCAGGTAGTATTTAGCCTTGGGAGGTGGTCCTCCCTGCTTCCCACAAGGTTTCACGTGTCTCGTGGTACTCTGGATCAGATCTTCACTTTGACAGTTTTCACTTACGTGGCTGTTACACTCTGCGGCTTAACTTTCCAGAAATATTCAGTTAACCATCTCTGTGAGTTATGATCTGTCCGCAACCCCAGAAACAAGTTTCTGGTTTGGGCTCTTCCGCTTTCGCTCGCCGCTACTGACGGAATCGATTTTTCTTTCTCTTCCTCCAGGTACTTAGATGTTTCAGTTCCCTGGGTTTACCTTCCTTAAGCTATGGATTCACTTAAGGATACATGGGGTTACCCATGTGAGTTTCCTCATTCGGAGATCTCCGGATCACAGGCTATTTGCGCCTACCCGAAGCTTATCGCAGCTTATCACGTCCTTCTTCGGCTCCTGATGCCAAGGCATTCACCATGCGCCCTTTATAACTTGACCTTACTCGTCTCACGATAAGCGGCGCACTGCGTTGTTGCCGTCGTCGCTCCGGTCCTCATTGGCCTATCCAGCCAACTCCGGTCCTCACTCCTAGGCGCCTAGCATTGCTTGCTTCTCCTGAGACTCGTTGTCAGTGAATGGCGAGTCCATTCAGCTGTACAACTTTGTTATAAAGAACAATAATTGATATTATTCTTAGCTTTACTCCAGATATCCTACGGAAACTTGATTTAAACTTGTTTGAAAATCCCGAATCTTCAACGGGTTTTCAGGCATGTTTAAATTATTAGCTGTAGTTGGATATCTGCTTAATTTCTTATGTGCAATTTTCAAAGAACAACGGAATACTATTTTACACCGCTGACGCGTTGGCGTCAACCTGTAATTTCTTCCACCTGAAAGACGTTAGTCTTTCAAAATTGAACAGAGATTGGTCAGACCTGCGCTCTAAGTATCTCTTGGATATCTTTAGAGCAGGTTCTCCATAGAAAGGAGGTGATCCAGCCGCAGGTTCTCCTACGGCTACCTTGTTACGACTTCACCCCAATCGCTGACCCTACCTTCGGCCGCGTCCTCCTTGCGGTTAGACTACGGACTTCGGGTATTGCCAACTCTCATGGTGTGACGGGCGGTGTGTACAAGGCCCGGGAACGTATTCACCGCGACATGCTGATTCGCGATTACTAGCAACTCCGGCTTCATGCAGGCGAGTTTCAGCCTGCAATCCGAACTGGGACGAGTTTTATAGTTTTGCTCCGCCTCGCGGCTTTGCCTCTCGTTGTACTCGCCATTGTAGCACGTGTGTAGCCCTAGACATAAGGGGCATGATGATTTGACGTCATCCCCACCTTCCTCCGAGTTAACCCCGGCAGTCTTGCTAGAGTGCTCAACTTAATGGTAGCAACTAACAATAAGGGTTGCGCTCGTTGCGGGACTTAACCCAACATCTCACGACACGAGCTGACGACAACCATGCACCACCTGTCTTCCTGCCCCGAAGGGCTTCCCGCATTACCGGTAATTCAGGAGATGTCAAGTCTAGGTAAGGTTCTTCGCGTTGCTTCGAATTAAACCACATGCTCCGCTGCTTGTGCGGGCCCCCGTCAATTCCTTTGAGTTTTAATCTTGCGACCGTACTCCCCAGGCGGAATACTTAATGTGTTAACGGCGGCACAGAAGGTTGGACCCTCCTACACCTAGTATTCATCGTTTACGGCGTGGACTACCAGGGTATCTAATCCTGTTTGCTCCCCACGCTTTCATGCCTCAGCGTCAGTTACGGTCCAGAAAGTCGCCTTCGCCACTGGTGTTCTTCCTAATCTCTACGCATTTCACCGCTACACTAGGAATTCCACTTTCCTCTCCCGCACTCTAGATATCCAGTTTGAAATGCAGCACCCAAGTTAAGCCCGGGTATTTCACATCTCACTTAAATATCCGCCTACGCATCCTTTACGCCCAGTAAATCCGGACAACGCTCGCCACCTACGTATTACCGCGGCTGCTGGCACGTAGTTAGCCGTGGCTTCCTCCTCTGGTACCGTCATTATCGTCCCAGAAGACAAGAGTTTACAACCCGAAGGCCTTCATCCTCCACGCGGCGTTGCTGCATCAGGCTTTCGCCCATTGTGCAATATTCCCCACTGCTGCCTCCCGTAGGAGTCTGGACCGTGTCTCAGTTCCAATGTGGCCGATCACCCTCTCAGGTCGGCTACGCATCGTGGCCTTGGTGAGCCGTTACCTCACCAACTAGCTAATGCGCCGCGGGCCCATCTCATAGCGGATTGCTCCTTTAAAGTTGCCATCATGCGATGGCTGCTTATTATGCGGTATTAATCTCCCTTTCGGGAGGCTATCCCCCTCTATGAGGCAGGTTACCCACGTGTTACTCACCCGTCCGCCGCTGGGGACCGAAGTCCCCCGCTCGACTTGCATGTGTTAGGCACGCCGCCAGCGTTCGTCCTGAGCCAGGATCAAACTCTCAATTTAAAAGTTTGAACTCTAGCTTATCGCTAAATTTATTCTTCAGACTTTCGTCTGTCAAAGAAATCGCTGACCATGATTTATTCTGTAAAGAATTATCATCTTGGGCAACATATACGCGTCAACTCCCGTTGACTATGTTGCCCGCTAAAGTGATAACATCACTTTAGCCCTCTGTTCAATTTTCAAAGACCAACATTATTTCATCTGCTGTTTTTCGACAGCTAATTTAGTTTAACATATTTTTTTATTATGTCAATATCTTTTCCTAAATATTTTTTGTAGATTTTAAAATCTTATTCAAAAATAGTTTTAGAAAAGTTTGTACTTTATATTATCATGATACACATCAACTGTCAGCAATCATTTTACCAGTAATAACTGGTATCTGATATATGATTACAAAGTTAGTCTTAACTTATGTGATTTATTTTATACCATCAAGTTCCCACCTTTTCAAAGATACTTTGATAAAATTTCACCCCATCCTCAACTTCTTTACTTGTAGGCTGATTTCGATTTATATCGCCTATGATTTTCCATTGTACATTGCACAGGTGTTTACTGCATAGACGGTCTTTCCTGCTGGAATCTTTTCGGCTATACCTATTACTGCAGGATAAAATGCACTGAAATCTATTCCTGAGGTAAATCAAATAAGATTGTATTCTTCCACATCTATTTCCACCCTCTCATCTGCATTTGTGTGGTGCCACCCACTTCACTAGTCACAACTTCCAATTCTCAAGTTAATAGGCGAAACCATAAAAAAGTTGCCAGACCTAACCCATGAGCATCTTATAATATCTTTCAATTTTGCTGTCTATATCCCCTATACTTATATGCCTTGCTTCTCTTAATATCTCCTTACCTTCAATAAACAAGAGCAGTGCCGGTATGGTAAAAATATTAAAGGCAGCTGCGACTTCCATTGATTTTTCCACATCCACTTCGGCACCTATAATCTTAGTATAAGCTTTAAGAATTTCTTGTACCTTTGGCTTTATAGCAGTACAGACATTGCAACTTTCACTTCCAAAGTACAATAGTACAATTTCATTTTCCTTAATTAATTGAGCAACAGCAACTTTTGAATCTAATTTATCCAAAGTATCCTCACCTTTCTAATTTTCCCCTATATCTACCGGTTCCACCAGATACATTCACTACATTGAAGCCCTTTCCCTTTAAAATACTGCAAACATTGGAACTTCTGCCTCCAGATTGACAGATAATATGATATTCCTTTGATTTATCTAATAGTTTATCTGCTTTATGAATAAGCTCATCCATAGGGATATTCTTTGCAGTTGGCAGGTGCCCGTATTTATATTCATAGGGTTCTCTAACATCTATTAATTCTATTTTTCCTAGTAAATCTTGTATTTCATTAACTTCTACAGATTTTAAAGTATTTTTAAACATAAATTTAAACATATATTCTCCCCCTGTTTTATTTGATTATTTTCTTTTGTATTTTAAAATTGATATTCCTTGAGTTGCTGTTCCCATTGGGCAGTAAACACACCATGAACGGGGCTTATATATGGCCATAGTTATCAGTCCTAGAATAGTTGATGTCAACATTAGACTATAAAATCCAAAGGCAAACTGTGCTATCCAAGGGGTAACATAACTTGTATTCACCCACTGCCAGGGCACTTTCCAGGTCCAAAGAAGAGTCACTACTTCTTTTAATTCACGGGCTCCGTTAAAGACCAAATAGGTATTAAAAAGCATATTTGCAAACATCACTAGAAAGAATATTAAGAATCCATATCTAAACCATTTTGTCCTAAAAAACTTTGGCATTGGTTTATTTTTCGAGAGTTTAAACTTAGTACCAAGTAGTTTTAACAGTTGTCCTCTTCCACAATAAGTGCTGCAATAGATCTTTCCTCCACCTGAAATAGCTATAATCAAGGGGACGGTAAAACATATTAAGCCTATCCAAGCAAAAAGAATATTAAATAATCCCAAAAATAAATATAAGGATGTGGCAATCCATAGATATTCATACCAAACCTTCTTTTTCTTCTTTGCCATATTACTTCACCACTTCCTTCTCAATTATTTCTATTATAGAAGCTGGGCAGACTTTTTCACACTTAGAACAGCCTACGCATCTGCCTTCATCAACCTCTGCAAATACTCCCGCTACAACCTTTATTGCCTCTATAGGACACTCTGCTTCACAAGTTCCGCAGGCCACACATTGATCTTTTAAAACTTTAGCCTTCTTTCTTATTATTTTCTTTTTCTCTTCCATTATCCTTCCCTCCACTATGACGTTAATATACCCTATAGGGGTATTATATTCGTAAATATATTTTTTTGCTACCATACCCATGGAGGGTATAATTAAAATTATATAAATTACCTTTAAATTTCTCCTTAAATCTTTATATCTCTTTATCTTGTAAAAAATAAAAAAATCCTTTGTTTGTTGATTTTTACAATAAACAAAAGATTCCTTAGCAACATTTCAGAAAATAATCATATTTCAACATCAGACCTCAATAATGAAAATAATATTAGATCAACTACACCATGTCCCTTCCAATGGTATCCTTGACGTATTAATCCCTCCTTCGTAAATCCATTTCTTTGTAACACATTTTGAGATTTAATATTATCCGGCATAACAAAGGCTTGTACACGATTAATTCCAATCTCCTTTAATAGATAATCTGTCATTCCCTTTACAGTTTTTGTAGCTATTCCTTTTGACCAATAACAGTGATTAAGCCTATAACCTATTGTAACCATGTTTACATCAGCAAAGTAATCAAAGATTTCTGCCACCCCAACAATGTGGTCAGGTTCACTGTTCAGGCATATTCCAAGAAAAATTCCCTTTTTCTTATTAAAATCCCTTTCAAAATGTCCTATCATATTGGTCACAGTATCTTTATTCTTTCTGAGCACTACGGGAGTATATTGAAAGAGCTTTTCATTACTATATATTTCAAAAAGACTATCCAGGTCTGAAGCTAAAATTTTTCTTAATGTTATTTCATCCGTCACAATATAAGGAAATTGCTCAAAAGGACTTTTGCTCAAGATTATCATACCCCTTCCATAATAGATATAATTCAATTATATAAAAGGTGGATAATCTTGTATATAAGTTTTTCATACTTTATGAATTCATCTTTCTAAGAAATAGAATAACAGGAATAAGGTATACTCCTGCTATTTTAACTTATATCCTATTTACTTGGGCTGATTTTTTCTGCATACACAAGTAGTTTTGTCGCAGCTTCCCTGCTTATATGTTTATCACTCTGAGCCTTCAAATGATTTTTAAATGAATTAAAATTATCTTGCTTTAGTTTCACCTTTAAGCTGTTGTATATTCCGACATTGTTTATGGACCATCTGCAAAATAGTGGGCAATAAGGCTTTCTATTTTGTCAATCAAAAATGCCTTTGGCTTCCACAAATAATCTTACTTGCTTTAAAAATATTCGCTCAAATGGTTATTGGGTTAGAGTATTTTGGTAGATGGACCAGTGAGATTAGTATAAAAAAATAAGCAGGAGTGAACCTTTTGCATCCCCCAGCTAATAATCATTATTTTACTTTTTTCACTACAATATCCTCATATTCCTGTGGCGTTATGCCTATAAACTCCTTAAACACTGTGAAAAAGTAGGTATAGCTATTGAATCCTACCCTTTTGGTAATATCTTTTAACTTGAAATCTCTATTTTCGATAAACCACTTAGCATGTTCTACTCTTATATGATTCAAATACTCGTTAAAGCCTATGCCGCAGTCCTTTTTAAATATCCTGCTGAGATAGGAACTATTTACCCCTATTTCTTCTGCAGCATCATTCAAAGAGATGTTTGAACTATAATTTTTATGAATAAAAGAAATTGCTTTCCTTGTTGGCTCTGAATAATCTGAACTTATTTCAGAAATCTCAATAAATTTTAATACCCTCTCATAAACACTTAAAATCCAATCTCTTACTTCATTAATCGTCTCATACTTTTTCATTTCTTCATAGGGTATCTCTCCATCCGAATAGATATCCTTAATATTTATGCCGGATTCTCTAGCTATTCTGTTTACTATATTAATGAGCTCCACGCAGATAATTCCAATAGATGCTTGGCTCATTTCATTAAGTATAACGGGATTAAAAATATTTTTGATGCACTCTTGGAGTTTTTCTCTGTTAGCAAATTTCAATGCTTCAATAATTGTCTTCTCATCATTCATGTCAAGGGTTAATATTTCTTTTCTCTTATTCGTTACTATATTCTCCTGAAATATTGAATCCTTACCTTTAAAGAATTTGTTTTTTAGATTTTTCTCAGCCTCCACATAATATTTATGTACATCCATAATGCTGACAATAGTGCTGCTTATACTAAAACAAGCAGTAATGTTAAGATACCTCTTTATACATTCTTTAATTCTATTTATGGATGCAAAAACATTATTATGCATTTCGGAGCAGCTTCGCAAATTACCTGGAGTAAATAGCATTGCAAACTTTTCTTCTTCTATATTTGTAATAAAAGCATTCCCCATATCATTTAAAATCTCTGTTGATATTTCCATAAAAGATGAGATTATCTTTTTTATACCCTTAGTTGTAAGCTTCTCTTTTAGATGATGAAAGTTATCCAGCTCTACAGCTACTACAATTAGATTACTCATATCTATGCTTAATCCCAAATCTGATATCTTCTGTTTCACTTCACCTATGTCATCAAAGCCTCCGGATACAAGTTCCCGTATAAACTTCTGCTTCATTTCGGATATACTTTCCTTTAATGCTTTCTCCATTTTATTTCTATTATCATTTTCCATACGTTCATTTCTAATGAGGTCACAGGCAGTTTTTAGCACATTCAACAAGGCTTCGGCATTTAGGGTATGCTTTAATATATAATCTACAGCACCTTTTTTCATACTTTGTCTTACATAGTCATACTGATCGTAACCGCTCAACGCTATGACCTTAATGTTAGGATAGTTTTTATTAAGATAATCAATAAACTCAACTCCATTCATAACAGGCATACTCATATCCGTGATTACAATGTGGGGATGTTGTTCTTTAATAGTTTCTAAGCCGTTTTCTCCATTCGCTGCTTCCCCACATATTTCAAAACCATGTTTATTCCAATCAATTAGGGTCTTAATGCTGGTTCTAGATATAGAGTCATCATCTACTATCAATACTTTAATCAAAACTATCCTCACCTTTCACTTTAGAATTGGAAAAGATATCTCTACAGTGGTATAAAGTCCTTCTATACTATTTATAGTTAAACCGTATTGTTCTCCAAAGTACATCTTGATTCTTTCATTTACATTATTAATGCCGATACCGCTTAATCTCCTCTTATCAACGTTCTCTCCCTTACCAAGTAAAGTAGCTAATTTTTTCTCCGATATTCCTATACCATTATCCGTTATGCTAATCTTTACAGTTCCATTATATTCATAGCCCTTTATAACTATAACTCCTTGCCCTTCCATAGGCTCGATGCCATGGATCAGAGCATTTTCCACCACGGGCTGCAGAGTGAACTTTGGAATCCTATAGTTAAGTATTTTCTCCTCCAAATCGTAATTGACTACAAATTTGTTAAAATATCTGTACTCTTGTATATTAATGTAGTTTTTAATATACTCTATTTCATCGTTAACAGTGACCAGCGTTTCACCCTTTCCCATGTTGGCATGTAGTAACTGTATTAAAGAGGTTATAAGATTCTCTATATTCTCAGCCCTTTGAATATTTGCCAGCCACTTTACAGTATTTAGTGTATTTGAAAGAAAATGCGGATTTATTTGAGCTTGGAGAGCTTTAAATTCAGCATCTCTCTTCTGCCGTTCTTTGCTTTTTACATTTTCCATGAGATTTTTTATTTCGTAAACCATGACATTAAAGTTTCTTGCCACTTCCCCAATTTCATCTTTACTCTCATCTTTTATATTGACAGATAGATCGCCCCCCTTAGCAAGATTCATAGAGTGTACCAGTCTTTTTAAAGGTAGTGAAATACTCTTAGAAAAGAAATAGGAGAGTATAATGGCAAGTATGGAACATATCAAACCAAATAACAATATTCTGAAACCTATGCTGGCAGATTCTGAATTTAAATAGGCATATGGAATGGTGCTTACAACGAACCAATCGGTTTTTACAATGGGTGTAAAGGCAACAAGATGTAGGTGATTGTCAATCTTTAAATTAAAAGTCCTGTTCCCCTTGTCAGAGTTGTTAATAATATTACTTATAAGCTCTACATTCTTATATAGCTTTCCTAGAGAAATATCTTTATTGATGCTTGAAATAACTATACCCTTCCTATCAATGACAAATATATCGGAACCTTGTCCTAAATCAATATTTCTATATATGTTTGCAAAGTATCTTTCATTTATGCGAATCATCAAAGAGCCTATAATATCACCGTCATTTAAAGACTTTATGGCTCTTCCAATCAAAATACCATTACTCTTACTTATCTGTTCTTCCTCAGTAGCAAAGTTAACCAGACGTTTTTGTCCTTCTGGATTTATAGATTTCCATACTGGCTTTCCTTCTTCCTTATGAATTTCCTCTTGATAATTGTAAAAATAAGTATCCGTAAAATTTAATGGAAATCCACTATCACCATAGGCTGTTATTCTTTCCATTTTATTTGTATAAATTAAAACATCAGATACGTCATGAAGCAGAGAAAACTTTTTCATCATCATCTCCTTCATTTTACGTTCCCTGTTCAATACTTGCCAAGAACTTAAACTATCGTAATTAAGCAAAGTTTCTTGAACTATATCTGAATATCCAATTTCAATACTGTCATTTTCAAACCTGTCAATCTCTCTACCTATGTTTTCACTTATCTGATCCATAACCTGCACTGAATAAGCACTGATCTTTTTGGTAAGGGCATTTATGGAATTTTCATAAGAAAAAACACTTATAATTATCAGTGGAACCAATGATATTGCAAGCATTAATATTAGCAGCCTATACTGTATTTTAATATTTCTAAAGAATCCTGTATGTTCTTCAATTATTCTACTAAGTCTACTTTTAGTTATTGATGATTTATTAATATTTAGTTTCATATCATCCCACATTCTCATCCTTACTATTATAATTATAGGTTTTATTTTGTTGAGATTTTAATTATATATCTATTATAGCGAATAAATACCATAATAGTACATAAATAATACTATTTAGCGCATTTAGTTAGCAACTTTCTTATAATATACACAAAAGGGCTATCACTCTATTTATTTAGTGTGCCAGCCCCTTAAAAAAATTCCATATTGTCAGTAAAGTTATATAAGGTCACATGATGGAAAGGATTATGTTTTATCCTTTAACTCCACCTACGGTAAGACCTGAAATAAAGGCCTTTTGATTAAATAAGAATAATATTACAATTGGAACAATAGACATAACAGCTCCTGATAATAATAAGTCATAGTTGTTGCCATAAGGTGCAATCAATGCCTGTAATCCTATTTGAAGAGTCAGCATTTTATCTGAACGAAGGACTATTAGGGGCCATACAAAACTATTCCAGCTTGTCATTGCCTGTAGTATAGTCATGGCTCCAAAAGCAGGCTTCATTAGAGGTAACATTATCCTGAAATATATACTGTATTCTGAACAACCATCAATTCTTCCAGCATCAATAAAGTCCTTTGGTATGCCAACTGCATATTGTCTGAAAAAGAAAATTGCAAAGGGAGAAACCATAAAAGGTAGTATTACCCCTGCATAGGTATCAATAAGTTTTAAGTTTATAGTCAATTTATACAAAGGCAATATGAGTATTTCCACCGGCACTGTCATAACAATCAAGACGATTATAAATAATAATCTTTTTCCTTTAAAATCATAAGCAGCAAGTCCATACCCTACCAGTGATGAAAAGAAAAGAGAGCATGCTGTAAAAAGTGCAGTTATGATAATGCTGTTTCTAAACCAATATAGATATATTCCGTCTCTTGCGGTGTAAAGAAGCTTATAATTATTAAGATTCCAACTCTCAAAATCCAAATTTATTGTTATTCCATTTCTTATCATTTCAGCCCCGGGTTTAAAGGATGATTGTAGCATAAATATAAAGGGTGCAAGGCAAAATATTGCAAATATAGACAAAACAATAAATGTTATAATTACTGCTATAGGCCTATGTCTTCGCTTAGATTTCATATTAATCACTCTCCTTCTTAAAGAATCCTGTTGCTGAAAGCTGTAATATGTTTACAAGCATCACTAATAAGAGAAGAACTATGCCTATAGCAGATCCAAAGCCAAGGTCATTCTGATTAAAGCCTTGATGATAAATGTAGTTTACGATAGTCATTCCAATTTCTCCTGGAGAACGAGGCCCTGACCATAGGGCATAGGACTCTGCAAACATGGAGTAGCCTCCATATACACTTATGGTTACAACGTAAGTTATTACCGGCCTAAGACCAGGCATGGTAATATGTCTAAACTTTTGAACTTCATTTGCTCCATCAATGGCAGCAGCCTCGTATAGTTCTGCCGGAATTGTTTGCAAACCAGATAGAAAATATACAACATTAACCCCAAGCCATCTCCAAGTACATAAAAGCACCAACACAAACATACCTGTATGTTTTCCCTGCAACCAAACTATTGGCTCAATTCCAAACTTACCTAGAATAAAGTTCACTAGGGTTGTTGATTGTTCACCAAAAACAAGTCTGAAAAATAATCCTGCTACAATAACTGAAGTCAATGCAGGTATAAAAAGTGATGCTCTAAAAAAGTTCTTTGCAAAGGTCAATTTGTTGTTTAGCAAAACAGCTATGATAATTGGCAACGGAACCAATACAAGAATGGTCCAAAAGGTATATCTTGTGGTTACAAAAATAGCGTTTAAAAAATGTTTATTGAAGAGCTTTGAATAGTTTTTGAATCCAATAAACTCTACTTCCCCTGGGCCAAGTATCTTTTGAAAGCTCATAATAACTGTAGAGATTAAAGGATATAGAAAAAATATCAGAAATGATAATATAAAAGGTAAAACAAAAATATAGGGCGCAACCTTTTTGGAATTTAGTATATTAATCCCTTTTCTAATGGGATTTGGTTTCATATTAGTTTGTTTTACTACACCATAGGACATGTTTAAAGCCTCCTTTTGAAAGTAAAAGATTCAACTTTAGATATAGTTGAATCTTTTACTGTTAATTAATGTCAGCTTGGATACTACTTATTGTTAAGTTCCTCAGTGGCTTCCCTTAATGCTTGTTCAGGTGTATCACTTTGTTCCTTTAGAACCTTGAACATAATGTTCTTCTGGATCAAAGAGGTAGCATCTGGGTAATTTTCTGTTAGATTTAATCCACTGATATCTCCTACTATTGATTGAAGTGTCTTAAATATATCTGTACCAAAATAATCAGTATATTTATTTGGAGCTTCCATAGCAGGATCTGTCCAAGCATCCTCTCTTATTGGGTCAAAGCCAAGAACTGTCCAAGTCTTTATGCTTCCTTCCTTGGATAGTTTTGCTTCAGCCATAAATTGCTTAGCTAGCTCTTCATGCTTAGTTTGATTTGCGATTACAGTTGCAGTTCCACCCATACCTGCAGACTTCTTGCCACCAGGGAAGGAAGGCATTGGTCTTACAACAATTTTGCCCTTTAAGTCCGGCATATATTGTTCGAATCTACTCATATACCACAAGGGCATCCATAATGATGCAGCATTTCCCTTATTCATCCATGCCCAATATTCTTCTGCATGATGGTTTCCACCAGGAGTTAGTACAGCTATTTTATCTTTATATACCATATCATAAAGCATTTGGAGGGTTTTAATATTTATTTGGTTATCTAATTGTGCCTTTCCATCCTTATCAAAGTAATCTGAACCTTGCATATTTATAAGCGGATAGAATGTCCATTGATCTGTGGTCTCAATTGTAGCCATTGGTATTCCAGTGGCTGCAACCACTTTTTTACCTGCTTCCATATAATCATCCCAAGTTTTAATGTCATCAACATTTACTCCTGCTTTTTCTAGAATTTCTTTATTATAATACATAACTTGAGCACCTGCGTGGTAATCTACGCCATAGTATTTACCGTTCTTAGCATAGGTATCTAATCTTCCCATGACTAAATTATCCTTCACAGGTTCAACTATGTCATTTAATTCAAGTAAAGGAGGATTGCTGCTTTTAACATAATTTTCGAATTTACTAATTTCTATATCTGCAATATCCGGTGCTCCAGTGCCCGACTGAAGAGCTATTAATAGCTTGTTATGCATATCATCATAGGGATATACATCAGTCTTTACCTCAATTGGCTTATCAGGATGATTCTTGTTCCAAGTGATTACTGCATCATCCCAAAACTGTTTATGAAGTTCTTGAAAAGTCCAGAAATTAAGAGTCGTAACCTTTGGTGTTGCATCTCCACTATCATTACCTGTTTTATCTGCCGGCTTATCACCTTTTCCGCAACCAGCAAAAAGTAGTGATACAGAAGTAACAGCAGTCAGTAAAAATGCTAATGATTTTTTCAATACAATCTCCCCCTAATATTTTTTATTACCCCAGTAAATACTGCAGCGATAATACTTATGCGCCTCCTTTTTTAGGAGTAACTCTCCGGATGGAATGTAATCATTTTCACCCCTTAGCATTATTATAAATTATTCTTAAGTCTTAAGCATTTAACTTTTTTTACCTTTTACTTAAAAATTTAGTTATCTGAAAATTAAATATAAAAAAATATCTATTAGCTCATTTAGTATTTCTACATAGTTATGTTTTGAAATATAAGGAGAGTCACAAAACTCCATAATTATTTTTCCAATTACACCGCTGCCAAACTCAATACGACCATTCCTTTTCAACGAGAGCGTTCAAGTTTCAACTAGTATCTTGGCTTCCTCTGGAGATAAGGTTAACACAAATCTTAAAGCAATATCATTGCATTTTAATATTTCATCAACCGCTTGTTTTTCGATCAAGGATGAAGATATATGCATAATGTCAAATATCAATCACATCACCTCCAAAAATAATATAATCTCTATAAAAACTCTTGACTTTTTGCGCAATATATGATATAATAAAAAAGTGTTAGTGTCTGCGATTTATTGTAAACTTTATTTTACCACCTATTTAGATAATATCAATACAAAATTTTAGCCACCCTTTATATGTTAATATAATCGGTGGCTATTTTTATATACTTCTCCCACTGGGTACGATTAATTGTATATAATTTAGTGATTTCATTCTCTTCATCTTCAAACTCATCAATTAGCTGACACCCATAAGCTATGCTCTCTCTATTTTTTCTTATCCATCCTCTCACTCTAGCCTCGTCAAAACTATAGGGATAATACCCTATAATATCCGAATCTGCAAGAACAGCATACAATGATCCAAAGTCATCTTCTGTCATCTCTCGTAAAATCAATCTATCTGTTTCTATAACCATAAGTTAGCCTCCCTCCTAAACGACGACTCCACAGCACCGGAGTATCCTCCGATGCTGTGGAGCCTATTTTCATAACCTACTTATTATTTTCTTTTTACAGGAATCCAAATTGCACTCTGATAGTCTGGATCCTTTGTGCTGCCTGAAGCAGAATACCATTCAATGTTATAATACCCTGCCAGCTCATACTCACCGTTACCAGGAAGCCATTCCTTCCAAATCTGGGTATTTACAGTCTGCAATGACTCAGGCATAGGTCCGACACATTTAAATTTTGCCCACTCTGCTTCAGGTAGTTCATAAATTTCCATACCTTCCGGAACATGACCACCCGTGTATCTTCCGGCTATCATGTAACGGAACTTTCCTTCTTTGCCTATATCGTCAATACAAACTCCAAATTCTCCAATACGGTTGTCATAGACTGCTTGTTCAATTTCATTTGCCGGAGCATTTCCTGCAAATAAATTTGCCTCATATTTCTTAAAAATCTCATCCCAGTATTTTGGTATATCTTTGTAAGCCATATCAAAAGAAAACTCCCTTGAAAATCCGATCACTTTGAAGCCAGCCATTTTTTCAACAGTATAGTTCATATTATCTCCTCCTTGAATAAAAATACTTACTCTCAGCGGAAGAAAGGTTTTTACAGCTCTCATTTTCTTTCGGACTTCTGTAGGTGTGGCATTATGAAAACGGGTAAATGCTTTTGTAAAGCTCTCCGGTGTCTCGTACCCATACTTAAGCGCCACATCGACGATCTTATTACCAGTGTTTACTAGCTCCATTGCCGCCAGATATAATCTTCTGTTTCTGATGTATTCGCCAATGGTGAATCCGGTCATAATTTGAAAACCACGCTGAAGGTACATGGGTGATATATGAACGTGGTCTGCTACCTCTTCAGGGCCCTTGACAGTTAGCAGCTCATCTTCCATATACTTTATAGCCTTTTTAATTGCAGTTATCCATTCCATCTGCTTCTCACCTTTCTCTCCTGCTGATACTATAATTCTAGCAAGAGTTAATTATATATTCTTGTCATTCAAGAGAATGATTTGTCAGGTTATATTTGCTGAAATCCTTATTTACTTTTAGAAATTTATACTATACCTGGCCTAGAAGCTTCTTAAGCAGCTCATTCTGCTTTGTTACTTCTGTTAATTCATTTTCTAATTCTTTTTCTCCCTCAACTAAAGCCTTTATCCATGGCTTAACCTTAATTTCATTCCTTTTCTCAGATTCTCTTATCCAAGTAAATATTGTTGATTTTGATATTCCATGTCTTCCTAATAGTAATGAAACATTTCCTACCTCTTGCACTTCCCTTAAGATCTCTTCCTTTAATTCTTTAGCATACATTTTTCCTCTGATAGTTTAACTTCAAACACTTTCTACAATATAATAAATGTAAAGTAATTGTCCAAATCTATTTAGCGGCTTATGAGATTAGTCCTAATTCTATCAAACAAATCTAGGTATTCATTGCGTAATCCATCAGCAATCAATTTTGCTATATATTCTGTATTTCCTGAACCTGAAAAATATAGTTTCATCTTCTAAACCTCAGATTTTTTAATGTCTTAGTCCAAATTTTTTATTCAAGCGAATTGTCTCAATAATAGCGCAATATTTGTCTGCGAAACATATGATCAAAGCTTCTCTACTTTTAGGTATTTTTGTAATAGTCAGCGGCCACATATGACTTCGTATAGCCTCTTGTTTTTTTTCAGAAATGTCAAAATGTTTTACTGCGTTATTGCATGCAATGTCTGGATGATCAAAACCATGAGTTTTACGTGAAGGATCACCATCGTGCCAGTCATAGAGAAATAAATCATGAAGCATTGCTGCTTCTATTAGTGCTTTTTCGTCCGCATTAAGATGTAATTTTTCATTAATGAGATAACTAATCCATGCTACATTTTCGCAATGCTCCAACGTGGTAGTTGTACCATGCTGAATATACTGGCCCATCTGTTTTACTACATCGGATTCGAAGTAATCTTTAATGAGCTCTTCAAAGCGTTCTTCACAAAGTTGTTTTGCAATCTTATTTTTTCGCTCTGAAAGTTTAAAAACCGCAATTCGACTTATTACTTTATTGTAAAGTGAATTCTGATTGCTGTAAACCTGATTTATTATATCTGTCATGTGATTTTGAAATCCTTCATCTATGGCAGCGACTCGTCTCTGAAAATCTGTCAGTGCAGATATTGTCAATGTGGCATCCATAGAAATAATTGAAACAAGCAAAAGGGCCAAAATATTTGATAAAGTTTCAGATAAGGTGATTAGTCCTCTATCAGCCAAAGGTATCAGAACCTTCATCACCAATATTGAGGCAGTACCAAATGCAAGGGACGTAGGAACGCTTGTCCTACCATTGATATTCAGCGGAACATTACTATAATCCCACCACCGTGCATTGAATCGTTTTTCAAGAATCCAAGATGTAGGATATTCTAAAACCATGCTTACAATAAAACCAAGTATAAATATCATCCACCACTCCATAGTCGGAAGATGCTCCGCTTTGCACAAGTCATATATGAAAAAGCCAAACAGTGATCCAAATCCATAAATGGGACATATAGGACCATAAAGAAAGCCACGGTTAGCCCACTTATGTTTACGCATAGTACAATAAATGCTTTCCCAGAGCCAGCCGAGAAAGCTAAAAAGGAAGAAAGCGAGAATATATCTATTCAAAACAACAACCCCTTTTCATCTTCCCATACTTAAATTGACCAGTATGTTTTGATTTGCTTATCCATATAATGTATTTTATTGGAATCCCTTTGCAATGTCAATGTTTATAAGCTTTTATTCATTAATATTATATACAACTATGTAAACATAACCACCGGCTTGGCCGGTGGTTATGTTTAATTCATAAAAGCTATCATTTTTAGCATATAGTATTTTGCTAATGGCTAGTTCTCCCCGATACATAGCACTTATATAACCATGAGGATGGCCGGTCTGGTAATTGATGATAACTATTCCTTGGTCTGTATCCTTTATTATTTGCTCCACCCGATCAATGTCACGCAAAATGAAATCTACATGATATCCCTTTATAATTAACCATCCGCCGGCGTTAACCCAATTGCCCCATCCACCTGGTGGTACTGCCAGATTACTTCTATGCTCGTCATCCAACTTTCTAATCTCATTCACCATAGGGCAAATGACAGCAATACATGTAATTAGACAATCAATAATAACTGCCTATCTAACATACATTATTACACTTTAAGCGTAAAAGTAAAGGTTGTATGTTAATTTTCCACTGTTTCAGCATAAATTTTTTCGCAGAAAAAGAGAGGACTATGCCTTTCTATATATAAATCAAGTATTGATTCTTGTGCTTCAAAAAAAGTTTGTCCATACGATAATAACACAAATTTAATGCTTTTAAAGTATATTTCATGGCTATAAAAAGCAATGAACTAGCTGAAGTTATACAGCTAGTCCATTAATACCTTATCGCACTATGTTATTATAAATCTATTTTTGAATAAGACTTTCTCCAGCTATGCCCATAATTTTATCAGTTGCTTTCATAATTTTATCTGATTCTTCTTCACTATATAATCCACATGCAGATTCCATGGCTGAGAAAAAATCAGTAAAGATATCTATAGCCTTTTGGGGTATTGAATCACTTTTCTCCCATTCAACTTGTAATTCTTTTAAAATACTACATATACCTTCTACCTTATCTTCATCTAATCCATTACCTAATATGAGTGGAACCAATAATCCATCATCTGCTAATATCAATTTTTCTAATTTTTTAAGTTTACTGCTTTTCATTCAATTGATCTCCTTTTACTTATAATTACTTTAATTGCATAAGTTGGGATACTTCCTACTTTTACAATTATGAGGAGTATTTAGCTTGTCCCTTTGCAATAGCTTCATATATATGATGTATTAAATAATTTCATTAATATTATACAGTGAATTTTTAATTATATCAAATTGATTCATACTTTTTAACGAATTTCTTATTTTTCAGCTTATTCCATAAATCTAGTGCCATATCCCAACAAATAAAAACACCTTAATTAAACAAACTCTTGTAGTATTTATTTAAAAATATATTTCATCGAAAATTAAAAGAACCTCATTACAAGGTTCTTTGTCATCATTCCTAAATACTAAAAGTTTTTAGCAGCTATTTTTGCTTTTTCAATTGCGTCATTTAGCATTTTCTCAGTATCTATTTCTTTCACATCTAACATTTCAGCTGTTAAACTTTCAACATCCTTAATTCCAAAGAAGTTGAATATAGTCTTCGCGTATCTTTCTCCCATTTCTAAAGCATCCATTGGAGGAGTTGAATAGTTTCCGCCTCTTCCTGAAATAACTATAGCTTTTTCAGCTTTAGCAAGTCCAGCTGGGCCATTGGCAGTATATCCAAAGGTAATTCCGGTTACTGAAACATAGTCAAAGTAAGCTTTAACTATAGCTGGCATTCCTAAGTTCCACATTGGTGCTGCTAAAACAATCTTATCAGCTTCTGCAAATTGATATGCATACTTTAATATTGGATGATTTTTACTATCTTCAGTTTTAGGTCCAAATATAGCTCCTAAATCTTCAGCTCTTAAGAAATCTATATTTTCTTTATATAAATCTAATACAGTAACTACATCCTGTGGATTTAATTTTTTGTATTCTTCAATGAATGTATCTGAAAGTTTAAAAGTTCTTGATTGACCTTCTGGTTTAATGTTTGCTTTTATATATAGTACTTTTTTCATTTTACTAATACCTCACTTTTACTAATAATGTCTTAAGTCAAATTTAATTCTGAGCAATTTAATCAACTTTAACTAAATGATAACCTATTTCAATTGAAATTGCAAGCAGGTATTTTTTTATATTTAAGATATTTTCAATTGCTTTTACAAGGATCTCTACAGATTTCTCTACTGTGTACATGAGTCCAAAGGTTAAATTGCCTCCATTTCTCTCGTGCCATAAAGGTTTTTGAAGTTTCTATGAAAGCAGCTCAAGTTGTCATAGCCTACAGCATGGTCAACATCCGCCACCAGCATTTTGATGAAAATTATAATGTTACCACAAAAGGCTTTGCTGGGTTATGAGCTTTATTATATATGTTCACTTCATAGTATGGTGTACTTGCAAAAGAAATTGTTAAGTTTTCGGGTAAATTTCCTAAAATCAACAATCCATCAGCTTCAATGGTTACTTTATCCGGGGTCAGCTCTTTCCCTTCCCCATCTGTAATAATCAAAGCATTCACCTTATCCCCCTTTACATATAGCCCATCACCGTTCTTAAAGTTAATACGTACTCCTCCGGTAAATCTCTCAGCAGTAGAAAATTCAGGCGGATCACACAATATGTCCTGTCCGTATACATGTCCTCTTGCACACAGTGCCAAACGCATTCCTATTGGTTTCTTTCTCTTCGGATGTATATCCCATTCCATACCGGCATCTGAAGAACTTACCATCCATGTGCCCGGTATTGTTTTCGATACAAGCTCCTGCTGTCTGCGAACCACCGGATAATTTTCACCGGTACTCCCCAGCCATTCACCAAAAGGTGCAAGTTGTACAAAGATGAAAGGTAGTTCGTCCTCCCATAGATTACGCCAGCACTCAATCAATTTTCCAAAAACTGTGAAATAGAGTTGCGGTCTTACAGCATCACTTTCTCCTTGATACCAGATGACACCTCGTATAGTATAGGGCGCCACCTTTTTCAGCATGGTTTCATATAAGCCCCCTGGCCGTTTTTCAGAATATGGCCCCATCACCGGCATAGTGACATTTACCTCTTGTTCAGTGTCCTTCCTAAGCATTTCTCGCTGTTCCTCTAAACTAAAGCCTGGGTACCAAAACTTTCTAGCCATATCATCCATGTCTTTTAGTGGAACTGAATGATTATTTGCAGGATTTCTGCGGAATTCTTCTTTATAAGCTTCCAAATCAAGGCCCTTTACTGCCTCTTCGTATGCCTCCAGCCATGCACTTCCTTCATTGTCTTTGAGATATTCTGTATCCATCCATGCACTGGCTGAGGTACCACTCCAATTGCAGCCAACTATTCCAATTGGAACATCAAGATTTTCATGGAGATCCTTCGCAAAATAATAACCAACTGCGGAAAAGTATGGCAGGTCTTCCCTTGTACATTTTTTCCATGTTCCAAAGCTTGAGTAATCATGTTCCTCAAGCTGTCCCTCATAAGAAACATCAGGAAAATCAAAAAAACGTATATCCTGATTCATCGTACCATTAAGGACTTCGTTTTTATCTTCATCGAATTCAAGCCAATATTCCATGTTAGATTGACCCCCGGCAAGCCACACTTCTCCAATGTTGATATCATGGAACTCTAAAGTATCTATACCATCAGAAATTTCTAGCTCCAGTCCCCTTTCCACCTCCATTGATGAGAATATAATCATCCAGTTACCATCAGCTCCAACTGTCGTGTTGCTTACCACTGTTTCTTTTCCCTTTAGGGTGCCCGTTATTCTTTTACCTGCATTGCCGCTACCCCATATCTTTATAGGCTTTTGGCGCTGCAATACCATATTATCTCCAAAAATCATGGCTGTCTTTAACATAAAAGGTGCCATCCTCCTCACTTCTCAAATCTTTGCAAAAAGTGAGGTGCCATGGCACCTCACATGTCATAGAGAGTGCCAGCCACCTCACTTATCATATCTTTATATTATTTAAACGGATTTTCTGTCTTATAAAGCATTCCCTTTGGTTGATTAAAACCTATTTCCTTAATGCCAAGGTATCTGAATAGGTTGTAAATTGCCTTTCCAAAGTGTCCGAAAGCAACTGCTCCATGGTGTGGGAATCTTCCTTCTATTAATACGTGTCTGTAGAATCTTCCCATTTCAGGAATTGCAAATACACCAATAGATCCGAAGGATCGTGTTGCTACAGGTAGAACTTCACCTTCAGCCACATAAGCAGTCAATTCAGCATCTGCGTTGCTTTGTAGACGGAAGAAAGTGATTTCTCCAGGGATAATGTCTCCTTCTAAAGTTCCTCTTGTAATGTTTGGTTCTTGATTTGGCTCAAGAGCTCTTGCCATTATCATTTGGTTCTTCATAGTTCCCTTTGTTAACTTGCAGATTGCAGTGTTTCCACAGTGGAAGGCCATAAATGTGTCTTTAAGAGTGTAGTCAAACTTACCTTTGATTTCTGATTCATACATATCAGCTGGTACTGTATTGTTTATATCAAGTAAAGTTACAACATCCTGGCTTATGCAAGTTCCTATGTATTCACTTAGGGCTCCGTATATATCAACTTCGCAGGATACTGGTATTCCCATAGCAGCTAAACGGCTGTTTACATAGCATGGTACAAATCCAAACTGTGTTTGGAAAGATGGCCAGCACTTGTTAGCAAAGACAACAAATTCTCTTGAACCCTTATGTTCTTCCATCCAGTCTAATAATGTTAATTCATATTGGGCAAGTTTTGGTAGAATACCGGCCATTTTGTTGCCTTCTCCTAATTCCTTTTCCATGCTAGCTATCACTTCAGGAATTCTTGGATCATTTGCATGTGCATTGAAGGCTGCATACAAATCAAGCTCAGAATTCTCTTCAATTTCAACGCCTAAGTTATATAATTGCTTAATTGGTGCATTACATGCTAAGAAATCTTGTGGTCTTGGACCAAAAGATATGATCTTTAGGTTCTTTAATCCGATTAACGCACTTGCAACCGGAATAAATTCAGCTATCATTTCTGCAACTTCTGCAGCAGTTCCAACTGGATATTCTGGAATATATGCCTTTATATTACGAAGTGCTAGGTTGTAGCTGGCATTTAGCATACCACAGTATGCATCTCCACGTCCGCCTACTAAGTTGTCCCCTGCTTCTTCTGATGCAGCCACAAACATAACTGGTCCATCAAATTCTTTAGCAAGTAATGTTTCTGGTGTTTCCGGTCCAAAATTTCCTAAGTAAACAACTAATGCATTAACTCCTGCAGCCTTAACATCTGCCAAAGCCTTTCTCATATCCTTTTCGTTTTCAACCACAGTTGGACATTCATAAATTTCTCCCTTGTATGCTCCTACTACAGCTTTTCTTCTGCTTTCAGATAACTCCATCGGAAAACAGTCTCTGCTTACCGCAACAATTCCTAGTTTAACTTTTGGTGTATTATTCATTATCTATATCCTCCTAAATTCCTTTAAAGCCCATAAAGATTTATAATCTTTATGCCTCCTGATTTATTTATAACTCTATCTAATCATACTTTATTTTTTTAATGAAATGTTTTCTCCAACTAATCCAATAAATGCTCCCTGAGCACCTAAGTCAGTATTTTTATGGCCAATTAACCACTTGTTTTTTGCAAACAATAATGCATCTTCATTAACCTTTTCAGCTTTATTATCTAATGGCTTATTAGTATCCTTTGGCAATACCACCACGCACTTGAAACCACCTTCATTAGCATTGCAGGGTGCATAGTGAAGAGTAGTTGCATAAACTTCGATAGCAGTACCTGCAGGTACAAAAAACGCTTCTATATTTGCAGTATTATAGGTATAATCAGCTTCAATATCCTGTTGGCTGCCTAAAAGAAGTATAAGATCAGTGACAGCAATGTTTATTTCTGAGGATCTATGATATTCAACGGCATTTAACATATAGTTATTACCATTGCAGTACCCTATTTGAATAGGTAATTCCCCAAACTCTCTGTCTCTTAGTTCTTTGGCAATTTCCAAATCCTCCAGCTCCTTTATGGATGGTTCGTAAGTTACTCCTTCCGGAAGTGGTGTGCTCTTCATCTTTTCAAGGATTTCTGCAAAATCATAATTTTTTAATACTTGTCCATACTTTCTGAATTCTCTGTCAGTGACATTTTTAATAACCATGCTATCTGTCCTTTCTTCTTTTAAAGATATACAGCCAAGACTTATAATTAGCAGTGGACAATTGACATTTGTCCACTGTCAATTAATTCTAATGCCAAAATTAAATTTTGGGTTTTATCTATACATAGATTTACTGATTATATATAACCTTTATTCCTTTGTTTACTACAGCTATTGCCTTTTCAACAACGTTTTCAACAGTAAATCCAAATTTTTCAAATAACACTTCTGCCTTTCCTGAAGCTCCAAAAGTATCTAAGGAAATTATTTCTCCATCAATACCTATATACTTGTGCCATCCGAAGGAAGATAAGGCTTCTACTGCAACTCTTGCTCTGATATTTCTAGGGAGTACAGATTCCTTGTAAGCTTCATCTTGAGCTTCGAACACTTCAAAGCTTGGAATACTTATAACTCTGGCATCTATACCCTTTGCTTCCAGCTCTTCAGCTGCCTTATATATCAGTTCTACCTCTGAACCTGATGCCATTAATAACACATCCGGAGTTTCTTTCTTAGAGTCCTTAAGAATATATCCGCCCTTTAAGGCTCTCTTTGCACAACCCTCATACAGCGGAAGCTTTTGTCTTGTTAATACCAAGGAAGTTGGTGTTGTTCCATTTGTTACAGCATAATACCAAGCTGCAGCTGTTTCCTTTGAATCTGCCGGTCTGTAAACAGTCATGTTTGGCATACTTCTTAGGGCTGCTAACTGCTCTATAGGCTGATGAGTTGGTCCATCTTCCCCTACTCCAATACTGTCATGGGTCAATACATATGCAACAGGAAGGTTCATAAGTGAAGATAATCTCATAGCTCCCTTCATATAATCACTGAATACGAAGAAGGTTGCACAGAATACCTTTAGTCCTCCGTGAGCACACATTCCATTAGCAATTGCTGCCATAGCATGTTCTCTAACACCGAAATGAAGGTTTTGTCCACTTCTATCCTCTGCTGAGAAATCACCCTTGCCGTTCATATAGGTTTTATTTGAAGGTGCTAAGTCAGCTGAACCTCCAATGAAGTTAGGAATTAATTTTGCCAATCTATTTATAATAACTCCTGAAGAATCTCTTGTGGCCATTTCTTTATCAAAGCTCCAAAACTCTTCATTGTTTAGTAAGGCTTCTTTATCTACTTCACCATTCATCCATTCATTATACTCTTTAGCTAATTCAGGATATGCTTCAGAATATGCTTTAAACAATTCATTCCAAGCAACTTCTTTTTCAATACCCTTTTCTATGTAGTTATTCATATTTGAATATACTTCATCAGGTACAAAGAAGGCAGGCTCTGTCTTCCAGCCTATATTTTCCTTCATTGCAAGAACGTTTTCTGTTCCCAGTGGTTCACCATGGGCTGATGCCTTTCCTTGCTTTGCAGGACAACCATAGCCTATTAGATTCTTAACTATTATAATAGATGGTTTTGATTTCTCTGCTTTTGCTGCTTCAATAGCCTTGTCAATTGCTTCTAAGTCATTACCATCATCAACCTTTAATACCTGCCAGCCATAGGCTTCATATCTCTTGGCAACATCTTCTCTAAAGGCAATGTCTGTATTTCCCTCAATTGATATGTTATTTGAATCGTATAATACAATAAGTTTTCCTAGTCCTAAAGTACCAGCTAAGGATGAGGCCTCTCCTGAAATTCCTTCCATAAGACAACCATCACCTACTATGGCATAGGTGTAATGATCAACTACGTTAAAGTTAGGCTTATTAAACTTTTCTGCAAGGTGAGCTTCTGCAATGGCCATACCTACAGCATTACAAATACCTTGTCCAAGTGGACCTGTAGTGATTTCTACACCCTTTGTGTGACCGTATTCAGGATGTCCTGGAGTTAAGCTTCCAAGTTGTCTAAAGTTTTTAATGTCATCTATAGTTATACCATATCCAAATAAGTGTAATAAGGAATATTCAAGCATGGAACCATGTCCTGCTGATAGTATAAATCTGTCTCTGTTGTCCCAGTTCGGATTTTTTCCATTGTGATTCATCTTTGTCCATAGTGTAAAAGCCATGCTAGCTGCCCCTAAAGGTAAGCCCGGATGCCCGGATTTTGACTTTTCGATGGCATCAGCTGAAAGAACTCTTATGGCATTTATACACAATTTATCTAATTCTCTACTCATGGTTTTTGTCTCCTACTTTCCAAAAGCTTTATTCCAGTCAGCTTTGAATTTTTCTAAGCCCTGGTCTGTTAATGGGTGCTTTAACATCTGCATAATTACAGAATAAGGAACTGTAGCTATATCTGCACCTGCCTGAGCTGCCTGTATAACATGTATAGGATGTCTTACGCTGGCTGCTATTATCTGAGTATCTATGCCGTGAATATTGAAGATTTCAGCAATGTCTCTTACTAACTGCATTCCATCCATTGATATGTCATCCAATCTTCCTAAAAATGGGCTTACATAAGTCGCTCCTGCATTTGCAGCCAGTAAAGCTTGTGTTGCTGTAAAAACTAATGTTACATTTGTTTTGATACCTTCGCTGGCTAAAACCTTTGTTGCAGCTAGTCCTTCTGCAGTCATTGGGATCTTAACTATCATATTTTTATGAATTGCAGCAATTTCTCTACCTTCTTTTATCATACCCTCTGCATCTTCACTGACAACTTCGCCGCTTATTGGTCCATCAACTATCTCGGTTATTTCCTTTATAACTTCGTTAAAGTCTCTGCCTTCCTTTGCAATTAGTGATGGATTAGTTGTAACTCCACAAATAACCCCCATTCTGTTTGCCTCTCTAATATGGTCTACATTTGCAGTGTCGAGAAAAAACTTCATTTTTATCTCTCCTTTTTTAATAATTTTTATGAAGCTCTTTTTAAATATGTTTTTAAAATTACTTTAATAAGTTAATTATACTTCCCATTGATAGGTTAGTCAATACACATAACTATACTTTATACGATTTTATGTATACCTTTTCTTATATGAAATTAAAAAACCTGTAATCTTCATGACTACAAGCTCTTTATAAAAAACTAATAATAAGTGGTACATTTGACACCGCCCACTAAAGCTATTACAAGTATATTGCTACCGGTCCGTAAGATCCGTTTATAATTTTAATCTTTGTTTCAAAAATATCTGTTAAAATATCTGCTTTCATAACCTCTTCTACTGTTTAATAAGCAGCAACCTTTCCATCCTTCATGGCACAAATTCTATCAGAATATTTTGCTGCAAAATTTATATCATGAGGCTGTCCGGGCTGTCGCATTAGCGATTAAAAATCGCTAATGCTCAGCCTTATTGTGTAACAAAGTAAACCACTTGCTAAGCAAGTGGTTTACTTTGTTACACAAATAAAAAAAGCCTTATTTCTAAGACTTTTATACAATTTGTCCCCCAATATGGTAAAATTTTGTTGAAAGGGGGTGTATTTTATCATGTTAGACTTTTTGGATGCAGTTTCTATAAAAGATTCAATTGTAAATTCAATAAAAATGTTTGAATCTAAACTAAGCGACGACTTAGAAGTTGCTATAATTATTAACTCACTTACCATAAGGCCTACTGCAATAGCTGCCAACACTGAGAAACCATTAATTTATTTTAGTGGTACATACTCAGGAGCTACTATTCAAATAATTCAGCATATTAATCAAATAAACTTTGCATTAATAGCTGTTGCAAAGGAAAATCCCAATCAAACTGCTAAAAGAATTGGTTTTACTCTTGGTTAGGATACAGTATTGTTACATCAATATTTTCTTCCTGTGATCTGGCCCTATCTTTTTCTTTTTTTGTACAACTCGTAGAAATAATTGTGCCATCCAATAAAATATTAATTTCTCTTGGCTGTACTTGAACTTGCCTTTCAACTGCAGCTACTTTTTCAAACTTCTCAAGAATTCTGTCCAAACTATATTCAATGTCTTTTAATTCCTGCTTAATCTTTTCAGTTCCTTCAATCTCTATAGTCGCAACAAAGCTGTTTAATGCAATCTTCTTTTCTTCCAACTTTTTCACCTCACTTTCAGAAATTAAAAAAGCACCTAAGATAAATTAAGTGCTTATTAATCATTATATATTTCAATTTTCCTATTACAACTGCAACACACCATATGTACGTATCCATCTGAACAGAATATTTTAAATTTTGCGGATTTATTTATATCATCCTGGAAGTTGGTTTTCTTAAGCTTTACTCTGTCATCATTTCCACAAGTACATTTCAAATATAGCTCCATAAACTTCACCTCAAGACAAAAGCACTTACTATCTTTACTTAGTAAGTGCTTTATTTGTTATAAAGTTTTTTTATTTTTAAATCAGCTTCTTCCTCAGATATCTCCTCAATATTGAATAGCTCTGAGCTGTTACCAATTAACTCCCCATCATATCCCATAATCCTATCCATTAGAATGTTATTATTATCAACAACCCAGCCCTTTTCTACGTCATAGAGATATGGGACAAAATTATTTATCTTCCCCACTTTATTTATATCTTGTATATAATAATATTCCATACTCTCACCTCACTTCTTCTATTTTTGCTGGATATTATAATTTACTGGAAAGTTCAGTCATTCTCTTGGATAGCTCAATGGCTTCTACAGATGCTTTATCCTTTAATACTCTCCATTTTTCATACAAACCGTGTAATTCGCCATTCTTTAATTCAAAACTCTCAGGAGTATGATATTGAATTTCAAACTTTTGACTCGCTGGAGATGTATAAATACAGTTTATGCCTTTATATGGATTACTTTTTATTAACCAAGTATTCTTCACCTTGACTTACTCATAACCTTTTTCAGATAAAAGCTTATTAATCTCAAAGTATTTGTCAACCAGTTCCTCATGTGGAGCTTGGTATGTATATCTTATTACATCATTTGTACCTGCAATGGTCTCATCAATAATCTTTACATCCAAACTATTGTTACTATCTGTATTTACCTTTCTGAGGTAAGAATCTTTGCTTTTTAGTCTAAAATCAAGTCCAACCAATTCATATCCAGAAGTCTTAGCTATATCTTGCAAGTCCTTTGTGATTGTCGGCTCATTAATAACAATTTTATTATAGGCGTTAATTTTTCTATAGTTACACTTTATAACATTCCATTTCTCAGTATTATTATACTTTAATTCCTGGAAGTCATCAATGTGTTTAGGTACTTCATCACCCAGTATACTTCTGTATTTTTTAAGCTCATTCTTATCTGACGCCTTATTCTTAATCTTCTTTTCCTCAGTTAACGCTCTAGGATTATTCGCAACATTCTCTTCATACCATTCCTTATAGGTCATATTCGCAGGAACCGTTTTGCTTTCTCCTGTCACTGGATCCTTAGCTCTCCTCTTGAGCTCCTCTTGATCTCCTCGAGATCATCATCATCAAATACCTCTAATGTTGTACTTCTACAATTAGCATGTAGTGGAGGAACGTTCTTCCCTATTTATGCTTCTTTAAGGTCATATATTTTCCCATCATGTTCTCGGCATATATCTGATGTCCTTAAATCTAACGTAGCCAGAAATTGAAATTTCTCAACGCCCGCTTCTTTATAAGCTTCAAGTTCTGCTGAGTTGGCTACATATGTTGTCTCAGTTCTGATAAGTCTTGCAGCAGCAAACTCTCCTACCTGCATTTTGTCAGCAATATCCTTGGTCATACGCTGAACACTGGCACCATTCATGAAGCCCTTAGTTAGTACATGTTCTAGTTCAGAAGAAAGCTTCTCTGTATTTCCCCATATTCTCTTACTGAAATGCTTACGACTCCACTTATTTTTCAATATCTCCTCAACTTGTTTCACCGATATCTCCGCAAAACTGAATCCATACCCTGTCATCTGCTGCATATCAAACATTGTCCTGTAATATGCAGTTTTAGCTGTATTCATTAGTCCCTTTTCTATGTTTCTCACCTGAATATCAGCTAGCTTTTTACATTCAACATTAAGCTTCTCCTTAATAGCCTGCAGCTTAGTAAGTCTGGCACGATAAGCCGGTGCATTTATCTGTCTTAACATTTCTCTTTTTAGCTCTTCATCCGGAACATAGGCTATTGTTGTTTTAAGATTGTCGATAAATTCTTTCTTTTCCCCAATAGTGAGATACTTTTTTGCTTCTTCCATACTCAATTTAGCATCTTTTGAGTATGTATTTAATATTTTCTGCATTGCCGCATTAATTTCTTCTATAGCGGCTTGATATGACTCCAGTATCTTTCCTATTACCCTATCAGAATCCTTGTGATAATCGTCCATACGCTGACGTGCACGTTCTCCCCAGTACTTATTCCTCATCTACTTCATCATCTCCGCCGGAGGCCTGCTGCTCTATATTCATTCCAAAAGCTTCCTGATGCTTTTTCAGGGTTTCTTCCTTCTGCTTAACTAATCTCTCAAGCTCTTGCTCTGGATCCTTAACCCAGGGATGATTAGCAATTATTGTTTCATCACTGATAACATCTTTTGAGTTTGTGCAATTGCTAATGGTCTCAGTTTCATTAATGGCAATGTCTCTATTGAATACTATCTCAACTTCTTCATTGCTGTAATTGCCTTGACCTGTTTCAGCTAGATAGATATTTACAAAGTATAGTAACTGTTCCCATGAATTTTTAAACTCAATCTCCAGCTTATTACACTTTAAATCTAATCCGGAGTAAAGGAACTTTAGAGCAATTCCGGATGGAGCTGATCCCATCTTATCAAGATCCATATTAACTGATTGTCCAAACTCTTTAATGTCTCTCTTAATTTGCTCAAGGTGGAGCTTAGCAGCGATATATCAGACCGTCTTTTGTCATAGTCATCAATGAGAGACTGAACAAACTTTATATCCGGATACTCTGAATCATTGTTCTTAAAAGCAACGAAAGGAACCCTTCCCCAGCTCCTAGCCTCCTCACCTTTTTTATAATGAGGTACCGGCCCACTTACAGGTTCCACTTCTATGTCATATATAAGCTTATTATCATTCAGTACAAAGTATTCAACGGTATCTTCTGTGTAATATTCAACCTTAGTAACTTCTTTCTTTTTCTTGCCTTCATACTCAATTTGAACATAATACCTTATCATTGCCTGCAGCTCCGTGTGCTGTTATCTTTCCAAATAGGTATGCACTGTTCTGCCGGCATCTTCATGTATTTAAAATTACCTGCTTCATCAATATAAATATACCAATATCCAATACCTTTATTGCTTACTTCATTTCCCATCTTAGATATTTCATACTGCAGGTTCTTCCCTAAGATAGTTTTAATTTTCTGGATATAGTCTTTATTCTCTCCATCTAATGAAAAAGGCTTAGATAATAAATACCCTACTTTTTCATCAACTAAATTTTTCATGAAGGCATGGACTAATTTATTATTGGCTTTGCACTTATCTTCTTCATAGCCTCTATCAGTATATCTGACTATCTTTCTGTCAAGTATATCATTTTCAACATCATAATACTTCTGTCCAGTAATCATCAGTTTTCTTTTGTCACTGGAGTTAAATTCTCTAATTTCAAGCAATATAATATCCTGCATAAACATCATGTTAGTGTTATTTTTAAATATAAACACCCCCATACCTCCTTTACTTTAGGACTGAAACACCTGCGTTTCTGTATAAAATAGTATTAACAAAATACCTCATAGCATCCATAGCATGGTCCATAACCTTAACCGGTTTATCTTCCCCTCGTCGGATGGCTTTCTCATCCCAGATGTAAGAGAAGAACTCTTTAAAGGTGTTAACGCACTTTTCATTAAACTGTAAAAGCATATCATTTAGCACAATTTCTGCGTCAGCTACGAAGCTGCAAAAATGTCCGTAGAACTCAAAGAAGGTCAGGAAATGGCCGAATATGAACTCAAATACCTTGTGGATAATTATGAGGTATTGGCAGACAGGTTAAAGAGATTGATGTTGAAAATAGAGGATATTGTTCATAAGATACCTGGTGCCCATCAAATGATTGCTATCAATGGCTTAGGTTTAGTAACAGTTGCGGGATTCCTTTCTGAAGTTTGTGACCTATTCAACTATGATCACCCCCGTCAAATTCAGAAACTCACGGGACTTAATTTAAAGGAGAACAATTCTGGCCAGCATAAAGGCCAAACCTCCATAACTAAACGTGGTCGACGAAAACTGCGTTCTATTTTGTTTAAAGCTATCATGCCGATGGTAGCTAAAAATTGAGAATTTAAGGCTTTACATTTATTCACAACTTTTTAGATTTTAGTTCTTTGAGATATGAAGCTGGGAGCAGTCAGATAAAGTTTTTTCAATTAGGGCATTGATCCCGTTTAGGAGCATAACTGACCTCCACCTCATGGATAGGTTGAACGAAGGAATTTAGGGACATTGATCCTGTGAGACATAGGAAGGTTAACCCCCTTGAGTATTGTGGAGATCCAACGCAAACATACTTGCTTATATTGTGGCTATGTTTGTTAAGGTCGCAGTTCTATAAGCATTACTCTAGATACATATTCTCACGTGCTGCCAAATATACAAAAGGAGGCCGCTCAAAAATTAAACGAATTATTTAAAGGTGTCCTGTGAAGGGCATCTTTTCATTTAAAAATTTATTACATACATTGGACATCCTACGCTAAAATAGAAAAGCTGTGAACCACTGATTCTTCAATGTTTCACAGCTTCTTTGGTCTGGGTAACAGGATTTGAACCTGCGACCTCTAGAACCCCATTCTAGCGCGCTACCATCTGCGCCATACCCAGTCGACGAATTATATTATACCATATATAAAAAGAAAATCAATAATAAATTATTATTTTTAAATATCCGGTGAGACATAAGCAACGTTCCCTAGTCCCAGCGGGACAGAAACAACATCTCTTTGTCCCAAAAAACAAGGGACATAAGCGGGACACTAACAACGTCCCTCTGTCCCTAGTCCCTTCGTTATTATAGTATAATGCAAATCAGACCGCCATTGCCTTCGTTGATGATCTTTTGGAGGGTCTTTTGAATCTTGGATTGAACATCTTCTGGCATCTTGTAGAGTTTGTTCTGTAGGCCTTCCTTAACAAGAACCTCTAAGGACTTACCAAACATGTTGCTCTGCCAGATCTTTGATGGATCTGATTCAAACTGCTCCAGTAATGACTTAACCAGCTCTTCACTTTCCTTCTCTGTACCCATAATAGGAGATATTTCTGTTTCGATATCTGCCTTTATCAGGTGCAGTGATGGAGCACTGGCCTTCAGCTTAACGCCAAATCTGTTGCCTTGTTTTACTATTTCCGGCTCTTCAAGTTTCATTTCACTAAGCTGTGGTGCTACTAGGCCATAGCCTGTTTCTCTTACATCTTTGAGAGCTTCTTCTATCTTGTCAAATTCTGTCTTCGCTCTATGCAATTCTTTCATAATGCCTAGGAGCTCTGTTTCACCCTTTATGTTACATCCGCAAACTTCACTTAATATATTGTAGAATATGGATTTTTGAGGTGCCAGTTCAATTCTTGCTGTTCCCTCTCCCATATTCATTTCGCTAACCATTCCTTTATCCAGGAACTCGATTTGTCCTAAGCCATCGATGGATTCTCTTACATCTCTAACCTTTTCGATACTCTTGCACATATCCTTGATGATGTTCATAAGGTTAACCTTTAGCCAATGGGTTGCCTCTAATTTCTCTATCCATTCAGGCATATCTATGTTGATTTCCTTCACCGGGAATTCCTTAAGAACTCTGTGCATTACATTTGTAACATCCTCTTGCCTTAGATTTAAAACATCTAACAGCTCTACAGGAACATTGTACTTTCTTTCAAGCTCAGCCTTTAGCTGAATGGTTTCAGGATCACCGGTTCTTGCGGAATTTAATATGATGATGAAGGGCTTATTTATAGCTTTTAATTCAGCTACAACTCTTTCTTCTGCCTCTAAATATTCTTCTCTGGATATGTCAGTGATAGATCCATCAGTGGTTACCAATAGACCGATAGTGGAATGTTCGTTTATAACCTTCTTTGTACCAAGCTCTGCTGCCTCTTCGAAAGGTATTTCGTAGTCATACCAAGGAGTAGTTACCATTTTAGGTTGATTACCTTCTATGTAGCCTGCTGCGCCTTTTACAATATAACCAACACAGTCCACCATTCTCACTTTGAACTTAATTCCTTCTGCTAAGCTGATTTCTACAGCTTCATTTGGAACAAACTTTGGTTCTGTAGTGTGAATTGTTTTTCCAGAAGAACTCTGAGGAAGTTCGTCCTTTGCTCTTTGCTTCTTGTAGGTATTATCGATATTTGGGATTACCATCATATCCATGAACTTTTTGATGAATGTTGACTTACCTGTTCTTACAGGACCTACTACTCCTACATAGATATCGCCTTGTGTACGCTCTGCTATATCCTTGTATATATCAAAGTTTTCCAAAATATACCCTCCCAATTATAGTTATTACGATATATATATATTAATAGCTAAAGTCATTTATGACAAAAAACAAAACTGCCTTAATTTATTTTAAGACAGTTTTTCGTAATTTTTTTAGTCTATGTATATTTCATCTTTTTTGTCTCTGGTCATCAATGCATGTACTGCTTCCTTTGGATTTAAGCCCATAAACAGAATTCTATAGAGTACATCGGTTATAGGCATATCTACCCCTTCCTTCTCTTTAAGGGTATAAAAGGCCTTGCAGGCGGTTATTCCTTCTACCACCATGCCAACTTCCTTGATAGCTTCATCTGTGGTATAGCCTTTACCAATGAGTATACCTGCCCTACGGTTTCTGCTGTGCATACTAGTACAAGTTACTATTAGGTCTCCCATGCCGGTAAGGCCGGAGAAGGTTGTTCTGAGCCCCCCAAGTTTGGTTCCTATTCGTATAATCTCATGCATTCCTCTGGTCATAAGGGCTGCCTTTGCATTGTCGCCGTAACCAATACCATCGGACACTCCAGCTGCTAAGGCAATTATGTTTTTTACAGCTCCGCCTATTTCCACGCCAATAATATCCGAATTTGTATAAACTCTCAGATGCTTTGACATAAATAGGTCCTGTACCTTTTGTGCCGCTTCCATATTAGTAGATGTAACAACCATGGTTGTAGGGGATTCTGTAGCTACCTCTTCAGCATGGCTGGGACCAGAAAGTACTACGACGTCATTTTCAGGAAGCTCCTCACTGATGACCACTGACAACCTCTTTAAGGAAGTCTCCTCTATGCCCTTTGCAATACTGACAATTATCTGACCGGGCTTTACCAATTCCCTAATCTGTTTTGATATAAGCCTAATAACATGAGATGGTACCGCAAGCACTATATATTCTGCCCCGCCTATAACTGCTTTCATATCGTTGGAGGCCAAGACATTTTCCGGAATAGCAATCTTCTTTAAATATCTCTCATTGGTTCTTTTAGTATTTATTTCTTCAATAACTTCTAAGTCTCTGTCCCAAAGTTCTGCCTTGTAGCCTTTTTTACCTAAAAGCATACTTAGAGCTGTTCCAAAGCTCCCCCCACCAATTAATGCCACCTTAATCATTTTTTTCGTTCCTTTCACGGAATTGTAGTTTTATTCCGGTACCTTTAAAATCAAAGCTGCTTCTTAACTGATTTTCAAGATACCTTTCATAGGAAAAATGAAGAGCCTTATAGTCATTTACAAAGAAAACAAAAGTTGGTGGTTTTATACCTACCTGAGTAACATAGTATATTTTGAGTCGCTTTACACCAACTACTGGAGGTTCCTTCATAAGTACAGCTTTGTTTATAACCTCATTCAATATACCCGTTGAAATTCTTCTGCAGTAATTGTCATAGCACTCTTTAGCCATTTCAAGGACCTTATGCACTCTTTGGCCAGTTTTTGCTGAAATAAACAGGTATGAGGCATAGTTTAAGAATTTTAATTTCATCTCTAGTTCTTTTTTGTATTTGTCCATGGTCTTATCGTCTTTTTCAACAAGATCCCACTTGTTCACTATAACCATTATGGCTTTGTTCATTTCATGGGCATAGCCAACGATTTTTTCATCCTGTTCAGTTACACCTTCCTCTACATCTATCATCAAGATACACACATCTGCCTTTTCGATAGCTGCCAGGGTTCTTACTACACTGTACCTCTCTATTTCTTCCTTAACCTTACTCTTACGTCGAAGACCTGCGGTATCGATAAGTATGAACTTTCCTAGCTCTGTTTCCAGATAACTATCCACCGCATCTCTTGTAGTTCCGGGAACATCACTTACTATTACTCTCTCTTCTCCCAAAAGCCTATTTATCAAGGAAGACTTTCCCACATTTGGTTTGCCCATAAAGGCTATTCTGATAATCTCATCGTCAACCGCTTCATCATCAATATCTCCAAAATGTTCAACAACCTTATCCAGCATATCTCCCAAGCCTAAACCCTGAGAAGCGGAAATTGTAATAGGATCCCCTATGCCTAAGTTATAGAACTCGAAGGCATTGTTTTCTTCCTTCAGAGAATCTACCTTATTTACAACTAAAACTATAGGCTTCTTGCTCTTTCTCAGCATTTGAGCAACCTCTTTATCTGCCCCGGTAAGACCTTCCTTACCGTCCACGATAAATATTATTACATCTGCAGTCTCAATGGCAATCTGCGCCTGTCTTCTCATTTGGCTTACTATGATGTCTTCACTTTCCGGTTCTATACCACCCGTATCTATAATTGTAAAGTTGTATCTAAGCCATTCTGCTTCGGCATATACTCTATCTCTTGTTACCCCAGGTGTATCCTGTACTATTGATATTCTCTTTCCCGCCAATTTATTAAATAAAGTTGACTTACCTACATTGGGTCTTCCCACGATTGCAACTATTGGTTTTCCCATTGCTATTCCTCCCTTTTGTATTCCTTATTCTGCATGTATAAATTATCAATTTCTGCTCCACCGGCTGTCTTTGTTTCTTTACACACCTGGCCATTATTATTGATTATGTCTATTAGATCTTCCCCGGTATATTCACATTTTATAACTTTTCTTCCCAAGGCCTCTTCTAAATCATGTATGGTCAAATCATCCAGAAAAACAGATTCCCCGCTTCTTAGCATGTTAACGGGTATGATTATCTTGCCCGGTCCGATATTATCCTTTAACTGGTCAATGATATCTCCACCGGTAAGGAGGCCTGCTACAGTTATGGTCTCTCCAAAGAACCGGTTAATGATCTTTCTGACATCAAGTTTAACCTTATTGTTTTTTTCCATAATAAGCTTTGCCATGCTTTTTATCTCCTCATAGGCTAAAACACCGGTAACCAAGGTATATTCTCCCTCAGCCTCATCTTTCAAATAGGGCAGTGTTTGTTCTATGCTATCCCTTAGGAACCTTATCATTCCAACACCGTCCTCCAGCTGTTCAAAGCCTTCGTAGAAGTCACTGTCAGGTATTTCTTCCCCGGCTAAGACATAAAACTCATCTGAAAGTCTCACAAAGGGTGCTCCAATTTCTTTTATGTACTTTTTCTGAAGCTTTCTGACACTATGAATTTCTTTCCTTGCACTGTCAGCATTATATAGGGTTATATTATACAAGCCTTCTCGGTACTTGGTAGAACCTACCGGAACCACTGCAACGTTTTGTATTGCAGGATGGAGCTTATAAAGGTCCTCAATAGTCTTTATAAGTTCTTCTCCGTTATTTATTCCGGGAACACTGACAATTTGAGTGTTCATGTTTATGTTTGCGGCAGCTAACTTTTGCAGTCTTTCATATATATTGCCGGCAAAACGGTTATTGAGCATCTTCTTTCTAAGCTCAGGGTCCGTAGTATGCACAGAAATATTAATGGGACTGATTCTATATTTTATAATTCTGTCTATATCGCTATCCTTCATATTGGTGAGGGTTACAAAGTTCCCCTGAAGAAAGGCCAGTCTTGAATCGTCATCTTTAAAATACAGGGTGTCCCTCATACCTGGAGGCAGCTGATCGATGAAGCAGAATATACATTTATTAGAGCATCTCTTAGCCTCATCCATAATAGATTTTTCAAAGTCTACTCCAAGGTTCTCGTCATATTCCTTTTCCACTTCATAGGTCCAAATCTCGCCAGTGAGCTTTTGAACCTCTAGTTCTATATATTCTTCTGCCATTAAGAATCTATAATCAATTATATCCTTTATTTCATTGCCGTTTATCGATAATATAACATCCCCAACTTCCAGCTCAAGCTCCTCAGCTATCCCCCCAGGATGTATATTACTTATTTTTGCTGACATAGCGTCACCTCGTTAAAATTAGTATACAACTAGTTATAATACCTTAATTGACCAATATAGTCAACAAATTAAAAGCTTACAGAATAGGAAATGACAATGGACACACGAAAAAATCTAAACACGGAATTTTCGGAGGACACGGAATACGCGGAAGTTCTTTTTTCAAGGTCAACTTTGCTTAAGTTATTGCATTAATGTAGTTTTAACAATTTTACATCCATGTCATATTAAAATAAAAAAGAAGAGTCCCTCAGCGTAATTCCGCGTATTCCGTGTATTCAGTGATTAATATTTTTCACTATTATTCTTCTAGTATCTATTCTTATCTTTATATTAACCCATGTATTATATTCATATTTCATGCAAAGTTTATCTTCGAAAGGATAATTTTCTCCATTGTTTAATGGATATTATAATTATAAATTATACTTATGAAAGATACTTTTAAAAGTTAATTTAGGAAGTGGTAATGTTGAGAGACTTGGCTGGTAGACCAAAAGTGATGGCCACAGTCAACAGAGAAATGATTCGTTCTGCCCTTTTAGAGCTTGGCAGTGCTACTAAGGCAGAACTGAGTAAGTACTGTGGCATAAGCTCTCCAACTGTGGGAAAAGTATTGGAAACACTACGAAAGAATGAAGAGATAATTGAATTAGGTTATGATGATTCCAGCGGCGGAAGACGAGCTATGCGGTATTCCATCAATGCTGAGAAAATTCTTGGCCTTACCCTATTTCTAGAGCAAAAGGAAACTATCTACTCTGTTTATAAGTGCACTGGTGAGACCTTAATAAGTGGTCGTCTAGATGGTGAATTTCTCAAATCCCTGGATAGTATTGAGATGATTGTGTCCGGATTATTGAAAGAGCATCCTAACATTGCTTCCATTTCAATCGGTGTTCCGGGAGCGGTAAAGAATGGAGAAATATTTTTTATACCGGATTATGATGCTTTCAAAGGAGTAAACTTAAAGAAGTATTTTGAAGAACGTTTCAATTTGCCGGTGGTCATAGAAAATGATATGAACGCTGCTGTTATCGGCTATCATGAAGTACTTAAACAAACTTCATTGAAAATTGAAGAGCCCTTGGATAGTAAAGCAAAGCTTCATGATATTTCCATTACCTATCTCTATCTTGGTAATAACGGTCCAGGTACAGGCATTTTAATTAATGGAGAAGTGGTTAGAGGCAGCACTTGTTTTGCCGGTGAAGTTAGCTTCATTCCCATATACGATAAGGAGAACTTTTTCCAGCGTACAAGGCAAAATGGTGTGACCAAGCTGGATATAGATGCTGTTAGCCGCTTAATCACTGCCTTCGTCACCATAATCAATCCCCAATACATAGTGTTATGTAAAAAGGATATTGATCAAAGTGATCTGCTGGAAATCATAGAGAATTGTTCAAAGTACTTTCCCATGGAACATATGCCTGATTTGCGAATCCGGGAAAATTGGAAAGAAGATTACACTCTTGGTTTAAAGACTCTTGGTTTAAAATCAATGTTCTCAGGTATTAAGATTATTAGAGATTAAAGTCCAAAATATAAGTAAAGGTGGAAGAAATTTTATGGCTACGTTTTTTTTAGTTATTATTTATTTATCCTTTATCAGTTTAGGACTGCCGGATTCACTACTGGGTGTTTCATGGCCACTGCTGCACTTAGATATTAATGCCCCATTTGAAGCGGCAGGTTTGATTTCTATGATAGTGGCAGGAGGGACTATCGTTTCCAGCTTTGTAAGTGGTAGAGTAATCAAAGCCTTAGGCACCGGTAAAATTGCCTTTATTAGCTGCTTAATGACCGCTGCTGCCCTCTTAGGTATCTCCTTTGCACCATCTCTCATATGGCTTATATTGTTGGCTATACCACTGGGCCTAGGAGCAGGCTCCGTAGATACTGCCTTGAACAATTATGTGGCCCTGCATTACAAGTCCTACCATATGAGTTGGCTGCACTGCTTTTGGGGAGTAGGCGCTAGTATCGGTCCTATAATTATGTCCAGGTTTATTTCAAAGGGTCAGACTTGGAGATACGGATATCTGACGGTGTCAATCATTCAATTTGTATTGGTTGTGATACTTTTAGCAGCCCTTCCCCTATGGATTAAAGCAGAAAGAGATTCTGAAAATAATGAATCTGGTTCAGAAGAAGCTGCAGATAGCACATCAGTTGGCCAAGCGGCCCAAAAGCCTCTTAAAATTAAGGGAGTTAAGTTAGCCTTAGTGTCATTCTTATTTTACTGCGGTACGGAATCCACAATGGGATTATGGGGCAGTAGTTTCCTCGTAAATGTAAAGAATATCTCTGCAGCCACTGCCGCCAGCTGGGTATCTCTCTATTATACCGGCATTACGGTTGGCCGATTTATCAGCGGATTTTTAACTCTGAAAATGAGTAACCGCATGATGATCCGTACTGGACAAACTATAGCATTGTGTGGTGCTCTCTTATTGTTGCTACCACTGCCATCTATATTCTCCCTGTTTGGCTTTATGCTAGTGGGACTAGGCTGCGCGCCTATTTATCCCTGCATGCTGCACGAAACTCCTGTACGTTTTGGAAAGGAAAACTCACAAATGCTTATGGGTTACCAAATGGCCTTTGCCTACACGGGAAGCACCTTCTTGCCGCCGCTGCTTGGAGTAATTGCATCTAGAACATCAATAAGCATAATGCCCTTCTTCGTTGTATTCTATATAGCTACTATGCTCATTGGTTCAGAAACTCTCAATGCCTATCTATACAAGTTAAAGTCGGAAGTATAGTAATTATCGAAAGAATGTTGATTTAAAACCATTTCTTTACTATACCACCGGTATTTTAATTGTAAACTTGCTACCCTGACCTAATTCACTTTCAACATCAATGGTGCCCTTTAAGCCAATGACAATGTGCTTGACTATGGCCAAGCCTAGGCCGGTACCTCCTTTGGCTCTGGACCTGGCCTTGTCAACCCTATAAAACCTTTCAAAAATTCTTGGTATATGATCTTTAGGTATACCCACTCCATTGTCCTTTACCCAAATTACGCAATGTTCTTCCTCCTGGGCGCAACCAATCTCCACGTTGTCGCCGGTTTCGGAGTATTTTATGGCATTGTCCACTAAGTTAATCATCATTTGCTTGAACTTATCAGTACTGCCTAAAATTCTACATCCCTGCTGTAAGTCGAATTCAAGGTTTATGGTTTTATCCTCTGCGGTTTGCTTCATTAAATTATATACCTGCATTATTGTTTCTTTAACATCTATAAGTTCTTTTCTTTCTTCTATATGGTTCTCTAAATCTGACAGTGTTAATATATCGTTTATCAATCTGGTGAGCCTTTCCGCCTCATCATTTATTATGTCTAAGAACTTCTCCTTAGTGGCTTTGTCCTCTACATATTTGAGGGTTTCCGCAAAGCCTTTAATAGATGTTAATGGAGTTTTTAATTCATGGGACACGTTAGCCACGAAATCCGACCTCATATGTTCCAGTCTTTTTATTTCTGTAATATCCTGCACCACAGCCACTGTTCCCATGTGCTCACTGTTATTTACTAACTCCGCTGTTCTTATCCTCAAAATCTTTTCATGGGGGTATGATACTCTAATTTCCCGCTGTGAACCGTCCGCACCATGGAGAAGCTCGTCAATTACCAGATCTTTTATATGATCAACCAATTTTTTTCCGATAATATCCTTATCAATACCGAATATCTTCTTTGCATAGGGGTTTATCATCATTATACGGTTATTTCTATCTATGGCTATTACTCCACTGTCCATGCTCTTTAGTATAGCCTCCAGCTTATTCTGCTTATCTACTAAGTCCTTAAGAGTGTCCTGAAGTCGACTTGCCATGTAGTTAAAGGTCTTTCCAAGTTGTCCGATTTCATCCTTGGAAGTTACCACTACTCTTTTTTCCAGTTCCCCTTTAGCAACTCTGCCAGTTATATACTGTAAATCTTTTATGGGCTTTATAATGATATAGGAGAGTCTGGAGGATATGGCAAGGGTCATGGCCAAGATTACTATTATCAATATAATATAGTACTTTAAATATTTGGTATTGATTGCACTTAAGGTCTCAATAGGTTTTGAGCTTCTAATAATAATGTTCCCATCTAACCTAGTAGCAACATAAATCATGTTCTTTCTTAAGCTAGAACTATACCTTATACTTATTCCTAACCCTTTTGCTCTTGCTTCAGTTACTTCACTACTTTCATTATGCTTTTCCATAGATTCACTGGTTTTCTGAGTTTCATAAATAACGTGGCCATCCTTGTCAATGATAGTAAGCCTATAATCATATTTCTCTAACTCAGAAGAAAAAGGAAGTTTACCTGAACTAATGTCAATTTTATACTCTTTAATAATCTTAGATATTATTTCATTATTCAAGGCAAGTTCCTTTTTCTTGATTTCAGTGTATTCATAGTTGGATATAAGGACATACAGGGCTATAGTTAGGGCCAGGCAAAATACTATGGTAGAGAGTATAAAAAACATAAGCTTCTTTTTCATGTCAATCACCAAAGTTAAATCTATAACCTATTCCTCTTATGGTCTCTATATACACAGGATTCTTGTCATCCTCCTCAATCTTCTGCCTAAGATGTCTTATATGCACATCCACGGTTCTGGTTTCTCCAATGTATTCATAACCCCATATCTTATCTAACAGAAAGTCCCGGGTCATGACGTGGCCCTTGTTTTTTATTAATATTTCCAGAAGCTCAAATTCCTTTAAGGTCAGTTCCAGTTTTTCACCTTTTTTGAGGATCTCATGTTTCTGAAAGTCTACTGTAATGTTGCCAAATTTATAGGAGTCATCATTAGGTTGAACGCTGGTTCTCCTCAGTACAGCTTTAACTCTGGCCATGAGCTCTCTTATGGAAAAGGGCTTTGTAATATAGTCATCAGCCCCCAGCTCCAGGCCCAAAATCTTATCAATCTCCTCGCCCTTTGCAGTTATCATAATGATGGGAATCTGAGACATTTGCTTATCTCTTCTTATTTCCTTGCAAACATCGTAACCATCCATACCGGGAAGCATCAAGTCTAAAAGCATCAAGCTTGGTTGCTCTGTCTTTGCTATTTTTAGGGCTTCCGCACCATTTTGGGCCGTTAATACCTTATAACCATTGTTCTCCAAATTGAATCTTATCAGTTCTAAAATATTTGCCTCATCGTCTACCACTAAAATTTTTTCTTCCGGCATAAAAAACCTCCATTTATTCTTCCATATATACTAGTGAAAATAATCTGCCGCTTTGGTCTTTCCTTGTCCTAAAGGAATGAAGCTTAATGCCCGATGTTCTTTCAGAGCATCCGGTACACAAGTTTACATCATAGATTTTATCTTTGCTTACACCGGATTTTATACACTGCAGCTCTATACACTTAGCTAAATTAAGCCTTCTATCTACTACTATTTCATCTGATTTATACAAATCATCCGAAGTAAATTTATCCATTAACTCCTGTCCTACCTCATAGCAGCAGCACCTCATATGGGGTCCAATATAGACAGAAATATCTTCGGCCTTAGATCCAAATTCCTGCATCATTTTATTTATTGTGCTGTAGGAAATTTGGCTGTAAGTTCCCTTCCAGCCGCTGTGTACTGCTGCACATAAGTCCCGTGCAGCATCGTATATAATCACCGGAACACAGTCTGCAGTAAATACGCCTATTGCTACTCGCTTTTCCTTTGTAAGTATGGCATCTCCACATTTCACCGAGCCGTCATATATATTTATGACATCACCGTGTACCTGCTTGGAGTAGCCTACATCCCTAAGGCCAAACATTTCTTGAACCTTATTGATATTATTGGTAAAGTTATCAGATATCATATTAAAATCCGCATCATTATATGCAGTAAAAAATATGATATTTGCCTTCCCCTGAACAAATTTGATGTATTGAAATCCATCCATATAATCTATTTTCATTGAATCAACCTCATAATATATTGTTGCATAAATTAATTATCCATTGCAAGCCTATATATATAGATTTAACCTAGTTAACGACAATTTAACATACCTATTTTGTAGACATAAGCTTTTTTATCTCTTCTATAAAGGTATTGACATCCTTAAATTGTCTATAGACGGAAGCAAATCTCACATATGCTATTTCATCTATATTTTTTAGGTTCTCCATTATTACCTCGCCAATATACTCGGACTTTACTTCTGTAAGCATCTGATTACTTATTCTCTTTTCTACGTCTTCAGCAATTGACTCAATTTGCGCCCTTGATACAGGCCTTTTTTCACAAGCCTTTATAAGCCCGTTTATTATTTTTGATTTATCGAAATAGTCCCTTCTTTGATCTTTCTTTATGACTAATATAGGTAAGTCCTCTATCTTTTCATAGGTAGTATATCTCTTTGCACAGCTGAGACATTCACGCCTTCTTCTTATGGACATATTATCTTCTGTAGATCTGGAGTCCACAACTTTACTTTCCTCAAATCCGCAGTAAGGACACTTCATATGCTATCACACCTCTCAAAAGCTTTTATTACATTATCGCATAAATGTGATAAAGCTTACAATAATATTTTAAACAGTTTGCTTTGTCTTAAAATAAATAGACAGACCACTTAAAGCCTGTCTAACTACCCATTAATATTATATTTCACAATTTCTTACAACTATTCCATGCAACAACAGCTTGCATTTATACTTCTATCAGAAAATCACTCTGCACCGGCTGTACTATCAGCATCCACAAGGATTACATCTATCCCTACCTTTTTAACTTTAGACCAGGGTATTTCCAGCATGTTCTGCTTTCCAAACCAGGAGCTTTTTTGCATAGGAAGCAGCAAAGACTCAATTCTATATTCATCACAATCTATCTTAATATCCTTTATATATCCAATTTTAGCACCGGTATTTATGTCGATTACTTCCATTACCCTTAAATTGTTTATGGAGTACATATTGCTATTGTTATCCACTTAAACCTACCCCCTTCGTTTATAAAAATCTCATTAAAATATATGTGCAAAATTAATAAGCTATGCATTTAATCATTAAAAACCTGGATGCCATATATATTTTCTAAAATTGACATTCCAATCAATGATTCATAGATACCATTGTATAGAACACATTCTCTTAAACAACCCTCTTAAATTCTTTTCAGATAAAAAAGGACCATATCAAGCTTCTCCCCTTGATACAGTCCTGTAAATAAATAATAAGTTTAAACATATTTTCTCATATGCCTTAAGGCTGTCTTTTCCAATCTCGATACTTGAGCCTGGGATATTCCTATTTCATCTGCTACTTCCATTTGGGTACGACCGTCAAAGAATCTCAATGTCAAGATAAGCTTTTCTCTGTCATTAAGTTTTTTCATTGCCTCTTTTATAGATATATTCTCCAACCAACTTTCATCCATGTTTTTATTATCGCTTATTTGATCCATCACATATATGGCATCGCCACCATCATGATAAATTGGCTCAAAAAGGGAAACCGGATCTTGAATAGCATCAAGCGCAAAGACAACCTCTTCTCTTGGTACCTTTAACTCCTTAGCAATCTCAGAGATTGTAGGTTCTTTGTTGTTGTCATTTACCATTTTGTCTCGCACTTGAAGAGCTCTGTATGCTATATCTCGCAGTGAACGGCTAACTCTTATAGAGTTGTTATCCCTTAAGTATCTTCTTATCTCACCAATAATCATAGGCACTGCATATGTAGAAAATCGTACATTCTGGCTCAAATCAAAATTATCAATGGCTTTCATTAACCCGATGCAGCCTACCTGAAATAAATCATCAACGTTTTCTCCTCTATTGTTAAATCTTTGAATTACACTCAATACTAATCTGAGGTTACCCTTTATGAACTTTTCCCGGGCTTCACTATTGCCTTTTTTCATCTCCTCCAATAGAGCCCGCATTTCGGGTTCTTTTAACACCGGGAGCTTTGAGGTATTTACACCACATATTTCAACCTTGTTAATCATCATCAAGTCATCGCCCCTTTAGAGTAATTGCATTTAAAATTATCTCCTGGGAAGCGCCTTTTTATACTAAAGACAAACTATATCATTTTATTTATTTCTTTCTTTAACCTTTTAATGATTCTCTTTTCAAGCCTTGAAATATAGGATTGGGATATGCCCAGCATATCAGCAACCTCCTTTTGGGTCTTTTCCCCGCTGCCATTAAGTCCAAATCTTAAGCTTACAATTTCCTTTTCTCTTTCATTGAGTCTTTTCATAGCCAGTACCAATAGCTGCTTGTCAATTTCATCTTCTATAAGATTATATACTATATCATTTTCAGTTCCCAGAATATCGGACAATAACAGTTCATTGCCGTCCCAATCTATATTAAGTGGCTCATAGAAGGAAATTTCGGCTTTGACCTTGCTATTTCTTCTAAGATACATTAGTATTTCGTTCTCTATACATCTGGAAGCATAAGTAGCTAATTTAATTTTTTTCTCAGGATCGAAGGTATTTACAGCTTTTATTAGTCCAATTGTACCCACTGATATTAGATCCTCAACACCAACTCCAGTATTTTCAAATTTTCTTGCTATATAGACAACCAGTCTTAAATTTCGTTCTATTAAAACGGACCGGACACTTTCGTCGCCTTCCACCAGTTTTATTACCAGGGAATCTTCCTCTTCCTTTGAAAGTGGCGGGGGTAGTGCATCGTTTCCACCTATGTAGTAAAGCCTCTTGTAAAGAAATTTTATTTTTAATACTAACTTACTGAAAAATGATAATAATCCCATCATAGTTTCTCCACCCCTCATATAATGTCTCTTGATAATAGTGCCTGATATTCATTGAATTCACTTAATTTTATATCGCTAATCCCGATTACGGCATTTTTATACTGAAAATTATCCTTGTCGTAGCTTATCTTAACTTTTTCCGGTTTAAAGGCTTCCAGAAAACTTGCTTGTCCACTTACTACTTTATAAGGTATATATAGCTTTTCATACAGGCTGGTATCAATATCTGATACCGCGCTTTTCTCTACTATAATCACAGGAAGATTAGTAATTGGTTCCTTTAATTCATTTCCTGTATCTAACAGTGCACTAACTGTAAAACTGCTGGACTTTGTAAATATCTCTACATTATAAGTATAGTTGTTAAGCTTTCTCCTGCTTATTATAAAACTAAAAACTCTATATATAATAATATAAAGTAACATCAGCGCAATTATAAGCCACTTTGTATTAAAGTTTTCATAATACCCATAGGCCGGGTTTCCCATATTTCTATATTCTAAAAAAAAGATTAGTCCTGCTAATACAAAAGTATATAATAGATATATTAATGTACTTTTCAGAATAAAAATAAGCTTATTTTTGCCAAAGGCACCATATATTATTAATATGACAACCAAAAGCTTTATAGGAAGTATAGTGAAAAATTTTAATTTATCATAGAAAATAACTAAAGTATAAAGCCCTGCTGCGGCAGAGGAAATTATCGCTCTAATATTTTTAAGCTTTATACTCAATGTTTGAGCTGTTATTATAAGCAAAAAATAATTGACTATTATATTTTCTAATATCATTACATCTACCCATACAATCAACAGCATCAACCCCTATTTACTCCCTAAGGATATTATATATCCATTGAAAGCAAAATTTTGTCACAATTGTCCTCTGTTTACACTATTTTATATGTTATATTTCTACATCAAAACCTATAAGTGCCAATAAAAATGTATCTGAGGATTATTTTTTATCATACAAAAAGATAATAAAAATAGACCATACATAAATGTATGGTCCTAAACTACTTATCTTCTTTGCTTTCTTAAAAACGCAGGAATCTCCAGTTCGTTGTCATTGTAATCTCTTGTTGAAGCCACTTCTTCAAGAGGCTTCTTATCGTCCTTTGGAGTATCAAAAATTAGCTTTTTTTGCTCATGTTTATCATTTTCAAAGCCTGTAGCAATGACGGTAATTCTTATTTCATCCTTAAGGTTCTCATCGATAACTGCTCCGAAGATGATGTTAGCATCCGGGTCTGCTGCCTGCTGTACTATCTCAGCAGCTTCATTGATCTCTAATAGTCCAAGATCTGGGCCACCGGTTACATTAAGCAGTACTCCTGTAGCACCAACGATGGAAGTTTCCAGCAATGGACTTGAAATAGCCTGCTTAGCTGCCTGCTGTGCTCTATCATCACCACTGGCCCTACCTACACCCATGTGAGCCAAGCCTTTGTTTAGCATTACGGTTCTAACATCGGCAAAGTCCAAGTTAACTAAACCAGGAATAGTTATCAAGTCTGATATACCTTGTACACCTTGTTTTAAAACGTCATCTGCCATTCTGAAGGACTCCACAAGAGTAGTTCTCTTATCTACCATTGTAAGTAATCTTTCATTTGGAATAGTAACCAATGTATCTACTCTTTCCTTTAAGTTCTTAATTCCAAGTTCTGCATGAAGCATTCTCTTTCTGCCTTCAAAAGGAAATGGCTTAGTAACAACACCAACAGTAAGTATGCCCATGGACTTTGCAATCTCTGCAACTACTGGAGCTGCACCGGTACCGGTACCTCCACCCATACCTGCAGTGATAAATACCATGTCAGCACCCTTTATTGCCTGTGCTATTTCTTCCTTACTCTCTTCTGCAGCCTTTTGTCCAACTTCAGGATTGGCTCCTGCCCCTAATCCCTTAGTCAGCTTATCTCCTATTTGTATCTTTTGAGACGCATGTGATAACATTAATGCCTGCTTGTCAGTATTTATAGCAATAAATTCTACATTTTTCAAACCTTCTTGAATCATTCTGTTTACGCCGTTATTACCACCGCCGCCACATCCAATTACCTTTATTTTCGCAAATTGTTGTACATCTACATCGAAATCTAACAAGATAATACCTCCCCTTTAAATAAACTCATCTATTAAGTTCTTTAATCTTCCAAAAATACTTTTTTTACTTTTTTTACCATTTCCCTCTGAAGGAACTGAAGCTTCATTTCTAACAATTTTGATACTGTCTAGTATCACTTTTAACATGCCAACGGGTACGGAATAAATCCAATTCCCTGCCCCCATCATATTATTTTCTATAATCTGTATGGGTTTACCTAATTCTTCTTCAAATTTAGCTATGATATCTTTATAATAGATAATACCACCGCCGGTTATGAAGATTCTATCAAACTCCTTTAATCTCTTTTTATTATTGATTTCTTTCAGGGCAAAAGTTATTAGTTCCTCAACCCTGGCTTCAATAACCTCATTAATTATACCACTATTATACATTGATTGTATATCATCTTTGAATTTTTCATCAATCTGATTGTCACCATTAACAGTATTTTGAGTATACTTTAATTTAACTTTTTCTGCATCAGCATAGGGGATACTTAAACATGACATTATGTCTTTTGTAATGCTGTTACCGCCTAATGGTATATATTTAGTATAACATATTCTGCCCATTTCGTATATGGACAAGTCCGTAGATTCCGCTCCAACATTTACAATTCCTATAGATGATACCTTATGTTCTTCAGTTGTCACCAGTTTGCCCAGGGCTATGGGTTCAGGAATTATCCCTCTTACCTTTATACCAGCAGTTTCCATACACTTAACCAGATCCTTGACTACCATCGAATCCACAGTAAACAGCTTAGCTTCAAAGGTCAATTCCTTGCCTCTTATTCCGATGGGATCCTCAATGCCGGAGTATTGATCCACACTGTATTGTACCGGCAATAACCAGACAACCTCTCTTTCTGGCTTCGATGCTTTCTCTCTTGTAATATTCATAATTTTTTCAACATCTTTATCAGTTATTGTTGAACCTGAGACAATTGATACAGTCTCCTTTGCATCTTGAATACTACATAAGCCTCCATGAATACTAATATAAGCATCATTAATAGATGAGTCAACCAAATTTTCCAATTTGGCCTTACATTGAGCAATAGCTTCTACAACTTGTTCCACATCAACTACGACAGACTTTTTAATACCGTAATTATTTACGGAGGATACAGCAACAACATTCATTTGTTTAAAGCCATCAACCCTTGCTACTGCAGCACTTATCTTTGAATATCCAATGTCAAAGGCTACAAGTAGATCATTCATCAATGCTTTCCCTCCCAAGTTCATATCCTATTTCTAGTCTTGAATAATCTATTTAAACACAAAACTTTTACCTAAATTATTCAACTTGCTGATTCATTTATTCGAATAGCTATAACCTTATATATTCAACACAAAAATTAATTTTCCTCCAATTTTTCATTAAATTTTAATAAAACATAAATTTTTTTTAAAAAAATAAAGAGGAAGACTTCCTCTCTATTAGTTAGCTTTTTCAAGGTCATTTATATTAATACTTCTCGTGTGAAGAGTATGACTCCACTCTTTTTTGTCTTTATCAATAATCCCCATAATTGATATTGGCATCCATGTAATGGCATAGATAGGGTATACTATATAGTAAAGCAATACCTTTAGACTAAGCTTTTTCTCCAGGGCCAACACCAGTGGTGTATAAATTAGCTGCATAACAGTAACAAATATCACACCCATTGTTATTAAGTTAAAATCTGCAGTTATGCTTTGACTAAACTCTGTGAAAAAGCCACTTAAATCACTTAGTTTTTCGTAATATTGAGTTCCCTTTTGAATTGCATTCATTATCATTCCTATGCCGGCTATGATAACTATTATAGGCTGTATGCTGTATATAGCACAGTCAAGTGACACTAGATCAAATTTAGTCACTGCTCTCTTTATCAACTTCCAAAAGTATCTGCTAGCTACATCAGCAAAGCCCTGCATCCATCGTTTTCTCTGCCACCAAGATTGTGCAAGGGTCAAAGGCTTTTCATCGTATATTACTGCGTCATGGGCCCATCCAACTCTCTTACCGTTAAGTACAAGCTTGCAGGTAAACTCAAGGTCTTCAGTTAAGCAGGTAGCTCCCCAGCCAAGTTCTTTAAGAACCTTGGTAGAAATACAGAAACCAGTGCCTCCCAATTGGTTTGACAGTTTTAAATTACTTCTGGATAGCTGGAACATACGGTTTGATGTCCAGAAGGCTATGGAGTAACTTCCAGTAATCCAAGAATCCACAGGATTTTTACTGTCCAGATAGCCTTGAACCACTTCAAAGCCTTCACAAAGCTTGTTATTCATTTCTCTTAAAAATTGTTTTGATACAAGATTATCCGCATCAAAGACCACTACGGAATCATACTTCTTATCCATCTTGAATATTTTATCAAACATCCACTCCAGAGCGTAGCCCTTTCCTCTTTTTTCTTTATTTGTTCTTTCATAAACTATCGCTCCGCTGTTTCTTGCAATTTTAGCTGTATTGTCAGTACAGTTGTCAGCGATAACAAAGATATCATATAGATCCTTGGGATAGTCTAGATTTGATAAACTATGTACTATATCCTTTATCACCATCTCTTCATTATGGGCTGCCACCAGCAAAGCAAATGACTTTTGAGGTTCAAACTTCTTTTTACTTTTTAGCCTTATTAGGCCAAAAAATGACAGAATGATATAGTATGCAGATATGGTCATAAGTCCCTTTGTAAATATCGCACCTAAAATATCAAATATTGCTTTTATAAATTGCATTTTCGTCCCCCCCTGATTCAAAGCTATTTTAGCACAATGAAAATACAAATGCCATAGTTTAAAAGATATTTTTACAACTTTGTCAGTAGATAATATTCGAAAAGCTACAAATAAATGGGGCATACTATAAAGTATGCCCACTTTTAGAAAAATTAAACTATAACATCATTAGTCTTTGAATCATCTCTTTATCTATAGAATAAGTAAGTGCCGTTTCAGCAGAAATGAGCTTCTTCTTGTACAGCTCTGTGATTGCCATATCCATAGTTTTCATTCCATGCTTACTTCCGGTTTGTACGGATGATTCAATTTGATGAGTTTTTCCTTCTCTTATTAGGTTTTGTATTGCTGAAGTAATAATCATTATTTCAAGAGCAGCTACTCTTCCTTCCCCATCTGATCTTGGAAGCAATTGTTGTGAAACAATCCCCTGCAGAACAGATGCCAGCTGAATTTTCACCTGCTGCTGCTGATAGGGAGGAAATACGTCCACTATTCTGTCTATAGTTTTTGCAGCACCAATAGTATGCAGGGTAGAAAGTACAAGATGACCGGTTTCAGCTGCAGTAATAGCGATGGATATAGTCTCCAGGTCTCTCATTTCTCCTACAAGAATTACATCCGGGTCTTCTCTTAATATTGATTTTAAGGCTCTTTGATAGCTACTGCTATCCTTACCTATCTCTCTTTGATTTATCACAGACTTATTGTGTCTATGTAAATATTCTACAGGATCTTCTAGGGTAATAATGTGTGCAGATCTTGTAGTGTTAATTTCGTTTATCATTGCTGCAAGAGTTGTACTTTTACCACTGCCTGTTGGTCCGGTAACCAATACCAAGCCTCTCTGCCTTGTGGTAAGGTCTCTTATTACATTTGGAAAACCTAAATCAGCAAGAGTAGGTATTTTTAATCCTACAACTCTTATGGCCAGGGCGTCACTGCCTCTCTGTTTGAAAACATTTACTCTGAATCTGCCTGTTCCCGAAATCGAATAAGAGGTATCTATTTCCCCCTGTTTGTTGTATTCATCATATCTATCCTCTAGTACCGCTCTGGCATAGGCCGCAGTATCTTCCGGGGTAAGAGACTTTTCCTGTATAGATGTAAGTTTACCATTAATACGCATTATGGGAGGCACGCCAACAGTTAAGTGAAGGTCTGAGGCTCCTGCATTAAGTGTCATTTCTAATAGTTCATTAAATGATAACATATTTAACCTCCTTGTTTGTACATAAAGGACATTCTTTTATCAGTTCAAAATTACAATCAATTATAATATTCTACAAAATATTATAAAATCCTTTTATAATTCACAATTTATAAAAGGATTTTATATCCAATAATTTATCATAATTTGAGCTTACCATTGAGTTCCTTATACAGCTTCTTTAAAGCCCTCTTTTCTATTCTTGATACATAGGATCTGGATATGCCCAGCAGCTTTGCAATCTCTCTCTGTGTTTTCTGGTTTCCATCAACTAGTCCATATCTCATCTCTATGATAATTTTTTCCCTTTCCGTCAATGAACTGTTTATTTTGCTGTATAGCTTCTTTATTTGAATTTTACTCTCTACTATCTCAATGATAGAATCTTCATCACTGCTTAACACGTCCATAAGTGAGATCTCATTTCCTTCCTTGTCTACACCTATGGGATCCTGCAAATATACTTCTCCTTTTATCTTCTTATTGTTCCGTATCAGCATTAATATTTCATTTTCTATACACCGGGCGGCATAAGTAGCCAATCTGGTACCTTTTTTTGTATCAAAGGAATCTATTGCCTTAATTAATCCTACGGTACCAATGGATATTAAATCATCAATATCCTTACCGGGATAGGAATACTTCTTTACTATATGTGCCACTAATCTAAGGTTTCTTTCAACCAATATACTTTTGGCTAACAAGTCTCCCTCTTTTAGCCTTGATAAGTAATATTCTTCCTCTTTTTCATCCAGCGGTTGAGGAAAGGAATTGCCACTGGTTATATAGGCTGTCAAAAAAGTTACACTGCCGAACATATCTAAAAGATAATTAACAAACAACACAGGATGTTCCTCCTAATAGTGCTTATTAATATTTTATTCGGTAGCTATAAATATGTTTCCTAATCAGCGAAAAACTTTTTCAACTGCTTCTTTAAAAATTGGTGCCGCAGTAGAGCCTGCGCCTTCAGTTTCCACATCAATATCTTGTACGAAAACAACAATAGAATAGTATTTCCCTTTACTTTTCACAAAGCCAGCAAACCATCCGTCAGAATACTTTTTAAATCCGCCCTCTTCTTGAATGAGTCGTGTGTTTGTACCAGTTTTGCCACCGGTCTCCAAACCTTCTACATAAGCACGCTTTCCCGTGCCCTTTTCATTACGGACAACCTCCAGCATATGTTTTTTTACTGTAGCTGCAGTAGTCTTTTTCAGTACTTGGTTTTTTATGGTTGTATACTTTTCAAGCTCTACACCATCATTATTTACCAGGGAATCGATAATGTAAGGTCTCACATAGGTGCCATTATTCACCACGGTATTTACAATCCCCAGTGCCTGAAGAGGTGATATTCTCATACTCTGACCAATTCCCAGCATAGATTCCGAGGAGTCTGCAAATTTAACATTCTTAACTTCATCATACTCCTCACCAAAGAGCTTTTTCAAGTTCAATCTATCAGAGGCTACTATGTCTCCGGTAACCTCATAGTTACCACTAAAATTTAGAACCTTGCTAAAGAGTCCCTGTTTCCTTGCCATGGTGTATATGTTTTTAAAACCCATTTTTGCTCCTAGATTTCCAAAGTAGGTGTTACAAGATTGTATGTAAGCTTCCTCCATATTTACTGTGCCATGGTTCTTTTCCTCTTCTTTACATTGAATCTCCTTATAAAGCCAGTTTTTATTTTGTTCTAAGGCGATCTCCTCCATGATGGTTTTAAAGATTGAACCTGGTTCAAAGCCGTTTTCCGTGGCAGAGCAAAGATTGATATTGGGCTTCCAGTCATCTCTCTGTACCATAGCCTTAATTTTACCGGTATCTGATTCCATAATTACCACGCCAATCTGATTATAGCTGCTCCATTCTTCCTTGTATAGCAAAGATTTTATTTTATCTTCCATCTCCTTGTCCGTGGTAAGTTTTATATTCACATTGTTTTCAGGAACAATATACTTTTCTTCACCAATTATGCCGTTTACATCCCTGTCAAAGGAAACTACAGGATACTTATTATCTTTAATTTTTTCCACTATAAAGCCTTCGATGGAATCCGCCTCTTTTTCATTGTTATTGGAATCCACAGGACTTGTCATTATGTTTTGATAAAGCCATGCATTAGAGCGGTCAACTTCGCTTTTTATAAAACAATATACTCCTTTTACATCCTTAATATCTTTAAGTTTATAGTAAGTTTCTTCGTCTACTTCATAGTACTTTTTATTACTAGTCATATTATATTTCAGCTCAGTCAAATCATAGTCCTTGTTATAGTTTCTAAGGGTATAAACCAGAGCATTTATTTTTGCCAGGTCAGTTTCCCTGTTATCCCTAATATAGCTGTTTACATCAACAACAAAATAATATTTTCTTATATAAGTCAGCATTTCCCTGCCGTTACTGTCCAGCAACATATATTTTATATTGCTTATGGGCTCCTCTATTAGATACTGCTTATCTGTCATAACACTTAGCTCCTGGCCCTGATATAGGTTTATATAAGCTATCCTAATAGTCAGTAACAAAAGGACTGCAATCATCAGAGCAGTGACTTTTATAGCCCGCAGCTTTATTGTTTGAAAAAACATAAATAAACCACCTCACCTCAGCTTAATTCTAGCCTAAGGTGAAGTGGCTTATACCTTTTTAATCTACTTTTTTCATTATGAGCATATCATTTTCGTAAAGTTTTTCTTCACATTTAAAGGTATAAAGCATTTGGGCCACTGGTGTAGCTTCTAACTTTTTACCTTCTAAATCTCTTATATCCTCAAATTTCACCTTAAAATCTCCGCCTACAGGCCTCAGAACTTCTGCAACATCTCCTTCAAAGACCTTATTTCTCTGCTCTATGGTTGCAATCTCCTTTTCTGGGTCATAGTTTCTTACAATTCCAACTATGTCATAATTTCTTATATACGAGGAGTTTTCATACACTTGCTTATTTTGATCTCCAAAATAAAAGCCGGTATAATACTGTCTGTGACTTACCTTATCTAAGTCTTCAAGCCACTTCTTGTTGAAGCTATAATTTTGCGGATCTTCCCAGAAGGCGTCCAAGGCTTCCCTGTAGACCTTAGTTACCACAGCTACATAGAAGGAACTCTTCATTCTTCCTTCAATTTTAAAGGACTGTACTCCTGCTGCAACCAATTCAGGTATATATTCAATCATACACAAATCCTTAGAGTTCATAATGTAGCTTCCCTTGTCATCCTCCAGAATCTCATATTTTTCTCCCGGCCTCTTTTCCTCTGTGAGGTAATACTTGTATCGGCAGGGCTGAGCACAGGCCCCTCTGTTGGCATCTCTACCGGTGAGGAAGTTAGATAACAGACATCTTCCGGAATAAGCCATGCACATGGACCCATGAACAAATGCTTCTATCTCAAGATCCAAGGGAAGTGCTTTTCTCATATCAATTACTTCCTTCATGGATAACTCTCTTGCAAGAACTATTCTCTTGATCCCCTGCTTATACCAAAACATAGCAGATCTATGGTTAACATTGTTGGCTTGAGTGCTTAAATGCAGTTCTAAATCCGGCACAACTTCCCTCGCAGTCATTATTATTCCTGGGTCCGCAACAATAGCCGCATCTACTTTTAGGTTATACAATTCTGTTAGATACTCTTCTAAACCGTTTAAATCCTCATTGTGTGGAAAAACATTTAATGCAACATAGGCTTTCTTGCCTCTGTCATGTGCATATTTTATACCTTCAGCCAGTTCTTCATTGCTAAAGTTATCTGCAAAGGCTCTCAAGTTCAGTTTATTTCCCCCAAGGTAAACAGCATCAGCGCCAAAGTCTATGGCTGTCTTCAGCTTTTCCAGATTACCTGCCGGTGCTAAGATTTCAGGCTTCTTCATGTTAATCCTCCTTACTTTTTATAACTGCTATACCATCCCCCATTGGAAGAATTGCAGTTATAAGTTTATCATCTTTGGTAATCATATCAATAAACTTTTTCATTCTTTTAACTATGGTTATTTTTCTTCTTATAACCAACTCTCTAGAGGCTACCATACCTTTATAGAGTACATTATCTGCTAAAATTACGCCATCTTTATTCAAAAGTCTCTGACAATGTGGAAAAAACTCATTGTAGTGTCCCTTGCCCGCATCAATAAATATCAGATCATATTTATCTACAAGCTTCTCAAGCACCTCAAGACAATCGCCACAGATTACATTTATTTTACCCTTAAGTCCAGCCTTCTCAATATTGGCACCGGCCAGAGCTATCATGTTTTCATCCCGCTCCACGGTGTCAACATGTTCAACAGAGCCATTACTGTTATACATAAGAATAGAAGAATAACCTATGGCTGTGCCCAGTTCCAAGATTCTCTTAGGCTTTATAATATTGATCATCAATTGAAGAAAGTTAGCTACTTCCTTATGGATAATTGGAACCTTATTCTCCTCTGCGTACTCTTCGAGTTCCTTAAGTAAACCTGCATTGTCCGGCACTAGCCCTCTGATATACTGCTCCATATAGTCATAAGTTATATTACTCATTCGTTTCCTCCATTTGTTAATTCGATTGGTACTTTAGAACTGCAGCATTGTGCTTTTCAAAGCTTTCGTTGAATTCATGGGTTCCATCATTCCTTGAGCAGAAGTACAAGTACTTTGTATCCTCAGGATTTAAGGCTGCTTCTATGGAGGCCTTACCAGGGTTACTGATTGGACCTACCGGAATGCCCGCTACCACATAGGTATTGTAAGGAGAATCAATCTTGTAATCATCCAGTGAAAGCTTTTCCTTATGCACCCCCAGAGCATACTGAACTGTAGGATCGGACTGCAGCGGCATTCCAATCTTTAATCTGTTTGCAAATACAGAAGATACCAGGGTCCTTTCCTCTTCCACTTTAACTTCTTTTTCTATAATGGAAGCCAAGGTTACTATTTTATCTATCTCATCTACCTCATCAAGGGATAATCCTACTTCCCCAATTTTTCTCTCAAAGTTATTGAGCATAATTTTAATTATAGCCCTTCCATCTTTTCCGCTTTCAACCTTTGTAAAATCATAGGTATCAGGGAAAAGGTATCCTTCTAAAGCATACTTTCTCTTCGAGTTATTCTTTATATATGGGGGTAATTCATATTTTAAGCAAGTGTCAACAAAATCCTGATAAGAAATAACACCCTTCTCCTCAAGGATCTTTCCAATTTCCTCTAAGTTTTTGCCCTCAGGTATCATAACTCTAACCACATTTGTGGGCAGACCTTGAAAATTTTTCAAAGTATCAAACATCTGAGCCAAGGTTGCATCTGCAGGTATCACTACATCACCTTGTTTTACAGAAAAGGAGACCTTGTTCAGCTTCATGTAAAGTCTAATTAACAATGAGTTTTTCAGATTTCCTTGGCTATTTAATCTGTTAATAACACCATTTAAAGTATCTCCGGACTTAATAGTCATCTTCAACTCAGTTGCATCAATATTTTTCAGAGGTTTATTAATGACACTTATGTAGTAACCTCTGCTGCCAATAATTATTACCATCACTACGATCCAAATGGTGGCTATGGTTTTTATCAACTTCTTTAACATTTAGTTCCCCCCATAAAATTCGTATACTATACCTCGTTTCTCCTAGCTGCTCTCTTTCTCATTTCTGCATTAAGAATCTTTTTCCTCATTCTTATAGTCTTTGGTGTAACTTCTACAAGTTCATCATTATTTATAAACTCCAAGCACTGTTCCAAGGACATCTTTCTAACAGGAGTTAGCTTTAAGGCCTCATCAGAACCGGAGGCACGAGTATTGCTTAGGTGCTTTTTCTTACATACATTAACCTCAATATCCTCTGCTCTTGAACATTCTCCGGCTATCATTCCCTCGTAAACTGGGGTACCCGGTTCTATAAACAGTGTTCCTCTTTCTTGTGCATTATATAAGCCATAGGTTATTGCTTCTCCGGTTTCAAATACCACTAAGGAACCTCTGGTTCTCTGTGGTATATCCCCTTTGTACTCCTCATAACCTTCAAATAGGCTGTTCATTATACCGTTGCCCTTTGTATCTGTAAGGAATTCGTTTCTAAAACCTATAAGACCTCTTGAAGGAATTAAGAATTCCAATCGTACATAACCGTTAACAGCTGAAGTCATGTTGAGCATTTCTCCCTTTCTTTGTCCAAGCTTTTGTATTACCGCTCCCATAAAATCTTCAGGTACATCTATTGTTAAGAATTCGATAGGCTCTAAGGTTTTCCCTTCTTTTTCTTTAAAAATAACTGAAGGTTTTGAAACTTGGAATTCATAGCCTTCTCTTCTCATTTGCTCTATTAAAATAGAAAGATGCAACTCACCTCTACCGCTTACCTTGAAGGTATCCGGAGAAAGCTCTTCTACTCTTAGACTTACATTAGTCTCTAATTCTCTCATCAGCCTATCTCTTAAATGTCTTGAAGTAACAAACTCTCCTTCTCTTCCTGCAAAAGGAGAATCATTCACAAGGAAATTCATACTGATGGTTGGCTCATCTATATCAACGAATGGAAGTGCTTCCGGTGCACTGCTGTCAGCAATGGTTTCACCGATATTAACCTCACCTAAACCGCTGACTGCCACTATATCTCCAAGCTTTGCTTCTTCAACTTCTACTCTCTTTAGTCCATTATATACATAAAGTGTGGATACTTTTACATTATGAGAGGAACCATCTCTGTGTAGAATTGTTACATTTTGATTTTTCCTGATTACTCCTCTTTCTATCTTACCAATGCATATTCTTCCTACATACTCGCTGGAATCTATGGTTGTAACCAGCAATTGAAGGGGCATATCTATATATCCTTCCGGAGCTTTTACTTTCTCAATAATTGTATTATACAAGGGTGCCATACTATCACTTTCATCATTGATATCCAATTTGGCATAACCTTCTCTTGCAGAGCAATATACTATTGGAAAGTCTAACTGCTCATCATCCGCTCCCAACTCAACGAATAGATCAAAAACCTCGTCGATTACTTCTGTGGGTCTTGCATCATGTCTGTCGATTTTATTGATGACAACTATAGGCTTTAACCCAAGCTCCAAGGCCTTTTTCAAAACGAACTTAGTTTGAGGCATAGTACCTTCATAGGCATCAACTACCAAAAGCACACTATCCACCATTTTTAAAACACGTTCTACTTCGCCACCGAAGTCCGCATGTCCAGGAGTATCTACTATATTTATCTTAATACCGTTATAGCTTATAGCAGTATTTTTTGACAGGATGGTAATTCCTCTTTCTCTTTCCAAGTCATTAGAGTCCATAACCCTTTCCTGAACTTTTTCATTGGTTCTGAAAACATTACTTTGTTTCAGCAAGGCATCAACTAAAGTAGTCTTACCATGGTCAACATGGGCAATTATAGCAATATTTCTTATATCTTCTCTGGTGTATTTATTCATATTAGCCTCCGTTTATTTAAATTGACTTTATATAACATACTATAAATTCATCAAAAATAAAATTGGATACAATGTACCCAATTTTACTGAAGTCATATTTATTCTAATATTATGGTCTATAATTGTCAACTTATTAAGAAAAATGTAACCCTATACAGCTTAAATTTCCATTATAATTGGAAGAATCATCGGTTTTCTCTTAGTTTTCTCATAAAGGAAGTTTCTCAGATCATCCTTAATATTTGTCTTCAGAGTTGCCCAATCAGTTATATGCTTTTCTTCACAATTTCTTAAAGTTTCCTTAACTACGAGTCTTGCTTCTTCCATTAAGTTTTCTGATTCTCTTACATATACAAAACCTCTGGATATAATATCGGGGCCGGCAATTACATTACCACTTTCTTTTTCAATAGTAACTACCACTGTTAAGATTCCATCTTGTGATAAGTGCTTTCTATCCCTAAGCACGATGTTTCCAACATCACCTACTCCAAGTCCATCTACAAAAACGTTGCCGGAGATTACTGTGCCATTTTTCTTTATACCATCCTTGTTTACTTCAATTACGTTACCTATATCTGCTATCAGGGTATTAGCAGGATTTAAACCAAGTTTTACAGCCAATTCAGCATGTTGTTTCAGGTGTCTGTATTCACCATGTACTGGTACGAAAAATTTAGGCTTAACAAGTGAATGCATAAGTTTTAATTCCTCCTGACAAGCATGACCAGATACATGGACATCTGCTAGTGATTCATAAATTACTTCTGCACCATTTTTAAACAGTTGATTAATAACTCTGGATACCAATTTCTCGTTACCAGGTATAGGTGAAGCAGAGATTATAACCATATCACCCTCCATGATGCTGACCTTTTTATGCTCATTGCTTGCAATCCTGGAAAGAGCAGACATCGTTTCTCCCTGGCTGCCAGTAGTTATTATTGTCACCTTATCCGGTGGATACTTATTGATAGTATCAATGCTGATAAAGTTATCTTTGTCAATATGGATATAGCCGAGTTCCGTACCAACAGCTACGATGTTTTCCAAGCTTCTTCCTGATACCGCTACCTTTCTGCCATATTTATTGGCTGCGGATATAATTTGCTGAATTCTGTGGATATTTGAGGCAAAGGTAGCTACAATAATTCTTCCCTTTGCAGCAGTAAAAAATCTCTCAAAAGTATCGCCAACAGTACTTTCCGACATGGTATAACCTGGACGTTCAACATTTGTACTGTCAGCCAACATTACAAGTACGCCTTTTCTTCCAAGTTCAGCAAATCTAGATAAGTCTATTACCTCTCCATCTATTGGGGTATAGTCTACTTTGAAATCACCGGTATGCAGCACAACTCCTAAAGGCGTATGAATCGCAATAGCCACCGAATCCGCAATACTATGGTTAGTCTTTATAAATTCTACTGAAACATTATTCAACTTTATTACATCCTTAGGACTTACTCTTTTAAGTTCTGTAACACTCAAAAGTCCATGTTCCTTAAGCTTCATTTCCACAATACCCAAGGTTAGCTTTGTTCCATATACCGGTACATTTATCTGTTTTAATACATAGGGTAGAGCCCCTATATGGTCCTCATGTCCATGGGTAAGGAATATCCCCTTAACCTTATCTGCATTCTTTATCAGATAGCTCACATCCGGAATTACTATATCAATTCCAAACATTTCTTCATCAGGGAATCTAAGCCCGCAATCTATTACTATTATCTCATCCTTATATTCAATAACGGTAAGGTTTTTTCCTATCTCATTAAGTCCCCCAAGAGGTATTATTTTGATCTTATCCTTATCCCTCCTCATTGAATCATCCTCCTTCTATTACTGTTCTTCCTTAGAGCACTCATAACAAATGCCAAAAAATCTGACACTATGATTTTTAATTTTGAACTTATATTTTTCTTCAATGTTTTGTTCCAGTATATCCAGTAAATCTCCTTCTACTTCTAATACTTTTGAACAATTATTACATATCAAATGATGATGTTGATGGTTTTCCTCTTCGTGAACAATTTCATATCTACTGATATTGTCACCGAGTTCTAATCTGCTCACTATGCCCAATTCTTCAAGCATAGCAATTGTTCTGTATACCGTAGCAAGCCCAATCTCGGCGCAATCTTCCTTTACCAGGTCATAAATTTCCTCAGCAGTAAGGTGCTTTCCCTCACTGCTGACGATACAGTCAACTATAGCCCTCCGTTGAGGAGTAAGCTTATAGCCCTTTGCTTTTAAGTTTTCTTTTAATCTTTTAACTTCATCAGCATGCATCTTAGCCATCTTTAATACCTCTTCAATATTAATTTAGGTCATCACCAGAAAAAATTGCCTCATAGGCTTCATTGACCATTTGAAATTCTTCCTCGTCTTCAATAGTAACTAAAATGTCATTGCCAGCCTCATCCTGTTCAATCTTAAGTGCTACCGCTTCATCTTCGTCACCATCAACAGGCACTACAATAACATACTCGTTTTCTTCAATGTCAAACTTAGTTATTACTTCGAATTCAGTTTCATTTCCTTCTTCGTCAGTCAATACGATTGATTCTACATCATTTTCCATATTTAACTCTCCTTTTCTATTAATATTTATTTATTTGACAATCTGTCAAGATAACCTTGTAAAATATACATAGCAGCTAATTTATCAACAATCTTTTTTCTCTTATTTCTGGATAGGTCAGCTTCCAGCATAACTCGGTGGGCTGCAACGGTCGTAAGCCTTTCGTCCCATGTATCCACCTTAATATTTAATCTTTCTTGGATTTTTTCAGCCAATTTTAAAACCTTTTCTCCTGATGGACCTATGGTGCCATTCATATTTTTGGGCAAACCCAATACAATAAGATCACAACCATATTCTACCACATATTTGTTTATTTCATCTATATCAACATTTACGCTTTTACGCTTTATTGTACAAATACCCTGCGCCGTTAACCCCAATGGGTCACTGACAGCCACTCCAATAGTTTTTTCACCAACATCTAGTCCTAGTATTCTCATAGTTCTCCATTCTTAAAATAAAAATGCCCTAAAAAGGGCACTTTTATTTTATACCTAAATAAGATTTTAAAACTTCTTCAAGAATTTCATCACGTTCCAGCTTTCTAACCAGAGCTCTGGCACCATTATAATTGGTTATATATGTAGGGTCTCCGGAAATTAGATAACCCACCAACTGGTTTACCGGATTATAGCCCTTTTCCTTCAGTGAATCATATACTTGAGTTAAAATTGCTTTAGTTAAATCCCTTTTATTGTTTATAAAATTAAACTGCATTGTGTAATCATTTTTATCCATATTAATCCTGTATAAAATCATGGTTATGATTTCTTACAGACTTCACCCCCTTGCTAGGAATACTTTAGCTTAAGGTATCATAATTAAGTATTAACTTCTTCATTATAATATATAATGGTAAACATTACTACACTTATATTATAAATGAAAATCATTTAAAAGTACACTATTTAACTAAAGTTTCTAATAACTTTTCAACAACATTCATTGCTTCCGGTAATTTTCCCGGCATTTTTCCTCCGGCTTGAGCCATATCTGGACGGCCACCGCCGCCGCCACCGGTTACTGCTGCTACGTCTTTGATGATTTTACCGCAGTGTACTCCCTTAGCCACAGCTTCCTTAGTTGCCATTGCCAGCAGAACTACTTTTTCATCAAAAGCACTTCCAAGAACAACAAGTCCGTTGTCTAACTTATTTCTCAGTCTATCTCCCAATTCTCTCAGGTTCTCACTGTCCATATTATCAACTACAGCAGCAATATATTTTACGCCTTTAACTTCTTTAATCTTATTTAGAAGTTCTCCTTCTGCGCCTTTAGCAAGCTCTTTCTTTAGTTCATTTATTTCCTTGTCTTTTTCTTTTAATTCCTGTACAAGAGCAGCAGATTTATTCACTACTTCTTTTGGATTACATTTTATTGTATTAGCAATGTCTTTTATAGTTGTAAGCTTTTCATTTAAGAACTTTATTGCATTAAAGCCTGTAATAGCCTCTATTCTTCTTATACCTGCAGCTACACCGCTTTCGGAGGTTATCTTAAAGAGGCCGATTTCACCGGAATTTGATACGTGAGTTCCACCGCAGAGCTCTATGCTGAAATCTCCAACGGAAACCACTCTTACAATATCACCGTATTTTTCGTCAAAGAGTGCCATAGCACCTTTTTCTCTTGCTGCTTCTATACCCATCTCTTCTGTTTCAACGGAAGTTGCTTCCATAATTTTTGCATTTACTATTTCTTCTACCCTGCTGATTTCTTCCTCAGTCATTGCAGTAAAGTGAGTAAAGTCGAATCTCAACTTATCTTCATCTACAAGAGAACCGGACTGATGTACATGGTCTCCCATCACTTCCTTGAGGGCTGCCTGTAGCATATGAGTTGCAGTATGGTTCTTTCTGATATTGTTTCTTCTAACTGAATCTACCTTAAGCTTTACTTCATTCCCCTGTTTTAAGCTTCCTTCCAGTACAGTTGCAAAATGTAGGGTCTTTCCTGCAACGCTCTTTTTGCAATCTTCTACCTCTGCTTTAAAATTATCGCTGTAAATTATACCCTTATCTCCTATCTGTCCCCCCATTTCAGCATAGAAAGGAGTTTCTTCCACAAGGATTATTCCCTTGTCTCCGGCCTCAAGGACCTCTGCAAACTCCTCATCCTTAATTAAAAGAGATACCTTTGAGCTATATTCTGTATGGTCATAACCTACAAAGTTTGTATTGTATTCAGCCGGTATTTTGTTTGTAATGCTGTCTTCGCTGCCCATATAGTTAGATTCGCCTCTTGCCTTTCTTGCTCTTTCCTTCTGCAGCTTCATTTCCACATTAAAAGCTTCCATATCCAGTCCAAGGCCCTTTTCAGCTAATATTTCCTCTGTCAATTCCACAGGGAAGCCATAGGTATCATAAAGTTTAAATACAAGCTCACCCTTCAGAACCTTTTCGCCGGACTTTTCTAATTCGGAAATATACTCAGCCAATATTCCCATACCGGAGTCAATTGTTTCTTCAAATCTTTCTTCTTCTATCTTTATTACATTCTTGATATAGTCCTTTTTCTCTTCTAATTCCGGATATGCACCTTTAGAATTTTCCACCACTATATCACATAGGTTATACAGGAAGGCACTGGTTAGACCAAGAAGTCTTCCATGTCTTGCAGCTCTTCTGAGGAGTCTTCTTAAAACATAGCCTCTTCCTTCATTTGATGGGAGCACTCCGTCGCAGATCATCATGCTTACACTTCTTATGTGGTCTGTAATGATTCTTATGGATACATCCTTTGCGGCATTTTCGCCGTACACAGTATTGGACACTCTACAAACTTCCTGTAAAATAGAATTTATTGTATCCACTTCAAATATAGTGTTCTTGCCTTGCATTAGGGCTGCCATTCTCTCCAAGCCCATACCGGTATCAATATTAGGATTGGCCAATCTATGGTATACACCATTTTCATCCTTATCAAATTGTGTAAATACAAGGTTCCAGAACTCTACTACTCTATCGGCATCAGCAGCTGCCTCAAATTCCTCGACAGTCTTTATTACCCCTACTCCTCTGTCGAAGTGAATCTCAGAACATGGTCCGCAGGGTCCCTGACCTATTTCCCAGAAGTTATCCTTCTTACCGAGACGGAAAATTCTTGAAGGATCTACATCTGTGCTCTTTGACCAAATTTCAAAGGCCTCATCATCTTCTTCATATATAGTAACATATAGCTTCTCTTTTGGAATTTCCAATACCTTAGTTACAAATTCCCAAGCCCATGGAATTACTTCTTCCTTAAAGTAGTCACCGAAGGAAAAATTACCAAGCATTTCGAAATAGGTAGCATGCCTTGATGTTTTTCCTACATTGTCGATATCACCAGTTCTTATACACTTTTGGCAGGTAGTTATTCTTGTCTTTGGTGGCTTTGCAAGCCCAGTGAAATATGGCTTTAACGGCGCCATACCTGCATTTATTAGTAACAGACTGTTATCATTTTTCGGAACCAGTGAAAAACTATCCAGTCTTAAATGTTCTTTGCTTTCAAAGAATTTCAAATAAGCTTCTCTAACTTCATTTAGGCCCATGAATCTCATGTGTATATCCTCCCTTAAATATAGTATTTATAAAATAAAAGGACTCTCATCCACAAGGGACGAAAGTCTATTTCGCGGTACCACCCTAATTACAGGAATAGAAATTCCTGCATCTCCTTAAAGAAAAGCTCAGAGACAGCTTCGATAAATCTATCAAGAAGTTCTCACCAACCACTTCCTCTCTGAATGAATCAATCAATCTACTAATTCTCGTCATCACTGATTATTAAATATATAGGCAAATTATAAATTATTCGAGATTTTATGTCAATAGCTTTAATACATGTAATAGTCTAAGTCTTCGAGAATCACCTTTACCATTACCGCCACCGGTACTGCCATTACCATGCCCACAAAGCCACCAACCTTTCCACCTGCTATGAGGAGCAAGATTATAAACAAGGGGTGTATATTTACAGTTTCTCCAGTGATTTTAGGTGATATAATATCACCCTCTATCTGCTGTATGAGATTCAAAAGGACCGCTGTCCATAGGGCTGTTTTTGGGGAGTCAATAAGTGCTACCAATACTGGTGGTACAGCTCCAAATAAGGGTCCAAAGTATGGAATCACATTGAAGATGCCATTGAGCAAGGATAGAAGCAGAGGAAAATCCACCCCGAGAGCCAACAACACAAAAAAGGTCATGATGCTTATTAGTGCACTTAACAGGAATTGGCTTAAAATATACTTTGACAGCATCAAATTTATATCCTTGGATAAATTTCTCATCACCGGTCGTTTTTTGTGCGGTATAAAGGCAATGAAATTCTTTCCTATTTTATGTCCATCTGACAAGATATAATAAACTAAAATCGGAATCACTGCAATGGATAAGAGGTTTCCGCTCTTTTCAAAAATGCAGTCAAAGGCATTCTCGCAAAATCCTGTTACCGCCTTTTCTATCTTACTCAAAGCTATGGTAATCACATTTTTAAAATATCTGTTGCTGGATAACTCCTCTATTCTTTTATTAATATTGTTGATTATCCCCTCAAATTCATCAAAGGTATTTCCTATATTTAAGGTTTCCCTTATTATATTTGGTATCAAAAATACAAGTATTACAGCAATACCAAGAAGCAAGCCCAGCAATATAACAATTGAAGATATTTTCTTTCCAATTCCTTTTTCTATTAACTTATCCTGTACAGGTTTTAAAGAATAGGCTATGACAAAGGCTATGAATAATGTACCCAGGACTTCTTTTATAATAGGATTAGTAGTCAGTAGAAATAATGCCAATAAAGAGACTGTTAAAATTAAGATATATCTCAAAACTTTATATTTTAAAATCCTATTCATAGTAATCAGCACCACTTATTTCATGTCTTAAACTTGTATAGCGAAAGTTCCCTTTTCCAAAATATAGAATGTTTTTATCTCCAAAAATCAGTTCATTTATAAGCAAAATTCCCTTACCTATTACGAGCTTTCTGATCATTCCCGGGCTGATGATAATGCCTCTAAGTTTAAACTTATTATCAAACAAAATGTCCTCTGCAATTCCAATTATATTGCCCTTGATGTCTGTTACCTCCATACCTTTTACCGCAGAGAAGGTCAAGAGTTTTTTTTCTGACATTTTGCCTATTATTATACTGCAATCATAATATATAATGTTCTCAATATATACAACTTTGTTTTTTCTTCTCAGTATACTGCCTCCAGATACAGAAAAACCCTGTACTTTCTTTTCATTAAAATTCACTATCACATCTGATACAATGCCGGCCTTCTTGCCATCACTATATAGAACATTCTTTGTCAAGAAATCCTTTAATCTGTACAACGACATAGTACAGCCCCTCTTCATCAATAATATACTTATTATTTCTCAATGAAGGGAATATCATACAACAAAAAGAAGCTGTCGCACTTAATATTTAAAGCGACAGCTTCTGCCTAATCTAACTTATTCACCATGAACATGATCATGTATATCATCATGTTCAACCATATCCCAAGGTTCCAAACCATGATTAATTCTATAGTCGTTTATGGCCTTGTGTATAGCTTCCTCAGCCAATACTGAACAATGCATTTTTACAGGTGGCAGACCATCTAATGCCTCTGCCACGGCTTTGTTTGTTAGCTTCCATGCTTCATCTAAAGTCTTACCCTTTATTAATTCAGTAGCCATACTTGAAGAAGCTATTGCCGAACCACAGCCATAGGTCTTAAACTTAACATCCTTAATAATATTGTCTTCAACCTTCAGGTATATTTTCATTATATCTCCGCATTTTGCGTTACCAACTTCACCTACTCCGTTTGCGTCTTCTATTTCTCCTACATTTCTTGGATTCCTGAAATGATCCATAACCTTTTCGCTATACATTGCTGCTTCCTCCCTTTTTAACTACTGACTCCCATAATGGTGACATATCTCTAAGTCTTTTTACTATGTTAGGAATAACTTCCAATACATAATCTACTTCTTCCTCTGTATTTCCTTCTCCAAGGCTTAGCCTTAAAGATCCGTGAGCAATTTCATGAGGTAATCCTATTGCCAAAAGTACATGAGAAGGATCTAAAGCCCCAGATGTGCAGGCACTACCGCTGGATGCGCAGATTCCCGCATCATCGAGAAGTAAAAGTACTGATTCTCCTTCGATGAATTCAAAACAAACATTGACATTACCCGGTAGTCTCTTGTCACCCTTAGGTCCATTTAATCTTGTATAAGGAACCTTTAGCAAACCTTCTACAAGCTTATCTCTTAGAGCTATCAGTTTTGCATTCTTTTCTTCTATATTAGCTGTTGCAAGTTCTATAGCCTTGCCCAAACCCACAACTCCTGCTACGTTTTCTGTTCCGGCTCTGCGGGCTCTTTCCTGTCCGCCGCCGTGGATTAAGTTGTCAATTTTCACGCCTTTTCTTATATATAAGGCTCCTACTCCCTTTGGTCCATAGAACTTATGTCCAGCCAAGGAAAGCAAGTCTATGTTCATATCCTTTACATCTACAGCTATGTTACCAATTGCCTGAACAGCATCAGTATGGAATAATATCTTTCTATCTCTGCATATTTGGCCAATTTCTTTAATTGGCTGAATTGTTCCTATTTCATTGTTAGCAAACATTACGGAAACTAAAATTGTAGTATCCTTAATTGCAGCCTTTAAATCCTCTAGACTAATAAAGCCTTCCTTATCTACAGGCAAATAAGTTACCTCGAAACCATTCTTTTCTAAATATTCACAAGTGTGTAGAACAGCATGGTGCTCTATTTTTGTTGTTATAATATGATTGCCTTTTTTTCTGTTAGCAAGGGCAACACCCTTTATAGCCCAATTGTCTGCTTCTGATCCAGAGCCTGTAAAGTATATTTCCGACGAATCCGCATTTAGAGCCTTTGCTACTCTATCTCTGCTTACATCAATAGCCTTCTTTGTCACTCTTGATAGAGAATATATTGATGATGGGTTACCAAAATTCTCGGTAAAATAGGGCAGCATTTCTTCAACCACTTCTCTCTTTGTGTAAGTGGTTGCAGCATAATCCATGTATATGGTTTTATTCATTTTTTCACCTTCCTTAAAGTATATAGAGCAAATTCTAAAAAACCACGCCTTATTAAGTCTCTTGGATTTTTAGAGGATAATCATTTCTCTTATCTTTCATTTTGTTATAATTATCAACTATATCCCATAGGGTAGTTGTTTCTAACACGCTGTCTATACTAAGCTTTATCTTTTCCCAAAGAAGTCTTGTGGCACAGTAGTCTTCATTGCTGCAGACCAATCCGTCAAGACATTCTGAGATTTCCACAGGTCCTTCCAAAACCTTGAATATATCAGCTACTGTTATTTCCTTAGGTGACCTGGTTAAAATATACCCACCTTGAGCACCTCTTATACTCTTTATCAAGCCCGCTTTTCTTAAAGGTGCAAACAGCTGCTCCAAATAGTATTCGGATATTCCCTGTCTTTCTGATATGCTCTTTATAGAAATAGGTTCATCTCCATAATGTACTGCCAAATCTACCATAGCCTTTATCCCATATCTTCCTCTGGTAGACAGCTTCATTTCATCACTTCCTTTAATCCCGACTCTTTTAGTATACTTTAATTTTAGAATAACAAATCCGACCATAATTGTCAACTATATATACAAGTTTCCTTTTATTCAGCCCGCTATTTTAAATTGACTGAAATATTTTTAAGCATATGAAATCTATCAATAAAAAAGCAAGGTAAGCCAAAACTTACCTTACTTTTTACTGGTACAGATAAAAATAAAGAATACCCCTTCAATACAATTCCACGCTTTCCGCGTGTTCCGTGATTATTTCAGTATTCCATGTTCTTAGGCCTTCCCTTGAGATTTCTTTCCGGTTCGTATTTGCCCCAATAAATACGCCTTTCATTATATTGTATTCTCGGTTCCTTTATTTCAGCTGGATAACCGATATGCACAATTCCCAAAGGAATTACGTGTTCAGGTATGCATAAAATCTCACTTACAGCCTCAATGATATTTTTGTAAGGATATACACTTACCCATACACCGCCCAAGCCAATACCGGAAGAAGCCAACAGCATGTTCTCTATGGCTGCACTGCAGTCCTGAATCCAATACGTCTCCATGCTGCCCCTGGCAAGTTTCATATTTCCGCAGACAGCTATTGCCAATGGTGCCTTATACCTTGTGGTTTTTAGGCATTTTTTTATTTTACACAGTGTTTCTTCCTCCAAAATAACAACGAACTCCCAAGGCTCATTATTACAGGCACTTGGTGCTGCCATTGCGGCTTCTAACAGCAACTTGATCTTTTGTTTCTCTACCTTTTTATTGGAGTAGCTCCTTATAATTCTTCTTGAGTATATTTGATCAATTTTGTTTTCCATCTCTAAACACCCTAGCCCCCTTGAATATTTAAAGTAACTGAAAACAATATAATTACAGTGTTGCCACCATAACCGCCTTTATGGAATGTAATCTGTTTTCTGCCTCATCAAAAACCACTGAATGCTTGCTTCTAAATACTTCATCTGAAACTTCTCTAATATCTATACCCTGTTCCTCGATATAGTATTTTGCAGTCTGCGTGTTAAAATCATGATAGGCCGGCAGACAATGCATAAATATAACATTCTCATTGTCAGCTGCCTTCAGCAGGTCCTTTGTAACCTTATAAGGTGAGAGGATTTTTACTCTTTCCTGCATTTTATCCTCTTCTCCCATGGAAGCCCAAATATCAGTATATATTGCATCTGAGCCTGCTAAGTCTATTATGTTATCTGTGACAATAATCTTTGCCCCGGTTTCAGCAGCTATACTGTTAGCCTTATCAAGTACCTCCTGTGAAGGCCACAACTCCTTTGGTCCATAGGCCACATATGTCATACCCATTTTGGCACAGCCATACATCAAGGCGTTGGACATATTGTTTCTCGCATCTCCAACAAAGGTGAGCTTTATATCCTTTAATGGCTTATTGACCTTTTCCTCCAAGGTCATAAAATCTGCCAACACTTGTGTTGGATGATCCTCATCCGTCAACCCGTTCCAAACCGGTATACCTGACTTCTCCGCCAAGGTTTCTACTATGCTTGGATCAAAACCTCTAAACTCAATGCCATCATAGAATTTCCCCAAAACTACTGCTGTATCTTCTATGGATTCCTTCTTACCCATTTGTGAGTTACTTAAGTATGTTACATTGGCGCCTTCGTCATAGGCAGCTACTTCAAAAGCACATCTTGTCCTAGTAGAAGTTTTATCGAAAATTAACACTATGTTTTTTCCTTCTAATACCTTATCTCTGACTCCACTCTTCTTTTTTCTTTTTAATGCATGTCCAAGATCAATCAGATATCGAATTTCCGAAGGTGAAAAGTCCAATAGTGTAAGAAAGCTTCTTCCCTTTAAATTAACAGTCATATAACCACCTCAATTAATATTTATACATGATATATCTATATTTATACATATATTATACAACAAAAACTCCTGTTGTACACAGGAGTTTTTAATATTTATACGTATTTTTTTATATTTATTCTTTATAATACCCAATTTTTCTAAACTTTTCATACCTTTTCATTAATAATTTATCTTCTTCCAGGCTACATAGCTTTTCTAAGGTAGAAATAAATCTATCCTTTAGTATAGTAGCCATGGCGTCTATATTCTTATGAGCTCCTCCATTGGGTTCCATAATTACCCTATCAATGACCTTTAAACTTAGCAGATCCTCTGCAGTGAGCTTCATTATATCTGCTGCTTCTTGAGCTCTGGAAGCATCCTTCCATAAAATACTAGCAAAGCCTTCTGGCGACAGTATAGAATAAACTGAGTTCTCCAACATCCAGACCTCATCTGCCACCGCTAAAGCTAAAGCACCACCACTTCCTCCTTGGCCTATAACTACTGAAATTATAGGTGTTTTTAGATTCATCATAGTAACCAGGTTTCTTGCAATAGCTTCACCCTGACCTCGTTCTTCAGCCCCTATTCCACAATAGGCACCTTGAGTATCTACAAAACAAATAACCGGTCTGCCAAACTTCTCTGCCTGCAGCATTAATCTTAGTGCCTTTCTGTAGCCTTCAGGATGAGGACAACCAAAGTTTCTAAAGATGTTGTCCTTTGTGTTTTCACCCTTTTGCTGAGCTATAACAGTAACACTTCTACCGTCTAACTGAGCAATACCTCCTATAATAGCAGGGTCATCACCGAAATTTCTGTCTCCATGGAACTCCATAAAGTTATCAAAAATTCTATCTATATACTGCTTTGCTGAAGGTCTTTCTTGGGCACGAGCCATATTTACCTTTTCCCAAGCACTTCTCTCCTTATTTATACCCATAGACATAATTATCTCTCCTTATGAAGCAATAGTATATTGGCCAATGTACGTCTAAGTTCGCTTCTATGAACTATACTGTCAATAAAACCTTTCTGTAGCAAAAATTCCGCAGTTTGAAATCCCTTGGGCAGCTCTTGTTTAATGGTATCTTGTATTACTCTCTTTCCTGCAAAACCGATTAGTGCTCCCGGTTCTGCCAGGATTATATCTCCTTCCATAGCAAAGCTGGCAGTGACACCACCGGTGGTAGGATCTGTAAGGACTGTAACATAAAGAAGCTTACTTTCAGAATGTTTAGCTATGGCTCCGCTTATCTTTGCCATCTGCATCAAGGACACTATGCCCTCCTGCATTCTGGCTCCGCCGGAAGCTGTGAATATTATTATAGACAGTCTCTGCTTGGTTGCATATTCCACAGCCCTTGTTATCTTTTCTCCAACTACAGAGCCCATACTCCCCATCATAAAATTGCTGTCCATTACGGCAATAACAGTGTCTAATCCGTTGATCTTGCCTCTCCCTGTTACTACCGCTTCATTGACACCTGCTAATTCCACTGTTTTCTCCAGCTTGCTTTCGTAGTCTTGAAAATTAATAGGATTAACACTTTTCATTCCTTTATCGAATTCAATGAAGGACTCCTTATCCAGAACATATTTAAGGCGATCACTGGCGGATAACCTAAAATGATAATTACAATTACTACAGGTATTATAGTTTTCTTCCACATCGCTTTTATAGAGTATTTTACCGCAGTTATTGCATTTTATCCACATTCCATCCGGAATAATAGGTCTATGTTCCTCTTCTGTACTCAAAGTTGTAGAGCTTACAGTAATATATTTCTGTTTTTTAAACAAGTCCTTTATCATTCACTTTTCACCAACTTATCTTTTAAGAATGAAGTGTCATACTCTCCTTTAACAAATCTGTCATCACAAAGTATTTCATATTGAAATTCTATATTTGTAACTACACCTTCGATTAACAGTTCTCCTAAGGCCCTCTTCATTCTGGCTATAGCACTGCTTCTGTCCTCTGAATGAACGATAAGCTTCGCTATCATTGAGTCATAATGTGGGGGAATGCTGTAGCTTTGATAAACAGCACAATCTACTCTTACTCCCGGTCCACCGGGCAGGTTAAGGCCCATAATTTTCCCCGGGGAAGGTCTAAACTCCTTGCTTGGGTCTTCAGCATTAATTCTGCACTCTATAGCATGACCTCTTATCTTTATGTCCTCTTGCTTTATATTAAGTGCCTCTCCTGCAGCAATTCTTATTTGTTGCTTTACAATATCTATACCTGTTACTAACTCTGTTATAGGATGCTCTACTTGAACTCTGGTGTTCATCTCCATAAAGTAGAAGTTATGGTTGCTGTCCACTAAAAATTCTATGGTTCCGGCATTGTGGTAGCCTACCTTTCTTGCAGCCTTAACTGCTGCCTCTCCCATTTTTATCCTTAGCTCCGGCGTTAAGAAGGCAGAAGGAGCTTCCTCCAGCACTTTTTGATTTCTTCGTTGAATAGAACACTCCCTTTCACCTAAGTGGATGATATTGCCGTATTTATCTCCAAGGATTTGAAATTCAATATGGTGAGGCTTGTCAATAAATTTTTCCATGTACAGTGTATCGTCACCAAAGCAGGCTTGTGCTTCAGTTTTCGCTGTGTTATAGGCCCTTGAAAGTTCATCCCTGCTGTAAACTATTCTGATACCTCTGCCGCCTCCACCGGCTGCAGCCTTTATCATTACAGGATATCCAATGATCTCTGCCATTTCATGTGCAGCCTCATCACTTTTCAAGGCCCCTTCAGTTCCCGGAATAACTGGTACCCCGGCCTCCTTCATAATTTCTCTGGCTTTAGCCTTATTTCCCATGAGTTCTATACTTTCAGCATCAGGGCCGATAAAAGCAATATTACATTCCCTGCACATCTTAGCAAACTTACTGTTTTCTGAAAGAAATCCAAAGCCCGGATGTATTGCCTCTGATCCAGTCAATACAGTGGCACTTATTATATTTTGTATGTTTAAATAGCTGTCCTTGGATGGGGCTGGCCCAATACATACCGCCTCATCAGCCAGCTGCACATGGAGGGCATCTCTATCCGCCTCTGAATATACAGCTACGGTAGCTATACCCATTTCTCTGCAGGCTCTGATTATTCTAACAGCTATCTCACCCCTATTAGCTATTAATATCTTTTTAAACATATATCCTCCCATTATCTTCCGACAATGAATGTAATCTCAGCTTCGCAGGCCTTATGCCCGTTAACGGTTGCCACTGCTTTACCCACACCGGCAGGCCCCTTAACCTTGATTATCTCAACCTCCAGTTTTAAAACATCTCCCGGCACAACTTTTCTTCTGAATTTAGCTTTATCTATACCGGCAAAGTAAGCTATTTTGCCTTTGTTTTCTTCAAGACTTAAAATAGATACTGCTCCGGTCTGTGCCAGGGCTTCTATTATAAGTACACCGGGCATAACCGGCTCCTGAGGAAAATGTCCCTGGAAGAAATATTCATTCATAGTCACATTCTTATATGCAGTAACCTTTACCCCCGGTACTACCTCCTCTACTCTATCAATTAGCAGGAAGGGATAGCGGTGAGGTAAAATATTTTGAATTTCTCTTATATCCATAAATTCACCAACCTACGCTTTTATTTTAAATAGTGGCTGATTGTACTCTACCATTTCTCCGTCTTTTACAAGCACCTCTATAATTGTTCCATTACATTCGCTTTCTATCTCATTCATAAGCTTCATAGCTTCAATTATACAAACAACATCTCCACTTTTAACTGTTTTACCAACAGTCACAAAGGGTTCACTACCAGGTGAGGGAGCACTGTAGAAGGTTCCTACCATTGGTGACTTAATCAATGTACATTCTACATCTTCCCTCTCCTGTTTCTTAACAGTTTCTACCCCAGTAATTACTTCACTGGAGGTGAAAGCCTCATACTGCTTTGCTTCCACAGTTCTTGTTGTAGTAAGAATCGGAGTTTCAGTGCTGTCAGTGTTTTTCTCCAATTTAATTCTCATGTCCTTGATTTCTATCTCCATTGAGGACAGTTTAGAATTTTCCATCATTGAGACAATTTCTCTCACTAAGTTTAAATCCATATTCAACCTCTCTCTTTTTATTCTTTCCACTTTTTAAAGGCTATAGTAGCATTATGGCCTCCAAAGCCTAAGGAATTTGATATTGCAACATTTACTTCTACCTTACGTCCCACATTAGGAACATAATCCAAATCGCAGTCCTCATCCTTTACCTTATAGCCTGCTGTCGGAGGAATAAAATCATCCAATATTGAGTTTATACAAACTACTGCTTCCACAGCCCCGGCAGCCCCTAGCAGATGTCCTGTCATTGACTTTGTGGAACTTACAGGTATTTTATAAGCCTGCTGGCCAAAGACTCTCTTTATGGCAATAGTTTCGAATTTGTCATTATAAGGAGTACTGGTTCCGTGAGCATTTATGTAGGATACCTCTTCCTTTGCGATGTCTGCATCTCTTAGTGCCATCTCCATACATCGGGCTGCGCCCTCTCCTTCCGGATCCGGAGAAGTCATATGGTAGGCATCACAGGTGGCTCCATAGCCTACGACTTCACAGTATATTCTGGCGCCTCTTTTTAATGCATGCTCTAAGGTTTCCATGATCAATATGCCGGCACCTTCTCCAATTACAAAGCCATCTCTTTCCTTGTCAAAAGGAATAGAAGCCCTCTCAATATCATTGCTGGTACTTAGAGCCGTAAGGGATGTAAAACCGGATACCCCCAAAGGAGTGATAGAAGCCTCTGCACCACCGGCAATCATTATATCTACAGTGCCCTTCTGAAGATGATTAAAGGCATCTCCTATGGCATTGGTTCCGCTGGCACAGGCTGTAACCACACTGGTACAAATACCCTTTGCCCCATATCTTATAGCTATATTACCGGAAGCCATATTTGAAATTGCCATAGGTATAAACAACGGTGATACTCTTGAAGGTCCCCTTTGAAGGAGCTTATCATATTCTCTTTCTATGGTTCCAAGTCCACCAATTCCGGAACCTACTAATACACCTAATCTATATTTATCAACAGCATCAAGATCCAGACCACTGTCTCTAATAGCTTCTTCTGCTGCAGCCATAGCAAATTGACAGTATCTGTCCATTCTCTTACATTCTCTTTTATCAATATATAGTTCAGGTTGGAAGTCTTTAACCTCCGCCGCTATTTTGACCTTATAGTCTGTAGTGTCAAAACCCTTTATATAATCTATGCCGGTTTTTCCATTTTTACAATTTTCCCAAAAGGTTTTTACATCATTACCAATTGGTGTAATGGCCCCCATACCGGTTACTACTACTCTATTTAACATATTATTACCAACCTCTCTTCTAAACAACCATTCCGCCATCAACATTGATTACTTGCCCAGTTATATAGGAAGCACTATCTGATGCCAAAAATGCTGCTAATTCTGCTACATCCTCTGCTTTACCAATCCTTTTCAGAGGTACACTTTCTACAATTGCATCCTTTACTTTCTGAGGCAGTACCTCTGTCATATCTGTCTCTATATATCCCGGAGCTATGGCATTCACTGTTATTCCTCTTGAACCAAGCTCCTTTGCCATGGATTTTGTAATTCCCAAAATACCTGCCTTTGAAGCAGCATAGTTTGCCTGCCCCGCATTTCCCACAAGGCCAATTACAGAAGATATATTGATAATTCTCCCACTTTTCTGCCTAAGCATTATAGAAGATACATGCTTTATGCAATTAAAGCAGCCCTTTAAGTTGACAGATATAACATTGTCAAAGTCCTCTTCCTTCATTCTCAGAATTAAATTATCCTTTGTAATACCGGCATTATTTACTAGTATATCAACTCTGCCGAACTTTTCCTGAGCACTTTTAATAAGAGTTTCTGCTTCATGAAAGTTGCTTACATCGGCCTTAACTGCTAAGGCAGCACCTCCCATATTTTCTATAGCATGTACCAGCTCCTCTGCTTCCTTTTCACTGTTTCTGTAATTTACTACTATATCAGCGCCCTGTTGAGCTAACTTCATAGCTATTGCCTTACCAATACCTCTGCCACCGCCGGTCACTACTGCGCATTTACCCTTAAGCATATTATCCTCCTCATATTCTTATAAACTATTTTATTTTTAAAACTTCCAGAGTATTATTCAGCGATCTTACGTCTTCAACATTTAAAGCCGTTATCTTCCTATTTATTTTCTTTAAGAAGCCAGTCAGTGTTTTACCCGGTCCCAGTTCTATAAAGACATCTACTCCATCCTGAAGCATCCTTCTCATAATGTCTTCCCAAAGTACCGGGCTCATAGCTTGTTTAACTAAGAGCTCCTTAATTTCCTCTTTATCATTTATATAATTTCCATGTACGTTAGTCAGTACAGGAATCTGCATATCCATAATTTTAATTTTCTCTAGTTCTCCCTTTAAGTTTTCAGCCGCAGGTTTTAACAATGAACTGTGGAAGGGAGCACTTACCGGCAGCTGTATACATTTACCCCCCTTTCCGCTCATTATTTCCACCGCTTTGTTTAAGGCTTCCTTTTCACCGGCAATGACGATTTGTCCGGGACAATTGAAGTTTACAGCTTCCACCACCCCAAATTCTGAAGCTTCTTTACAGCCCCCCAGTACTGTCTCTCTATCTGATCCAAGTACTGCTACCATTCCTCCTACTCCCACCGGTACTGCTTCCTGCATAAACTTTCCTCTTTTTTTAACAAGGGCTACAGCCTTCTCATAACTGAGAGCTCCACTGCATACTAAGGCAGAGTATTCTCCTAAGCTAAAGCCCGCTGTAACATCAGCTTTCACACCGGCTGCCTGCAGAGCCTTCATGGCTGCTATACTTACAGTGAGCACGGCGGGTTGAGTTACTTCTGTTGAATTTAGTTCCTCTTTACTTCCATTAAAACAGGTATCTGCTAAATTAAAGCCCAACACATCATTGGCTATATTAAAAATCTCTTTACATTCTATAAAATTATCGTATAAGTCCTTACCCATTCCTGTGTACTGAGATCCCTGTCCTGAGAAAATAAACCCTATTCTTGACATAATCCACCTCTTGAAAGCATTCGCTTAATTACTGCTTCTGCTTCAGCAAACATCTCTTCAACAATCTCAGCAGAAGTCTGCTCCTTATTCACCAGTCCTGCAATTTGCCCTGCCATAACAGAACCCATATCTATATCTCCATCTCTAACAGCTCTTGGGAGTGCCCCTCTTCCCAGTTCTTCATATTTTTCAAGAGCAGCACACTCTTTTTCTAACAGTTGGAATTGTCTTGCCAACTTATTCTTTATGACTCTAACAGGATGTCCTGTAGGCCTTCCTGTAACTACAGTATCTATATCCTTTGCATTCAATACCTTTTTCTTATAGTTCTCATGTATGGTACATTCCTTAGCAACTAAGAATCTGGTGCCAACCTGAACCCCCTCTGCTCCAAGCATGAAAGCTGCAGCCACACCTCTGCCGTCACCAATTCCTCCAGCTGCAATAACCGGTATATTGACTTCACTTACTACCTGAGGTACCAGGGCCATAGTAGTAAGCTCACCAACGTGACCTCCTGATTCACATCCTTCTGCTATTACAGCATCCGCTCCGGTTCTTTCCATTCTAACTGCTAAGGCCACAGATGGAACCACGGGAATTACAATGATACCGTGCTCTTTCCACTTATTTATATACTTGCCCGGATTTCCTGCACCGGTGGTTACTACCTTAACACCTTCGTTGCAGACCATCTGAGCCACTTCATCAGCATTGCTGCTTAGCAGCATGATATCTACTCCAAAGGGCTTATCTGTCAATTCCTTTGTCTTTCGGATTTGTTCTCTCACATATTCTGTAGGGGCATTAGCGGCTGCTATTATTCCAAGACCTCCGGCATTACTAACCGCAGCTGCCAGAGAACTGTCTGCTACCCAAGCCATACCACCTTGAAAAATTGGGTACTTTATTCCAATTAAATCACAAATTTTTGATTTAAACATATTACTCCTCCTACACAAAGGGTCAGACTTTCATCTGACCTAAAAAAACTATTGTTGTGCTTCTATGAACTCTACAGCATCCTTAATGCCCTTAATACTTTCAGCATTTTCAATTTTTATGTTGAAGGCTTCCTCAATTTCTATAACTATTTGGAATAGGTCTAAGGAATCTACCCCTAAATCTTCAAATGTTGTCTCCATAGTTATTTCCTCTTTGTCTAATCCAAGCTGATCCACAATTATATCTCTTACTTTTTCAAATACCATTTTCTTTTCCTCCAATATCAATTATTATTTTTGCCACTGCAAAAATGCAGCACCATTGGTTAGGCCTCCTCCGAAGCCAACAATTATCAATTTATCGCCATTACTTAAAAGTCCTTTTCTATTAATTTCGTCTAATGCAATTGGTATGCTTGCACTGGATGTATTGCCATATTTATCAAGGTTAACATAAAATTTAGACGGATCAGCCGATAATTTCTTTGCTGCATAATCTATAATTCTTACATTAGCCTGATGGGGGATGACATATTGGATATCATCCATAGTTAGATTTTCTCTTTTTAGAATTTCTTCAACGCTTTCTGCCATTACAGAGGTGGCAAACTTGAAAACTTCTCGTCCATCCATTACTATGTGATTATGTCCTGGGTGTTCTATATTATCCGGAGCATAAGGGTTGTTAATAGGTAGTGCATGACTTTGCAAAACCTCCCCCTTTTCACCATCTGCAGCAATCAGTATAGAACCAACGCCTCTTACCTTTGAACTGCTTAACAACACCGCTCCGGCACCGTCGCCGAACAGTACACAGGTACTTCTGTCCTGCCAGTTAACTATCTTTGAAAGTGTCTCAGCTCCAATTACTAGAACATGATTGTATACACCGGTTTTAATAAATTGTGTTCCAACACTTATGCCATAAATAAAACCTGTACAAGCCGCGTTGATATCAAAGGCTGCCGCTTTTTTTGCTCCTAGCTTACTTTGCACAAGACAAGCTGTGGCCGGAGTAAACATATCCGGGGTTACGGTTGCCACGATAATCAGGTCCACCTTCTCTGCACTGACTCCTGCATTTTCCAATGCATTTTTTGCCGCTTTGACCGCTAAGTCAGAAGTATTTTCTCCGGAAGTTATTCTTCTTTCCTTAATGCCGGATCTTGAACTAATCCATTCGTCGCTTGTGTCTACTATTTTAGCCAAGTCGTCGTTAGTAACTATATTTTCCGGCACATATCTTCCGGTTCCACTAATATAAACTTCTCCCATACAACTACTCCTCGTTGCTATTACTCAAATTATATTTTCTTTTGAAGAATTTATTCAGCTGATCCATAGCCCTAACTAAAATCTTTTCTTCCTCTTCACTTAGACCTTCTATAGTGGCCATTACCATGTCCCTATGGAACTTTTCATGGATTCTGTAGGCAAGTTTACCTCTTTTAGTTAGTTGTACAAGTACAACTCTTCTGTCCTCTTCTATTCTTTTTCTTTCAACATAACCCTTATTAATAAGCTTGTTAATGGCGGTAGTCAGAGTACCTACTGTGATCTTAAGGTCAGCTGCTATCTCAGACATACTTCTGGGCTCATACATACCAATAGCTTCTATAGTATGGATTTATGTAACGGTAATATCTTTAAATTCTCCTTGCTGCAATGCTGTCTGCTCAATCCGTAGTATATCGTTAAATATATCTACCAGTAATTCATTTAAGACTTGATAACTTTTATCCATAGATAGTAGTATAACTTCACCTCATTCTTTTACTTTGCACATCAAATACTTTGATTATCAAATTATTTATTTTGATAATCAAAGTATATTATAAAAAGAATGAGATGTCAATATTATAGAAGTAAGAATATAGAAAAATTGAGAATTGACAATAGACAATGGACAATTAAGGATTGGACTGTTGGCTATTAAAAGAAAAGATAAAAAATATTCATCACGGAAGACACAGAAGAATCTGAATACGCTGAGGAGGCTTTCTTTTTAAAGATTGAATTAATCAGAGACAGCGTTAACATTGCTTTATCTGGATACTTGAAATAGTCTAGAACTGTTGTCTAAAATCTTTCTGTGTCCTCAGCAGATTCAGCATCTTCCGTGATGAAATTATACTTCTAAATTGTCAATTATCATAGTTCTTTCTTTAAAGTACACAGGCTTAAGCGAAGTTTCCTGGCAAATTAATTTTGCATTCCCAAAATTCATACCTATAGCCTGAGGATAATGTGAATCTGAGCCAATGGTAACATACCGTCCACCTAGTTCATAAAATCTCTTATATATCACGAGTAAGTTTTCCAGGGCCTTCTTATCCGATAGCCTTCTAGCATTTACTTCCATAGCAATATCATATTTCACTAATGCCAATAAAATTTCATCAATTAAATCACTGTATTCGCTGTAATAGAGTTCCTTATCCTCGTAAGGAGAATATCTGCAAATGTAATCGATATGTCCCAGGCTATCAATATATTGATTTGCCACAATGTTTTTATAAACATCCTGAAGATATTGAATATAAACATCCTCTTTGCTTCTACCAACATATACCTCAGGAAAATATATGTCATAATTTCCCAGGAAATGTAAAGAACCTAATACGTAATCGAATTTATTTTCATTTGCAATTCTGCCATTGGCTTCACTATAAGCATCGGTCAATCCCAACTCTATACCTAGCAGTAGATCACTGTTTCTATATTCTCCATAGCTAGAAAAGTATTCATCAGTGTCAAATACAAATTGACCTTCCTCAGGATGGTTAATATCCATATGCTCAGTAATTATCAGTGATAAGTCTCTCTCTTTTGCTGCACTAATTGCTTCCTCAAGCTTCATTTTGGAGTCTGTTGAGAAGGTGGTATGAATGTGGGTATCAAACATAGTCTATTCCCCCTGATAACAATCAACTATTTCTCCATAGTAAATAGTATGAAGGTCCCCATCTATGTAGGAAGTATTTAATATATCCTCACTTAACATAGCTGCATTCATGTCATGTTTATATACTACCTTGCACTCAAAGTAAATATCGCAGTGGGTAATTACAGGGGCATTTACCTTTCTGCCTTCCTGTGCAGTAATATTAGCAGCCTCAAATTTGTCTACAACCCTTCCGGATTTGCTTCCGCACAGATCCAAAGCTTTCTTTAACCCATCCTTCAAGGGGATACTTACAGTAAATTCACCGCTTTTTTCTAAGAGCTCATGAGTGTAGCGTGATTTCCTCACCATCACTGAAAATATGGGTTTTCCCCATTGGTAACCAATATTTCCCCAGCTTATAGTCATGGTATTTGCTTTATCTTCGTGTTTTACAGAAAGGAAAGCACCTTTCTTATGGAAATAATCCATTACCTTTTCTGCATTTTTTAAAAAGTCTGCTGCCATCTTATAAAACCTCCTATATGGTATTATTTGTAAATTGGATACTTAGCGCAAAGAGCTTTTACTTGCTCCCTAATATCTGATAAGTCCTCTTCTCTATGTTCTACCACATAATTAATAAAGTATGCAATTTTTTTCATTTCTTCATCCTTAAAACCTCTTGTAGTAACAGCAGGAGTACCTATTCTTATACCGCTGGTGATAAAAGGACTGAGTTTTTCAAAGGGAATAGTATTTTTGTTTACTGTTATGCCTACAGTATCCAGAAGCTTTTCTGCCTCTTTTCCGGTTATATTCTTATTTGTCAAATCTACAAGCAGTAGATGATTATCTGTTCCACCTGAAATTAGCTTGAACCCATAGTTTTTAAGTTCTTCTCCCAATACCCTGGCATTTATAACAACTTGGTTCATATAAGTTTTATATTCCTCTGTCATAGCTTCCTTAAAGCATATTGCCTTTGCAGCAATAATATGCATCAGAGGACCGCCTTGCATTCCCGGGAATATGGCCTTATCCAAGTCCTTTGCATATTTTTCTTTGCACAAGATAGCTCCACCTCTTGGTCCCCTTAGGGTCTTGTGAGTGGTTGTTGTAACAAAATCTGCGTAAGGAACCGGATTTGGATGAAGGCCTACAGCTACTAATCCTGCAATGTGGGCCATATCCACCATGAAATAAGCGCCTACTTCATCAGCGATCCTGCGGAAATTTTCAAAATATATAATTCTTGGATATGCGCTGGCTCCCGCTACAATCATCTTGGGCTTATGCTTCAGCGCCAATTGTCTTACTGTTTCATAATTTATTGTTTCTGTCTCCTGCTCTACTTCATAAGAAACAAAATTAAAAAGCTTACCGGAGAAGTTCACCGGACTTCCATGAGTAAGATGTCCACCGTGGCTTAAGTTCATTCCCAGTACAGTATCTCCAGGGTTTAGCACCGAAAAATATACAGCCATATTAGCTTGAGAGCCTGAATGAGGCTGAACATTTGCATGCTCTGCACCAAATAACTGCTTTAGTCTCTCCCTTGCCAAGTCTTCTACCTTATCTACAATCTCACAGCCCCCGTAGTACCTTTTTGAAGGATATCCCTCTGCGTACTTATTCGTCAGTGGTGAACCCATTGCTTCCATCACTGCTTTACTGGTGAAGTTTTCTGATGCGATGAGTTCTATATTATTCTCCTGTCTTTCTGTTTCTTCTTGGATGAGCTTTAATAATTCTGAATCTAAAGCCCCAATATTTTCATAATTCATTTATCTCACTCCTATTCTAAAACACACTTTATATAAATTATAATTATGGAGAAGTCATTTATCAACAAGTTTTTCCATGGTAAAGTTAAAACCTTAATTTATGTGACGAAAAAAACATATTCTGTGATATAATATCATTGAAGTTTAGGAACGGAACCGATAAGAGGGTGATGACATGATTAGTAACATGGATATTAATAGAATTGGTTTTATTGCTGTGGAAGCAGGTAGGATTATACTGGAGAACGGCGGAGAAACCTATCGTGTGGAGGATACCATTGTAAGAATTTGTACGGCTTTTGGCGCCAGCCATGCGGAAAGCTTCGTAACTCCCACAGGAATAATGATGTCCGCCATTGGCAAAGATGGCAGTACAATTTCAATCATAAAAAGAATTAAAGTACGTACAGTAAATTTAGAAAAGATATGTAAGGTTAATGATCTATCCAGGAACATTTATAAATATGTAGACTCAGAGGAAGAAATAATTAAAATATTGAATGAGATAGACGCTACTCCAAGATACGGCCGCAGAAAAACAGTATTCTTTTCTGCCTTGGCCGCAGGATTTTTCACTCTTCTTTTTGGGGGGACGGTGCAGGACTTTTTTCTAGCCTTAATAATTGGATTTTTTATAAAGTTAACAACAATTTATCTCAATAACCTGAGCATAAATGAATTCTTTATAAACATCGTTGGTGGCGCAATGGCTGCCTTATTGGCCCTGATTTTTAACCAAATAGGTTTAGTGGGCAACTTCGACAAGCTGGTCATAGGCTCTATAATGCTGCTGGTTCCTGGCCTTTCAATTACTAACGCCATCAGGGATACCATAGCTGGTGACTTAATGGCAGGAATGACCCGAATTCTGGAAGCATTTCTGGTTGCGATCGGCATTGCTGTAGGCAATGGTATCATGTTAAAGTTGTGGATGTATGTGATTGGGGGGGTACACTAATGGTTCTTCAGACCCTATATGCAATAATGGCTAGCCTTGGTTTTGCTATAATTTTTAATATTAAAGGAAAAAACATAATTTATGCTTCTTTGGGAGGAGGCCTAGGTTGGCTTATCTATATTTTTTGTCAGGAATTTAATTTTAGCACCACTGCCTCTATGTTTATGGCATCCCTGGCCATCGGCACCTATAGTGAAATAATGGCAAGGGTAATAAAAGCGCCTGTGACCGTATTTGTGGTTTGCGCTCTAATTCCTCTGGTTCCCGGAGGCGGGATGTACTACACAATGTTGGAGTCCATTACCGGTAATGTTGATACTGCCTTAAAGCTTGGAATTGATACCTTAAGCAATGCAGGTGCCTTAGCAGTTGGGGTTTTGCTTACTTCTTCAATTTCAAGGCTTATGGGTAGTAGTGGATCAAAATAAAATTCATGGCGGAAGGCGCTGAATATACGGAAATACGTGGAGAAATACTTTTTAATACTGAATTTTCGAGGAAGCAGAGAACACTGAAGGATTCTTATTTGCAAAGTAACTAGCTTAAGTATATCGCTGTGTTTTGGAAAAAAGTGTTGATAAGTAAAATAAGTAAAATAAGTAAAAAGAAAAAATCTAGGCATGCTATTGCATGCCTAGTAAAGTTAAGTTATTTTATAAATTAAGTCATAGCCGAAACAAGGTTTCAAGCTGAATTAATAACCCCTTCCGCATCCTCAGTGTATTCCGTGGATTCCGTGTTAAATTTTTTAAGAGTAACAATTGCATTTATTGACCGTCGTTCCCTTACTTTAAAAATGTCAGGATTGTTGCTACAAGCCCGTCTATATTCTTGTTGGTGGCTTCCGGGTCTTCGCTTATTAAGCAGCCCTTAGCATAATTTTCAACCAAAAGGGCACCAACTTTATTTATTCCTTCTCTAACTGAAGCAATTTGTACTAGTATTTTCTTACAACAGGCTTCAGTCTGAATCATCTTCTCTATTTCCTCAACCTGAACAAGAATTCTATTTAATCTAATCAGTATTTCACCCTTTAAGTCTGTTTTTTCTACGGGCTCTTCCGGCATATCTGGGCCCTTTAAAAAAAGTAATAGTGTAATTACCAGTTCGTCTATATTCTTAGTGGTACTTTTACTGTCTTCACATATTACGCAGCTCTTTGCAAAGTTCTCTACCAAAAGGGCTCCAACCTTATTGTTGGCAGCTCTAATAGCAGCAATTTGTACCAAGACATCCTTGCAGCATACTTCACAGTCCACCATTTTCTCTATACCTTTAATCTGTCCTTGAATTCTTCTCAATCTAACAGCAATATCCTTTTGTAAGTTCTTTCTATCCATTGTTTCCTCCATTATACCTATACCCCGTATATATTATATTAATTATAACATTATTATGCTACTCCTTCAACTTGCCTAAACATAAAAAAAGTATGCTTACGCATACTTTTTTTATATTTCTTGATTATTTATAAGTCTTACTATGTTATCCTTGTGTCTAATAATCATTAAAACACAAGCTATTAGGGCACCGTTGGTAATTGCCATAGGGAACTGTAGAATATAACACATAAGCGGCAACATGATGCCCGTTGCAATAGATCTTATGGATACTATACTAGTAATAACCTTTAATAAAAAGTGTATAGCTATTCCAGCAGCAGTTGGTATTGGGGCTATAAAGAAAAAGGCTCCAAGGGTTGTGTTCACGCCTTTCCCTCCCTTAAATTTGAGGAAAGGTGTATAATTATGTCCTAAAATAGCTGAAATTGCTATCATGGATAAAAAGGTATCTTTATCCACCTGTAAAGCTAATTTATCATACAGATAAATACTTACAACCACCGGAGTAACACCCTTTGCTACATCTATTATCTGAGTGATGATTGAGGCTTTTGAACCTGCAACTCGCTTTACATTTGTTGAACCTATATTACCGCTGCCCACTGTCCTTATGTCTATACCACACATTTTTTTTGTTATTATGTACCCAGAAGGTATAGAACCACATAAAAATGAAATTAAGATAGTAATAATAAGTATCATATTATTCAACATCCTCACTTGCTACATAGTAATTTTATATTTAGAAAATTATCCTGGCAATATGATAGCATAAATATAAACAAAGCTCAAACTATTTATTTATTCTTCAATCAGGTACTTCTCCATTTCTATTATGGAGATTTAAGATTTTACAATTTAAATCATTATTACAGGTACTAGTCCAAACTCCTTCGATCCCTTTAGCCATAACTCCAATGTATTCTTTGAAATATCTTCCCCAAGCATCCCACTGGATAAACTCTTAAGAAGTAAATAAAAAACGTCCACCATTAAAGGCGGACAGCAATATCTTGATTAATTTACTTTACCATCATATATTAATGGAAAAGCACAGCTAATTTAAAAATTTGTGATTAGTTTTATAGTCCTTCTGTGTTTATCCTAGGCATGGTGTCTTCAGCATAATCCCATTCCTCATTATCTATAATCACTTCATTATCGATATTGACCTCCCAACTTGAATCCTGAAATTCTCTTGATAGACTTTCTTCTGTTTTGTATTGAGTTTTTTTTGATTTTTTTACCATATTCTCGCCCCTTTTATGTAATAAAGATATATATATTATTTCCCGAATCTCTATTTATATATAAATTAGCAATTATTCTGTTTATTAAATTTGACCAAATATAAAAAACACATACCTCCATATGAGGGTATGTGTTATAAACTTATTTATCAGTTTGTATTCCAATGCTAAGCTCCTTAAGCTGCTTTTCATCTACTACGTTTGGAGCTTCTGTCATTGGGTCGAAAGCATTTTGATTCTTAGGGAAGGCAATAACATCCTTAATGTTATCTCTGTTGGTTAAGAACATTACCATTCTGTCAAAACCGAAAGCTAACCCCCCGTGTGGTGGTGGTCCAAACTTGAAGGCTTCTAATAAGAATCCAAATCTTTCCCATGCACTTTCCTGGGTAAAGCCCAGAACCTTGAACATCTTTTCCTGAAGCTTAGTGTCGTGTATTCTTATACTTCCTCCGCCCAGTTCTTCACCGTTAAGCACTATATCATATGCCTTTGCTCTAACCTTTGATGGGTCAGTGTCCAGAAGAGGTATATCTTCATCCATTGGCATAGTGAAGGGGTGGTGTTCTGCTACATATCTGTTTTCTTCTTCATCATAGGATACCAATGGGAATTCTGTTATCCAAACAAAGTTGAATTCTTTGTTGTCCTTAAGTATTTCAAGCTTCTTGGCTACCTCTAATCTTAAAGCACCAAGAGCACTTAATACCACTTTATTCACATCTGCTACTATGAATATTAGGTCTCCTACTTTTGCATTCATAGCATTTATTACTTCCATTGTCTTGTCATCTCCAAGGAATTTGCTGATTGGAGACTTTATACCATCTTCCTTATAAGCTATCCAAGCTAAGCCTTTAGCCTTGTAGGTCTTAACAAATTCGCCAAATCTGTCGATGTCCTTTCTTCCCATGGTAGCACCGTTGTCAATTTTAATAGCTCTTACGGAACCATTTTTAGCAAGAGCATCCTTGAACACTGTAAACTCAACCTCCTTTACTATTTCAGTCAAGTCCACAATCTCATAACCAAATCTTAAATCAGGTTTGTCAGAACCGTACTTTTCCATGGCTTCTTTGTAGGGCATTCTTCTTATTGGGGTTGGAACGTCATAATTCAATAATTCCTTAAATACTCTCTTTATCAAACCTTCATTTAAAGTCATTACATCTTCAGCCTCTACAAAGGACATTTCCAAGTCCACCTGAGTGAATTCAGGCTGCCTGTTAGCTCTTAAGTCCTCATCTCTGAAGCACTTTACTATCTGGAAGTATCTATCAAAGCCAGACACCATTAATAGCTGCTTAAAGAGCTGTGGTGATTGTGGCAGCGCATAGAACATGCCAGGGTAGTTTCTGCTTGGAACCAGATAGTCTCTGGCTCCCTCAGGCGTACTCTTTGTAAGCATTGGAGTTTCTACTTCCAAGAATCCATTTTCATCAAGATAATCTCTGATAACCTTGGCGCACTTATGTCTAACCATGAATATGTTCTGCATATCCGGTCTTCTAAGATCCAAGTACCTATATTTCATTCTTATGGTTTCTGCAGCATCTAGATCTTCTTTTATGTAGATTGGAGGAGTTTCTGATTCTGATAGTATCTTTATTTCTTCTCCTCTTAACTCAAATTCACCTGTTTTCATATTGGGGTTTGGTGCTTCTCTTCTTGCCAATACTCCAGTTACGGCTATACAATACTCGGATCTAACGCCGTCGGCCTTTTCAAAGGCAGCCTTGTTGATTTCTTCTCCAAATACTACTTGAAGTATTCCTGCTCTGTCTCTTAAATCCACAAATATCAGTCCGCCCAGATTTCTCTTTCTTTGAACCCATCCCATAACGGTAATGGTTTCATTTAAATTTGCTTCAGTTACATTCCCGCAAAGTATAGATCTTTTTAGTCCATTTAATGCTTCTGCCATGGTTTTACCTCCTGTTATTCCCCTTTGATTATACGGCTTACAGCTTCGTAGTCATCAATATTTATATCAATAGTGCTGCCATCTTCCATCTTCTTTAGTCTGGCAACTCTTTTGTCCAGTTCATCCTCACCCAATACCAGTGAGTATTTTGCACCTAATTTGTTTGCGTACTTCATCTGCGCTTTCACACTCCTACCCATGTGATCGCAATCGCACTTTATGCCTTTTTTTCTTAGTTCATAAGTAAGTTTCATCGCTTCCAAGGAAGCCTTTTCCCCCATTGAACCGATGTAAAGCTGTATGTGGTCAGGCTTAGGAATCTCAAGGCCTGCTCCTTCTATGGTCATTATAAGACGCTCCAGGCCCATGCCAAAGCCTACTGCAGGCATGGAAGGACCTCCAATCTGTTCAATGAGGTAATCATAGCGTCCGCCGCCACATACCGTAATATCATTATTGATTATTTCAAAGACAGTCTTGCTGTAATAGTCCAGTCCTCTTACTATATATGGGTCAACTTCATAGCTGATTCCCATAGCTTCTAAATAGCCTTTTAGTTTATCCATGTGTTCTTTGCAATCATCGCATATATAATCTAAGATTACTGGTGCAGTCTTAGTGATGACCTTGCACTTTTCTTCCTTACAGTCCAAAATTCTCATAGGATTTTTCTCATATCTGCTGTTGCAGGTTTTACAGAGATTGTTCAAATTATCCTTTAGGAAACCCTTTAAGGCATCATTGTATGCCTTTCTGCATTTGGGGCAGCCTATACTGTTAATATGCAGCTTTAAATTATCTATACCAACCTCGCTGATAGCTCTCATAGCTAGACTGATAGTTTCTGCATCCAAGGATGCTGCCGGCGCCCCAAAAACCTCCACACCAAACTGGTGATGTTCTCTGAATCTTCCCTTTTGAACATTCTCATAACGGAATACTGGTGTAAAGTAATATAGTTTTGTTGGCTGAGCTTCACTGTAGAGACTGCTTTCAATGAAAGCTCTAACTGCCGGAGCTGTTCCTTCCGGTTTTAGTGTGATGCTTCTGCCCCCCTTGTCTTCAAAGGTGTACATCTCTTTTTGAACAACGTCGGTAGTTTCACCTACCCCTCTTGTGAATAATTCCGTAGCTTCAAAAGCCGGAGTTCTGATTTCCCTACAGCCATACTCCTCTGCAATCTTTCTTAGTTTGCCTTCTACATAGTGCCATTTATAAGCCTCTTGTGGAAGTACATCCTTAGTCCCCTTCTGTGCTTGTATCATATTTAAACCTCCTTAGCCCTTATAAACTGTATCCAGGAGAGCAAGCTTTCTCTCTATAAGCTCATCAATTCTATTTACATACTCTCCCACATCCTTTAAGTTTGCAAATCTTTCTATTCTGTTTTCCTCAGAAAATATTACCTTAGTTACAGCATCTGCACCAAGGGCAATATTAACCTGATTCTCTTCCATAATCTTTACATTATATATACATTCCAAGCCCTTTATAGTATAGCCCACATTTTCCATATTGCCTACCATATTTTTTTGCCTATATAGATAATATGGAATCATACCAAGCTTTTGGGCTGTTTTCCTTGTGACCTCAAACATTTTTGTCAGCTCTTCCATACCCAACTTATTTGAATATTTATCATTGATTAGGTCTTCATGAAGTCGTGACGCTCTCTTTATAGACATACCATGCACCGTAAGGCTCTCTGGCTTTAATCTAAAAATTTCTCTGCAGGTATTTTCTACTTCTTCGATACCTTCTCCCGGTAAGCCAACTATAATATCCATGTTGATATTGTTAAAGCCCAGTTCTCTGGCCATATTAAACTTATTAATAACCTCTTCTACGGTATGTATTCTACCTATAGTTGTTAAGGTTTTGTCGTTCATACTTTGTGGGTTTATGCTTATTCTTGTCACTCCATATTCTTTCATTGCCATAAGCTTCTCTTTAGTAATGCTGTCCGGCCTTCCTGCCTCAACGGTAAATTCCACTATTTCAGAACCGGTTATAAAATTTTTATGTATGCTTTTCAAAATGTCAGCAAACTGTTCATTATTTACCGAGGTTGGAGTTCCTCCTCCAAAATAAATACTTTCTATATTTAGGCCCTTTTCTTTTATGTAGACAGCTATTGCATGTATTTCCTTCTTTAAGGCATCCAAATAAGCCTCAACAAGAGCTTCCTTCCCCCTTATTCCATTAGCGGCAAAGGAGCAATAGGCACACCTTGTTGGGCAGAATGGCATGCCAACGTATATGCTTATGTCTTTTATGTCATTCCTCAGGTACTGCTCTTGATTTTTTGCCACATCATAACAGAGCTGGGCTTTTTCTTTGCTGACCAAATAATGCTGCTGATAGTGTTCCAGCACCTTTTCCAAATCAAGGCCCTTATGTATAAGACTTGAGGCTATCTTAGTGGGCCTGATACCTACTAAAGTGCCCCAGGGGTGTAATTTGCCGGTAAGCTTTGAAAAAAACTTATAAACAGCAACTTTTATATGATCTTTCAAGATATTGTTTTGAAGGCGAGCATAGTAATCCTGTATTTCCTTGCCCTTAATTAATACTCCTTCATCCTGAACTTCCACTTCAAAATCCTGGTTTTCACTTACAAAATTCACATCCTCAAAGGGATAAAATAGTTTTACAATCTGAAATACATCATATTTATATTGTTCAAGATTTATACTTAGTTTTATACTCATTTGTTCTCCCTGCTGAAGCTTTATAAAAATGGATTAAATTGCTTCTCCCTGCCTATGGTAGTTTCTTCTCCATGTCCCGGGAGCACTACCGTATCCTCAGGTAAATCCATAAGCTTTGTTTTAATACTGTTTATTAGAATCCTGTGGTTTGCTCCCACAAAATCTGTTCTACCAACACTGCCATTAAACAAGGTGTCTCCGCTTATAAGTATATTGTCAAAATAGAAGCATACCCCACCAGGTGTGTGGCCAGGAGTGGTTATGCACTTTATCTTTGTAGAACCAAGCTCAAATACTGTTGCTTCATAAATAAAATTATTTATAGAGCCATCATAGCCCTCCATGTTAAATAGCTCGCTGGCTACCGAATGTATCATGTCGTAGTCCTCTTTTGTAACATAAACAGGTGCCTTATACTTGTTTTTCAAATCCATAACAGCCCCGGTGTGATCAAAATGACCATGGGTCAGCAATATATACTTTACCTTTGCCTCATTTCTCTCGAGAGTTGCTATAAGCTTCTCTGCCTCACCGCCTGGATCGATAACCGCAGTTTCTTTAGTTTCTTCATCTATTAATATATAACAATTAGTAGCTAAAGGGCCCGCTGGAATTCTTAAAACCTTCATAAAACTCACTCCTAAAAATTCTTTTTACTGTCTAACAGTAAGGTTACTGGACCATCATTTACCAAATGCACATCCATCATGGCTCCAAAAACGCCTGTCTCAACTTTTGAAATCTCTTTTTTACATTCTTCAACAAAAGTATTATATAACTTTTCAGCTTCTTTACCTGAAAGAGCCGCCATAAAGTTAGGACGTCGGCCTTTTCTACAATCTCCGTAAAGGGTAAATTGAGACACAATTAATAATTCTCCATTTACGTCCTTTAAGGACAAATTCATTTTTTCCTCACTGTCTTCAAATATTCTCAAGTTCACTAATTTATCCTTTATATAGATTACATCATCAACAGTGTCTTCTTTTGAAATGCCCAAGAGCACCATTAAGCCCTGTGCTATTTCTCCTACAACTTTACCTTCAACCTTAACACTACTGCTGCTTACCCTTTGAACGACTGCTCTCATTTACTCACCTCTAGCTCTTTGTTCTATATATTTCCATGATTCCATCCACTCTTTTAAGCTTCTTCATCAATTCCTTTAATTGTTCAATATCAGTTATTTTCAGCTTAATATTGATCACTGCAAATCCACCTTTGGCAGTCTTTGCATTTAAAGCGTGCAGGTGAATTTTAAAATCAGTGATTAATACCATAATATCTGACAAGATTCCACTTCTGTCTTCCGCTTTAATCTGTATTTCAGTGATATAGCCATTGGATTTTGCACCACTCCAATTTACATCAATGATTTTATTATCAGTATCATGCAGTAAAACTTCAGCATTTTTACAGTCCTTCCTGTGGATGGACACACCTCTCCCCTTTGTAATGTAACCGATTATGTGGTCGCCTGGTACTGGGTTACAGCATTTTGCGAATCTAACCAATACATTGGTAAGCCCTTTTACCTCAACGCCATAGTCATTGCTTTTTCTGTTAATACGAGAGGATTTGGAAATCTGCTCCTCGATGTTTTTTAAAGCCGTTGTATTATCTAGTTCTGCAGTCTTATCACTCTTATAAGCCTCTTTGAGTTTAGTTACCACAGCAGATGCCATCAGTGCACCAATGCCTACTGCTGCATAGACATCATCTATACTGTTAAAGTTGTACTTTTTTAACAACTTATCTAAAATTTCACCTTTAGCAAGTTCTCCAAAGTTGCAGCCCTGTCTTTTCGCCTCCTTCTCCAGAAGTTCCTTACCCTTACTGATATTTTCTTCCCTCTTAGCCTTTTTAAACCAGGCTCTAATCTTACTTTTTGCCTGATTGCTCTTTGCTATATTCAGCCAATCTATACTGGGTCCCTTTGCCACCGCAGAAGTCATAACCTCTACAATTTCTCCCGTCTTTAAAACATAATCCAGAGGCACCATCTTTCCATTGACCTTTGCCCCAACACAGCGATTGCCTATGTCCGTATGAATCCTGTAAGCAAAATCTATGGGTGTTGACTCTGCAGGCAAATCAATTACAGCCCCTTTAGGAGTAAACACAAAAATTTCGTCGGAAAACAGATCAATCTTAAAGGCCTCCATAAATTCCTCTGCATCAGAGGTCTCTCTCTGCCATTCTAAAATATCTCTGAGCCAGGAAAGCCTTTTCTCAAAATCATCACTATTGTTTTCCTGATTTTTCTCCTTGTACTTCCAATGGGCAGCAATACCGTATTCTGCGGTTCTATGCATTTCAAAGGTACGTATTTGAATCTCAAAGGGCTTTCCCTGGGGTCCAATCACTGTAGAATGTAGGGATTGATACATATTAGGCTTAGGCATGGCAATATAATCTTTAAATCTGCCAGGAATAGGTTTATACATAGTATGAACAATACCTAAAGCTGCATAGCAATCCTTTACTGTTTCTACTAATATTCTTACGGCAGTTAAATCAAAAATTTGATCTATTGTCTTATTTTTATTCATCATTTTTCGATATATACTATAGAAATGTTTCGGTCTTCCGTCAATTTCTGATTTAATTGTAGCTTTCATCAAATTTTCATGGAGCTGCGATATTATTAGCTCAATATACGCTTCCCTCTCAGCTCGTTTTTCAGCAATTTTCTTCACCAAGTCATAGTATTCCTCCTGGTTGCTGTATCTGAAGGCCAAGTCCTCAAGTTCCCACTTGATTTTGGACATTCCCAATCTATGGGCTAGAGGAGCATAGATATCAAAAGTTTCCTTAGCTGTTTCACGCTGTTTTTCTGCTGATCTATATTTTAAGGTTCTCATATTATGGAGCCTGTCTGCCAATTTTATCAGAATAACCCTGATATCCTTTGTCATAGCAAGCAGCATCTTTCGAACATTATCTGCCTTTTGTTCTTCCTTTGTCTTATACTGAATTTTACTTAGCTTAGTTACTCCTTCTACCAGATTGGCAATTTCCAAGTTAAATTCTCTGACAATATCCTCGTGGGTGTAGTTGGTATCCTCAATAACATCATGGAGCAGCCCAGCAGCAATTGTATTAGTATCCATGCCCATTTCTGCAAGAATAGCGGCAACTTCCGCAGGATGAGTTACGTAGGGCTCTCCGGATTCTCTTCTCTGTTCTTTGTGAGCTTCCGCTGCGAAATTATATGCTTTTTCAATTAATTCTTTATTAACATTAACGCAATTCTTATCAATTAACTCAAACAACCTATCTAACATCGGGCTACTCTCCTCAGTTTTAAATCAAATTAAAATCAATGGCTGGTTAAGCAACCAGCCATTATTTTTCTATATTATATAATAACATGTATATTTTTTCAATTGCTTTTTAAATATCGTATTCAACTAGAGAGTTAATATCATATTTTTGTAGTTTTTCTCTTCCCTTCAACTCGGAAAGTTCAATGACAAACTGCATAGAAACCACTTCACCACCAACTAACTCAACCAGTCTTGCAACACTTTGAATAGTTCCTCCAGTGGCCAACAAATCATCCACAATCGCCACTCTTTGTCCTGGCTTTATAGCATCCTTGTGTATTTCAAGGCTGTCACTGCCATACTCTAGATCATACTCAATTTTTATTGTTTCAAAAGGTAATTTACCTTTCTTTCTAACCGGAACAAAACCCACTCCCAATGCATATGCTACAGGAACTCCAAAGATAAAGCCTCTTGCTTCCGGTCCAACTATTAAATCTATATTCTTATCCTTAAGCTCATCTACAATTTTATCTATAGCAAATTTCAAAGCCTCTCCGTCTTGTATAAGAGTAGAAACATCTTTGAAGCTGATACCTTCCTTTGGGAAGTCTTCTACTATTCTTATCTTGCTTCTTAAATCCATATAAATTCCCCCATGTTTCAAATTTGAATTCCAAGTAGATTACTTATGTAGCTACCTTTGACTAGTTTATTATATACCATTAAAAAAATTGTGCAATAATTTTTTAATAAATAATCATGTCCCGGTTGGAATTATTGACTTCTTTATTAAGGTACTTGGCAATTTGCTCTGCCCTATAGCCGTCAGAAGTTGTAAACAATTCCACTGCAATCCTAGCATTATCCATCTTGCCGATGGCATTGGTTGTAGGTTTTATATCCATTACAAGCTTTTGTATATTTTCCATTGTTATCTCATTTATATTATGTACTTTTAAAAGTGCCTTAATACCATGATTATGAGTCTTTAGTATATGCTTCAGACCTTCTTTTACAAAAATTTCATTTTCATCAATTACAGGCAGCCCTGAAGCAACAGTACCTATCAGCACTAAATCCGTATATTTCTTGGCAAACTTCATCTCATAATACATGGACAGCGCTTGGGCAAGTTTATACGACAATCCTGAGAAGGATAGTTCCTTAAATTTGTACAAACATTCCTTTTGTTTAGGATTTATAGATATGGCATCTATCTTACAGTATCTGACACTATTATTTATTATTATTACATCTATACCCATGCTCTTACAAAGTTGAATTTGACTAACGGATTCAGCCCCGCATCCAACAGTAACTATGAGCTTAGCACCTAGAAAATTGATATGATTTCTTATAACGTGGGTATCTAACTTATCTGCTTCACTATCTTGTATATAATATTCAACATCTGCATTCAAATATTTAAAGAGTAAGAAAAGTAATGATACACCACATATGGCATCGGCATTGCAGGCTCCATATATAACGATTTTTTCTCTGTCATTTATAGCCTTGACTGTTCTTTCAAGCGCTTTGCTCATATCCTTCAAAAAAAAAGGATTATATGTAGTTAAAAAGTTTGGATATTTCAAAGCCTCCAAAAACCTAGACATAATTAAACCTCCACTTAAATTAGAAAACATCTATATTATATAGGATAAAAGTAATTTTGACAATTTTTTTTTATAAAATATAAAAAAGAGAAACCCCTTAGAGTTTCTCTTTAAATTACAATATACTATGCAGCCATAGCCTTCTTCTTTCTTTTCTTGCTGAAGTTTTTAAACATAACCCACAGTGGGCTTGCAATGAAGATTGATGAGTAAGCTCCGGTAAGTATTCCCACTATTAGAGGAAGTGAAAAATCTCTAACCTGCGGAACAAAAATTTGAACCGCTACAATTGTAAATAGTGTTGTCAATGATGTATTTATGGATCTAGACATAGTTTGAGTTACGCTAATATTGGCAATCTCAGTAATGCTCTTTCCTCTAAGAGTCTTTTGATTCTCTCTTATTCTGTCAAAGATAACTATAGTATCATTGATTGAATATCCTATGATGGTCAGCATTGCTGCAATAAAGGGTGAGTTTACAGGTATTCTGAATGCCGCATAAAGTGTCAGCGTAATAAGTACATCATGAATCAGTGCTATTATTGCCGCAAGACCAAAAGCAACATCTTTAAACCTTATTCTAATGTAAAGCAACATACAAACTGTAGCAACTGCTAATGCAGTAAAAGCCTTTCTTGTCATTTCACTTCCTATAGAGCCCTCTATGGAGTTTTCAGAAAGCAGGGCTTCATCCTGTAGTTCATACTTAGTCTTAATTTTGCTAAATATCTCTTGAGTAGTTGCATTGTCAAGTTTACTTGATTGAATTTCAACTTGGGTTTCATCCACTATTCTTGTCACTGCATCTGGAGCAGTTTCTCTAACCAAAGCAGCAATCTCTTCATTGTTAACTGCTTTGCCCATTTCTATGGTAACTACTGTACCGCCTTTAAAATCTATACCAAAGTTCAGACCCTTGTTGGCAATTAAGAATACTATACCTACAGCTATAATTGCTAAGGAAATACCAAACCACATTTTAGTTCTTTCAATTATCTTAAGCAAGTGTATTACCCCCTCTTTACTCCGAAGTATGATGGTTTGCTAAGTATGCCGGCATTAAATGCAAGTCGTAACAGATATTTTGTTATAACTATTGCAGAGAACATACTTAATATTATACCTATAGACAAGGTCAAGGCAAAACCTTTAACTCCTCCGGAACCTAGATAGAATAATACTACTGCAGCAATTATAGTTGTAACGTTTGAGTCGATAATTGAAGAAAGCGCTCTGTGAAAGCCTGATTCCATAGAAGACTTTATGGACTTTCCTATCTTTAGTTCTTCCTTTATTCTCTCGAATATAAGAACATTTGCATCTACTGCCATACCAATTGTAAGCAAGAAACCTGCTATACCCGGTAAAGTCAATACTACGCCAAAGGCCTTGAAAGCATATAGTACCAATAATATGTACACTATTAATGCCAAACTTGCAATAACGCCAGGTAGTCTATAGTATACTATCATGAATAAGAATACAAGAATTATACCTATAAGACCAGCCTTTAAGCTCAGCGGAATAGCCTCTTCACCAAGAGTTGGTCCAACAGTTTTAGTTTCCACATTCTTTAGTGCAACAGGAAGGGCACCGGATTTAATTATACCTGCTACTCTTTTAGCTTCATCAAAACTGGACATATTTGTTATTGACGCTTCTCCATCAGTAATAATAGCTTGAACTTTAGGTGCAGAAACTGTCTCGTCATCCATCTTTATAGTTATTGCTTGACCATAATACTTCTCCGTTGCTTCAGCAAATTTCTCTTTACCAGATTCCTTAAACTTTAAACTTACTTGTGGTTCATTTGTTACAGTATTTATTACAGGTTCAGCAGTTTCTACATCTTCACCTGTAAGTATTTCCACACCATCTGGTCCTACAAAAGTTAATTTTCCAGACTGGCTCAACATAGTGGCTATTTCACTTGAGTTGAATTTTCCAGGTATCTCTACCCTAATTCTTTTTTCGCCTTCTCTTACTATAGGTGTTTCTGATACGCCCATAGAATTTACTCTCATTTCCAATGTTTGAATAGCTCTATCTATAGTGTCATCATCTACTTCAGAAGTAACTTCCAGAAGCATGCTAACCCCACCCTGCAAATCCAACCCCCTTTGTAATACTTCACCAAAGGATTGAACCTTATAACCTCCAACATCCGGAGTTCCATAAATCCCTAGGCCGGCAAATAATCCTATCAATATTACAGCAATGGTAAAGGTTACAATACTAGTTGCTTTTGTTCTCTTCTTTGTCCTCATCTTTCTCCCCCTCTGAACACTTTCATAGGTTTAATTATATTACGACATCAAATAATAGTCAATAACAGGTAATTTACATTATTTTTTCTTCATACTTACATTTGAGAGCTATAGCACACTCCAAACGCTTTTTAGTAATCTTGCAGCCAAGTTCATAAGGAACATGGATATCTTTGTTGAAGTTAAAGTTATTGGCCTGACAGCCACCACTACAGTAAAATCTTGCCCAGCATCCCATACATTTTGGCTTATTGTAGATGTGTGCATCCTTAAACTCCATGGCTAAATCGTCTCTAAAGTTGTCTTCAAAGATAGAGCCAAGCTTAAATTCCTCTATACCTACGAATTGGTGGCAAGGATATATGTCCCCGGATGGAGTTACTGCAACATATTCATGGCCGGCGCCACAGCCGCTTATTCTCTTATAGACACAGGGTCCTCCGTCAAGATCTATATGGAAGTGGTAGTACTTAAATTCCTTGTCAGTACCTATTCTCTCTTCCATTTCTTCTACCAATTTATCGTAGGACTCATAAATTGCTTCCAAATCCTCTTCCTTTAGAGCAAGCTCATGACCATCAGGCAGAACTACCGGTTCAATGGATATTTCTTTAAAGCCTTCATCGGCCAAAGCTATAACATCCTTGTAGAAGTCAGTATTTCTGCTTGTGAATGTTCCTCTTGCATAATACTGCTTATTCTTGTCTCTTCTTTCCACCATTTTTTTGATCTTTGGAAGAATATCATCATAGCTGCCGCTGCCATTATATCTTACTCTTACGCTGTCATTTGTCTCTTTTCTTCCATCTATAGACAATACTATATTTCCCATGTTTTTATCTATATATTCTATAATTTCATCACTGAGCAAAGTAGCGTTGGTGGTCATAGTAAATCTCACATTTTTGTTATGGATTTTTTCCTGTTCCTTAGCATACTCTACTATTTCTTTAATATTGTTAAAAGCCATTAAGGGTTCTCCTCCAAAGAGATCTATCTCAATGTTTCTTCTTGGTCCGGAGTTCTTTATGACAAAATCAACAGCCCTTTTTCCTACTTCTGCAGACATCATCTGTCTTCTTCCCTTATACTCACCCTCTTCTGCAAAACAGTACTTGCACTTGAGGTTACAATCATGTACAACATTTAAACACATAGCCTTTATAAAGGACTTTGATTTATCATTTCTTGCTATATGTTCATATTTGTCTCCAGAATACAGCAGTTCCTCTGCAAGAAGCTCTTCTATATCACTTAAAGCTTCTTCAATTTCTTCAGCGTTGTATTTTCCCCTTAGTCTATCAATTACTTCAGCTTTATTTGGTACAACCTCTTCATCTAAAATATCGTATATTAGCTCGTCTACTATATGAACGCAGCCGGAGTTTACATCCAGTACGTAATATTCGTTGCCTTGCTTAAATTTATGTATCAACGCCAAAATATTTTCCTCCTAACTAAATTATTAATACAGATAAAATGTGCAATGAAACATTGCACATTAAATAAGCAGCAGCCCGTGGCTACTGCTCTCCTATGATATTAGTTTTCACAGGCTAAATTTGCAACGGTGCAGGAAGTTTTGCATGCTGATTGACAGGAATTAGCACATTCCTTGCATCCTGGCTTTGCTAAGCTATTCTTTAGATTTGGTTTGTTTATTGTTCTGATATGTTTCATATTTTAGCCCTCCATTCCAAAAAACACTTCAAAAATATTATATCACATAAGATTGCTTAAATAAAGTATTTCTATATATTTATACCAAGCATACCTGAAAGTGCACCAACTACCACTGCAATCGTAATCCTTAATAATTCTGTAAGTCCAAAGAATACATTATTAAATAATACTGCTGATGCTATAAAAATCAACAGCATATAGAGCAGAGCCACCAGTATCCCCACCAGCCATCCGTTTTTATTGTTCTTTCTTGCAGCATATATGGCTCCATAAACCACACTTAAGCAGGTTGTCACCAGATAATACACAGAAAGGAACTGGTTGCTAACATCTGTAAAGGTCATGATTATTGCAAATATTATCACTAGTACGATAGTAATTAAGGTTGCCCTTAAAACCCCCATGGATACTTTTGTAAGAAACGCTTTTTCTTCCATATATAAAACACCTCCCATCTAATTATTATCTATGTAGATGAGAGGCATTTTATTACAATTATATACTTATTTATTCAGTTTTTGATTCTGTTATTACACTGGCAATTCCATTTTTTGAAATCTTAAGTCTTGCTCTGTCCGGACCGGTCTGAACCAATACATGGTCATCTTGAATACTAGTAATCTTGCCTATAATACCGCCTCTTGTCAAAACCTCATCATTGACTTTTAGCGCTTCTAACATAGCATTGTACTTTTTCTTCCTCTTATTTTCAGGTAAAAATACAATAAGGTAAAATAAACCCAGCATAACAATCAAAGGTAAAGCTGCACCCAAAATCTCGTTCATTGTCTTTTCCTCCTTTACAAATTATAGTTCGTTCCATTTAATTCTATACATTTCCACTGAATTGTTCAACCATTTTATTCTTAAATTCATAAAAATTATCATTTTCTATAGCTGTTCTTATGTCTTCCATCAATTTATTATAGAAATACAGGTTATGTAATACACACAGCCTCATGGCCAACATTTCCTTAGCTTTAAACAGATGTCTTATATAGGCTCTGCTGTAATGCTTACAAGCAGGACAGCCGCAGCCTTCATCAATAGGTTTAGAATCTGTTTCGTACTTGGCATTCATTATATTTATCTTACCATATTGGGTGAATACATGGCCATGTCTCCCGTTACGGGCAGGTAGTACACAGTCAAAGAAATCTATTCCTCTTGCTACACCTTCAAGTATATTTATTGGTGTACCAACTCCCATTAAGTAAATTGGTTTATCCTCAGGTAAATGGGGTACAACAGAATCTATAATTCTGTACATTTCTTCATGAGTCTCACCTACTGCAAGACCACCAATGGCATATCCATCTAGGTCAAGCTTTGAGATATCCTTGGCATGAGCTATTCGTATATCATCAAATACCCCACCTTGATTTATACCAAAGAGCATCTGTTTCTTATTAATTGTACTGTCTAAAGAATTTAATCTCTTCATTTCTGCTATACATCTGTGCAGCCATCGGGTAGTTCTCTCAACTGACCTTTCAACATACTCCCTAGGAGAAGGATTGGGTATACATTCATCAAAGGCCATGGCAATTGTGGATGCCAAGCGGCTCTGAATTTGCATACTTTCCTCCGGTCCCATGAAAATTCTCTTTCCATCTATATGAGAGTTAAAATATACCCCTTCTTCTTCTATCTTCCTTATGCCTGATAAAGAAAAGACCTGAAATCCTCCGGAGTCTGTTAGAATTGGCCTATCCCAATTCATAAACTTGTGGAGCCCTCCCATTTTATACACCACTTCATCACCAGGCCTTAGATGCAGGTGATAGGTATTTGACAACTCCACTTGACAGCCAATGTCCTTTAAATCCATGGAGGAAACGGCCCCTTTTATAGCTGCCAGAGTACCTACATTCATAAATACCGGTGTTTGAATTGTACCATGAGGAGTTGTAAAAGTTCCCCTCTTGGCCTTATCTTCCTTTTTAATTATCTTAAACATACATTTCACTTCCCTTTAGTTAATTAAGGATTAGTATTGTGGCTTTTAGAATCTGTAATAAACATAGCGTCTCCAAAACTAAAAAACCTGTATTTTTCTTCTATTGCTTTATGATAAGCCCTCATAATAATTTCCTTATGGGCAAGTGCACTTACCAGCATAATTAAAGTTGACTCGGGCAGATGGAAGTTTGTAATTAATGCATCTACAATTTTAAAATTATAGCCCGGGTATATAAAAATATCTGTCCATCCGGTCTTAGGAGCTACATATCCTGATGAGTCTGCTACGCTTTCCAAGGTTCTGCAGGAGGTAGTTCCCACTGCAATTATCCTGCCGCCGTTTTTCTTACAAGCATTGATTTTTGCACTGGTTTCCTCATCCACCATATAGAACTCAGAATGCATTTTATGTTCCTCAATGACATCCACCTTTACAGGTCTGAAGGTGCCAAGTCCAACATGCAGTGTAATATAGGCAATATTTACCCCTTTTTTCTCAATATCCGCCAACAATTCCTTGGTAAAATGAAGACCTGCTGTCGGCGCTGCCGCTGATCCCACTGTCTTAGAATAGACAGTCTGATACCTTTCCTTATCCTCCAACTGCTCAGTTATATAGGGAGGCAGGGGCATTTGACCCAGCTCATCCAAAATCTCCTCAAAAATACCTTGATAATAGAATTCAATTATTCTATTTCCTTCATCCACCATATCTATTACTTTTGCCTTCAATCTTCCGTTACCAAAGCTGAATTCAGCTCCTATCTTTGCCTTTTTTCCCGGCTTAACAAGACTTTCCCACTTATCTCCTTCTATCCTCTTAAGCAATAAAAATTCTATTTTACCACCGGTATGGAGTTTTTCACCAATAAGTCTAGCCGGCATAACTCTGGTATTATTAAGTACTAGACAATCTCCTGGATTTAAATAATTTATTATGTTTTTAAATACTTCATGTCTTAGCTCACCGTTATCCTTGTTAACTACCATAAGCCTTGATTCATCCCTATTTTTTAAGGGGTGTTGAGCTATAAGCTCCTCAGGAAGGTCAAAATAAAAATCACTTACTTTCAAAATTACACCTCATTTGTATTTATTTTTCTTCAAATAATGGAAGCTGCTCCACATTGTCTTTTATCCATTTTCTTTTAGTATGGCTATAAGCTTTATCTGTAGCCATTCTTCCTCTTGGGGTCCTAATTATAAACCCTTTTTGCAGAAGATAGGGTTCATAAACATCTTCTATGGTATCCAATTCTTCACCAATAAAATAGGATAAAGTTTCTATACCAACAGGACCGCCGGAGAAGTTATCTATAATAGCCTCCAGGATACGGTTATCAACCCTATCAAAGCCTTCTTCATCCACTTCTAAAAGTTCCAGGGCCGCCTTTGCATCTTCTAATTTAATAGTACTTTCACCTTTTACTTGAGAATAGTCTCTGACTCTTTTTAAAAGTCTTATGGCTATTCTAGGTGTTCCTCTGGACCTTCTGGCAACCTCATAGGCACTGTCTTCCTCTATTTTACAGTCTAAAATTTCCGCAGATCTTATGATAATTTCTTTTAGCTCATCATTATTATAATACTCCATAGCACACAGAACACCGAATCTATCCCTTAGGGGGGATGTCAGCAAGCCTACTCTGGTGGTTGCTCCAATAAGTGTAAACTTGGGCAAATCCAATCTTATGGACTTAGCAGAGGCTCCCTTTCCAATAACGATATCCAAGGCATAGTCTTCCATAGCCGGATATAATATTTCTTCCACATTTCTGTTTAATCTATGTATTTCATCGATAAACAGCACATCATTTTTGCTTAAGGTAGTGAGTATAGCTGCTAAATCCCCAGCTCTTTCTATAGCCGGTCCGGAGGTTATCTTCAAATTGCCTCCCATCTGTTTTGCTATTATATTGGCCAAGGTTGTTTTTCCTAAACCCGGAGGTCCATATAGAAGTACGTGGTCTAAGGCTTCTCCCCTATTCTGCGCTGCCTTTATAAACACCTTTAACTTATCCACTACTTTTCTCTGGCCAATATATTCATTTAGATTCTGAGGTCTCAGACTGTATTCAGAATTACTTTCTTCTATTGTACTAATTGACGATAATATTCTTTCATCCATTATTAGTATCCCCTCAATTCATAAGTTGTTTTAGGGAGTTCTTTATTACCCCTTCCAGAGAATCAGCTAAATTGACATTTTTTAAGACACTGACACATTCCTTTTCAGAGTATCCCAGTGCCATAAGAGCTTCAATAGCATCAGCATATACAGAGCTCTTTGTGGTATAGTCAATAGAGATCTCCTCAGCATTATCTCTTACCTTTTTCATCTTATCTTTAAGCTCCAATATTATCCTTTGAGCTGTCTTCTTTCCTACACCGGGTGCACGTGTCAGCGATGCCTCATCGCCAACTGCTATGGCAAATTGCAGTCTTTCCACATCTAATATGGATTGAATAGACAGGGCAGCCTTTGCACCTACTCCGTTAATATTTAATAATAGTAGAAACATCTCTAATTCTTCTCTTGAAATAAATCCATAAAGCCCAAGAAAGTCTTCCCTAACCATTTGATAGGTATATAATTGCACCTCATCACCGATCTTGGGAAGTTTCGTAAGAGTACTTCCTGGTACATATATTTTATATCCTATACCATTATTATCTATCACTACATAATCCTTATAAAAGCCCTTATAGCTTCCCTTTATATATTCGTACATCAATATTTCCTCCTCACTCAGGTTACGGTTCAAAACATAACACAGGCTATATATACTTTACCATCACAAAATAAATATTTCAATACAAGTATTGTTACTAAATTTACAGGATCCGTTGAACAAAAGAGAAGAGAAGAAAAAAAATTGACAATTGTCAATTGTCAATTTCAATCATTCCATAATATTATGGGGCAAAGATAGAACTCACAAACTTTTAATTGCTTACGAAGAGATTGCCATCATTTCATCCTGAGCCTCTTCTTTGGTTTCAAATTCAAATTCAAAATTTATTAAACTCTCTTGGTACTGCTCAGGTAAGGTTTCAAGGGTTCTATTTGAAATATCATAATCCGGATCCTCTATAAATAAGTTTCCCTCATTATCGCATTTGAAAATTGCTACAAACTCTTTATTGGTAGCTCCAAGATAGTACTTTTGTGGTGTAAACCGGGTTTCCTTTTCAAATATAAGCTCAAAATTTGTCTCTTGTATAAGTTTATAGTCCTTTCTCTCGTAATATTCTTTTAACTTTGACACAGTTAAGTCTCCAGATAAAAAGTTTTTAACCTCTTTCATGGATACATTCTTTGTATTTATTTCATTATCTTTATTCTTTAGCTTTAACACAATTACAGTATCATCTGATAACACTTTTTCAATAATTCTTGCACTGGTGACCTTTTCATTTTTTTCCTCATAGCTAAGGCTATTTTTACTTAAAACCCTCATAGCAATATTAAAGCTTATTGTAAATATAATAACAATTCCTAAAATACAGAGCATAAGATAATCATATTTGCTCAATTTCATAACATCACTCCCATAATGTTTTTGGACTTGCTTTCATTGTGATATTATGAACATATTTTTTCATTTTTAAACAAACATTTCAAAATTTATCAATAAAAATGTACTGTTACGCATTCATTAACTATACTTTTTATAGTTTCGGCAAAAAACAAGAGCCAATTAACTACGGCTCTTGAAAAAATATATGATATTTAGTGTTGTGGTACATCTAAGTATTTTAGCAAATCTTCCCCTAATGCTGCTTCAAATTCACTGTTTTCTATTTTGCTCAAGTCTCTATACAAAGTGTTCAAGCGGTTTATAAGCATTTGAACAGGCTCGTTGCTCTCCTTGGCTACAGCTTCTTCGATTATTCCCTTATTGTTAGGGTCCACACCTGTAATGTCAAGCAACTTTTTAATAGCCTCTTCATACTCCTCAATCTTTATACAGATATTGTTATAAAGATCTCTTATTTGCCCAAACTTTAACTTCATATATTTCTCCCCCCTTTGTAAAATAATATACAGTGTTCAATAAATTAAGCCCCACCGGCAAATCATTCTTTTCTATAGCTTCTATTCTACAATAATTTGTAAAATCCTTCTGATATTTCATATTTTTTATTTTATCTATCTTAAAAGAAAACAGCCTGTTGACATATAAAATCAACAAGCTATCTATATAATATAATTACTTCTTTAATTCTTGTACTCCAGTTATAGTTGTTGCTGTATCTACTTCTTTATCAGCAATTTTGAAAGTCTTTTGAGCTTCTTCGTTTAAGAAGTAAAGATTTCCTTCAATTGTCTGATTAACTAATTTAAAGTTCTTACCAGCAACATAAACGTCACCTTTGAAAGTACCGTGCTCAAGACTTCCGTTGATGCTATTGAAAGTAATGCTTGGAGCAGTCTAAGTAAATTTACCAGTTACTTTTTTATTTTCATCCTGAGTATATAGAGCTATCTTTCTCTGATATAACTCTTCTCCAGTTTCTGAATTCTTCTTGCCATTCTTAAAATCGCCATCTACTACCAGATCCTTGTCGATGGTTATATCCTTTGTAAGTGAGATTATCCATTTTCCGTCCTTGCCAATTGATTTTTCAAAAACAGCAGCATCATCTACGATTGAAGCAGCTGCCACTGTATCAGCCTTATTTGAATCAGTTGTTGAAGCTGGCTTTTAACATCCAGCAAATGATGTTGCCAATGAAACAGTTAATGCTAAAACTAATGCTTTAACTCATGAATTTTTTATCATAATAACATGAATATTATTCTTCCCATCCTTCAGGGAACTCAGCATTGTGGTAAACATCTTGAACATCATCATCATCTTCAAGAGCATCCAACATCTTTTGGAACTTAGCTGCAGTTTCTTCATCAATTGCTGTAAGTGTATCAGGTATCATTTTAACTTCTGCTTCAAGGAATTCCAAGCCATTTGCTTCAAGAGCTTCTCTTACTGAACCAAAGTCCTCAGGAGCAGTTGTAATTATGTAAACTTCTTCTTCAGAAGCAAAATCCTCTGCTCCTGCATCTAAAGCCATCATCATAAGTTCGTCTTCATCAATGTCATCAGTTTTTTCGATAACTATCTGACCTTTTTTTTGGAACATAAAAGATACACAGCCAGTAGACCCCATATTTCCACCATACTTAGTAAAAGCATGTCTAACATTTCCCGCACTTCTGTTCTTGTTATCTGTTAGTACATTTACTATCACTGCAATTCCTGAAGGGCCATATCCTTCATATACTATTTCTTCATAATTTACTGAGTCTGCTTCACCAGAGCTCTTTTTTATAGCTCTCATTATTGTATCTTGAGGCATATTATTAGCTTTTGCTTTTGCCACCACATCCTTTAGCTTAGCATTGGTGTCAATGTTTGGTCCTCCATTTTTAACCGCCAGGGCAATCTCCTTACCTATCTTAGTAAAAATCTTACCTCTCTTCGCATCGACCTTACTCTTTTTAGCTTGAATATTATGCCATTTTGAATGTCCTGACATATGTAAAACTCCTCCTATATTAAAATAAAAATCCACCATATCAATGAAAATTCGCAAATATTATATCACATAGCTTGAAGATACTTCAACCTTCAGTTATTGAAAAAAATTAATATTTAGCTCAGATCATCACAAGAGTTCCGTCGTCTTCCTTAAAGTATATACCCTCTTCTTGGCTTAAAAGCTGAAATTTATTATTTGTAATTTCTACTAAGCCTGTTTTTATTTCCTCTGCCTTTTCTTTTTCGCATAAAATGCTCAGCACTACCTTGTGGCTGTATTCTGTGTCGACTATCTGCCAATGATTTTTGTTAAAAGTGTATTCTACTTTTCCGTGGAGATCATAGTCTAATTGAATTTTAAAGAGTAGCCCATTTACTTTTTCAATGGTGCCTGCCTCTTTCACAGCTAATGCCGCCGCCTTTGAATAAGCCCTAACCAGCCCCGCAGCCCCTAAAAGCACCCCTCCAAAGTAACGAGTCACCACCACAACCACATCGGTTATGTTGTTTTTCTTGATTACCTCTAATACAGGTATTCCGCCTGTGCCCTGTGGCTCTCCATCATCACTGTAGCGTTGAATTTCACAGTTCTTTCCTATGGAATAGGCATATACGTTGTGTCTTGCTTCCCTATGTTCTGCCCTTATACGGTTAATAAAATCTCTTGCCTCTTCCTCACTTTCTACTCTGGCTACAGCGCCAATGAATAAAGATTTCTTTTCTTCATATTCACCAATAGCTTGTCCTTTTACAGTTTTATATCCCATCTCTAGCACCTATTTTCTATAATTATTCAAAATATCTGAGATTCTCTTCAAACCTACTTCGATTTCATTTTCACTGGTTTGAGAAAATCCTATCCTAAAATATCGGTTTCCATCAGCAATACTTCTGTAGAAAATTTCTCCTGGAGTAATTAATACCTTTGCCTCTCTACATTCTTCAAATAGTTCATAGGAGTTTATTGTAACATCCTCCTTAAGCCTAAAATAAAAATTCAATCCACCACCGGGATATTCAAAATTCACATAGTTTGCTAAATACTTCTCCAAGCTGCTTATCATGTAAAGATATCTTTTTTTATAGATATCATTTAGTTGATCTATATAACTTTTCCAATAACCAGAGCTTATATAGAGCTCTAAAGCCCTCTGCATAAGACTTGATGTAGCAATATCCGTATTTATTTTTGCATTTTGAATATTTTCCCTAAACTCTGGAGGGGCTATAACATATCCTATTCTTATTCCCGGTAGAAAAACCTTGGAAAAACTCTTAATATATATTACTCTTTGTCCAGTATCCATTTTCTTAAAGCTCATATAATTTATATGGCTGTCATATATCAATTCAGACAAGTAATCATCTTCAATTATATAAAAGTCATAAATTTCAGCAAGTCTTAATATTTGCTTCTTTTTCTCATGGGAGTATGTGGCTCCAGTAGGATTTTGAAAATAACTCATCAAATAGAGAAATTTTATATTATTTTTCTTAATTATATTCTCTAATTTCTTAATATCAATGCCGTCCGTTTGAATTTCAACTTCAATAATTTCAGCTTTTCTCCAGTTGAATACAGCCAAAGCCCCGCTGTAGGTGGGTTTTTCAATGACGATACCATCCTTATGATTGATTAATGCTTTAGATACAATATCCAACCCCTGCTGGGCCCCGGATACAATAAGCACATCTTCAATGTTCACAGTATCGTCCCAAAAGTTTTTTACAATGCTCTTTCTCAGACCCTGGAAGCCAAGCAACTCCTGATAAACAAGGGCTTCAGCACCATCTCTTTCCAGAACTCTATTTATTACATCTTTAAAAATATTCACCGGAAAAAAAGAGCTGCTTGTAGTTTCTCCTGTAAAATCAATATATTCTTTTAAAGTATCTGGATTAATCTTTTTTAATACATCAGAATACTTTTTCTTTATATTTTTATATCCATCGTTTTTCCTAACAAATGTGCCACTGCCTATTTTTTGGGCAACATAGCCTTCCTCTTCAAGCTTTCTATAAGCGCTAATCACCGTAGCTTTATTCACTTTTAATTGCTCACAGAGGACACGAATGGTAGGAAGCTTTTCTCCATCCTTTAGTTTATTTGCTTCTACCATTCGTTTAATTTGATGATATCTGAATATACTTAGGTATTTCATTGTCTTTTATTTTAATGTTTATGTAACTCATAGCGCCACCTATTAAAAATATATTGCATTTCCTTATACTAATTATATTATACTGAGTAATAAATACAATCCATTAATAATTCACCATTTTAATATTGTAATTCTCAATCTTACCGCAGTTATTACATTTATATATATGCCGGCAATATTGTGAATTTTCTATGGGCATATCTGCACTATAGGGATCCAGATAATCTTCTATTCTACCTACATCTGAGAGAACCTCTTTACAGTTTTCACATAGAAAAGTAGTATCGTACATAGCATTACATAAAGGACATATTTTCATAAAGCCGCACCTCGCACTTTTTTATTTTTATTATTGCCGTCATATAAAGTAAAAATTCTAAGTTCTTGGTTAATTCCTAAGAATATATAGTAAAATAAAGAAGACCCAAAGGTCTTCTAACTAAATTCTATAGTTACTTGATTTGTTCAGTACTTCCTGGTCTGCCATGGCCTCTATATACACGCCGTTGTCTCTATACTCTTCTTTAAGTATATTTGCATTCCTATGTAGGAAGGCCGCAGCATGACTATCACTGTAAGGTATCAAAAATTCTGCCTTTTTCAACTTTTCCGGAAGATTTTTTGCTATAGCATCTAAGAGCAGCTCAAGGTTAGTTCCATTGACAGCAGAAATCTCAACTATATCCAGGTAGTTCTCCTTATCAAGGTAATCTTCCTTAAGCCTTTGTAAGTACTCCGGTTCAACTTTATCCATTTTATTCAAAGCCATTATTTTCGGTATGTTTATGGCTCCTAATTCTGTCAGCACTGCTTCAACAGCTTCAATTTGATTCCTAACCTCAGAGGAAGAGCAATCCACAACATGGATTAAGAGATCTGAATATATAACCTCTTCCAAGGTAGATTTAAAAGCTTCTACCAGATCATGCGGCAGTTTTCTCACAAAACCCACAGTATCTGTGAGGGTTATCATTCTGTTATCCCTAAGATTTAAGGCTCTTGTAGTTGTATCCAAGGTAGCAAAGAGCATGTTTGCTTCAAAGACCTTATCTTTAACAGCTGCATCTTTTGGCAGAGCAATATCACATAATTTATTTCTCAGAGTAGATTTGCCTACATTAGTGTAACCCACCAGTGAAACTCTGGGGACATTTTCCTTGTTTCTCTTTTCTCTTTGAACCTCTCTAACCTTTTGAATTTTTTCCAGTTCATTTTTCAAATCATAAATTTGTTCTTTAATGTGTCTTCTATCAGTTTCTAGCTTTTTTTCTCCAGGCCCCCTTGTTCCAATTCCACCACCGGTTCTTGACAGTACTGTTCCAAGTCCGGTTAAACGAGGAAGGCGATACTTAAGCTGGGCAAGTTCTACCTGAATTTTCGCTTCCTTTGACTTTGCTCTCCTGGCGAAAATATCCAGAATAAGTGTAGTTCTGTCTATGACTTTTATCCCTAGGCTCTCCTCAAGATTTCTAACCTGGGAACCGGAAAGTTCATCATCAAAGATAGCCACGTTTGCTCGGACCGCTTGAATCAACATTGCAATCTCTTTCACCTTACCGCTGCCTATATAGTAAACGGGATCTATTTTTGATTTCTTTTGGAAGACTTCATGTACTACAGCAACCTCACAGGCATAGGCAAGTTCTCTTAGTTCCTCCAGACTTTCCTCTGTATCACTGCCTATAATGATAGCTTTTTCCTCATTATCTTCCTTTATATCACTATCATATATAAATCTTTCTACCAAATTCACTTTGTCCAAGAAATTATAATTTATTGCTTCCATTAGGGACATTTCTTCAATAGTTTCATAGGTCAGCTCTCCATCTGCAACATTACAAAAGCCCAAGGTGATTCTTGGCTCCTTGCCTGCATCCACAGAAATAGCTGCAATACAATCCAGCTTCATCCTTAACAAGGCAGAGGTATCCAGTGCTGAAAGCCTTGATATTCCATTTGGATGAGTATGAATTATTCTCACACCGGATAGCCGCTTTTCTCTAATGTCTATAATTGGTATATCCACACTGCTGCTGTCGCCGATGCAAACATACTTTACATGACCTTTCCTGTCTATGGCTACACTAATCTCCCTATCCAGTACAAGTGTTACCGAATGCATTGTTTTTACGATTTCTTCAGTAACCACCTCTTCTCGCGGCACCTTTATACTGTAAATATCCTCTAACTGATTCAGTATAAACTTCTTAACACCATCTATATTACCGTATATCAAAGTTAACACTCCCTTTTATGTATTTGCACTCTATATGAATTTAAACCGAATAAAATGATTAAGTTAGTAATTAGTTATGAGTAATTAAGGAGGATTTTCTCTGCTTCTCTCCGAAAAATCTTTAAAATATAATTTTATCCTCAATTACTCCTTGCTCATTGCTCATTACTAATTGAAATAAGTACATAGAACTTTCTTTCATTTGGGACTAATCAATATGTTGTTATATTTGACAAAGTTCCTGCTATTATACTTGACAACTTTCAATTAATTTTATACTATAATAGCAATATTGTAAATAAGATATTGGATATACTTGGGAGGGCACAATGGAAGATAAAAAGCGGAATATTTTAATATCCGAAGAGCAAATCAGGGCTAGAATAAAAGAATTGGGAAGTGAAATAGAAAGGGACTATAAGGATAAGAAATTATACGTATTATCCCTACTTAGAGGAAGCTTTATTTTCACTGCAGATTTGGTAAGAACTCTTGATATTCCTGTTAAGATCGGTTTTATGACCACTTCAAGCTACGGACATGGTGAAGAAACCTCTGGAAATGTTACCGTAGTAAACGACTTGCCGGATGATATTACTGGCTTAGATGTTCTAGTAGTTGATGACATCGTTGATTCAGGAATAACTATGAAATTTGTAATAGACTATGCAAAGTCAAAAGGTGCTGCAACCGTTAAATCTTGTTCATTGCTGGATAAGCCAGAGAGAAGGGCTGTTGACCTAGTTCCGGACTATTGCGGTTTTCAAATTCCTGATGTATTTGTCGTAGGCTATGGCTTAAATTATGGAGACTATTATAGAAACGTACCATATATCTTTAATTGGGAGAAAATATAAGGAGTTGTCAACCACTTGGCAACTCCTTTGCTTTTAAGTTTAGTTATTGGGCATGGAAAAACCGGAACCATTCATATCTAGGTTTATAGCATTATCCGGAACTTTACCTACTATAATCGTCTCACAAATTGGAATTTGATGTACAACCTCAATATCACTTCTTTTAAAGGGTATGATTACTCTTATTTGGGTTCGGACTTCTACAAAAATTCTATGTCTGGTTTGATTGATGCCTGCGCTTTCAAAGGTTGAATAATACTTGGTTTCTATATTGCCTATAGGATACATTTTAACCGATATACCCGGCCCATAGGACGATAATATATTATTTTTCGTAATATAGCTTATAGGAATCTTTATTCCCATACTGCCCAGCTGCTTAAGGTCCCATTGGCTTTGCAGAGCCACATTGCAGGCAATTTCATTTAGCTTCAGTGTGTCAGCCTTTAGCATTACAATATTGCCGCTATCATCTTTTTCTACTTTGATTACCTTGTCGTAATCAAAGCTTTTATTAAATTCTTTTAAAATACAGTTATTGACGGTAACTATTGCTTTGGCTCTCATTTCACCTTCTGCCACAGCTATAACTGTGGGCATAACGGTTTTATCAAAGATATATATAAAAATATTGAAACTCACTGCTATGAGAACAAATAATATGATCAACCTGGTTTTAAGCTTCATGTCTGCACATCCTTTTATATTGTTATTATCACTGTTGCCGCAAACTATCAAGATAGCGATGTTAATGATAATATATTTATTAATATATATGCATAGAAATGTGATTGAAGAATATAAAAGTATTGATGCAGAATACTTGCATAGAATATTGATTCAATATTTTTTATTATTATGTTATAATATTTGAGAATTGGCAAAAATAAAGATATGTTAATTTTTAGGAGGAACTATGAAAAAGAAGAAGAAAAAGAAAAGCAAGCTAGGAAAGGCATTTAAATATTTTTTCATAACCATGTTTTTTTTAGGCTTGATTGCCTCTGTGGCCTTCGGCGGAGTAGTACTCGCTATGATTAAAACGACACCGGCTCTGGACATAAATAGTATATTGAGTTTGGACGAACCAACTGTTTTATATGATAATAAAGGTGAATTTATGGACGAGGCCCCTACTCTTCTCAAACGTGAATCTGTTTCTATAGAAGAAATCCCAGACATGCTCAAATATGCGGTTATCAGCATAGAAGATGAACGTTTTTTAGAGCATAACGGTATAGATTATAGAAGAATAGTTGGTGCATTATACACTGACGTTAAGAAAATTCTATCCAATGAAGAAGGCCTGCACGGAGCATCAACCATCACCCAGCAGCTACTTAAAAATACTATTCTTACCGATGAGGTAACAATTAAAAGAAAAGTTCAGGAAATGTATCTGGCTATACAGTTAGAGAAAGCTCTAGATAAGGATGAGATTCTTGAAGCCTATCTGAACACAATTAACCTTGGCGGAAATGTTCATGGTGTTAAGAAGGCAGCTGAGCAGTATTTCGATAAAACCAACTTAATGGACCTGACACTTATAGAATGTGCTTACTTAGCCGGTGTAACTCAGCATCCATATAAGTATTCAGTGTTTATTGATTATGCTAAGAACAATCCGCAGGTATATATAAACAGAACGAAAACTGTGATAGCTAAGATGAAGGAAAATGGCTATATTGATGAAAGTACTTATGCTCAGGCCATAAAGGATTTGGACGATGGTAAATTACAAGCGGCCTTTAAATCACCAAAATCTACACAGACTGCCTATAAATTAAACTATGAGTGGTTTTCCAGACCAGCTATGGATGCAGTAAAAAAAGATTTAATGACAAGCTATCACTATACATCTGAAGAAGTTGAAAAGCTGTTTATGTATGGTGGGTTAAAAATATATACAACCATGGATAGGGAGTTACAGGAATCAGCACAAGCTATCCTCAATGATCAGAAGTACTTCGGTAAAGCGCAAAAAGGCGATATAACAGATCCTAAGAAGGTTGTACAGCCTCAAGCTTCTGCTGTAATTACTGACTATCATACCGGAGAGGTTAAGGTTATCATAGGTGGTAGAGGTGAGCAGCCAGCAAACTCCTTTAACAGGGCAACTTCAACCAGCTTTATAAGACCAACAGGATCCACCATAAAACCGCTTACCGTATATGCTCCAGCCATTGATACGAAGCAATTTACTGCCGGTTCCGTAGTTGAGGATTCACCATTATCACCGGAAATAGGTAAGCAATGGCCCGATGAAAATGGAAATCCTTATAATCCAACTAATTATGACACCAATGGATATGCGGGCTATGTTACGGTGAGAAAGGCACTGGCTCGTTCCATAAATCTGGTTGCCATAAAGATGGAATACGATATAGGTATAAAGACAGGTCTATCCTATGCTGAAAAGTTTGGCATACATTTTAACGATGTAGATAAGAATAGTTTATCAGCCTTGTCCTTAGGTCAGTTTGAAGGTTCTAACACTCTTCAAATGGCAGCAGCTTTTGGAACCTTTGGAAACAGTGGAATATATACATCGCCAATCTTGTATACAAAAGTTGTAGATAAAACCGGTAAGATTCTGCTGGAGAATAAGCCCTCAACCAGAAAGGTATTATCTCCTCAAAGTTCATATATTATGTATGACTTACTTAAGGGTCCAGTATATGATCCCGAAGGCACCGCAGGAAGAGCAAGAATTGGCAGCATGCCTATTGCAGGTAAAACCGGTACATCTTCAAAATGGAAGGATTTCTGGTTCTGTGGACTTACCCCCTACTATAGCGGAGCGGTATGGATTGGCGACGATAAAAAAGCCTCTTTAAACAAGTCCGGTTTAAGCAGTGGTACTGCCGCTGAAATACTCGGAGACATCATGGAAGTGGCTCATAAGGACTTAGAGGTGAAGGATATACCTGTGCCAACAGGACTTGTTAAAGCTCAAATTTGTATAGATTCCGGAAAACAACCTACAGATTTATGTTTAAAGGATCCTCGTGGGCATCGAGTAGTTACAGATTATTTCATTGAAGGTACTGTGCCTACTTCCTTATGTGATATACATGTTGAAGCCAAAATAAACAAGACAAACGGAAAGTTAGCAACCGAGAATACACCTGCAGATTTAATTGAAAGTAAAGTGTTCATTCGAAGAGATTATACTCCAACAAAAACTCTGGCAGATGAAAAATGGGTTTTGCCTAAAGAAGTAGACACTACTGCACCGGCAGTAAATCCAACAACTCCCGGCTCTCAAGAACCACCTGAACAAGATCCTACAAAACCGGATGCTACTGAAGAGCCTAATAATGAAGAGCCAGTTGATGAGGAACCTGAGGTGGAGGATCCTACAGGAACAGAAGAAGTAAATCCTGATTAGTAGAAAAAGTAGTACATCAATAGGTGTACTACTTTTTATTCTCTTAGTTTTTCTTTCATTTGCTTTAATACCTTTTTTTCAATTCTTGAAACTTGTACCTGACTTATACCTAACATTTTTGCAACTTGAATTTGAGTTTTATCTTTAAAGTATCTTAACATTATTATTTGTCTGGCTTTGACATCTAAACTTCTTAAGGCTTCCTTTAAGGCTAGCTTGTCAACCACCTCTCTATCATCTTCTGCATTTTCACTTAACTTGTCAATCAGCAGTACCGGTGAACCATCATCCTGGTGAATAGTATCATAGAGATATTGCATTCCAAGCACCGATTCCGTGGCAATTAAGACATCTTCTTTGCTGACACCTGAATAGTCTGCTAATTCCTCTATTGTGGGAGCCCTATCAAGTTTTTTTGTCAATGCTTCCTTATCATAGTGAAGCTTACGGGCTACGTTTTTCACATTTCTACTTACTTTTATTATGCCGTCATCTCTCAGAAATCTCTTTATTTCTCCTATTATCATGGGAACGGCATAGGTAGAAAATTTCACACTATATTGTGGGTTAAAGTTATTAACTGCCTTTACTAACCCAATAGACCCTATTTGAAAGATATCTTCATATTCGTACCCTCTGTTTAAAAACTTTTTACTGATAGAAGACACCAGGGGTAAGTTCATTTCAATAAGTTTATTTAATGCATCCTTATCTCCCACTCTAGCAAGTTGTATAAGTTCAATATTATCTTCGTAATTATAGCACTCCTTCTTTACAACTTCCTCTTCCATACTACTCCACCTAACATATAGATTTGAATGTCTTTTTCATTACGACTTTTGTTCCCTTTCCTGCTTCAGAATATACCTCTAAGGAGTCCATAAAAGTTTCCATAACCGTAAAGCCCATTCCTGATCTTTCAAGGTCCGGTCTGGAAGTATAAAGGGGTTGCATAGCCTGTTCAATATTATCTATACCTCTGCCTTCATCAGATACTGTAATTGTAACCTCGTTATCCTTTATAACTGCTTCAATAGTTACAATGCCATCTTTATTTTCATATCCATGTATGATTGAATTTGTTACAGCTTCCGATACTGCAGTTTTAACATCTGTTATTTCTTCTATAGTCGGATCAAGCTGTGATACAAAAGCAGCTACTGCTACTCTGGCAAAGCTTTCATTTTGTGACTTACTCTGAAATTCTACTTTCATTCTATTTTCATACATAAGAATACCCCCACTTACAGCTTATTGACAGCTTCTTCGACGCTATCAAACATCTTAATAATTTTAAACATCCCCGATAATTCGAAAACCCTTTTAACAGAGCCTTTTACATCAGTTACACCTACCGCTCCGTTTCTCAAGGCTAGTTTCTTATATCTTCCTATAACAACTCCAATGCCTGAACTATCCATGAATGTTACTCCAGAGAAATTCATAATAAGCTTATTGATTTTCTCCCTGTCAATTCTTTCATCAATTTTATTTCTCACTTCTTCTGCACTATGATGGTCTAATTCCCCCATCAGCTGGACAATTAGTTTATCATCGTTCTTATCAATTTTTATATACATATACTTCCGCTACTTTTATAGCAGCTTCCCCCCTCGCTCTTATAGTTTACTGTATGGACTTATTAAGCAGCCCGGTTCATAAAAAACTCCGATATAGCGCTATAGATTACAACATTTTACTTGCTTGTAGTACATTTTTACCGGGCTTGTAAAAGTAGATCCTATAAAGTCAGATGATAATATTATTCTATATTAAAAGGAAAATTCCTCCTATAAATGTGAATTTTTTTCATCACATCTTTTTATTATACCCTTTAATATTGGATTCTAAACATGTTTTATCTTTATAATTAAACTCAATTACCTCTAAGATTTATATAAAAAACATTAAGGAAGACTCGATGTCATCCCCTTGAAGTTTCAATATAGTCAACCTCTTTGCTGCTTAGATTAAAGAAATCATACAACTCCTCATCAGTTTTGAAAGCATGATTTTTATCAGTAGGTATATATAATCTGTTTAAATTATTGGGATAGTATTCGTATAATTTTCCACCTAGCTTTTTTGCAAAGCTCTTAAAGTAAAATTCATAGAGCTTACTGTTAAGCAGGCTTTGTAAAAATTCATAGTTCATGTTTACATCCGGCCTAATATTCAGTGCGTATACATCTGCACTGAAATAGTGGCTTGCATCCTTGATAAATCTGTTTTCCTCAGATTTAAAGGGAAATATAATTTTATCCCTCTCGAAGATTGATGTTTCTCTCCCCCACTGAAGCTCATACCATTTTCTTTTTCCTTTGGCACATTCTCTTCTCTTCATCAATCTTTCCTTGTGCTTGTCTATATATCTTACAGCGTTTGGATACTCTTCTACAGATGTAATTAAATTAGAATAGATTAAAAGGAGCTTGCTTTCTACTACACCTTTCTTTGTTATATTACTGTTTTTTATCCATGGTCTTAGCAAGTCCCTTTCTATATTGTTCTCTTCAACTATTTCTTCGGTAACGATAAAGGCTTTATCTAAGCCTGTAATTATTCCTTGATAGGTTTCACACAGTTCCCCCAACTTTTTGCTGCATCTTCTCTCTACCTTATCTATGATTTCTAAATGTTCCTTAGTGTGAAGTCTCCATGGCTCATGGTTCAAACTTTCTCTTTTTATGTAAAAGTCGCTATAGTTTTTTTGTTCAATTTTTTTAGTTTGTTTATCCCAAAGCCCAGGCTTATTGACTATAACTTCATCAGTGTAAGAACCGCCCAAAAATATAATAACCGGATCAATTCCAGCTCCCTTAAAAGGTCTTATTCCATAAAAGTCAAAAATTCTGTGAACACTGCTGTGGTTTAGCAAAAATTCTCTTAGCTTAACACCGCTGAGAGATTCCATGAAATATCTGGAGGTAATAAAGGTTATTTTGTAGTCCGAGTGAACGGACTTTAATGCTTTGGCAAAAAAACAGTAGGAAATATCACCTTTATCATTAAAAACCTCTGGATAAATATTCCTCAAAGTATTAGAATAATCTTTATCCAACGCTTTTGTTCCTATATAGGGTGGATTTCCAATAATCACATTATACTTTTCATTCAAATCTGATAATAAGAAATCTTTATGCATTAAATTATTCACATTTACATATCCGGCTTTTGCATACAGATCAATTGCCAATACCTTCAAGGCCATATCATCAATGTCTATGCCATAAAGGTTGTTATCTACTATATGTTTATCTATGTGGACTAGGTTTAGGTTTAATCCATGAATTTCATTTATTGTATTTATGTTTTCCACATATATATTCTTGATGTAATCAAAAATACTGAGTAGAATGTTTCCACTGCCGCAGCTGGGGTCTAAAATTTTTAAAAAAGGGTTCTTAATTAATTCATCCTTTAAGGTATTTTCTATCATAAAGATAGCAATATCTTCCGGTGTATAAACTACTCCGTTCTTGTCAGCACAAACATGCTCATAATAGTAGTTCCCTATGGTGTCCTCTTCCTTTAAATCTAAGAAATATTTACATCTTTTAATATTATCAATTTTACATACACTATCCTTAGTATTCAAAATTTCATCATACAAAGCACTTATTATCTCACTAAAGTTCAATATAATCTTCTCCTAACTCTTTCATCATACATACGCTTTTTCTTCAGATATTATCAAGTATACCACAGAATTGGAGGGGAAAAAACATGAAAGTAAGGATACTGTCACTAATAGTTTTGGGCTCACTGATTTCATCAGGCTGCACTAATAAACTGTCTCTTTGCAGTAATATTAATCACAGTAAATACAGTAATTCAGCAAACACTTTTATCGAAAGAAATTCCGAGGCCTTTTACATTGATGACAAACTTGAAGAAGAGAAAAACTGTAAAGAAGAGGATAAATACAGAAGCAGCATTAGCAAAAATCTACTTGTTAACTTTCAAAACAGCTTCTATAGTACAAAAGAACACTCCTGGTATTTTAAGCCCAACAATAAAGGCCTTCCACCAGAAGAACCGGAGGAAATAGTAAAACTGCTAAATGAAACCTCGGGCTACTATATAGGTAATACAGAAGAAAAGGAGCTGTATCTTACTTTTGACGAAGGATATGAAAATGGCTATACCAATGATATCCTTGATACCTTAAAAAAACATCAAGTAAAAGCAGCTTTCTTTGTAGTAGAACATTATATAAAGAGTAATCCGGAATTGATAAAAAGAATGATAGACGAAGGACATCTTGTATGCAATCATTCTGCCCACCATCCATCAATGGCGCGAATCACTGATTTTGATAAGTTTAAAAAAGAATTAGGTGAGGTTGAAGAGGTCTTTAAAGAAGTTACCGGCAAAGAGATGCCTAGATATTTCAGACCTCCTATGGGAAGATTTAGTGAGCTATCTATGCACTATACTAAGGATTTAAGTTACAAGACTATATTTTGGAGCTTGGCTTACTATGACTGGGACCCAAAAAAACAACCCAATGCTGCTGAGGCGAAAAAACTGTTGCTAAAAAGAACACACAACGGTGCTATAGTGCTGTTACATGCTGTTTCAAAGACCAACAGGGATATCCTAGACGATTTAATCACTTCATGGAAAGCTGAGGGTTATGCAATTAAATCTTTGGATGAGTTAAAATAAAAAATCGGGTGGTCCCCGATTTTTTCTATATCTTACCATTTACTTTGTCCATAATAGCTTTCTTTAAGACCTCTGCCCTTTCTCTTAGGGTATTACAGCTGTCTACAATTTCCTTCATATCATCCTTAATGAGTTTTACATTTATCCTTACATTTAATACGCAGCTTTCTACAGCGGCATAGGCTAAAATTGCCGCTACTCCGGCATCGGAAATAACATTGGGATTGCCATACTTTGCTGCTATTAAAATATAATCCATTAAGTTTACAGTTTCTTCTGCTAATTTATAGGGTACCATCATGGCATTGACTAAACCTTCTTGTATGTTTTTCTCTCTTATTATCACTTCATCCGTAGTAGCCCTAGGAAGCTTATAGGCTTCCATTAGACCGGAAAAAGCTTCTCCATCCTTATTTATATGCTCAAGTAATTCTTTAAACTTTGCATTGCACTTAACCAATGCGACCTCTATTCTTTCTTGTGCTTCTCTGTCCAAGGCCTCATAGGACTTTTTCCCTATTGTTAGATTAAATACCATGCTGCCTAAGGCTGATGAAAGTGCTGCAGTTAAAGCAGCAGCTCCACCTCCTCCAGGTACAGGACTGCTTGATGCCAACTTATCCACAAAATCATAGATAGTATCATTTTTAAAATCCATAACATACCTCCTACAACTCACTTTTAAAAGTTAAGAATATTGAATGTTTTTATACCTCTCCAAGATACTGTTTTACCCTATCCATGGCTATGCTATTTTTATCAGCTTTCATACCATCTAAATATATTTTAAAGAGTGAAAAAGGCTCTCTTTTCAGTATAACTCTTCCAAGGGCCTCTATAAACAGGTATACTGAGAATACTGCTTTCTGAATAACGTTGGCATTTCTCCGCATAAAAACCACCCGGTTTCTATTGAGAAAATAGTAGCTTAGTCCCTTATATTTTGATATTGTAGCAGATCTTTTGTGATAGATCTTACTATCTTTCAGACACATAAGTTTATAACCGGCCCTCTTAGCTCTCAAACAAAATTCAGTCTCTTCAAAAAACAAAAAGTACATTTCGGGAATGTTTCCTATGTTCTCAAATACATCTCTTCTAATGATAAAGCAGGCCCCCCCAAGGTAATCAACTTCTACAGGGCCGCCGGATAACTTACTATAGGGATAATTTTTTCTCTTGCTTTGAGCAAGACCGGTAAACAGGTTGATATTTGCTCCCATTGACTGTACCTTATCCCTTTCATCAAAGTCACAAATACAGGGCCCGGCAACAGCCACCTTCTTGTCACTTTCCATATATGTTATCAGTTTATTTAAAAAGTCCTTCTCTACCTCAACATCATTATTTAGGATGCAAATATAATCCGCTCCCTTTTCCATGGCATAATGTATTCCCACATTGTTTCCCGCAGCATATCCCAAATTATTATCATATTTAATAACTGTATGTCCTATTGCCTTACGTTTTAAAATTTCTGCAGAATTATCCCTTGAATTATTGTCCACAATTACAACCTTATAATTACCATAGTCTATTTTATTAACACTTTCCAAGCACCTCAAGGTCTCTTCACAGGCATTGTAGTTAAGTATAATTATGTATACTAAAGGTAGTCTATTCATTATCTCCCCCACCACTCATTAATTTGTCAAAGAGTTTAGCTGCAACTATATCCCAATTATATCTTTCTTTTATCATTTTAATATTGTTGTAGCAAATTTCTTTTAGATCACTATTGGCCATGTGCACCAAAGCCTCTGAGAAGCTCTGAACTTCCGGACTTTCTACCACAACCCCGCCATTAACGATTACTTCTCTGGCTACCCCTACATCTGTTGAAATTATTACGTTACCGGAGGCTGCTGCCTCTATCAGTACAAGTCCAAAGCTTTCATATAGAGATGTAAGACAGAAAATTTTCGTCCTCCTGTAAATTGACTGTAGCCTTTCCCTATCATAAATTGCACCGGTTAAATCTATCTTATCCTTCATGGCCGGATGTTTCAAAATAAAATCATCTATATATTTTCTAAAGCCCTCTGTGTACTCACCAACTAACAAAAGCTTCCAGTTGTCTTTAAACTGTTCATATGCCCTATTAAATGCTTCTACTAATAGCTCAGTATTCTTTTCAGTCGCACCAAGTCTTCCTACCTGCAGTATGTAATTTTCTTTATCATTAAAATCAATGTTTTCATAGTCAAAATTCCTGTAATCTATGCCATTGGGAAGATATAAAAACTTATCTAAAAACATTGGTAAAAGTTCCTTAATTTCATTATACAATCTTTCTTGTTCTACCCCAATGACATCTATTTTATCAAAAAAAGAATGGAATAACTTCTTTTTTAACCCCTTCAATCCACGAATCTTACTCAACAACTTGTCTGTACAATCAAGCTTCAAAAATAACTTTCCCGTGGGATTTAAGCCTTTATAAACTGTACCATAAACAACACTTCTCAAGGTGACATGGAATAATTGCAGGCAGTCAATTTCCTTACACCTACGCTTTAAATAAGCTATGCCGTCCACCAGGTCATTATTGAATTTTTTTTTAATAAAATCAACTTTTAAGCCCCTAACATGGCTTTCAAGATATTTGTAATCATCGTTATTATAACAAGCTAAATAAGACTCAGCTGAAAATAACTGTGTCATTTTATAGGCCAGCATTCCAACATCCTTAATGAGATGAAGGTTCTGTGCTTCAGGAAAAAGAACATAATATTTCAAAATCTCACCCTACTTTTTTAGTTTTCCTTTAAAAAACAAACCAATCCTTTAAGATTGGTTTGTCTCGTACTTATATTATACACTATTTATTAGCAATTTCGTCATACAACTGGCTAAATCTTGGATCATTCTTCAAAGAAACCAAGTATTCCATAAAGGAGTGCTTAAGGTCATCTCTCTTTAGTGCAAACTCAACGCTGGCTTGAAGGAAACCTAATTTGTCGCCCACATCATATCTACGGCCTTCAAAATTATAAGCATACATGGCTTCCTGATTGATTAAAGTTTTTAGTGCATCTGTCAGCTGAATTTCCCCGCCTTTACCCGGTGCAGTATTACTTAAAATATCAAAGATTTGAGGTGTTATTATGTATCTTCCTAATATGGCTATGTTGGATGGGGCTTCTTCAACTCTTGGTTTTTCTACCAGGTCTTTTACCTTGTATACCCTGTCTTCGATGTGCATTCCCTTTACAATACCATACTTACAAACATCCTCCATGGGCACCGTCTGTACTCCCAGAATAGTTGTCTTAAATTCATTGTAGCAATCTATCAATTGTTTTAAGCAGGGTACCTCACTGTCTACTACGTCATCGCCTAACATAACTGCAAAGGGTTCCTTGCCCACAAAGGTCTTTGCACAGTTTATAGCATGCCCAAGTCCCTTTGGTTCCTTCTGTCTTATGTAATATATATTCGCCATATTGGAAATCTCTCTTGCCATGGTTAACAGCTCTTCTTTTCCGCTGCTTTCTAGTTCCTTCTCTAATTCCACAGACTTATCAAAGTGGTCCTCTATGGCTCTTTTGTTTCGTCCAGTAATTATGAGTATTTCTTCTATGCCAGAAGCTACCGCCTCTTCAATTATATACTGAATTGTTGGTTTATCTACGATTGGTAACATTTCCTTTGGTTGTGCTTTTGTGGCAGGAAGAAATCTTGTTCCCAAGCCTGCAGCAGGTATGATAGCCTTTTTCACTTTCACCTTAAAACCCCCTAATACCTAAGATAAAAATTATTTTCTAAAAAAGCTAAAGAAGCCTTTTTTCTTTTTATTTAATATTATTTCCGGTAGCTCTACAGATATTCCCTCAAGCATCATTTTTTCATGTCCAATTATCCAATTATATAAGTCCTTATTCAACTCTTTGATTCTATTATAGCCTTGTTTAATATTAGTATTCCTTCGTGTATTATTATGGGCATCGCTTCCTAGCATATGAATCAGATTCATACCAACCAGCTTTTCAGCGAACTTCTTTATATCTGTTCCATATATGCCAGCAAGACTACCGGCATTCATTTGAGCCAGATTGCCTTGTTCTATCAGGTCTATAAGCAGCTCAGGTTTCTTCATTATGCTAAGGTTTCTTTCAGGATGGGCCAATATAGGAGCAGCCCCTAAGAGTCTAAGTTCATAGAAAATTTTTTCTGTGTAGATTGGAAACTGCTGCATGGGCAGTTCAATCAGTAAGTACTTTTTATTGTTGAATCCCCATATTTTCTTTTCCGAATACAGCCTTGGCAAATCTGGATTTATATATATTTCCATGCCTTGTATAATCTCTATTTTACCTTCAGCCTTTTCTTGCATAAGCTTAAGCTTCTCTTGATATTTTTCCCATTGTAACTCATATTCACCTACAATAAAGTGTGGAGTAGCACAAATATACTCCACACCTTGACTCAGTGAATTCTCAAGCATATCCATGGTCATATCAATATCACTGGAACCATCATCAACTCCGGGCATTATATGAGAATGGAAATCTATCAAATCATCACTTCCTTATTATCTTTATTCATTCGACTTGTAATAGCTCTCGTAATATCTGCCGTAGTAATAGTGCTCTGACTTTTCAGGTACCTTATTTATAACCACTCCTAAAATTTTCGCACCTACTTTATCTAATAATTCCTTAGTTTTTGCTAAGCCAAATTTCTCAGTAGTTCCATAGCTGGTAACTATCATAGTGCCGTCTACAAGTGTAGATAGTATCTGTGCGTCAGTAACGGCAATAACCGGAGGCGCATCAATCAATACCATGTCAAAGACCTTATTTAGTTCAGATAAAAGTGCTTTCATTTTCTTTGTTCCCAATAGTTCTGCCGGATTTGGCGGTGTAGGCCCACTGGTTAGAACGAATAAGTTGGGTACATTAGTTGGAAGTATAAGTTCTTCAAATTTTTTGTCCTGTATCAAAAGATTTGTTAATCCTTCAGAATTTGGCAAACCTAGCTTTTTATGAACTGTAGATTTTCTCAAATCGCAGTCCACAACGATGACCTTTTTGCCACTTTGGGCTATTGTTATAGCCAGATTAATCAAAACCGTACTTTTTCCTTCGGAAGGTCCAGAGGAAGTTACAACTATAGATTTAACGGAAGCATCCAAATTTGAAAACTGAAGATTTGTTCTTAAAGTTCGAAATGCCTCAGCGGCCCTGGATTTTGGATTTTTGAAAGTAATCAAATTCTTTAGCATACGCTCACCTCTTATTCCTCTACTTGAACCAAAGGTATTATACCAATAACCGGTACACCAATGAGTCTTTCGATATCCTCTTGAGTTTTAACAGTATTATCCAAATATTCTAACAGGAACACCAATCCAATGGATACCATCATTCCTAGAAAAAATGCAATCGCAGTATTTAGAAGTGGTTTAGGAGAATCCGGTGAGGTAGGTAAAAGTGCCTCGTCTAATATATGAACATTGTCTTCACTTAAAACATCCTGGCCTATCTCCTTTAAGGATTTAGCCAACTGATTGGCAATAATCTGTGCAGTTTCGGCGTTTTTTGATTTGACGGTTATAGTTAGAAATTGGGTATCTCCCTTTGGTGACACAGATATCATTTTTTGGACTTCTCCAATACTCAGATCTAGATTTTGCTTTTCAATTACATCCTCAACCACTGTACGAGAGGTTGTCATGATACTATAAGTTTTTACCAACTTTTGATACATCATTACATCATTATAATTATAGTTGGTAGCTTGACTGTCTTCTTTTTTACCAATTATTACAGATATATCAGCTTTATAGGTAGGCTTAATTATAAGATAGCTGAAAACTGCACTGGTAAAAGTACTTAGAAGAGTAATAACCACTATAAGCAGAAATCTCTTTTTCAATATATTTATATACTCTTTAATCTCCATCGTTTGTTATGTTCCCCCTTAACATTTTTTCGATGCTTTTTAAAATTTCGTCATCTCCATCAATTTTTTTTGCTATTTCTAAATGAGCATGAGCTGCATCTATATCTCCTTTGTTAAAATAGCACATTATTAAATTGGTGCATAATTCTACAGATCTTGTAGCTTCAAATACCTTTCTGAAATATGCAATGGCTGTATCATAATCGCCCAAGCAGGCATAGTTTAAGCCTAACTCATTGAACACATCGACTATTGTATTGTCTAATCTCATACACTCATTTAAATAATAAATTGCCTTTGGGCTTAAGCCTAGGTTTCTATAGGCTACAGCTATATAGTAATATAGATAGGCATCTTCCTCCAAATGCTCCAATAGCGGCAATAATAACTCCAGCGCGTACTTTGGATTACTTCTGATATTTTCTCTACCAATTTCCAAATCCGATAACTTCCTGAGTTCATTGCTAAAGTTTAGAATTTCCTCTGAACTTTCACCTCCAAAACTAAAGAATAAATTCAAGCTATCCTTTGCATCTGCATATTTACCATCTTCATAAAGTAGTTGACTTTCACACAAATAGGCATAAGGATACTTCATTGTCTTGCCATATTCAATTAGGTTTTTTAGTTCATCTCCGAGTTTTTTGTCCTTCTTAAACTCACACTGAAGACACCATAACATTTTTTCAAAAATATCCACTTGTGGACTTGTGATATAAAGACCACGCAGTAATATATACCCATCCAAATAATTGGATTCTTTAATATAAGCTGCAATAATACCTTTAACCAACTTTGAACACCATTCATTTATAGTCAGAAGGTTCTTGTACTCTTCTGAATGCTTAAAGTCATTGTCGCATCCAATAACATAGTACATTCCTTCAACGAAAAATTTAATTGGTATTTCCTCAAGAGGATTCTCAGACTTAACTTCATTTATTATTTCATTCGCTTTTAAGGGTAAATACAAATTATCACCCAGGCTACAATTGAACAGTTTTGCCAAAATATTCTTATTTATATTTAAAAAAAGTAAACTTGACAGTTTAGATGATAAATAACTTCTGCTTAACATATTCCTCCAAAAACAAACAATTTAATAATTAATCTCACCATAATATAATAAATTATAAAAAGAAGATTGTAAAGCCTAAATAAAACTTTACAATCTTTTCTAATTTTTTTTTAATTGTTACATGCTTCTTCAATAAGTTTCATAACTGCAGTCTTGAAATCCTTAAGTTTACTGTCTGCATTTTCAAGAGAATCTGAAACTACAGAAATATATACCTTCATCTTAGGTTCTGTACCTGATGGTCTAACCACAAACCATGAGCCATCACTTAATATGAACTTCAATACATTTGATTTAGGTAGGTCAATTCCTCTTTCTGCGCCCTCTACGAAGTCATATTCTAAACTTGACTTATAATCAAACTTTTTGTTGATTGAAACACCATTTACACTGTTCCCCATTGAATTTCTTAAATAATCAAGAGCCTTAGTGATCTTTTCCTGACCTTCCTTACCTTGCAGTTCAATAGAGATAAGGTCTTCTTTATAGAAACCATATTTATTATATAACTGTACTAGTGCTTCATATAGGGACATTCCCTTTGACTTATAATATAAGGTCATTTCGCAGATCAGCATAGCTGCAATAACCGCATCCTTATCACGAACAAAGTCTCCCGCCAAGTAGCCATAACTTTCCTCAAAACCAAATATATAAGTATTCTTCTTTGTCTTTTCAAATTCTTTTATTTTTTCACCAATGTACTTAAAGCCTGTCAGTACGTCCAGTAATTCTGTGTTGTAGTCAGCTGCTATGTTTCTTGCCATCTCAGTGGTTACTATTGTCTTTATAACTATGCCATTTTCAGGTAATCTGCCTAACTCCTTCATAGACATTAAAATATAATGAGTAAGCAGTATACCGGTCTGATTTCCGGTAAGCACCTTATAGTCTCCGTTGCTTGTCTTTACCACTACTCCGATTCTGTCACAGTCAGGATCTGTACCAAATATTATATCCGGCTGGATATCTTTAGCCATGTCCATTGCTATGCTGAAGACCTTTGGTTCCTCAGGGTTAGGATATGGAGCTGTTGGGAAGTTTCCGTCAGGCAACTCCTGCTCTTTTACCACATGCACATTTGAATATCCAAGTTCCTTTAAAACTCTTCTAACAGGAACGTTTCCGCTTCCATGAATAGGTGTATATATAATCTTCAAATCCTTAGCAGAATTTTTAACCAGATCTTCTCTTATTGTTAGCCCCTTTACCTTATCTATATAAACCTTATCTACTTCTTCCCCAATTATAACTACTTTCTCTGCTTTAACAGCTTCTTCTAGACAAGTTTTATTTATCTTATCAAAGGTGTCTACTCCTTCTATGTAGGACAGTATTTCCTTTGCAGCCTTGTCAGTAACCTGGCCCCCATCTTCTCCATACACCTTATATCCGTTGTATTGCTTTGGATTATGTGAAGCAGTTATTACTATACCACCCTTGCACCCTAATTCCCTTACTGTAAATGAGAGCATTGGTGTAGGTCTTAGACTTTCAAAAAGGTATACCTTTATATTATTTGCACTTAGAATTTCAGCTGCAGCCTCAGCAAATTCCCTAGACATATTTCTGGAATCATAGGCTATAGCTACTGATTTTTCTCCGGAATATGTTTTATTTAAATAGTCAGCAAAGCCCTGTGTTGCCTTACCTACAGTATAAACATTCATTCTGTTTGATCCGGCACCAATAACGCCTCTTAATCCACCAGTACCAAATTCTAAATCCTTATAAAATCTGTCTTCTAATTCCTTTTCATCATTTATTGTACTTAATTCTTCCTTTGTCTTAACATCAATTAAAGCAGAATTAATCCACAGATCATATTTTTCTCTATAATGCATTGTATCCCTCCTATGATATTCTAATACTATATTATACTATAAATCCAATAAAACAAAAGTTATATTTTATTAAATTGAAAATGTAAACGTAAACTCTTTTTAGAGGGATAAAAATGTATGGTCACACATTTTAGACAAAACTAAAAGCAAAAGTAAAAGCATAGTTGCGCAGAACTATGCTTTTACTTTTGCTTTGTTTTAAATTTCTGTTGGTGCACTGGCATCTTCAGCAGATGTAGTTGCTTCATTGGTGTTGCCGCCGGTTACAGTGGCAATAACCGTATTCACATCTTCCATAAAGGTTATTTCACTTGCCAGCTCAATATTACTCAACTTGAATACATCACCGAATTTTAGATTTTTCAAATCTACATTAATATACTTTGGCAGCTTACTGGCTTTACATTGAATCTTTACACTGGATTTTTCCTTTTGCAGAATTCCCCCGGATTGAGCAACCTTATCTTCATTGATAAAGTGTATTGGTACACTGGTTTGGATTGTCTTGTCTGGATTTATACCTTCTAAGTCAATATGTATTATTTTATGAGTTACAGGATCCTTCTGCACCTCTTTAATAAGGGTCCTATGTGTAGTTCCTTCGATGTTTACATCAATAACACCATGTTCCCCCTGTCTTACTATTTCCCTGGAAAGCTCCATTTCTCCAATCTCAAATAAAAGATTCTTTACCTGCTCTCCATACAATACTCCAGGAACCTTTCCCATTCTTCTTATCCTACCGGCATCGTGCCTGCTGTTTTTTACTCGAATATTACAATTTAAAATGTTCATACATCAACCCTCCTTCTAAAGTATTTTTCCCATAATTTACAATAATATTCCTTATTTATAAAAATCTTTTTTTCTAATATTGCATATCAAAAATGCACAACATATACTATAGTATTTCAGAAGGTGTTATCCGCCTTTTACCAAAGATTTTCAGTGAAGAAGGTGTTGGATAAATTGTATAAGTTAGATCAAAATAAAACCCCATTATTTGATGCCTTAATGGAGTATGTGAACCGTGGGACGATACCCTTTCACGTACCTGGTCATAAAAAGGGAACCGGTATAGATGAAGAGTTTAAAAACTTCATTGGAGAAAATCCATTTAAAATTGATGTGACAGTATTCAAGTTGGTAGACAGCCTTCATCATCCTACGGGACCAATAAAGAAAGCCCAGGAGTTGGCGGCTGATGCCTATGGATCAGACGCTTGTTTCTTCTCAATACATGGCACTTCGGGAGCCATTCAAACCATGATTATGACCGTAGTTGGTGACGGTGATAAGATAATTATTCCAAGAAATGTTCATAAATCCGTTACCTCCGGTATAATCATGAGCGGAGCCATACCAATCTTTATGAACCCCGAGTTTGACAAGAGGGTTGGTATCGCCCAGGGCGTTACTCCGGTGACCGTGGAAGAAACCTTAAGAGCCCATCCTGATGCTAAGGCTGTACTTATAATAAATCCAACTTACTACGGTGTTGCTACAGATATAAAGAAAATTGCTGATATTGTTCACAATTATGATATACCACTGCTGGTAGATGAAGCCCACGGACCACATCTTAGCTTTAATGACAGGTTGCCCCTTTCGGCTATGGCAGGCGGTGCAGATATGTGCGCCCAAAGCACTCATAAAATTATTGGAGCCTTAACCCAATGTTCACTTCTACAAGTACGATCAGAACGTATCGATATAAGAAGAGTGCAGCAGGTGCTTAATTTGCTCCATACCACCTCACCATCCTATATTTTGATGGCATCTTTGGATTGTGCCAGAAGGCAAATTGCCCTTCATGGAAAAGAACTCTTAGATAGGGCCATAGACCTTGCCAATTATGCCAGAAGTGAGATCAATAAAATTCAGGGATTATATTGTTTTGGAGAAGAGCTTATAGGTAACCCTGGGGTTTATGCCATAGATCCCACCAAACTCACTATAACCTGCAGAGATTTAGGTATAACCGGCTATGACCTGGATATGATCTTGGTCAATAAATATCATATCCAAGTTGAGATGTCCGACTTGTATAATGTTCTGGCTGTTGGCTCCTTTGGTGATACTAAAGAAAATATAGATAAACTAATAAATGCTCTGAGAGAAATCAGCAGCGAATATGCTGGCAAGCAGGAAATAATAAAACAAGATTTTATAGATATACCGGATATACCGCCGGCTTCCTTAAATCCTCGACAGGCCTTTAATTCTAAAAAGGCTCCTGTAGTACTTAAGGATAGTATTGGTGCTATCAGCGGCGAATTTCTGCTGGCTTATCCTCCAGGGATACCGGTATTATGCCCAGGAGAGATCATCACCGAAGAAATTGTAGAGTATATTCAGAGATTAAAGGCTGCAGGATTATATGTGCAGGGTACTGAAGACCCCTTGGTGGAAAATATTAAGGTTGTGCTAAAATAAACTTGGGATAGTGAAAAAGACGAGGCTTACACCTCGTCTTTAATTTGATCATCAACTTACAGTTACGAACTATGAATTTTATCTATCTTGAATTTTTCTATATCCTGGATAAATTCATCAATCTGCTCTTCACTATAGACCTTAATTCCGTTATCCGACAACATCTTTGCAGTTACCCCCATTCCCTTAACCACCTTACCGGTGAAGGTACCGTCATATATAAAGTTACTGCCGCAGGAAGGACTTCTTTCTTTTAGTATTGCATATTTTATGTTGAACTTCTTTGCCATATTAAGCGTCTCCTCTGCTCCTCGAAGGAAATGCTTTGTATTGTCCTTTCCTTCTTTGTCAGCCACCCTAATGCAGTCAGTTCCTTGGTCCACTTCGTCCTTAATAATTATCTCATTAGGTTTTCTAGGCGTGGTCATTCCTCCCAGCTGTTCCGGGCATACCGGGATAAAACCATATTTATCTAATATGTCCAGCAGCTTTTCACATTTGTTGTTGCCGCCGTTGTACTTGCAATTTATCCCCAATAAACAGCCGCTAACCAATATCATCCACTTCTACCTCCGCATTAATTAGATTATTTCAGCACTACTACCGTTGCACCGCTTCCACCTTCAGAATACTCTCCCAGCCTATAGCTTTTAACATGGCTGTGCCTTTTTAGTAGGTCTCCAATAGCCTTTCTTAAAATACCGGTACCCTTACCATGAATTATTGTCACTTCGTTTAATCCGGCCATGTAGGCATCATCAAGGTACTTATCCACATTGTAGATAGCTTCCTCTGCATCTAGCCCTCTTAAATCTATTGAAGTGGCTGCTCTTCTTAGGTTTAAGTTTACTTCCCTCTTGGAAATCTTTTGTTTTGAAGAGGTTTTTCCCTCTTCAATAGCTCTTAAGTCAGATATATTCACCGTAATTTTCATTATCCCTGCCTGAACCTGAAGATCTCCCTTGGAATCCGGCATAGTCTGCACAATTACCTTTTGATTTAGACTAGCCAAAAGGACTTCCTGTCCGGGAACCACAGCCTTGAGTTTTTTACCCTTCTCTGCTTCTTTTTCAGCCATATTGCTTTCTAAATTTTCCATTCTCTCTTTAAGTCTTCTTCTCTGTTCCTCAATTTTACTTCTCACATCATTGTCATAGCCCATTCTTTCAAGTTCTCGTATATTCTTAGCAATTTCATCTGCTTCTTCTTTTGCTGCCTTAATTATTGATTTTGCTTCCCGTTGGGCATTTTGAACTATGTTATCCTTGTTCTTTTGAATATTATAAAGCTTTTGCTCATACTTTTCTTTTAGCTTTGCCACCTCTGCTTTAAGCATGGCTGTTTCTCTTGCGTTATTTTCAGCCTCTATACTCTTCTTCTGAAGCTTCATTATTAAATCCTCAAATAGCAAAGTGTTGCTGGAAACATTTTCCTTGGCAGCCTCAATTACTTCCTCTTTTAAGCCCAATCTTCGGGATATTTCAAAGGCATTGGACTTTCCAGGAATTCCGATTAGCAGCCTGTACGTAGGTTTTAGTGTCTCCACGTCAAACTCTACCGATGCATTTTCTACATGAGGAGTATTCAGAGCATATCCCTTTAACTCGCTGTAATGGGTGGTTGCTAAAATTTTAGTTTTTCGTGCTCTGAGATTTTCCAATATGGCTGCCGCCAGAGCAGCACCCTCTACGGGATCTGTACCGGCTCCTATCTCATCAAAGAGTACAAGACTCTTCTCTGTAGCCTTATCCATAATGTAGACAATATTTTTCATGTGGGATGAGAAAGTAGAGAGGCTTTGCTCTATACTCTGTTCGTCTCCTATATCTGCGTATATGCTATCATAGCAGCTGATTACAGAATTGTCCTTTGCAGGAATTAACAGTCCGCTCATTCCCATAATTTGAAGAAGCCCCACGGTTTTAAGGGTTACAGTCTTACCTCCGGTATTGGGTCCCGTTATTATCAGGGAAGTGTATTCTCCACCTAGATAGATGGTACTTGGTACTACCACCTCAGGATTAATTAATGGATGTCTTGCTTCTATGATGTAAAAGCTTCCATCTTCACTTATTATTGGACAAGTTCCCCTAATTTCACTGCCATATTTGGCTTTGGCAAAGATAAAATCCAGTTTCCATATGATTTTGCTGTTATTCTTTATTATAGCTATGTTATCATGAACCTTTTTGGAAAGCTGGGCCAATATTCTTTCCACCTCGGCCTTTTCCCTCAGCATTAATTCTCTAATCTCATTATTTAATTGCACCAAGCTCATGGGTTCAATAAATAATGTGGCTCCACTGGAGCTTTGATCGTGAACTATACCGGGAACGGCGCCCTTATGCTCCGCTTTCACCGGAATTACATACCTATCTCCACGGATTGTATAAAGGTTTTCCTGTAAAAACTTCGAATTTTTCTTTACAAGCTCATTTACTTTGTCCCGTATGGAACCATTTTTATTTTTCAATTCCCTTCTTATATTGAATAGGGTCTCACTGGCCCTGTCACTGATTTCATTTTCATCAAGGATGGCATTGAATATTTCGTCCTCCACCCTTTTTAGAGGAACAAGGCCTTCACAGATATCCTCAAGGACTAAAAACGCTTCTTCATCTTCTTTATGGGCAACATAATCCTTAAACCTTCTTGCAACCCTTAAAAGTCCTCCGATTCTGTACAGGTCTGCTGACCCTAATGTGGCTGCCTTTTCTGCCCTGAAAATCCCTTCTCTCACATCGTGTATCCCTTCAAAAGGAGGAGACCCCTTCTTCATTAATAATTCTACGGCTTCTTTTGTCTCTTGAAGCCGCTCCCTGATTTCATATACATTGCTGTAAGGTACAAGCTCTTCGATAAGTTCCTTGGCTGCAGCGGTCTGTGTATATGCCTTTATTATTTCTTTTATTTTGCTGAACTCCAGCACTCTAAGTGACCTTTCATCCATATCTATCAACTCCCAACCGTTATTATTCTACTCCCCTTTTGTAATGCCCCCTGGTAAAGTCCGATAAACTCAAGGGATTGCCCTTTATAATGGACCTTGCAATTTCAAGAACCTCTTCATAGCTTTCATTGGTAAAATCAAATCTGAAGTGACTCACTCCCATAGACTTTAAATCGGCCATATGTGGGGTTAAATCCAAAGGTACACTGTTATATATGTGGCTTCTGCAGAACATATCATTTCTTATTACGAATTCCATTCCCTTTCTGTCCTTCAAAGCATAAGTTCCCTCCTGGCAGTGGATGGTACATTTGCTCTCCCTGCTTTTACCACCTAAAACACTTCCCACAGCGCAATACTCACTCACCATAAGTTCAATTTTACCGTAGGCTATTATCTGCACGGGATAATTTTTAGGAAGAGCCTTTATGGTTTCCTTGATTTCACTGCGGTTCAATTCTACGCTTAAGGGTGCTAAATCACAATAATCATTTATAAAATGCAAGGCCTCACTGTTTAATATGTTTAATTTATAATCCCCCAAGCATAGGGTCTTATCCTTAAAATAATTTAAGAGCCCCAGATTGGAAGTAATAATTCCTTTCATGTTTTTGAGATTATCTTCTACATATTTTACTACTGCACTTTCTTCTCCTCTTACTATATTCGGCAGTTTGAGGAAAACATTAGGTATATTATATGAGAAAATTTTCCTCCTGTCTATATACCTGCTGTAAACATCAATTGCTACAGTGTCCAAGCCTAGTTCCCCTATTGCTCTAAGCTGTTCATCACTGGACACTAGGAAGAGTTTTTCACTAACCTCTTCAGCACTAGACTTACACTTAATGTTTTTTCTATTAGTATTTACTTCATAGCCCTTAAATTCATCAATAGCACGTGAATCTTCATGTTTACCGGTAATAATCTCTGCTAAAAGCCTTCTTCGAACTTCATTGATGGCTGCTACGCTGATATAGCCCTCTTGGAATTTTGTGAAGCTTACCTCCTCAATTTCAAAGGGAGTATTACCTGTCTTTCTGACTTTTCCTTCTATGAACTCCGCAGTCAAAGGTTTGTTTACTGCACGATCCACTATAGGTCCTACAGCTATATATTCTCTACCCTTATTTTCTGCTTTCAGCCTTAGTGGCTCACCTGGCGAAAATTCAACCTCTATGCTTACCTTTAGCTTTTTTATGTACTTATCGCTGAAGGTTTTCTTTAGTTCCTGATTCAATCTTACATCATTTGTTTTATATATTGTATCTCCCCTTTTATATATAGTGGGTATTATAGTGACCTTTTGACCCTTGGAAGCCATTGATACTTCCTTATTATTTAGTAAGATCTTGCTAACTTCTGCCCCATCCTCCCCCACTCTTATGCCATCACCAATGGAAATATCCAGGTAAAGCTCTATTGTTTTATTATCTATGGCTTTACCAAGTACAATACCAGTATTCTTAGGAAAGTTATAGGACATCATTTCTCTTCCGTGATTGCCGAAAAAGTATCCCTTGGAAAAACCCTCTCTATTAAATAATTGAAGCAGCTTCAGCTCCTCATCCTTCCTGTTTTTGATGCCACTGCCTTGTATATACTCGTCTATGACCTTTCTGTAGGTCTCAACAACACCAGCAACATATTCTGGCTTCTTCATCCTTCCTTCTATCTTAAAGGAAGTCACACCGGCTTCTATGATTCTGTTTATATCTGAAACAGTACATATATCTTTTGGACTTAAGAGATAGCCTTGTTTAACCTTTCCGCTATTTTTGTCCAGTATTTCATATGGCAGCCTGCAGGGCTGGGCACATCTTCCCCTATTTCCGCTTCTGCCTCCAATCATGCTGCTCATCAAGCATTGCCCTGAATAGCATACACAAAGGGCTCCATGAATAAAGACCTCTGTCTCTATTATGTCTGATATTTCTCTTATTTCCTCTGTATACAACTCCCTTGCCAGCACTATTCTGTGGAAACCTAAGTCCTTTAACATCCGGCTGGTTGACTTATTATGTACGGACATTTGAGTGGAGGCATGAACTTCCATGCCCTTAAAGGTATTTATTAGCATCTTAGCCAAGCCTAAGTCCTGAACTATGATACCATCTACACCTATGGAATATAGGTCTTTGGCATAGTCCATTACCTCTGCCAGCTCTCTTTGCTTTATTAACGTATTTATTGTAATGTATATCTTTATGCCATAGCCGTGGCAGTAATCCACTGCTTCTTTAATCTTATCCAAAGTAAAATTTGTGGCATAAGCTCTGGCCGAAAACTTGCTGCCGCCCATATATACAGCATCTGCACCATTGTTTACCGCTGCATAGAGGCTTTCCGTATCACCAGCAGGTGCCAGCAGTTCTAAATATCTATCTTTCATTTTCATCTCTCCCATTGTACTTCAACTATCTATATTTTCCCCAAGCTTCATATTATCACTTCAAAATCAACATATATTTTAAAAGACACTATTTTAGTATACAATAAAAAAAAGTGACTGTAAAAGTCACTTTTAAAAAGATGCCATATAACTATCATACAGAACCTTTGTGCAGCTTTCCCAATTATACTTTTCACTGATAAATTTTTTTAACTCACTGTCCTTTTTTGCTTTTAATCCCTGCTTAACAGCCTCATATATACTTGCTTCATCATAGGGATTGCAGTATGTTGCCATATCCCCAAAATATTCCCTAGCATTACTCTGGTCCGTAGAAACAACGGTACAGCCACTGGCGGCTGCTTCAAGGGAAGATCTCCCTGAGGTCTCCACAAAGCTTGGCAAAACATGGAGTTTTGCAAACCTATAGGCATTATAAATATTATAACTATCAATAAAGCCGAGATACTGGGTTCCATGGTAACTCATACATTTATCATAGTAAACCCTGTCTTCTATATTACCTATCAACACCAGGTTAATGTTTAGTTCCTTGCAAATCCTTGCAAGTACAAGTTGGTTCTTAATAGGACATATCCTTCCTACACATAGTACATAATTGTCCAACCTGTACCTATCCTTCAAACCGTAAAGTGGGGTTTCCTCACTTATTATGTCTACTCCATTATATACCACTATATAATTTGCACTTTTGCATATTAGCTTTTTAAGTTGTTCTGCTTCAATATGGCTATTGGGGTAAACTGCCTTACAGCCTTTCACTATTTCTCTTCTATAGATATTACACCTTTCCCATAGCTTTATACTTTCCGCATTATTAATATGATGAAAATACCTGGTCATATCCCAATATAGGGGAGATAAAACTATAGCTTTCTTATAATATCTTGCTATTTTATAGTACTTATAAGTCTCACCCATTCTTGTGAGATTGAACAGATGAATGAGATCATATGGTGAAAAATCGGTTATATCTCCGCTGTTTATGTCAACGTCCACTCCTAGCTTCCTTAAGTATTCGGCAGTCTTTAGCATTTGTACTGAGTCTCCTCCAAAGTTTCTAAGATAATCACTTCTTATGCACATGAGTACCCTCATAATAATCCCCCTGATACTTATATTGAAGCCGGGAAGAAATCTTCCGGGAAAGGAGTCTGATTGAAGTCAAGAAAGATTTGGCATATGTCATCCTCTTCCGGTTCTTCGTATTCTTCACAAGCCGGCGGCTCCGGACAATAACCGAAGGCAGGTATTAGAAGCTGTACCTCACCTACAACTTTTATCATAACAAAGACTCCTACAGCAATTGTGATATTTTCAGTGGTTATATTAGGTGTACTTAGAATTTCAGACCTTGTTTCAACCAAGGTTTCAAACTTAAACTCATCACGAGTCTGTGGTCTATACATCACTATATCTTTGACTATTTCCGGCAGCACACCATTTATGGTTATGGTCTCATCATTAGCTAACTTAAGTATTGCCTTATAAGGTACACTGAGTGAGAACTGAACCCTTGAAAAGTTTGGCCTATCCCGTAATGGTGTCACCACAAGTGTTCCCGTTATAATACTACCGTTTTCAAAAATCATCCGTTGTAATGATATTTTCCCTATATTTGATGGCAAAGGTATAGTCACCATAGGAAAACAAATTCTTTGCTGACAGTGAGCAAATACCTTCTTGGCCATTATGCAGACTGCTTCCTTGATGTCATGTAATTGATAGGAATCTGAAAAATCAATGGGCTCTCCAGGCGAAACCGGTGATCCGGCATAGCAGGCTGCTATAGCAAAGGGTTCTTGCACATCCTCCAAGGTCACAGTGTCCACAGAGTTTGATATGAAATCAATTATACTTATATCCCCACTCTGGGAATTTGTAACATAAAGCTTGGTATTATCCGGAGACAAGGCTGCCCTTACCGGATGACTGCCCACCTTAAAAACCTTGGATAATATACTGTAGGTTGTGGTATCCACTGTTACCACAGTACCTTCAGAAGTGTTATTTAGTGCATATAATATATTGTTTCTTTGAATTAGGGCCACCGGTTCTGCCAACAGTTCATCGGTGATGTTGATAATTACCGAACTGCTTTTTAAATCATAAATTTGTATTCCCGAGGCTGAAGATACTTGTCCATATGCAATAAAGGCCTTTGTGCCATCCTCAGAAATAGCAATATAATTGGCCTTTCCTGGTAGGTTGATAGTATTTATATGTTCCATGGTTATAGTACTGTATACTTTAACTGTATTGCAGTCAGTAATATAAAGTCTGTTTCTGCTTTTATTTAATGACATATATTGTGTAGAGGAAAGGCCTCCTATAGAAACAACTAGACTCCCACTGGTTAAATCATAAACTTGAAGTTCCGCTCTGTCAGCAGTGTACATACGTCCCATAATTATATCTATGTCTATAAATCCTTCATTTGGTATATTTAATACCTTGCTGCTTCCATCCGCCAATATCATGGTCACTTTATCATTGTCACCGCTGGATACATATACTGTTCCATCTTCTTTACAAATAACTTCTTTTGCTCCTTTACCTACTATATAAGTTTTTACCACCTTATTTGTAAAACCATCCAGCACAGATAAGGTATTAGTTGATAAGTCAGTAACATAATATCTTATTCTCTTGGTCAGATCTGCTATGGCCATTTATCTATTCCCCCTATTCTTTTATATGTCTGTAATAAATCATAAGTAATTATTCAATAACCTCATTTATCTATCATATACTTCAATCTAACCATAATATAATGTTATAAGATGAGGTATTAACTACTATGCACTTTATATAATCATATGCGTTATTACCCCTATAATATTAAAGTTTTGAGGTGATAAAATGATTTTTAGCAATAATTTCAGCTTTGTTCTGCGAGATAGCAAGGATCACTTTCATAAATTCTTCCTGTCTGAAGATAATTCACTTATGTTGGAACCTGTAACTACCATCTCTTCAGAAGGAACCTATACTATTGAGCAGGACATATTGGACTACAGCGTAGACATAGATAGAGAAGACAAAATACATATCTTATTCTTAAATGGTGCAGGAGAACTTTGTTACCGACTTCATCCATTACTAAATACCCAAAAGAAACTTGTAGAAATAAACTTAAAAACAACATCTATGAAATTTCTGACTCTAAAAGTGATTGATGAAGATATACATATTTTTTATATGCTTAGCAACAGACATTCTAGTACATGGTCCATATATCACAGCCTGTGGCATAATAACGCTTGGACAGTAAAAAAGGTGGTAGAGGTTACAGCGGAAAAACTCCTTCAACCCTACAGAATAGACTACACTAAAAATAATCTTTACCTGTTTTATTCTAAAAACAGTAGAGATTCCTACGGTATAAAGAAATTCAACCTTGATTTTTACATGTGGGGAGATTTGGATGAATGCATTGATCTCAATGGTTCCCACAACGCTTCCTTCATCATCAACGAAAGAAATGTTGCCTTTATATGCTACAGTTCTTCTATATACAGGAATATTTACACCGTAATAAAATACCGGGATTTAAACAATAACTCCTCTCGTTGGTCAAAAGACCTACCTTTGTCAGAAAACTCTATAAACGCCCTGCATCCATGCATGATTATCAGAAACAATTATACATATGTGCTCTGGGAAGAAGGAGATGCTCTAGTCTTTAGAAAAACAGATTCCGGTCAAATAAACTGGACTAATAAGAATATTCTGTTGACTCAAAAATCTTCTGTTAGCAATTGTGTTTATATAAGCAGCCATCCTTCTGAGCCAGGTTTTAAAAGTACCTTTTGTCCCCTGGTCTTAGCTACACCACCCTACCCAATAATAAACTTAGAAAAGAGCCCGGAAAGACAGCAGTTTATTGAGAGTGAAAAACAGCTGAAGTCACAGACTGCCAATATTTCCAATCTCACGAATATGATTTCAAAAGAGGAGTATATCAGAGAGCTTCAACTAATCCTCATAGAAAAGGACAAGAAGCTTTTGGAAACTGTAAAGCTGAAGGAAATACTGACTAGAGAGTTGGAAACTATAAAATCAGTCCTATCTACAAAAGATATGGAAATTGCATATCTCCAACAGCAGCTGTCAGACACTCAAGAGGAATATGCAGCTTATCAAAAGGAGCAAGAAGAAAAATACAACAAACTACTGGAGGAGCTGAACAATAATTCTGCCAGAGAGGCTGCCGCCGGCCTTACGGATAGAGAAAGCACCATTGAGCGGCTTAATATACTTGTAAACTCCCTTTATCAGGAAAACACCCAAAAGGATTTACGGATAGAGGAATTGGAGCAAAAATTAAATAAGGGGTTATTCAGAAGAATCTTTGGATAGAAATTAAACCGCAGCTTTTATATACTGCGGTTTCTCCTATAATATTTTTCTCACCCATCTCTCCTCGGATAATACCTCTACGGTCCCCAGCTCATTGACCTTGTATTGTGCCCAAAACATTAGAGGCATGATTTACAATTATTAACCAAATATTATATTACTGCACCACTCCACCTATGAGTAAAAAACCTCACGACGCATAAGTGTCATGAGGTTTCTTTTTATTTTCCATTATTAATCAGAGGATTATTCATCTTTTTTACTTTTACTAGGTTTATTTGATTTTCCACCAACTTGTTTTGCAAATCAATTATCTTATACCTAGCAGACTGGAGCTGGAACTTTAACTCTTTATTTTCTGCCTTGTAGGCATTATAGTCACTTAAGTATTTTTCTGAGGCTTCCTTCAAAGCACTTATCTCCTCCTTTAGTTTATCTACCTCTTCATCTTTGCTCCTTAGAAGTTCCTGGCTGTTATCACTTTCAAGCTTCTGCAATAGCTCCTGATTTTCTTGCTGAACTTGCTGTAATTGACTTTGTAAAGCTTCTATTTGATGTTTATTTTCTTTGTCCTTAGCTTCTAAAGCCTGTATTTCTTCACAAAGCTCCTGGTAGGCCATATCGCATTTAAAAAGATCATCTACGGCATTTACAGCTGTAAGTACTGCCACGTCGGTAGTACTCAACTTTCTATTACTCTCAGAGATAAGCTTTATTTTTTTATCTACATACCCAGCAACCCTGTGCAAGTATTCTTCCTTCTCATCACCTTTTAAGTTATAATCCACACCATTAATCTTCACAGTAACAATATTCATGCAAACACCCTCTTAGATAACTTTTGTTATACTTTATTTTAACATATATTGATAATAGGTTAAAAGTGAAAATTGCATAATTCCATATTTTGATTACAGAATTATGCAACTTCTTTTATATATTATCTAAGTTGAGCACCTAATCTATATTCTAGGTTCTTTAGTATTTTATCATGCACCATATTTACTTCTGCATCAGTAAGGGTTGAACTTTCCTTTCTATATATAATCGCATAGGCAATGGATTTTTTACCTTCAGGAATCTGCTTGCCCTTATAAATATCAAAGAGCTTAACTGACTCAACCAAAGGTGCACCCTGCTTCTTAATTATATCTTCTATTTCCTGAACAAGTATGCTGTCATCTACAATTAAGGCCATGTCTCTGGATACTGCAGGATACTTTGGAAGAGACTTATACTTTTTCTCCAGCTTAGCATTGGCGTAAAGTATATCCAGATTTAACTCAGCTACATATGCAGGTACATCCAAGCCGAATTTATCGCTTACATCAGGATGAATTTCTCCAAGGACACCAACCTTAGTGTTTTTTAGCATCAATGCTGCAGTTTTTCCAGGATGGAAGGTGGCATTGTCGCTTTCTCTTACGAAGCTGCAGCCTTGTACTCCCAAGACTTCTAATAGATTTTCCACTATGCCCTTTAAGTCTAGATAATCACACTGTCCATACATTCCTACTGTCAGTATATTTCTTTCATCCGGAAGTTCTCTTCCGTCATTTAGAGGAATATATACCTTTCCAATTTCAAAAAGCCTTGTTACTTCATTATTTCTTGCATAATTACGGCCAAGACTTTCCATCATGGAAGGAATAGTGGTGGTTCTCATAACACTATAATCTTCGCCCAGCGGATTCTTTATGGTCACTGTGTTTCTCAACGGGTTATCAGCATCTAAATTTATCTTATCAAAGGCCTTGGGGCTTATGAAAGCATAGCTTATAGATTGGTTAAGTCCGGAAGCAAGCATTGTTGCCAGTACCATATCATCCATATGCTGCTTTGCATTTTTACCGCCCCTTTCAGTGGTGATATTAATCGTTGTGGAAGGAATCTTGTCATATCCATATATTCTTGCAATTTCCTCTGCTATATCTTCCTTTATATTAATATCAATTCTGAAGGTTGGTACAGTGATTTCCAATACATTATGCACAATAGTGGTTTTAAGTTCTAAACTGTCTAAATACTTTTTCATGTCCTCTACCGGTATTTCTGTGCCTAAGAACTTATTAACCCAATGTCCATCAACGGCCATAGTCTTTTCCTTTACAGGCTTTTCATAGATATCTATGGTTCCCTTAAGGACTTTTCCAGCATTGAGCTTTTCAACAAGATGGCAAGCTCTATCCATTGCAAGCTGTACTAAATTTGGATCAATGTCCTTTTCAAATCGTGATGAAGCTTCAGTTCTCACACCTAGCTGCTGGGCAGAAACTCTTATATTAGTACCATCAAAATTAGCACACTCAAATATTACTTCCTTAGTATCATCCTTTATTTCAGAGTTTAACCCTCCCATAATACCTGCAAGTCCAATGGTCTTTGCATCGTCCTTTATGCAAAGTACATCAGAAGTCAGTTCTCTCTCTACCTCATCCAAAGTTGTAAACTTTTCTCCATCAGCTGCTCTTTCCACTACTATCTTGCCGGAAGTAATTTCTCTTCTGTCAAAGGCATGCATTGGTTGCCCAAGCTCCAGCATTACGAAGTTGGTAATATCAACTATATTATTTATTGGCCTTACTCCTGCATCTAAAAGTTTTTCCTGCATCCATTGAGGTGATGGCTCTATCTTTACATCTGCCACAGCTCTGGCCATGTATCTTCTGCAGAGCTCATCCTTAACCTCCACAGTTACCAGGTCACTTACATTGCCCTGGCCTTCATAAGCTACAGCAGCCTCCGGCAATCTATAGGTAGTTGCCAGAGTAGCTGCAGTTTCTCTTGCAATACCTACAACGCTTAAGCAGTCCGGTCTGTTTGAAGTTATTTCAAAATCGATGATAGCATTGTTTAAGCCCAAAACTTCCTTTATGTCCTTTCCTACAGGTGTATCCTGCGGAAGAATCATTAGTCCATGAACAGGTTCATCTCCTGCAATGCCAAGTTCCTCTTCAGAACACATCATTCCGTATGAAACAACGCCTCTGAGCTTACCTTTTTTAATCTTTACTCCTCCTGGTAAGGAAGAACCGTGAAGTGCCACCGGAACGATGTCCTGCTCCTTCATATTATTAGCTCCCGTAACTATCTGCAAGAGCTCCGCTTCTCCAATATCCAGCTGACATACAACCAGCTTTTCAGCATCGGGATGAGGTTCAATCTTCACTATCTTTCCCGTAACCACATTTTGAATCTCATCTCCTTTAGTTATTACTTCCTCTACCTTGGATCCTGAAAGGGTCAATCTATCTCCCAATTCCTTTGCATCTATATCAATATCAACATAATCCTTTAACCATTTAACTGGTACTTTCATCGTTACACCTCCAATATTAGAACTGATTTAAAAATCTCATGTCACTTTCATATAACAATCTTATATCATCCAGTCCGTACTTCATCATTACCATACGGTCTACACCAAAGCCAAAGGCAAAGCCACTGTATATTTCAGGATCAATACCACCTTTTCTTAAAACTTCAGGATGCACCATTCCACAGCCTAAAAGTTCTATCCATCCGCTTCCCTTGCATACGCTACAGCCCTCTCCCACACATACAAAGCAGGAGGCATCCATTTCTGCTGAAGGCTCAGTGAAAGGGAAATGATGGGGTCTGAACTTAGTATTTACTTTATCCCCAAACATTTTCTTAGCAAAAATCTCTAATGTTCCCTTCAAATCCGCGAAGGTAATGCCCTTGTCAATAACAAGACCTTCCATCTGATAGAAGATTGGTGAATGAGTTGCATCTACAGCATCAGATCTGAACACCTTGCCTGGAGATATCATCTTTATAGGTGGTGCGTTCTTCTCCATAACTCTAATCTGAACCGGAGAAGTTTGTGTTCTTAAAACTACATTGTCGTTAATATAGAAGGTATCCTGCTCGCTTCTTGCCGGATGATTCTCTGGGATATTCAAAGCCTCAAAATTGTAGTAATCAGATTCAACTTCCGGACCTTCTTCAATGGTAAAGCCCATGGAGATGAATATTTCCTTCATACTTTCCAGTGCTGCATCAAGGGGATGTCTCTTACCTAGGATATTTCTTTTACCTGGTAAGGATATGTCAATTACATCATTCTTTAGTTTTTCATCTCTTTCTTTGTTCTTAATGGCTGTTACTGATTTAGTTAGAGCTGCTTCTATGGCTTCTCTTACCTCATTTGCCACCTTTCCTACTACCGGTCTTTCCTCTGTGCTAAGAGCCCCCATACCTCTTAGTATAAGGGTAAGTTCTCCCTTTTTGCCAAGATACTTGACCCTTACAGCTTCTAACTCAGCACTGGTAAAAGAATTCTTTATCTCATCCAGGGCTGACGCTTTTATGGCTTCCAATTTTTCTTTCATCTTTCTTCTCCTTTCAAAACTATCTTTCAAATTTATAAATGTCACCAAAAAAATAAAAACCGTCCCACAAAGGGACGGAAGATCCGCGGTACCACCCTAATTAGCAGTTTTTGCTGCTCTCTTAGTGAAAGTTATCGGTTTTACCCGCCAAATGCTACTTAATCAAAGCTGATCCTGTTCACATTTGAAACTCCGGAGTGAACTTCACTGTACTTTTCCTAAAAAAGGCTTTCAGTCATGACCTTTTCTCCCTGCTAGGCATCCTACAGTTACTTTCTCCATCAAAGTTATAATTATGTAATTTTCTTTATTATAACCACTGTTTATAAAAATTTCAACTTTATTTTAAATTTTGTCGTAATACTTCATAGATCATTATGGATGCAGCCACCGATGCATTAAGAGATTCTGCTCCACCTGGCATGGGAATCTTAACCCTGATGTCAGCCAAAGCATATACTTCTTCGCTTATGCCTTTGCCTTCATTACCTACAGCTATAATAACCTTTTCTCCGTAAGTCCTAGCAAAAAAGTTTTCTTCAGCATCTAAGGAGCTTGCCACTACCTTATATCCTACTTCCTTCATAGATGCTACTATTTGATGGTTTTTATCTTCTATTATGGGAACATAAAATATTGACCCCATAGTGGATCTAAGTGTCTTCTCATTATAGGGGTCAACGGTACCGGCTGTATAGATTATACCTTTAGCGCTGGCGGCATGGGCAGTTCTAATTATAGTCCCTAGGTTCCCTGGATCCTGTACCTTGTCGACAAGGACAAAAAGGCCATTTTCCCGAGGGGTATTATAGGTTTTCTTGCGGATTATTGCCGCTATACCCTGAGGAGCTTCTGTATCACAAATATCATTAAACAAACTGTCTTTAATTACATGTAAAGAACCTTTCACAGCACTCTGAAATATATTTATATATTTTTCAGAGTGTTTTTGGGAAATCAGCAGCTTTTCTACATCTGCTCCGGCTTTAAATGCTTCCTCAACAAATCTGCAGCCCTCTATAAAAAATTTTCCCTGCTCTTCTCTATACCTTTTTTCCTTCAACTTTTTAACTTCTTTAATGAGCTGATTATCCTTACTCTGTATGAGTTCCAAGTACATTCCACCTTTACCTGTCAATCATATTTTCAATTCTGCTTAGTTCCTCAGAGCCACCGATAGCTAATATAATATCACCATCCTGAATCTCGTCATCTGCTCCCGGAGCAATATTTACGCCATCTTCTCTCTTAATTGCCATGATATTTATGCCATATCTTGCCCTTGCATTCAATTCTCTGAGACTCTTCCCGCTCCATTCCTTAGGCGATACTATTTCAGCTATACTATAATCCGGTGAAAGTTCAATATAATCCAATATATTAGAGGAAATAAGATTGTGAGCTACACGAATTCCCATATCTCTTTCCGGAAGGATAACTCTATCAGCACCAATTTTACTTAATAGCTTTGCGTGGAGCTCATTCTGTGCCTTTGCAATCAGGTACTTAACTCCAAGTTCCTTTATTAGCAGAGTAATCATAGCACTGGATTGAATATCAGAGCCTATTGTAACTACTGCAACGTCAAAATTTTTAATACCTAAGCTTCTTAGTGCACTCTCATCGGTAGCATCCATTTGAACAGCATGGGTAACACTATCAGAGATTTCCTGTACCAAACTTTCCTCTGAATCTATAGCAAGCACGTCATTACCTAATGAATATAAGGTTTTTGCCACTGATGCTCCAAATCTTCCTAGTCCTATCACAACATATTGCTTTTTATCCATAACCCTACAACACCCCTAACCAACTAATATTTTATCCTCAGGATACCTAATAGCACTCTTCTTTTTATTTTGTGCCAATGACAATGCTATTGTAAGTGGTCCAACCCTCCCCACATACATACATAATATGATTAATACCTTTCCCAGTGAGCTTAGAAAGGGCGTTACTCCCAGTGTTAATCCAACAGTAGCAAAGGCCGAGGTTGCCTCATATAAAAGGAACTCTAAAGAAAACCCCATTTTCCGCTCTGTAACTGTTAGAATCATAGTTGCTGAGGCTACTACTAATAACCCAATGGTGGCAATGGTAAAGGCCTTTAATACCAGGTCTTTTGATATTCTCCTTTTATATATCTCTGTATCTTCTTTTCCTTTTACAGTACAAATTATTGCCATTATTATAATACCGAGAGTAGAGGTTTTTATACCTCCGGCTGTAGACCCTGGTGAACCTCCTATGAACATTAATACCATGGTAAAAAATCTTGAAGTGGGCATCATTTCTGCTGTTGGTATGGAATTCATGCCGGCAGTTCTTGGTGTAACCGCTGCAAAAAGTGAATTGGTAAACTTATCAACTAGAGACATGTTCCCAATAGTTGCAGAATTGTTGTGCTCTATAATATATATAATTACTGCTCCACCAAATATCAAAAATAATGTAATAGTTATAACTATCTTAGAATGAAGGGAAAGGCTTTTCATGTTTTTATAATTATATATATCTGCCCACACTGAAAAACCCAGACCTCCAATAGCTATCAAAACACCTAATGTCATAACAACAACAGGGTTCCTCTGCCAACCCACTATACTTATAAATTTATCCGATGTTTCACCAAACAAATCAAAACCTGCATTGCAGAAGGCTGAAACGGAATGCCATATACTATAATATATGCCTCTGGCAAAACCAAATTCAGGTATAAACTGGGTAGATAAGAACAATGCACCAATACCTTCAACAGCAAAAGTAAAAATCAAAATATACTTGCCCAGCTTTACAAGTCCTTGTAGGTCAAAGGTATTCATAGCCTCCTGCATTATTAATCTTTCTCTCAAGGTAATCTTTTTTCCCAGGATCAGAGCAAACAAGGTTGCAAAGGACATGAATCCCAAGCCACCTATTTCAATTAAGAATATTATAACTGTTTTACCGAAATAGTTCCAATGACTTCCGGTATCAAGTGTTACTAACCCAGTAACACAGGTAGCTGAAGTTGATGTAAATAAACAGTCCAGAAAGGGTGTCCACGTTCCATCTGCAGAAGAGATTGGAAAAGTCAAAAGGATTGCCCCCAATAAAATAAGAAGAGCAAACCCTATGGACAAAATACGTACAGGACTTAATTTTATTTTTCTTGCTATGCTTATATGCATAATTACACCTCGAATTATACCCTTTTATAAATATTTTTACCAACTATAAATTTATCCACCAGACCGTATCAAAAATAGTATACAATCTGATGGAATAAAATGTAATCTCTGTATTATTTTTATGTATAGGGCCTTAAGTATGTATTCTTAAAACCCAGCATTTTTATGCGTTTAATTGATTCTTAGCTATCTGCACCAAATCTGCAAATGCCTTTGGATCATTGATTGCTATTTCTGATAACATCTTTCTGTTTATATCTATACCAGCAAGTTTTATACCATTCATGAATCTTGAATAGGATAATCCATTAATTCTTGTAGCAGCATTTATTCTTGCTATCCAAAGCTTTCTGAAATCTCTCTTCTTTAACTTTCTGCCAACATAAGCATTTCTTAATGCTCTTATTACACTTTCATTAGCAGTCTTAAATAACTTGCTTTTTCCACCGTAGTATCCTTTTGCAAGCTTTAATATCTTCTTATGTTTTTTACGGGAATTCATTGCTCTCTTTACTCTTGCCATTTCATTAACCTCCTTCTATCGCTGTACTATTACAGGTATGGTAATAATTTCTTCATTACTTTTTCTTGTGCTGCAGATACATATGCAGTCTTTCTAAGATTTCTCTTTCTCTTAGAACTCTTCTTTGTCAAGATATGGCTCTTGAAAGCTTTAGCTCTCTTTAATTTTCCTGAACCAGTCTTCTTAAATCTCTTTGCTGCACCTCTATGAGTTTTCATTTTTGGCATGATATTTCCTCCTCCCAAATTTTAGCTCTTTTTTGGAGCCAGTATTACTATCATATTTTTTCCTTCAAGCTTAGCGGCCTTTTCTATTATACAAACATCCTGAAGTCTATCAACAAAACTATCTAATATCCTTTTGCCTAAATGTGAGTAATCAGCTTCTCTTCCCCTGAATCTAACTGTAACTTTTACCTTATCCTCATCCAGCAAGAACTTTCTTGCATTATTAGCTTTAATGGAAATGTCATGTTCTTCTATTGTTGGACTAAGTCTTACTTCTTTAATGCTGATAACCTTTTGTTTCTTTTTAGCTTCCTTGTCCTTTTTTGATTGCTCATAGATAAACTTACCAAAATCCATTATCTTACATACTGGCGGATTGGCTGCTGGAGAAATCATAACTAAATCTAGTTCTTTTTCTTCTGCTATGTTTAGAGCATCTTTACTGGACATTACTCCCAACATAGATCCGTCTTCACCAATTACTCTTATCTCTTTTTCTCTTATTTCGTCGTTTATAAGATAATTTTTACTAATAATCGTCACCTCCGAATTATTTATAAAGCCACCTTTTACTACTTAGCTATGCTTATAAATAAAAAAGCGGCACAAAGCCGCTTCTTACATTCGAAATTACATTCAACCTTACAAGCATAACCGTAAGGTGAGAAACGGCCGTTTCTTCTTAACATGTAATATTATAACTATGCTATATCCATTTGTCAACATATTTTTCAAACTTGAATATTTTGAGCAACTGATTTACATAATTCACATTCATTACACATGGTAACTCTATCCGTAAACACATTATTGATTGTATCCAATACCTCTTTATTTGTACAGTACTTAGCCCCATGTATATTTATTTTCCTTGGAGAATTTGTTATTAGGCCGCTGATAATAAGATCTTCTATATTATTTTCACTAATTTTTTCAGTAGATAGCTCATTTAAAAATTCTTTTAAAAATTCCTTTCCATTTTCATCTCTTATCTGGTACTTTCCCTTAGAGTCTATAATTATATTCACCGTATCCAGCTTACTATCCTGTATTTCAACAAAATATTTTAAAAGCTTTATGAATTCACTGTATTCCTTATCTACCATATATCTTTCTACTACTTTATCAACGATAGCCTCTATATCCTCCCGAAGTTCCTTCATCCTAAAGGTTATAAAACCGTTGATGTTTATTTCATTATTTTCCTCTATGCAAGCAATGATCTTGTCTATGATATTGTTTTTCCTGTTCATGTAATATATTCCGCTGTCATCTATAATAAGCTCTTCACCTTTTAGAACCTTCATGCTTAATATTTCAACATCTCTGAGCTCATCCGGTTTAAGAAAGAAATAGGTGTCATTTAAAAAGTTCAGCATCTCTTTATCATAAAATTCATATATGGCAATCTTGTATAAGATATTAGCCATATAAAAATTAAACATACTAACAATTTTTTCATTATACTCTTCTTCACTGCAAAACACTTTGATAAACTGCGTATTATTGATAATGCTTTCGGAGATTCCTAAGATAATATTTTTTTCTTTGAAGTGTTTCTTTATCTCATTAAGCTCACCGATTATATCCCTTTCACCTTCATAGACTACTGTCAAAAGCAACATCTGTCTCACTCCCTTCTAAAATTAGTATGTGTTTAATACCTGTGTCTATACAAGAAAATTAATACAGCAATCGACAGAGTGCTGTGAGAATTTTGACATTAAGTTTATAAAATTATAAAATTATGTATAATGAATTATTATGGATAACTTTAGAAAGGAGTAAAATATGAACTGCTGTATTGTAGACTGCAGAATCTCTGAAAGTGAAAGCCTGGCTTTGTCCAAATTAGGTCTTACAGCCTTATTGTGCCCTAGACACAGTAATTTGTATGCCGCTATTAGCAGCCATCCGGATATTCAAATTTTTGTTCACAACAAGAAGCACTTGATAGTTCAAAAAAAATTAGATCCGCTTTTTATAAACCAATTCCTTGAACTTGGTATTGAAGTAACACTTTCAGAGGCAGAATTAACCTCTGAGTATCCTCATGATATAATATTAAACTGTTTTCGATTAGGTGACTTATTCGTACACAATTTAAAATATACCGATAACAAAATATTGGAGGCCTTGGACAGCACCACAAAAAAAATTCATGTAAAGCAAGGCTATACTAAATGTTCTACCGCCATTGTCAACGAAGGCGCTGTTATCACCAACGACATTGGCATTGCCAAAGCTTTAACCACAGAAAAAATAGATGTATTATACTTGCCTCATGGAGATATAGTGTTGGAAGAGATGAACTACGGCTTTATAGGCGGCTGCTGCGGTCTATTGGATGAGAAAAACATAGCCTTCTTCGGCAGCTTGGATAAATACATTTACGGTAAGGAAATCAAAGACTTTTTAAGAAAACATAAAGTGGAATATCATTACCTAATGGATGAGAAACTGACAGATAGAGGCAGCTTGTTGATGATTTATTAATCACTGAAGACGGGAAATACACTGAAATACACGGAAGGGTATTCCTTAAAATGAAATTCCTCTCCGTGTATTCCGTGTTGAATTTTTATGTTCTTTATACCGATAAATGCAAAATAAAAAAAGACACGTCAAAGCGTGTCTTTAATTTTCTTATGGAGGCGCCACCCAGATTTGAACTGGGGATGAGGGTGTTGCAGACCCGTGCCTTACCACTTGGCTATAGCGCCAAATAAATGGAGCGGAAGACGGGATTCGAACCCGCAACTTTCACCTTGGCAAGGTGACACTCTACCATTGAGTCACTCCCGCATACATGGTGGCTAGACCAGGAATCGAACCAGGGACACGAGGATTTTCAGTCCTCTGCTCTACCGACTGAGCTATCTAGCCTTAAATGGCGACCCAGAAGGGACTCGAACCCTCGACCTCCGGCGTGACAGGCCGGCACTCTAACCAACTGAGCCACTGGGCCGTTTGAAATTAGTGGTGGGCACAACAGGGATCGAACCTGTGACCCTCTGCTTGTAAGGCAGATGCTCTCCCAGCTGAGCTATGCGCCCACTAACTTCTGAAGACAAATATTATTATATATGGACATTTAAATGTTGTCAACAGCTTTATAAAAAAAATCTTTTAAATTTTATTGAGCAAATCACCAATTTCATCATTGCTGAAATGATATGAAGTATTACAAAAATGGCACTGAATCTCTTCAGACTTTCCTTCCTCATAGATCTCTGACAAATCAGCTTTTCCAATACTGATCAAGGCCTTTTCAACCTTTTCACGGCTGCAGTCACACTTATAAAAAGGTTCTCTATATTCCATAATTTTTATGGACATATCTTCAAAAAGATCCTTCATAATGGTTTCTATATCTTTTCCGCTATCTAAAAGCTCTGTTATAGATTTCATCTCTTCCAATCTGTAAGAAATCAAATCTGCAACCAGCTCATTGGCACCGGGCATCATTTGGATTATAAATCCGCCAGAAGCCTTTATAGATAAATCACTGGCTACTAGTACGCCTACACCTACAGCTGACGGAGTTTGCTCAGACTTTGCAAAATAATTAGTCAAATCGTCACCTATTTCGCCAGTTACAATTGGTATCTGTCCTACATATGGCTCCCTAAGTCCAATATCCCTGATAACTGTCAGCATTCCATCAGTACCTATAGCACCACCTACATCCAGTTTACCCTTATCATTTTGTGGCAAATCCACTGCAGGATTTCCAATGTACCCCTTAACTCTTCCATCAGCATATGCAGTAACAATTACCAAACCTGCTGGTCCACCACCTTTAATTTGCAGGGTAAGTACGTCCTGCTCATTTTTTAACATTGAACCCATCATTACTCCAGCGGTAAGCATTCTTCCTAAGGCAGCTGCAGCTGTAGGACGACACTGATGAATTTTAACAGCTTCATTTACCAAATTCCTTGTGCTGGCGGCAACAAAGCGTACAGCTCCCTCAGCCGCTGTTCCTATTATCAAAGTATCCTTCATAATTAACACCAACCTTTTCTTATCCTTTTACTACAATATATGTTATTCTTTCCGAATCAGCTTTAACAGGATTATTTGTATAGTTGTCCACCTTGGCAACAATATTTAATCCGTTTTGCTTTAAAGCCTTTTCTATCTCTTCTGTACTGTAAATTCTCTCTCTGTGAACCTCGTCAAATCTTTCATATAGCTTGCCTTCACTTATGAAAAAGGTAAGATACATTTCAACTATGCGGTTACCTAGAGTATTTTCCCAAAGATAAACTATTTCATCGCTATTATATGTAAAAATATTATCACCTAATATTTTTTCTAGTTTATATTCACTGTTGATATCGAATATGAACAAACCCTTTTCCTTTAGATGAGTGGCTACCCCTAAGAAAAAAATATCCAAATCTCCGTCTTCCGTTAAATAATTTGTAGAATCTAAAGCACAGGTGATAAGATCAAATTTATTATTTAATTTTAAATACCTCATATCTTGATTTACAAATTTGGCCTTAATTCCCTTATCTCTAAATTTACTTTCTGCTATGATGAGCATTTCCTCTGAGAGGTCTACGCAACAAGTTCTCTTAAAACCTCGGGATAAATTTATGGATAAGTTTCCAGTACCACACCCTAAGTCCAGATAATCATCGCTCCTTATGTTCATCTCTAGACATTTTTCTCTTATAAAGTCGCTCCAACCGAGATAATCTATATCTTCATTGATCAAACTATCATATATCTCTGCAAATCTACTATATGCCATAAGTTTATCCCCCTAGACTTAACAATGTCATCCAGAATATTTTATATATAAAGATATGAGAAGTCAACAGGCCTATTTATTATACTTTGACAAAATTTCTTTATTTGTTGGCATATGCAGTTTTTTCTTTCGCTTGGTCATTATGCCACCTATCCTGCCCGTTTCCTCAGCGGTTAAGCCACTCCAGCCAAGGGCATCAACCTTTTCTTTTAAGCCTAATTCCTCTGCAATCTCATACTTGATTTTTTCTCTTAACTTTTCTTCTTCTGTTAACTCTTTATTTGTTTTTAACTTAGCCTTAATTACCTTTTTAAGAGGTGTTTTTCCCATATTAAAATCACTCCTTATACATCTCAATTATTATTTTTCACTAATAGTATGTTGATTATACATGTAATTAATTGAAATATTTTTCTAATCAGTATATAATCTTTTTAACTAAATCTATATAATAATACTAGGAATGAATTTAATTCCGAAAGTTATGAAAAGTAATAAACAATATGCAAAGCGAGGGATGTAAATGAGTATTTTTAAGGGCAGCGGCGTAGCCATTGTTACTCCGTTTGATGAAACTGGTGTGAATCTGGATAAACTCAAAGAACTTATAGAAGACCAAATAAAAGCCGGCACAGATGCTATAATAATTTGCGGAACCACCGGTGAAGCATCCACCATGACAGAAGCTGAAAAAAAAGAAGCTATTAAGTTTACTGTGGAGGTTGTAAATAAAAGAGTTCCAGTCATTGCAGGTACCGGAACCAACAATACCAGTGTATCGGTCAAAATGAGTGTTTGGGCTGAATCCATGGGAGTTGACGGCCTTCTTGTTATTACCCCCTATTACAACCGAACAACTCAAAAAGGTTTAGTTGCTCACTTTGGAGAAATAGCAACCAGTGTGAAAATTCCTTTGATACTATATAATGTACCTTCCAGGACAGGTATGAATCTTCTGCCTCAGACAATAGAAGAGTTGACAAAATATGATAATATTGTGGCTGTAAAAGAGGCCAGCGGGGATATTGGGCAGGTTGCAAAAATCAAAGCCCTATGTGGTGATAGGATAGCTATATATTCAGGAAATGATGATCAAATAATACCAATTTTAGCCCTGGGGGGCTCCGGAGTTATTTCTGTGGCAGCTAATATCATTCCAAAGAAAATGCATGAGCTATGCCATGAATTTTTTAAAGGTAATTTTAACAAGTCCCTGGAACTTCAGTTAAAATATCTTTCACTGATAAATGCTCTATTTATAGAAAACAATCCAATACCGGTAAAAACTGCTATGAACCTTATGGGAATGAATGTTGGTAAGCTGAGACTCCCACTTTGTGATATGAGTGAAAGCAACTTAAATATTCTTAAAGGTGAACTGAAAAAACATGGACTAATATAACGGAGGGTAATATGATAAAAATAATTCTTAATGGCTGTAATGGCAGAATGGGTAAAGCTATATCCGAGCTTGCTAAGAGCAATGACACAGTTAAAATTGTTGCAGGGATCGATAAATTCCTTACAGAAACAAATTCCTATTTTCCTACTTATGATGATATAAACAAGTACCAGGGAGAATGTGATGTAGTTTTAGACTTTTCAAGTCCAAAATCCTTGCCGTCACTTTCTCTATACTGCCTTGAAAAAAAGCTTCCCCTTGTACTTTGCACTACCGGGTATAGTGAAGATGAATATAAGGCCATCAAAGAACTAAGTACTAAGATACCTGTATTCAACTCCGGAAATATGTCTTTGGGGATAAATATTTTGAGCTCCATATTAAAGAAAATTTCTCCATTACTTTTTAAAGGCTTCGATATTGAAATCATTGAAAAGCACCATAATCAAAAGGTTGACTCCCCCAGCGGCACTGCATTGATGTTAGCCAACGCTATTAAGAGTTCCCTTGAAGATGAGGTAGAATATGTTCACGGTAGAAAAGGACTAAAAAAGAGAGAAAAAAATGAGATTGGTATTCACGCTGTGAGAGGTGGTTCAATAGTTGGAGAACATGAGGTCATATTTGCTGGTATAGGTGAGACCATAGTGCTAAAGCATACAGCTCTGTCAAGAGACGTGTTTGCCTCCGGTGCACTGAGAGCCTGCGAGTTTATGTGTGGAAAAGCACCTGGGCTTTACAATATGGATGATGTCATACAAGGATAATTCAATCATACTGCTGGTTAAATTCTACTTTGCAGAAAAAGTGTGATGAACAATATAAAAGAATTGACAATTGTCAATTTACTGTAATATGCAAGGTTACTTTGAATAAACTTTAAAGTTGAATATATACCAAAAACACCTATGAACTATTAAAATTCATAGGTGTTTTTTATAGTTAAATTTAACTATTTATACAAATGGCAAGCCACAAAATGTCCTTGCTGTACTTCTTTTGTTTCAGGTGTTTGCTCAAAGCACTCTGGCTTAGCATATCTGCATCTTCCGGCAAACCTGCAGCCCGGTTTTGGGTTAATTGGGCTTGGTATATCCCCTTCAAGCATTATTCTTTGTCTTTTCTTACCTTCCTCCGGATCAGGAACTGGTATTGCAGATAATAAAGCCTGAGTATATGGGTGCAGGGGATTTTCATATAACTGCTTAGAAGTAGCTAATTCCACCATTTTGCCTAAATACATTACACCAACTCTGTCAGAAATATGCTTAACCATGGAAAGGTCATGAGCTATAAACAAGTAAGTTAAGCCTAATTCCTTCTGAAGCTTAATTAATAAGTTTACAACCTGTGCTTGTATAGAAACGTCTAGTGCAGAAATAGGTTCGTCGCACATAATAAATTGAGGTTCAATAGCAAGAGCTCTTGCTATACCTATTCTCTGTCTCTGACCTCCGGAAAACTCATGTGGAAATCTGGACGCATGTTCTTTATTTAATCCAACCAAACTCAAAAGGTGATATATTTTTTCCATTCTTTCCTGTCCAGTGTACAAGCCATGAATATCGATACCTTCACCGATAATGTCACCAACCGTCATTCTAGGATTTAATGAAGCATATGGATCTTGGAAAATAATTTGCGCTTTTCTGGCAAATTCCTTCTTTCCCTTTCTATCTAACTTGTGTATATTTACACCGTCAAATAGTACTTCCCCATCTGTAGCATCGTATAAGCCAACTACAGTTCTGCCACAGGTAGTTTTTCCGCAGCCGGATTCTCCAACTAAACCCAGGGTTTCACCCTTTTTTATGTCAAAGCTTACATCATCCACCGCCTTCAGAGTAGCTCCGTGTCCAACATTAAAATACTTCTTTAAATTTCTAACTTGTATAAAAGTTTCTTTTGAACTCATACCTTAGCACCTCCTGTAGTTCCAGCAAATCTATCAACCTTTGGTGCATTTGGATGCTGTAACCAGCAACTTACCTTATGTGAATCACTAATATCCGTAATTACAGGCATAGCCTCTTTACAAATATGCATGCAGTTCTCACATCTGCTGGCAAAAGGACATCCTACCGGTGGTTTTAAGAGATCTGGAGGTGTACCTTTGATTGAATACAGCTCATCTTTATGCTTTGTGTCTAGATTTGGTACAGATTTTAACAATGCCCATGTATATGGATGCTTTGGATTATAGAAGATTTCATCTACAGTTCCTCTTTCTACCACCTTTCCTGCATACATAACCTGTACTCTATCTGCAACGTCAGCCACGACCCCTAGGTCATGGGTAATAAGAATTACCGCAGTTCCTAATTTATTTTGTAAGTCCTTAATCAAATCCATTATCTGTGCTTGAATAGTTACATCCAGTGCTGTTGTAGGCTCGTCCGCAATAAGTATCTTAGGATTACATGCCAAAGCAATAGCTATCATTGCTCTTTGTCTCATACCACCGGAGAACTCATGAGGATACTGGTGAATTCTTTTGTCAGCATTTGGAATATTAACAAGTTCCAGCATCTTAACTGCTTCTTTCATAGCCTCTGACTTTGACATTCCTCTATGATTTATCAGTGTTTCTGCTATTTGTTTTCCTATTGTCATCGTAGGATTAAGAGAAGTCATAGGATCTTGGAAAATCATACTGATATCTGCGCCCCTCAGTGCTCTTAATTCCTTTTCATTCATCTTTAATATATCTTTGCCATTGAATATAATCTGTGATCCTTCCTTTATTTCAGCAGGAGGTGTCTGTATTAGCTTCATTATGGACTTTGCTGTAACAGTCTTACCGCAGCCTGACTCCCCAACGATGGCTAAAGTTTCACCTTCATTCAAATAAAAATCAACGCCTCTAACAGATTGAACTTCGCCGGCATAAGTATGATAAGATACTCTTAAATCTTTTACTTCAAGTAATTTTGTCATTTATACCCCTCCTTATTATTGGCGAAGCTTTGGATCAAGCGCGTCTCTTAACCCATCACCAAGTAAATTGAATGCTAATACCGTTAAACAAATAGCAAGTGCAGGGAAAACAAGCTGATAAGGGTGGTTCATCATCTGCCCTTGTCCAGCCAACACTAGTGTTCCCCAACTTGTACTAGGAGGCTGTACTCCTAGACCAAGATAGCTTAGGAAGGCCTCGTCGAAGATATATGCAGGTATATCCATTGACATATAAACTAGAATTATACCTATAGTATTAGGTATTAAGTGCTTTATGATTATTCTCATGGGGCTAGCACCAAGTGCCTTTGCAGCTAATACATATTCGGAAGTCTTCAGCTGCATAACTTGTCCCCTTATCATTCTTGCAATACCAACCCAGCCAATTAAGCAAAGGGCTATTATTAAAGTAGGTATTCCCTTTGGTAACACTATAAGCAGCATTATGACAACTATAAGATAAGGTACTGTTGCTATAATTTCTGCAATTCTCATCATTATAATATCAACTTTGCCGCCAAAGTAACCTGCAATTCCACCATAGAGACAACCAAAAGTTAATTCAATTGCTGTACCAACAAACCCGATAGCTAAAGATACTCTGCCGCCAACTAAAACTCTGGCAAACAGATCTCTTCCAAGATTATCGGTACCAAACCAATGCTCCCATGATGGCCTTTGATCCAATAAATCATAGTTTTGAGTTTCAAAATCTGTCTTAATCAGCCAAGGCCCAGCAATGCATGCTATTATCATTAACAACAAAAAGAACAGCGACGCCATAGCTATGGGGTTTTTCTTTAGTCTTCTCCACGCATCTGCCCAATAGGAAATATTAGGTCTTACAATGGCATCGGTATCAGAATCCTCGCAGCCAATTATCTCAAATTTACTTTTATCCAAATTCATATCTGCATTCATCATATCACCTCTACTTCTTATTGCCAGCAACTTTAATTCTTGGGTCAACCAATGCATATACTATATCTACTACAATTAGAGATATAATATATAGAGCAGCGAAAAATACAGTAAGGGACATAATTACGGTATAGTCTGAATTACCGATAGCCCTAACTAGTTCTCTTCCTAGTCCAGGAATGGCAAATATACTTTCAACAATAATTGATCCAGTTATAATTGCTGCTATTCTTGGTCCAACAATAGTAATAACTGGAATCATAGCATTTCTCAAAATATGTTTTATGACTAGACTGGCCTTAGTAACACCTTTAGCCTTTGCAGTCAATATATAATCCTGATTAACTACGTCCAATACAGAGGTTTTCATAAATCTTGCATTTGACGCTATTCCGCCTAAACTTAATGCTAAGGTTGGAAGTATTGTATATTTAAAGGGGGCCCAAAATAAGTTCTTTGTACTCCATCCTATGGAAGGTATTCCATGTTTTCCTCCCAAAGCATATTGTATTAATATTGCCACAACAAAGCCAGGTATAGAAACACCTATAATAGCAATAAAAATAACTAAATAGTCCACCCATGTATTCCTTTTAAATGCAGCTATTATGCCTAGTGATAATCCAACAATAAGACCGAATACTACTGCCTGTAAGCCTAATCTGGCTGATGCAGGAAGTTCTTTAGCTATCATGTCATTAACTTGTACTCCTGGATAGTATATGGATTCTCCCATATCAAATCTTACTAATTTACCTAAATAATCGAAATATCTAACATATGCCGGTTGATCAAGTTTATACTTTGCTCTTATAGCCTTTTGAGTTGCTTCTGGAAGTTGCTTAGCTTTTGTAGCTATAGGGTCACCACCAACAAGGTTTATCATAGTAAAAGTCACTGTAGCAATAACCCAAAGTGTTACTAGCATTAACCCTATTCTTTTAAAAATAAATTTTGCCATGGATTATTTTACCTCCATCCCTAAAAACTACAACATCAACAGTATATTTATACTGTTGATGTTGTGAAATTATCATTCTTTTCCTGAGATATAAGTTTCTGATAGATCGTAGTATCCACCAAACTTAGGAATATAGAATCCTTTTACATAATTCTGTCTGAACTGGTGAATATCTGCATAGTATGTTGGAAGAACTGCAGCGTCTTCAACAATTAAAAGTGTTTCCGCTTCTTTGTAAAGCTGAACTCTCTTGTCTGCATCCAGTTCTTTTGCTGCTGCAAGAACTAACTCATCATACTTTGGATTGTTGTAATTACCATTGTTGTTAGGATTGCTGGATATGAATACTCCGAAGAATGAACTTGCATCGTTGTAGTCTGCTCCCCAACCACCAGAAACTATGTCAAAGTTTCCAGCCTGCCTTTCCTTGAAGTAAGTCTGTGCATCAACTGCAAAGTTAAGAACTAATTCAAAACCAAAAGTATCTTTCCAAGTCTTCTGCCAGTATTCAGCAATAGCCTTTGATCTAGTTGTAGCTGGTCCGTTTAGTAACTCAATCTTAAGTTTTGATGGATCAGTTATTCCTTCTTCCTTAAGACCTTCCATGAATAGAGCCTTAACATCATCAATCTTAACACTCTTTAATGGTTCTTCAACAAGTGCTCTGTAATCTTTTCCTGAAACCTGCATTCCAGCTGGTACTATACCCCATGATGGTATATTCCTCTTGAATACAACATTTAAGAATTGTTGTCTATCAGCAGAAGCAGATAAAGCACGTCTTACTTTAGCATTCTTTATAACTGGTCTTTCTACATTGAAGTAGTTGAAGAATGCTGTAGTATCAGTTCCAGTAATATACTGATATTCTCCTTGTTCAGCTAGCTTCTTAAGTCTTGTTAAGTCATCACCACTTGCACCAGCAACATCAAGTTCCTTACCTTCAAACATCTTTACGATTGTAGCTGTTTCATTGATGATATGTCCGATAGCTGTTTCAAGCTTAACACTATCGGCATTCCAGTAATTAGGATTCTTCTTGTAAACTATCTTTGAACCCTTTGCATATTCGCTAACTACAAATGGTCCGTTATATACCATTGTAGCTGGGTCGTTTCCAAAGGAATCTCCCTGAGCCTTAACTAAATCTTCTCTTATAGGCGCTAAGCACTTGAAAGCTACAGCGCTTTCAAAAGCAGGAGTTGGCTGTGCTAAAGTTACCTGGAAAGTATACTCATCTATAGCTTTTACCCCCAAATTAGCAAGTGCTTCATCTATAGCAGCATCGCCCTTTTCTGCAGCAGCGATAACTTCACTAGCTCCCTTAACCCCTATTTCTTCAAGGAAAGTCATGTAGTCAGCAGCTGTTCTTGGATCGATTAATCTCTTCCAGGAATATTCATAGTCTTTAGCAGTAACAGGTTGTCCATCGGACCACTTAGCTTCTTTTCTTAATTTGTAAGTATAAACAGTACCATCTTCACTTACTTCAAAACTTTCTGCTCCAGCCATTTTATTAACAACTACGCCATCCTCAACAGATTCTCTAACCAAACATTCGTAAACGTTAGTTAATGTTGTAAAGGATTCACTGTCACTGATTAGTGAAGGATCCAGTGTCTTGAAATCATAACCTATTACATTAATTGTCTGATCTGCATCAAGTTTGATTTCTTCTTGTCCTGGTGTTTCACTACCTGGAGTTTCGCCTGCGATTGGACTTGGAGTTGTTTCCCCGCCGCCTTTCTTTCCGCAACCAGTCATGAATACTGTTACAGAAAGTGCAGCTGCCATTAATACTGTCAGCAATTTTCTTTTTTTCATTGATATTCCCCCTTTTAATTTAAAATGCATTTTTATCTAATAAGCACAAAACTTATTATCTAACTAATAAAAATATTATGTTTAAGTTAAGAATTTTATTATTTAAAGTACTTTTAATTATTAATAATTAATTTCCCTTCTTTCATTGTTATTAATATTAACATAGAATTAATACATTGTCAATTATGATAATTAATTAATTAAAATTTTAATTACTTTTCATTCAAAATATCTAATAATTAATAACATGATATTATTTACATTGTTAAATATCAATTTAATTATCACATATTTTTATCTTACTAAGCCACTTTTCTATTCTATCCATTCCCTGCTTTAGTACTTCCATACCATAACAATAGGAAATTCTTATATAACCTTCACCTGCCCGACCAAAAGCATTGCCAGGAACAACAGCAACCTTTGCCTCTTTCAACAACCTTTCGCAAAACTCCTCACTGCACAGATTGAACTTCTTTATACTTGGAAATATATAAAAGGCTCCCATAGGTTCAGCAACTTCAAATCCCATACCTTGCAACCTTTTATATACATAGTCTGCTCTCTTCTTCAGCTCTTTATTCACACTATCAAGATGATATAAACTTTTTCTCAATCCTTCCAAGGCTCCAAACTGTGCTATAGAAGGAGCACAGGACACATTGTATTGATGTACCTTAAGTATTTGCTTCATATAGACATCAACAGCACACACATATCCTATTCTAAGTCCGGTCATGGAAAACATCTTTGAAAATCCTCCCACAAGTATTATCTTATCCTTTAGTTCTTTCACTTGGGCTAATGAGTAATACTCATCAAAGATTAAAGCACTGTACATTTCATCACTAATAATAGTAAGATCACTATTTTTCCCTATTTCATACAAGGCCTCCATGTCACTATTACTTAAAACCGCTCCCGTGGGATTACTTGGATAGGAAAGCACTAAAACCTTGGGGTTGTGTTCTTTTATTATTCTGCTTATACTTTCAATATTTAATGTAAAGTCACCATTGACTTCACAGTTTAAAACCCTTCCGCCAAGAACTTTTACTATACTTTCATAGGCGGGATAGGCAATGGAGGGTATGATTACCCCATCACCAGGGTTGATAAGTGCATTAAATACGCTAAAGAGGCCCTCACTTCCCCCTACAGTTATGCAAATTTCCTCCATACTATAGTGAATATCCTTTTTTGCCAGGTAATTACTTAGCTCCTTTCTCAACTCATCTAGCCCCATATTAGAAGTATATTTTGTTTTATCATTTTTTATCGCTTCAATCATGGCATTTTTTATCTCTTGCGGTACAGGAAAATCCGGTTCACCTATTGTCAGCGAAAGTGCCCCAGGAACCTCTGCAACTTTATTAAAAAACCTTCTTATACCTGATATAGCTATAGACTCTACATTAACGTTCATTTTATCCACCCCAACGCAATCATTTTATATTAATATAATATTAAATAATCAATCTGACAATATTTAATGTCAGATTTAGTTTTTTTGTGTATATTTTTATGTTAAGACCTTTCTTTCTTAACATTTTTTTATTATAATTATTTTTATATTATATACTTAGGGAAAGGATTGATGATATGGAGTATAATCTTACCGATCCATATGAAATTGCCCGTTACATAAAGGATGCAAAAAAAACTACGCCCGTAAAAGCTTATATAAGTGGTGATCTATCGGATTGTAGCTTCGGAAATATTGACGTCTTCGGTTCAAATAATTTTTATGTCTTGTTTGGCGACGGCAAAGAGGTTATTGATTTTATTGAACGCTATAGTGATAAAATTTCTAAATATAAGTTAGAGAACGACAGGAGAAACTCAGCAATACCATTGTTAAATCTAATTTCAGTGGATGCCAGAATAGAACCCGGTGCCATTATTCGTGATAAAGTAGTTATCGAAAAAAATGCCGTAGTTATGATGGGAGCCGTAATCAATATAGGTGCTGAAATCGGTGAAGGTACAATGGTGGATATGAATGCAGTGGTAGGCGCACGTGGCAAACTAGGAAAAAGGGTACACCTGGGTGCCGGAGCTGTTGTAGCTGGTGTTTTGGAACCGCCAAGCAAGTCTCCCTGCGAAATTGGAGATGACGTACTAATTGGAGCTAACGCTGTAATACTTGAAGGTGTTAAGATTGGAAAAGGTTCTGTTGTTGCTGCCGGTTCTGTTGTAACAGAGGATGTTCCGGAAGGTGTTGTGGTTGCCGGTACCCCTGCAAAAATAATAAAGTACGTTGATAGCAAGACCAAGAGCAAGACACAATTGTTAGATGACCTAAGAAAATAATGCTTAAAATTCAAGGGACCTCAGAAAAGCTGAGATCCCTTTTTTATCTTATATTACGCCTTGTTCGTTTTCATCCTCTTCTTCACTGCTTAAAATGCAGTTGTCTCTGTTTACCTTTTCCATCTTAGAAATTGATACTTCATAAGCTACTTTCTTAATTGTTTCTTCCTCAGAAATTCTCTTTTGATATTCTCTGCTTTGAAGTCTTCCCCAAATCCTAATGTTATCTCCAACGGTTAAGGTTTGGCAGAATCTTGAATTTCTACCCCAGGCTATGGTCGGTATGTAGTCAGATTTATTATAAGCTCTGTTAACAGCTAAGAGCATATCTGCTATTTCTCTTCCAAAGGGTGTAGTTCTATAAACCGGAGCCTTGCAAATAAATCCGTCTAGGAATATTTGATTTGGATTTTTACTTTTTTCAAGGCATGGCTCAATATTTCTTGCAAATACTGTCAATATCAGTCTATTGGCACCGTCTACAAACTTATTATAAGATCTAAGTTGTCCCTCAACAATAATATCATTGCCAACTTTAAAATCTAATCCTGTCAGAAGTCTTTCCGAAACAGTAATAGCTAGTACATCCTTAGTATCACTGAGCCTTGGTACTTCGAGATTAAATATGTAAAAACCCTCTCCGTACATTTCATGACTAAAGACTAGTTCTGAGACAACCTTCCCTTCTAAGTAAATTTTATTGTTTAGCATTAAATTGTCCATCTAAACCCCTCTCTCCCTTGGTTTTAAATTTGTTTTACAAAAGATAATTATTCATTTGTATTTAAAAATATTACTATTTTTATATCTATAATTAGTAATATCTTTTTAACCCCTTGAAAAAAATTACAGCACATTACACTATTCCATTATAATACATTTTTACGCTATATTGCAATTACTTATTAGAAATTTGTTTACCATTACTATCAATTATGTAATCTTTTTTATAAATTAATTCTGAAACTGTCACCATACTATAGCCTTTTTTCTGGAAGTATTCTATAATTAAGGGCAAGTTCTTTATAGTATGTTTTGCTTCACTGTGGAAGAGCAATATGGATCCGGGCTTGGTTTTATTTATTACTCGGTCAAATTCTATACGTTGTCCTTCATTTTTCCAATCTATACTGTCCACATCCCATTGAATGCAAAACCTATTGGTACTCTCTACTGTAGAAATTATTAAATCATTATATGCTCCACTTGGACATCTAAAGAGTTCTGTACCCTTGCCTATAATTTTTTTTATCTTCCCATCTGCAATCTCTATTTCCTTTATCAAGGCACTGCTGGAGATATTGTTCATATCGGGATGACTATTGGTATGGTTTCCTAGCTCATGCCCCTTTTCATATAGCAGTTTTAGCTTGTCAGGATTTGCATCCACCCATGTTCCTACCAAAAAAAAGGTTGCCTTTACGTTATACTTGTCCAAAATTTTAATAATTTCTTCCGTGTTATCCTCTCTCCAACTGGCGTCAAAGGTGATTGCTATCTTTTTTTCATCAGTGTCTACTGAGTATATGGGCAGTTTCCGCTTTATTGTTGAGAATACCCTATTACTTCTAATATTTGCAGCCACCAGAAAAAATACTGTGGTTATCAACAATACCACAGCGGTAATCCCTTTTTTCACCTTTCCTTTTCTAATTAATATGACCAATATCTCATCCTCCTAATAAATTGCTCAATAGATTATATTCCTTGGTGAGAATAATATGAAATTAAAATCTTTAAAGGGCAACTTTTTTAGTTACCCTTTTTTGTGATATAATTAATCGTATGAATTTTTAGTAAGCTGTTGATTAAGGAGGAAGATTGGGATGTTTGATGATTTAAATCAATTAGCGGAAAATAAATTAATTATATTATACATTTTAGATAAAATAGGTATGCCCATACCAAAAAGTCAACTTATACAAATAGTGCTAGAAAATAACCTTGTAAATTATTTTCTACTTCAACAGTACCTTTCGGAGCTCCATAGTTCAGGATTTATGGAAACTCTTAATTTAAATGAAAAGAAAGCTCTCACTATAACAGACAAGGGAAAAAAGGTTCTATCCATGTTCGTGTCCAGAATACCTGAAGATTTGATATCAAAGATAGAGGACTATATAAAAGGAAAACTAGACGTCATTAAAAAGGAAACCTATCTACACGCTGATTATACCATCGAAAATAATAATATTTTCATTGTTAGTCTGAAAGCCCAAGAGAATGATCTGACACTTATAGATATCAAGGTTAATGTGCCTTCCAAGAAGCATGCCATTGACCTATGTCAAAATTGGAAATCTAACTCTTCAAAGATCTACAACGACATAATGAAAACCTTACTTCAATACTAAATCAGCGTCATACCTATAGGTTCTTTTCCTATAGATATGGCCTGTTTTTTATTATTAAAGATATCATATCTGATCAGTTGATTGTCATAATTGTCGGCAATATACAGGAATCGCCCCTTCCTTTTTATACTTCTTGGCATTCCTCCCACAAAAGCTCTTTTTACAACTTCCATATCCTCTAAATAGATGAAACTTACATAGCCTTCACTAAAATTCGCCACATAACACATTTTGTCTTCATTGAATACATCTATTGGACTTTTTCCTGCTTCAATTCTTCTAGTAGATGAAAGGGTATCTGTTGAAATTACATTAATAAAACCGTTGTAATCACTACCCAGGTGACTTTCACATACGAATATATACTTATTATCTCTTGAAAATATGGCACTTGTCGGATAACTTCCTACCGGTATATTCTTTAATATCTCCTTGCTATGGCAGTCTAATATGGTAACAGTGTCATTTTCCATATTGGTTATAGCCATTAAGCCCAAGGCATAGTTAATTTCGATGCTGTGAGGAAGAATTCCAACTGGTATGTCTTCTATTATCCTCTTATTTTCCAAATCAAAGACAACGATATTATTACTTTCACCGCAGGTTATATAGGCATCATTTTTAAATACTGCTACATCATTGCAGTTTCCGCCGATATAATACTCTTCCATTGATTCAGAGGCCATAACATCCACTATCGATATACTGCTGTCATAGCTATTGGCAGTAATAACAGCTCCCTTCCAACTGCATATACCATGTGGTCCAGCCTTTGTACAAGACTTGCACAGTGAAATCCTAGCTTCTTCTTTAAAGCTCTTGAGATTTATTTTGGATAAATTGTCGGAACCCCTATTACAGATAAGTAAAAAGTCCATATTATCACCCCAATTGCGCCATTGCAATAATTAATCTCACACAGTATACTATGATGTAACGGACTAATATGTCATATATCAGACTTATAAAATTTAAATTCCCCTTCTAAATTTCTAAAAGGCTTTTTGAATTAAGAATTAAGATTATGGAGGATTTTTCTCCGGTTCACTACGAAAAATCTATATATAAAAAATAGTAGAAATTCAGCTCAGCTGAATTTCTACCTTCATTTTTAATTTTTCATTCTTAATTGTATCTAACCGAGTTTTTCGATTCTTTCCAGTACTGCCTGAAGCATTTCCTTATACTTCTCGCCCTTCTGTTTCTCTTCCTCAACTACGTTCTGAGGTGCCTTGTTGACAAAGCTTGGGTTGGAAAGTTTTTTCTCAACTCTGTTTATTTCTCCCAAGAGTTTTTCTTTTTCTTTATTTAATCTCTCCATTTCCTTTTCCCTGTCGATTAAGTCAAACAGCGGCATAAATAGTTCTGCTCCCTCAGTAACTACAGATACAGCATTTTGAGGAATATTTTCCTTGCTGTTAATGATGGACAGCTCGCTTACAGAAGCTAATTTTTCAAAATATATTTTTCCTTCTTCAAAGGCTGATGCTGACTCTTCCTTTACATAAGCAAGGAGCTTTGACTTCTTGGAGTTTGGAACGTTCATTTCTGCCCTGGCATTTCTTATGCCCTTGATGGCATCAATTATGTAGCCCATTTGAGTTTCTGCTTCCTCATCGTAAGCTGCAGCCTTGTATTGTGGCCATTTAGAAATAGTGATTGATTTATATTCACAATCCAAGTGAGTATATATCTCTTCTGTTATGAATGGCATTACAGGGTGAAGCAGCTGTAATCCTGCTGTTAGCACAGTATGCAATACATTATAGGTTACCCCTTTTGCCTTTTGATTATCTCCATATAATACAGGCTTTGAAAGTTCTATATACCAGTCACAGAACTCAGACCATAAGAAGTCATATACCTTTTGTAGGGCTATACCTAGCTCATATTTTTCTATATTTTCGGTAACTTCCTTAACCACTGTATTCAATCTGGATAGTATCCATCTATCAGCAATGGTATAATCCTTTGAATCCTTTTCCTGTTCCATCAAAGTCTTATCCAGATTCATCATAACAAATCTTGAAGCATTCCATATCTTGTTGGCAAAGTTTCTTGCAGCTTCAACTTTTTCAGGATAATATCTTATATCATTTCCCGGTGCACTACCTGTTACCAAGCTAAATCTTAGTGCATCTGCACCATAGGTGTCGATAACATCTAGAGGATCTACTCCATTTCCTAGGGATTTCGACATCTTTCTTCCTTCTGAGTCTCTTATTATTCCATGTATAAGTACGGTGTCAAAAGGTGTCTCTCCCATGTTATGAATTCCTGAGAAGATCATTCTGGCAACCCAGAAGAAGATTATATCATAACCGGTTACAAGTACGTTGGTTGGATAGAAATATTCCAGATCCTCAGTCTTCTCAGGCCAGCCCAGTGTGGAGAATGGCCATAGGGCTGAACTGAACCAAGTATCCAACACGTCTTTATCCTGTGTGAGCTTATCACTACCGCACTTGCAGCAGGTCTTTGGAGTTTCTTCTGCTACAGTGATTTCACCGCAGTCCCCGCAGTACCAAACCGGAATTCTATGTCCCCACCAGAGCTGTCTTGATATACACCAGTCCTGTATATTTTCCATCCAGTTATAGTAGATCTTTTCAAATCTCTCAGGTACAAATTGAGTAGACTTATTTCTAACAGCTTCGATGGCCGGCTTAGCTAAGGATTCCATCTTAACATACCACTGTTTTGAAATCATTGGTTCAACTACTGAGTTACATCTATCATGAGTTCCTACATTGTGAACGTGTGGTTTAATCTTTACAAGATAGCCTTCATTCTTCAAGTCTTCAATGATAGCCTTTCTGGCTTCATATCTATCCATGCCGGCATACTTTCCGCCAAGTTCATTTATTGTTCCGTTTTCATTCATTACATTTATTTCTGTTAAATTGTGTCTCTTACCAACTTCGTAGTCATTTGGGTCATGAGCAGGTGTTATCTTTACAGCACCAGTACCAAATTCCTTATCAACATAGTCATCTGCTATTACTGGTATTTCTCTGTTAACTAATGGCAGTAAGAGTTTCTTACCTATAAGGTGGCTATATCTCTCATCTGAAGGATTTACTGCAACAGCGGTATCTCCAAGCATAGTTTCCGGTCGTGTAGTAGCTATTTCAAGAAATTCGTCACTGCCTATTACCGGATATTTAATGTGCCAGAAGTTTCCTTCCTGCTCATTGTATTCTATCTCTGCATCAGATAGGGCTGTCTGACATTTTGGACACCAGTTTGTGATTCTGTTTCCTTGATAAATCAATCCTTCATTATATAACTTTACAAAAACATGTCTTACAGCTCTGTTTAAGTTCTCATCCATGGTGAAGGCTTCTCTTGTAAAGTCTGCAGAACAGCCCATTTTCTTTAGCTGTTGTCTTATTCTGTCCCTATATTCATGAGTCCACTCCCAAACCTTTTCCAAAAAGGCTTCTCTACCCATTTCCTTTTTCTTAAGACCTTGCTTTAAAAGTTCATTTTCAACCTTTACTTCTGTTGCTATACTGGCGTGGTCTTCACCTGGCAGCCAAAGTGTGCTAAAACCCTGCATTCTCTTATATCTTATGAGCATATCCTGCAGTGTATTGTCCAGAGCGTGACCAAGATGGAGCTTACCGGTGATATTTGGCGGCGGCATCACAATGGTAAAGGGCTTTTTGGTCTTATCAACATCTGGAGTGAAGTATTTGTTATCCTCCCAGTTTTTGTATATTCTCTCTTCAAATTCTTTTGGATTATAGGTAGTAGATAATGTTAGCTTTTCTTCCATTTTACATCCTCCCGTTTATTTATTGATTTTTCCAGCTGGATACTTAAGGGAACAAGTTCCCTGTTTATTAGATAAATTTTAATAAACCCATTAATAAAAAAGAGTTTTCATCCAAAAAGGACGAAAACCCGCGGTACCACCTTTATTCCCACAAAATAATGGGCTCTCAAAAACTAACGGTTGAAAACCGTCCTTGCCTACTCACTAAACTTTCAGCAAAGAAGCTCAAAAGCTACCTTCAAAGTGTACTATATAAAGGGTCTTGCAGCCTACGAACCCTTCTCTCTAAATACAGCAACTACTTTTACTCCTCTTTATCAATGCTTATTTATCCTATGTAATTTTATTCACTATAATTATAAACTTTATTCCTTATCTGTCAAGAACAAATTAATTAAGCTTTGCTTCCCGCAACCTCGTCAACAGCAATATTCTTCTGTAGTTCCTCTGCCCCTTTAAGCTCCAAATTCTTAAAGGCGGCTGCCAGCATTAATTTTATTCGGTTTAGCTGATTTACTTCACTGGCTCCGGGATCGTAATCTACTGCAGTTATATTGGCCAGCGGGTATCTTTCCTTTAAGGCCTTAATCATTCCCTTACCAGTTACATGGTTAGGCAGACAGGCAAATGGCTGCATGCAGATAATATTTTCTACACCGCTTTCAATAAGTTCAACCATTTCCGCCGTCAAGAACCAGCCCTCCCCGGTCTGATTTCCCAGTGACAGTATCTTATACGCTCCTTCCGCTAACTCCTCTATAGATCTTGGAGGTTCAAAGCGCTTACTTTTGCTTAGGGCTTCTTTCATATGTTTTCTATAAAATTCTATGCCTTTGACCACCACACTTCTTGCCAATTGTGCTTTTTTAGTCCCCTCCAAGTAGTTATACTTAAAGTTTGCATCATAGGAGCAATAAAGTAGAAAATCTATAAGGTCCGGCATCACAGCCTCTGCTCCTTCATTTTCAATTATCTCAACTACACTGTTATTGGCAGTTGGGTGGAACTTAACCAGTATTTCACCTACCAGTCCAACCTTAGGTTTCTTCACGTAACACAGTTCCAAGCTGTCAAAATCTCTGACAATACTGTAAATATTGTTTTTGAAGGTTTTATGGTCTCCACTTCTTACCGAGGCTTTACATATTTCTACCCAGCTCTCATACAAAGCATTGGCAGAACCTTTAATTTTTTCATAGGGCCTTACCCTATATAAAACCCTCATGAGTAAATCTCCATAGGTTAAAGCAATCAAGGCCTTGTTTATAAGTCCCGGTGCTATTTTAAATCCTGGGTTTTTTTCTAGTCCTACAAAATTTAAAGATATTACAGGAATATCTGTATAGCCAGCATCCGCCAAGGCCTTTCTCAAGAATCCGATATAGTTAGTGGCTCTGCAGCCTCCGCCGGTTTGTGTAATCATCACTGAGGTATTCTTTAGATCATACTTACCAGATTTTAAGGCTTCAATAATCTGGCCTACCACTATTATAGAAGGATAGCAGGCATCATTGTTTACATATTTTAACCCTTCCTCCACCGCATTTTTATCAATGGACGGTAATACAACCACATTATAGCCTGACTCTCTGAAAGCCACCTCTAAAAACTGAAAGTGGATAGGAGACATCTCAGGTGCCAGGATGGTGTGATTTTTCTTCATCTCCTTTGTGAAGGGTACTCTTCTGTACTTTGTCAGCTGAGGCTTCCTGATGTAAGAGTTTCTTTCTCTCTCCTCCATAGCAGCCTTTAAGGATCTGATTCTTATTCTGGCAGCTGCCAGGTTGTTGCCCTCGTCAATCTTTAATACAGTGTAAATTTTCCCCTTTTCCTGCAATATTTCCTGAACCTGGTCTGTGGTTACCGCATCTAAGCCGCAGCCAAAAGAATTTAACTGAATTAATTCCAGATTATCCTGGGAAGCCACAAAGGTTGCAGCCCTATATAGTCTGGAATGGTAAACCCATTGATCTACTACCCTCAAAGGTCTTTCAACAGTAGCCAAGTGACCCACGGAATCCTCTGTTAACACGGCCATACCAAAACCTGTAATAATATTGGGTATGCCATGGTTTATTTCAGGATCAATGTGATATGGGCGTCCACTAAGCACTATGCCCTTCTTACCCGTCTTCTTTAAGTATTCCAAAGTTTCTTCTCCCTTAGCCCTTATATCTCGCTCAAAGTTATCTCTTTCACTCCAGGCCGCTTCTACAGCAAGATCAACTTCTTTCCGGGTAAGGTTAAAACTCCTTAATTCGTCAAAAATCCTCACTTTTAGTTTTTCCTTATTATTTAATGAAAAGAAAGGATTCATAAATAGAATTTTTCTTTCCTTTAAAATATCCATGTTATTCTTAATGACTTCAGGATAAGATGTAACTATAGGACAGTTATAATGGTTGTCCGCATTTTTATCCTCCTTCCTCTCAAAGGGGATTGAAGGATAAAATATAAAATCAATACCTCTGTTAAATAAACTCATTATGTGTCCATGAACTATTTTGGCTGGATAGCATACAGATTCTGAAGGTATTGTCTCAATTCCCAACTCATACACTTCCTTGGATGACCTTTGTGAAAGCTCTACTCTAAAGCCCAAGCTGGTAAACAGTGTAAACCAGAAGGGATAATTTTCATAGATATTTAGAACCCTAGGTATACCAACTGTACCTCTTTTCGCTTCTTCCTTTTTCAGCGGTTTATATTTAAAAAGCCTCTTATACTTATAATCATAGAGGTTAGGTATTTCCTCTTTTTTCTCTACAATGCCCAGACCTCTTTCACATCGGTTTCCGGATATGAATTGTCCCCCATCATTGAAAATATTGATAGTTAACAGACAATTGTTTCCGCAAAGGCCGCAGCGTTTCATAGAGCTTTCGTACTTGAAGTCCTCCAACATATCTTCCCCAAGGATGCTGCTTGTATGTCCTTCAGACCATCTTTCCATGGCAATCAACGCTGCCCCAAAAGCCCCCATAAGGCCTGCAATGTCAGGACGTACAGCATTTCTGCCGGCCACAAGCTCGAAACTTCTAAGTACCGCATCGTTGTAAAAGGTACCTCCTTGCACAATTATCTTCTTTCCCATTTCTTCCGAGTTTCTAATCTTAATAACCTTTTGCAGGGCATTTTTTATTACCGAATAGGATAGACCTCCGGATATATCTCCCACAGAGGCTCCTTCCTTTTGAGCCTGCTTGACTCTGGAGTTCATGAAAACAGTGCATCTTGAACCAAGGTCCACCGGATGTTGAGACTTCAAAGCTTCCTTTGCAAAGCTATCTACAGACATACTCAAGGAATGGGCAAAGGTTTCTATAAAGGAACCGCAGCCTGAGGAACAAGCCTCATTTAATAAAATACTGTCTATAACCCCATCCTTTATTCTCAAACACTTCATATCTTGTCCACCAATATCTAATATAAAGTCAACTCCGGGAAGGAAAAAATCTGCTGCCTTATAGTGAGCAATGGTTTCAATTTCGCCGATATCTACTTTTAAGGCCTCCTGGATTAAAGCCTCACCATAGCCGGTTACAGCAGCATTAGCTATTACCACCTTTTCTGGCAGTTTGCTATACAGGTCCTTTAATATAAAAACAACCTGATTCAAAGGACTTCCTTGATTGCTGCCATAGTATGAGTATAAAAGCTGTCCCTCATCACCGATGAGTACTGCCTTTGTTGTTGTAGATCCCGCATCTATGCCTATGTAGGCCTTTCCTGAGTAGGAGGTTAAATCTCCCCTTACCGCTCTATGTTCCTTATGTCTTGCTTTAAACTCCGCCAGTTCCTCTTCATCCTTAAAGAGGGGTCTAAGTCTTGGGATTTCTACATCTTTAACCTCACCAATGGACGATACCCTGTTTATAACATCGGAGAAAAGCTGCGGCAATAGGTCTGAAGACTTAAGTGCTGCACCCATGGCTACAAAAAGTTGAGAGTTTTCAGGAAAAATAACCTGTTCTTCGTTTAAGTTCAAGGTTTCTTTAAATCTTTTTCTCAGTTCAGATAAAAAGTATAAGGGACCGCCTAAAAAGGCAACATTTCCTTTAATTGGTTTCCCACAGGCAAGACCGCTGATAGTTTGATTTACTACGGATTGAAATATAGATGCTGCAATATCTTCTTTGGCAGCTCCCTCATTTAGTAAGGGCTGAATATCAGTCTTAGCAAAAACCCCGCAGCGGGCAGCTATAGGATAAATGACCTTATAATTCTTGGCCAGCTCGTTTAAGCCTAAGGCATCGGTTTGGAGGAGAGAGGCCATCTGATCAATAAATGCCCCGGTTCCCCCGGCACAGGTCCCATTCATCCTCTGCTCTAGTCCACCTTTAAAATATGTTATTTTGGCATCTTCTCCCCCTAACTCGATTGCCACATCAGTTTCAGGTATATAAGTTTCAACAGTATGAGTACAGGCAATAACCTCCTGAATAAATGATATATTCATCCATTTTGAAACAGACATTCCTCCGGAGCCTGTTACCATAATCGTCACTTCACTATTTGAAAACCTATCATATGCTTCCTGAAATAAATCTATTATGGTCTTTTTTATATCAGAAAAGTGTCTCCTGTATTCGCTAAAAACTATTTTATAGTTCTTATCTAATATTACCATCTTAACTGTGGTTGATCCTACATCCATCCCCAAATGATACTTTTCCTCCATTTAATCTACCCCACTTGTAATAAAAAAATATATTCTTAGCAAATTCTAACACCAAAAAATTTCAGAGTCAATTAACTATTAACTCTCTTTATTGTTCTTAACCACCTTGAGTCTGAAAAAATCCTCTCTTTCTTTCTCCTCCAGTACTTCTCCAATATACTTTACGATCTCCTTGAATTTAGGAATTTGTATATTTTCCAGTGCATTAGCTCTTTTTTGGGTCTTCTTGATCTCCATGGCCAGTTTAAAAATGGCATTTTCCACTTCTGCCAACTCATAAATAAGATACTTTACCTCATTAAACTTTTCGTAGGCAAGGTCCATAGCAGAATTGCTCCTATAAAAGCCATATTCAGGCTGAATTTCTTTCTTGGTGTACCTTATATGAGGAACCTCAACGCCCATAACACTTTTATATATAATGTCAAAGTTTTTCTCCTCTGGTATTGCTAAGGCTATATCCTCTACTGTGGAGATTCCTACGGTAATATTAGCCTTTCTCAGCGCATCATATGCAGCTCCGAAAATGTCATTTACACTATTTTGAAGCCTTTCTGCCCTATCAACATAAGACATCATCTCTCGAATAAGTACATTTCGTTTTTTATCCAAAAGCTCATAGCCCTTTTGGGAAAACTCCAAAGAGCTCTGAGCACTTATGAGATTGGATTTGGTAGGCGCAATGTTTTCCATGTGTAACCCCCTTTTACTGATTAAGAATTAAATAGTATTTTTCAATAATGGCTGGGCTGATTCTGTCAAGTTCCGTTTTAGGCAGTATTGAAAGTACCTTCCAGGCTATGTCAAGAGTTTCTGTTATGGTTCTGTTTTCCTCATAGCCTTGTTTTAGAAACTTCTCTTCCAGGGCTCTGCCAAATTCCATATATAACTTATCTGTATCTGAAAGTTCATCTTCCCCTATTACTTGAGCCAGAGCTATTATTTCCTGTACTCTGGAATAGGCTGAAAAGATTTGGCTGGCCACTTCTGCATGGTCTTCCCTGGTATATCCTTCACCTATGCCATCCTTCATCAGTCTGGACAGTGAAGGCAGTATATTCACCGGTGGATATAAGTCCTTTTGGTACAAGGCTCTGCTGAGAACTATTTGGCCTTCAGTAATAAAGCCCGTTAAATCAGGTATGGGGTGTGTAATATCGTCATTTGGCATGGACACTATTGGTATCTGAGTTATTGATCCGTTTTTCCCCTCCATCATACCGGCTCTTTCATAAAGGGAGGCCAAATCTGAATATAGATATCCGGGGTAGCCCTTTCTGCTAGGCACTTCTTCTTTTAAAGAAGATATTTCTCTCAAAGCTTCGCAGTAATTTGTGAGGTCATTCATGATTACTAAAATGTGCATGCCTTCTTCAAAGGCAAGGTATTCTGCTGCTGTAAGGGCACAGCGGGGTGTTGTAATTCTTTCAACAATTGGGTCATCAGCCAAGTTCATGTATGTAACCACTCGGTCTAATACTCCGGCTTCTAGAAAGCTCCTTCTGAAAAAATCTGCATCATCATGTTTTAGGCCCATGGCCGCAAAAACTATTGCAAAGTTTTCACTATTGGCTCCACTGATGGTCGCCTGTCTAATAATCTGAGAGGCCAGTTCGTTATGAGGCATCCCATTACCAGTAAATATAGGCAACTTCTGCCCCCTTATGAGTGTGGTTAAACAATCTATGGAGGAAATTCCCGTCTGGATATAGTTTCTTGGATATTTTCTGGCAACTGGATTCATTGGCCTACCGTTGATGTTATATTTTTTGCTGCTGTAGATTTCATTTCCTCCATCCCGTGGAGCACCGATACCATTAAATTCACGACCCAGTATTTCTCTGCTCAATGCTATTTCCAGGGGACGTCCGGTGAAGGTAACAGCACAGTTGTCTACAGACATCCCTGTTGTTGCCTCAAATATCTGAATGACAACCTTGTCTTCATATATTTGAACTACCCTTCCTTTTTTTCGGTATCTTCCCTCTACAACTATATCTACCATCTCGTCATAGGCAGCATTTTCAACTCCTGAGAGTATTAGAAGAGGACCTTTTATCTTGTCCAGGATTAAGTATTCCTTTTTCAAAGCAGTCCCTCCTGTTCATAATTCTTATATAGCCCTTCATAAAAACTTTCTATCCTATTCTCAAGTTCATCTAGTTTTGATAGATCTGTATTGGAAACATTGTATTTCATTTTATTGATCTCTTCAAAAATGCTCTTATCCTTGACCTTGGAGATGGGAGCTCCAATTTTTATGTTCTTGTATGCCAGGTCATAAAATTTCTCAATGACCTTCAGCATTTTATATTGCTTATTCAGCGGCACATAAGTGTCTTCAGCATGATAGGCATTTTGCTGAAGAAATGCTACCTTTATGAGTTTAGCTGTCTCCAAGATCAGTCTTTGATCATCCGGCAGCACGTCCTCGCCAACCAGCTTTACTATCTCCTGGAGTTTACTTTCTTCCGATAATATCTTCATCATTTTATTTCTTGAAGGTATCATATCCTTTGCCACATTTTCCTCGTACCATTCCTTTAGCAGTGGAATGTAACCGCTATAGCTGGATAACCAGTTTATTGCGGGATAGTGTCTTGAATAAGCCAGTTTTCTGTCTAGACTTAAAAAAGCACTTACAAATCGTTTTGTATTTTGGGTAACAGGTTCAGAAAAGTCTCCACCGGCAGGGGATACTGCCCCTATTACTGTTATGGATCCATCAGTTCCATTTAAATTCTCAACATATCCGGCTCTTTCATAAAATTCAGCCAACCTAGAGGATAAATAAGCCGGATATCCCTCCTCCGCAGGCATCTCTTCCAATCTTCCGGAAATCTCCCTCAGTGCCTCAGCCCATCTGGAGGTAGAATCTGCCATTATTGCTACATGAAGTCCCATATCTCGATAGTATTCAGCAATTGTAATTCCGGTGTAGATGCTGGCTTCTCTTGCAGCAACCGGCATATTTGAGGTATTTGCTATCAAAACCGTTCTTTTCATCAAGGGGAGTCCGGTTTTAGGATCCACTAACTTAGGGAAATCTTCCAACACTTCTGTCATCTCATTGCCTCTTTCTCCGCAGCCTATATATACGATGACATCTGCATCAGACCACTTGGCAAGCTGGTGTTGGGTCATGGTTTTTCCCGTACCAAAACCACCGGGTATAGCAACAGTCCCTCCTTTAGCTATGGGAAAGAAAGTATCCAGTATTCTTTGACCGGTAATCAATGGTATTTCTATGGATTTTCTGCACCTTACCGGTCTGGGAACTCTGACGGGCCACATCTGATACAATTTGAGCTCTTCTGTTCCATAGCTATGCTTTATAGCTATTATCTTTGTTTCTATATTATAAGATCCACTTGGCAGTGCTTTTGTTACTGTGCCTTCCATCCCCGGCGGTAACATTAGCTTATGCTTTATTAAAGGCGTTTCCTGAACAACAGCATATACACTGCCCGCTTTAAGATATTGGCCTTCTTCAACGGTTACTTCTACATCCCACAATTTATCACTGTCCAAGGTTATAAGACCTATGCCCTCAGGGATAAACCCCTGAGAAATTTCATCTATTCTCAATAGTGGCCGTTGTATACCGTCAAAAATATTGCCCAGTATACCTGGCCCAAGCTTTAAACTAAGTGGTCTTCCTGTTGCGGTTATTTCCTCCCCAACCTTTAGGCCAGCGGTTTCTTCATAAACTTGTATAGTTGCATTATCACCTTCAAGTATTATTATTTCGCCTATTAACTTTTTCTCACCAACCATAACCATCTCTCTCATGCCAAAACCTGTCATCTTCTCAGCCACAACTACCGGTCCGTTTATACCACATATATAACCTTTTTTATTTCTACCTTCCACCGCTTTCCCCCCTATCTCAAGCTCTCGTTGATACTCAACCCTATAAAGTCCCTTAACTGAAGCAACTTATTACTCAAGGAATTGTCAATTCTATATTTTCTATCGCTATCTTCTAGGAGGAAGCCACCTAAAATATCATTCTCAGCTTCCCTTATCACTATTGCTACACCTTTACCACAGCAAAAAGAAATTATTTTTTCACTGAGCCGCTCCCCATCTTTTCTCGTCAGATATAAAATGTAATTATCCTCTCCCAACTTATCTATTACATCTTCCAACAACTTCAAAGACAAGTTCTCATATTCAGCTGTTTCTACATAGTCAAGTATTCTTTTTTCCAGGGCCTGGTTGATTTGCTTCTGCATATCTTCCCTAAGGGACATTTGCATCTGCTGAAACTTGATTTTCTCTTTTGATATCTTTTCTACCGCCTTTAACTTGGCCTTTTTAGAAGCTTCCTTTATCTCTTCCTGGGTATTCTCCTCCAAATGTTTCTTAAGTTCCTCTAATTTCTGTTCTCTTTCCCTTTCAAAGCTATCAAATTCGGCTTGTTTATCTGCCTTAATCTTGTCGTATATAATTTTTGAAAATAGTCTGATTTTATCTTCAATAGTAGTCAAATATATCACCTCATATTTTTAAGCCTATTGAATCCTTAATATAATTTAACATTGCATCTTTTCCCTTATAGCTGCCATGCCTGTCCGGTATCTCAACTATAAGCGGCAAGGTACTTCTTAGCTTTATTTCCCTTAACTTGTCCTGCACAACAGCAGCGGCTTTTTCAGTTAAAATAATGATTCCTAATTCCTTATCCTGTATGAGTTTATCCATTATGAATTCAATTTCGTCCTTATTGTGCAGTACAATACCATTGATTCCTGCTATCCTTAGTCCAACGTAAGTATCCACATTATCACTGATCAAAAATGTCTTCATTTAAAATTCACCTATAGAGTATTTAGTATCATAATTGAAATAATAAGACCGTAAATGGCAATACCTTCTCCTAGTCCCACATAGATAAGTGTCTTACCAAATAGTTTAGGATCTTCAGAAACAGCGCCCAAGGCTGCTGAGCCTACAGTTCCAACCGCATAACCTGTACCTATGGTCGCAAGGCCCGTACTCAAGGCAGCAGCCAAATAGCCTAAGCCTTGTGGATTTGAAAGTCCTGCATCACCAGCTGCCCTTACCACATCGGGTATCAATAAAATCAAGGCTCCGCACATAACCGGAATAAACATTGCGAGATTGATGCCTATTGCCTTTTTTAGCCGTGCCTTCCCACACAAGTCCGCCTTAGATTTTTGAACCAAGCCATAGGTCACTGTTGAAACTACTAATATAAATGTTAATAAAGAAATTATAATCATACTTATCCCTCCAAATATTTTAATTTATAAAGCTGTCGTTTATTTTTACTGCTTGAAACTCTACGCCGCCCCCTTCAAAATACTTGCTGAAGAGTTCATAGTACTCTAGCCTCAAGCCCTGGATAAATACTATCAAGCCTTCAAGGCCTATGATGACAATATTACCAAGTATATACATAAAAATACTACCACTGCCCCGCATCATCTTGGCTAAAGCAGTAAAAGCCATAAATAGTCCCACGTGGTTTAAAGCAAAAGCACCCACTCTTATAAATGAGAGAATGTTAGAAAAAAGGCTTATTAAGACTTCTATTATTCCGAAGCCTCCTTCTACAAAGTAATCTGTCTTACTTTCTTCAAACAAGGGCCTTTTGCCCTCAAGCAGATTCCCAAGCGGCTCATGCAACAGCATAAGCACCAAAGCCAGTATGAAAAATGTGATCCATAGTTTGTCACTTATCATATATAATCCTTGAAATTTACTGTAAGCAAAGGCTAGTACTGCTATAAAGAACAGCATTCCTACCAGACCTTCCTTGCCAAATATCCCCCTCTTAGCATCTCTTTTTTTATAGCTGTTAATTAAACTGTATATATAACTGATGATAAGTAATATGCAGCCTAATATTACTCCGTAAAGGAGAGTATCCATTATGTTTTCCATAGGTCTTATGAAAAAATGAGGCATCTCCTCAGTGCCTAAAAGTTCTGCCAAAAAATGAGGAAGTTCTTCAAAGCCAAAGACACTGCCGTAGGCAAAACCAAAGATGGTAGAACTTATTCCCATTCTAAGTAGAACCCCACCTAGGTTGGGACGTCTCATCTTATGCATGAGGAAAATTCCAGCCAGAACAAAGATTAATCCTTGTCCCACATCACCAAACATAGCACCAAAGAGAAGCATATAACTTACTGCTAAAAAGAAGGTTGGATCAACTTCGTCATAGGATGGAATCCCATACATAGCCACCATGCTTTCAAAGGGCTTAGCTAAAACATTATTCTTTAAGCAGGTTGGTGGAACTATACTCTTACTTACTTCCTTGGCTTCCTTTTCAGTAATGATAAGTCTTTCCTCACAAAAACTAAGTTCTTTTTTAATATAGCTTACAAATCTCTGTGGTATCCAACCTGAAAAGTAAAAAAAATCATTTGTGCAAGCCATTGTATTCTTAATTTGGTTGCTTTTAATCTCTAGTTCTAAGCTCTTATCTAAAATTGCAACAATCTCCATGTTCTCTTTTATTATTTGTTTCAGGCCTAAGTCCAATTGTTGAATTTCTTCATTTAATGTCTGTAGCTTTTTCTGCAGTATTTCTATGATTTCTCTAGGAGTTCCCTTTTCCACCGGTGGCTGGGGTATTAATTCGCAATTCAGTGATTTAAATATTCTATGAGCTTCAGCAATTAATATGTAAGGAGTAAAAGCAAATATTATCTCGTAACTTACATCCTTATATATGCTGATAGCAATGGACGGTATATTTTCATAATTAACTTTTAGTTTTTTCATATTTTCTGTAGATATTTTCATAACCCTAAAATCCATGTACTTAAGGTTATTTATATCTTCTAATGAAATGTCCAGATCATTTATAAATTTCAAGTTCTTTAAAATCTCTGTAATCTTATCTTTTTCAGCCTGTTTACTTAAGAACTTCTCATAGGCATTTTCTATCTTAAGAGATAGGCTAAAAATTGATGATTGAAGCGTCGAAAAGTCATAGATTAATTCCTTATTTTTTAATCCATGTATTTTAACTTTGGGACATATGCTTTTTATTTTCTCCAACCTACTTTCTAGTTCTGTATAATCTCTTTCTGAACTATAGGGTCTAATATAACAAACGTCCATCAAGACCTCAAGGTTGTCCTCGGTAGTCTTCACAGTGAAATCTGTGGTGTCTATTTCTTGAATAGCACTAACTGGTTGCATATAACCAGCTTTTACAATTGTCTTGGACACCTTGTCTATATCCGCCATATGACCCACCATATTTAGCATTACCATTTTTTCAATCGCCATTTTCTCACCCCATAATTCAAATTGTCGCAGTAATAAACTGTATAATGTCTTCTCCAAGTTGACTATATCTTTTATTTTCAACAATACTGATTATGTCCCTACACTCTAGCAGCGCCAATTCAAGGTATGCCAATACCACAGAGATATTTCTCTTAAACTCTGAACTATATTTTAAATATATCTTTTTTAAATATGCCAATATTTCTTTTTCAAGAAGGTATTCCTGGAAATTGCTCCTGTAGAATACTTCTTTATAAATGGTACTATTAACCCTATTATAGAATTCCTTAAGGTCTCCACTATAGCATAAGGCCTTTATATCTTCTTTTTTTAATCTCCATCCATCATATATAGTGTAGTTAAATAATATTTCAGGCTTTAATTTATAGTATTTAATCCCCCTAAATATCCATTGTATATTAAGAAGGTCTGCATAAGTACCATTCAACTTCCTAATTACATCTCTGTCCTCCTTAGGAAGCTTTTTTATGAATTTTCTGAGCATTATAAAGTAGACAAAGTCCAAAGCCATTTCTATTTGAAATAGGCTTTCCTTCTCAACATCTTTAACCAAATTTGCTATGTGCTTGTAATATACAGTTCCTCTAAGCTTTTCCACAACTTCACCAACACTATTGGCTTGTAACAACTCATTGTAGTCTACAGTGCTCAGCGAACACTGAAAATTAAGCATGTTTAATAGTTCATCATTTTCTCGCTCTATGTATTTTCCTCTTAATATAATTTTAATGTCCTCAACTTCGAAACGTATAAAAATAATTCTCAAAAGTTTTTTATAGTCTTCACTTAAATAATGCATAAGCTTAGTAAAATTTCTAATATAATGCTTTTTCAAAATAACTTCCAGCTGACCCCTATGCAATTCTTCAATAGTGTATCCCTCTAGTGCTTCACTGTACTTTGTACTTGTTTTTAAAAATCTTAGAGCCTCTTTATAACTATTACAAGCAATGAGCTCACCTATTTGCTCCTTTGATAATAATCGCCCTTCCAAAGCCTTAACCTTTGTATTCACCGCTGAAAATTCTACAACACTACCCATAAGCTACACCTGTTTAAAAGAGTCTAACAATCTTTCAAATACTTTTTCTATTATTTCATCCTTAATATTGAGAAATGACGCTGTAAGTTCTTCAAGTGCTTTCTTTTCTTTTGCATGTATATTCATTATCTCTTGGTCTGCACGGTTCATTTCTTCTTCCCAAACCCTTTTCCTTTCCTCTTGGATAAAGGCAAAATTATTCTCAGACATGGCTTTCATCTCATTTTGAAGGTCTTTTCTCTTTCTTACAAGAATTTCATCATTTATTTTCCGAAAATTTTCTGCATCCTTGTCAATGGCAATGATTTTTTTGATTGTCTCTTCCACAGTAACACCTCCAAACACAATTTAAATAGTGATACACACATATACATTAATACCGTATTATCCCATTTAATATTAAGTTTATTACTTTTGGACTAACTTTTAAAGCTGCACCTGGTTCCAATTATCAAGGAAAATCTTTATAAATTCTTACATTGTTCTCATTATCATGATTTTTTGTAGTATTAAGTATATTTTTTTCAATACAGACAATAATCTAAATGTAATATGCTTGTAAATCAGGAATATATTATTATGTAGAACTAATTACGGGAGGTTTTCTATGAATTACTTCGAAAAGGCAAACGAATACTATAATATTAAAGACTATAAAAAAGCAATTGAATTTTATGAAAAAGCTATAGAATATAAAGAAAATGAGTCCGCTTCTTTTTATAATTCAGGAGTATGTTTTATAAAATTAAAAGAATACGAAAAAGCAATAAACCTATTAAAACGTGCCATTGAACTTCGCAGAAACAGTAAATACTTTTTTAACCTAGCCTACTGCTATGCCATGTTGAAGGACACAAAAAAGGCCCTTATATATTTTAATACAGCATGGAGTTTAGACAATAATGATAAAGATTGTGAAAAAGCTATTCAGCTAATTATTCAAGGATATAAAAAAAATCCCCGTTAAAGGGATTTATCTCCATTCTCCAGCTATTGAAGAATTTCTATGATCAAGACCAAATCTGCTGCTGTCAAAGTAGTTGCCACCTTTGTAGAAGGTTGTGTCCACATTAATCCACTTACCATATACCAATACTTGATTCCATGCATGGGTAATCCAACTTACTCCATTAAAACCTTCACCTGTAATCATTCTTACATCTAGGTTAACAGCCCTGCACATAGCAATGTAAAGGCAAGTGTAATCGAAACATATGCCTTTTTTTTCATTATAAGCGGCTATAGCACCAGATTTCACTGAAAAGTCATTATTTAATATTCTTGTGGCCTTTTCATTGTCGTATTCTAAATTCCGGCCAATCCACTCATATATTATTTTCGCTTTTTCATATTCACTGTCCACATCAGCTACAAGACTCCTTGCAAAACTATCAATAGCTTCATTTGATTGTATACCTTCATCCAAGGTAATTCCGTTATAATATATAATGACACTGTCACTGCCGCCTATGCTCTTAGCCGCTTCCTTTACCTCAATTTTTATGGAGTTATTTATAATATTAGGAATCTGTCGTGCCAGCTTAGAGTTAGCTATTGGTACAATAATATCCTTACAAATATAATTGTATATTTCTGAGCGGGAAAGATAGTCATTAAATTGGGCATTTAAATTCATAAAGGCAGCAATATTAAATAATACAGCTAATAATATAGTGACACATATGGCCCTAGGTATTTCAAAAATTGATGAAATAAATCTTTTAATAGTATTACTCTTATGGCCTAAAGCCCTTTCCAGCACATCAAGAAAAGGAAATATTATCACCATGTTTATAAGATAAAAAAATAGTTTTATAATTTCATATAGGATAAGTACAATGATTGGTAACACAATTAGATACAATAAATAAGGGTTGTCCTCTAATTTATCGGTTATAGTTGGGGGTATTGCCCTGTACATCCTATCATAAATACCATAGTTGTGTTGGACAAATATTCTTCTAAAAAAAAATAAACCGGATATAATGGCAGCAATTAATCCCATATCTCCTTCAACGGAGATAATATCACTTTTTAGCTCTATGGATGAGAAGTTTAATATATACCCCCTTATTATAGGATATAAAAAAGCCATAATGAGAATTACTGATATGGCATTTACCTTCAAAATTTGACCACCACCTTTACTCTTCTATCTGAAACTCCATTACTTTTTCTATTGCCTTCTTTGCGATTTCCCAGCTAAATCCTTTGTTAACTAGGAATCTCAGTAACTTTTCATATATCTTTTTCTTGTCTGTTTCTCTTTTTATTATGGTTTGGTATTTCTTCGCAGCAAGTGACTCTGCCGTATCATCTTCAACACCGGCATCCATCTTAGAGGTAAATTCTTGTATGATTTCTTCATCTATACCTTTTTTAATAAGATCATATTTTAGCTTATTTTTTCCAGACCTCTTCTGTTTGTCCTTAATATACATTTCTGCGTATTTTTCATCATTTAAAAAGTTGTATTCCTTAAGAAAAGCAACTGTGCCTTGTACAGTTGTTTCATCATATCCCTTCTTATATAGCTTATCCCTTAATTCTTTTTCTGTCTTATAACTTCTTTCCAGGTATTTTAGTGCATCATTTTTTGCTTTCATAAGGTTATCTGCAGTGATAATATCCTTAATTTGCTCTAAATCAACCAGTTTAGACTTTTTCAAATCATATTTATAAACAAGCTCTGCATGGCAGCTAAAAGCATAGTCATCATTAATATATACATTTACTCTCTTTGTATTATTTTTTTGAACTTCTAACTTAGTTATTATATTTTCCATAACTGTTCCCTTCTCATTTTTTCGGCTTCAATATATGTATAGCCGGATCCACAAAAACTTCCCTTGCTACATTATATATGTCTTCCTTGCGTATTTCTTGTATCTTTCTCATATCTTCGACAAATTCATAGATATTTTCTCCATCTAAGCACTGGTGTAAAATGTAATTTGCCAGGTCCGTAGAATCTTCTAGAGTAGAAGCAACTGCAGTTTTTAGGACCTTTTTCATCAATACCAGCATTTCATCATCTAATAAAATCTTGCCATTTTTTAATTGTTCTATACAACTATTTATTACTTCAAGGGCTTCTTTTACAGAAGCTTCCTTTACTGCTGTATAAATGTACAAGGTCTTTATTTCTCTGTTAGTATCAAGATGGGTATATACATCATAGGCTAAGCCGCGGTTTTCTCTCAATTCTCTGAACAATATGGAGTTGGCACTTTCTCCAAATTTGTGATTTAATATTCTCAATGCTAACTCTTTGTCCTTATCTAGCCCATAAAAGGTATAGAGATAGGTTATAGTACATTGTTCTATATTACTTTTATAGGTAGTCTTTTTTATCTTTATGTTTTTTTCATGTTCCGGCTTAATTAATTCCACCGGTTTGTACTGCCAAGCCCCAAACAACTTTCTTATTACCTCTAAGGCCTCCTCATGTTTCATTGGAGACACCACTGAAATCACTGTGTTATTAGGCACATAGTACTTATTGTAAAAATTCACAGCCTTTTCTCTATTAAATTTAGCTATAGAGTCAGCTGTACCTATTACATCGTACTTTAAAGGACTGTTTTTAAAACCATAGTTGTTTACCATCCTATAGCTGTAATCCTCAACATCATCACTACTGGACCTGTATTCTGCCATGATAACATCCTTTTCTTTAGCTATTTCCTCCTCAGGAAATATGGAATTAATAAGCATATCTGACAAAAGACTCAAGGCATTTTTCGTTTCTTCTGCTAAAACGGTAACACTGTATACCGTATTTGTATAGTCGGTATAAGCATTATATTCACCGCCAAGAAACTCTAAGGCACTGTTTAGACTTTCATTATCTCTATTTTTTGTGCCTTTAAAAAGCATATGCTCAATAAAATGGGAAATCCCCCTTTCCTCATGGCTTTCATAAAGAGCTCCAATTTTTACACCACATTGTATCGAGGCTATACTTGTTTGTTTTTTAATTGTTACCACTCTTAAACCATTTTCTAAAACTATATCTTTTGCATCAACAATTTTGTAATCCATACTCATCTCCACTACATTTTATTTTATATAAGTATAAAAAGATATTTTTTGCATCAATTATTATCTATCTATTCAATATACACCTTCATATTTTACTAGATTATATTAGGAATTACTACATTATTATAACAAAATAAATCTCATTAAATAGACAAAGTCCTGCATATATTTATAAAATCCGTATTATTGTACATCATACTTATTCTGATATTTTATAATTGACCAAAGTAATAACATCTGATAAAATGTACAAGTATTCTTTAAAAGAATATAGACAGTTCGAAACCATCCTGTCTCTAAAAAAAACTAGGGAGGTATTATTAAAATGAAATTTACAACAAGAAAATTGGTTTCCGCAGCAATGGTTGCTGCAATTTACGCCACTCTGACAATGGTATTATCATTTTCAGGCTATGGGCTCATCCAATACAGAATAGCTGAGGCTCTCACTGTTCTGCCCGCATTTTCCTCAATCCATATTTATTCTCTTTTTGTTGGCTGCATGATTGCTAATTTATTAAGCCCCTACGGATGGCTTGATATAGTAGTGGGTTCACTGGCTTCATTGTTAGCTGCTATTGCCACATATTATATAGGTAAGAGCAAATTAAAGTATAAGAAATATCTTGTTCCAATTCCGTCAGTATTATTTAATGCATTAATTGTGGGTGGATTATTATACTATGAGGGAGTAGCACCTACATTTTTGATAGGTTTCCTACATGTTGGTTGGGGACAAATTGTTTGTGCTTACATTTTAGGAATATTATTTTATACTTTGATAGAGAAGAAAACTATACTTAAAAGAGTTTTTACTGGAATATAAAGCAAATAAAAATAGGTGGCCATGACCACCTATTTTTATTTGCTTTATTATGTTCAAATCTGTTGATTCTATTATTCTTCAACCTCTTCAAACTGATCCTTACCTACACCGCAAAGTGGGCAAAGCCAATCTTCTGGAACATCTTCAAAAGCAGTTCCTGGTTCTACTCCATTATCTGGATCTCCCTCTGCTGGGTCATAGATATATCCACATGCAATACAAACATATTTTTTCATAGTTAACCTCTCCTTTTAAAGTTTATAAAATAGTATTATTATAATTAATATTATATAATAAAAATTCAAATTTATCCAGTATTCTTGCCAAAGTTTTCATAAATATTACATTCAATTTTCTTTAATATTATTCTTTAAGTATGCTCTTATATCTAAATCATATTTTTTCACAATATATGAGAATATATTTTGGCTTCCTCTTATGTATTCTTCAATTTGCTTTAAATACTTCTTTTTATCATAGTTATTGACCTCTGATCTATCACCATAATATTCTTTCTCATATATACCTATAATTTCTTCTAAATATTCCCTTAACTTTTTATCGATTATTCTGCTTATGTATTCCTGGTCTGACAAGTTTGGAGAATTTGCTATCCCAAGTGCAGTTAATCTATTCTTTATATAATAGTACAATAAATTAATCTTGTTATGTTTTAGGATTCGGCTTACTTCTTTCCTATCTCTAATTACTTGATAACTGAAGTAAAGTATTAATAAAAAACCAAGCAACAATAATATTACTAAGCCTACCTTTAATATAGTTTCCAAAAACGAACTGGATAATGCTGATATTTTATTGCCAATATCTTTTTCACTTTCAATTAGCTTAGATAAATTAATTTTATCATCATTCTTCTCAAGCAGCATCTTAATTTCCTTGTTGCCTTGTACTACAATACTGCTGTCAACCCTGTAGTTTGGAGGTGTACACTCTAAGACAGCCCACAGATTATACTCTGCAGAAACTAAGACCTCACACCATGCATGAGCATTATTGCCCCGTACTACATATAAACCATCAGTGTCCATTGTATTTGCCATGCTGAAGCCTTCCACATATCTGGCAGGAATTCCCTCTAACCTACACAAGATCACTGCCGCTGTAGCAAAGGATGTGCAGTATCCTTTTTTCAGCTCAAATAAAAAATAATCTGTAAATTCTTCACCTTTTGGCACATTTGGCACATCTGTTTCATAAGTGTAGTTCTTTCTCAAAAAGTCCATTATTCTGTAAATCTTTCCTTCAATACTAAGGCTGTCGCTAATACCATCGCCACCGGAAACAATTTTTTCAGCCAACTCCTTGGTTCTGTCTGTGATATTATAGGGCAGCTGTAAGCACTTCCAGTATAAGCTTTTCAGATATTCTGCCTGTGTGCTGTTCTCAGGATTGTCCAGTATTAAACCATAATCTAATTTAAGATTTCTGTTATAAAACTCTTCAAAGTTATCAAAACCTGTAGTACTTTCATAGAAACTGGCATTATAATACTTATGGTTAATATTTTTTTCCAATAACATGAAGCTATTGTCTCTAGTTGTACCAATATTCTTTTTATCAGAAGTGACTAAGACGGTGTTATAGGGAGTAAAAAGAGATGTGCTTTTTATTCTCTCGTTATATACCGTTATTTGCTTAGGTTCAGCAAATCCATACTGCAGAGCATCACCTAGTAATTTTTCCTGCACCTTTCTGCTTAAAAGTTTTTCATCGGGCCTATCAGCTATATAATAATTACTGGTAGTTATATTCCACTTTTCTCCGGTGTAATAATCTTTTACTGTGCCCCGCAAATAATAGGCCTTATCACTCTTTACTCTCAGCATTATTTCATTGTTAGCTACTAATGGTCCCCCTAATTTATCTCCGTCACCAAAGCCGTAACTACTGATATCATATAGCTTGGCCATATTAGTATATACATTCTTTAAAATATTTTTTCTCAATATTTCCTGCAGTTCCGATAAGCTTTTTGTCCCCGTTACTTTAACCAGACCAAGTGCTATGAGAAAAACAGCAAGAGATGCTATAATATAATTTTTACACACCTTTTTTGCTTCTACTGAAAATTTTAACCTCTCCCTATCTGCTTGTAGCTTGGTCCTCCTGTAAGTATTCGTAGAAAAGTATAAAATAGAAAGTATAATTAATATAATATAAAATATTCTATTGCCCTTGGAATAATAGGAAACATAAGTTAAATATATAAACTGAGCTACAATAGACCAATTGCCCAGTAATTTCCTGTCTGCAGCAAATACCAAAACGATAATAAAAATCACCAGTAAAAGTGCAACTGGGAAAATATCGTATATAGGTATCTCCTGACTATAGAATATTTTTATATTTGTGTCTTTGATTATAGCAAAATATTCTTGTAAGGATTTGATTCCCCAGGTGCTTACTACTTTTATATAAAAATATACTAAAAGAACAGCAGCAGCAAGTTTTGTATATAACTTTTTAAGGCATACACCATATAGATGTTCTATTAAAATACCTAGCAGTAATACAACAAGTACTATGATGGGATCTATAAATGTAATATTATAAAACTTTGCTGTTAAAATCATATTGATTATTAAGCCAATTACCAATAGTACTTTAGGGGTAATATATATAATATTTTTATTTATAGGGCCTAAGAGTAATTTCATTTTATTCTGCCTCCCCTATATGAGCTTAGGTTTCACAATTCATGATTTCACTTATTCCTGTGCAGCTTATTCCTGCCATCTGCAGTCTACACCTATATTCTTCATTGTTACCAGTCTCAACACAATAGAACACAGAGACATCAAACCCCATATCTCTTAAAGCTAAGGTATTCTCCACTATATTTGCTTTTAAGTCCGGTAAGACCAAAAGCATTTTATTGCTTCTATGAATACGGCTGATGATTGAGTAGATAAACTCCTGAATGCACAACTCTCCATCACTTTTCTCTGTAACAATAAAATCCATAAATTCATCAAAAGTCTGCTTATTCATTACCTGTTTTACCATCATATTCTTTTTGTTGAAATATACATCTGCATTTATCTCTCTTTCAGAAAGATAATGCAGAATGGATGATGCCAACTCTACAACCCTTTCCTCAACAAAAACATCCTCATAATTGTAATTTTCCTTATTCATGTCCACTAAAACTACGTATTGCTCACCGGATATGGTCTCAGTATTCTTAACATATAGTTCTCCTAACTTTGCACTTATTTTCCAATGAACCTTTTTTAAACTATCACCAAGCCTATACTTTCTCACATCTTTAATAATGGACTGGTCTTCGTTGGTGGAATGTTTATCATACTTTTCAAGAAATATGTCTTTTCCACCGATGTCAATATAATCTATCTTATAAATTTTGGGATATACCTTTACATTAATGTTCTTGTCCTCATGCTTAATGTAAGTAAATATTTTAAAGATATCAGACACTTCAATATATGCCTTTCCTATATAATAGAGACCCCTTTTATTAAATGTAATTTTTCTTTTTATCCATTTATCTTCATCATAGTTCATATTTGTTACTTCGCCGGTATGCTCACCTTCACTGTACTTAAGGATATCACTTTTTACTTTCAAGTATGGGATAGGCAGCAGAAAATCAAAATTAAGTTTTATAATACTTTCACAGGAATCTCCAGTGGAATAGTAATCTCTTTTAAACTCAACTTGAAATTTAAGGGCATACTTAACGATTAATATGTATGCCAATGAAAAGAAAGTTATAATAAGAGCTGTGTAAAAGGCCAGATAAAGGAAGTCTCCGCCAATTAAAAGTACTAGTCCCATCATGGTTAACATCAGAACAGCATAATATTTATTGACTCTTATCATAGGCTAGTACCTCGGAATACTGATTCGGTCAAGGATATCACTTACAACATCCATTTCATTCATACTATTAGCCCTAGCCACGGGGGATAAAATAATTCTATGGCATAGTACCTGATATACATTTTTCTTTACATCATCCGGTATAATATAGTCTCTTCCATTAATAAAAGCCATGGCTTGAGAAGTCCTTAATAAGGCGATAGATGCTCTTGTACTTCCGCCTAAGGCAATATATTTGCTTACTCTGCTGTATTGGATTATATTTACAATATAATCCAATAGAGGTTTAGCTGCATGAACCTTCCTCACTTGCCTCTGAAGCTCCAATATATCCTTTCCATCTACGATGGGTTCAAGAGTTTCTTTTCTTTCATTCAAGGTTTCTAATATATTACTCTCCGTTTCAGCATCTACATAGCCTAGCTTCACCTTTATCATAAATCTGTCCAATTGAGCTTCCGGCAACATAAAGGTACCTTGCTGCTCCACTGGATTTTGTGTGGCAATAACTATAAAAGGAGCCTCCAGATAGTAGGTTTCGTTGCCATCGGATACTTGTTCTTCTTCCATAACCTCTAATAGAGCCGACTGAGTCTTGGGCGATGTTCTGTTTATCTCATCCGCCAAGAGTATATTTGTAAAAACCGGTCCCTTCTTAAATTCAAACTGCTGACTTTTCTGGTTGTATATGGATACTCCTAGTATGTCTGAAGGAAGTAAGTCCGGTGTACACTGTATTCTCTTACATTGAAGGTTTACGGTCTTAGCTAATGCTTTTGCCAGTGTAGTCTTTCCCACACCCGGTACATCCTCCATGAGAATATGTCCACCGGCTAAAATGCCCTTTACAATATCAGTGATTTCATGACCCTTACCTAAAATGGATTTTTCCACATTACTGATTATCTTTTTCACTAACTCTTTTTGTATCATGTAGCCCACCTCATTTACATCCTCTTATTCATATTTATTCTAGGAAGGTACATCAAATCCTTCATACTTTATCTGCAATTAACAGATTTTGCATTTTTTATAGATTATATAGAATTTTATAGTAATTTCATACAAAAGAAATACCACAGTACATCCATATCCTAAAGCTTATTTTTTTATTCTTTATATTATGACATAAAAAGCAAAGAGAGGCTTGTTTACCACTAATTAGTGTAAACAAAACCTCCCTCTGCCACTATATGCCTAATCCCTCATTATCTGCATATAGGGATAATGTAATATTTAAATTTCCGTTTCTGGACCTTAAATTATCAAGAAATTCCTTTTGACTTGTTTCGGTATTCATATCTACTGTATAAACAAGCTGAAATAAGCTTCCCAAATCTGTAGTTTTAACTTTTATTAACTCATAGTTCTTAGTATATTTTTCAAAGATGTCATCAAAGACTCCCTCATAATTCAGATTTTCCGGTATTGTTATCTTCAGAAGCTTTTTAACAGTTTTCTTTGCTCCGAAGTTAATTAAGTTTAAGAAGAACATCAGCAGGCACAGGAAAACTGTAAAGAGGACTGCATATCCGAAGACCCCTACGCCACAAGCCAATCCAGCTGCCATAGCAAAGAGGACATAGGATATATCTTTTGAATCACCAGGTGCGCTTCTAAATCTTATGATTGAAAAGGCTCCTGCTAAACTGAAGGCCCTTGCCACATTACTTCCTATCAACAGAACGATTATTGCTATAACAGTAGGTACAATTATCAAGGTCAATGAAAAGTTTTGAGAATAACCACCTTTGTTTGAAGTTTTCATATAGGTAATACTGATTATTGCTCCTAAAATAAAGGATATTAATATAGTTAAAATGGCATCTTTTAAAGAAATTGCTGTGCCAGTTGCTGTTGTGTTGGATAAGCTGTTGTATAATGATTCAAACATATTGCTTTCTCTCCTTCTTTGTTTTTTCTCTAGCTATCATTCTTTTATATTCTGTTCCATACTTAGAAAAACTTTGCTTATATATCTTTTCCTCTGATAATAGCTGTGCAAGCCATAGGGGAAAGGTTTTCTCCGCCTTTATCTCCATGAGCCATTGCCCCTTCTCCAAAAGTCCTTCACCATAATCTCCACTTTCCAATTTGAGATCATACCTTCTGCTTCTAATATTTGTATCAAAGGTTATTCTCAGATCTCTGCTCTCCTTGCTGAATAAAGCCTTTCTGTCATAGGCTAAGTAGAGCTTGGGTTCAACCTTATAGATCCTTAACATATACTCAATTTCCTTAAGTACCTGCTTGTTCATATAATTCTTAAACTCCGGCAGTTTTCCTGTAGCTACAAATTCATAAGCCTCATTTAGCTTTAGTCTGATTCTTCTTTTGTTGACAAGGCCGCAAACTTTTTTCTTTATCTCAAGAAACACCTTTTCATCTTCTTTTGGTACCCCATAAGCCCTAAGCCTCAGCTTTTCTTTATAAGCGGGTTTTGATAAGGAGTTTCTGATTAATTGATCATCAATTGTATCATAATAAATATTGCTTATGGTATAAAACTCATGGTTTCTGTTATATTCATCCAGTTCCATATATTGAATAAGAACTTCTTGGATTCTATCATACTGATCCTGAGATAAAATGTATTTATTTTCTTTTCTGTTAAAGACCTCTATTGCCACTCTAACTCTCCTCTCTGCCGGTGTATTTATGTTTGTCTCCATCTGATGATTCTATCTTACAAAGTTAACCTTAAATAAACCTTAAATAAATTTAATTATTTTCAGCCATAAGTTTTGATTTTATTTAAGGTTTATTAAAGGTAGGCTGTGATATAATGTAACTGTTCCATAAAAAACTTAATTTTTTCAAAACTACGGAGGTAAAACAATGAGAATACTATTAGTAGAAGATGAAATCCCTTTAGCGGAGGCATTGGCACAAATATTAAGAAAAAACAATTATACCGTAGATATGGTTCACGACGGTGAAATAGGATTAGATAATGCATTTAGTGACATTTACGATTTGATTATATTAGACATTATGCTTCCTAAGATGGATGGCCTAACTGTTCTGAAAAATATAAGAAAGGAAGGTCTGGGAGTACCGGTAATACTTCTCACCGCAAAGGGGGAAATCACCGATAAGGTTGCCGGCCTTGACAGCGGTGCTGATGATTATCTGGCAAAACCCTTTGCCACTGAGGAACTACTGGCTAGGATACGTGCAGTGGCCAGACGTAAAGGAGAGGTAATTCAAAATAGTACATTAAAATTTGGAGACATCGAATTAAATCCTTCAACCCTTAAATTATCCACCTCTACTAAGGAGGTAAAACTCATATTGAAAGAAAGTGAGCTGCTTGAACTCCTTATTAACCGAAAGAACTCTGCTACTTCAAAGGAATTAATTATAGAAAAGCTTTGGGGATTTGATTCTGAAGTGGAGCACAATCACGTAGAGGTCTATATTTCTTTTTTGAGAAAAAAGCTGGCCTTCTTAAATTCAAAGGTCATTATAAGTACTGTCCGAGGTGTGGGCTATATTTTAGAAATGCAAAAGGACAAATGATATTCTAGTCAGGAGGAATACAAGGGGGAATGCCTATGTTTAAAGAGCTTAAAAAGAAATTTCTCATGCTTAATTTAGTAATAATATCCGTGACTATGCTTGCAGCTTTTCTAACCATCTATTTAATAACCTATAATAACACCAGAAGAGAAATTGACATGGAGCTAAGGAAGCTATCTGAATTCAATCGTAAGCCCACTGATGGTTTTATGGATCGCCCTGGTATGAATTTATCAGATTTTGACCAGACACCCCCAAAACGCTCCGTTTCATTTGTAGTTTATACCGATAGCAAAGGTAATAAGCTTGCAACCTCTTCTATTTTTGAATTAGAAGATATTTTCTATGAAACCGCAAAAAATATAGCTTTGTCAAAGAATACTGAGAAAGGCCGTTTAAAATTGGATGGTACCCATTGGGCCTATATGAAAACTACCTACTTTGACGGATACAAAATAACTTTTTTGGATATCTCGGATAGTCAAGGAATTTTGACCAGACTGATATATACCTTTGCAGCAGTGGCAGCAGTGATGCTCATAGTCATTTACTTTATCAGCCGCTTCTTTGCAAACCGATCCATTGAGCCTATAAAGGAAGCTTTTGACAAGCAGAAACAGTTTATTGGTGATGCTTCTCATGAGCTTAAAACTCCCTTATCTGTAATAAATACAAATGTAGATGTGCTGTTGGCTAATAGTGACGATACTATCAGCGATCAGTCTAGATGGCTTTATTACATTAAATCAGAAGTGGAGAGGATGGCTCGGTTAACCAATGACTTACTATATTTAACCCAGGTGGATTATTCAGAAACAAAAATGATTTTCTCAGAATTCAATTTGAGTGAAGCTGTGGAAAGTGTGCTGCTCACCATGGAAGCAATGATTTTTGAAAATAATATATATTTAGATTATGACATAGAGCCCAATATAACTATTAAAGGTAACAGCGAACAGTTTAAACAGGTAGTGATGATATTATTGGATAATGCCTTAAAATACACCAATCCTAAAGGAAAGGTAACTATGGTATTAAAGAAAAATCATAACAACGTTATCTTGACAGTTTCCAATACCGGTAAAGGTATACCGGAAGAACATTTGCCCAAGATTTTTGATCGCTTTTACCGCATAGATAAGTCCCGTGCCAGAAACAGCGGAGGCTATGGCTTGGGCTTAGCCATTGCCAAGACCATCGTTCAGCAGCACGGCGGGAAGATTTCAGTGAAGAGTATTGAAAATGAACTTACCACCTTCACAATAGAATTATAATTCGTGTTAAATGAATAACTTAAAAATAAAGAGTCTGGATCAGCTTTAATACTGCCCCGGACTCTTTACATTTATTCAGGCTCAGCCCTGTAATAATATGGCTCCAATATAATGGACATCCTTCACTTCCAGAAGCTCAGTGACCACATCTTTTACCCTCTCCGAATCCACCGGAGCTTTATCAACTATGACTCCGCTGGTTTCTCTAAAAATCTCAACAGCAGCATAAAAAATAAAACCTGCCACTATAAGAGAGGCAATAGGATCAATAATAGCTGGGGCCCCAAGCCTTATACCTATAACAGTAGCAAGTACCCCTACAGATACAAATATATCTGCTCGGGTATGAAGTGAATCTGAGACAAGTATCTGACTATGATACTCCCTTCCCTTCTTATACTCATAGCTACTGACAAAAATATTGATAACCAGGGTTATAATTAAAGTAATAATACTCTCAAGATTAATACTTAGCTCTACAGGATTAATAAATCTCTGAACCCCACCATTGATAATATTTATTCCAACTGCTGACAACATTACCCCTATAAAAAGTCCTGCCAAGGTTTCAAATTTACTGTGGCCGTAGGGATAGTCTTTATCCACCGGCTTTGATGCAAACCAAATTCCGATAAGGCCAACAATATTTGAGGACCCGTCTGATAAGGAATGAAATCCATCTGCCATCATACTCGTACTCTCAATTACAGCTCCCAGAATAATTTTTAGTGCAGCTACAAGAATATTGGCAAAAAAATTATCAGCAGTACATTTCGCACTTTTTTTAAACTATCACCTTCCATTGTCACATAAAATTACCAAAGGCATCTTCATATTTTCTTCATATTTGTTTGTTAGAATCCCCTTGTGCTTGAGTTTGTCCCCCTTTTTTATCTAAATAAGTGCAAGCAAAATATATATGGTTTCAAGCCGAATGCTAAGGCAGCGGAGGATCAATAAAATTGGGGTGAATCCATCTTGGTAGGGAACTCTCTTTCCGAACCCGTCAACTAACTTCGTAGGCTTATGAGAGGAGTAAACATGAACAAACGTAATATTATATTAGCTTCTATAATACTAGGAGTATCTTTGTCTATTTTTTCAATTGTTAAATTTGAGAATACAGCAAAAGCTGGAGTTTACCAAGACCAGTCAGGAAATACTGTAATCTCAGACAATATTTCTACATATTCCGTACAAGCCCCGCCTGCCGAAACAACAGCGCAAACACAGCAGACCAATGAAAGTAATACAAATGATGAAATAAGTGTTGCAGTATCAGACACACAAAAGTCAACTGCAGATACTACAAGCAACGTGCCATTATCTAGAGGAGGAACACCATCTCCAAAAAAACTAGAGGAGGCAAAAAAAATGGCCCAAGCTGCTGAAGCAGAGACTAAAGCAAAGGCTGAAGCTAAAGCAAAGGCAGAGACTGAAGCAAAAGCAATAGCTGAAAAAGAAAGTAAGGTGGAGCTGCTGGATTGGTGGGATTCTGCCAGATATGTCTTTTCCAGAGGCACTACGGCAGTAGTTACTGACGTTTACACCGGTAAAAGCTTTAAGGTTCAGAGGACAATGGGGACAAACCATGCAGACACTGAAGCTTTAACAAAGGAAGATACCGCCATAATAAAAAGCATCTGGGGCGGGTTTTCTTGGGAGAGACGTCCCGTTATAGTAACAGTTGATGGAAGAAAACTTGCTGCCTCTATGAGCGCCATGCCCCACGCAGGAGTAGATTCAGAACCTGCCTACGAATATGTAAATAACCGTTCAAATGGCTATGGCAGCGGTGAAAACTTAGATGTGATAAAAGGCAATGACATGGACGGACACTTTGATATTCACTTCTTAAACAGCACAAGGCACATGGATGGTGATAAGGATCCTCAGCACCAAACTGCAATAAAAGTTGCTGCCGGTAAATAAACAGAATCCACCTGTGCTTTAAACACAGGTGAATTCTAATGGAATTTTACTTCATAAATAAAAAGATCTAATTCTCTTTGTAACTTATATCTATGTGTAAGGATTCTCCGTCATCAAAGTTTAACGGTACACAAACTGTTACAGCTTTGGCAGGAGTCAGCTCCATGTTTTCACAGGTTAACACAGTTGGGGGAGTAATATCTATAGACATATTTGCTTTATAAAATATATTGGCAGTGTGCCCCATAACCATATTAGCCAACTCAGCTATTGCACTTTTGGCCATTTCATCCAGCTCCGGCACAGGCATCCCAAACATCATAGCTGAGGCAATCCTACATGCTAATTGCTTGGACAGAGAGAGTACAACACTACCACTTATTTCACCAGTTATACCTATCATAATAATAACAAGATTTCCGATGTGTGGAGTACTTCTTGTGAATACCCTGCCAATTGTTGGCTTTAGTCCAGTTGTCTGGTTTACTACATCTAAGCTTGCTTCAATAAAGGGATTTATGTATTCCACCCTCAATGATGTCAACCCCATTTCTCTATATTATTAACTCCATATAGAACTATAAAATTCGTGTGTCACATAAATGATAATTATTAGAATCATTTACTTATTAAGCTTAATTATAATTGCATTCAATGGCTTTGTCAAGACATGTTATATTATGTAGAAAATTTAATAATATAGTAAAGAACAAACCTATGGGAGGTATTTCTCCCATAGGTTTATAATATCTTATACTTTTTATACGTCTGCAGCCTTTCTTAATGCCTCATCTAAATCTGCAATAAGGTCCTCTACATCCTCAATACCAATGGAAAGTCTTATCATGTCAGGAGTGACTCCAGCGGCTAATTGCTGCTCTTCTGAAAGCTGGGCATGGGTTGTACTTGCAGGGTGTATTACCAGGGATTTTGCGTCTGCCACATTGGCCAGCAGTGAGAAAAGCTCAAGGCTGTTTATAAACTTTCTTCCGGCTTCTAAGCCCCCTTTTATGCCAAAAGTGAAGATGGAACCTGGTCCCTTAGGCAGATATTTCTTTGCCAAGTCATAATATTTATTGCCCTCAAGTTCCGGGTAGTTTACCCATGATACCAGTGGATGATTATCTAGAAATTCCACAATTTTTCTGGTATTGGAAACATGTTTTTCAATTCTCAGCGACAGCGTTTCTAAGCCCTGAAGGAATAGGAAACTGTTGAAGGGACTTAAGGCTGCTCCGGTATCTCTCAGCAACTGTACTCTTGCCTTTATGATGAAAGCCAAGGGTCCCAGCGCTTCATAGTACTTAATTCCATGATAACTTGGGTCAGGCTCTGTAAAGCCTGGAAACTTGCCGCTGGCAGCCCAATCAAACTTACCTCCGTCAACAATCACTCCGCCAATGGAAGTTCCATGTCCGCCAATAAACTTTGTTGCGGAATGTACCACTATATCTGCCCCAAACTCAATTGGCCTAATAAGATAAGGGGTACCAAAGGTATTGTCCACAATTAGTGGGATACCATTTTCATGGGCTATATCAGCAACCTTTTCTATATCCACAAGATTTATTCCCGGATTTCCTATGGTTTCAAGGTAAAGTGCCTTAGTTTTCTCATTAATTGCCTTTTTAAAGTTCTCCGGGTCATCAGGATCTACAAATACCGTTTTGATTCCAAGCTTTGGAAGGGTAGTAGAAAATAAGTTGTAAGTTCCGCCATAAAGTGTACTTGCCGCTACTATTTCATCCCCGGCACCGGCTATATTTAGTATAGAGTACGTGATGGCAGCAGAACCTGAACTCACCGCTAAAGCCCCTACCCCACCTTCTAAGGCTGCAATCCTCTGCTCGAACACATCTGTGGTTGGATTCATTATTCTGGTATATATATTGCCATTTTCTTTAAGAGCAAATAAATTTGCTGCATGGTCCGCATCATTGAATACATATGAAGTGGTTTGATAAATTGGAACCGCCCTTGATCCTGTAGTTGGATCAGGCTTTTGGCCTGCGTGTACCTGTAGTGTGTCAAATTTGAATTTTCTTTCTGTCATAATTAATCACTCCTTTTTATTATTTATTACATTTTATAGGGCCTAACCCTTTACCTCTCATGAATATAGTATAAATATTCATTTTTTTGTTTTGGTAAGTCATCTATAAAATAATAAGCCTCTTTCGATGAAAGAGGCTTATAGCAGCTTTTTTCTCTCATCTCTCAGTTTTACACCGAAGGAATTAGCACCATACATGTAAATGAAACATGCTGGTTGCCGGGTTTCATAGGGCCTGTCCCTCCACCTCTCTTGATAAGAACTATTTAAATTTTCAAGTTTTAATTTATTGTTAAATTACTTTCCTACTATTATAATTTGTTTACTATGTTATGTTTATAAATATACCACCCTTTGCATACAATGTCAAATATTTTTTGTTTTTATCTTATATTTTTTGCAGAGTACGCTCAAACTCAGATATTAGATCTCCTATATTTTCAAGGCCTACGGAAATTCTAAGTAACCCCTTTGATATTCCTGCCCTCTCCAATTCTTCTTCACTGAAGGCCCTGTGGGAGGTTTTAGCGGGATAAGAAATGGCCGTACTAACTCCCGCAAGACTTGGAACCAATTTAATAGTTTCAAGTTCCCTAATCAGGCCATAGGCTCCCTTTTCTCCATCTACTAAATCAATGCTCAACATTCCTCCATAATAGTCCCCACGGAATATTTTCTTTGCAGTAATGTGATGGGGTGAACTTTTAAGGCCTGGATAATAAACAGTCTTAACTTTTGGATGGTTTTCTAAATACTTCGCTAACTTTAATGCATTATTTGAATGTTGTATCACTCTGAGCTCCAAGGTTCTCAAGCTTCTTACCAAGAGCCAGCCGTCAAAGGGGCTCATGGTAGGTCCGTATAATACTCCTGTAGAGCTTATCTGTCGCATGGTTTCCTTGTCAGAAACTACTATGCCCGCTGTGATATCACTATGTCCGCATAGATACTTTGTGGCACTGTAGACAACTATATCTGCTCCCAGTTTTAAAGGTTGGCATATCACAGCGGTTGCGAAGGTATTATCTACAATCACCTTTGCATTATGGTCATGGGCAATTTGAGCAATTTTAGGAATATCCAAGACCTCCATCAGTGGATTGGATATAGTCTCGATGTATACAAGCTTTGTGTTTGTTTTAAAATACTGTTCCAACCTATCCTGTAGAGGGTCCACAAAGGTAACCTCTATATTAAACCTTTTTAACTCAGTCTTAAAAAACTGATGGCTGCCGCCGTATAATACGTTGGCAGCAATAATGTGGTCCCCGGCCCTTACTTGAGACAGAATGGACATAGTTATGGCAGCCATTCCGGAAGAGTAAGCCTGAGCATCCTCTCCGCCATCAATATTGTACATTATTTCCTTTAGAGCATCGTAGACCGGATTGTTCATCCTTGTGTACACGTAGCCTTCCTCTTCCCCAGCATAAACCTTATCCAAGGTTTCTACATCATCAAAGGAGAACACAGAGGTTAGCGTTATGGGTAAAGTTTTACTGCGTGATACTGAAGGAGGATTTCTATCTCCCAAGTGAACCAGCTCTGTCATTAAACTCTTTTCCATGTTGACCCCCTACTCTTTTTTTCTGTTTTTTCATAATAAATAAAAAGCCTCTTCAAAAGAAGAGGTTCCATTTGCAACAAGGTCTCTTCTTATCTTTCAAGTACTAACTTGCAGGAATTAGCACCATGCATCCGTTACCATGCTGGTTGCTGAGACTTCATTGGGCCAGTCCCTCTGTCTCTCTGGATAAGAATGTTATATTCAGATATTACTAAACATGATACCAGTATAGCAGAGGCTTGTCAATCATTATCTACAGATTAATATTATTATTTTCACCTTACATCTACAGCAACATATGATGTATTATAACATCCTACTAGAAACATTGAAAAAATATGAGGTGAAAACGATGAGTTACTGCAAAATGCCCTACAAAAACATTTCCCCCTCCAGAGCCCGGAAGCTTTTGAAACACGATCCAAATATTCTCCTGATCGACGTCAGATCACCGAAAGAGTATATGGAAGCACATATTCCTGGAAGTGTCAACATCCCAATAGAATTTTTGGAATGGGAAATCTGTAATTTACAATTGTCTCCTTTCATACCAATAATGGTGTATTGTAAGACCGGACTCCGTGCCACTTCTGCAGCATGGTTACTGATTAGCCTAGGTTTTATAACCGTATATAACCTAGGCGGAATTGACCGCTGGCCCTATAGACTTGAGGGATGAAAGCAGAGGGACGTTTTGCTTGCCATCTTTTAGCCAAACAAAACGTCCCCTTACTGCTTAAGAGATTTTATACGCAGTATCTTCCTTCTTTATAGTTTTAATCCTTCTCAAGAGCTTTACTGATATTAAATGATTTATATTTTCTACCTTTGCTATATATTGTTTTAGAGTCTGAAATTCTCCAACAACTTCCTTTAACAAGAGCCTTTCAAATATTTGCCGTATGGTATGTACGTTTTGCAGCTCCTTACTGTGGTTCATATTGTTAAGAATAAAGTTTACAGTCACTGCCAGACTTTCTATAAGCTCTTCCTGACTATAATTCTTTTTCAAGGAATTTTCAAAGGCCATAATCCCTTCTTCAGGGAGGCTTACACTGTCTTCGATTATACTTTTAAGTACTTCTTTTGTATATCCAATTAAACAATTTTTTCCCTGGCATCTTATACAATAGTTTTCTCCAAGGCATATGTTTTCTATTCTTTCATTAATTTGATTATAATACTGATATAATTCCTCTGAAACCTGCTTAAAGGTAGATAGCTTGCCCTTTTTTCTTTCTTCTATAGTGGGCTTTAAAATCAAGAATACACAAAGTGCCAGTACAATAAAGAAGATTATTATATTTACTGGAGTCAGGTATTCCTTTGGTAAGGTGGCAAACAATTTTGTAATACCAAAAAACATAAATATGGCTGCAGAAGCAATCTTAATAGTAAATTCGGGTATTCTGTTACCGAGCTTACTTCCTACCAAAATACCTAAGGACCCTGTAATAACCATTCCTGTTACTGTACCCATTAGAATAAACAATGGATATTGAGCATCAGCAGACAGAGTAATTGCTGTGAGCTGGGTCTTATCCCCTAACTCTCCTATGAAAAAGGCTATGGCAACGGTAAGTACCGGTCCAAAACTGCTTTTAGCTTCTTCTTCATCTTCTTCCTCTTCTGCTCTCAGTGTCCATAGAGCAAATCCAATAAAGGAAATACCCGCAACAATTTGTATAATGTTAATGGGTATTAACTTTGACATATAAGCTCCAAGTGCTACGGCAACACCATGATTTAGTAAAGATCCGATAAAAATACCAACTAACACCTTTCTGACCTTATACCTGGTGGCAAAGGCCATAGCTAAAATTTGTGTCTTGTCCCCCATCTCTGCCATGAAAATTAGGAACATTGCCTTAATAAATTCCTGTATCATTTTCTAACCCCCATAATAATAATAAAATAAAAAAGGCGAGGCCTTTAGACTAATATACCCACAAGGCAGATATACTAATCTAAAAGTCTCGCTTCTTTAGTTCTAACTCTAAAGCAAATAGGACCAGGATTGCTCCATTATGTTGACCCTATTTATGGCACAAAGCCACAGCTACTCCCTTTTAAGATATTATTCCTATACAAATATATCATAATTTATCTCTATAGGCAAGACTGGACACTTCAACTTTTCTAAAAGTTTTATGTCCAAGCCTTACCTCGCTTGAACTTTTGTAATAACTATGCTATTTATAACCTTCTGTTAGAAAGCGACTTTTCTTCTAAGCATCTTAATTCCTCAATGATGCTCTTAAACTCTTCCTTATCTTTGACAGAATCAAAAACCGCCTGTTGTAACAACTTAAAGAGATTTTCATATAAATACTAGGCCTAAGTGAAGAGTTTTCCATGACAAATTCCCCCCCTTTCATAGATAACACAAACTAAAGGGCACTTTGGTCACAAAATATATAAAAATTTAAAAGGACTATTCAACATTTTGTTTTTATAAAATGTTGAATAGTCCCTTGTCAACCAATATTAAAACTTAGCAAACCTATCTCTTACCTTTTCTTCTCCCATTACATGCATTATGGTATAAAGGTCTGGAGTATTTGCCCTGTGGGTTAAGGCAGCCCTGACCACTGCAGCCACATCTGCAATCATACCCTTGAAGTTTTCTGGGTTAGCCTTGAATTCCTTCCTATTAGCAGTATAGCCTAGCTGCTCACCAACAGCCTTTAACTCTTCGAACCAAGTGTCCTTATCGGCATCAAAGTTGTAAGCCTCAGCATAGGCAGCTATTATTCGTTTTGCTTCTTCCATATCAACGTTCTTTGGAAGCTCTATTTGATCTACTGTTTCTTTATAGAATAGTTCATCAAAGAAGTAGAAGATCTTCTCTCTAACATCCATCCACTTTGCATAGTCTTTTCTTGGTTTTGGACCTTCCCTATCTATGTTGAAAATTTCTTTAGCCATGGATTCATTAGCAGTTACCAATTCATACATTTGTGGATCGAATTCCTTTGCCCACTCTGTATATTTCTCATATACCTCTGTGGCTTTCATTCTGGAGATTACATCTTTTGAAACGTCACTTAGCTTTACCAGGTCAAATAAGGCACCACTTTTACTCATCTTATCTAAGGCAATTTCAAAATCATAGCTGTCTGCAAAAGGATTTTCTGCCCTCCAGGTTTCAAAACCTGAATTAATTATATTTAACAGATATTCTATTACGGACTGTACTGGATATCCAACCTCCCTGTAATAGGAAACGGCAGCCTCGGGGTCTTTTCTTTTTGAAAGCTTTCTCTTTGATCCCTCATCCTGTTTCATAATGGTTGGAGTATGAGCGTATTTTGGCGGCTCAAAGCCAAGCACTTCAAATAGTTGAAGGTGTATAGGTGCAGATGACAGCCATTCTTCTCCCCTGATCACATGGGTTGTTTTCATTAAGTAATCGTCGACTACATGAGCAAAATGATAGGTTGGTAGTCCATCACCCTTTATCAATACGATATCCTGATTGTTTTCCGGGAACACAACCTCTCCCTTTATCAGGTCCTGTAATACTACCTTGTTATCAGAATTGCCCGGTGACTTTAGTCTAAGTATATAGCTTTCTCCTCTTTCAATCTTCTCTATCGCTTCTTCTGTAGAAAGATTTCTGCAGTGAGCATACTCTCCGTAATATCCCGGAGTTATCTTTTCAGCTATTTGCTTTTCTCTTAAGGCATTAAGTTCGTCTGCATTACAAAAGCATGGATAAGCCAAGCCCTTAAGTATTAAATGCTTTGCAAAAGTCTTATATATTTCAGCTCTTTCACTTTGCCTGTATGGGCCGTAATCTCCTTTCGAAGTATCTTTTCCTGTCATTCCTTCATGGAAATTCAGTCCAAAGTTATGCATAGTAGAGATTGTATCTTCTACTGCCCCTTCTACCTCTCTCTTCTGATCTGTGTCTTCTATTCTCAAATAAAATACTCCACCACTCTGTACAGCCAATCTTTCATCGATCAAGGCTGAAAAAACTCCTCCGATATGCTGAAATCCAGTTGGACTTGGGGCATATCTTGTTACCTTGGCACCCTCTTTCAAGTTTCTCTTCGGATACATTTTAATGTAGTCTTCAATAGTCTTATTAATATCTGGGTATATTAGATCTGCTAACTTTTCTAAACTCATGAACTTTCACCTTTCCTTTACATATTAAAAAGCCCTTCATCCTAACTACATAGGACGAAAGGCTAATCTTCCGCGTTACCACCTAAATTGGTTAAATTTCTTTAACCCAACTCAATTATCTTTAAGGAGATAAACCCATAAATATACTCCACTGTCGTGATTTTCTATTTATTGCTCCAAAGCTTCTTTCCACAGCGTTAATTTCTAAGTTTCCACCATCCTTAGATCTCTGTAAATTAACCCTCCGTGTACTTTTCTTTTTCATAGCCTTTTGATTATTATTCTACTGTTTATAAAAAATATACTTATATTATATTGATGTTATAGGATTTTATCAATAATATCCTACAAAAAAATTAATTTTTTTGCTTTAACTTTAATTGCAAAAGTAAATTCCACCTCTCTAGGTGGTAAGAGTGGATTTTAATTCTACAAATATGAAAGAGTATAGAGAGTGGAATTTAGTAATACAAAATATTATTATATTGATATATGCGTCATTACAGTAATCCTTGCTTGGTAAGGAAGGAGTTTTTCATTATGGCTAAATTCAAACACTTTACGTTAGAGGAAAGAGTCTCTATTGAAATAATGCTTAAAGCCTCCCTTTCTTTCAAAGCAATAGCCCGAGAGCTTGATCGAGATTGTACAACCATTTCCAAAGAGGTTAAAAATCATATCATGTACAAGCGAACAGGTTCTTACGGTAGACCTTTTAACAACTGTATTCATCGTTTAACTTGCAACCATACATATCTATGTGAGAAATCACATTGTAGAATTCGACGCTGTCGCTTTTGTTCAGATTGTTCAAAATTCTGTTCTGATTACAAAGCATATACTTGTCACTTACTCTCTAAGCCACCTTATGTGTGCAATGGATGTGCTAGCCTTACAAAATGTACTCTGGAGAAAGCAATCTATAATGCTTCCTATGCCCATGATGAATATGTACTTCGTCGTTCTGAGTCACGAAGCGGCATAACTATTTCTGAGGACGAGATTAAACGTCTTGATAAAATCATAACCCCACTCATTCAAAGAGGTCAATCTATACACCATATCTGCGTTAATAACAGAGACCTTATCATGCATAGTGAAAAATCAATCTACAACTATATTGATTACAATCTTTTCTCCACAAAAAATATTGACCTTCCAAGAAAAGTTGTTTATCGTCCAAGAAAAAAGCTTAAAAATCATTTTAAAGTGGATAAGTCCTACAGAATTGGACGCACATATCAGGATTTTCTTGAATTCATGAAGGAAAATCCTGATACTCCAGTAGTTGAAATGGATTCTGTTGAAGGTACTAAAGGTGGTAAGGTGTTGCTCACTATCCATTTCGTTGATTCTCAGTTTATGCTTGCTTTTATTAGGGATGCAAACACTTCACGTTCCGTCATAGATATTTTCGAAAATCTTTATTTGGAACTGGGGCCTGACACTTTTCTAAAACTATTTCCTGTCATTCTAACTGACAACGGCAGTGAGTTTACAAATCCAAAGGCTATCGAGTTTGATAGGCAGGGAAACCGCATAACACGCATCTTCTACTGCGACCCTTCAGCGCCATATCAGAAAGGTGCTGCAGAAAACAACCATGAATTGATCCGGAGAATTGTTCCTAAAGGCCAGAGCTTCAACTCATTTCAACAGAAGGATATCTCATTGATGATGAGTCACATTAATTCTTATTCAAGAAAAAAGCTGAATGACCAGTCTCCATACTCGGTATTCAGCTTCCTTTACGGCGCTAAAACGCTCGCAAAGTTGGATTCAGAACTCATCAAACCAAATGAGATTATCATGAATCCGAGTTTATTAAAATATTAACCTACTCAAGCAGGGATTACCGCTGGCGCTTAAGTTAAAACTTTTTCAATGGGTGGAATTTACCTTTGCAAAAAAAACGGAAAATATTCACCCTTTGTTTGCTATACCCAAAATCAGCTGAAATCTGCTTGAGCTACTTAAATTATACCTCATTTTTGTCTAAAATAAGCAAAAAATTACTCTTATAACCAAAAATCTTATCTAGTATCGATTTTACGGTGGAAGTTAATTCTACAAAGTGGAAGTTAACTTTTCAATTCACCTTTTTTGCTTTAACAATTTAAGTGCAGTCTTTTTTAAATCTTTTTATTCTTTCAGCTTTTCAATCTGCGCCTCTCTGCTATCTTTGAATTCCTTATTTATACTGCTTGCATAGGAATAGCCCCCCTTATCATCCATCGCTTCAATAAACAGTTCTTCTAAACCATTATTTACAGCTATTTCTCCCTTTACTTCAAATTCCTTGATTAAGTTATTTATTAACTCGTTATTCTTATACATATTTAAATATCTTCCCTCCTTTTTCACTATGTATTCATAATTTTGCCCATTAGATATTTTTATAATTCAATTTTAAATAATACTGAGAAATTTTGATAATCTTCCTAAAATAACTCTACAAAATTATCGAAATATAGAGTAAAATATAGAATGTTGAAAGTAAATACTAAGGAGAGTTGAAAATGCAAAGTATTACAATGAATTCCATGCCATATGGCCAGATGGGAATTATAGCTCTGCAGAGCTGTAAAGAATTAGGAATAAAGATTGATAACTACTTACAAGAAATGAGACAGGATAACTCCGGTAATGTGCCAAAAACCTTTCTTATATCTACAGAGGAAATAAGATTTTCAAACGGAGAAGGTAAAGTAAAGCTGGAGGAGACTGTTAGAGGAAAAGATATTTACATATTATGTGATATCGGAAATTACAGCTGCACCTATAAGATGTACGGTTTTACAAACCATATGGGTCCAGATGAACATTTTCAAGATATAAAGAGAGTAGTATCCGCTATGGGTGGAAAAGCTAGAAGAGTGACCGTAATAATGCCACTGTTATATGAAGGAAGACAACATAGAAGAAAAGGCAGGGAATCATTGGATTGCGCTATGGCGCTGCAGGAACTTGAAAGACTTGGGGTTAATGATATCTATTCCTTCGATGTGCATGATCCTAACGTTCAAAATGCAGTTCCTCTGCTTTCTTTTCAAAACCTCTACCCAACCCACGAGATTATTAAGAAGTTCATAACGGAAGAAGAGGACCTTAGAATTGATAAATCAAAGATGATAACCATAAGCCCTGATACGGGAGCTATGGACAGAGCGATTTATTATTCCAGCGTTTTAGGCCTGGATATCGGTCTGTTCTATAAGAGACGTGATCACTCCGAGGTTATAGGAGGTAAAAATCCTATTATACAGCATGAATACATCGGAAGAGATGTTGAGGGAATGGACGCATTGGTCATAGATGATATGATTGCTTCCGGAGAATCTATTTTTGATATAGCTAAAGAACTTAAAAAGAGAAAGGCCAGAAAGATATATGTAGCCACTACCTTTGCCCTATTCACCGAAGGTATAAGCAAGTTTAACAAGTATTATGGAGAGGGTCTAATTGATAGGGTCTACTCCACTAACTTAACCTACCTTCCGGAGGAAGTCAGAAAGAGTCCTTGGTTTAAAGAAGTAGACATGTCTCAATACCTTGCAACCATAATGCACTATGTTAATTTGGATAAGTCAATAAGTCCTTTGACCAATGCCGCTAAGATGATAAAAGAAATACTATAAACGATGGACAATTGACATATGACAATTGACAATGAATGAAGCAATTCAGCGCAGCTGAATTGCTTTTATTATAATTTGCAGATTTTTCTCAGCTTCGCTGTGAAAAATCATCCTTAATTGTCAATTGTCCATTGTCAATTAGACAAGCCTTTGATTCATAACGTCTGTGAGATTAACTTTTTCGATTCTTGCCTTAATCTCCTCTATATCCATTGTATAGAGGCCTAATTCCTGCATTCTCTTGAAGTATTCAGCCCCGGCAAAGGTGTACCTGTTTCTTCTGCCTTCCTTTGTGGATAGTTGATAATTTGCAAAGGCAATCAGGTCTCCCAAGGCAACGGTCCTTGGAAGTGTAAGCAGCGGTATTCCAAGAACATAGCGAACTGCATTGTGGCCTGCCAGTGAGCCTGTAGCTATGGCTTCTGTATGTCCAACAAACAATCCCGCTTTTTCACCACCCACAAAGAGGTTGTCTAATCCTTTTACCCTCATGTCGTCGGTTCGTGGAGCCACTGAGAGATATCTTATTGAATTTCCCTTGCCTCCGGCATAAGGATCTACATATTTTGCATATTCTAATCCCTTAATCTTTCTTAGTTTGTCCAGCGGATAGTAGGAAGTCATTAGCTTTGCATGTCCTGTATCTAACAATACTACGTTTTCTGCAAACTCCTTTAAGGCATATTGCTGGCATACCTTTAATTTAAGCTTGTCAATATTTACATCCTCTGAAGGTACCTTCAAAACAACAACACCTTTTTCATCCAGTTCCTTCACAATTTCCGGTGAAAGGCTGTCCTTTGCCAGCTTACAGGATCCACTGAAGGCTCCAAAGATGTCATCTTCTCTTTCCCCCTGTAAATCGTCAACCCCTGCTCTGGCACTTAAGCTTACTCTCGGACCAAAGGCCGGACATCTCAGAACGCACATGGAGCACCCATTGCCATATCTTAAACAATTGCCCATAGGTCCTGTTGAACCCGTTGTCTCAATAAATACGTCTCCATCATAAAAGCTTCCGTCAGCCAGATATATTCCCTTAATCTTCTTGCCTTCTTTTTCTATATCTACCACTCTGGATATGATCTTAATGTTGACACCAATTTCTTTCAGGTAATTGGTAACTTCTTTTTCCACCTTGTTAACATCATACAACCAGGCATGTTTATGTCCAGGAAAATCTATATTAGAATGTCTGCTATTCTTATCTGTTATATCTATCAAATCACCGGCCCCGATTGCTTTAAGCTCCTCAGCAGCAGTATATCTTCCATTGTTCCTCATTATTCCGCCAACATTTCCAAGCCCCAGAAGCATATCGGTTTTTTCAAAAAGTGTTACCTCAGCGCCGGCTTTTCTTGCCGTAATTGCAGCAGCACACCCAGCCCAACCTCCTCCAATTATGATAACCTTCATATTAACCTTCTCCCCTCAAAGAATTTTTTAGGTTCCGTCTGAATTTTGCATAAGCGCTTTACCACATGTCCCTTATATCTGGCACTGCAGCTTCCGCAAACTCCCTCTCCGCAGCACATTCTGGCATTGTTACAGCTTGATGTTTTCACTCGGTCGTTCACATATTCTATAACCTTAAAGTTTAGAATATCGGCACCATCACAGTGGATAAGATTTACCTTATCTTCCTCAATGGCTCTATCAATGACCTCTTTTAGTTCATCTGTTAATTCACCTTTTTCTAGAGTCTTACAATTTATCACCTTGCAATCATACATGGATAAATACTCGCTGACAAAGTTACTTCTATAGTTTCCGTTATCCAAAACTACTATGAGCTGATTTCTATTAGAATATAATTTTCTGAGCACAGGAACCATAGGCGCCTGTCCTATTCCCCTTGCAATGACTAATGACAGCCCATCCTTGGCAGAATATACATTTTTTAAGCCAAAAATTCCATTCCAAAATGGAGCTCTAATGAGCATATTTTCGTTTTCCTGCACAGTATCGATACTCTTAGTTTTAATGCCTTTTATTTCTATGGCAACTTTAATCCAATTTTCTTCAGTATTTACATCCATAATTGAAATTGGGGTATCATAAAATTGAGTGGTTTTAGGACTCCTCATAAATATATAACTACCTGGATGCATCAGGTCCTGAGCAATTTTATGAGAAGTAAGTAATGTGAAAATAATGACTTTATTGTCTATCATCTCTTTCTTCAAAACCTTACAAAAATAATTCTTCCTTTGATTTTTTGCCTTGTTTCCGTTCCATACATATTCCTGATAGATGCATACACCCTTCCAATTTATGCAATCACAGAAGGTTTTTCCGGATAATTGAGAACACAGTATACACTCACCGACCTGAGCCAAGTGGCATGGACAGTACTCTGTTCCTGCATCGATACAATCAGTTACTTCGTAATTCATTTTTAAACCTGCCTTTCTCCCTGATAAAAGCCAAGAAAAAACTCACGCTATAATATTAAAATATTGAGTTTATTTAATTTTGTGACTATAAATAAAAAAGAATCCCCAGTGTTATAAAACTGAGAATTCCTTCTATTTGTTGTATGATTAACAAATAATTTTGTTATATTGCTCAAAATCCTATTTAAAGAATTTATACCATTTTTTAATTCCCTTTTCCTTCAATACCTCATTTTCTGTACATAATGGGGAAGTATATATCAAATCATTGTCTTCATAGATATTAATAGTACCTACCTTTTCATCCTTATAAATAGGTGCCTCTATATCCTTTGGTGTTTTTATTTGTACATCCATGGCACTCCCCTTTTTTATGGGAATCCTTATATCTTCCTTAGCTACCAAATTTGTAGTTTTCTTGGTGGGTAAGATACATAAGCTTTTTACAATCTCACCCTTTTTGATTACCAGTTTAAAATCATAAGTTTTAGAAATGAATTCATTTATCTTCTTCGTTTCTCTCCACCTTTGAGGACAATTGATAACAACGATAATGATATCGCTGCCTCCTTTATTCACTGAAGTTACCAGACATTTGCCTGCTTGACCGGTATATCCTGTTTTTACACCATTGGCTTCAGGAATCTGCCAAAGTATTTTATTTATATTGTGATAACCTCTGCTAAAACCTTTTGCAGCGGCATCTACATCTTTAACTGAAACAATCTCGTTAAATTCCTTTATTTCCTTGGCCTTTGCTGTGGCAAGAGCTAGGTCATAGGCTGTAGTATAATGCATGGAACTGTCAAGCCCATGGGGAGATTCAAAATGGGTATCCACCAGACCGATTTCCGTTGCATATTCATTCATCAGCTGTACAAACTGTTCCACACTGCCGGATATGCCCTCTGCTATGGCTATAGCTGCATCATTACCACTTCTCAACATTAAGCCATATATCAATTCTCTCAATGATATTTCTTCTCCCTTTTTATAACCTACCACTGACCCTCTTATATTTGCAGCTTTTGCACTTATGGTAACTTTTTTGTTCAGATCTCCATACTTTAAAGCTACCAAGGCTGTAACTATCTTTGTAGTACTTGCCATTGGAGTTAATATATGTGCATTCTTTTCATATAAAACCCGATTAGTTTTTGCATCAATTGCAATGGCATTTCTCGCTTCTATATAGGGCGGCTTTACATTCTCAGGTTCAGCATTTACATTCACACAAAAAAATGAAGTAAAAGAAACAATGAATGCCAGTAAAAAGTTAATATAGTTTTTCACATGCACCGGACAACACCTCTTTCTTTTCTAATAACTTCAAAAATCCCACGTCTATATAATAGTTTTTGTATTATCACTAACTTTAATCCTATGAATTTATACTTCTTATAAATTATTTCGAATAATATGAAATAATTTTATATTTATGGATATAATATCAAATGTTACTTAACTCTGGAGGAGCTTTTTATGTATTATATTGTTGGCATAATACTACTCTTAGTCATCCTTTTTTTTCCCTTGAGCATAAAACTCTCCGTTTTATATAAGGATGGACACTTTAATATTTTCATATATAACAAACAATTGAAACTTAAAAAAAAAGTTGAAAAGCACAAAGCTACACCGGCCACTGCGCAGAAAGCTGAATTCAACCTTGTCAATTTTCTTCCGGAAAAGCTTAGGAAGGTCATCTATAAGGTATCGGATGAAAAACGTAAGCTGCCTGCAAAAATTGACTTTGATCTTCACTATGGTTTTGATGATGCAGCAGTGACAGCAATATTTTACGGAATCCTGAATGGACTGAACAGTCTTTTGTATAATCAGTTCAGCTTTCTGCTTGATATAAAAAAATATGAATATCATATTGTACCCCATTATAATGATCCAATGTTTAATTTTAGGCTAAATTGTATAATTTCTTTCAATTTAGCAAAAATTATATATATGCTGTTTGCAATTTATGTATTTTAAGGAGGTGGCTTCCCAATTTAATTGGGATATATCTATGTATAATCATCCTATCGAAGGTTTAATGCAAAGCACAATGGAAAACTTCAGAGATATGATCGATGTTAATACCATCATAGGCGAGCCCATCGAAACTAATGACGGTACTGTTATATTACCGATTTCAAAGGTTTCATTCGGTTTTGCCTCCGGTGGCAGTGAATTTGCTCAAAAGAAAAATTCAGAAGAAGAAAGCAAATTACCCTTTGGAGGCGCCAGCGGTGCTGGTGTTTCTCTAAAACCGGTAGCTTTCTTGGTTATGAAAGGCGAATCTATAAGACTTCTATCTGTTGACCATGAAAATACCTACGACAGAATTATTGACTCAATCCCACAGATAATAGATATGCTCAAAGGTAACGGAAAAGGTAAAGAAGAATACAAAAATGACGTAAAAGCCACAGACCATGAATCCACTCATGATGCTATATAAAAAACTGCGTTAATACGCAGTTTTTTAATTGACATTTTATTTCTATCTGGCAGCAACTTTACTTTTTCTATTGTTCTAAGTTTGCTTGCTCGGAGTTAGTCTCTTCATCTTCATCTAAGTACTCGTCAATTATACTCTCAATAGACGGTAGTTCCTTAATGTTCTGTAAGTTAAACTGCTTTAAAAATTCGTCGGTGGTAGTATATAGTATGGGTCTCCCCGGTGCATCTAGTCTTCCGGACTCCTTTATGAGATTTTTTTCTAGGAGCTTGGCTACAGCGCTGTCACTCTTTACTCCTCTTATTTCATCTATATCTACCCTGGTAATAGGCTGCTTATAGGCTATTATGGCAAGGGTCTCTAAGGAAGCCTGTGAAAGAGCTTGTCTATTATTGGTTTTAAGAATTTTTACTACAAAATCACTGTTCATAGGCTTGGTAACCAATTGATACTCGTCATTCATGTTGATTAATTTAATGCCCCTGCTCTCTTCCTCATAGGTAAACATCATTTCCTTCAATATATTTTTTGCATACACAGGACTGCACTCTAATATTTCTGCGATGGTCTTTAACTTCATTGACTCACCGCTTACAAATAGAAGAGATTCAATTATTGAAAAATATCTTTCTTTATTGGATATCTCCTTCATTTCCGTCTGCAGAATATCGTCCTTCTTCATCGGTATCAACCCTTTCTATATAAATATCCTTAAAATTATCTTCCTGATAAACTCGGACATTCTTAATTCTTATCAATTCCAGCAGTGCTAAAAAGACTACAACCACTTCAATTTTACTTTCGTAGGAACTTATTATCTCTTTAAAAACATACTTCTTTCCCTTCTTAAGCCTAGTACTTAACTCAACCATCTTATCCTCTATTTTAAACTTATCCATAGGAATATGGTTCTGAAGGGTGTTGTTTTCATTGAGTTTATTCCTGTATCTGTTTAATAACTCATTATAAAGATTGTATAAATCCAGCATAGTGACATTTTTGAGTATATCTTCACTATTTGCTTGTTTGCTTTTATCATCAATAATTTCCGGTTTTTTTGCAAACAGATATCCTGTATCCTTTATTCTAGATTTTAAGAATCCTGCTACTGCCTTAAACTTCTTATACTCAACCAATTTTTCAACCAATTGCTTTCTGGGATCGACTTCATCTTCTTCCTTTTCATTGAGTTTTGGCAGCAGCATTTTTGACTTGATTTCTATCAAGGTAGCTGCCATGACTATAAACTCAGAGGTTATCTCCAGGTCAATTTCCTTCATTCTTTTAATATATTCCATATATTCATTGGTAACTTCATATATTTTTATATTGTAGATATCCATTTCATTCTTCTTAATAAGGTGAAGAAGTAAATCAAAGGGACCTTCAAAATTCAAGTTGGAGATTTTAATATTATATTCCATACTGCTTCCCCCCATACTGTATCAAAACATACATAAATAATATATCATTAAAATGAAATTAATACTATAATATAAATTCATTATATCCAGCAAAAAGACTATCGCTTATTTGAAGGAAAGTGCGAAGCACTTTTTCAATTAGTAATGAGTGATGAGTAATGAGTAATCATGGATGAAATTACTCACTGCTCATTACTCATTTAAAAAATTGCGTTGTGACGCAATTTTCTCTTTAAGTGTAACATCCCCTTATATTTTTAATTTAAAGAGCTATCGCTCTTTAAATTTGTGCGATAGCTCCTATTTTATATGGCATGATTAAATAAGTTCTTGAAGTTGAATTTCAAGTTTTCAAAGAAGCCTGAGGTCTTCTTTATAGCTCTATCACTATAGATATTTACTTTGCCAAAAAGTTCACCATTGTTGTAAAATTCACAGTAACCTATAATTTCACCTTGCTTATAACTCTTTTTATTTTCCTGCAGCATAATCTTCTTAGTTATCTTATTCTCTGTTCCCTTTTCTAAGGTTACTGAGAAGTCTTCAGCTGCCTTGGCCATAAGGAATTTATCTCCACTCTTATTTAAAGTAATCTTTTCAACATCGTCACCTTTATTTACAAGCTTTTTACACTCAAACTTTGAGAAACCGTAGTTTAAAAGCATGCTGGCGTCACGATTTCTGACTTTATAAGTTGGGGCTCCCATAATAACAGATAACATCCTTACACCCTCTCTAACTGCGGTTGCTGATATGCAGTATTTTGCCTCACTGGTATAACCGGTTTTTAGTCCATCGCAACCTTTGAAAAATCTAACCAATTTATTATGATTTACCAGTTCAATAGGGGTTTTTCTACCCTCTGAAATTGTCTCCATGTATGTTCCGCTGTACTTTAGTATTGAAGGATGTTTCAATAATTCTCTGGACATTAAATATATGTCATAAGCAGAAGATAGGTGCCCATCTGCGGGAAGTCCAGTACAGTTTTTAAATGTAGTATCATGCATTCCCAAAGCTTTGGCTTTTTCATTCATCATAGCCGTAAAGGCCTCTTCACTGCCTCCTATATATTCTGCTAGAGCCACCGCAGCATCATTTCCTGAAGCAATGGCTACACCTTTTATCAGCTCTTCAACAGTCCTAATTTCTCCTGTGTCAAGGAGCATCGTACTTCCGCCCATTTTTTTAACATTCTCGCTTATCGTTACCTTATCGCTAAATTTAATTTTACCGCTATCTATGGCCTCCATAGTCAATAGCATAGTCATTATCTTAGTAACAGATGCAGGGGCTAGTTTTTCATGTATATTTTTTTCATATAATATTCTGCCTGTGGTTGGTTCAGCTAACAGTGCAGATTTTGCTTCTACATTTATTCCTTCTCCCTCTGCTTTTACCCTTAGATTTAAAAAATTTAGCGATAAGATAAATGTAAGGATACATACAAATATACTAAATCTTCGTTTCTTCATTTCTAATCCTCCTTTCATATTTATTTTTTCCAATAAGCCTAAGATTATCACAAAACCATAAAAAAAAGGACCTGGCATCATAAACCAATTCCTTTTATGTTACGATTATTCATTTTATGCTCTGGGATGGGTATTCTTATAAACTTCCATCAATTTTTGTTTTTTCATTGCATCTATATAGACCTGAACTGCAGATATATCTTTATAGCCTAATAGCTCTTTCAGTGACCTTATGTCTGCACCATTCTCTATCATGTGCACCGCTATAGAATGCCTCAGTGTATATAAATTTATCTCTTTATTTATTTTTGCTTTTTTAGAATAATACTTAATAATCTTCCAAAACCCCTGCCTGCTCATTTTTTCCCCTTTATTATTTAAAAAGAGAAACTTCAAATCCTTTGTATTGAGCTCTTTTCTAAGCTTAAGGTACTTGTCCACACATTCAACACAGTATTTCCCTAGGGGTATAATTCTTTCCATGCCCTTAGTACCTTTACATCTTAGATAATTAAACCTCAAATCTATATCTTCCAGGGTCAAGTTCAACATTTCTGATATTTTAATGCCACTGGCATACATCATTTCAAGCATGGCCTTATCTCTTACTCCTTTTATGGAGTTCTGATCCGGTGTAGAAAGCAGCCTATTTACTTCTTCGACGGTCAATATTTCAGGTATACTTCTCTTATATTTTGGAATTTCATAATCTAAAACCGCTGCCTTTTCCAAGCGGCCGGTCCTAACCAGATACTTATAAAAGTTTCTCAGGCAAATTACACTTCTTGCTATCGAGGATTCTTTCTTCCCACTACTGGCCAAGCTTTGAGTATATGACATCAAGGTCATGTTATTAACCTTATCATAGGTTAAATTGTTACTAACTAAAAACTTCTGAAAAATGGTTATATCTCTCTTGTAGGCATCTATGGTGTTGTCACTCAAATTTTTATTTTCACTTATATATGTTAAATATTCTTTTACAAGTTCGTTCATATTACACCTACTAACTGATTAATAGTATATTTTAACCCTTTGTTTCTATTATTATTATATAGAATATTACTTCCCTACTCAATACTAATAGGTTATGTAACTTCTGAATGCATTATAATAATATTGAAAAAAGTTTATATTGTCATGAATATCTGCTACAAATATGCTATTTTTATGTATTACGGTCCTTTTATATAGGTAGAATATCAGCTGGTCAAATACAATGGGAAGTATGTATCCTAAGATAACAAGCAAGGCAAAACATTTTAAATAGATCCATAAAAAATTATAGAAATCATTTTTTTGTCTCAAAAAATCACACTCCCTGCTGCAGTTGCTATGGTTTGAATTGCTCTTGGAGTTACATAGGCCTCATACAAGAATCCCAATATCATAACCAACAATATTATAAAGAAGGTAACCGAATAATCTAAAAAATAATTTTTGTTATAATTTATTTGCTTATTAACCCTATCCTTAAGCTTTGAAAAAGATAAACGCATTGCCAATACAGAAGCTACTATCAAGCAAGGTATGTATATGATATTTTGAGGAAGAACTCCTAAAAGTACAAACCAAGTCCCTTTATATCCCATACTATAAAATGCAAAGGTTGTTGCAAAACCAAAGAAAAATCCTTTAACAATATCTACAATTAATATTATAGGAATTCCTATAATTGTTAGTCCTGCCACCCACAAAACCAAAAGCATTGGCAGATTGTTTTTAAGGCTCTCTATTATAACAGCAGTATTTTTTACTTCCATAGTACTGATATTTTTATTAAAATCTAAGAAATAGCTGATTAAGTCTTGCCTTTGTAGGTCATCCATGTACCTTACGGTATAAATTCCAAGGACAATGCCTGTAAAAAGGCATAAGAGCGAAACAATGTACAGCCACATGCTTTCCTGAAAGTGTCTTGATAAATTGGAACCGGTATTTAATCTTCTCATTTTCTTCCTCCCTATAGTATACCTATTTTTCACACGGAGTTATTAAAATAAAATTCTATATAATATTTATGTCACCATGGGAAGATATATTCCATTGATCCTATTAAGCAAAATTTTCATCACTGAAGACACTGAACAAAGGAAATTATGCTGAAGGGATTTCATTTTTAAACACTGATTTGTGGGGAGGCCACTGTGAACGCTGAAGGATTTTTCTAAGTAATCAGTTATTACAATATATTACTCTGTTTTAGAGGAGTGTTGGTGAAGTGTGAGATATACTGGTGATTTGTCCATCAACTGTTTATTAAAACAGTAAGGCATGCTACCACATGCCTCTATTTTACTTTGCAATTTTCTATACTAAAACTACTAGCTTACCTTATTTTTTAATCTCAACTTATCAGCTACCATTGCAATAAACTCTGAATTTGTTGGCTTGCCCTTATCGTTGTGTATAGTATAGCCAAAGAGCTTATTTATAGTTTCAACTTGACCACGTCCCCAAGCAACTTCTATAGCATGTCTTATTGCTCTTTCTACCCTGCTGGCAGTAGTATTATACTTCTTAGCTATGGATGGATACAGTTCCTTTGTCACTGCTGACAGCAGTTCCATATCATTAACTACCATGGTAATAGCTTCCCTCAGGTACATATATCCTTTAATGTGGGCAGGAACACCAATTTCATGAATTATATTGGTTATTTCAGATTCCAAATCCAATGGTTCCTTTTTTGATACCCTAATCTCAGGGGTGTCTATTAGAGATATAGTCTTTTTAACATCATCACTGGATATAGTGTTATTAAACATCTGTCTAATTCTCTTTGTGAACACATCCATATCAAAAGGCTTAACCACATAATAATCTGCACCAAGCGTTATAGCCCTCTGAGTAATCTTATCTTGTCCCACTGCAGATAGCACAATTATTCTGGGTTTTGGATCCAGATTCATTGTATTTAGTTTCTCCAAAACACCCAGTCCATCTAAATGTGGCATAATTATATCTAATACTACCAAGTCGGGAGTTTTTTCCGATATAAACTTTAAAGCCTCTACACCATCTTTTGCTATACCTGTTACAATTATATCCCTTTGGTTTGCTAAATAATCATTTAAAATGTTACAAAATTCCTTATTATCATCTGCAATGAGTACCGATATTTTAGTTTCTTCCATTTTAATATCCCTCCAAAAAATCATTACATATATTAACAAATAACTAATTCGACAAAGTTAATAAAATTCCTTCTAGGTAATGAAAAAATAATTGTTATTTTTATCCATTTTTATATTTAACGTTTATACAATGAAAAGGCCGCTGATAGAAGCGACCTTTTTCATTAATCCACTATTTTTGAGTCTTTTAACATCCATTCTATATATATGCCATAGCCAGTATCAGGCTTATTTATCAAAACATGTGTTACTGCTCCAACAATTTTATTGTTTTGAATAATTGGACTACCACTCATACCTTGAACAATTCCACCGGTCTTAGCCAGTAACCTGGGGTCTGTAACCTTAATTACCATACTTTTGGGTCCAGGCGTATCTTGATCTAATAGCTTTTCTATTTTAATATCATAGTACTGTGGCCCCTTGTCATCTAAAGTTGTGATTATTTGTGCATCGCCAACTTGAATTTCATCCCTCAGTGCTACTTTCATAGGCTTCACTTTATTTCCCTCTAATATTGACTTATTAGCCTTACCAAATATACCACATTCAGTGTTGCTATTTATTTGTCCTAACACATTACTTTCATTTACAAAAACGCCCTTTAATTCTCCCGGAGTTCCTCTGACACCTTTTCTTATGTTTACTATAGATGATGCAACAAGTTCTCCTTTATCCACATTTAAGATTGTTCCTGTATCCACATCGGTTATAGGATGACCTAATGCAGCAAAACTACCGGTCTTTTCATCATAGAAGGTCAGTGTTCCAACACCAGCGGTGGAGTCTCTTACCCACAATCCGATTTTATATTTCTTTTCCTTTGGTATTTTAACCGGTTTAACTAACTTTATTATGCTTTCACCTTTTCTTTCTACCTCAATTTTTACTTCCTTACCTTCAGATTCATTTATTAAATCTGAGAGCATTTCCGCATTTTTTACAGACTTATCATTGATGCTTAATATACTGTCTCCAACCATGATACCGCTTTGAGCCGCAGGACTTGATACTTTACTGTTATCTACTTCTATGTCACTTAGGGCTACTACCAATACACCCTTGGTATTCAGTTTTACCCCTATGCTGGTTCCTCCGGGGTATAGGCTTAAGTCCGGGACTCTTTTTACGTCAACGGATTTAACAGAAAACAAGCCTAGGAGTTTCACATCCGCTTTTGAGTTTAATTCAGGCTGGTCCTTTACCTTCCCAACTGCTAAGGCAGATACGTCTTTTCTTTCATTTACTTTTAAGAGGTAACTTGATTTTATTTCGTCCTTTACTCGTATAAACATTGTATTAGGTATTTTCTCTATAGAAAGAAACAAACTTAAAATCAAAAATACCACAGGAGTTAAAATATACATGATCTTGTATGCCTTTTTCCTACCCATTATTTTAACCTCCTTTTATCCTTTTAGTATTCTTACTTTGACTATAGATTAATACTTGAACAAACATATATTTTCGAATCTATAGTCATTACTGCCTTTAATTTTAAGTTTCCCGATTTTGAAATATGTTATGCTATAATAAATCTACATAGAAAGCCAATAGTTTAGTGTATATGTTTAATAATGTTTTGTATATTTTAGCAAGGCCTGGATATAGAATTCATATGATATAAAATTTAATAAATCATACACATTATTTTTTCATAAACAAAAAAAACTATAAGCATAAAAACTTATAGTTTTATTTTTTCTAAAATTTATAAAATTATGTATTATTTATTTTGTTTTTAAACTTTGATTGATTCACAAATAGTCTTTTTTAACTTATCTGCCATTTGAATCAGCTGCTTAGAATTATTTACAGTAATATTGGTTACTTCAATACCACCAATCATCCTGCTTATTTCTTCTATCTTTTCCTCCTTGGAAAGCCTTTTAACATTTGTATAAGTCTTATCTTCTATAATCTCTTTGTAAACCCTGTAATGGGAATCTGACATAGTGGCAATCTGCGGGAGATGGGTGATACAAAATACTTGATGTTTGCATGATATCAAGTACATTTTTTCAGCAACCTTTTGGGCTATTGCTCCACTGATACCGGTATCTATTTCGTCAAATATAACTGTTGGTATCATATCTCTGTCTATAAATACCGTCTTCAAGGATAACATAATTCTTGACAATTCTCCACCGGAAGCTATTTTTTCTAAAGGCTTCAAAGGTTCTCCCGGATTGGTGGAAATTAAGAACTGCACCTTATCAAAGCCATTATTTCTCAGTACATTGTCCTTATCAACCTGGACCCTAAATACGCTTTTTGCCATGCCGATATCGGAAAGCTGGTCTTTTATTTTCTCTTCTAACACAGATGCATATTCATTTCTCACACAGTGTAACTTTTCTGCTAGATTCATGCACTTTTTTTCAATCTTCTTTTTTTCTTCAAGCAACTTGTTTACTATTTCATCCTTGTTTATTATTTCTTCCAAATCTTTTTGTAATTTATCTCTATAGGTCAAGATTTGTTCAATGGTATTACCATACTTTTTCTTAAGCTTGCCAATTTCATATATTCTGCTGTTTACCTCAGATAGTTCGTCCACATCATAATAATAACTATCCTTTACAGACCTTAGTTCACCAATATTTTGCTCTATATTAAAATATGCTTCTTCCAGGCTATCTCCAATTTTTTTAGCAATTTTTACTTTATCTTGAATAGATCTTAGCTCCTTTATGACATTATCCAGTGCATCATACACAGAAGCACTTCCTTCCATTCCATTATAAAGTAACTCATAACTATAATTTAATACACTGCTGATTTTCTCTGCATTTGTCAGAACCTCAGCTCTTTCCTCAAGCTCAACATCCTCACCTCTTCTTAGCTTTGCAGCTTCAATCTCCTGAAGTTGAAATTGGAGGTAACTGGCTACTTTTGCACTTTGCTCATCCTTTCCCCTTAAGCTTTCAATCTTAGAATTTATTTCGGAAAGCCTATGATAGTACTCTTTGTATTCAACCATAAGTCCCTGTAATGCACTTCCGCTGTATCCATCCAGATAATGGATGTGAGTGGAGGAATTAAATAAATTTACATTTTCATGCTGTCCATGTATATCTATAAGAGTTTCAGTGATTTCTCTTAAGGCAGATAAGATAACAGACTTTCCGTTTACTTTTATATTACTTCTGCCTGAATTAAAACTCTCTCTGCTTATAATGACAACATCATCAAATTCAATTTCCATTTTGCGTAAAATATTTTTTGTATTGTCATTATCTAAACTGAACACTGCTTCTACATAGGTGCTGCTCTCACCAGTTCTTATCAGATCTTTATTAAACTTGCTACCTAAAACATAATTTATGGCATCTATAAGTATAGATTTACCTGCTCCTGTCTCTCCGGTTAATACATTAAAGCCTTCTTGAAAATTTAACGATAGCCCTTCGATCAACGCAAAGTTCTTTATATTCATTTGCAGAAGCATCTGCTAACCTCCTGTATGTTAATTTAAGAATTTAATAGTTTTTTTATTTTTTTCACCAGTTCTTGGGCCTTCTCAACACCACGTACCACGATAAAAATTGTATTATCTCCAGCTATGGTTCCGGCTATCTCTTCAAAATTCAAAGAATCTATAGCTTCTGCCGCTGCAGAAGCAGATCCTGTTATAGTTTTTATTATAACCATATTCTCTACATTCTCCACATATAGCACTGTCTGAGAGAATATGTTAACCAATTTGTTTGATAAAAAATTTTGCTCCGGAGTTATAGCCACATATTTGTACTTCCCACTATTGGATAGTACCTTAATCAATTTTAATTCCTTTATATCTCTGGAAACTGTGGCCTGGGTAACATCCATTCCACAGCGTTTCAGTTCCTCTGCCAGTTCTTCCTGAGTCTCTATTTCCTTTGAGTTAATAATTTCTATTATTTTTGCATGACGTAAAACTTTCATTATCAATCACCTTCACAACTTATTTCTCTGGTTCTCCAAATAATTTTATCTCTTAAAACATTAAAATAATCATAATTTTTAAGTCTTATCAGGCTGCATTTCCAATCAGATAAGCTGATTGTTATCACTGAGCCCTTGTCTAGTTTTAAAGATTCCTGCCCATCAACCGTAAGAAAAATACTCTCATTCCAGTCCTGGATCAATATTTGCACTATGCTTTTTGAATCCAGTACCAGGCTCCTTAATCCAGGGGACTGAGGGCAAATTGGGGTTACTTCGATTAAGCTAAGTGTTGGGTATAAAATAGGTCCTCCGGCAGATAATGCATAAGCAGTAGATCCCGTAGGAGTTGATACTATAACTCCATCAGCATTAAACTCAGTGTACAAATTATTGTCCACCTTAATTTGATATTTTACCATTCTCGCCAAAGCACCCTTAGACAATACAATATCATTAAGTGAGGCATAGACCAGTGACTTTTCCTTATTTGATATTTCGCATCTGAGCATAATTCGATTTTCCACATTGTAATTGTTTTCTTTTATCTGTAGAAGAGCTCTTTCAAGCTCTTCCTTTTCAACACTGGCCAAGAAACCAAGATTTCCGATATTGACACCCAGTATGGGTATATTGTGCTTACATAGGGCACGGGCAGTTCTGATTATTGTTCCGTCTCCGCCTAAGGTAATCATCATTTGCATTTTATCCAAAACAGAGTCATCTTCTGTTTCACTATCTTTAAAAGTATATATTATACTGTCAGTAAATATCCTTTCCACACAGCTTCGTACTTCTTTTAAGATAAAACCGGTTTTATCCTTTGAACTATTGATGTTTAAACCAATATATCTCATTGTACCTCCTATGGAGTTCTAATCTTTAATCTAATTCCTTATGAGATTTTTGCACTACCTTATCAATTAAAGTTTCGTCAAACTCACACTTTGAGTTATTATCCTTCTTCATATATAATAAATACTCAATGTTTCCTTCAGGCCCTTTTATTGGTGAATATTCTATATTTATAATACTAAATCCTTCTTTTATTGAAAAATTTACAACCTTTTCTATTACTTCTTTGTGGGTGCTCCTGTCTCTAACCACACCCTTTTTTCCGACCTTTTCTCTGCCAGCTTCAAACTGAGGTTTTATCAGGGCCAGTACCTCTCCTTCTTCCTTCAGCAGTGCCTTAACCGCCGGTAATACCTTGGTGAGTGAGATAAAAGATACATCAATGGAGGCCATATCGCATAGTTCTCCCAAGTCTTCCGGAGTGACGTACCGTATATTTGTCCTCTCCATACAAACCACTCTTGGATCGATTCTCAATTTCCATGCAAATTGGCCATAGCCAACATCTATGGAGTACACCTTACTTGCTCCATTTTGCAGCATGCAGTCAGTAAAGCCTCCCGTTGATGCTCCTATGTCCATACAAACCTTGTCTTTGAGGTCAATGTTAAATTCTCTTATGGCCTTTTCAAGCTTGTAGCCCCCCCTACTTACATAGGGCATTTCATTGCCTCTGAACTCAATTACATCTTCCTTTTTAACAACCTGACCGGCCTTTGTAACCTTGATTCCATTGACATAGACATCACCGGCCATTATACCGGCCTGGGCCTTTTCTCTGGAACTAAAAATTCCCTTTTCCACAAGTACTACATCAAGTCTAGCTTTCGTTTCACTCATTCTTTACTCCTTCATTTTGTGATATACTTATTACTCGTTTTGCAATTCCTTCGGCATCTAGTCCATATTGCTTATAAAGTAAATCCGGATGTCCCTGCTGAATAAACTCATCCTTAAAGCCCATATTGTACACTTTTATGCTGCTGTTTGTACTATTAACATAGTCCAGCACCATGGAACCAAACCCACCATTTATCACATTGTCCTCAAGTGTTACTATTTGGGCTCCTCTTTGTATCAGTTCATCAAGTAATTTTTTATCTATAGGTTTAACTGAATATGCATTTATCAGTGCAGTATTAATGCCTGCCTCCTTAAGGATCTCACAGGCTCTTATTGCATGGCTCACCATTTTGCCGGTGGCGATTATTACTATATCGCCGTCCTCCTTTAGAATTTCCCAGCAGCCGGGGGCTATATTTTCAACCGGTTTTAACGGTGCACTGCTGCTGTCTCCCCCTCTTGGGTACCTGATTGCAACGGGTCCGGTGTAATCTACGGCCCATCTCAGCATTGATCTCAATTCCACGGTGTTTTTGGGGGCCATGAGAACTAAGTTAGGCATATGTGAAAGATAGGATATATCAAAAAGCCCTTGGTGGGTTTCACCATCCTCTCCAACAATTCCCGCTCGGTCAATAGCAAATATTACGGGCAGCTTTTGTATGCACACATCATGTAAAACCTGATCATAGGCCCTTTGCAAAAATGTAGAATATACCGCAAACACCGGCCTATAACCTTCTCTGGCCATACCTGCCGCCAAAGTCACAGCATGCTGTTCAGCTATGCCTACATCAAAAAATCTTTCCTCAAATCTTTGTGCAAATTTTCCAAGTCCTGTACCATCTTTCATAGCAGCAGTTATTGCTATAACCTTTTTATTTTTTTCTGCTATCTTTACAATTTCATCCCCAAAGGTGCTGGAGTAAGTTTCACCGGCTGTGAAGCATATTTCTCCGCTGTCACAGTCAAAGGGGCCTACTCCATGGTACTTATTGGGGTTCTTCTCTGCAAAGTCATAGCCCTTTCCCTTTTGTGTAATTGTATGAATCAATACAGGACCTTCAATGTTTTTTGCTAAAGCCAGAACCTTACTAAGCTCTTTAATATTATGTCCATCTATTGGTCCAAAATATTTAATGCCCATTTCTTCAAAGAGCATTCCCGGTACTATAAATTGCTTTATACTGTCTTTGATTTTATTTATACTATTAACTACACCCTTGCCTAAAGAACTCTTTTGCAGTGTAGAATTAAATTCATTTTTAAATTTATTATAGGTTGGTGTTACCCTCAACTTACTTAAGTAGGTTGAAAGTCCGCCTACATTATTGGCAATAGACATTTGATTGTCGTTTAATACAATTATTATATTAGTTTTCCTGTCACCCACATCATTCAGTGCCTCAAAAGCCATGCCGCCCGTCAGGGCACCATCACCTATAACTGCAACAATACTGTGTTTTTCTCCTTTTAAATCCCTGACTCTCGCCATTCCCAATGCTGCAGAAATTGAGGTACTGCTGTGGCCGGTCTTAAACATATCATAGGGACTTTCCTCAGGCTTAGGAAAGCCGCTTATTCCGCCGTACTGTCGTAGCTTATCGAAGCGGTCCCTCCTGCCTGTAAGAATCTTGTGTACATAAGCCTGGTGACCAACATCCCAAATAAGTCTATCCTGCTTAAAGTTGAATACATTGTATAAACTTATAGTAAGTTCTACCACTCCTAGATTTGAGGCTAAATGTCCTCCAGTCTTTGATACCTTATCTATTAAAAAAGCCCTTATTTCTTCGCTTAGAATTTCCAATTCTGATAAAGTCATTTTTTTAATATCAGTAGGCTCTTCAAATCTATCAAGTATTTTATACATTATAAATCTTCCTTTTCGTTTTTAGTATTCTCTAGTAAGGAGAAAGTTAGTCAACTGCTGTAAATCATCTGTATTGGCCTTTAATTTCTTTAACAGTTCAATACACTCCGAAGTTAAATCTATACAGATTTTTTTGCATTCCTCTAATCCATATTCGGTAATGTAAGTAGTCTTATTGTTTTCTATGTCACTGTTCACTTTTTTTCCCAATACATTAGTGTCGCCTATAACATCGAGAATATCATCCTTAACCTGAAAAGCTAAACCAAGTTTCTCTCCATATGATTCTAAGATTTCCAAGTCTTCTTTTGATGCACCGCCTATTACGGCACCTGCCAAAATTGCGGCCTTGATCAAGGCACCGGTTTTCTGCCTGTGCATGTAATTTAGTACATCTAAATCAACTTTTTTATCTTCACTGAGTATATCTACCACTTGTCCGCCAATCATTCCCTCCACACCGCTGGCTTCCAGGATTATATTCGCGGCCTCAAGTGCCTTATCTCCATGCTTAAGAGCATGTTTTATCAATATATTAGCTGCTTCATTTAGCAGTCCATCACCGGCCAATATTGCCATAGCTTCTCCATAAACCCTATGACAGGTTGGCTTTCCCCGTCTTAAATCGTCATTGTCCATACTGGGCAGGTCGTCATGAATCAGTGAATAGGTATGTATCATTTCTATTGCCCCGGCAACTTCTATTACTTCACTATAATTTTCACCATATAGACCATAAGTCAACATCGTGAGTAAAGGTCTTATCCTCTTTCCGCCGACAGATAAACTGTAGCTCATAGTTTCGTAAATTAGCTTGTTATATCCACCTTTACCTTGGAAATATTGCTCCAGCCATTTATCTATTTCTTCCTTTAATTGCTGTGCTATCATACTTGCTCCTCATTTTCAAAATCTATTTCTGCACCATTATTTAGTATTTTTATTTTTCCCTCAGCTTCGTTCAGCATTTTATAAAGCTTATTGCAGCTTTTCATGCCCTCTTCATAATGCTTGATGGAATCATCTAAGGACAAATCACCTTTTTCCATCCTCAGTATAATCTCTTCAAGTTTTTCCATTATTTCTTCATAGCTTTCTTTTTTCTTTGCCATAGCTATTCTCCTTTAAAACAAACATTGGCTTTCACTTTGCCATCCTTCAGTGTAATATAAATACTATCTTGAGTTTTTAAAACAGCACTGCTGCTTATAACCTTGTTTTCTTCATCTTGAATAACTGCATAGCCCTTGTTTAAAATGTTCAAAGGATTGTGGGCTCCCAGCAAGGCATTGGCTCTGGCAAGCTGCTCCTTCTTAATTCCTATAACCATTTGCATACTATGCAACAACCGGCTTTTTAGATTATCAACAGTATTGTAGCTGTTCACTATGTAGTTTACGGGATTATTTAATTCCAATCTGCTTTTATATCTCTCTAAGATATTTCTTTTACTGCTTAGCTCTCTTTCAAATACTCTTCCAAGCCGTATTTGTAAGGAGTTGACTTTCTCGTTAAAATCCCTGATGGAGGGCACAGCTATCTCAGCGGCAGCAGAGGGTGTAGGTGCTCTTCTGTCGCTTACAAAATCTATTATTGTAAAGTCCGTTTCATGTCCAACTCCGGATATGATTGGCTTTTTAGACTTGAAAACCTCATAGGCCAGAGCCTCATCGTTAAAGCTCCACAACTCCTCAATGGAGCCACCACCTCTGGCTATGATTATGGTGTCAATATCTTCCACGGAGTTGAGGTATCGTATCCCTTTAATGATCTCTTCACTGGCTCCTTTACCTTGAACCAACGAAGGGTAAATAAGCAGGTTTACCTTACTGTTTCTTCTCTTTGCCACATTTATTATATCTCTTACAGCTGCACCGGTGGGAGACGTTATTACTCCAATTCTTCGTGGAAATTGCGGAATTTCCTTCTTATATTCATCTTTGAACAAGCCTTCTTTTTGCAACTTTTCCTTTAGCTTTATAAAAGCAGCAAACAGCTCACCAATACCTACCTGCACCATCTTATTGCAGTAAAGCTGATAGGTTCCCTCTTTTAGGTATGTGGACACTCTACCTACTACTTCTACGTTCATTCCATTTTCAGGTACAAAGTCTAAGCCCTCAGCATCACTTCGGAACATTACTGCGCTGATTTTACCATATTCATCCTTTAAAGAAAAGTATACGTGTCCACTATTATGAACTTTCAAGTTAGAAATTTCTCCTCTAACATGGACATTGCTCAAAATAAAGTCATTATCCATAACTTTTTTAATATAATTGTTAAGGGCACTTACTGATACTACTTTAATATACATTTTGCTTATACGCCTCACATAGGTTTTTTATGAGCATTATTGTGGTCATTGCTCCAACTCCTCCCGGTACCGGAGTTACATAGGCTGCTTTTTCAATAACCTCCTCATACGATACATCCCCGGTTATCTTTCCATTTACAGAAGTGGTACCAACATCGATAACGATGGCACCTTCTTTTACATAGTCAGCTGTAACAAAGCCCGGCTTTCCTATAGCAGTTATCAGAATATCCGCCCTGCTGCAAATTTCTGCTAAATTAACTGTCTGGGAATGACATATGGTTACGGTGCAGTTTTCGTTAAGCATGAGCTGTGCTACAGGCTTTCCCACAATATTGCTTCTTCCGATTATAACGGCATGTTTTCCTGCCAAAGACGTACCGGTGCTTTTTATTAAGTTTAAAACACTCATAGGTGTGCAAGGTATAAAGCTAGATTCCCCTTTATAATACTTGCCATTATTTACATCTGTTAAACAGTCAATGTCCTTTTTATAGGAAATTGCTGAAGTGACCTTCTTTTCATCTATATGTTTGGGCAGTGGAAGGAACAACATAATTCCGTCTACACTTTCATCATTATTAAGATATGTAATGAGTTCACAAAGTTTCTCTTCACTTATGTCTTCTTCCCTGTGATGTACCTTGACAGTTATGCCTAAATCATTACAGAGCTTTATGACATTGTTCAGATAGTAATGCGACCCACCATCATTTCCAATTATTATCGGCGCCATACAGGGTACTCTTTTCCCTTCCTTTACCATGATCTCCGTAAAACTCCTAATCTCAGCTTTAAATTTTACAGCAAGCTCCTTTCCGTTGATGGCAAACCCCATATTACCTCCTCCTAAATCCTGCCTTCACTTTTGGCGATTTTATCCAAAACTCCGTTGATAAATGCAACGGACTTATCTTCAGAGTACCTTTTTGCAATTTCTACAGCTTCATTGATGAAAACCGCTGCCGGAGTTTCAACATCGTTAATTATCTCATAGGTACTGCATCTCAATAAAGCTAAATTTATCCTGGAAATTCTGTTCATTTTCCAACCGGTAAGATGCATTTCAATTTTTTTATCTAGGCTTTCAATATTTTCATTGACTCCGTTGATCAGTTTTTTTATATATTCTATATCCAGCTCAGGAAGCTCCTCTTTATATTGTTCCAAATAATTCTCTATGGCCTCTTCCAGAGTATATTTATTGATTGACATCTGATATAGTAATTTAACCGCTTCTTCTCTTGATAATCTTCTATTCACTATAAAATCCTCCATATAACAATAAATTTGCTCATATTTTTATTATCAACTATATTATAAAAAAAATATACAGCAATTTCATAAAATAATAAATATTTATGCAAAAATATTAGTCATTATAACATGGAAACACCCTCTGGGTAAACAGAGGGTGTTAATATTTATTCCTCGATTAATTCGTTATTGTCTTCATTCTTGGCAACAATAACATTGTGTACAAATATGTTCACAGCAGATACTTTTAAACCTGTCATTGTCTCAACTGCCTTTTTTACACCATCTTGAACAGCCTTCGCAACTTCCGGTATCTTTATTCCATATTCTACCGCAACTGCTATATCTATTGAAGCACTTTCTTCTCCAACATTAACTTTAACGCCTTTTGAAGGATTCTTTTTACCACCAAGTATCTGGGTTATACCACCGGCTAAACCTGTGCTCATGCCGACAATCCCCTTAACTTCAGCAGCAGCAAGGCCTGCTATAACACCTACGACGTCGTCTGATATCTTTACAATACCCATATTAGCTGAGCTGTTTATATTTTCATCCATGACCGTCCCTCCTCATCTTGCATAACGCAAAACTAAATCATATGTACATTATATCAAATGTAATAATATTTTACAAATGTTATTACTTTAATTCAACCTCAACATTGCTAATTTTTGCAACGCTGTAAACTACATCTTTTATAACTTTGCCGTCTGTATCGGTTAATTCGCTATGTGGATACTTGATTATTACTCTTGCCTTAGTATAGTCATTTTCTATTGTACATATTACGTCTTCAAAGCCTTTTCCTTTTAAGTGTTGCATGATGGTCTGTTCATTCTTTTGAGCCTCCACCATTTGAGCGTAGCTTTCACTGGCTGCGGTTCTCTGAGCTTCGTCCAAGTTTTTGTCCTCTGCCATTGCTCTTAAATTAGATAGGGCCATGGCATCTCTTTGTTCCTTTTGTTCAAGAGCTGTAGCAAAGTAGTTAGCTGATGTTTCAGCAGCGTCGTCATCATCTAGAGTTAATAGACTGCCTTCACTTGTAAATTCGCTGTTTGTTACCTCAAGTGGTCCATTCACCTTCGCTGCCAATATACCGGCACATACTATGAGCGCCAGTAAAGTCACAATAATACCTGCTTGTTTTTTATTCATTTTTATTCCTCCCATCTATTTTTCTATTGAATTATATGCTGCTAATTCATAGCAAATACCTGAATTTTGTAATTCGGAATGCCAAAGAAACTTGATATGGCCGCTATAATATCTTTTTTGATTTTCTCATTTTCTGCACCTTCTGCAACTATAATCACACCTTCGACCTTGGGGTTTATCTTCTTCAGTATAAAGGGTGTGGTTTTTCCTCCATCGGTGGATACAACAACCTCTTGGCCGTTGTTATCTTGCTCTATCTTCCTCTCACCTCCTTCATTATCCTTTTCTATGGTTGTACTTTTACCCCCATTTGTATTATAGGCAGGTATGTATTCCTCACCACATTCAAAGTTGATCATTAAGTCTACCCTACCTACGCCCTTCATCTTTGAAAGCATTGCTTTCAGCTCCTTTTTCGTCTGCTCCTCGTAGCTTGTGAGAACATTTGCGGTGCTTACGCTTTCATTTGAAGTTGTCTCCTGTGTTGAGGTGGTGACAGCAGAGGATGGTGTTTTAAAGAAATTTGACAGCATTACCAGTAAAACTCCCAGCAAGAAAACAACCACAATATTATAAGCATTTTTCTTTGAAGTCAATTTGTTTATAGTATCCATTAAACCCTTTAAGTTCATTTCTATCTCCCCCTGTATATCTCAATATTTAAAGCAGTGCAAGACGTCATTTTTGAAACTTGTATACTAAGATCTTCTCTTCCGGAAGGTCCAAAACTGTACTTAAATAATCCCTGACCTCTAAGCCATATTGGCTGTCATCTAAGTTATCCTTTTTTGAACTGGAACTTGTCTTTATATCAACTTTTTCTATTTTGCTTATGGCTCCATTATCCATTCTGACACTGATACTTTCTATTACAAACTCCTCTTTTTCCTCATCATATGCTACCTTAGCATCTACCTCTGCCTTATCCTTAGGGTATATTTCCTTTAGCTTCTCAACGCAAAGCTTTTCCAGATTAAGCTTGAACACATACAGGGTATCCTTAAGACTGCTTTCCCTTAAACTTTTTGTGCTGTCTTCTATTTGATTTTCTACTGAAACCGCAGCATTGTTCATAAAGGCGGTTATTTCAGAGCCTTCATTTAGAAACTTTACAAGAGGATTTATTATCACTGTCATGAGAATTAAGCCCAATACGAACTTACAATATTTCTTTAGATTGTTGTCCGGTAGGATCATTTCTACAGCGGTTATAAAGAATACTGTAGTACAAATGTTGATGATCCAGTTCCTTAAAGCATCCACTGCCCGCCACCTTCTTTCTCCATTAACCTATACTCTCTCAAGTCAACACAACCTTTCCCGTAGCTGCCAAGATTGATACCATGACAAAAAACATCACTGATACGGAAACGAGGCAGGACATTATCAGTATTAGAGAATCGCCGGCAGTAGTGATACTGTTGACAAATTTCTTATCACTTATGGGCTCTATCATAGCGGCAGTAAACTTATATAGCATGGCCATAATAAATAGCTTAATGACCGGAAAGGCAACAATGACAATGATCAAAACCAGTCCCAGAGCGGAAAGTGAATTCTTCAGCAGGATTGAGTAACCGGCCACGGAAGAGATGGCATCAGAAAGGCACTTACCTACAACTGGAACAAAATTATCTACCATGTACTTGGTAGTTTTTACTGTTACCTGGTCTATAGTTTTAGAGGTAATCCCTCTAATACTTAATATTCCAATAAATAGGGTCATGGTGATCCCCTGGATCCATATGGCCCATTGATTTATCAGTTTCGTGAGCTTACTTATCTTATAGTCCTCAGATATGTTGTTTACAAACTGAAGTATAAAACCGATCATTATCAAAGGAATTATGATAGTGACATAAAGCCTTGCCGCAATATTGGCACCGGCAACCACTATGGGGTTCATCACTGCTGCTTCGGTAACTCCTCCTACGCTGGCCACCAGCATTATGAGCACCGGCACCAAGGCCGTCATAAAATCTGTCATCTGCAGTATGGTTTCCTTAGCCAGGTTTAAACCAACAAGAAAACTCTTGGATACAACAATAATAAGTACCGAATAGCAGGCAAAGTAGGCTATATTTGAAAGACTTTCATTGCTGAAGGCTTTCTGGAGATTGTGCAGCAGGGCTGCCACCACTGCAATAACTACTATAATTACCATAAGCTTTGCCGAAAGTGCCAGTTCTTTGAGCACATATGTAAGAATAATCTTATATATTTGTCTATTTGTTAGACCGTCATCTCCCGTCTCTATAAAATTATCCACGTACTGCTGAACGTCTAATTCATTTATTATTTCATATTTGTTCTTCATGTTTGATATGTAATCATATAGAGATTGGATTTTTTCCTCGTCCTTTACGCTAAACCCATGTTGCTCATCTGCATATACCCTTACAGGTACCACCAGAACTAAAATCAAAGTTAACAACATTATTATCTTTTTCATTGTTTTCACCTACATAATCTTTAGAATTGATTGAAGTACGGCCATTAGTATAGGAATTGCCAAAACAAGGATCAATATCTTCCCTGAAAATTCTACTTTCGAAGCCAGACTGCTTTCGCCGGCATCCCTGCAGATCTCACTGCAGAAAGAGGCAAGATAGGCAATGCCAAGAATCTTTAAAACCGTATTGAGATATACAAAATCTATGTTTGCCTTCGCCGCCAGCTGCTGCAGGAACTGCATTACTGCAGTAATTTTTGTCAGCATAAAAAGGAAAATGACAATTCCGGCCACTATACTAATTTGAACTGCAATGTCGCTCCTTCTGTCCTTAAATATCTGTACAATACACAATGCAATAAAAGCAAAGGAAACAATCTTTATGATATCCATAAGTCTCACCTATAGCTGGAACATAGCTTGCACATCTTTAAATAATTTGCTAATGAGGCTTATAACCATCATTAAAATTATTACTATGCCCGCCAGGTTAGTTATTGCGGCCACATCATCCTTGCCGTTACTCTTTAGCACCTTGTCCAAAATAATAAGTAATATTCCGGTAGCTCCTATCTTAAAAAGTAAAGAAACATCCAACATCCCACCATACCTCCATTAAATTAGTATAATTGCCACAGCCGCCCCCAAAGAAAAGCCTAAGAATCTGTACATCTTAACATTCTTGTCCACATTTCCTTCCAGCGTCTGTATTATGGTCTTTAAATTATGTTCACTGAGGCTAAAAACCTTTTTATGTCCATCCAGATCCGATTCTCCCAGTGCCTTGGCCAAATCCAATAGAATCTCTTTGTCTTCCTTTGTTAAACAATTTTCTTCCACCTCTTCACTTAAAGCTGATAAAAATGCATCATATACGGAATTACTTCCGTTGCTTTTTAGTTGCTTAGACACCCTTTCAAAGATTATATTTATAGGATACTTGCTTTTACCGGCAACGCTATCGCAGGCATCCGGCAGTGTAGTTCTGGTAAAAAATATTTCATTTTGTAATTGAATCAGGGCACTTTGTATTTCTCTAAGCTGTACTAGCCTCTTCCTGGCATTTTCAGCAAATATAAAACCCAACAGGGTGGAAGCCAAAACTATAAGTACCGCACCAAAGATTTTAATCATCTCGTTTCCTCCAAATATAATCTTTTCTTGTAAAATCGTAGATTTTCTCTAATGTACCTACTCCATTCCTATTACTTAGTATTACAGCTCTATTAAAAACATGATTGTTAATTAAATCCTTGAAAACTACTCTGCCATAAAAATCCTCTAAGCCATTGCCGTGTATTGTGGAAATCAAATTAACCCCACAGCTTAAGGCCGATAATATGCTTTCCATATCCCTATATGTACCAATTTCATCACATACTATGACCTCCGGTGACATGCTTCTTATGGCCATAATAATGCCTTCACTCTTCAGGCAGTTGTCAAAGACATCAGTCCGAATACCTACCTTCATCTGTGGCACTCCATCACAACAAGCCGCCAGTTCACTTCTCTCATCAATGATACATACCTTTTTCCCTGATAAGCCCAGGGACTTCATTCCCGTAGATATGTTTCTGGCCATATCTCTTAAAATTGTTGTCTTACCGCATTTGGGTGGAGATATTATTATGGTATTTAGAATATTATTTTCATTGATGATAAAAGGCATTATCTTATCGGAACAGCCAATGACTTCTCGTGATACTCTGATGTTTATTGAAGCTATATTTTTTATTGTTTTTACCTTATTGTCTTCCATCACACACTTGCCGCAAAGCCCCACCCTGTGGCCGCCTTTAATAGTAATAAACCCTTGCTTTATCTCTTCTTCAAAAGCATATAGTGAATAATTGCTTGTCCTCTGCATAATTGTCTTTAAATCTTCCATGGTGGAAATATAATTTAATATACATTCCTGATTGTCTAGGTTCAAAATCACAGGATTATTGGCTTTAATTCTTATTTCCTGTAACTTATCAAGATTTGGAAGTTTCTTTAAGATTAACTGCAGATTCTGAGGTAATATGCACAAAATTTCATTAGTATCCATATGTTTCATCTCACTCAAAAACACTAAGTTTTAGAGTAGTTCTTCACCTCCCTTCATATATAATCTTTATTTAGCAGTAGCAAAATTTATTACAAACAAAATAAAAAAATCCTTAAGTATTTTTTACTTAAGGATTTTCTTACTTAAATTATATTCTTATTTAGTCATTGGAACCTTCATTTATGTTACTTATGAGATCATAGCTGCAATTAGGACAACCTATTTCTTCATTGTTATCAATGATGGCCTTATCTATATATATAATCTCTCCACAACGCGGGCACTGATGTTCAACGAAGTTATCCTCAGATAAATAGTCTTCAGTATCATCAATTCCATAGAATTCCTCTTCTACGTACTGTAAATCATCGTCCAAAGTACTGATATACATTTCCAAATGGTCCTGTCTATATTCAATCTCATCCAACTTATCTGCCATTTCATACATTACTTTAAGCATGGCAGAAATAATTCTACCTTCTTTACTATTTAAGTCTATGGCTAGCCCATCTACCATACCCTGTAAATAGGATACCTTTGACTTCATCGAGTCCATAATCTACACTCCCTCATCAGTATCATAGCCAAACAGAGCCCTTATACTCTTTCCATGTACTCTCCGGTTCTTGTATCTATTCTGATTGTATCTCCTTCATTAACAAACAGTGGTACGTTAACAACTGCACCGGTTTCTACCTTAGCTGGCTTAAGTGTATTTGTTGCAGTATTTCCCTTGAAGCCAGGTTCTGTTTCAACTATTTGAAGTTCTACAAAGTTTGGAGCTTCTACTGAGAATGCTTCACCCTTATAGAATTTTATGATTGCAAACATGTTTTCCTTTAGGTACTTTATAGCATCTTCTACTTTTTCATAGTTAAGAGGAATTTGCTCAAAAGTTTCCTGATCCATGAAGTAGTATAACTCACCATCAGAATATAGATATTGCATTTCTTTTCTTTCTATTACAGCTTCTTGGAACTTTTCTGTTGGGTTGAAAGTTCTATCTGTAACACCGCCAGAAATTACGTTTCTTAGCTTTGTTCTAACGAAAGCTGCTCCCTTTCCAGGCTTAACATGTAAAAAGTCTATTACTGTATACACTTGTCCATCTAACTCAAAAGTGGTTCCTTTTCTTAAATCTCCTGCTGAAATCATTCAGTATCCCTCCAAATATTAAATTCGTTAATATTATAACCTTTTCAGGTATATTAATACCATTCTATACATAGTTCTACCTTATTATAGTATTAAGCCAATGATTATTTTATCAAAATATATAGCTATTTGCAAATATTATTATTAAATTTTGATAAAAATATTACTTTTTAACTCTTATGCATCAAAGCTCAAAGGTTACAAATATTCGATTAGCGTCCTCTTCACCCTCTATGTATTTTTTTATCTCTTTGAAACCTCTGCTATTTTGCAAATTGTTTAACATGAGTTCAATGTCATCAATTGTACCTGTCATGCTTAATTCGGCTTCTATATGCCTTCCGTCTTCCCCAAGGGAAAAGCTTAAGACCCTACATTTTGAATTTTCGGTATAAATAGACTCCAGCACATCAAAAAGGCTTACCGGCGGCACTGTAGGAGATTCAACAACATCCACGATTTCATTTTTTTCATTATAATATTGCTGCTCATTTATATTCTCCACTTCAAGTTCTATTATTACATGAATTTGAATAATCAACAGAAAAAATAATAGAACACTTATAAAACTGTACCATATCTTTTTCATTTAATTTATTCCGCTCCCTTTACTGATAGTTCAATATTCAGTTTAAAGTTTTCCTGAACTGCTTCTATGGGGGAAAGCTTCTCAATTATAAAAGCTCCCTTATCCTCTATGTCTTTTACAAAGCTAATACATTGTTTTGGACTTTGTGCAATCACTCCTAAAATGAGCCTGTTATTTTCATATACAAAGCTTGAAATGCGGACATTGTCTTCCGCTAATCCATAAACTTTTCTGCGGAGTTCAATTATATTTACTTGCTTACTGCTTTTTTTACTGTCCTCAACTTTTATATTGCTAAAGACAGGCTTACTTTTAGCCGTCTCTATGTCAGACCGCTTCTTTTCTGCTTCTTGCAGTACAAATATGTTCAGAAGAACCAACAAAAGTATTAAGAAAAAGTAGAGCTTGCTTTCTCTTTTTTCAATATTTTTTATATACTCCTCGGAAATAAAATTGTGCTTTTTAATCATATTACACCTATATATTTTTTAATTATTTTATCTTCGCTGATTTTTCCAAGATCCTTCACAGAAAAGTGTTCTGCCAGGCATTCTATATGGCCTTTGCTATGGTAATTGAGGAACACTATGGGAAAATTGATATCAGTAGTTATCTTATCTCCACAACCAATACATTTCTTGATTATATCTAACAAATTACCACTACCATTGTCAGCAAATTTAAATATACTGCTGCTTTCAACCCCTCCACCAGCATAAAATACCAAATAAGTAAACTCTCCACTGGTAAATATTAACACAAACTCACTTTTCTTAAGTATTTTTTCAACATAATAGAGGTAGCAAAACTGAATTAAATACACACCCTTTACTTTCGCACCCTTGTTCAGGGCCTCAAATAGTTGTTCCTTTTTGGAGTTGATACAATAAAGCCTTATTTTATATTTGTTTGAACTCTTGCTCAAAATATTATAGCTGTAGCAAAGTTTGCTTATGTCATCAAAGTTATAGATCATATGATTTTTTATCATTTTGCTCAACCACTTGGTTTTGGTGGCGGGAATATATAAGGTATCTATATATATGTCTTCTTCATAATAGATAAATACAAAAGACCCCCTGCATCTTTTTCCCAATTCACTCTTTATTGTTTCTATGTTGCTGTTATATATTTTGATCACTTTTTTAAAGCTCATATATTTTACCTCTTTGTAAACTTACTATGAACCAAATTAAATTTTACTCCGGTACTTGTAGGATATATGCTATAGTACTCAGTGCAGTTCTTAATACTATTATAGGGATATGTAAGTGTTAATAGGTCTTTACCTTCGTTAAAGGTCAAGGTAGTGTCCCCATGTCGGAAATTAACCCAGCTGTTATCATTCCTCAAGCATTGTAGGATGCTTTCTCTGTCAGTAATAGTGGTCTTAGCTTTTAATTGTCCATAAAAATCACTAAATATCTTCTCTTTTATAAAATTAATGGTGCTTGTGGTCTCAAGCATCTGCCTTTTGTACTGCAGGTCCTTATACCTATCAATTTGAAATTTAAAGCCTACTATAGCCGTTAACAGAATCAGCGTGCCAACCAAAAGCACATAAATTGCCGCATTGCCATCCTTCATCTTATGTACTGAGTATTTATGCATTTTGAAAACTTTTCCCCCCTATCAGTGGTAATTTCAATTATCACAACCCCTTCATACATATTAACCGCAAAATTGCTAACCTTTCTCAGAAAAACATTGGTAGCTTCTACATAACCTCTTTTAGTGTGCTCTATCACCAGCTTTTCTCCTTCCCTCTTGATATAATCTATCTCCTCATATGCAGGCACTTCCAAATACCTCTTCATCCTTATATAACTTGGATAGAAATGGACTTCGCTATTGCCATTACATACTTCACTTTCTATATACCTAAATGCCTCACCTATATAAAACTCTTCCCTGCTTTCAATTACAGCCCTGTTAAAGTCCTTTGAAAAAAATATAAAGGCTGAAAGTACAGCGGCAGCCAGTATACTAATTATAGAAAGGGAAGTAATAAGTTCAATCAAGGTGCTACCTCCCCTGCTTCTACTAATTATAGTTTCCCTTATAAATTTCATGGCTTAAAACCTCTAACTTTCCATTAATCAAGTAACTGAGCTGAAGTGAAATAGTAATTACACCACTTTCTGATACAGCTGTAATTTTTATGTTTTTACCTCCACTGCCCGGTGAGGACTTTAATAATGTAAGTATATTATTCCTGCTCAAAGTATTGGGGTTAATGTTCTCATCTGCAATATACATAGGTTCAGAACCTATGCATGCTGCTAATTCGTTATAACTGCAATTTGACAGCAGACTGGTTGCGGTAGTTTCAATACAGTTTAAATACATACTTAGTGCAGTGTTGTAGTTTTTTTGCTTAACCTTTAAGAGGTGCAGGGACAAGCCACAAAACACTATAATTGTAATCATACTTAAGGCTATCAAGCTCTCTAAAAGGGTATAGCCTTTTTTAATTTTTAATTTCAACATATGACGTACCCACACTTATTGTTATTTCATGTATTTTATTCTCCAAGTCCACGAAGGACATAGTACATGCATCCGACGTAAACCCCTTGTTATTAAAATTCAGCTTTGCATCGCCGTTACTTACATTAATACTATATAATTTTAAACCTTTAGGTACATTGAGTATCCTTTTTACATCAGTGCCTACATTAAAAATTAATCTGTTTCCCGCAACATCGAATTTTATGTAGCCACTGGTATCTCTATAATAACAGTATTGCTTACAGCTGTTTATAAAGCTCATAATTGAGTTATTGCATTGATCAACCAAGATCTTGTTTCTATACTTTTCATAGGTGGTGAAGTATTTTATAAACATCATAGATAAGATAGTCAGGATAGATATAGTAATCATAAGTTCTATTAGGGTATAGCCTTTTTTAATTTTCATAGATCTTGCGCCCATGTTCGAAATCCTCTATTTGCACCTTGTAATTTGAGAGATTTGCTGATAATTTATAGGTTTTTGACTCATACACATAATTCATACTGATAGTCTTTTGTAGGTTATTAACTATCATATTACTTACAGGGATTCCGGTAAGGACATCGATATTAGCTGCTAAGGCAGTGCTGTCAAGCTTGTTGCCACAAGCTTCATAGGTCCACACAATGGCCTCAAAGATCACCTGACCATTGGAAGAGGCACAGGCATCCTTTGATTTATTAATGTAGTATTTGTATCCTATGGTTGTAACCGTAGATAAAATAGTTATTATTGAAATGACCACTACTACTTCAACAAGGGTAAAGCCTTTTTTCAAATCTCTCACTCCAGCAATCAGATATTGTACATACTAAACATGGGTAATGCTATGGAAATGACAATAATCCCTACTATGAAACCCACAAGGATAATAGCTAAAGGTTGGATGAGCTCTAAGGCCTTTTCTATTTGAGAGTTCAATTCATCCTCCAAAATTCCCAAAAGCCTGCCCAGCATTTCACATAATTTCCCTGTCTCTTCACCAAGTTTTATAACAGAAAGACTGGTGTAGTCTATCACTTCTACACTTAAAAGTGCCTCCAGTATACTTTCCCCTTCCCTAATCTGGGATACAGACTTGCTTATCTGTAATCTCAGGTTATCATCCTTTAACACCGCTGCTGACCCTTCTAAGGCCTTTACAATAGTGCTTCCTCCGCTGTGTAAAAGATAAACTCCATAAAGAAATTCATAGTTACTCCGTTTGAAATATACCTTGTTGTATACCGGTATCTTTTTCACTATTGAAGAAATTTTAATCCTCTTATTTTTTATTAAATAGGTCAACAACACTGCCAGCAGCCCGGTGACCAATAAAACATAAGGTAGGTTTACCTTTAGAAAATGGCTGAGTGCCATAACAATATATGTGATTAAGGGTATCTCTCCTCCCATGGAAGTTATCATATTTACCATAGAGGGCACTATGGTTATTAGTAAGATCATTGCTACTATTATGGTAAAAGTAAGGACACAAACTGGATATGCCGCAGTAGCTGCAACCTTGCCTTTAAGCTTATTTTCCTTATAGTAGTATATGGATAGGTTGTTGAATATTTCTGCCAAGCTTCCTGACTCCTCGCCAATGTTGACCATATGCAGCATAAATTCAGGAAAACCATTTGGTGCATTTTTCATGGCCTCATATAAGGAGGCTCCCCTTCTCAGGTCCCCAAGTATATAAACACAATTGTCGTATATCTGTCCATTCTTTAATTGAAAACAGCACATTTTAATGGCTTCCAATATTGGAATACCAATCTCCAACATAGTGCCTATCTGCTTGCAAAAGAAAGATAGGTTCTTTAGCTTTATTTTCTGCTGAAGTCTAAACCCCTTGATATTTAGGCTGGTCTGAACATCCAGCAAGTGTTGTTTTTTTGAGTAAAGGTAGGCTATCAGTTCCTTAGAATCACTGCACTGATATTCTCCTTTTGAGATCTTTCCATCATAGCCTATAGCCTTGTACCGATAAGTTTTCATATAATTCACCTAACTAAAGATTTTTCCATTTGACACTCTGATCAACTCTTCTGTGGTGGTTAGACCTTTTAAAACCAAGGCCTTGCATTGTGCTGTTAGATTGGTTCCACTGATAGTCCCCTTGCTCTTACTGCAGGCCTCTCCCTTTAATATCTGCCTGCGGACATCCTCTTCTATTATCAGTATTTCCGACAGTACCGTCCTGCTAAAATAGCCGCTATGGTTGCATGCCTGACAACCTCTCCCCTTGTACAGTGTTGTGACTTTCTGGTCTGCAAACATACTCATTTCAATCTGATCGGGCCTATAGCTCTCCTTACAATGGCTGCATATTCTTCTTACCAGTCTTTGTGCAATAACTGCAATGAGAGCATCTGCCAGAAGATATCTTTCAACTCCCATTTCCACCAATCTGTTTACAGCTCCTATGGCATCGTTGGTATGAAGGGTTGATAATACCAGGTGTCCGGTAATGGCTGCTCTTATGGCTATGGCAGCAGTCTCTTCATCTCTGATCTCACCTATCATAATCACGTCGGGGTCCTGCCTTAATATACTCCTCAATCCTACGGCAAAGGTTATACCCGCCTTCACATTTACAGATATCTGATTTATACCCTTCATCGTATACTCAACTGGGTCTTCAATAGAGGTTATATTTATACTCTTTCTATTCAGTTCCTTAAGCATTGCATATAGAGTAGTGGACTTACCGCTGCCCGTTGGCCCCGTAACCAAAATTATTCCGCTGTTATGCATTAACAGCCTTTTGATCAACTTACTCTGGTCCAAATCCTCATAAATACTTTCAATATTGCAATAGTCTATGGTTTTGTCTAAAATTCTAATGACGAACTTTTCACCGAAAAGCACAGGAATAGAAGATATTCTCAGGTCCAATTCTCTTTCTCCGTAAAAATAATGATATTTACCATCCTGAGGAATTCTCTTTTCTGAGATATCCATGGAGCATAAAACCTTCAACCTGGTAGAAACTGCGCTGTATACTTCCACCGGTAAGTTTAAAAACTCCATAAGACTGCCGTCTACTCTATACCTAACCATGAGGTTACCTTCCTGGGGTTCCAAATGTATATCACTGGCCCTAACAATAATTGCATTATTTATAATATAGTCCAGGATTACCACTGCCGGAGCACTTTCATCGTCCTTACCCATTATTTTAGGAGTATTCTTCTTCTCTTCACCTTCAGTGTCCTTCTTCAGTCTGCTTACGGCCTTGTTGAACTTTAAATATCCATAAGCCCTGGGGATCATTTCAACTAACTTATCTTCAGCAATTTTAATTATGTAAAGCTTCATATTTGTTATTAATTTGAGCCTTGCCAGAAGTTCTGCATCCTCATTGCATCTCATGGCAATATGAAGTGTATCATCAATCACTTTAATAGGCAGTACCTTGTTCTTTACTGCAAACTCCTCCGGCACCAAATTTAACGCTTCTACATCCAGCTTATCAGTATCTAGGTCTTTATGGTCCAAATTATACTCAAACACATGGTCTCACCTCACACATAAAATATTATTTACCATTATTTTCTTTTTAAACATTTGCGTTATATTTTTTGAGATATTTTGTATCAATTTCCGAAGTTCCTTCTATTTTTAATCCCCACTTGACAACTCCGTTTTATTTATCTTAACATTAAATCATTATATTCTGTATGGAGGTTCTGAGGGCTTCCATAGAGAATTTTCCTAAGAGGAAAGGGTGGTTATTATGGCTTTTGATGGTATATTTCTATATGCCTTATCCTTGGAGTTAAAAAATGATCTGTTAAACGGGAAAGTAGATAAAGTTAATCAGCCTGAAAAGGATGAAATTATTCTAACAATAAGAAACGGAAATAAAAACAGAAAGGTGCTGATAAGTGCCAGTTCCAACTATCCCCGAATACATTTTACCGATAGAAATAAGCAAAACCCAATGCAGCCCCCAATGTTTTGTATGCTGCTAAGAAAATATCTGCTAGGTGGTAAAATCATAGGTATCCAGCAAATGTCTTCCGACAGGATATTGACCATAGATTTTGAAAGTACCGATGAGATGGGCTTTGACAGCATCTATAGTTTAATAATAGAGATAATGGGTAGACACAGTAACATTACTCTTGTACGTAAAAGAGACGGTATTGTCATGGACAGCATCAAACATATAACACCTGATATAAACTCTTATCGAAGTCTTTATCCCGGTATAAAATACAAATATCCTCCGGAATCAGAAAAGTTAAATCCTTTTGATTTTTCCTTAAAAGATTTGCAAGATAAAATCAGTTACGATATTGTTGAATTATTGCCTAATAGCTTTTCAAATTTATTTGTAGGCGTAAGTGGCACTTTATCTACGGAGTTGTACAACAGGTTAACTCAGGATACTAAAAAAATAACAGTAGAGTCAGTGGATAAATTATATATCTTTTTTAAGAACTTCTTCGATGGGTTAAAATCAGAAAACTTCACCTTCACTCTCTATACCGATGATACCGGCAATTATAAGGACTTTTATTGTTTTCCTTTGACACAGCCAAAAGACTATAAAGTGGTCGTCTTCGACAGCGCCAGCAAACTTCTCGATACCTTTTACTATGTTAAGGATAAGCAGGATAGGTTGAACCAAAAGAGTGCAGACCTGCAAAAACTGATAACCAACAACATAGACCGTTGTAATAAAAAAAGTGCCATCCTTAAGAATGCTCTTAAGGAATGTGAAAAGAAGGATAAATTCCAGCTCTACGGAGAGCTCCTTACTGCTAATATTTACAGCGTTAATAAGGGAGATAAGTATGTTGAAGTGTATAATTACTACTCTGATGTGGAGGAGTATGTAAAAATTCCTTTAGATGAAAATAAGACACCGTCAGAAAATATCCAGCAGTATTATAAAAAGTACAACAAGCTAAAAAAGACTGAAGAGGCAGCCCTAGAGCAACTTAAGAACAACGAAAGTGAGACAGAATATCTTCAATCTGTACTTACCAATGTTAAAAATTGTGACAGCTATGATGAAATTGAAGATATAAGAAGAGAATTGGCAGAAACGGGATATATAAAGTTTAAAAAGATTTCTGCAAAAACAAAAGCCTCTCAGTCAAAACCTCTCCACTTTAAATCCACCGATGGAGCGGATATTTACGTAGGTAAAAATAATATACAAAACGATTATCTTACACTAAAATTTGCAGAAAGACAGGATATATGGCTTCACACAAAAAACATACCTGGCTCTCATGTAATTATTAAGAATAATGGTAGTATATCCGATAAAACCTTGGAAGAGGCCGCTGTTTTAGCCGCTTTTTACAGCAAGGCAAAGGATTCCACTAAAGTGCCGGTGGATTATACAGAAGTTAGGAATGTAAAGAAACCTTCCGGTGCAAAACCTGGGATGGTTATATACACAACCAATAAAACTATATATGTTGATCCTTATGATATAAAGGAGACAAAGGGACGTAGTTTCTGTCCCAGAACTATAGTTACTTAAAATAACAAAAAATATAAACACAGAATAAACAGAGGAACTGAGAACACGGAAGGATTTTTACTTTTCCGTGTCTTCAGGCACCTCCGTCATTTCCGTGTTTAAATCTACTTCTCCTTCACAGGATTGATATACTGATAGTAGTAACATAACAATCTGCCATTATACAGTTTTCTGTTTTTGTCTGCCTTTTTCCTAAAGCACTTTTCAAATTCATAGTAGGAAGTCAGGACGAAAAAGGACCATTCCGGATGATTCTTATACAGGTTTCCTAAGGTCTCGTAAAGCTTTCTCACCTGTTTTTCTTCTCCTAATCTCTCCCCATAGGGAGGATTAGTTATTATGTAGGCCACTCTTTTTCTAGAACTAAATTCTTCTACAGGCAACTTTTGAAAGTTAGTATATTGCTCTACTCCTGCCTTTATGGCATTTTGTCTTGCAGTTTTTAAGACCCTGCCATCCATATCTGAGCCATAGATCACAAATTCCTTGTCATTGATGGCTGCCTCCGCCTCTCTTCTTACCTCTTGCCAGATGCTCTTTTTTATATTGGGCCAGTCTTCACTGACAAAACTCCTTCTTAAACCCGGAGCAATATTTTTGCCTATGAGGGCTGCTTCCACCGGTATAGTTCCTGAGCCGCAGAAGGGGTCATACAGCAGTATGTCAGGATTCCATTTGCTGATTAGCACTAAAGCCGCAGCCAGTGTTTCCTTTAGGGGAGCCTCTCCCGCATTTTCCCTATAGCCACGCTTATGTAAGCCCGGACCTGAGGTATCTATGGTCAAGGTTACTATATCCTTTAATATCCCAACCTCAATTTTGTAAACCGGTCCATCTTCGGTGAAAACATCCCTCTTGTATTTCCGCTTCATGGCCTCCACTACAGCCTTCTTCACTATAGACTGGCAATCAGACACGCTGAAAAGCTTTGACCTTACTGACTTACCTGTAATGTGCATCTTCCCGTTCTCAGGTATTATCTTCCACCAATCTATGGCCTTTGTGCCCTGAAACAATTCTTCAAAGCTTTCTGCTTTAAACTCAGCCATCTTTATCAAAACTCTGTCCGAAGTCCTAAGCCATATATTTGTTCGGGCTATATCTCTTTCGTCTCCCTTAAAAGTAACCCTGCCATTCTCGGTGTTTATATCCTTATATCCTAAGGCCTTTAACTCTGAAGCGGTTATTGCCTCAATTCCAAAGGTAGATGTTGCTATTAAGTCATATTGCATCTGTTTCTCTCCTTATATGTATAGTTTTTTATTAGGGTAACATATATTTTACTAAATATATGTTTATCTGTCCCAATACAAATATTCATAATTTATAGTTAAAAATCAATTATTTCCATTGTACCAGGTAAGGAGATTCTAGTAAATAGAAAAGGATGCCCCAAAATAACTTGAGACATCCTATTTTACATTTATTCTTCTTCTGTCTTACTCTTTTCAGGTAACACTAAGTTTAAGATAATTCCTGCTAAGGTTGCCAGAGCAACTCCATTGATATCAACAGGGGCACCATTTACATCGAAGCTTAACACAGCTCCGCTAATGCCTAGAACAATTACAACAGAGGCTACTATTAAATTCTTCTTTTTTCCAAAGTCAATCTTGTTTTCCACGAAAACTCTGAAGCCCGAAGATGCTATTATACCGAACAGTAATATACTGATACCGCCCATTACAGGAGTAGGAATATTTTTTATAACCATTGCTACAGGTCCTATGAAGGAAAGTACAGTTGCAATGATTGCTGCTCCGCCTACAACCCAGACGGAGTAAACTCTTGTAATTGCCATAACGCCTATGTTTTCACCATAAGTTGTGTTCGGAGGTCCTCCTACTAATCCTGCAAAGATTGTTGCTAGTCCATCACCCAGAATTGATCTATGAAGTCCCGGTTCCTTAGTAAAGTCTCTTCCGCAAACATTGTTAGTAACATACACGTGTCCAATATGTTCTGCCAAGGTAACAAAGGCTATCGGAGCCATCATAATCATTGCACTGAAATTAAATTCAGGAGTGGTAAAGGTGGGTATTCTAATTATATCTGCTTCTATAATTTCCTTTATTACCTCCTCTGGAACTATGCCAAAGATGAAGGCTGCAATATAACCTACTACCATTGCTATCAGAATTGGTATTATCCCCAAGAAGCCCTTAAAATACATTGAGCCTATAATACCTACAGCCAAAGTAATTGTTGCTACAGCTAATACCCTGTAATCCGTAGGTAATGTACTGCCATCTGCAGCAGTTTGAGGAATTAATCCTGCCCAGTCTGCAGCAGTTCTTGCTAGGGATAGACCTATTACAATAACCACAGCACCAATAAGCACCGGAGGCAGAGCCTTGTCCAACCAACTTGAACCAGCATACTTTATAATTGCAGCAACTATTACATATACAACTCCTGCAGCTATTATTCCGGATAACATTCCCTTAGTACCATAGTTTGATGTTGCAACAGCCATGGCACCTATGAAGGCAAAGGATGAGCCTATGTAGGCAGGTAACATAGCTTTTGTACAAAGTATATAAATCAAAGTACCTATACCACTGCAAAACAGTGCTATTGCCGGATCTAGGCCAGTGAGCATAGGCACCAATATAGTGGCACCTACCATTGCAAATAAGTGCTGGAAACTAAGAGGTATTGTTTTCAAAATCGGTAATTTCTCGTCTACATCAACAAAATTTCTCATTAATAATTCCTCCTTTTAGCCTCTCTGGGCTATTTTAAAAGATTTATAATAAATCAATTATTATACTAGTTCAAAGATTTTTACTGCGTCTTGTCCATCTATTTCACTAAGTTCCACAGAAATCAATTCGCTTTTTGAGGTAGGCACATTTTTCCCGACGAAATCTGCTCTTATGGGCAGCTCTCTATGGCCTCTGTCAATAAGTACCGCTAACTGTATCATGGTAGGTCTTCCTGCATCAATTACAGCATCTATTGCTGCTCTGGCAGTTCTTCCGGTGTATAATACATCATCTACCAACACGACCTTCTTGCTCTTAACTTCTACACCTAAATTCCTGCTATTTATTCTGGGCATATCGTCAATGGTTTGAAGATCATCTCTGTATAAGCTGATATCTACACTGCCTACGGGGACCTCAACCCCCTCAATCTTAGCTATCTGTTTTTGTATCCTTTCTGCCAAGGGATAACCTCGCCTTTTGATACCTATCAGGACAATGTCATCTATCCCCTTATTTTTTTCAATAATTTCGTGAGCTATTCTTATCAAGCTTCTTTGTATAGCCTTGTCATCTAATAAAACAGATTTTATTTTCAAAATATCACCTCTTTCTATAAATACAAGCTTAGTACTTGAATAAGTTGTTGAAATTCGTAAAGTAAAAAAACGCCTTACCCATGAGGATAAGGCGTAATATGTACACATACACTATTACTACATCATCTATGCCTTATGACCTCACTGGATCATTTAAAGGTTCGCTGTTCACTTTTCTTATTCATATTAGCATATAACTTTATTTATTTCAACTCTTTTCGCAATATTTCTATCACTTTCTTAAAATAATCCGGCAGTGGTGTTTCAAACTCCATGTATTCCCCGGTGGTAGGATGTATAAAGCCAAGGAGCCTTGCATGCAAGAGCTGGCCTTCAAGCTTAAATCTCTGTTTCTTGTATCCATATACCGGATCCCCTACAAGTGGGTGACCAATATGAGCCATGTGTACCCTAATTTGATGAGTTCTTCCTGTTTCCAGCCTGCACTCCACCAAAGTGGCATTATTAAACCTTTCCACCACCTTATAATGGGTTACTGCTCTTCTGCCGTCTTTGACAACAGCAATCTTTTTTCTTTCTATGGGATGTCTTGCCAGTGGTGCATCTACAGTGCCTTCATCAGCCTTAAGCACCCCTTCTACAAGAGCCATATAGACCCTTGTCATGGAGTGATCCTTTAGCTGCTCTGCCAGCTTGTTATGAGAGTTATCATTTTTTGCAATTACTAACACACCGGAAGTATCCTTATCTATGCGGTGTACAATTCCCGGTCGGATAACCCCATTGATGCCTGAAAGGTCACTGCAGTAGTTTAGGATTGCATTTACTAGAGTCCCGCTTTGATTGCCAGCGGCAGGATGTACAACCATCCCCTGGGGTTTATTCACCACCAGCACATCACTGTCCTCATAGAGTATTTCCAAGGGAATGTCCTCAGCCTCTACCGACAATTCCACAGGATCCGGAATTACAGCCTCCACCACATCACCGGTCTTTAGTTTATAATTACTCTTAACAATCTTGTTATTAACCTTAACTGCTTCATCTTCAATAAGCCCTTGAATATATGACCTTGACTTATCCTCCATGGATATACTTAAAAATTTATCGATTCTTAGGCCATTATATGCCACATCTACTATATAGTTATGTTCCTTCATTCCTTAACATCCTTTATTATATATAATGCCAATAATGCAGTACCAACTACAACTAAAATGTCTGCTATATTAAAGTTTGGCCAATAATACACGTCCTTATAATGCCAAGATATAAAATCTACCACATAATTGTAGATTATCCTATCGTATAAATTTCCAAGTGCTCCACCAATGATCATTGCCAGGCTAATATTCAACAGCTTTGATTTTTGTCTGTTTTTGATTAGATAAACAATTACACCTATGATAACTATTGAAGTTATGATACTGAGCAGATACTGCCTGCCTTGAAAAATACCAAAGGCAGCCCCCCTGTTTTCCACATATTGAAATTCAAAAAAATTCTTGATAACTGTTATATCCTTGCTATCTTTTAAGTGATTTATTGACAAGATCTTTGTTACTCTGTCCAAAATAAATCCCAATATAATAATTACTATTTCCATCTCCATCCCCCTTAACTAATTAATCCGGCAGCTGTCTTCTGTATTGTTCATTGCTTATTTTCTCAATGGGTTCAACATAATCATCTTCGTCGTCCTCATGATACTCATAGGTGTTTTCTATCCTGTTATAAGCTGACACCGCTTGATAGCTATCTTCAGCGTCAAAGCCCACTTCATCAGAAAAGTCATTGTAGCCATAGCCAAAAGGATAGCCAAGTACGTCTTCCTCGATGGGCCTGCCTACAGTATTGTTCTGAGCTTTTGCATTTAATTCATTTTGGCAATGCACACAGTACTCAGCATAGGGAAGAAATTCCAGCCTCTCACTGGGTATCTCTTTGCCGCATCTCTTGCAGGTACCATAGGTACCCTCTTCTATATTTTTTAATGCCTCATCTATCTTTTTTATTATAGTGACCTCATGTTCTCTAAGAGCCCTGCCCTTCTCCATAGTCTCCATTTCACTTGCTAAATCTGCCGGATGATTATCATAAAAAGACAATTCAGAAGAAGTCTCGAAAAGAGCATTGGTCATATCATTATCCTTTAATTTAAGAAGAAACCTCCTTGCATTTTCCCTCTCGGATAAAAGTTTCTTTTTGTAGTAATTCAAGTTCTTATCATTCATAATCCTTCCACCCCTTCAAAGTCTCAGCATTCTATAAAGTTATCTAACTTTATATATTAGTTATTTTGTCATATGGAAGAATTTTTATGTAAACTAAAATATAAATCTCACTCCTTAGTTTCTATAGACAAAATAATATCTATACTTGGAGTGAGATTTATGTTGATATCATTAATTATCCTTTACAAAAAATCTCTTTATCTCGTTTAGCTCTTCATTATTAAAATTCTCTTCTTCAATCTCTTTTAATGCGAAGGCTTTTTCAGTAACTAACGGTACTTCTGTACTTTTGTCTTCTATTGTTGACCCAATATTATAGTTTTTGATGAAGTCCTTCTCCAAGTCATCAAAGGTGTCCATTTGAGTCTTTAAAAAGTTTCTATACTTTGCTCTGAATTTGAAAAATTCCTGCTTTAGCTTGTCATAATCATCGTTTATAGCCATTACATCACCATGAGCTTTATCCAATATCTTTTGAGCAGTGTCATTGGCATTTTTAATGATCATGTCTGCTTCCTTTTGTGCATTGACCTTAGCCTGTTCTGCTGCATTTTGTGCAAGCAGCAAGGTGTTTTGTATTGTTGCTTCTATTTTAGCATAGTGTTCCAGCCTTTCACTTAGAACTAAATTTTTCTCCTTCAATGTGGAATTTTCCTTATATAAGGCCTCATAGTCCTCTATGACCTTCTCGATAAATTCATCTACTTCGTCCGCATTATAGCCTCTTAAGGACTTTTTAAATTCCTTATTGTTTATATCCATTGCCGTTAGTCTCATTAATACACACCCCATATTAAACAAATTTTTTCAGCAGTATCTTAAGTCTTCCACTGCCGCTATTGCCTACAACGTCACTAACCTTAAACTTTCCATATCCCCTTATAGTTAGGGTGGATGGTATAGTTACTTCAAAATCCTTTTCTCTTATCTCATTATAATTTATTAATACCTTGCCGGCCTTTAAGATATCAACACTTCTACTTCTGGATAGTCCGGTAACGGAACTTACTACACAGTCCGCTCTCATGGATGTAGTCAGAACAATCTTTTCTTCAAAATTATAGCTAGGTAATTTGTCATAGTCCGTGACCATGGAAACTTCACAAGGACAATGACCAATAGCCGTCAAATTACTTATTAAATATGTTGCTATATCGTCACAAACTGCGCAGTATCCCTTGGAATTATCCACTACTAAGTCACCAATTTTTTCTCTTTTAATGCCTAAGGACATCATTGCACCCAAGTAATCTTTGTGCTGAAGAGTATGAAATTTAGATTTGTTGGTTATACATATAACCGTAATGGGCATAGACACATCACCATCAGTATAAAATGCCAGCATCCGCCTTTCAGCTTCTTCAAAGATACCTTCACTGATCACCTTTACTGCCAGTGCATTACCCAAATCCTCTACCTTACTCCAAACCCCCGGTGTATAAAACTCTTTACTGTATACTGTTTTACCGGTTTTCTCTGCCAGTACCAATCTATCAAACAGTCTTAAAATTACCGCCTCATCTTCACCGCTAATGGTCTTTAAGAAATCTTCCTTTTTCATTACCATAGAACTGTAAGCAGCAATGACTTAATAAGATCTAATATTATAAATGCCAAAAATGGTGAAAAATCTATAGGTAAATTAGGAGCAATTCTCTGCTGTAGTCTTCTTCCCGGCACTAAAAGCGGATCAGTTATACTTTCGATAATCTGTACGATAGGATTTCTGCTATGAGGTGCAACCCAAGAGATTATAGCTCCGGCTATTATTATGTATTTTAAAATTTCGATTACTCCATTAATAAATGTATAGATGGATATCTTCAACGCCTCCTTTACTTAGTCCAACCAAATAAACCTCTACTGCTCAATTCATTCTTTAACTCATTGGTCACTTCCACATTAGATGGTGATAAGATGTATACTCCTCGTTCTATTTCCTGTAGCTCTCCGCCCAAGGCATAGCTTGCGCCGCCCATAAAGTCCAAAAGTCTTTGAGCAGTTTTTGCTTCTAGGCTTGTGGTATTTACAACAACAATCTTTCTGTTTTTCAAATCATCACATATGTCAGTTGCATCTTCAAAAACTGTAGGCTTAGAGATAACAACCTTAGCCGCTGATGCAGTGTGAATATTAACAACTTTACTTGATTTTCTGCTTGAGGACAAAGTTGGATTTACCTCTGTTTCCTCCTCATATTCCGGAGCTTGATTCTCTAATTCTTCAATTTCATCATACTCGTCTACCAAGCCCATAAATCCCATAACTTTATTTAAAACCTTACCTGCCATTTTCAATCCTCCTATAAATTATTATTGTATATTCTTCTTCCGAATATTCCCTCTCCAATTCTTATCATATTAGAACCTTCTTCAATTGCAATTTGATAATCTCCAGTCATTCCCATAGAAAGATACTCCATTGAAACATTTTTGTGATTTTCAGCCTTTAATCTTTCAAAAATCATCTTCATATCTCTGAAATATTTTCTGTTCTCCTCTTCATCTCCCCGGGGAATTATGGCCATAAGTCCTACAACTTCAACATGGTTACATTCTCCCACTTGTTGAATTATTTCCTCTAACTCCTCTGCCAGGGCACCGGTCTTGCTTTCCTCTCTCCCGATATTAATTTGTATTAATACCCTAGCTTTCATATCAATATTTTGATACTGCTTCTCGATTTCACGCAGGAGTCTCACGCTGTCCAGCGAGTGAATCAGAGCCACCTTACCCGCTATATACTTCACCTTATTTCTTTGAAGATGGCCTATAAGATGCCAATTTACATCCTTATGAAATCCTTCATACTTAGAGATAAGCTCCTGAACCTTATTCTCACCAAAATCTCTTATTCCGCACTGGTAAGCAACTTCCATTTCATCAAGAGTTCTGGTCTTGCTTACTGCTATTAATGTCACTTCTTCAGGAATTGACCTCTGTATTGATTGTATGTTTTCAACTACATTCAAAATATCGCCCCTTTTGAAGTTATAGAAAATTAAAACTTAAATAATATTATTCTTCAAGTATTACAAATTTCCTGCAATTTTAAATAAAAAATTTAATTATTTTCAGCTTCCTTTGCAAAGTTGAATTTATAATCTCCTATATACTCCGGTATTTTTACATTAGACTTTATTTCAAAATCTATAGATATTCCCCTATATTTTAAAAAGGTCAAATATCCATCTTCTGAAAACAGGTGGTTCCTCATAGTTTCACTGTTTCCAATGGCACTGATATAAAACGGTGCTCCTATATTGACGCCGTTAATTTTTAAAAAGGGCCCCCAACAGTAGAACTCAGAATTGCTCATTATTCTCTGTCCATTGATTGAAATGGCCTCTGCTCCTGAATTTCTTAAGCTATTGACAACCTCCAAGACATCGGTATTGTGAACTATTCTTGCCCACTGTAAGAAATCATCTTCTATAGTACCTTCAAAGGAAGTGGTGGCATCGTTCAGGGTTATAATTATTCCTTCTCCCTGAACAGCCTCTGTGCCTAAGATCATTTTATTCTCTTCCAGTTCCTTTTCCATATTCTTTACAATCTCAGAATTAGGAACCGTTGGATTTTTGTATTCATTAAGTTTTACTGAATTATATAAGTATTGTTCTTCCAGCTTGCTAATCTCCTTAAAAAGCTTACTTCTTTCATTAACAGCTTCCTGATATTCTTTTGCATTTAAATATTTAGTAGGTTCGGAAGGACCAAAGTTCAAATCCATTGCTACCAATATACCTAAAAATATGCTTGCAACCAAAACAAATACCCTTGCTTCGTTTAATTTCATCCAATCACTCCTTAGCGTGACCTAGCCTTCTCTATAAGTAGCCTTCTGATAATTGCAAAGTTATCAAATATTCGTCCTCCAAAAACTATTACTGCAGCAATATATATTGGAATTCCTAATTTATCTCCCAAATAGGCAAGTCCTGCGGCCAAAGCTGCATTTCCGAAAAAGCCTGAGATAAATATATCCGCTTGAAAACTTTTGGATAAATTTGCTCTAATGGCTCCAAACACGGAATCCAGACAGGCTAGGATAGCCACAGAAATATAAGGGGAAAATTTTTCCGGAATACTAACGTCCCATACAACACCAACTATAATACCTACTAGCAGACCTAAAATAGCAATCATAATTTCACCTCATTATTCTTTAATTGGCTTTATATACTCATTCTTATACACTTTATTATACTTTGGAATCCTGATAGAATCGGATTTCTCATAAGTAATGTCATAGAAACCGAGATTTCCTGCGGTTAGTGTCCCTGTGAAGTCCAAGGCACTGCTTAGATTAACCTTATTTCCAATGGCTTTAATTGTTATCCTTTGAGAAGGTGATACCTTTTCCTCATTTACCCAAATGTAGGCATCTCCATTGGAAATCCTCATTCCCGTTTGACTTGTAATTCTGCTGTCATTTATGGCAATAGCTTCTGCGCCGGCAAAATTCAGTTCATTTACCAAGTAGGCAAGGTCACTGTGGGTCAGCAGCTGTCTGTTCACATCTGCTGAAAATAAATCCGATGCAGGATTGATGTAAATTATAACCCCCGGTCCTTCTACATCTGTGTAACCCAAAAGCATTCTCGTGTAATCCAGCTGATTTTTCAGCTCCCTGCTCATATCGCCGTTACTGGTGACAGACTCTTCATATTTCTTTAATTGCTCCATCAATTCACTGTTGCTCTTTTCTAAGTCTGCTTTAGCCTTTTTTAATTGCTCAAGTTCTACGGTTATCTGAGTATTGTTATAATCATTACTGCTAATTTTATTCTTATTTTTGCTTAAAAGCTGAAACTGATAGGTAAGCATAAATCCCAACAAGCCACAAACTACTGCTACAGTTAACTGTGAGCCAATCTTCTTCATCCTTATTCCTCCTGGTCTTCTATTGATATTACAGGAGCTTCATCATAGCTTACATCAATATATCCTTTTAAATTTAGGAGCTCCTGCTGACTTATTATATTAATTGCTTTGTTTAATTTTTCCTGCATGCCATCTATACTTCCGGCCTTAACCTCAATATTATTAAAGTAAACCTTGATTTCCGAACTGCTTTGTAAATCAATGGCTGTAATCTTGGTATCACTTATGTTTCGTTTTATCAAATCAGAAAACACTTCTATCTGTTGAAGTCTCCTGCTGTCCTCAGAAATCAGCATACTCGGTTGAGCCAAAGCAGCATCTAATCCGGAAAGCTGGACTAGGCTCTTATCGGTGATAGCCCCTGTGATCTCCAGCACATATCCCGAAACATCCAAAATTACATATTCTTTGCCTTTAGAAATATAATACTGAGGGGTTCTTTCTGTAATCTCCAGCAGCACAACTGATGGCAGCTTTCTTTTCACTTTTACGTCAGAAATGTACGGATTTGAAAGTATATTCTCCCTTGTGTCCGCCTTGCTTAAGAGGAAGATATTACTGCCAATATTAATTTCGGATAATTTTTCTATATCTTCAGTTGCTACAAGAATATTATTTTCAATTACAATTTCACTTATATTAAAATACGGAAGTTTTAGTCCAAGTATTACAGTTATTATAAATGTTATAATCGTCCAAAATATAATTTTCTTTATTAGTTTTTTCCTCTTCCTCATTCGTATTAACTCATTGGTATTTTTCTTAATTTGCCCCATTTTTTACCCCTTAACCGTTTCTATATTTACTGTACATATATCCAGCTTCAGCCATAATTTTAACTTGCCCAAAAACCGGTTTAAGATGTCGGATTTCAAACAAGTTAAGAATTATGTTACATATAGGATACCTATATGATACCACTTAATTTATGTGATTTCATTATGTTTTTTTAATTTTTCTTTTTCAACTGATAATAACTTTAGCAAAAATATAAAGGACCTGCCCAGTAGGCATTGTCCCTATATTTTTACCCTATTAGTATTACTTTGTCTGGAAATATTGAGCAATACTCCCATAGCGGTTAAATTAATAACCAAGGAAGATCCTCCGTAACTGATAAAGGGGAGAGGTACTCCTGTTACAGGCATTGAACCAGTTACAACAGCTATGTTTACAATAGCTTGAACAGCTATGATTGAAGTTATTCCGGTAGCAAGTAATGTACCGTATGTATCCTTGGCATTGACCGCAGTCTTTATTCCTCTCCAAACAAAGACCACAAAAATCATGATTATAAAAATGCAGCCAATAAGTCCAAGCTCTTCCCCAATAATAGCAAATATAAAATCATTGTGGGGTTCGGGCATATAGTAGCACTTCTGTCTGGACTGCCCCAGGCCTAAGCCCCATATACCCCCGGAGCCAAGTGCAAGAAGTGACTGTATAAGCTGGTAGCCCTCTCCTGCAGCATCCTTCCAAGGGTCAAGAAAGCTCAGCAATCTATCTCTTCTATAGTCTGCTGAAAAAATCAAGTATCCGGCACCCAATAGCCCTACCGGCATAACTAGGCCAAATATATGTGAAGCCTTTGCGCCGGCAACGAACAGTACAATTATTGTAACCATCATAATTACTGAAGCTATACTCATATTAGGTTCTGCCAAAATGATTGCCGCATAAACTCCTGAAATAAGTAAATAGGGTATTACACCATAAATCAAAGATTTTATACGTTCCCCCTTCATGTCAATACTCTTAGCAAGAAAAGCTACGATAGCATACTTTGTTATTTCTGAAGGTTGGAAGGATGCAAAACCTAATTGAATCCATCTTCGTGCTCCATTTACAGGTTCAAATACAAAAACCAGCAATAGCAATGGTATTACAATAATCATCAGTATACCGGTTACTTTTTTTATTTTATGATAATCAACGCCCATTGTCAGAATCATAGCAACTATACCGATGCCGGCCCAGGTCAATTGCTTCTTCAAAAAGTACATGTCATCTCCGTACTTTATGCCGGACGTCCATGCACTGGCGCTGTAAACCATGATTATCCCAATGGATAGGAGAAGCATAATTGTTGTAAACATCACAAAATCCGCTTCGCCCATTTTGCTCCCGGCTTTTTTCATATTTTATCCTCCTATTGATTGCTGATTAGGAAAGTCCTAATACAAAGACAAGAATGCTATAAGACATAGTATTACGGTAACAATTGAAAATATGGAAACAATCTTTGGTTCCGCCCAACCACACATTTCAAAATGATGATGTATGGGCGACATCTTAAATACTCTTTTTCCTGTAGTCTTATAACTGATAACCTGTATTATTACCGATAAAGTCTCTATCATATATATGCCGCCAACTATTATTATTATTAAAGGTAACTTTAATATCATAGCCACTGCAGCAACAGCTCCGCCTAAGGCAAGAGACCCGGTATCACCCATGAATACTCTGGCCGGAAAAGCATTATATCTTAGAAAGCCTAAAAGTGCACCGGCAATAACTCCGCAAAATTTTGCAAGGGTGTAGTGGCCCATGGCCATAGAAATCATTGTAAAAAAGGTCATTACCAGCAGTGTTACTGATGTAGCTAAACCATCTAATCCGTCAGTAAGATTTACTGCATTTGTTGTGGCGGCGAAAAAGAATATTATAAAAGGTATATATAGCCAGCCTAAGTTAATTGTTGTACCCATGAAGGGAACTATTATACTTGAACCTATGGCCGGATTCTTATAGGCATAATAGGCAAACAAAAATGATACAACTAACAGAAGAGCCATTTTTTGATAAGCCTTAAGCCCCAAATTGTTCTTTTTGATAATTTTCAGAATATCATCCAAAAATCCAATAAAGCCAAAGGCAATAAAGGCATACAGTGCTATCATTGCTTCATCAGTAGGATCCTTCACCAGTAAAGGTAAAGAAATTATAGAAGCAGCTATAAAAATCAATCCACCCATGGTGGGTGTTCCGGCCTTTTTTTGATGACTCTTAGGTCCCTCTTCTCGGATGAATTGTCCGAATTTAAGCCATCTTAAAGCTGGTATAATTAGGGGGCCTACTAAAGTTGCCACCACAAAGGATACTAATACTGCATAAACTATTTTTGAATTAATTAGATCACCCATTTTACCCACCCCTAACAGGTAGTTCCCTCCTTCATTAGCGCCTAAATTATTTAATTTCATTTACTATTGTTTCAAATTTCATTGCTCTTGACGCCTTAAATAATATCAAATCACCATTAGACAATATACTTTTTATATATTCAGTGGCAGCCTTTGTATTCTCAAAATGAACAAAATTTGAGTCACAATTAAAGCCTCTTCTGTATGCTTCTTCATACTCACCGATACTTATCAGTAAATGGACGCCTTTAGCTTTAGCATATTCTGCCACTTCTTTATGTGCGTTAAAAGCTTCTGTGCCTAATTCTCTCATGGTCCCAAGAACAGCAATTTTTCTTACTGCCTTCATGTTGGCCTGAACATCCAAAGCTGCCTTCATGGAATCGGGACTTGCATTATAACAATCGTTAATAATTGTATAGTCCTCACATTTAATTATATCCAGCCTCATAGATGTAGCTTCCAGATTACCAAAGCCTTCTGCTATAGTATCCATATCCAAGCCTAAGGCCCTGCCGCAGGCCACGGCCAAAAGAGAATTCAGTACATTGTGTTTTCCCGGTATCTTTATTTGAATCTTGTTGTCAAAGTATTGTCCTCCCTCAACAACATTATATTCGACCCTGTCTTCAAATAATGATATATTTTCTGAATGATACTCAAAAACTTTGTTAAAGCCTGCCTTTATTATCTTGTAAGCACCATTTTCTAAAGTACTTAAGAGATCATCTTCACCATTTACAATCAAGATATTTTTCTCTGTAAAGAAGTCCACAATCTCCATTTTTGCCTTCAATATATTCTCCCGGCTGCCCAAATTCTCGATATGAGATATTCCTATATTAGTGATTACCGCCAGATCCGGTCTGGCAATGTCAGCCAGCCTGTGAATTTCATTAAAATTGCTCATTCCCATTTCCAAAACCGCCACATCGTAGCTGTCATCCAAGTTAAATATCATAAGGGGAAGGCCAATTTCATTGTTAAAATTCCCCTGAGTCTTAAACACCTTGTATTTATTGCTGAGGGCAGAGGCTATAAGGTCCTTTGTTGTGGTTTTGCCAGTAGACCCGGTAACCCCAATAACCTTGATATCCAGCTTAGCCCTATAATATTTTGCAAGGTCCCTTAGTGCCTTTTTTGTGTCCTTAACCAAAATAATTGTTGCATTACCAATATCCTTAATATCAAAGGCAAGTTCTTCCACAATACAAATGCTTGCACCCTTTTGAACAGCCTCTACAACAAATTCATTTCCGTTAAAAACTTCACCTTTTATTGCAATATATATATTCCCCTGCTGTAACTTTCTGGTATCTATACATATATCATTAAAGATGACCTTACTGCCGCTATTATAGACTTCACCGTCTATAGCATCAATTATTTCCCTTAGGGTAATTTGCTTCATATCTTCACCTCTAGTTAGTTCTGTTTTCAAGTATTTCCCTTACAACTTCTCTCTCATCAAAGTGTATTATTGTTTTATTTTTAAATATCTGATAGTCCTCATGCCCTTTTCCGGCAATGACAATAACGTCTCCCTCTCTGGCTATATCTATGGCCAGCCTTATGGCTTCTTTTCTGTTTTCAACAACCATGTAGTTATCCGTAGTAATGCCTGCCAGGATGTCTTTAATAATATCCATAGGCTCCTCATCTCTTGGATTGTCAGAGGTTATGATCGCAATATCACTCAGTCTTGCACCAATTTCCCCCATAATAGGTCTCTTGGTCTTATCTCTGTTGCCACCGCAGCCATACACTGATATGAGTCTACCCTTTGTGAACTCTCTGACAGTTCGGAGGATATTGTCTAAACCATCCGGAGAATGAGCATAGTCTAAAATAATGTCAAAGCCCAGGTTATATTCCCTGGCCGTAAGCTCACAGCGTCCCGGAACTTGAACCTTCTCAAGACCTCTTTTCACTGACTCTGGGTCAATGCCTTCAGTTAAGCAAACCGCCGCCGCACAGAGGGAATTGTATATATTATATCTTCCGGGAATAAAGATGCTGATTTCATGTTTATCCTGTTTATTTATTAATGTATACTTAGCTCCTCTGGAATGCATGGCTATATATTCCGCTCTAAAGTCAGCAGCCTTCTCAATGCCATAAGTTAATTTATTGTTGCTTGCATCCCTATATACCTTTTCTCCATAGGTATCATCAATATTTATTACTGAGGTGCTACAGATCTTAAAGAGCTTCAGCTTTGCATTATAATAGTTTTCAAAGGTCTTATGGAAATCCAAATGATCTTGTGTCAGATTGGTAAATACCCCATATTTAAAAGGAACTCCATAAACTCTATCCAATTCCAAGGAGTGTGAGGATACCTCCATAATGCAGTACTCTACTCCTTTTTCCACCATGTAGGCAAATAGCTGCTGCAGCTCCAGTGATTCGGGTGTTGTCCTCTCTGCATGAAGCTTTTCACCGGCCACATAGTTTAATATGGTGCCTATCAGGCCTACCTTATGGCCCGCTTCCTCAAGTATAGTCTTTAGCATAAAGGTAGAGGTAGTTTTTCCGTTGGTTCCAGTAACTCCAATGAGCTTTAACTTGTCTGCAGGCCTGCCGTAGTAATTGGCGGAGGCTAAAGCCATTGCCTTCCTGGAATCCTTAACTTTTATGACGGTAACATTGTCATAGACCTTTATATCTTCTTCACAGATTACGGCTGCGGCACCATTTTCTTGTGCCGCAGCTGCATAATTGTGTCCGTCTGTTGCAAAGCCTTTTATACAGAAAAACAAATCACCTTTTGTAACCTTTTTTGAGTTATATTGAATGCTATTTATTTCAACCTCATCACTGCCTTGAATGATCTCGAAATCAATTCCTTCCAATATTTTAAATAATTTCATAAAAACATCTCCTTAAAATGGCATATTTAAATTATTACCAGTTTCTGTACCTATAAACCATATTCTGTATAAAGTTTTTAATCACCACCTAGGATATCCAATTCAAAGATTACTTTTGTTCCCTTTGATACCGTCTCTCCCGGTCTTACGCTTTGTCCTGCCACTAAACCCTCGCCCATATATTCAGCTTCAAGTCCCAAGCTGTTTAGTACCTCTTGAGCACTGTCCTTTGAATAGCCCTTGAGGTCTGGGACAACTACCTCTTTATTATAGTTACCGCTACTACCGGTGTAAAGAATGATTTTGTCCCCTTCCTTCTCAGTATAGCCCGGTTTTGGCGTCATATCTACTATTACCTCACCGTCACCATCAATCTCATAAGTCAACTTTAATTCCTTTAGAGCCTTAATAGCTTCACTCTTTTTCATACCTCTGAGATTTGGTACTATGACGTCCTTTTTCATGCTTCTGAGAGTATCTTCAATGGCCACGTCCCCCTTAATAGACAGGTAATTAAATATGTCATAAAAAACCTGCTTTGCAACCGGTGCAGCAATCTGACCTGCATAGTATTTTGATGGGTCAGGTTCATCGATGGATATGAAGACAGTTACTTTAGGATCATCCACTGGTGCCATACCTGCAAAAGAAGCAACATATTTGCCGGCAGCATAAGTTCCGGTATCAGGGTTTACCTTTTGAGCAGTACCCGTTTTACCGCCAATGTGATAGCCATCTATGAAGGCGTTTTTACCTCCACCTTCAGAAACAACCTTTTCAAGATAGGTGGAAAGTAAGTTGGCCTGCTCCTTACTAACTATTTGTTTTGTTACATAATTTTCAGAATAAGTTTCAAAGGTTTCATTCACTACTACGTTATTTTGCTCGTCCACATGAGTTATGGCCTTTAATATATGTGGAGTAACCCAAATGCCATCATTTGCAATAGCATTGAAAGCAGCCATGTATTGTATAGGTGAAACTGTATTACTCTGACCAAAGGAAATTGTAGCTAAATCCACAGTAGTGATCTTCTCAGTTTTTTTAACTATACCAGTGGCTTCACCGGGGAGATCTATGCCGGTCTTCTTTCCAAAGCCAAACTTGTAGATATACTCATTTAGGCCTGCTGCCTGAAGTCTTTCTCCAAGTTCCATAAACCCTACATTACATGAGTTCTCAAGAATTTCTACAAAGTTTTGGGCTCCATGTCCGGTTCTCTTCCAACAGTGAATGGTTCTGTTGGCAACTTTTTTGCTGCCCGTACACACAAAGGTATCAGTTTCACTGACAAGTCCCTTTTCCATGGCTGCAATGGCTGTAAACACTTTAAAAATTGAGCCAGGCTCATATGTATCACTTACAATTCTATTTCTCCAAAGCTTTGACATTTCTTCAACGGTAGTAACGCCTTCCCTTGGTTTATTGGGGTTAAAGTCAGGCTTGTTGGCCATAGCCAGTATCTCTCCGGTCTTAGGATCCATTACCATTATTGATACAGCCTTTGCCTTATTATCATTTAAGGCCTGTTCTGCCGCCTTTTCTGCAAAAGCCTGAATTGTTGCATCTATAGTCAGTACAACATCCTTACCGTCCATAGGTTTTGTGAAATCTGAAATTGTATAGGGCATTTCATCACTTCTCCTATCGGTTTCAGTAATTCTTAGACCGGGTGTTCCTTTCAATACACTGTTATACTGCAGCTCTATTCCTGCAAGTCCTTCACCGTCTGAGTTAGTCGTACCAAGTACATGAGCTAAAAAGTTATTTTCTGGATAGTATCTTTCAGTGTCCGGTGACACCAATACTCCATTAATCTTAAGTTCTCTGACCCTATCAGCTTTTTCCTTATCTATTCTTCGCGCTAAAGTTCCGCTTCCTCTTTCCTTGCCGCTGGGCAGAGTTTTGTACAATTCCTGCAGCACCTTGGCAGTATCCATTTCTAAAGCGTTAGCTAGTTTTGGAGCAATTATCTCAAAGGAAATATTATTTTTTTTCACATAGGACCTTATAGTATTCATAGCCAAGTCCACTCTATATACATTGGCACTTATGGCTAGTTCCTTACCATTTCTGTCCAGTATACTGCCCCTTCTGCCATCAATTTTTACTTCGCTTGTCCACTGTTCAATAGCCAAGGCCTTTAGTTTGTTAGACTCAAAGACCATCACATAAAATAATCTTAAGATTAATGAAAAAAATAAAACGGAAAGAACACCCATGGTTATGAGCATTCTTCGTTTTATTATTACTCTATCCCTATAGTCTTTTTTGTTCACTACACCTACCCCCGTTAGAATAATAGATTTTTTATCTTCTCAAAAAAATCTTCTGCTTTACTCTCCTTATCATCCTGGGGTACTTCTGCAAAATTATTTATACTGAAGTCTGCGTAAATTACATCCTCTCTCTTAGGCATTACCATATTGAGAGTATTCTCTGCTGTATTTTTGATATTAGGAAGGCTGTTCAACTTTATCAATTGAATTCTCATATCCTCATTTTGCTTACTAATATCATTTATTTCGCTGTATATCTCAGTTACTTTCTGCTGTTTTTCGTATAATCTCCCTTCATTGAACATGAGTGCGATTCCTGCCACAAAAACTATGGAGATTGCTTTAATAACTTTACTTTTTTGTATATTTTTCTGATGCTTTAAACGGTTTTCCCGCTGTATCTTTGACTTTCTTAAGATTTCATAGTCCTCTTTCCTTGAGGGACCATTTTGTTGTCTTTCCGGTGCCAGTGCAGTGCTTCCTTTGATATACTGCATTTTTTTATCCTCTACCAATTTATTCACCCCACCCATAAAATATAACTACCATAATTTTTGCTTTTCATATATTCTCTCGGCAATTCTTAGTTTGGCACTCCTGCTTCTTGGGTTGCTCTCCACTTCTTCTTCTGAGGGTTCTATGGGCTTCCTTGTGATAACCTTCACCAGAGGTTTCTTGCCGCATTGGCATATAGGAAATCCCGGTGGACATGTACAAGGATTCTCAAGCTCCTTGAATTTGTTTTTAATGATTCTATCTTCAAGAGAATGGAAAGTGATGACGGCTATGCGGCCCCCATCATTCAGACAGTTAACCCCATCCACAACAGTTTTGTTTAAAATCTCCAGTTCCTTGTTTACTTCTATTCTTATGGCCTGGAAGGTCCTTTTTGCAGGATGAGGCCCTTCTCTTCTGGCCTTTGCCGGTATAGCAGCCTTTATAATATCCACCAGCTGGAAGGTAGTTTCTATCATATTTATTGCCCTTCTGTCAACTATAAATGCAGCTATTCTTCTGGCGAACTTTTCTTCGCCATATTCACGAATAATTCTTTCAAGGTCTTCTTGACTGTAGCCATTAACTACATCATAGGCTGACAGCCTATCATTTCTGTTCATTCTCATATCAAGAGGTGCATCATGCATGTAGCTAAAGCCTCTCTCCGCATTGTCTAATTGGTAGGATGATACGCCTAAATCTGCTAAGATACCATCTACCTTATCTATTCCAAGATTGCTGAGTATATTTTTTATGTTTCTGAAGTTGTCATTTACATATGTAACATTGTCATATTCTCGTAATCTATTTTTTGCGGCATTTATGGCCTCAATATCCTGATCTATTCCAATCAATCTGCCCTTGGGCGATAGCTTCTGCAAGATACAGCTGGAATGTCCCCCACCACCAAGAGTACAATCTACGTATATGCCATCTTGCTTAATATTTAGCCCTTCTATACATTGTTCTGCCATTATGCTTATATGTTTAAATTCCATGTTCTTCTCCTCTTATATGCCTAATTCACTCATTTTTTCTGCAATCTCATCGAAATTGATATCTGAATTATTGTATTCATCCCATTTGGCCTTACTCCAAATTTCAATTCGGGTAGATACACCTATACTTACTATTTCCTTTTCAATGCCGGCATATTCTAATAAATTTTGTGGTATTAGTGCTCTTCCTTGTTTGTCTATCTCCACTTCATTAGCTCCTGAAAAAAAGAATCTCACAAAAGCTCTGGCATCTTTGCTGGTAAGCGGTAGGTTCTTTAATTTGTCTTCCATATTTTTCCATTCATTCATGGTGTAAGCATATAAGCAACCATCTAAGCCTTTAGTAAGAACAAAGCTATTTCCTAATTCCTCTCTAAACTTAGATGGTATAATCATTCTATTTTTATTATCAATGGCATGCTGGTACTCGCCTATAAACATATTTCACCTCAGAATGATTATAAAATTTAATAAACTTACTCCACTTTTTATAAAAACCGCTCCACTTTACTCCACTTTTAACCACTTGGAGATATAATTCTATAAAAAATAGAAAAACCCTTCTTTTTTTGAAGGGTTTTAAAAAATATTTTGAGATTATTATATTTTTAATCTATAATTGATATAGCCCATCTCTCATCACTGTTAAGATATTGAAGCCTTTCAATTATTTGCTCTTCAGTAATATCCTTTAATACTTCATAATAGTCAAAGGGATTAACTCCTCTTATAAAATAGTCTTTGATAAAGTTGCCCAGGCCTTCAATGTTGTTAAACCGGGTAATAAAGGAGCCAACCAGGGTCTTTTTAACTCTTTGAAAGTCTTCACTGTTAATTGCAGACTTATTATTTCTTATATAAGTACGTATTTCCTCCATTACCTTCTCAGGGTCCCTGCTCTCTCCGCCGATTATCAGATGACAATAGTCCTTTTCCAGAGTGTATTCATAGGAAAAGCTTTCATTTATAAGTCCGCTGTTGTATAGACTTTCATATAGTGAGGAGCTTCTGCTGAATAAAAGCCTGCACAGTATATCCATCTGAACCTTCCTCCGGATATAGTTGCTTTTGTCTATTCCCTTTGGCTCATCCTTAAAGCCTATGATGAAATTTGGTATACTAAGCCCCAACTTCTTTCGAATCATATCCTTGTTAACCTTAGGTTCTTCACTATATTCTTTTACCTTATAGTCTGCTTTATTTCTATTATTAGGTACAGTTCTTTCAAGAATTCTCTCTATATCTTGAATATTTACATCTCCCACTATTGTCATTATCATATTTTCCGGTACATAGAAGGTATTGTAGCAATCATACAAAAGCTCAGGTGTAATCTCATAAATGGACTCAACGGTTCCTGCGATATCATACCTAACCGGATGACTATTGTACATGCATTCTAAGGCATTATAGTACACTCTGAAGCCGGGATTGTCTTCATACATCCTTATTTCCTGTTCAATAATTCCCTTTTCCTTATTGACATTCTCCTCTGTCAAGTAAGGATTGTATACGAACTTCACAAGTAATTCCAGATTTTCATTAAAGCCTTCGGTACTTGTAAAGTAATAGGTTGTTATTTGGAAGTTAGTATAGGCATTTGGAGAGGCTCCCAACTCAGCAAATCTATTGAAGATATTGCCCTCCTCTTCTTCAAAGAGCTTGTGTTCAAGAAAATGAGCTATGCCCTTTGGATACTCTTTCATTTCCTCTCCCTTTTTTGCAAACTCTATATCATTGGAACCAAACTTTATTGTAAGCATAGCAAAGCTCTTAGTATAACCTTTTTTAGGTATTACATAGGTTCTCAGACCTTTGATAACTCCTGTATACATCTCCTCTTTTATGGGTTCAAAATATATTCTTTCTAACATTTAATCACTTCCCTTCTACTGCTTTGTCATAAAGTAAACAGCGTTTAGTTCTATAGTCTTAGCACATTCTATCACTCTTTCAATATCAACCTTTTCCAGCCCGGCTATAACATCCTCCAAAGTATATTGAATACCGTAGGCTCTTAGGGCAGAAATATAATCCATCAATGAATACTGTGAATCCGTTATAGTTCTCAGGTCACTGATAAGCTTTTTCTTGGCACTATACAGCTCTTCACTGCTTATATTTCCATTTTTGATAGCATTAATTTGCTCAATACAAATATTTTTAGCTTTTTCATAATTATTATGGTCTATTCCGCAGGCTATGATAAGCAAGCCCTTGAACTTTTCTATAAAGGAATAGCTATAATAGGCTAAACTATTCTTCTCCCTAACTTCATTGAAAAGCTTTGAGTGGGTTCCGCCTCCCAATATAGAGTTCATAACTGAAAGGGCAAAGTAGTCTCCGTTGAAGATGGTGGTATTTGTTCTGCAGCCCAGGCAGAGCTTTGACTGATTTACCTCCATGGTCTCAACCACTTCTTTAATACCGCTCTTAAAAGCAGTACTTGGTACTACTACCTCTCTGCAGGTATTTTTTATTAAGGTATTTGCCCTATTTTTTATACTTTCCTCATCTATATTTCCACAGGCAAACAATAGAGAGTTACTCTTTGACCTTATGTCCTCCCAAATTTTAGGTAGGTCACTGTTTTTTATAGCTTCCAGCCTCTCTATGTTTCCATACTTATAGATGGAGTAAGGTTCTCCCTCCGTCATAATTTCCTCCATTCTCTCCAAAGCATAGCTGTCTTTATTATCCAGCCTGGAATTGATAAGTACTTTTAAATTTTCTTTTTCTGTTTCAAAATAGGATTGTTCAAAACCACCCTCGCTCATTAAGGGGTTGTTGACTATCTCATCTAAGAAGTCCAAGGCCTGCTCCAAGAGTTTTTCACCTTTTAAGGCGAAACTGTCATCAATAGATTGTATATAAAAATTTAAAAAGAGCTTTTCACCCTTTTTTGTCACCACTATGTCAAAAACCGCACCGTAAAGGTCCTGAAGGTGTTCCCAAATTGCCTTTGTAGTGGGGTATTTTCTGCTTCCCCTCTTCAGCAGTGCCCCCAATAAATTGTAGACCGTCACCTTCTCATCCAAGTCCAGTGGTATAACCAACGAAACGGCATTATTCTTAAACTTATCGGATTGAATAATATTTATATTGTCCATAATAGTCTCCTTCCTAAAACTTAACTGTTTCATAAGCTTTCCATAATATTGTATTATCTATTATATTTTGCCACAAAAGAGTTAATGATACACCTTTAATTTTAAAGAATCGTTTAGTTTTCTTAAGTGACAAGTTAAGAATTATAAGTGACAATTTTCATAATAGCTTTTCAGACCGTAATATTATTATTGTCTTCCGTGGATTCAGCGTTTAAATTTCTTTACTTAGCAATTTTCCTATATTAATCCTTCATATTCCGAAAAAGTTGAAATACCAAACTTACTAAGGTATAATTTAAAATTGATATTAAAATTGAAAGATATAAAAGATATACAGTAAAGAAAGGAATGTACCTAGATGAAGTTAGGAATAGTAGGTTTACCAAACGTAGGTAAAAGTACATTATTTAATGCAATAACACAGGCCGGAGCAGAATCAGCCAATTATCCTTTTTGTACAATAGAACCGAACGTAGGTGTGGTAGCAGTTCCAGATAAGAGACTAGACGTATTGGAAAAGATGTATAACTCAAGAAAGAAGGTTCACGCTTCCATAGAATTTTATGATATCGCGGGACTTGTCAAAGGTGCCAGTCAAGGCGAAGGTCTTGGTAACAAATTCTTGTCCCATATTAGAGAGGTTGCTTCCATAGTTCACGTTGTAAGAGCTTTTGATGATGAAAATATAGTACATGTAGATGGGTCCGTTGATCCTGTGAGAGATATAGAAACCATAAATCTTGAACTCATATTTTCAGATATAGAAGTATTGGATAGAAGAATTGAAAAAACTGTTAAGTTAGCCCGTTCAGGAGATAAGAAGGCCAAGGCAGAATTTGAACTTCAAGAGAGAATCAAAGCTCATCTGGAGGCAGGAAAACCTGTAAGAACTCTGGAAGTTACTGAAGACGAAGCTGAAATTATAAAGGGCTACTTCCTATTAACTTCAAAACCGGTTTTATATGTAGCAAATATTTCTGAAGAAGATCTTATGAACGGCAGCATGGAAAATGAATATGTAAAAAAGATTAAGGAATATGCCACACAGGAAAATTCCGAAGTAGTTGTGATAAGCGCTAAGATTGAAGAAGAGCTTTCCTCCTTGGATGAAGAAGAAAAGAGAGAACTCTTGGCAGATTATGGGCTAGAAGAAACAGGTCTTGACAAGCTAATCCACTCCAGCTACAAGCTACTTGGCCTTATGAGCTTCTTAACTGCAGGAGAACAGGAAGTTAGAGCTTGGACTATCAATATAGGCACCAAGGCACCTGCCGCTGCCGGAAAGATTCACTCCGATATCGAAAGAGGCTTTATCCGCGCAGAGATAATATCCTTTGATAAGTTAGTAGAATGTGGTTCCGAAGCAGCAGCTAAGGAAAAGGGCTACTACCGCTTAGAAGGAAAAGACTATATTATGCAAGACGGAGACGTGGTTAATTTTAGATTTAATGTTTAGTGTAGCCTTGTTGTTTAGTGTAAGTATCTGTAGTTTCAAGGTTTTACGAATTAAAAATTAAGAATGAAGGTAGAAATTCAGCGGGGCTGAATTTCTACTTTTTTATTTTCTAATTTAAGAGAATGTGTCATTTTTTATAATTGTTAATAAAGCAATATCATATAAGAACAAAGAAACCCGAAAGTTCTTATCTTTTAGCTTAGTTGTTCTTATTTCTGGCTGTATACTTCTTGATTTCCTTTGCTGCTGCTGCCATGATGTCCTCTACCTTGGTTTTGTCATCTCCCATCAGCACTTCTAAAGCGTCATCTAGTTTTTCCATTGTATAGAGATTGAATAGGCCCTTTTCTACTGCTGCTTCTACCTCCGGTTTGAGGACGATGTTGTCTACATTGGATTTTGGTACAAGTACTCCCTTGCCCTTTAGGCTGCCCTTCAATTTGCAGATCTCATAGAAGCCTTCAATTTTTTCATTTACCCCACCGATGGGCTGCACTTCACCAAATTGATTGATGGACCCTGTAACTGCTATTCCCTGCACTATAGGTATCTTGCTCAAGGCTGATATGATTGCTGCAATCTCTGCTACGGAGGCGCTGTCTCCCTCCACCTTGCCATATATTTGTTCAAAACTGAGGTGAAAGTCTACCGGGATACTACTATAACCACCAAAGAGCTTATTTATTAGGCCCGTCAATATGCTGACTGCTTTGTTATGAATATTGCCGCTTAAATTGCTTTCCTTTTGAACGTCTATAATACTACCATTGCCCTTGTAGCAGCTGCAGGTTATTCTTAGGGGCCTTCCAAAGCTAGAGTAGCCAAGGTCAATGACAGAAAGTCCATTCACAGAGCCTACAAGTCTTTCATCCATAGGCAGTATAACCCTGCTTTCTTTAAAGCTTTCCAACAGGTGGTTTTCAATAAGGCTTTTTTCATAAAGAATCTCTTCAATATCCTCCCCTTTAATAGTATCTTTTCCCAGCCTTCTTGCCTTCCTATCAGCTGTCATTAATATTCGGTTTAGCTCAACTTCATCATAAAGGAGCTTTTTTCTGCTGTCAGCCTTTCTTGATAAAAACCTAAAAATTTCCCTGACAGCTGAATCTGCAAAGGTCATCACCCCTTCTGTCTTGCTGACTGCCTTAATATCCATAACAATTAGCTTGCGGTTTGTTTCATTATTTTCAATTTCCGAGTCATATTCCAGTCTAACTCTGAAAATCCGTTTAAAGTCATCATCCATATTGTATAAAACCTCGTAGGTTTCATAGTCACCCAAAAGTATTATCTTGACGTTTATATCAATAGGGGTAGGTCTTAGGCTATTAAAAGTAAGAAGTTCCAGATAGCTTTTATTGTGATCAAACTTAACCCTGCCATTTATTAGTGCTTTTCTTAAATAGTAGTAGGAGGATGGGGTAGAAAATAAGGCAGAGGCTCTCATTATTAAACATCCATTATTGGCCTTTAGCAGCGAACCTGCCTTTATGAGGTTAACATCCGTTATATATGTGCCATTATGGTTTTCATACTCTATGGTACCCATGAGATTATTTAAGGTAGGATCTTCTTCAAAGATAACATTACATGCATCTTCTTCACTATTATCCACCAAAACATTTACGCAATATCTATAAATAACCTCATTTATTTTTTCTTCATCCTCATCGTAACGGGTAGAATATATCTCAACAATACTCTTTTCTATGTTTTCACATACATATTTTAAATACTCAAGGGCCTTCTCTTCATTATTGAAAAGGCAAAAGTACTTTGACTTGCATGTATTAATTTCCTCTACCAAGTACTGCAGTAAAACTTCCTTAATCCTCTGTATTCCCTCATTTTCTTCATTTTTAATAGCTTCCAGGATTTCACGGGCTTTGTCTTTTAAGCTGCTTACTTTATTGAGCATTTCTTCCTTCATCTGTAAATCCAAAGCATCGTAATCACTATCCGATAATATCTCCCCATCTTTTATTGGCATAAAGTTAAATCCAGTCTTTGTTAATCTAACTTCAACCCCCTCTTCTCTTGCCTTATCAAAGAGGCTGTTTATCAATTCATTTTTCTTGCTTTGAATTTCTTTGATGATTTTATCCTTCTGACGTATATTTCCATGGTAAAAATTATTAACGATCTCTGTATAAGCGTTTTGTATCTCTTCTAGGGAATTCTTCAGCTCAGAGCCCATCCCGCAGGAAAGAATTAATGCTTCCGGTGCTTTTTCATCCCCCATTACAACATAACAGATATCCTTTAAATTTTTATTTTTAAAAACTTTTTTAGCTTCCTCTATGATAGTATCTACCTTAGATTTTGAGTAATCATCTATTATATAAATGTTATAGCCTTCAGAATCTATGCTGAGAAAACTCTTTAACTTGTCAATTATTCCGTCATATCCCGGTACTGTATAACTTATTTCCTCATCCTTGACTTTGGGTACATCTATTTTGTATAAAATGTCCTTAGGTTCCAATTTATTTTTCACGATACCGCTCAAACCCTGCACTTTAGGCTTGGAGCCTCCCCCCTTTGCTATAGAATGCCATATTATATTAATATTCGGCTTCTACTCATTTAGTAACTAATTTCTTTTATTTAAAAATGAATTCATATTTTTGATAGTTTGTAAGATTTCCCTTAAAACAAAGAAATTTTACCAAAAAAAAAGGAACCCATAAAAAGGTCCCCTTTATTTAATGCAGCAACAATATTTCATATTTTCTTCTAAGCTTTATCCGCCTTTGGAGGCTGTGGTGCACTTGGCTTTACCGGTGGTTTAGGCGGAAGCTTTTTTATAAAAGTTCCTTCAACTATCAGTTGAGACTTATCATCAGCTGTGGCTATTATAGAGTACTCCTTAGTTAGCTCAATGGCCTTCTTCACGCAGAAATCAGCACACATACCGCAGTAGGTGCAGGCCCCCATATCAAAAGTCAAGGTTATTTCCTGCCCGCCCTCTATATTTTTTGTTGTCTTAGTTATGCATTGAGGGGCACAGACCCGGATGCACATACCGCAGGCTACGCAAAGTTCCGGATGAAACTTAATCTTTCCCCTGTAGCCTTCCGGCACATGGGGTTTTTCATAGGGGTATTTCTTAGTAACCGGTGCCTTAAAAATATTTACCAGAGCGTCTTTTATAAAGGGTATACCTGCCAATTACTCCGCCCTCCTTTTTTTCTTTAATATTTCTATGGCTTTCAGCAAGCCGTCCATCATGGCTTCAGGTTTTGGCGGACATCCTCCTACGGATACATCTACATGAACCCACTTGTCTAGGGGCCCTTCTATGGAGTAGCTTCCCCTAAAGACGTTGCCTGAAATTGGGCAGGATCCAAGGGAAACAATAACTTTTGGATCCGGTACCTGGGCAAGTACTCTTTGCATTCGTTCTCTTGACTGCGAGGTTATGGGACCAGTAACAAAAATTATGTCTGCATGTCTAGGAGTTCCTGTAAGCTTTACACCAAATCTTTCTGCGTCAAAGTTTGGTCCTAAAAGAGCAATGAGTTCTATATCACAGCCATTACAGGATCCAGCATTTAGGTGAAAAATCCATGGTGATTTAGCCCTACTTTGATCAATTAATTTATCAAACAAGATACTTTCCTCCTCTTTAACACAGCTAGAGCTTTAAATAAACTAAGATTAAACTTAGCAAAGCCAAAGCCGTTGGTATTGTCCAAAAGAACTTCAGCAGCTGTTCAACCTTTACCCTGGCCACTACAGCCTTTACAAAGGAAATACAAACTACCGTCACTACTATCATTATGATAATAAGCAATACGATATTGAGTATTAGATCTATAGTATCATTTCCCGTTACTCCCACAAAGCCCTCTCCACCTAGGAACAGAGCAGCAAATAAGGAACCCATGACCAATATCTTGATAGCCTGGGTCAACTTATAGATACCAAGATAAAATCCGCTGTATTCTACCAGGGGGCCTTCACAAATCTCTGTTTCAGCTTCGGCCACATCAAAGGGCACGCTGCCCACCTCTGCCGGGATTATTAGCAGAAAGGCTATAGCTGCCGGTATCAAAGTCCAATGTGAGATTGAAACACCATTAAGCACTTGAAATTCATGTATTTTTGAAAGTGAAAAAGTAACCTTTCCATCTATAGAAAAACCTGCCTTTGCCCCAACTGCTAAAAGTACAATTACTAGGGGCAGCTCATAGGACAGCATAGTTACTACTTCTCTTGAAATTCCCACTCCTGCATAGGGGGAGCCGGAAGCAGACCCTCCCAATATCAAGGCTATGGCTGGTACTGTCAATAAGTAGATCAATACTATGATATCAGCAGTGCCGGGAATCCACACCTCACCAAATATAGGTATAAACAGCGGTATTGTCACTATACTCAAAAATCCTAGTATAGGCGCTAATAAAAATACTTTTTCCGACGCCCTGCCGGGAATAATATGAAGCTTACCCACAAGCTTAAAAAAGTCATAAAAGGGTTGAAGGAGAGGCGGTCCCACTCTTCGTTGAAACCTAGCCACCACTTTTCTATCTATACCTGCCAGCAATAATCCTACAATAAAGCAGAAAAGGAAACCGGGAAAAACAAGCACGTAAAATATAGGCATTATTACACTATTTATCCAATCCATTTTAACCCCCCCTCCCTATATTACTGCGAACAGATATATAGTAACAACCGCCAGACAAGTTACCACCCACAAGACATAATCGTTGACAAGTCCACTGTGGGCTTTATAGATGCCATCAAAATACAGCTTTAATTGATGCCTTATGCCCCAGAATAAATCTTGTCCTCCGATTGGTGCATGTTCATCCACTTCTCCGCCGGTAAAGCTGTCAAATTTCATATCCAAACCGTCTACTACATTTATTGTCTTTTTCTTAGCAGATCTTATATTTATTGAAAGTACAACTATAGCTCCAATCAATAATACAAAGAAAAGTGCCAGCCAGGCTTCCGGCTTCCAATAGCCTGCGTATTCTGCAGTCATATCCGGTATAATTATTTTTTCCTTGATCATCTCTTCTGCATAGCCCTCTTTGAACATCACGTCGATATAATTTCCTATATTGTAAATTGCATTGGCAGCCGGCTGTATCAGGTATTTTGAAACAGCATTATAGGCAATACCCCCTATGATACAAACCAGTGCCAGGATAATCATAGGAATTCTCATTGCCCAAGGAACTTCCTTTACCTTGTCACACTCCACTGTAGCTTCTCCAAAGAACACTGACTGCCCAACTTTAACCAAAGAAGCAAAGGTCATTACGGAACAGAGGAGGGCAAGTACAGTTATAGGTGCAAATCCCGCCTCATAGGTTGATTGATATATTAACCACTTAGACACGAAGCCGTTAAAGGGCGGTATACCACTGATAGCCGCAGTACCTATTAAGAATAAGGCCGTAGTAACGGGCATCTTCTTTGAAAGCCCCCCCAGCTTGGTCAAGTCTGTAGTTCCTGCTCTATATAATACTGCTCCTGCACAAAGAAACAAGAGGCACTTAAACATAGCATGGTTTAACATATGGTACAGGCCTCCCATAGTCCCCAGCACTGCCACGTTACTGCGGTCAGAGAGTCCTACTCCCAAGGCCACAACTATGTAGCCTATCTGAGATACGGAACTGAAGGCCAAAAGCCTCTTGAAATCTGTCTGTATCATGGCCATGGTTACCCCTAACACCATGGTGATTGTACCCCAGAAAATTATCAAAAGCTGCATTTCTGTCCTGCCGGTGCTTTCAAAAATGATATACAGGATTCTGATCAAGGCATAAACACCGGTTTTGCTCATAACTCCGGACAACAGCATGGATATAGAGGACGGTGCTGCCATATGGGCATCCGGCGGCCATGTGTGGCAGGGTACCAAGAAGGCCTTAACCGCATAGCCTGTCAGCATCAGTGCTAGGGCAAGAATTGTCACCGCTGAATATGGTTTCCCCTGTAATACCGCTGCTATCTGAGCCAAGTTTAAGGTGTGGGTTTCAGCATATAAGAGTACCGTACCCAAGAGTATAAATGAAGATCCTACAGAACCGATTACTATATACTTAAAACCTGCTTCGATAGACTTATAGAGGCCATTTCTAAAGGAGGTCAATGCTACTGCTGCAAAGGTCATGATCTCTATCATTACATACATATTAAAGAGGTCTCCGGTTAAAACAAAGCCCATCATACTGCCAGCCAGCAGTAAAAATAAGGTGTAGTACTTGTCTAAGCCATTGTCCTTTTCCATATATCTGATAGAATATATGGAGGATAAAAATACTGTAACTCCAATTATCAACCCTACAAACCATCCAAGTCCATCCACTTCAAGACCGATACCTATGGCCCAAAAGTCTTTAACATCTTTAGCTGCCCAATTACCCATCCAGTATGTAGCTATTTCTCCCCTTCCCACTATGGGCTCATACAGGAATATTATACAGAGCAGTGAAACCAGAGTAGCCAGCACTGCTACGGCTCTTTTTAAATTCAACAGCCTTTTGCCCAAGAGTCCGATTATAAAAGCTGATGCAAAAGGAAATACGATTGCAAGTATGGGTAAGTTAGATTCAAAACTCATCCCTTCAACCTCCTTACCTTTTCGGCATCTATGGTACCATAATGCTCCTTAACCTTTATAACCAGAGCCAGGGCCAAGGCGGTTACGCAGGCACCGATTACTATGGAAGTCAGTGTCAGAGCTTGAGGTACAGGGTCTACAAAGGGTGTCCCTTCCTTATATTCTGACAGAAATATGGGAGCAGTACCGTCTATTCTAAAGCCTATGGAAATCAGCAACAGATTTATACCACTGTCTAACAATCCCATGCCTATGACTATCTTAATCAAATTTTTCTTAACAAGGATTATATATAGACCGAATATGATCAATAAAAAGGATCCTAAATAATTCAGTAACATTCTTCCACCTCTATTCCTCTTCCTCTGAATTAAGGACGCTAATCATTACAAGAATCAATAATCCAACACCGGCTAATACCTTAAAGCCAACGGCAAAGTTCATCCAAAATATTGTACCTGAGCTGTATAGCTGACCCGGGTCACCGCTTTGGGCAATGAAATTGTTGAAAAAGGTACCCCCATATATCAAACCCAAAGTTGCCACCAGCACAAAGCCTAAGGCACCAATATTTTCAGATAGCTTTAAACTATCAGCCTTGAAGAGCTTATTGACCATATCTCCTCCATAGGCCAAATACAGTATTGCAATGGCACCGGCAATGAGCACGCCACCCTGGAAGCCTCCTCCCGGACTTAAATGTCCATGCAAAATTACACAAAAGCCCAATACCAAGGCTATGGGTAACACCATATTTGCACAGGAGGTAATAATGGAGTCCCGTCTCTTAACACCCTTTTTCATATCAATGGTCCTCCTTTGCCTTTATTTGTTTTCTTAAAATAACTGCTGTCCCGGTAACGGCTGTAAAAAGCACAAAGGATTCGCCAAGGGTATCATAGCCTCTGAAGTCGAAAACTATGGCAGTTACGGAATTCACAGCACCGGTTTTGTCTATGGTCCTATCCACTATCTCTTGGGCAATGCCCTCATAGGTAGGATGTTGCTCAAGACTGACCGTCATCTTATAGGATACATAAACAGAAAATATCAATATAACTGTAAGGGAAAACCACAGCATTGCTTTCTTCATTTACTTCTCCCCCTTCTGCTTTTCAGGCAAGGACTTTGCTTTGCCTTGCACCTTCTTTAAGGTGATTATAAAGATTATGGGTGATAAGACTGCCCCAACGGCTCCTTCTGCTATAGCCACGTCCGGTGCCCGTAACAATAGAAATTCTATAGCAATAAAGGTTCCTAAAACAGAGGATGCTATGATGCAGGGCAGGAGGTCATCCACTATAACCGTTATCAAGCCTGCTACTATTATGCCAATCATAATAAGGGTATTTAATATAGCCATGCTACTCATTTACTCTATCCCTCCCATAATCATCACATTTTGTTCTGGGATCCATCTTTGCACTGCTTTTATAAGCAGCTCTTGTCATCGCATGTGAGGCCGCGGGATTTGTGACTATTATGAATATTCCGATTATTAAAGATTTAACTCCAATACCTACATTTCCCGTAGAGAAACCGTAAATAGCAGCTCCTATCAGTATGGGCAGGGCACCGAGGGTCACAATATTGGTGGAAGACTGCAGCCTGCAGAAGGTATCCGGCATACGGAGCATTCCCACTACACCCGCAAGCATAAAAAAAATACCTATGGCGAAAAATATATCCATAATTATTCTATATATCATAGCTTTCCCTCCAAATACTTGGAAATAAGAATAGTCTCTATAAACCCTAGCAGGGCTGTAATTAGTCCCAAATCCACATAGAGGGACCTATCCTCATAACATCCAAAGATAACCATAACTACTCCGATTATAACATCAATGCTATCTGCTGCAGCTAATCTGTCCACCGCATGAGGCCCTCTTATAATTCTGTAAATCAGGCAGATTGCCATTATAGTTAAAACTATACCAACCACAGCAAGGTCGCTACGCATAAGATTATGAATCATTTCACTCATTTAAAAATCCTCCTAACCCAAGGTTCAAAGACCCCCTTAATAGTGTCTGATGCTTCCTTCATATCTCTGGTAGCCACATCTATCCAATGGATATACATATAACACTTTCCATTCTCCTCTACGATATCCATGGTGATTGTGCCCGGCGTCAGTGTTATGCAGTTGGCAAGCATCGCAAGGCCATAGTCAGATTTCAGTTCAGTTTCAATTTTCACGATTCCGGGATTGATATTCAGCTTTGGTGATAAGGCCCTTTTTGCTACATCCCAGTTTGCCTTTAACAGTTCCCATATATACAACAAACAGAATAGTAAAAATGCACCAAATCTCTTAGGATTAAAAAGCCAGAAAGGTTTTTCACTTATTAGAAAGGCTGAGCTAAAATAAGCCACCAACAAAGAAACTACTGCACCACCTATATACTCCTGCAGGGACGTTTCCGAATTACTGTAGGCCCCGGTAAACAGGACCCACATTAAAAAGCAGAGTATAAAGGTTGAAAGTACAGCCATCAATTTTTTCATTACTTTTTCCCCCTTACTTCACCATTTCAGGATTTATTCTACCTCCAAGCTCTGAATTAAAAATTCATTTCCTCTTATGATTTTAATGTCGCTGTGGCCGCACACCGGACAGCCATAGCCCTTACTTTTATCTATTTCGCTCTCGCTGTTGCAGTTGTTACATCTTACTGCCACCGGAACCTTGTTTATGATGAGCTTAGCCCCTTCTACCACTGTCCCCCGGCTTGCTATATCAAAATAATGCTGAATACAGTTAGGCATAAGCCCTGTTAGTTCTCCTACCGCTATCCTAATTTCCAATACCTTGTTAACCTTATGTTTTTCCGCTTCTTCTTTGGCAATTCTAATTATACTTTGTGTTACAGGCAGCTCATGCATCTTATCTATCCAAACATGAAAAGCAGGGATCTATGCTTGCTACTATTAATCCTGCGTCTGCTATAGAATTGCCCTTAAGCATTGTGGGAACTGTTGCGGCGTTTTTAAAGGTTGGTACGTGGATACTAACTCTCCAGTTATTTTGTCCGCCATCGGATACTACATAGTAAGTCAGCTCTCCTCTTGGCGCTTCTATTCTGTTGAAACATTCTCCTGCCGGTATTCTGGGCAGCTTAAACCCTAGGTTTATAGGCCCGTCCGGCATATTGTTCACTGCTTGATTTATAATGTTCATACTCTCCTCTACTTCCAATAATCTTACTACTGCCCTTGCGAATACATCTCCGTCCTTCATTACTATCTTCTTAAAGTCGAAGTCCTGGTAACTGCAGTAAGGGTCATCCTTTCTCACATCTATCTCCATGCCGGAAGCCCTTCCATGGGGACCGCAGGCACCATAAATCCATGCATCCTCATACTCCAGCTTTCCTACTCCCTTGGATCTGAGGGCAATGGTCTTGTCTGTTAAGAAAATATAAGTTATTCTCATAACCGGGTCTTTTAATTCTTTCAAAAGCTTTAAAAGGTCCTGAAGCTGCTGATCAGACAGGTCTCTTCTTGCCCCGCCTACAATATTCATTGCATAGTTTACACGGTTTCCTGTCAGCATTTCCAGCATATCCATTACCTTCTCACGGGCGGCGAAGGTCTGCATAAAAACACTGTCAAACCCAATAATATGGGCTGCCAGCCCCACCCACAGCAGATGGGAGTGGATTCTTTCCAGCTCGCTGATTATTACTCTAATATAGCTGCCACGTTTAGGCACCTCCATACCGGCCATGCTTTCTAAAGTTGTGCAGTAGGTTAGGGTATGGGCGTTGGAACAAATTCCGCATACTTTTTCCACCAAGGTAATGGTCTGTATGTAGTTTCTCTCTGTAGCCAGCTTCTCAATGCCCCGGTGGTTATAGCCTATAAAGACGTCAGCCTTGGAGATCAGCTCTCCGTCGGTATAGAGTTTTACATGTATGGGTTCTTCTAAAGAGGGATGATAAGGTCCTATTGGTATAACATAACTCACAATAAATCCTCCTTATGGTATCTTTTATTTTTCTGCAGCCTTTTTAAGCTCTGAAAGTGGCATTACCAGTATTTGTCCCGAGCCGTCAAATTCCTCCGGTAAAAAGAGTCTGCCGGACTTCTCCAAGCTTTCAAAGTCTATGGGCATAAATTCGCAGATTTCTTCTTCACACCATTGGGCCGAGCCACCATAAATCCCTGTTAAAGATGGTAAAGTACTATAGCCCTTGCATAGATAGGTCTTTATGTGTCCATCAATTTCAAAATTATAGGCCACCACATTATTTCCTTCCTTGTCTATATAGCCATTGATTATAACCAGCCTTCTCTTTTCCTCCCTAAACTTTTGAGCTATAGAAAAGAGCTGCTCTTTTGTAACATACTCCCCATCAAACTTTCCCACTTACATACCTCCTTAATTTATAGATAATAGTTAACATATTCTCGGCAATATGTCATAGCTAAGCTTATCCAAAATCCTCCTTCCCCCCAGGCTTCCCTTAAGCAGCACTTTTGAAGGCATATAGTCAACTACCTCACCGATAATTGCAGCCTTTTGTGAAAGTTCTATCCCTGATAGGCCTTTTACAACCTCATCTGCAATTTCTGCATCCACTACTGCCAAATACTTGCCTTCATTGGCACTATACAAGGGATCTAGTCCCAAAAGTTCACAGGCTGTTCTGATATGGGCATCCACAGGTACAGAATCCTCCAGGATTTCTATAGAAAAGGACATGCCTTCAACAAACTCATTAAGTGTAGTGGCAACTCCTCCCCTGGTAGGGTCTCTTAAGATTTTAACCCCGTCACCGTACTTGTACATATACTCTATAGGCTCCTTCAATACTGCACAATCGGATTCTATGGCCGTATCAATTAGGCCCTCTCTGGCATTTAGTATTGAAACACCGTGGTTTCCGCAGCTTCCGCTCAAAATAATCTTGTCTCCAACCTTAATTTTTTCTTTTCCGTAGTTTATACCTTCCACTCTTTCTCCGATACCTGCAGTGTTTATGTAGATTCCATGACCATGTCCTTTGTCAACCACCTTGGTGTCCCCGGTAACTACCTGAACCCCTGCAGCCTCAGCTGTCTTTGAAATGGATTCTATGATCTTCTTAAGCTCCTCTACAGAAAAGCCTTCCTCCAATATAAAGGATAAACTTAGGTACTTTGGGATGCTTCCACACATCAACAAATCGTTTACTGTACCACAAACACTTAATTTCCCTATATCTCCCCCCGGAAATATATAGGGATATATTACATAGCTGTCTGTGGAAAATGCTATATTGTTTTGTACATGCAAAAGAGCCCCATCGCTTAGGACCTCCAGCTTGTCATTTTTTAGCTTGGGCAAAATAAGCTCTTCAATTAGTTTGGAGGTCTTTTTTCCTCCATTACCATAAGACAATGAAATCAGTTCATCCATAAAAACACATCCTTTTACTTTAGTTAATAATTACCAAACTTGTATCTGGCAGCACAGCTTCCTTCACCAGAAACCATACAGGGTCCCACCGGTGATTCGGGACTACATACCCTTCCAAAGAGCTTGCACTGGTCCGGTGCTATTTTTCCCTTCAGCACTTCACCGCATTGACATCCATTTTTCCTCTTTTCAGGATTGCTGTGGTCAATGGGAAAAACCTCTTCTATATTGTACTTGGAATATTCTCTCTTTAACTTAAAGCCGCTGTCTTTAACCAGGCCAAGACCTCTCCAGTAGTCATGCTCTGCACAAAAGTATTTCTCAATTATGCTTTGAGCTGCCTTATTGCCTTCCTTCCTAACCACAGCACTATAGACATTTTTTATGGTAGTACTGTTGGACTTTAAATCTAATATAAGGCTATATAGGCCATTGATAACCTCGTCCAATTCAAAGCCAGCAATAGAAGCCGCACAGTCATATTCCTCCAGAAATTTAAAACCATCCTCACCAATTATTACCGCCACATGACCCGGGCATAAAAAAGCATCTATCTTCAGTTCCTCGTCCTCTAATAATAATCGCATAACCGGTTCTATCTTCTTATGCATGGACAATATATAAAAATTGTCCAAGCCCAACTTTTGAGCTTCCATTACGGCAATGGCCGTTGCCGGAGTTGTAGTTTCAAAGCCTATACCCAAGAAAACCACTCTTTTCTCCAGATTTTCTTTGGCAAGCTTCACTGCATCCAAGCTGGAGTAGACCATCCTCACCTCTGCTCCTAGGGCCTTGGCCTTTTCAAGGGAAATATGTCTCTCTGTCCCCGGCACCCTTATCATATCCCCGTAAGTTGCAATTAGGCAATTCTTGTTTACTGCAAGATCATAGATATAATCTATATAGTGGTCCGGTGTTACACATACGGGACAGCCTGGCCCAGAAAGCAGGTTGATATTACTTGCTAACAATCCTCTTATCCCATGCTTACCGATAGCCATGGTGTGGGTACCACAGACTTCCATTATATTGACCCTTTCCTTATAGCTGTTTATAAACTCAATCTTTCGCTTTAACTCTTGTATATCCATTGCTCCATCTCCCGCTATTTATCTGCCACCATTTTTCGCACTTCTTCCAGGGCATCCATAGTATCCTTGGCTAAACTTTCATCGATTTTCTCCAGGGCAAAGCCTGCGTGCACCATTACATAATCCCCGGACTTAATGTCCGGCAATAGATCTATCCTAATCTTTTTCTTAATTCCATTCATTTCTCCTACTGCTTCTTTGTCATTTTCAATACTCACTATCCTTAGTGGAACTCCTAAACACATAATTACACTCCCTTATATTTAAATCTGTTATACAAATTTCCTCTTGCTGTACTTGGATTATTTTCCAATACTTCTATAGTTTATGATATCATATTCTATTATATTATTAAAGGTGTTACTATGCAAATGCTCTAATTTTTAATTTTTATTCAATTGGACTACGGTATAATTAAAGAAAATTGTCAAGTTTAAAAAATTTAAACACGGAATCCACGGAGAACACTGAGGACGCGGAAGGTGGCTTAAAGGATGCTCCTTCCGTGTTCTCAGTGTCCTCTGTTAAATTCAGTGTTAAAAATATAAATCTCTTCCGCGTAATTCAGCGTCTTCAGTGTGTTCAGTGATGAAGATAATGTTTCGTATTTTCTTTCTGTAGTGACCAGAAATTAAATTCTTGTTTTAATAAAAGCAACATTATGATATAATAAATTGAATAATTATGTGAAGTTTGACATATCAATAACATATTCAGTTATTTTTCATTCACAATCAATAGATTAGTTATTAAAATAAACTTTAGTATAAATTTTTATGAAAAGGAGTCATACATATGGGATTTAAAGAAAAATTAGCAACCTATTATCAGAACTCATACCTGAAAAAATATGGAGACCGTCTAACACAAGTAAGAGGAAACATACTTTCAGTTAAAATTGAAGAAAAGAAGATCTTATGGATTTTTCATAAACTAAAGGTTTCAATAATTGTAAAGCCGGATAGAAGCAAGGGTGTTGTGTCCTGTGTTTATAAGAAGAATAAATGGTTTAAGAAGCCAAAGTTTATCCCTGTAAGTCAAGGTAATCTGGTAATCATCCAGGGTTTGAAGGGTAAGAAAGGTAAGGAAAACAGAGAAATTATTGAGATTTTGAACGTTATGAACCTTACCACAAAGAAGGACCTGTTCCCTGTTGACGGTGACGCTGTAAAGAAGGCTACCAAAGTTCAGTATAAATATAAATAGAACATGCATGTTTCAGATAGATATGCAATAAAAAAAACGGAAGCTGAGCTTCCGTTTTTTTTACTTTCTCCTTAAATATAGGTATACGCTGTTGATCAAGGCTATGATGCCTGAGAAGAAGAGTACTATGAACCATTGGGTGGATCCAAGGGCTACTGTGTCGAATACCTTTTGCAATGGTACCACATAGATAATGGATATGAGCATGGTAACAGAGATCAATACAGCGCCAATCAAATATTTATTTGTCAACGGATTGATTTCAAACAATGAATGCTTCTCAGACCTGCACTCAAAAACATGGATCAGCTGTGAAAGTACCAGGGTGCTTAGGGCAATGGTTCTGCCGCATTGTAAGGAGTAGCCCTTCATTTTGGCAATGATGAAGGCAAATACAGTGCATATGCCGATAAGTCCTCCACGGAATACGATCTTCTCAGTGAGACCTCTGGCAAAGATGCTCTCATTTTTGGTTCTTGGTCTCTCATACATTATATCTTTTTCAGGTGGGTCTATTCCCAGAGCAATGGCAGGCAGGCCATCGGTAGCTAGGTTTACAAACAGTATTTGTATGGCCTTTAGGGGCGGATCAAGGTAGAATAAGGTAGCCAGGAACATTGTAAGAACTTCACCGAGATTACAGGATAACAAGTATCTTATGAACTTTCTTATATTCCTATAAATAACTCGGCCTTCCTCCACAGCCGCAACTATTGTAGCAAAGTTGTCATCCATTAAAATCATGGAAGAAGCTTCCTTGGTTACATCTGTACCGGATATGCCCATGGATATTCCTATGTCCGCTTCTTTAACCGCAGGCGCATCATTTACCCCATCACCGGTCATGGCCACAATTTTACCCTTGGCCTTTAAAATTTTTACTATCCTCAACTTATGTTGAGGACTTACCCTGGCAAAGATAGACAGCTTATCTATCCTTGCAGAAAGTTCTTTATCGCTGAGCCTATCCAACTCTTCACCGGTTATTACCTCGTCAATGCCCTTGCAAATGTCCAGTTCTTTTCCTATGGCATAGGCTGTATTTTTATGGTCTCCGGTTATCATAACAGGCTTTATCCCTGCAATACGACACTGCAATACAGAATCCTTAACTTCCTTTCTTGGCGGGTCAATAATACCGGCAATCCCCACAAAAATGAGGTCATTTTCTACAGATTTGCTGTGGGTAATGCCTGTATCCCTGTAGGCTGCTGCTATACATCTCAGGGCTTTACTGGACATAATATCTACATTATTTAAGATTGCCCTCCTATAGTAATCAGTCATTGGTTTAGCTTCACCATTGATCAATATCCTCTTACATTTTTCCAATATTCTCTCAGGAGCACCTTTTACATAGCAGGTCTCTATTCCCCTTTCCTTCATCACCACAGTCATCATTTTCCTATTGGAGTCGAATGGGATGTCATAGGTCCTCAGAGCCGTTGACATAAAGGCCTTAAGCTCCCTGCTGTCTTCAAAAAAGGCTCTTATCAAGGCTGTTTCAGTAGGATCACCAAAAATGGCGGGGGAAATGTCCTTTTTATCGAAGTCAAAGTTCACATCGTTGCAGAAGGTGAAGATCTTCTTCAATATAGTGCTGTTGATTAAGCCCTTAAAGCTCTTTCTGTCACCGCATTCTACCATATTATTATTGTAGTAAATGGCTTTAACCGTCATCTTATTTTCTGTGAGTGTACCGGTCTTGTCACTGCAGATTATAGAAGTACACCCCAGGGTCTCAACTGCAGGTAGCTTTCTTACCAGGGCATTTCTCTTCAGCATTCTGGATACACCTAGGGCCAAGGCCACTGTTACTATAGCCGGTAACCCCTCCGGTATAGCTGCTACAGCCAAACTTACTCCCATGAGGAACATGTCCACCGGAGCATTACCTCTTATGATACCCAATACAGTTACCATTACGCATATGACTATACAGATTGCCACCATTACCTTACCTAGGGATGCAAGCTTTTCCTTCAAGGGCGACTTTTCTTCTTCTATGTTCTGAAGCATGTCTGCAATTTTGCCCATCTCTGTTTCCATTCCAGTATGTATTACCTTAGCGGTAGCCTTTCCCGTTAAGAGTACAGTACCCATATACAAGGAATTTTCCTTATCTCTGGAGCTCTTGATTACCCCTACAGATTCTCCCGTAAGCAGGGACTCGTCAACCATAACATTGCTGGAATGTAGTATCACAGCATCTGCAGGAATTCTGTCACCGCTTTCCAATAAAACTGTATCTCCTATCACTATGTACTCGGCATTTATAACCTTAACCTTCCCATCTCTTATTACCTTTGCTGTGGGTGCCGCCATCTTCTTAAGTGCATCCAGTGACTTTTCTGTTCTATATTCCTGAACAAAGCCTAGGATAGCATTCATAAAAATTATTATCAGAATCGTAATGGCATCTGCCTTTTCTCCCATTAACCCTGATATAATAGTTGCTGCTATCAGAACCCAGGTTATGAAATCATTAAACTGTGCCAGAAATATTTTAAAAGGTGACAACTTTTCTTTCTCTTCCAACACATTTAGTCCATACTGTTTCAGCCTTCTTTCAGCCTCCTGCGTGGTTAAGCCTCTTATCAGATCTTTTTCCTCAATCATTTATTAGCCTCCTTATAAATGTTCAGTGTCCCTTACACTATCCTATATAATATATGAGTGCAATTTTCCTGCTATGATGAATTTTATTCTTTACATTTATTAGAGATGAATATAAAATAAAAGAAATTAAATCGTTATCCTATTAAGGAAAGGGGACTTCTATGAAGGATGTTATTTATATAACCGGACATAAAAATCCAGATACAGATTCCATTTGTGCTCCCATTGCCTATGCTGAGTTTAAGAATAAAACTCAAAGCATACCGGCCATACCAGTGAGATTGGGAGAGATAAACAGAGAAACCCGCTTTGTGTTGGAATACTTTGATGTGGAGCCTCCCATGTTAATTGATACAGTAAAGGCTCAGGTTGCTGACTTAAACATTGATAAGATAGCGCTAATTTCCTCAGACATTTCCTTAAAGATGGCATGGAATCTGATGAAAAAAAACAATGTAAAAACTCTTCCAGTTACCAATGAAACTAATAACCTCATCGGCATCGTCTCAAATTCCAATGTTATCTCCACCTTTATGGATGTTTGGGATAACAACATTTTAGCTAAGAGTGATACCAAAATTGAAAACATCTTGGATACTCTATCCGCAAAATACATATACATACATGGTGAATCACCAAAATTTGAAGGAAAAATAATCATAGCCTCCCTTGATGCTGACTTTGAACAGGGAGATATAGCTATATGCTGCTCCTCTCAAGAAGTGCAATTACTGGCAATAAACAAGGGGGCATCCTTATGCGTCTTCACTGATAATCATGAAGTGTCAAAGGAAGTCCTGGACCTTGCCAAAGCCAAAGGATGTTCATTAATAGTTACTCCTTATGATGCTTTTACCGCTGCCAGGCTTATAACCCAAAGTATACCGGTTAGCCATGTGATGAGCAGGGATAATATCATAACCTTTAGCACTGAGGACTTTGTAGATGAAATAAAAGACATAATGTTGGAAACCCGTTACAGAAGCTATCCGGTTGTTGACAAAAATGACATTGTCATCGGAAGCATATCCAGGTATCATCTTATTTCTCAGAACAAAAAAAAAGTAATCCTTGTAGATCACAATGAGCGGTCCCAATCTGTTCATGGCATTGAAGATGCGGAAATACTGGAAATAATAGACCATCACAGAGTTGCTGATGTCCAAACCGGTAGCCCCATATATTTCAGAAATGAGCCAGTAGGAAGTACTTCTACCATTATAGCCTCCATATTCTTTGAGAATGGCATAAGGCCAAGCAAAAAAACAGCTGGCCTCCTGTGCGCGGCAATAATATCGGATACTCTTTTATTTAAGTCTCCTACCTCCACCAACGTGGATAGGATAATGTTAAAGAGACTTTCTGAAATAGCGGATATAGATGTAGAAAAGTTTGCCCGGGAAATGTTCAAGGCAGGTACTTCTCTATTGGATAAAACTCCGGAAGAGATCTTCCATCAGGACTTTAAAGTGTTCACCATCAGTAATTACAAGGTGGGCATTTCACAGGTGGGTACACTTGACATGGAAAGTTTCCAACCTATGAAACAAGATATTTTTAGCCTTATGGAAAGAAAGGTCCGTGAGAGCGGGTTTGCCCTACTTGTGCTAATGGTTACTGACATTTTAAAAGGCGGCTCCGAACTTATAGTAGCAGGCGAAGAAAAGGAAGTAGTTGCAAGAGCCTTTAACACTAAACTGGATGGTAACCACGTATACCTCCCCGGAATTATATCCAGGAAGAAGCAAATAATACCGCCACTGACCTCAACCATTTCCAGTATGAGTAAAACTTAGATTCATTAATAATTAATAATAAAGGTAAATTTTTCTTCGCTTGGCTCCGAAAAATTCTTTATATAAAAAATTCAGCCTTTGGCTGGATTTTTTTATATTAATCATAATTCATTACTGACGAATGAATATAGAAACTCTTTCCTTTCTACCCTATTGAAACATTAATAAATTTTCAATTACTGTTAAAAGTGTTTAAGCAGTATAAAGAACACAATAAAATATGTCATAGCTATCCCATAAGTAATCGACAAGTAATCTTTAACGCATACGCTGTCTATCTTATTACTGTATTCACCGTAGCTTTTTACATAGTGAACATCGTTGTGGTGAAAGTAGTAGTAAAAGTTAACTGCTTCAATATAGGCTCCAAGAATATCTATGTTAAGCAGGGGGCGGGTAAAGCAGTTGATGAGATAGTCACCCTTAAAATCAATGGAAAGTTTCCTGTTTCTTACTAAGTATACAAAATATAAGAGCAACTGAGCCAGCATGGATGGAATGATTGTCAAGAGAATAAAGAGAAATTTTAAAAATATATAGCTGTTGACATAGCAAATATTGTAAAGCAGCATATAGGCTATGCCGTATCCATTGCCTAGAAATAGTATATAAAAGAGCGGTGCAATAAACCCTCCCACTAGGGCCTTTGATATGGTAGAAATGGAATCATAAAAGTGAGTCCTATCTTTTATGTTTAAATTTTTTCTTTCTGTATTACTTATGTCTATTACTATAAATGCTGTTATGGCATTTATCAACTCATTTTTCCTATAATCGGATAACAATACGATAATAACAGAAATAATAAAAACATACAGGATTTCTGCTATAGTGACATTCCTCACGAACCTTCTTATTTTGTCGTCTATGGTTTCAATGAATCTACGCTTGTTTACCTTCCATAATATAATGCTCAGCATGCAGCCAATTATGTACCCTAAGCCCATAACCTCAACCCCCTCACAACTTCCTTGCTTCCTAATAAAAATAGCCTTATTGGTTTATACTCCAACAAAGCTATTTATTGTTTTTTAGTCTCTGATATCTTCAATGCTTACGGTTCTCATCCTCATATTCCAATTATTCAAATTTGAATTGAAGTTTCCATAGTTGTTTTCCAATGGATATGCCGGAGTTATGCATTCTGCTGTTGGTGAATATTGATAGTAATTATTTCTGTATGGACATTCATTTCTCATATAATTGTTGTCCATGTTATTGTTTGCTGCAAATGGGCAGTATCCATATGGGGACATACTATTATAGTTATTCATATAATTGTACCTGCCATTATAAAAGCTATTTGTATCATAAGTATACATATTATCCATGTTACTATAACTTATCATCTCAAACACTCCCTATATCTCATTAACAGTACATTATATGACACACCAGTTTAAAATATACAGCTAAAATTAGAGTTAATGATAAGTAAGGGCTGTCGCTCTTTTTTATGCGACAGCCCATTTACTTACTTCCTTAAATTATTTGCTATTCTCCACATCTCATCTGCGGTTTCAAGTCCCTTTGAACCAAGCTGAAAAGCTCTCTGGGTAACGATCATCTCAGTCATTTCCGTTACCAGATCCACATTGGAGCCTTCTATGTAGCCTTGATAAACTGAAGCTTGATTGGTCTCAACTATATTTGCACCTGGATTGGCTACATAGTAATTTTCACCATGGGATCTGAAAGCATCTGAACCGGTAGAAGTATATATAGGCAATCTTCCTACAACATTATAGCCTTGTTCATCCTTTAATAGTATCTCTCCACCTTCTGTTATTGAAAAGTTGTCAGATGTAAAGTTAATACTTGCCTCATCAACTCCCGGATTGAGAATAATGCTAACCCTGTTTCCGTTAGAGTCTACCAGCTTGTTGTTTGCATCCACATCAAAACGTCCTGCTCTTGTATAGGCAACACTTCCATCAGCCTTTGTAACTTGAAAATATCCTTCTCCGTCTATGGCAAAGTCCGTATTTTTGTTGGTTTCCTGTAGGATTCCCTGCCTATTATCTCTAACCCAGGCTGAGGTTTTTACTCCGGTGCCTGTAAATGGGTCTTGACTTCTTTCCTCATTATCAGATATGGGCACACCATTTCTATTGAGAGTCTCGCTCATCAGGTCCTGAAAGCTAACCGTTATCCTCTTATATCCATCGGTATTGGCATTTGCCAAGTTATTTGATATGGAATCCAATTTCTCTTGGTTTGCCATCATAGCGCTTTTACTGTTCCATAATGTTCTTAACATACTTCACCGCCTTATCTTACAGTTCCTATTTCATTTACAGCCTTACCCAAGGTTTCATCCATAGATTGAATTACCTTTTGATTTGATTCATAGGTTCTAAGCACAGTCATCATATTTACCATTTCGTTGATGATATTCACATTGGACTTTTCCAAGCTCTTCTGTTTAACAACCGCATTGGACTCCATTGGTGCTTCACCGCTGTAGAGGTTATCTCCAACCTTTCTCAGTGACTTGTAATCAGTAAAATCTGCCAATCTGAAACGATATTGGGCTGTGCCGTCAATGTATATGTCATTATTGCCGTCAACTACCATCTTTCTGTTGCCAACATAAAGTGGTTCTTCTGCTCCGGTATCCATATTTACGGCCAGTACGTTATCACCGGTGGCTGTGACTAAATACCCTTGGTTGTTTACGTGGAATTCACCATTTCTGGTGTAGTAGGTACTTTGGTTTCCGTTAGCAGCAGTCCTTCTTACTGCGAAGAAACCACTACCAGCTATTCCAAAGTCTGTTTCCTTATCAGTCTCTTGAAGTAAGCCCTGGGCAAAATCCGTTAGAGTTTCATCGATCTCACTTCCGTTAGATATACTGCCGATAATGTTCCTTACGTTTTTTCCACCGGATACCTTGTCAAAGTTCTGTATAAGTACGTCATTAAACTTTTTAATTGCCAAATTATCTGCCTTATAACCAACGGTGTTAGCGTTGGCCATGTTATTTGTAATAACCTGTTGTTTTGCTTCCTGAGTTATCATACCGGAAACTGCAGTATACAATCCTCTTATCATTGTTCCACATCCTTACTTATCACTTTGAATTCTTCAGTATATTCCATGCCCAGTTCTCGGGCTCTTAGCTCTACCTGTTCATCAGTAAACTGCTTGTTAGGGGGTGCAAGGGACATTAAGAGGGTTGCAATTATTATTCCGATACCTATACCTAACAAGGTTCTTTTGTCTAGGATCAGCTTTGGAATTAGCTTTATTTTAGGTATAAATCCTTTATTAATAATATCTCCCCCTTATTAATTTCTAACTTTTCTGATATTTCATCAATGGAGTAGCCCTCTTTTAGGAGTTTCTCTATATCATTTATTTTTACATTGTTATTTGAATTTGCAGTTTCTCTTTCTTCACCCATGTTATTAAGATCTTGGGCTTCTTCGGATTCGCTATCAGTAATGTCCTCCTCTACCACTGAGTTGCCTTCCTTTAGTCTCATAATTTCCTGTTGCAGCTCTAATATGGTTTCTGCAAACTCTCTGCGCATTTCTCCAATCAACATTTTGGTGTCATCCATATTATGGGTACTGTTGTCTAAGATGTCTTTAAAATTACTTCCCTTTGGACCTTTTGCTTCCTTAAGCAAGGAATATAGACTAAAGATAATAATAGTTATGCCGGATAATATTAAAACTACTGCCATCTGCTCACTCCAAACATATGGTATTTTTCTTAATCTGTATACTTTAAATTTTGCATTGCCTTTCTCAGATTAACAATTGCCCTGCTGTGAAGTTGACATACTCTTGATTCCGAAACCTGAAGCACTTTACCAATATCCTTTAGCGTTAATCTTTCATAATAATATAAAGATAGTACAAGTCTGTCTTTCTCTTTGAGAGATTCTATAGCTTTTGTTAAATACTCCAGTTCTTCCTTTTCTTCCAAAGTTCTTTCAGGGCTTGGACTATTATTATCCACAATGGTACTTTTTAGTTCCATCTCATCGTCCTCGGAAAACAGTATGTCCTCCAGTGAAGTCTGAGCTATATAGTTTATATTATTTTCAATGTCAGCTACTTCGCTAGTGCTTAGGCCCAACTGTTCAGCAATTTCAACATCCGTCGGCTCTCTCATCAACTTGTTTTGTAACATTTCAATGGCTTCGTTATACATATTCAGCTTATCCATGGCCCCTTTTGAAATTGGACTGTTGCGTCTTATCTCATCAATCATGCTGCCCTTAATCCTGATGGAGGCATAGGTAGAAAACTTCATCCCTTTGGAAGCGTCATACTTATTAATGGCATCCATTAATCCAACCATGCCATAACCTAGGAGGTCATCATATTCTATATATTTACTTTTACCTATAATTACTCTTGATGCAATATACTTAACTAACGGAATATATTTCTTTACAAGTTGTTCTTTTACATCCAAAGTCTTAACCGCTTCCATTTTTCCTTCCCTCCTAACCTGCATTAACCTATAAATTCTTCCGTTGTTTTCTCATTAATGCAAATATATACTGTATAATTCTATCTCTGGTTCTTTCATCTATAATTGTGAAGTTGATGCCGCAATAATAATTAGCATCAGGCTGCTTCTCTACTCTTACCACTTCTCCCATAACCCTGATGGTCCCCTTATCCGTTGGGATGTCTGTAACGATTATATCTTTAAACTGTAGTCTTTGACTTGTGCTAAGTCTGCAGCCTCCCCCACTGATATCCAGTAAAATCCCTTTATTGGTGAACTGAATATTATCGTCCAGGGATATTTTATTAAGCTCTTCATTACTGTACCTTGTATACTTGATATAAGAAGTTGTACTAACTCTTACAAACTTCCTTCTCTGAATTCTAACCACATTTTGCGGCAAGGTCATAATAAGCTGAGGTACAGCATTTTCGACTTTTCTTTCAAGGACTAGAGACTCAAATTTATATACATTTAAATTGTCATAGTACAACATTTCCAACATCTCACCCACCGATGGAGTCATATAAACTCCATTCTTTACCGGCAGGCTTATAGAAAAATTATTGGAATTTTCATCTTGAATTGTACTCTTATAAACTTCGGTATTATTTAAAACTTCTATTCTACTGTTCACTATAAGCTGTATCGCCATTTTTCTCCCCCAATGCTTAAGAAAAAATATTGAAGATCTTTTTAAAGAAGCCTTGCACTCCTATTCCCTCTGACTTTTCTTCTGTTCCTATGAGCCTTTGAGCAATCCTTTCTATATCCCTTGAAGCATCACAGTTTGGATATGATAGGATAAAAGGCTGCTGAGCTCGAACAGCTTGTACAAGTTTTCTGTCTTCAGATACCATGCCCAAATAATTGAGTTCCATCTTTAAAAAGGTAGTGACTGCATTATTGAACTTATTATAGGTTACAAGGGCTTCCTTTTCGTCAAAGGCTCTATTGATAATAACCTTTGCCCTGCTCTTTAATTTGAAATGGTTCACGGCCTTCAGTAGACTATAGGCATCTGTTAAGGAGGTAGGCTCAGGAGTTGTCAGTATAAACAAATCCTCACAGCAGGCAATAAAACCAAGTACGGTTCTGCTTATACCTGCGCCGGTATCCATTATAATGTAATCCAGGTCCTCCAAAGCTGCCAATTTATTCAAAAATTCTTCCCGCTTATCATCCGGGATATCTTCTATTCTGTTCAAACCGGAACCTGCAGGCACAAGTCCTACCCCATATGGTCCTTTAATTATCACTTCTTCCACAGTCTTATTATTAAATATTATATCAAAAACATTGTATTTAGGCAAAAAACCCATTAATACGTCATCATTCCCCATACCCACGTCTGCATCAAAGACCAAGACTCTTTTTCCTGCCTTCTGCAGGGCGATAGAAAGATTTACCACGAAATTGCTTTTACCAACTCCACCTTTTCCTGATGTAACTGTGATCATTCTGGGTTTAGATTTCTTTTCAGTATTGTTGGTTGCCAGCTGTCTCAATTTTTGTGCCTGATCTAGCATATTGTCTCATCCCCCAAAACTAATTTACATACTTCATCTGCAGAAAGCTGTTTTATATCATCCGGTACATTTTGTCCTGTGGTCACAAAATTTAAAGGTTTCTTTGCACAGTCTAAAATATTTATGATAGAACCATAGGTTGTGGTTTCATCCAACTTTGTAATTATGATATTGTCATAATTTAGTATACTAAAGCCTTCTATGATTGAATCTACATCCTTTTCCTTAGTAGTACAACTGATTACCAGGTTTACATTCTTAGAATTTGTCTTCTCCACAAAGGCTCTAAGTTCTGATAATTGCATAGAATTCTTGCTGCTTCGTCCGGTGGTATCTACAAGAATTACGTCACAATCCTTCATACTGTTGATGGCACTCTCCATTTCCTTCAAGGTAATAACTACTTTAAAGGGAATGTTCATGATATCCGCATAGGTCCTAAGCTGTTCAACGGCACCGATTCTATAAGTATCTACAGTGATTAGTCCAACCTTTTTCTTATCCACCAAGGATAGCTTACCTGCCAATTTTGCTATAGTGGTTGTCTTTCCAACTCCCGTTGGTCCTACTAAAACCACTATTCCTTCCATCTTAGACTTTGATACCGTAACATACTTTTTTATAGCATTTCTAAGCTTTGTATTTTCATCTGTTTCTTCCTTGCTATTTTTTATATTGCTTATTATCTTTTTTACATTTTTATCATTGATGTCTGCAGCTTCCAAGGTAGTCTGGAGTTTTGTCTTTCTTGCGGTAGTCGTCTTATTGTTACCGGCAGATATTCCCTCCAATAAGCTCTTCATTTCAGCAAATTCCTTAAGAAGCTTCTCCTCTACGTCTGAAGATGCAGACTTTACTTGCTCAACTATATTTTCCTCAGGTGGCACTTGCTTTTCCACTGCCACTTTGGCAGGCTGGCTTTTAATTAATTCCTTTAGCTTATCGATACCTTCTTCGATATCAGTTTTTTTATTTTGTGCTTCCTTGTCTGCTTTTTTGGAGTTATCTACAGCTGCAGTAACTTCTATCAGTTTTCCGGAAAAAAAGCCTGAAAGTCCAGGCTTTCTTACCTTTCTCTGGCTTATAATTACCGCATCTATTCCCAATTCATATCTGATTCTTGTCATAGCCTCGTTCATATTGCTTACCAGATATCTTTTTATAATCATCAGATGGTCACCACCCCTTCAGTTCTAATTTCCACATCGTTTGGTATCTCATTTAGTGATAGAACCACTATATTGGGATATACCATTTCAATAAGTCTCCTAAAGGCTGGACGAATCTTTGGTGAAGTAAGGAAAACCGGTTGGTTTTCATAAAAGTATACACTCTGCATTACATCTTTTATAGAACCTAATATAGCTCCGGTAGTATCAGGGTCCAAGGCCGGGAAAGTGCCCTGAATAGACTTCTGAAGATTAGAGGAAATAAGTTCTTCTACTCTTGGGTCTAAGGTAGCTACCGTAATGGTCCTGTTTTCATCTATAAGCGGTGCACATATGGTTCTTGCCAAGGCAAATCTTACATATTCCGTCAACAGCTCAATATCCTTTGTAACTCTTGAATTATCTGCTAAGGACTCCAATATTGTAACCATGTCCTTTATTGGCACCTTTTCCTTTAATAAGCTTTGAAGTACCTTCTGCACTTCTCCGATAGTCATCAAATCAGGAATAAGCTCTTCCACAACGGCACTGTATTTTTCCTTAACTGTGTCTATAATCATCTTAACTTCCTGTCTGCCTAATAACTCATAAGCATGAGCTTTAATCGTTTCTGTCAAATGTGTCACCATTACAGTTGTAGGATCTACTACAGTAAGTCCTTTAATTTCAGCTTCCTCCCTTTGGTCCTTATTAATCCAAACTGCAGGAAGCCCGAAGGTCGGTTCAATGGTTCTTATACCCGGCATATCTGTATTTTCATTGGTTGGATCCATGCAAAGCAGCATGCTGGCCATCAATTCTCCGGATGCAATTACTGTTCCTCTTATTTTAACTACATATCCATTGGTCTTTAACTGGAGATTATCTCTTATTCTGATAGGTTGAACCACTACCCCCATCTCAATAGCACATTGTCTTCTTACAGAGGCAATTCTCTGCAGTAGATCTCCTCCGGCAGCCTCATCTGCCAAAGGAATAAGTCCATATCCGATTTCTACCTCCATAGGTTCTACAGATATAAGGCTCATTACATTTTCCGGTTCTTTCCTTTCTGTCTCCATCATTTCCAATTGTTCTGTTTCTATTTCTTTTATTACTTTTTCGTTTTGCTTTTTGCTTACCATGTATGCACCATAGCCTAAAACTGATGCTATAAGTAAGAAGGGAATTGTAGGCAAGCCAGGTATTAAGCCCATGAAAAATAATACTCCAGCACTTATACCTAATACCTTAGGAAAGGCAGTCAACTGTTTAGTCACCACGCTACCAAAGTTCTCATCGGTACCGGAACGGGTAACCAAAATACCTGAAGCGGTTGATATCAGCAAGGCAGGTACCTGACTTACCAAACCGTCACCTATTGTGAGTCTTACGAAGGTAGCAGCAGCAGTGTTAATATCCATTCCCATCATGACTACGCCAATTATGATACCACCTAGAATATTTATCAATGTTACGATGATACCGGCTATGGCATCACCCTTTACAAACTTAGAGGCACCATCCATAGATCCATAGAAGTCTGCTTCCATCTGCAAGGCTCTTCTTCTTTGCCTCGCTGTTGCTTCGTCAATTACACCGGAATTTAAGTCTGCATCTATACTCATCTGTTTACCGGGCATTGCATCCAAGGTGAATCTGGCAGAAACCTCAGATACTCTGCCGGCACCAGCAGTAATAACTATAAATTGAATAATAATAATTATTAAGAATATAACTACACCGACAACATAGTTGCCACCGATAACAAAGCTTCCGAAGGCCTCAATGATCTTACCTGCATTGGCTTCCGTCAATATCAATCTGGTTGAAGATATGTTAAGTCCCAACCTGAATAGGGTAGTAACCAGCAGTAATGTTGGAAATACAGAAAACTGCAGTACCTCTGTGGTAAACATGGTTATCATCAAAATAATTACAGATATACTGATATTCAAAGCCAATAGTATATCCAGCAGCACTGTAGGCAAAGGTATAATGATCATCATAACTATACCTATAACACCCAAGGCCACCAAAGTATCACTTTGATTTTTTAAATTTATTTTTGTTCCATTATTAACAGCCAAAATTATCACCCTTTAGTTGTTAGTCTATTTCTTTTTCTTCTTCATCCTGTATACAACTGCAAGTACTTCTGCTACAGCTTGATACATGTCTACCGGTATCTCCCCACCTATTTCAACTTCGCTGTATATTAATCTAGCCAGCGGTTTGTTTTCTATAATCGGTACTTCATTTTCCTTTGCTATTTCCTTTATCTTTATAGCGATATAATCCTCTCCCTTGGCTACCACCTTAGGAGCTCCGTCTCCCCCCTCTTCATATTTCAAGGCTACCGCAATATGTGTGGGGTTTGTAATTACCACAGTAGCGTCAGGTACACTTGCCATCATACGTCGGCTGGCAATTTCTCTTTGCTTCTGCTTTATCTTTGACTTTATCTGAGGGTCTCCCTCCATTTGCTTGAATTCTTCTTTTACTTCCTGCTTAGTCATCTTTAAATCTTTTTTGTGTTGATACAACTGATAAAAATAATCTATAGCAGCCACAACTATCATAATCATAGTTATCTTTATAAATATACTGATTACCAAATTACCAAACTCTCTGGGTATGTTATAGATTGACAAATACCCAATCTTTAAGAGGTCATTGATATTATCCTTTACGAAGTTATATCCCACAAGACCCACTATGGAAACCACAACCAGCTGCTTCAACAGTTCTACAGCTGATCTGGCAGAAAACATCCTTTTAAAGCCACTTATAGGATTTAGCTTTGAAAGTTGCATCTTTAAAGGCTCTGTGGTAAATAAAAAACCAGTCTGAATGTAGTTAGAAACTACTCCCACTGCCATAATAGGTATTACTACAGGCAGAAATATTATTGCTACCCTATACAAAACTGTCACTGCAAGCTTCTTTAGATTTGAATAATCAAGTTCAGCAATATCGCTGCTTAAAAAATGTTTTAAAGTATCCATCAAACCATTGCCTACATAACCACTTAGTAGGGTTAGCAGCAAGGTAGAGGCAAGCAGAGTGAGAGCCAGGGACACCTCTTTACTCTTCGCTACTTGTCCTTTTTTTCTCGCATCACTTTTTTTCTTGGGTGTTGCCTCTTCAGTCTTATCTTCAGAAGCAAAGATTAAAACCACCGGCACCGCCTTAAATATATTGTTAAATATATCCGGTAAGTTTTCAAAAGCTATTACCATGCTTTTATAAATAAACGGTAAAGCCAGGGTTAAGGCAGTAAATCCAACCAAAATCTTTACGGGTAAGCCCATTATCATCAAGTTCAACTGTGGCACTGCCCTTGAGATCAAGCCCAAAACTATATCTGTTATAAGAATTATCAATACGATAGGTATTGCTATTTTCAAACCAATTGTAAAATACTCAATAATCACATTTATTGCTACCCCTGCGCTTCCAACGGTCAGTAGGGAGTTTCCAATATTTATACTATTAAAACTTTGTATAATCAATTTAATTAATAAATGATGCCCGTCTATGAATAAAAAGACTATAAAACTAACCCAATATAATAAGGTTTCAATCAAAGTACTGTTCGTGTTTGAATTTGGATCGAACATGTTTATCATGCCCAGTCCGATTTGAGTATCCATAAGCTGGCCTGCCAGCTTCATCACTGTAAATATAATATTTGTTATAAAGCCTAACATAAGTCCTGTCAAAACTTCATTAATTGCTATGAATATTATTTCTAAATTACTGTCTACTGAATTTAAATTATTTATATTTATCGATGGAACAATAACAAAGGATAACACCCCGGCTATAAAGACTTTCATAATATTAGGTGTTCCCTTCGGGAAAAATATAGGAACCGCTGCGCAGAAGGTTAGCATTCTTAAGAAGATCATTAGTACTGCCAAGAAATATCCTGTATTTATCAACTTCTATCCTCCTACAATCATCTGGTTATATTTGACATTATATTAAAAACCCTTGTTGTAAAGTCTACCAGCTTATGCAGCATCCAACTGCCGGTCAAAAGCCCAACAATAGCTACAGCTATTAATTTAGGCACAAAAGTAAGGGTCTGTTCTTGGATTTGAGTAGTAGCTTGAAATATACTGATCAATAGTCCAATAACAAGTCCCACCACAAGTATAGGCGCTACTACAAACAAACCTGTAGAAATTGCATCCTTTAAAATTCCTGTAATCAGATTTTCACTCATGCTGTGTTCTCCCTCTCTTCCTAACTTCTTTACCTAAATATTATCTATCTCTAGGTATATCACGTAAAACTTGTTATTAATGTTTTAACTAGTAAATGCCAGCCATCCACCATGACAAAGAGCAAAAGTTTGAATGGAAGTGAAATCATCACCGGCGGCAGCATAAACATCCCCATGGACATCAATACGCTGGCAACCACTATATCAATAATCAGGAATGGTAGATATAAGAGAAATCCTATGGTAAAGGCTGTTTTAAGCTCACTGATTGCAAAAGCAGGTACAACCACATATAGAGGAACATTATCTTCAGTAATTTCCCCTTCTAAATTTGCAATTTCTACAAAGAGCTTCAAATCCTTTTGCCTGGTTTGCTTAAGCATAAATTTTCTGATTGGCTTTGCCCCCTCTTCAATGGCCTGTTCCTGGGTTATTTTGTTTTCCATATATGGTTTTAAAGCCTTTTCATTGACCTCATTATAGGTAGGAGCCATTATAAAAATCGTTAGAAATAAGGCTAGACCAATAAGAACTTGATTTGGTATTGACTGCTGAGCACCAATAGCACTTTTAAGGAAAGAGAAAGTAACAGCAATTCTGGTAAAGCTTGTCATCATTACTAGAAAAGATGGCAATAGTGTTAGAATAGTTAATAATATTAGAAGTTTTATATTACTAACATAATCAGTAGGAGTGCTTGAACCATCTATTGACAAGTTAATATTCGGTACTGATATTGATTCCGGCGCTGCCCATACGGTTCTTGGTACTATAAGCAATATAACAAATACAGAGGTAAAAATTAATAATAATCTAGTCAGCTTTTTCATAAGGTACCTTTCCTCTTTAATCCGATTTTTTTGTAAAGATCCTGTAAGCTCGAAAATTGAGGTACAGCCTTCTGAGCTGTTATTGCAGCAAGTTCAGCATCTTCCAGCTCTTTTATAATCTCCAGCTTACCTGTGGTTGATGCCATGACATACCCCTTACTACCAATCTGTACAACTATCAGGCTGTTTTCTTTTGAGATAGTCGTTCTTTCAAAGACCTTTATGAATTTTCCCTTCTGGAAATTTTGAAGCTTACTGCCTCCTAACTTCATTGAAAGAAAAATCAGAAAGATAATAAAGGGTAAGAAGAACACCAATTGTAAGATCAATGTAAATGTATTTTTATCCATGTTCACCTTCCTTACTGAATGAAGAAGTCATTATAATATACATTGGATATCTTTCCTAATGAAAGTGTTGCATTTATCCTTGCAATAAGCTCCTGTTTTAATTCTTCCGGTCCTGTAGCTGTGCATAAATCTGCTGTTTTCTTTATTCTTAGTGTTGATATAATTGAATCAGCTATTACTGTTTTTTTCTTTTCTAATTCAGTAGTTAACTTCTTGTTTTCACTATTATAGGCCAGAACCAATTTAACCTTTAAATACCTTTTACTTCCCTCATCAGCCAAATTCACCACGAATTCTCCTGCTTCATAAAAAGCTTCTTCCGTATTGTTTTTTTCAGATACCGAATTACCTGTGTTGGCTTTCGGTGCTGATTTTGATGCAATGTAGTAGCCGCCAAAACCTGCTCCTCCAATTAATAGTAAAATCAACATGAATACTATTATAATCTTAAGCATGTTTCCGCTTGACTTTACTTTTCCTTTTACTGCCTCACTCATTATTCACTGACACCTTCCTTAGTCACTATTAGTATATTTACTCTCCTATTGGCGGCCCTGTTTTGTGGTGTATCATTACTCTTTACGGGACGATACTCTCCATATCCATGAGCCGAAACCCTGTAGGGATCTATTTTTTTGACTTCTACAAAGTACTTTAATACACTGATTGCTCTTGCTGAAGATAGTTCCCAATTACTAGCAAACTTCTGGTTGTGAATTGGCACGTTGTCCGTATGTCCTTCTATTATGATTTCATTAGGAAAACTGGAAACCAAAGTGCTTATTTTCTCTAAAATGTTTTTACTGTCTTCTTTTATATCTGCACTGCCGGATTCAAAGAGGATGTTGTCTCTAAGCTGAATAATAATACCTCTGCTGTCTTCAGTTATTTGCACAACTGCCTCTAACTTGTTCTTCTCTATAAATTCCGAAACAGTCTCATACATTGATGGATCTCCGGTGCTCTTATCTATTGGTATCTGATCTTGAAAACTATTCTCTCCTACCAGCGGAACTTCACCATACTTCATGTTGTAATCAAAAATTGCATTATTGGCTTGTCCGGTAAACACGGTCTGCAATGAAGCTGCCAATTGCTTTAGCTTTTGAGCATCCACAGAGGAAAAGGAGTATAGGAGAATAAAAAAAGTTAATAACAAGGTCATGGTATCAGAATAAGTTGCCAGCCATTCTCCACCAGATGGTCCACCGGATCCTCCTGATTTCTTTCTAGCCATTTTGCTGCACCCCTTCTAAAGCTTCACCATTCTGAGCTGCGTATTTGATTCTATCCTTAGGTGATAGATAGCATAAGAGCTTTTCCTCAACTATTCTTGGATTTACACCGGATTGAATAGCAAGGATACCTTCTAGCATCATTTCTCTCATACCAGCTTCTTTATCTGTTCTCGCTGCCAGTTTTGCCGCCATTGGTGTAAAAATCAGATTTGCCATAACTGCTCCATAAAACGTGGTTATCAGTGCAACGGCCATACCTGAAGCTATGGAACTTGAATCCGTAAGGTTTACAAGCATTTGTATAAGTCCGATAAGTGTTCCTATCATACCAAAGGCCGGAGCATATGCCGCCCATGATTTAAGCATGTCCTGACCTGCTTTATGTCTTTTCTCCATTTCTCCGATTTCAAGTTCCATTATCTCACGGATAGTCTCCGGTTCTATACCGTCTATAACCATCTGAAGACCTTTCTTTAAATAGTCGTCACCGATATTATTAACTTCGTCCTCCAGTGAGAGTAACCCCTCTCTTCTTGCTTTTTTAGACAAACTGGTAAATAACTGAATAGTCTCAAAGCTAGACAATTTTAAATCCTTGAAACTTTGCGCCATAACCGGAATTAGTCTTTTAATTTCCGATATAGGAAAGTTTATAAACAAAGCTGTTATTGAACCAAAAACAGTAATAACTACTGAAGCAAAATCATAAAATACCGACAATGGAGTTCCTATTAATATTCCCCAGATTATAACGAATGTACCACCAAGAACTCCAATAAAGGTAGCTAAATCTTGTTTTTTCATAATGCTGCCTCCTACAACCTATGACTAAAAATTCTCTTTTTATATTCTATTACCTTTTCAACAACCTCTTGGCTGTTTCCCATAACCATATACTTTTTTCCATTAGTTAATGTAATGAGGCATTCAGGCACTTCTTCAATCTTTTCTATGTGTTCTGCGTTTAACACAAAATCTTTTCCATTGAATCCAATTACTTTTATCATATTCTACCTCCACAGTTTTAATTTTAATCGTGTAGAGTAAATACATTATACCCTACACGATCATATAATTCTAACTGTAATTTTTATATTAAGTGCCTGCAGTTACCTCTTTAGGTTAATAATATCCTGAAGTATTTCATCTCCCGTAGTAATCATCTTGCCTGCGGCCTGGAAGGACCTTGAGGTTACTATCATATCAGTAAACTGTTCTGCCAAGTCTACGTTTGAGCCTTCCAACATACCTTGAAGCATATCACCATACCCCTTGCTGTTGTCATCAGGTGAACCTACACCGCTTCTCAGTACCGGATCTCCGGAGTTAACTGACTGTTGAAATAAGTTTTTACCCATTTTGCTTAAACCTGCTGGATTTTTAAAGGCTACCATTGCAATTTGTCCTAGTGCACTTACTCTACCATCTTCAAGAACAGCGCTGATAACTCCTTCCTTGCTGATACTAAAGCTTCTAACTCTTAATTCAACATTACCATCGACAACCACATCAGGAATTCTTAAAGTTTTTAAATTGCCTTCATCTGCTGTTATTACACCACTGGCATCTGCAAATACAAGATTGCCATCAGCATCAATACTGCCATTTATAGAATATCCCATTACTCTATAGCCATCAGAAGTCAGCAGGTTACCTTCACTGTCTAAAGTAAAAGAACCATCTCTTGTATATAGCAGCTCAGTATCTGTGCTTGCAGTAACAGCATGGTCTGTAACAGCAAATTTCGTATCATCAAAGCTCTTTGGTCCTTTTGCAACCATTATGTAGCCCTCTCCATCCACAGCTACGTCAAGGTTTCTTGAAGTAGGAATCATCATTCCCTGCTTAACTACAGTATCTATACCTGCAAGCTGAACACCAAGACCAACCTGTGAAGGATTGATACCACCTTGATTTGCCATTGGACCGGTAGCAGCAGTAACCTGCTGGCTGATCATGTCCTGAAATCTTGCTCGGCTTACTTTAAAAGCTGTGGTACCTACGTTTGATATATTGTTACCGATAACGTCCATCTTAGTTTGATTAACTCTCATACCGGTTATACCTGAATATAGTGATCTTAACATATTTATTCCTCCCAAAAATTTATTCTGATTTTGCCTGTTTCCTTGCTTTGCTTCCATCCTTCCGCAAAGCTGAGCCTCCTATGTTAAGGTCCAGCCCATTATAAAATCACCACACTGTCTATATTAGTAAACACATTATTCTTCATTCTGTTTCCATCAACAGCTGTGATGATTGTCCTATTCTCAATGCTGGTAACCAGCGCAACTTCCTTGTAAAGAATCAGACAATTTTTTGCCCCCTTTTCAAAGGCCATATTTATACCTTCATTTATCTTTTTCATATCAGTACTATCTAATTTAATATCTTTTAGCCGATCTGCTGCATGCTTGGATATATTAAAGGCTTCATCCTTATTGAGCCTGGTTTTTAATATTGCATCAAAGCTCATGCCATCCTTTAATCTATCTGCACCTATATTTTGCTTGCTACTATCATTAGCCGTGGGAAAATTGCCAATTGAATACAGTACTCCATTTATTACCCTGTAACCCATAACAGAACCTATACTTCTTGAACCTTTCTTATACTGCTGTAAGGTAAGTTCACAGTTTCATCCTTGTCATCAGGTTTTACATTAAACATAATGGTGTTTCCTTCGATATATACACCCTTTACTGTACCCACATACTTATTATTGTTTTCGTCAACTTCATTGAATTGGGCTCTTTTTCCTATAAGGGTCGAAGCAGTCAGCAATAATATATTCTCATTAAGACTGTCCAGCTTATAATCCGGTACCTCAATAACATCACTTACATCATCGTAATTGAATTCCATGAATTCACTAGAACCATTTACATTTACTTCCACCGTCAACTTTACACTTCCTGACCGGTTTGATACCGATCTTACAATTCCGGTATAGGCATTCCCATCTGCATCGGCAACTTTAAGGGATACCCCTTTGCCTATCAGTGAGTTTGCTGAAGAAAATGTCATGGTGGTATTCAAATTAGTCATCTGTTCCAGTGATGAAAATTGAGCCATCTGAGCCACATATTGACTGGAATCGCTTGTGTTCATAGGGTCTTGGTTAGAAAGCTGCGCTGCAAGTATTCTCAAAAATGCATTTTTGTCAAGTTCACCACCGGCCTTAACAATTCTGGTTCCTCTTTCTGTAGCATTTCCTGTGCCATACACACTGTTTACGCTCATATCTTCACCTCCGCTTATGCCAGTATATTTATCTGGCTATCTAATATATCTTCCTCTTCTGCCAAAATATCACCAACCTCTTCTATGCCACTGCCAATAATCTTTCCTGAGTTTCCGGACCTTTGGCCATCATTTCCACGCCTCTGAGATCCGTCTTTGAAGAAGGTGGTATCTCCATTATATATACTGTTACTAAAATCCTGGATTCGGATTTCATTGTTACTGAAGGCCCCCTTAATCTCTTCCGCATTGGATAGCAGCAGGTTATAGGCCTCCTTATTGCTGGCAGCTATGCTGGTCTTCATCTTACCAGCTTCTAATATAACTGTTATAACTATTTCCCCCAGCTCTTTCGGAGCTATACTTACCCTCAATTCCTTAAGGTTGGACTTTTCCATAAACTTCACTGATTTAATAATGTCACTGACAAAGGTGGACTTATTTACAGTCACTTTTTCTTTTATTGCAATATCTCCCACTTCTGAATCAACATTTTTAATTTGATTCATGAATAGGGTTACCTTATCATCCTTCACTTCAGCTTTGTCGTCTAATAAACTCTCCAGGAACTTTTCTTCCTTATTGCTGCTGTTACCAGTCTCAGGTTCATTGTTTAGCAATAAACTTTCCTCAGACTGTACAGCCATTTTTTCACCTAGAAAGGCTTCCTCAGGTACAGCTTGTCCCATCAAATCAGGTGTTTTTATAGCCATCCTCTTATTAGGAAACTCTAGATGATTAAATAGACTCTCAGGAATCTTTACAGCCTTTTGCTCCATTGCACTTTGGACTTCTGCCACATTAGCAGCCTTTGAATTGAAAGTACTGAACATACTATAGAACTTGTGTAGTTTAGCCTGACTCTTGTCCACATTTTTTATGAACTTGGCTTCCAAGTAATTCAGCTCTCTAAGTTCCTTATTGTCAGAAACCGTATTTCCATTGCCGTTTATCCTTGTTGCAGATTCTGCATTCTGCCTTCTTGTCTCACGTAATGCTTCAGTATTTTCATTTATACTACTCTTCTGAATCTTTTGGCTAAAATATTCTTCAGCCAGTGCTGCCTTAATACTATTGTCTACAGCTGCTTGTACTTCCTCAAGACTATTGTCGGACAAAATCTCAAACTGCATTAACAAGTCCTTTATGTCCTGTGGCACCTCTTCATCAGCCATTAGGTTGCCTATGGCCTGCAATAGCTTGTTCTTGTCGGAACTTCCTGCTTGTGCAGTGTCAAAACTAATTAAATCTTCTAAGGCACTGTTAACATCTGCAGTAAATTGTTTCATCGCAGGTGTTCCTTGTGGACTTTGATCTGCATTCATATAAAGATTGAGTCTGGCCAATAACATCACTAATTCTTCTAAGCTGGTAGTTTCTTCTTTCAACTCTGCTAACAGCTTTTGGGCCTCTTGAATATCAATGATTAGGTCGCCCTTGTTTTCTGTAACAGTCACATTTTGTGGTTGAACTTTAATATCTGCTTCAACGGAAATTATATTCTCTAATAAGCCTTTTACCATATCCTTCAGCTTACTTTGGAGGTCATCTGCTGATTCTGCAACTTTCAATTCACTAATTTTACTTGCAATACTCCCTTTTACATAACTTGAGCTCTTCTCTTGAATCCCTGAGAGTTCTCCTAACAAAGCTTTAAACTGGTCATTGTCACTCTTTGAAATATAACTGCCACTATATGACAGAGTATCAGTGCCATTGCTTGGAATATTTATTGCCGGAATATTTACATTCATTCTCTATTTTCACCCCCTTTCAAGGTTTCTCATAAATGCATATAGGGCAAACTCATCAATTTGAACTTGCTCTTTTCTGTCCTGCTCCTTTTTGAAGGCTTCAAGTCTTTTGTCCTTAATGATTTCTACAGTTTTTCTCTCAATTTGCCTTAATCTAACATCTTCACGGCAGCTATTTACTACAGCCTTTTTTTGTTCTAATTCATCCTTGGTCTTTAGAATTCCATTAGCCAAAGTATTTAGGTAGTTAACCTTCATTTTTTTCTCTGCCACAGTGAGATTATTGTCCAGTACGTTATACCTGGCATAGTTAGCCTTTAGTTCATCTAACTTAGCTTGTGTAATATTCTGCTGCCTTTGAGCTTCCATCAACTTCCGCTTACTTTGCTCTTCTTTGTCCACCCTGATGTCTAAAAGCTTTTGTAATGGAAACCTGAACCCCTGCATAGTCTTCACCCTTCTTTACATCTTAATCATTGCTTTAAGCCTGTTTAAACTTTCCTCAAAACTGCTGTGCTCTCTAATTCCCTGTCTCAAGAATTTATTAATGGTTTCATTATATTGTACAGCCTTATCAATTTTAGGATTTGCCCCCTTAACATAAGCTCCTATGTTAATAAGGTCTTCCGAATCCCTGTAAGTGGCTAATAGGTCTCTCAGTGTGGAGGTTATCTGCTGATGCTGTTCATCAGCTATTTCCGGCATCAATCTGCTGACGCTGTTCAGTATATCTATGGCAGGATAGTGATTTTTATGAGCCAAGGCTCTGGATAATACTATATGTCCATCCAAAATCCCTCTAACAGCATCGGCTATAGGCTCATTAAAATCATCTCCGTCAACAAGTACTGTATAAAAGGCCGTTATGGATCCCTTATCAGACATACCTGACCTTTCAAGCAATCTTGGCAGTTTGGCAAATACAGATGGTGTATATCCCTTAGTAGCCGGCGGTTCTCCTATAGCAAGTCCCACTTCTCTTTGTGCCATAGCAAATCTGGTTACGGAGTCCATCATCAAAATTACCTTCTTGCCCTTATCTCTAAAGTATTCAGCTATGGCGGTAGCAGTAAAAGCTCCTTTCATTCTGACCAAGGCTGACTTGTCAGAGGTAGCACATACAACTACTGACCTTTTTAAGCCCTCCTCGCCCAGATCTTTCTCTATAAAATCAAGTACCTCTCTGCCTCTTTCACCAATCAAGCAGATCACATTGACTTCTGCTTCTGCATATTTAGCTATCATACCAAGAGTTGTACTTTTACCAACACCGCTGCCGGCAAAGATGCCTACTCTTTGTCCTTCTCCACAGGTTAGGAAACCATCAATGGCCCTAACTCCTGTAGGAAGTATTGTCTTTATTCTTCTTCTCTTCATGGGGTCCGGCGGATCCCTATCCAGGGAATAGTATGTTCCACCCTTTATGACTGAATTGTCAATTGGATTTCCCAGTCCATCCAGGACCTTGCCCAGTAGCGCATCACTACATCTTACACTTAGAGGCCTGCCTTCAGGCACCACCCTGCAGCCCGGCGCAATACCGTTTAATTCTCCCAAGGGCATCAATATGACATTGTTTTCTCTAAATCCTACAACCTCACAAATTATAGGATTATTTCTATCATTATATATAGTACACAACTCACCAACGAAGGCCTTTATACCCTCTACCTCTATGGTTAACCCAATTACCTTACTTACTTTTCCTTCTGAGTATGACGTTCTACACTCAAGTACTGCTTTGTTTAACTCCTCAAAATCTATGGTAAGCATTTTCTGCACCTCTTCAAAAGTTATAGTATTGAGTTCTTAATATTTTCTAAGGCCTCATCTATATCTATTCGAATCTTTCCATTGTTTTTTTCTATTATGGCAACCCCTTGCTCAATCTGCTCATCAGCTAAGACAAAGATGTCCGACTTTAAAGCAAAGCGTTCTTTCCAAAGCCCTAACTTAGCCTTGATATTCTCCACATAAAGTGAGTTGGTCCTAATTACAATGCTTTCTGCCTTTCTAGAGTTTTCAAGAGCTTCAACAACCATCTCATCAATACCAGTATCAACGCTGACTTCCCGTTTCAGAATATGCCTTGCAATGTTAATAGATAATTTGATTATTTCCTCTTTTTTCTCTAACAGATAGGTTTCATATTCTGTTTTTGCATTTTGCAAAGTTTCAACAGAACTTTGTATTATTCGGTCACCCTCTAATTTAACTTTAGCCATGGCCTCCTCATAGCCATCACTGTATCCCTTTTGCTTCCCTTCCCCATATCCGGTTTTATAGGCCTGTTCATAGGCTTCTCTCTGGATTAGCTCGGCTTTTTCCCTGGCTTTTATCAGTATTTCTTCGCTTTGAAGTTTTGCCACTTCTAAAAGTCTCATTGTTTCTTCATTTTGTGTATTTACTGCTGGTATTTCAATATTTGTGTTATCTCTTTTTCCCGATATCCTATGGGTGGAGTATAGAGTGACAATCTCCCTACTCCCCTGTGGAATAACCTTTGTATCCTTAATTACTCTATACGATGATTGCATCTTCTCCACCTCTTGATATTACAATCTCTCCGGCTTCATCCAATCGTCTTATAATACCAACAATTCTCTGTTGTGCTTTTTCAACATCCATAAGTCTTACAGGACCTAGGAATTCCATATCTTCCTTCAACGCTGCAGCAGCTCTCTTGGATTGATTTCTGAATATTGCATTTGCAACTTCTTCAGAGCATCCTTTAAGAGCCATTGCCAATTCTTTTGCTTCCACCTCTCGTAATACTCTTTGTATAGAAACATCATCAAGAGTAATAATATCTTCAAACACAAACATTGATTCTCTGATTTTTTCTGCCAATTCCGGGTTTTCTCTCTCAAGGCTTTCAGTAATATTCTTCTCGGTTGTTCTATCAACCTGATTAAGTATATCTACTAATGTCTCTACACCACCTAGTACCGTTACATCAGACTTAACTACTGAAGATAATTTACTATCCAGCACCTTTTCGATTTCTTTGATAACCATAGGCGATGTATTGCTCATAGAAGCTATCCTATAGGCAACTTCTGCCTGAACCTCCTCAGGAAGGGCCGATAGAATCTGTCCGGACTTGTCCGGCTGCAAATAACACAGTATTAGTGCAATGGTTTGAGGATGCTCGTTTGAAATGACGTTCATCAATTGTTGAGCGTCAGCCTTACGGGCAATAGCAAAAGGCCTATATTGCTGAGTAGCCTCTGTTACCTTTTCCAATATTTCTTTGGCTCTCTGCTGTCCCAGAGCCTTTGACAAAAGGTTCTTAGCATACTCTATACCACCTTCTACTATATAATCCTTAGCCTTATTTATTTCAATAAATTCCGAAAGAATTTCTTGGCGTTGTTCAGCTTTTACTGAAGTAATATTGGCAATTTCATAGGTTATCTTTTGGATGTCACTCTCAGGAAATCTCTTTATAATACCTGCTGATGCTTCCGGTCCTAGAGTAATGAACAATATGGCAGCTTTTTGTACACCTGTTAACTTATTTGTATCTCTAGCCATATTTATCACCTCTCATCTTCTGCCAGCCACGATCTTACAATATCTGCTACCTGTTCAGGTTTATTGGTAGCGTACTTCTTAATTTCTTGTTCCAAGTGTGTTTTCTCATTTTCCACTTCCAAATCTATCGGGTCAAATTTAACAGCTTCTTTAACCGGTATATTTCCGCCTATGACAACATCTAATGCAGGTTGTGGTTCATCCTTTTTCTTTCTCATCACCTTAAACATAAAGATCATTGCAATAATAAAGGCTACAAGTGCTACACCTGCAATAGCCAAAGTTTTATATAGTTGGTAACGTCTTTCTCTCTCTGTAGCTTCTTTCAGCTCAGCAATGGCTTTTGCCTCTTCCTCACTAGCAGATGGATCAAAAGTCATACCCACTACACTTATAGAGTCCCCACGGTCCTCTTTGAAACCGATGACACCGGAAACTAACCTCTCTAAATCCGTCTTTGTAGCTTCATCCAATTTCCCATCGATTATTACAGAAGCAGTAATTCTCTTTACTTCTCCCGGTGCACTGATAACCTTACTGGTAGTTTCACCAACCTTGTAATTAGTGGTAATATCCTCTTTAGTGGTTGTATTTGTACCTCCATTAAGAGGAGTGGTATTTCCCATATTATTATCTACAGGACTTGCAGAGTTCGTTCCCTCCTCTGAAGAACTGTTTTCCCTAATGATTTGTGAACTTACTTCCACCTTATTCGGATCATAGGTAATGACAGTATTTTCTTTTGCATCAAAATCCAGGTCACTGTTAACTTTAACATTGACCTTATTCCTTCCAATTGCTGGTTCAAGCATATCCATAAGAGCATTCTCTAGCTTCTTTTCAAACTCCATTTCCAAAGCCTGTTGTTTATCAACAGATGTAGTGAAATCTTCTTCCTCTTCCTCAAGCACTCCCTTAGATAAAAGGTTCATTTTATCGTCAATGACTTCTATATTTTCCTTCGGTAAATTTTCAACGCTGCCGGATACAAGGGCCATGATGGATCTAATATTTTCTGAACTTAATTTAGTACCGGCTTTTAACTGTATATAAACTGCAGCTTTGGCTGGCTTCCCATCTTTTATAAAAACTGAATCCTCAGCAGGTGTAATATGAACCCTTGCATTTTCTATCTGCGGAAAACTTTTTATAGTTCTCTCCAGCTCTCCCTGGGTAGCTCTAAGTTTTTTCAAATCAAACTCTTCATTTGTCATGCCAAAACTACTACCGTTATCAAGTAATTCATATCCCTTGCTTCCGCCGGATATGTCCCCAGCGAGTTGCAGGCGCAGTTCATCTACCTTTTCTTTGGGAACATAAATTGTATTTCCTTTAACCTGCTTATCAATTTTCAGCTCATCTAATTTTGCAGAGATAGTATTCCCATCCTCTGGTGTAAGGTCTGAAAACAAAATGCCATATTTATTAGCACTGGAGTAGCTTACGTAAATTATGATTAGAGCTAAAACTACAGAAATTATTGTTCCAAAGAGTATTTTTTGACCGATACTTGTAGATTTCCATTTATCTTTTAACTTTGTAAATATTTCTGATAGTTTATTCATTGTCTGCACTCCTTATTATAACTGCATTCTGCTTATCTCCTGGTATGCCTCCACAATTTTATTTCTTACCTGCACAGCAAGCTGCAAAGACATTTTAGCCTCCTCTGTAATCAGCATAACTTCGTGGATATCAATATCCTCACCTTTTATAAAGCTTTCAGTAGCCACATCTGATTGTATTTGCTTCTCATTAACCTTATCCAGCTTTTCCTTTAGCGTGTCCATAAAGCTCATTGAACTGCCCTGAGTTTTTTCAGTTTCTTTTCCCAAGGTATTATCTATGGACAACAGCGACATTCTACTCTGTAGATAATCATTAATTTTCATTTAAATTTTCCTCCTATCTTCCTATTTCAAGAGCCTTAGAAAACATACTCTTTTCATTGTTTATTGCATTGATGTTAGCCTCATAGGCCCTGGTAGCAGCTATCATATCCGCCATTTCGTTCAATATATTAACATTGGGCATTAAAACGTAACCTTCTTCGTCAGCATCGGGATGTGATGGATCGTAAACCCTTCTTAACTCAGATTGGTCCTCTACTATGCCTACAGACTTAACCCCTAGCAAATTACCTTCTACTCTATCGCCTTTTCTTATAGCTTCATTGAGGTTTTCTTGAAAAACAGCAATTTTTCTCACGTATGGTTTGCCATCTTCACCTCTTGTAGTGGATGCATTTGCAATGTTTGAGGCAATAGTATCCATCCTCAATCTTTCAGCAGACAATCCACTGGCACTTATTCTTAATGAAGTGAATGCACTCATTTGTTATTACCTCCCGCCACTGGTTATGACATATCTTGTCATAGATAACTTAGAATTTACTTGAGTAATTAACGCATTATACATCAGTGTGTTTGCAGCCTGATTGGTCATTTCATTTTCGATGTCTACATTGTTTCCATCTTCTCTCATACTTGTAGATGTGTCCTGCTTAACGCTGATGGTTGCAGGCTTGTCCTTCCCATCAAGGTGAAGGTCATCACTTTTTTGTAACTCCACTTTATTCATGGTATCCTTTAGGGTATCTTCAAAGGACACATAGTATCTTTTGTAGCCTTTAGTATTCACATTTGCAATATTATTTGAGATAACTTTGCTTCTCAAGGAGGCCGCATCTAAACCCTTCTTAACCAGGTCGTACACCTTCTCATCATACGACATATTACTCACTTTCACTTTAATCCCCCTCAAATTTGTAATTTTTTTCGTATAAAATTAATAATTTAATTATATATTACATTAAATCTACAAGTTTGTACATATTTTTTGAATTTTTATGAGTAAATTTTAATAACTGTTTTTCCACAATATTCTTTAATACAAATAAAATTGTCATATAATTCTACAAACTTTTTTAACAATTTTTGTTATCGCTTTTATTATAGGGTATATTTCTACTTTTTTCTATACTTTTTTTAAAATTATTATTTTAAACAGCAAAAAGCGTTTCAGTGTTTTAAATGATATTGTATGTATACAAAGAGTTTTATTACAAAAATATCGTCGAAGGCTGTAACCATTTTCCCCTACCTTGGCAACTTATAATTCACTGATAAAAAAACAAGAGCACTAGCATGTTAATCCACTGCTGGTGCTCATTAAATCTTAAAAAATATACATTAACCTCTTAAATTTTCAAGAATCTTCAATATTTCTTTAGGGAAATTGTTTGATTGTACCATCATAGCATTGCCGGCCTCAATTAAAATATTGGACTTAGAGATTTGCATCATTTCGTAAGCTATATCTGCATCCTTAACGCTGCTCTCAGCATTTTGTAACGCTGCTTCTGTTTCACTCAAATTATTATACAAGCTTTCAAACCTGTTTTGTATGGCTCCATATTTACTTCTGGCCGTGGATACTGTTTCTAAGGCTCCATCTATGGTCTGTAAGGCTGTACTGATACCTTTGCTTGAAAGTATATTTATATCAGCAAGTTTGTCTCCGTTTTTTGAATTTCCTATCATATCTGAAGTGAGTTTGTATACAGGAATTTCTACCTCTTCACCTACATTTGCCCCACTTGGCATCTTAATAATACTAGGCTTTTCGTTACCCTTGGCGCCAGAGGCTAATAGCTTTACTCCATTGAACTCATTAGTGTTTATTGTTTGATCTATGCCCTTAATCATCTGGTTAATTTCATCCTGTATGGTTTTTCTATCTTCTACTGAATTGACTCCCCCAGCCTGTACAGTAAGCTCTCTGATTCTCTGAAGCATGGAGGTTACGGAATCCAAGGCTCCATCTGCATTTTGCAGCATACTTGCTCCATCCTGCACATTTCTGGATGCCATCTGAAGCCCTCTAATCTGGAGTCTTAGCTTTTCACTCTGGGCGATAGCGTTGGGGTTGTCCTTTGCGCTGCTGATTTTTTGCCCGGAGGATATGTTATTCATAGCAAGGCTATTAGATTTAAGATTTTTTACATGGTTTCTATATATGTTTAAGGATGCTAAATTGTGATTTAATCTCATAAAATCAACTCCAAAAATATTATTCCGTTTTAATAATCGTTGAGTTGTTGTTTTTCTTAAGTGTTAATGTAAACTTTTATGGATTTTTTTCAATAATTTATTCTCAATTAAAGTAAATTTGCAGAAAAATTAACATTCAATCTTGCTGGAAAAGTATTGTCCTATTTTAGCAATAAACTGGAGTACTTCAGATTTCATTTCATCAGGAAATGAAGTAAGCACAGGTGCCGTTTCAAAACTCAAAACCTTGTCATATTTTATATTTTTAAGTCCCTGGATAAATCCATTCCAATCCGTTGACGCCCTATTTTCACGTGTTTTTGTGAATGTAAATGGTATCTGATGAAGGTCACCGATTCCATCGTTATCATGAATGTGAAGGACCTTTAATCGATGTCCAAGAGTTGTTATGAAACCCTCAAAGTCAATTCCAACTAAATTAGCATGTCCTGTGTCAAAACAAAATCCCAAAACCTCCGCGCCGTATTTATCGTTAAATCTATCAATACGCTCAGCAGCTTTTTGTGCATTGCAGCATGGTCCTTCAAGAATATGATTACCAATACTTGTGTAGATATTTTCAATACAAATTGTTATCTTCATTTCCTTTGCTAAGGGTGCAATTATTTTGAGAAAGTCTTCTGTATATTTCCATTCCATTTCTTCAGAACCAAGACTTCGTGCAAGTTTAAAGCCATGAATTACAATGTTTGAGCAATCGAAGTATTTACAAATTTTTAAACTTTTTATTGCCACGACATTTGCTAAATAATCATTAAGTTCCTTACTTCCGTTGGTAACATAACAGGGGTATGGCATATGCATCTGATTTATTATTACCCCTGCTACTTCAGCTGCTTTTTTATGTGGTGCAAAAAAAGCTTCAAGCTCACTGTCCGATTTATTAAAGAATTCATTTAACTCCAATTTGTAAAGTGATGTATTCAGTAAATATGAATTAAGGCTGAAATCCGCACAGGAAAAGCCTGACTTTTTTAAAAGTTGGAAGCCTGAAGATGGATTGCTGTCAAAAACCACATTTTTTGTTTGTACGCCTATTTGCAGCAAAAAATCACATCCTTTCCAGCCTATCGAAATAGAACGACGGCATATACTCGTCATTAAAAAACTCAATATTATTTTTAATTCCCATATCTCTAAGCTGCTTTTCAATTTCACGGTAATATATATTGCATATAAATATTCCACAGTCAGCAGGAATACTTTTCAGTGCCTCCGGTGACTTTACCTCAAGTCCGCAGAAATTTGTACCCCAGGCCTTACTATTATTATCGCAAGTAAACATCGGAGGGTACTTTTCCCCATAGCATTTCATATAATTACGGCACATATTTCCTGCACCAAAAAGTACAATTGATTTATACTTCTTAAGTTGATTTTCAATTTCAATCTGCCACCTGAAATAATCCGCCGTCGCTTTAGCAAGTGTTAAAAGCTGTGGTCTGAGGATCGGGGAAAATGCAACAGCAGTATCCTCTATATCAAGAATCAAACCACCGTCAAAGCTAATATCACGCAGTCCACGGATGAGGCTCAACCAATCCGTTTGCGATTCGCCGGAGTTTACAGCAGTAAAAGGAAGCATCGAGGTTTCATTATGTCCGTCGCAGTCTCTCAATACTACAGCTTTTATTCGGCTGCCAAGTGATATAGCATATTCATGCATATTCTGTCCGCAAAGACTACAAGTTCCTGTGTTCATGCAAAAACCAAAACGTTCTTCTCCAGCAATATCATTAAGCTTATCTACCCACTTAGCGGCTTCCTTTCCATCGGAACAGATACCTCTCATGATGTGTCCATTATAGGTTCTATATTGATTTTCGAGTAGAATCATTACATTATTTTCACGGGCTGTTCTCGCAAGACTAGAATAATATTCTTTATTAACAAGCCATTCATTTGAGCGATCAACACCTGCAAAAATAGGCTGAACAATTACATAATTTACTTCTGCTTCGCCGCAAAATTCGATAACTTCTTCCGCCATTTGCTGTTGAATTTCATTTAAATCTGTTCGTTTAGTATCAATAGGAAGATATGGTGAACGAAGTGCAAATATATGAATGTTCTCAGCTTTGCATTTTTCAACAACCGCCCTAGTAGTTTTTAAAAAAGGCAGTTCATCCACAGAGAACTTCTCCATAAAGTGTTCAACATTTTCCTTGGTCACCTTTTTATATAAATGATTTAAATCCACGAATATCTGTTGAAAACCTGCAGTTTTTATATCAATTGTTCCTTGTGATGGACGATTATAATCTACTATGCCCGACAACTCGCATATAATTTTCATTTGTCACCTCTCCATAGTTTTATTAATTAGTTATGATTTGATCTCTTATTGCTTTTTGCAGCATAGTTGAACTGGTACTTTGTGTATAAGGAAAAAACTCTAGCTCCGAGCCTAAACTGCGAAGCTGCATTTGAAGCGTCATCCAATATGGCTGATTTTCATGATCACTTCCAGAAAACAAACAGCCGTAACGCAGTTCTTTCCATGCGTCAATTTTATTTGTATTGTGCTTATCCACTGGAATAGCTCTGTCAACATATCTACACTGCTTTACAATCTCAATACGCTCTTCAAAAGGAATAAAGGGAGTTTTATGTTTTTCATTTTCAATTATTTCATCAGTCAATACTCCTGCAATCAAGTAGTGGCAACGTTCCTTGCATCTTCTTAGAATATTAAGGTGACCTATATGAAACATGTCAAAAGCTCCTGTTACATAACCTATATTATATTTTCCGTCTGACATGGTATCTGTAATGGCTAATGTCAAAATATCGTCAATACTTTTCTGATATATACGATAGCTATCCTCATATATCCCCATCGACTTTAGCTGCTCAATTATTGGCTGATAATCTGCAATTGCAATAACAATTCTATATGTTCCATAAATAAGCCTGTGAAGTTCATCAGGGGATTTTACTGTTATACCCCGTTTTTCTGTTCCCCACTTTTCACTGTTATTATCTATAATGAAGTCTATTTTATAGTTGTTCTCATATTTGTCTAGAAAATAATCTGCATATTTTCCAGAGCCAAAAAGAATCAATTTTCTATCATTGAGCTCCGATACCGGATTAAAGAGCTTAATTGAACTGTCGCAGCTCATTTTCATTGCCCTCCTATTATTTATTAAAATATGTTCAGAGTCATTTCTCCATATTGAACGACCTAAATATATATCTCGATTTATTAGTCCTTTGCAAAACTCGTCCTCTACTCTCATATAGTAATTCCATAAGCTTTTTAAACTATATCTTTCCTTCATTTCATCAAGTGAGATCAGTTTTTCAACTTGTGGTATAAAATTATAAATGTCATTTACTGCTCTAAATAAAACATAGCCTGCTGGACAATTGTCCATAGTATACTCCTGATCAAAAAATAAAAGTTCTGCGTCTACAAAAAAACAATTGACAGGGATCATTTCAATATATGCTTTTTTTAGTACTGGTCCCCAATTTTCATTTTGTGCCATACTCGAAAAGGAGTTTTCAGAGGTATGATCAGAGGAGTTAAGTATATACTTATAAAGCATATCAATACATTCAAAAATAGCTTTTGTATTTTTATCTTCAGCTAATTTTCTTAGATGATTTGATAATGTGGGAGCTTCTATCCTATCCATAACCGCAATACCTTTATCAATAGATATTTTCAGTGATGGTATTTTTCTTTTAATTTGCTCATCTGCATTTCTTTTTAAATTTTCAAGACCGGATATTCCTTCATTATATATTGGTATCTTTCTTACCTTGCCATCGCTACATATATTAGTGGCGAAAGCTCTGTTACGGCTTCTTTCTGAAGAAATGGCTGAATATAATATATTACTAACTTCAACATTATTTCCACATTCCACAATAAAATAGTTTGCAAAAGTGGTTAATACATTATTTTGAGCAAGAATACTATACATTTTATTTTCACTTAAGACTCTTTCGTAATTCTTTGAAACATATACTTTTATCCGCTCCGTTAAATCATCTGTTGGGGGATACTCGTCTGTATATATGAGTTGAAGATTTCTATAATCAGGAAATGGATAATAGAGTTTTACAGAGTCAAACTGCATATCTGCAAGAAAGCTCAAAAGTTCACTGCGGCTGAAACGATACGTTCCAAATAGATTATCGGTTATACCGTCAAAGGGCAATCCCGATTTGCAGTCTCTTTCTCCACAAAGAACACGGACCCCAATACGGTTAGGAACTACAGCAAGAATTTTTCCTTTTCGCGCAAGTAGATTTTTCATAGCTAAAAAGTTAGATTCATAGTCTTTTTTGCTCAAGATATCTATACTTTCATCAATTGCCCAAATGATATAATCAAAGCGTTGCTCAAATTCTTTTTTAAGGTCTACAATATCGTAATTGTAGACACTAATATTTTTAATATTATTCATACGCTGCTTTAGAAAGTGTGCACGATAACCATCTTTTTCTACAACTACAACCTTCTTGCATCTTCTGCTAATACTCATTAAAAACGCCCCGAAATGTCCGCCTATTACCAGTAGCTCTGCAGTATTTTCAAAAGGATACCATGCAAACAAGCCATTTGGAATATCACTTAAGTAGCGAGAAATGTCTAGACGCTTATCCTTTCTTATAACATCGATGTAATTATTGTCAGGATGTGAGCTAATATATGTACCTATAGCAGCATCTATTTCATTTAAAGGATGAGAAATATTGTTAATCATACTCTAACTCCGTTCATTCAAATATAAAATAATAATATAAAGAAGATTTCTTTAATCATCAGCTATTCAAATAAATCTTATTCAACAGTATAGGATCTGCCCCCAGGGTATATTCATAAATATTATCATCAGAAATACCCATGCCCACTAATTGCTTCTTTATTTCCTGACAATGAGTCCTGTTAGCAACAATGTATGTTCCATTGGGATAGTCCTGAACAGCCTGTGCTGGTGAAATTATTGGCTTGCCTTGCAAGTCTTTTTTCCACAAATCAGAATTATTGTCACAATATGCTCCAATTTTATCTATGCCATTTAAATCAAGTAAAGCCAGAACAAAATTCCCTAATATGCCACATCCAAAAACAACAATTTGATCAGCAGCAGAAATTTTTTCTAATAAAATAGAAAGCTTACCACATCTTTCTGTTTCAGCCGTTTTATGATACTCATATAGCTCCCTAGGGTTTTGAACAATTAAGTCCAACTCCGCCCATTCTTTGGCTGTTAAATTTTCAGCTGCAATTTCATTTGTACTAATTGCTACTTTTAATTTATCAGATATATTTTTCAGATCTGATATAGCAGAATCCCAAAACACACCAGAGATTGCCATCAACCTGATTCTTTGATTTGTTTGTCGAAACATTTTACAATAGCTTAATGCATGCCATTTTTCATCTTGACCTTGAAGCAGATTATCTACATGTTTATATTCTTGAACAAGGAAGTGAAAAGCTTTAGGATTATATCCTGAAGCACTTGGATTATCTTGACGATAATAATAAAATATTTTATCTATGTAAACAGCCTTCTTGGCTTTGCAAAAGGTCTGAAGAAGAAAACCAATGTCTTGATATGCAGCACCGGGAGTTTGATTCAATAGTATAGATTTAGCAAAATCATTTCTATATATACCAGTCCATAAGTAATAGTCTTTAAGAATAAGTTCCGGTGTTACGCTTGGATTAATAGTAATTAAACCATTATGCTGAGCAAATTCTTTAACTGTAAAAACTTCAATTTTAGTGCAATACTTTCTATCTCCTGTCAACCCTAAAAACCTTACTGCACTTCCCTTAACATAATCCGCTTTTGATTCTACAGCAAGGGTATATAAAGTTTCATACATTTTTAAATCTATATAATCATCAGTTTCTACAATTCCGATATAATCTCCATTAGCCACCGAAATTCCTAAGTTTACCTGATAACCGTAGCTTTTTTTATCTGCGTGTATAATCTGAACTCTATTATCGTGTAATTCATATTTTCTTAAAATTTCAAGAGTTCCGTCTGTTGAACCTGCATCTACAGCAATAATTTCTATATCCTTTAGTGTTTGGTTTATTACACTTTCCATACACTGTTCAATATATTTTACTACATTTAAGGAGGGCATTATTATTGAGACTTTTGGCATATTATCTAGCTCCTTTTATCATCAAGTAAGTCCGAAATAAATTTTGCAGCACGTTCGCTGGCGTGTCCGTCTTCATGAACCCCATATTTTTCCATAAACTTATCAACCTTATTTACATACTCTTCTTGATCAAAATTTTCAATATTATGTGCCAGTTCCTCATTTGATTCAGCAATGGGAAATGGTAAAGTATCATAGTCTATTAATAGCTTTCGTTCACCATTGATATATTCCTTGCGATCCGGTGCAAATAAAAACACTGGTTTCCTTACGAAAGCAGGTTCAAACATTATACTTGAATAGTCTGTAATCATGATATCTGCTGCTGCAACAAGTTCCTGGCTGTCATGATAATTACTGGCGTCAATTACATAATCCGGTTGTTTTATGTTTTTACTTGCTTCGGAAACTACAGGATGTAATCTTAAAAGAATTCTCCAATCACCAAAAAATCTGCCACTAAGTTTTTTTAACAGTAATTCATAATCAATATTAGTTTCATAAACATCAGGTTTATAATAAACACCTTGTTTACAGCGAAATGTCGGCGCATACAACAAGATTTTTTTTTCATTATCTAAATCATAATATCTGCATATTTTCTGCTTGTGTGTAATTTCATAAAAAATAATATCAGATCGTGGTGAACCAACTTGAACAACCTCTCCTTGAAATCCAAATCCACTTCTGCAAGTGTCTGTATCAAACTTACTACCTGTAAGAATATAATCAATCATTGCTGAATTGTGCTTACAAACTGCAATTTCTCCTTCTTCATTACGAAATGTTGTTAAGTCAAATCCAAAGGTTTTTAAGGTGATACTGGGCCAATGTTTAACTTGCACATATATTTGTCCTGGTCGCTTATGAATGTATAATGGAATCATATCATCATATATCCATATCTTAGCTGTTTCCATCTGATAAATATATTGCTTTCTATTTCTTAAATATACATATCTGATACCTTTGGGTATATGTAATGCAGGATCCTTAAGAATTTTTAAATCATCAATAATCCAAACTATATCTAAATCATCTCGCAATTTCGAAAGTTGTTCAGCAATATATTTTCCATGTCCAGAATAACCACCCATTGTATAAAATACTATTTTATTTTGTTCTATCCTTTTAGTACATTCTTTTATAATATTGTCACTATCATAATCTTGAGCAGTATCAGAAAAAACTTTTTTTAACCCCTCCATTGCAAGTAAAGAAAAATAATTGCTAATTCCTATACTTTCAAGCTGTTCTGCAATTTGTTCACATGATTTAAGATTAGTAATTAAGATAACTATATCATCATTTTTATATTGATTTAATATGGATACATCCAAAACTTTCTTTTCTTGACACTTATCTAATGCAATTTCGTCAATAAACAAATCTATTGGAAGCCCATGCTTTTTTTTATCATTATCAATTAAACCAACAATGCTACCAGTATAATTTTCAATAAAGAAATCAGCACCGATGCCAATACCAAATAAAAATACAGATTTATTTTTCTTAATTCTCTCAAACTCTTCCCATGTCTGAAAATTAAATTTTTCTATTCCAAATCTACGATTTCTTTCATTTAATATATTTTGTATTATATCCATATTGTGTTCCTCCAAATAAATTCAGTATTGACGCCAATTGCATATTGCACTTGTAGGCAACCCATTTTCCTTTAATTTCTTAAAAATCTCCTCTTGATATTCTTTTTTTACAGCTACAATTACAATTGTTTCGTTGTCAAACTCAATTTCATTTAAAGAATATACTGAAATGTTTTCAATTTCTGACTCATTTCCTGCCATATTTGTAACAATAAAAGCATCTATTCTTACATCTATAGCCTTCATAAAGTGAAGACAATCTCTTCCAAATATACCTGCTCCGTATATATAAACCTTTTTATAATTCTGGCAAATTTCCTTTAATTCGAGTGCCTTATAATCAAATCTATCTAGATCATATATGTTCCGAAGACCTAATGACTTTCTAAGTCTTTCAAATGCCTTAGATAAGACATTTGTAAAATCTCCCAACCTCTCTTGTGCATAACGATCTGTCATAACCCATTTACTCTCATATCCTGCATCCTTAGCTACATACTCCAATATTCGTTCGATTGCATGACTTATAGTTCCATCATCAGCTAATGGTTCTGCATCAAAATCCTCATATTTCCATTCATATTCTAACAGCTTTTTTAAAGCATCAACTCTAGCCCAATACACTGTTCCTAAAGCCATAGGGGATATTTCTTTATTAACATTACAATGCAAATCCAAACGTTTTGCTAATTTAATTGTATTATCATAATTATTGTACCAATTATTTCTATATAAGAAAGATAAATGCTCCCCAATAGGAATTGGAGGAAGTAGCAATCCTATCTGTGAATTTTTATCAAAATAGGAAAGCACATTATAAATATATGTAGAAGTTCCTAACATATTTTCCCACTGACTATATATCCATCTGTCTATATCCTTTTTCATTGATGGATCTTTTTCCCTTTTGTCATGCAAAAAGCAAACATATTCATATTTTAGAATTTCTTTGCGGCAAGCTACTAAAAAAGAACTTATATCTCTACCACGGTTATTCTTCTCTATTATCATACAATTTTTTCTATGTTCAAGAAAAAGCTCAATTTTCTTTCTTATTTCATTATTTGAGGTTGTAAAATAAATATGAATCTCCTTCGGAATATTATCAATGTATTGTTTATATTTATCAAAAGTATCGAAATAATGCATATGCATAACTACAGCTATACGTTTGGTTAAAATTCTCTCATAATAACTATCTATTGAATAGTCAGCTGGAAGGATACAACTTAGTTGTTCAGTATTTTCAAATGTACTGCTCATAAAGTCCCCCTTAATATATTTGATTTACTTCTTTTAAAATATCAAATAATGAGATTACTTTAAACGGACAATATTCTTTTATAGCTTTTTTAATTTCATCAAAAGAACTTATTGTCGATACTACAATAGCATCAACTCTTAGCATATTTTTATTAAGTGAAATTACGGGAATATTAGCCTTTTTAACATCATTTCTTTTGTCTATGCAATATAAAACCTCAATGTTTGTATTTTTCAACATCTGATAAAATTGTTTACCATAAACACCAAATCCATATATGGCAATTTCTCGAATATTATTTAAATAAAAATAATTTTCTAATTTCTCCTGCAAAACATTCTGAAACAGAGTTGACAACTCGTTGTATTCTTCATATTTCTGAATTTTAGAATCAATCATTTTTCTGAATTGTCTTTCCTCAATATCATTCATTAAGTTCAGCCTCAAAAATATATCTCGAAAATTTTGACCTGACAAACTCATTTGTTTCCAATTAAAAGATGCATTACTCCCATCTTCCTCATGTACATACAATATCTCTTCATTAATATTAACCTTTACATTATGTGCCATCATAAGTGCCCATAAAAAGTGATCATCCCAACCGTTATATATCATTATATTATTAAGCCATTCTTTAGGAATGGTATTTCTTTTGATTAAGAGCTGACCTAATGAAACAAGGGGATACCCGCAATACAAATATTCTTTAAAAGAATATTCTTTTTTCATAGGGTTAGATGCAGAAAAAATTTTCTCCCCATTTCTATACAAACCATTACAAATTACTGCCTCTCCATCTTTTAAATGTTGTAACTGGCTAATCAAATAATTCTCATTTAATAAGTCATCTTGATCTAAGAAAACAATGTAATCACCAATTGCATGTTCTAAACCAACGATTCGAGAATGATGAATTCCCATATTATGTTGATTTTCTATTACTTTAATGAATATATTATATTTATTTTTCCATTGTGGTAATACTATAGGCTGTACAGGAAAGTCGTTCACAAAAATTATTTCTGGTTTAAGCTTATCATCTAAACTGGTCCAATGCTGTGCAATCTCAATAATTTTCTTTATATATTTATTTCCCTTATATAATGGAACAATTATACTACATATCATTTTTTATCCCCTATTTTTGAATTATATTTGCTATAACCATATTATTTAATATTTTCGTATAATCACTTAACATGGTTTATTCATCAAATTTTACTATCATTGAATAAATTACATTGCTCTAATAGTAACTTCGGATTATTTAAATATTTTTCGTCAATCCAACGTATCTTATTTTCATTTATCCCCATTGAAATTAAACTCTTTTTTGCACTTATATATGCATCCCTATTAAAGATAGCAATAATTAAATAATCAAAATCAATATTAATTATATTTTCTGGACTTTTTACATCCAAATCGCTAAAAGAAGAATAATTTTTATCAGCCCAGTAAACTATACTACAGCAATCACTATTTGATATATAGTTATAAAGTTGTATACCAACGGCACCAGCTCCATATAGAACAATTTTTGAACTTTTTTTTATTCCACCATATGGTATAAGGCACAAGTCTGATTGATTTAAATCAAATATGTATATAGCTTTAGATGCTAGTAAATACATTATAAAAAAGTTCAACTGGCTCTGAATGCTTTTCTCATAGCCAACTGCATTAAATCTTTTTAACCAATTAGAATAATTGGCTTTTATAATATCAGCTACGTCATTTCTTAATGATCGTTTAGTTGAAGAATTACGTATTCTATAATGATAAAAGCATTCATCGGTAATATATATTGATTGGGTATTAATAACACAAGGAAACACACACATAACATCATCAACAAGATTATTGCTTTCTTCAGACATCATCTGATATTTAAATATGCAATCTTTATAAAAAAGTTTTGTAACTAGATATGGAAAAATACCGTGTTTAAAAAAATTACCAGTATGAATAATTGTGGGGATAGTATCCTGAAACTTTTTGCCAGAATAAAATCCAGGTGTATAAAATGGTTTTCGTAAAACTGCTTTGTTTGTATAAGTATCTATTACACCTGATTCAACAATTAAAGCTCCTGACTTCTTAGCAAGTTTATATAAGGATTCATACATCTCTGGTTCGATCCAATCATCTCCATCTACATATCCAATATATACCCCTTGGGCAATTTTCATTCCTTCTTTTCTTGCACTGTCCTGACCACCATTCTTCTTATGAATTACTTTTATTCGCTGGTCTTTTGCCGCATATTCATCACATATGTCACCGCATTTATCCGTAGAACCATCATCAACTAATATTATCTCAATATTTCTGTATGTCTGATTTATAATACTTTCAATACACTGACGTAAATATGGTTCTACATTATATATAGGCACTATTACACTTATTAATTCAGCCATAATTGCCTTCCTTTCAACTACTATTTGTATAAATCAATAATATGCTTCTCATAATTATGAACTTACATTATTTAATATTTAATCTTATTTTGATATAGTGAAAAGGCTCCTCTAGCTATTACCAAAAATCTTTCGTACAATATTCCCCTAATATACGATTTAAATAATGCTTTCTTAAATTTCATTTTTAAATTATTATCTTTCTTTTCTTAGCCAAATGCTTCCCCCATATGGTCTTACTTTCAAAGGCCATTTTGTCATAATTATGTCCATATATTTTTGTTCAATCATATTATGAAAATACTGTATTGAATAATTGTTGTTATTTTGAAAAAAATGCTCTTAGTAAATACAGTTCAATCCATTCAATACCATATCATTTTCTAAAATCCACTTCTTTTGATATTCAAAAAGATAAAACAATTTTTGACACATCAGCGCTCCAAAACTACCAGAACCAAAAATAACAATATACTGTGATTGTGTATTTATATAAAATAACATGACTCATCATATAAATCTTTTAAAATATGCTTCAGTTGCATCATCAAAAGTATACTGTATTTTTTTAGGTGGCAGTCCTGATAGTAATCGCCTAACTTTTCCATCATCAACATTTGGAAAAGAAATTTCACATATTATATCTGCAATTGTTTGCATTGAATCCTTTGGCCAACCGTAACGGGCTATTTCCTGTGTACCAAGTCTAATTCCATAACCACGGAATAATTTCTTGTGTTTCTTATTTAATGTAACACCAAAGCGTATACTATTCTCATATATTCTATCCATAGCTTCTTTATCTGTATATATGAAAACCTCATGTGTACTTGTATATTTGTTATCATAAGCTTTTCCAACACTAAATCCTCGTTTTTCTAGCTCCTCTGAAAGAGCATTTGAAAGTTCTACAATATGTTCCTCATATGCTCTACCAAATGTTTCAAATTCTATCATAGCAAATAATAAGCTTACCTTCTGATGCATTTGTGTATGACGTATATAAATAGGGTTAATACTTGTTTCTAATCTACTATGGAGTTCATCATTATTTGTCATTATCAGGCCACTTGCAGGACCAGGAAATGTTTTATGTGTTCCTCCAAACATAACCATATTATCAACAGATTTTAATGGATTATCAATTAAATCTGCTGCAATTAAACCCAGTAATTGACTTGCATCATATAATAAAGTTGTTTTTGTTGTATCAACTTTTTCCACCTCAAATGGATGTATAATGTCAGATGGTGCAAGTAAAACAAAATCAATTTTTTCATTATGTAGTTGTTGATTTAATTTTTCGTAATCCACATCTTGCTTCTCATAGTCAAAGGGCACTTCACCAACCTTAAGTCCTAACCTTTCTGCAATAGGCTTAACAGATGCGTGACCTCCGGCAGAAGATCCCTGAATCAAAATTCTATCCCCAATTTTAGCTAATGATGTAAGCACCATCATAAGACAATTCATACCTGTAAGTGTCCTTGCATCAGAGTATTTAGCTCCGAATAATTTAAAGCACTGCTCAGAAATCATTTGATAAAACGGAAGTAAATATGTGCTTCCAATGAAGTTATCCTGTTCTAAATAAGAATAAGTATTTCCAACAATATATCTTTCTTGGAATCCCATGGATAAGGGCATATTAGCAAAAGGTGAAATAACATTTTCAGCAGCACATAAAGGTAAAGTTTTATCGTAATAGCTAATAAAACTTTCCGTTAAATTAACTAATTCTTGTATTTTATCGTCATATCGATTTATCTCAATAATTTTCGAATCATTTGTTATGCGACATATATATCTCTTTTGTTCAAACGTAAATGTAAAACCGCGTCCAAGATCTTCTTTTGTTATAGGTTTGAAATCTTTAAGATTGTTCTCACTTGTTTTTAAAGTATTGGCTATTTGCCGAAGCAATGGCGATTGTGCATCATTACAATATGATGTATCAAATTCGCGAAGTTCTTCAAGTGAATCAAATTCATAAATGATATTACCATGGCAACGCTTTGCATACATATAAAGCTCGCTGAGATGGTTATCTTGAATATCTGCCCAGAATTTTTGCATAGTCTTAGGATAATCATATTCCTTTTCAAGTATTTCTAAAAAGTTTCGAGAAAATCTCTCATTAAAATATGCATATCCTAATGTTATCCAAGTATCCGCTGCTCCATAAAAAGTGTTTATAATTCGGTCATATATATCTGTTTCAATTCCTCGTTCATCAGTTATACCTTCTCTGTAAACAGTACAATAATAGGCATCGTATGCATACTTTTGAAATATATTTTCATTGAAGTATAAGTCCGCAGAGGTAATTATTGTATTTCTAAGATACTCTCTTGCAGCATAAACACTTGCATGATTATTGCGCACCTTATAGGTATCAGTTTCAATTAACTTGACACCATATTTTTCAACAAGGTATGAAAACATATCTTTCATGTGCCCTACAACAATTATAATTTCTGATATTCCGGCTTCCTTAAGCTGACGTATTTGCCTTTCAATCATTACTTCACCTTTTACCTTTAAAAGTGCCTTTGGTTTTTCAAAGCAGAGGGGAACAAAACGTGACGATACACCTGCAGCCAATATAACAGCATTATCTATCTTATGCTCGTTTAAATATTGCTCCCCCTTTTTAGTAAGTTTATTTTCAGCAACATATTTATCATAAACAAGACTTCTATATTCTTGTTCTATAATAGAATAAGGTTTAAATAGCTTTCTGGCATATCGCTTGACATCCCAATTTTCTCCACCCTTCAAAAGGAGCAAAATATCAAACATTATCTTATTCATTTCAAATCCTCCTATAAATCTGATTTATTTATTTTATTTGTCTTCAGGAAATCTAAGCTTTGACACAGGATGAACCTTTCGTTTTTCTACTGGAGGTAGTTTTAAATAATCACCATAAAGAAACCTTAAATATTCATCATAATCGCGACAAGCTCTTAGCGTTATACCTTCAAACTTCATATCAATAGTATCCTCATACCATTTTCGCTTATACCCATAAACACGATTACAAGCTGGGAATGTTAGACACTTGACCATTTCAGTACTTTTCATATTACGAAACTTAACATATTTAGCGTATATTTTTTTTATTGACTTTTCAGGGATTAGTTCTAATATTCTATAAATCAGTTTGTCTATTCCAACTGCAGTATGCTTTCCTACTTTTGAGTAGAATATTTTTCGAAAAATAAAAGAGTTAAAATTGCATATACAGCGTAATAGGTAATTATCTGGAACATTATCACAAACAAATACATCTAGAAAAATCCCTTGTTCATAAGGCATATACTCTTGATTTAAACGAACAAATTCTGTGTTTGCCCGTCGTAATTTTCCATATCCCCATCTATAACCTGTTGTTCTGTTTAAATCCTGAAAATAAAATTTATCTTTATTTAACTCTTGGTCCACTACCAAAAGAAATTTTTCATATTCTTTACGATTTAAAATTACATCAGCATCATCGTCCCATGGAATAAATCCACCATGTCTTACTGCACCAAGCAAGGTACCGCCATCAATACTATAAGTAATATTGTGTTTTCTACAGATTCTGTCGAACTCAATTAGGAGTTCTAGTTCTATGTTTTGCAATTTCTTTATTTCATTAACTGATAGATTATGGATCTTATTACTTTTACCCATAGTATAGTCCTTTCAATTTAGTTCTTTAATATATTTCTTGGTAAAAGCCAATTGGTTATAAAGGAATCGACACCAATGCTCTCTCCTTTTTTTAGATCTGCTAGAGTATCAACAGGATGAATACAGATTCGAATATTATGAGCTATAAAAAAACGTAAATATTCATAATTCATCTTTTCAAATCCCATTGTAACTATGGGGATTTTATTTTCAACACACATTTTTGCCAACTCGTTTGGTCTTAATAATTTATCCCAGTGTGTTCTATATAATGTTAAAGTAATATCTTTAAAGGGATAAATTGTTTTGGCGATATTTAAAGTTCGTACTTCATGAACCTGTACAACAAATCGCTGCAAAATATATTCTTTTTTATACTCGTCTTTAACCATAGAAACTATTTTCTCCAGCATATGCTTATAATGTTCTATTGTTCTGGATTTTATATCAAGAACAATATGCACATCAGAATATTTATCAATAAAATTAATCAAATCAGTAAAATCCATTGGAGTATAATTTCGTATTTTACAACTCTCTAAGAACTGGTTGTAAGTAGCTTGTTCGCCATCATAATATGGAAGAAACCATGCACATGCAACTAATTTTCCATCAGTTGTTTCCATTATATCTGCTTCTATATATTTAAAACCATTAGCATAGGATTCATAAAAAGCTTCTTTTGAATTTGTATATTCAAGCTTTTTACCATTAACATATCCTCCCCCCGCATGAGCTATTAACTTGCCTACTCCTCGCCACCAGCCATTACTATATTGTTCTGATAAAATCGAATATCCTCCAACCTCTGCCATTTCCGGTAACTGCTTGCATACTCTTATAAATATACTTTCCATCTTTTCAGGTTCTTTATAAATCCATTTCATTCTATCCATAGAAATAAAAAGATTAGGATCATAAAAAGCTTCTTTAAGACTCTCTTCATCGAAAAACATAAAATTTTTATCTTTATAATAGTCATTAATATCTAAAATCTGTTTTCTCATCAAAGGTGCATAATACACAGACCCCAATAAAATAGCATCATATGAATTGTTAAACTGTATATGTTTTGGTGAAAAAATGTCTTTACCATTCACTTTTTCACCCCAAAGGGCAGCATTATTATCAATGTAGCCAACAATTTCTAATTCATCCATATTTAAATATTTATCTATTTTATCTTGTATTCTTTCACTAGCACCAAAAACTAATATCTTTTTCATTTAAGCACTCCTTTATCCATAATGTTGAATAAAACAGTTCCAGATTTTTGCCATTTTACTTGCGTTGCCCTAAAAAACTTTCCATAACTTCCGCCATTGCAATTGAATCGTTTCGTGTCAGTTTGAAATCACTTTTCCTATTGCCGTTTATCATAGAAAGAAAATCGCTAATCTCATATCTCAAGCCGTCACCAAGAAATCTTTCTGAGTACTTTTCCACTTCCTTTGGATTTTCATGTCGAACCTCAAAATAAGTTGTTTTCCACCATGGTGCCTCAACTATGATATAACCTTTTGTTCCGGATATAATGAGTTGACCTTCCGATTTAACTCCAATGCCGCAGCTAGCAGTACCAAGCCCGTTTGGATATTTGAAATGTGCCTTTGTAAAAATATCAAGACCATTTTCTGCTTTTATTAAATCAAATCTTACATCTTCTGGTTCTGTGCCAAATATCTTGAAAATAGGAAGCATTACATAACTTCCAAGTTCAGTAAAGCTTCCCCCATATTTTAGGTCCGTAAGTTCACGGCTGCTAGGACTTTCAAGCTTGGTAAAGCAGGCTTCAACGTTGCGTATACTGCCTATCATACCACTGCATGCAATTCCCAGTAACTTATTAAAACCGGGACAATATGCTGTTTTTATTCCTTCAAAAAGTATCAAATTATGCTCTTCTGCATAGGCGAAAAGTTCTTCTGCCTGTGCCTTTTTCAAAACCATGGGCTTTTCACAAAGAACATGCTTCCCATGTTTAAGCGCCATTTTTATATAATCATAATGAGTTTCGTGGGGAGAAGCAATGTAAACAGAGTCAACTGCGTCAAAAAAATCTTCTAGTTTAGTATAGTAATTAATCTGCCACTTTTCAGCAAATCTTATAGCACTTTCTATATTAGGATTATATATGCCCTGTGCATTTATACCGCTTACAAGCTTTACTTCCGGTATAAACCTTTCTGCTATACGCCCAGTTCCGATAATCCCAATTCTCTGGATGTGCTTATTTTGAGTTCGAAGCATTGTACTCGAAATATCCTTAGTTCTTTCAAGATACACAACTTTACAATAATCCTTGAGATAATCAAACTGACCTATCCAGTCTGAACCCACAGTAAAAATATCAATATTATATTTTTTAATATCTCGAAATTTCTGTCCTGGTGAAGCTTCAATAATAATTTCATCTGCAAAACCAGATTTACGTACATTTTCAATTCTAGTCATCAATGAATCAACTACATTGAGCTTTCCTCTAGTCTGATCATATTCCTCGGTGGTAACTCCAACTATGAGATAATCACCAAGTTCTTTGGCTCTTTGAAGCAGTCTGTAATGACCTTCATGAAACAAATCGAATGTTCCATAAGTTATTACTTTTATCATACAGTTACCTCCTATTTTTCATCTAAATGTTCTTTTATGAATTCATGAACCTTTTCACCGCATGTTCCGTCATTATTAGCAGCAATTTCTCCATAAGCCCTGATCTGATTTTCTCTATTAAACTCATTGCCTGTTATATTTCCCTCAAGAAAATCAGATAGAGAATTAAAGGCACTTTCTTCGCAGCAATACTGCAACCATTCAGAGTTTCTTTCAAATCCAGGTTCATTCGCCTTTAACTCATCTATGTTAAATTCTATATTTATTTCTTTATAAGTGTTTTTTTCCAAATCAATATTATAAAGCTTTCTGTCATAAAATGAAAAAATGTTATAACATTTTTTTTCTTCATCTGTAGTATTTACAAACCAGCTTTTACACCAAGAAAAATAGTATCCATTCTTTATATACTCCGGAGTGTCAAAGGGAGGTCTCCATTCCATGGTCTCACCGGTTACTCTGTTAAGCTTTATATACATGTTTGACCAGTACGGAGCTAAATAGACATAATCTCCGTAAAAGGCAGGACGGCTGAATGGCCGTTCCATACATTCAAAGCCAAAATTATTATGTCTGCATTTCAAACTTTCAGGAAAATCCGAATATTCACGAACTTCACCAGTTTCAGGATTCCAACTGGTTACGACAGATCCTGAGAAAGGCATAAACCACAAATTAGTTCCATCAGAATTTAATGACATACAGCCACAGGTATTACTTGCACCTGTGGTCAGAATCTGTTCCTTTCCGCTTTTAGCTTCAATTGCTAGCACTCTATTATCTACAGGAGAGCCTATAAACAAATATCCCTTATGAACACAATATCCACCTATAACCCTTTCTCCGTTTCGCATTCCAATAAAAACGTCAAGATTAGTACTTAAATACCTAATTTCTCCATTTTCAGTATTATATCTTACTATAGCAGGATAAAAAAATGGTATTAAAAAAATGTATTTCTCACATCTTACAGCCCCTGCAAATGAACCAGGACCTTCAACATACTTTTTTAACCTTATACGTTTATTAATTTTGTTCCTATAAAGGACTATTATATCCTGTGCATTTCTTGGACAGATATATGTTTTACTCTCGAAATTCAATGCATATGAATAATAATCGCCGTAAGCATAATCAGACAAATCGCAGGAATACTGATATTTATAATTATTATCCGGTGAATAATAGAGCTTATTTCCCCGTGTAATCAACCATTGATCATTTTGGTATATACTAAATCCTCTGACAATTTCACCACGCCAGTCCTCTTCAGAAGGTTGAGTATTAATATTATTGTTTAAGACAAATATAGGCTTACCAACTATACCGAACAGTGATATAATAGATGTTCCAGAATCCCCTATGTAAGCATCAGAGAGAGCAATGGTATTAGTAACATCTGGTGTATCATCATAAATGCCGATATTATTTTCAATAAAATATCTTTTCAGTTTATCATAAATCGGTTTATATTGCGGTCTCATAGAATCCAGTGTTGATTCCAGTAAGGGGTGTGGCCTCCATAATAGACACACATTTTCATGTGCCGCAAACGTCTCAAACACATATTTCATTTTTTTCAAAAATACTTCCGTATTGCCTAACATACCACTAATACTTGTATTGTAAAAATAAACCTTTTTTCCTTCCAATTTAGGTTTCCACGTAACAGGAGGCTCAGGAGGATTATTACATATTCTTATAACCCTATCAAACTTGGGAGAACCCATAGGCAGCAATTTTTCCTTTGGCAGGGACTGATCAAAAAAACCCCTATATTTTTCTGCTTGCATTATAATATAATCAGCATAATAATAGGCCGAACAAAATCTTTGTCCCTCACTCATACCGCCGGAAGTAGAATAATAAGGAACATAAACCAACTTATCTGTATGCTTTTTCAGTTCATATGAATAGTAATTTGGATCAACGGATGTTACAAAGTTTTCTCCATCATATGGATTATGAATATATACAATATCTGGCTTGCGTACACTTAAATCGTAACTTTTATAATTTGTTACTGGGACATCTGCCGGAAAATCTCCACCCTCATAATGATACTTTGAAAAGCTTTGGTCAGGCCCTTTGTCATAATATGGTATCGGTACAACATAACAGTCACACCCAGGATCTTCTTTAGCAGCCCTCCAAATACTTTCTAAACTATCCCACATTGATGCTTTGTAGGGCATAAAAACAATTTCAATCCTTACTTCTTCCTCTTTTTTCAGCTCATTTCTCATTATAGTGAGTTGTTTTCTTATATTTTTTGAAATATTTGAAAGAGACTCATGTTTTTCTATGCTTACAGCAAAGCTTTCTAACATTTCTTTAAGGCTATCACATATTTCTTTGTATATAAGAAATCGATTTTGCGATAATTCTATCTCAAGTGTAGTATCTATTGAACAAATAGCGTCATAACAATCCTGTAAAATAGCAATTGCAGACTCAGGCTTATTTTTTTTTGTTTGGACATAGGATATTCCCTCAAATATACTAGAAATAAGCTCTAATAGTTGCTTCTGTAGAAATCTTCTCATGTTAAACACTCCAATATTTTGAATTATTTCTTCATGTAAATAAAAGATAAACCTATCTACAAACCACTATCTAATATCACATTTGAAGATTTTTATTCTCCTGTTCTCCTATAACTTTAAGTCGTTCTTTTATTATACTTACCATATCTTTCCTTCCAAAAGAAAGTGCTTTAGTATAATACTGAAAGGCCTTTTCCTGCCTACCTGTTATCTCATATAAATAAGCTAAATTATAATGCAAATCAAAATTATCATTCTGTATGGATATACCATTTAATAGAATCTTTTCAGCTTCCTCAAATTTACCTTCTATAATAGATATAACACCTTTAATAGAGAAAATATCTATGTCATTTCTGACAATATTTTCATATTGTGCAAGAAGTTCTCTAGCCTGCTGAAGCATATTTTGATTAATTAATACATCTATGTTTTTCTTAATTTTCACTTTATATTCTTCAAATTCATTTAATTTATTATTTTTATTACTATTACTTATTTCAACTTTAGCATCATTGAGAAGTAACTCCACCCCTTTTTTAATAGGGTGTTCGTTTAAAGCCTTTCTAAGATATTTTACATAAGCTTTTAAGTCTGTTTCTTTTATTCTATAAGCCTTTTCTAAATACAAAAAGAACCTATGCTCTCCTCTATTTACATCATATAGACCTTCTTCTTTTAACACTTCAGGGTTATAAATTTGTCGTGTATAAGTTATTCCTTTCTCTATATATTTTAAGAAAACATCTTTATATGTTTCATCATCAAGTTTTTCTGCTATTAGTACATTTCCTGCTAGTGCTATCCAAATTCTGAGTTTTTTGATTACCGCTGTACTTTCATATTTAAGTAAATATCTTATAATATGTTCATAAATATTTTTATAATTAGACATGATATACTTCATAAATCTATTTATGCTATCTCCTATAGGCACTAACATATCAATATCTAACTCATGAATAATAATATACGCAACTATATCCCCGTAATAAGCTGGAAGACTACTAAAGTCCATCATCATTATCCTGTTCAGTGTAACTTTATCAAATTTTTCGTTCTTTGCTACATGTAACCTTACTATATTAAGCAGATAATAATCATCCTCTAGCTTAATATTAGAAATATAGAATTGGATTACATCCTTAGCAAAAGCTACCTTTTTCTCAAAACTATACTTATTACTTTCTAATACCTCAAAAAATCCTTTCAGTAAGTTTTTACTGCCTTCTATTTCCATTAAGTATATTCCTAATAAATTCTGCCATTTTTCTTCTGCAACAACCCTTGCAACAATTTTTGATTTTAATTCTGAAGGTTTCATTTTATTCAGATAGCTTACTGCTGTATCAAAATCCCCTCTGTTTATATAAATTACACATACATTATATAATGCAGATTCTACACAATTATCTCCCAAAGTATAGAAGGTAAATGCAGGATCCCTTGATATCTGTGTATTTAGAAAATGTTCCTTACAATTTAAATACTCTATAAAGTAGATTAAAGCTTTTTCTTCCTCCCCTAAAGACACATTTGCTAATGCCAAATAATACCACAAATCTATATAATCTTTGTTTATCTCTAATCCTTCTTTACAAAATTTGATTATCTCAATGTACTTCTTATTTGCATATGCTATTTTTGCATAAATGCCGAAAATATATATATATTTAACTTTTTCTTTATAAGAAAGCTTTTTTACTAATTCATAGGCTTTTCGCATTTCTGTTAACCCAACTTCATAATTAACAATAGCACAAGATACTGCCAATTGAAACTGATAGTAGATATTATTAGGATTTTTCTCCAATTCCTTTTTTAGTATTGGTGTGGTTCTTTCAAATTTCCTTTGCCTAAATTCCATACTATCCCACAGGTAGCCGTAGTGTCCAAAAATGATACCACTTTTTAAATATGGAGGTCTGTTTACTGGCTGTTCATGAATTTTCCCCTCATATCTAAAACCACTACTATTTCGAAACCCTCTGTTTAATATACATATATTAAAATCATCTTCTTCAATTTCATTATTAGTAGCCATATAATTCTTCATGGTTATAGTAATAGTATTATATTTAGCTAAGTCGCTCTGAAATAACTTTATCATTTCCTCCGGATTCTCTATCTCTTCATCAGCATCCATTATCCAAATCCATTCTCCACTTGCATAGGAAATAGATATATTCCGCATTTCAGCAAAGTCGTTTGTCCATGGGTGTTCGTAAACTTTATCAGTATATTCTCTAGCTATATCAACTGAATTATCATCAGATCCAGTATCAACTATAATCAATTCAGCTAGTCCTGAATTAATAATTGGCTTTAAGCTTTTCAAGCAGCGATGTAGATTTTTTTCTTCATTTTTTACCATCATGCAAATACTTACTTTTTTATTGTAGCTCATCAATCTTTTCCTCCTATTATCTATGTAAATTTTATGCTATACAAATTCTGAACATTTATACACCATAAAAACTACATACAAAAATGACCAGAGGAGTATTCCCCCTGGTCCTCTTGAAATATTGCTAAATTTAATTATCTTAATAATTGAAGAACTCCCTGTGGTTGCTGATTTGCCTGAGCTAGCATAGCTTGAGCAGCCTGAGAAAGAATGTTATTCTTTGAGAAGTTCATCATTTCCTTAGCCATATCAACGTCTCTGATTCTTGATTCAGCAGCAGTCATGTTTTCAGAAGCTGTGCTTAAGTTGTTGATTGTGTGCTCAAGTCTGTTCTGGTAAGCACCAAGTTTTGAACGCTCAGCAGATACCTTATTAATAGCAGTCTGAATAACAGAAATTGCATTGCCAGCACTAGATGCAGAACTTACATCTAAAGCTTTTGCATTAACAGTATTGTTAGTACCATCAGTAACAGTGTTTGTGCTAGTGAATCCAGTTGTTCCGCTTGTACTTGCAATACCTAGAGCCTCAGAACTCATATCTACAAACTCAAGAGTCATAGTCTGATTTTCATTAGCTCCAACTTGCATAGTGAAAGAAGATTTTGCCGGATTTGTACCTGAAGCACTAGTTGTAGAACCAGCAGTAGCATTTAATAGCTTTTGATTGTTAAATTCAGTTGTATTTGCAATTCTGTTGATTTCAGATGTTAACTGATTGATTTCCTTTTGGATTTCCTCTCTATCTGTGGATTCATTTGTATCATTACCAGCTTGTACAGCTAACTCTCTCATTCTCTGAAGAATGGAGTGAGTTTCATTTAATGCACCTTCAGCAGTCTGGATCATGGATATGGCATCCTGTGAGTTTCTTGAAGCCTGATTAAGACCTCTGATTTGTCCTCTCATTTTTTCGGATATTGCTAAACCTGCAGCATCATCTCCAGCTCTGTTTATTCTAAGACCTGAAGAAAGCTTTTCCATAGCCTTTCCGGAACTAACGTTGTTTGCGCTCATATTTCTGTGAGCATTCATAGCATTTAAATTATGATTGATTATCATTTTTATTCCTCCTTGATTTTTGTGGACTTCCTTGTCCCATTCTTTTTATTGTAAATAAATTTGAACTGGCCAGTTCATTTTATTTTTTAATGGTTATACTATATTATTCGGATGCACATTAGCATACTTTATAGTTAAATTAAAAAATTTTATATTTTTTTATTGAAAAATATCGAATCATTGTTTAAGTTTTTATTATAGCTCTTTGAGGCAGTCTTCATTTCCTGGAATTTCTCCATATCTCTTTTGCTCAGATCCAGCTTTGCCTTGGTCATCATAGTAAGTTTTTGTTCAAGGGCCGGCAATTTATACTGGCTGCACATAAGGTTAAACTCTTTTTTATCATATTTAATTGTATTGATCTGCTCTATTAATTCCTGCCTTTTTCCAAGTAATCCTTCTAAACTGTCTATCTGATCCTTTTCTATGGCCTCTAGCAGTTCAATGGTATATTGTCTATAACTATTAAGGGCAGCTTTTAATTCCAGATTCATACTTTCTCCAACCCCTTTATAAATTTATTAGAACATTACTGATGTACTACTAACTCATACCTAACTGCTGCATAAGCCAATTTGATTGTGAATTCAAGGAATTCATGGCGGATTCAAGTTTAGAAAATTGAAGGTAATATCTATTCTCCATGTCTGCTAACTTTTCAGTTAAAGCAGATATTCTTTCATCATGTCTTTTTAACTCGCTATACAGGGTATTGTTAAACTCACTGAAATCTCCCACCAAACCTGCCTTTTCAAGTAAAGTACCCTTTCTTCCACTACTATCACGGACTGTTCTCACATTATCCTGTAAGATGTCGTTGATCCTTTGAAATATTCCTATTTCCTTATATCGCTTATCATAATTTGTGTGATCTGCAGTATAGCTAGTATCAGAGCTTTTAAACAACAGGTCCCTTACCTTGTCAGGATTATTAAGGAGGGCATTTCTTAGTTTGTCCTCGTCCTTGATAACAATTTTACCCCCTGAAGTGATATCTGGGGAAGTAGATAATCCAATTTCACTCAAGGAAATACCAGCCCCCTCCACCTTATCGAAGAAAGCTTTCCTTAGGTTTGAAAGCATATTTGACAGTGCGGAATCATTTCTTATAAGTCCGGTCTTCGCCTTTTCTTCCCAGAGCTTAATTGTATCTTCACTCATTTCTTTCTTCTGTTCTTCCGTAAGAGGCATATAATAACCGTCATATTTTCCTGACTTCGGTCTGGATTCGCTTATCTTTTTACTGATTGTCTCAATTAATTCATTATACTTATCTATGAAATCCTTAATTGTTTTAACTGCATCACCTGTATTCGCAGTTGTAGTAAAAGTAATAGGACTTGTGGTCTCCTTGTTTAAAACATAGCTAACGTTGTCAATGGTAAAGGAATTTGTAGAGTAGTACAGTGTGTTGGACTCTCCTCCAGGATTGGTTATAGTAACCTTTGCATCCTGACCTTTAACATTTGAAAGATCAGCAGTTCCAAACAGAGTTTTTAAAAATTCTCCACCCTTATTTCCTTCAGTGATTTCGTTATCTACTGCACTTATAACCTGATCTTCACCGGTATTTTTAGAAGAAATTGTGAATTTTCTTGTAAGCTCACTGTAGGTTATATCCACACCTGCTTTTGAAGATATGTCATTGATAATTTCTTTTATACTTTTACTCTTTGCACCTACGTAATCACCTTGTGTCTCATCAGTACTAAAATCATAATAAAAATCTTTGCCATTTACAGTGAACCTAACCTTGCCGCTTACTAGAGCAGACATTTTATCGCTTGTGGTCATATTCACAGTGAAATTTGTAGACATCCCCAAAGTTGCATTGGCATTTCCACTCAAACTAATTTGCAAGTCTGATTTAGAAACAAAGGTCAACTTTCCACTGCTATCTACTGTAGCTTTGAATAAGTAATTATTGTCATCAGTATACATCTTTGAATCATCTGTTTTTCCAGGCACACTGACATTTTTAAGTTTTTCATTTATATCAGCTGCAATCCCTTCATAGGGATTAGAATCATTTGAATAATCCTTTGCTGTGAGGGTTATAGTATATCGTGTCCCACTTATATTTAGGGTTAAAGTATCATTTACTCCTTGAATAATTCTTCTATCATAAGATAATGTATCTCCTGATACTGTAGGATTAGATACAGCTGTACTGCCTGCACCTACACCGGCACTACTTAAATCTACTTTACTGTCAATATGATAATTTCTATTGTCACTGCCTCCACCTGTGTATTCCACCCTTAAGCCATCTGATGATACTTGTGCCTTGAAGCCATCGGGAATGGAATTGCCATCACCATCTTTTGCACTGGCCAACTTGGCATTAATAGCAGAGGATAATTCATCTAAAGTATAATTTCCTTCATTCAGCGTAATATTAAACGATTTCCCTTCTGAAGTAGTAACTGTCAGCTCTTTATTATCACTCTTTATTTCCACCAACTGTTTCATAACAATACTCTTACCGTCTGATGACATTACAGCCTTAACACTTTTACCCATGTCTGCTGAAGCTAGTTTAGTGTTAATAGCACTTGTAAGTTCACCTAAGTTAGAGTAGGTTTTATTATCAAGGGTGATTTCTTTTCCATTTACAGTTAGCTTGTTATTTGAATCATTAATAACTACCGGGAAGTTTAAGCTTCCGCTGACTTGTTTTACATTTATACTATTACTTGATGTTACGCTGGCTTTCTTTGCTAATTTTTCCACTTCTATCTTGTAATCACCAATGGCAGCGTTAGCTCCCGGTATCATTGTTACAGAGTTAGTGGTATCTAGGGTACTGGCTTTGACAGTAGACAGGTTTCTATCTGAAAGCATATAAGTATCCTTTTTCAGCACATCAAAGTAAGTATTTTTAAAATTATTTATAGAACCTATCAACCCTCTGTATATTTCCTGCTTCCATTCAGTTATCTGTCTATTCTGCTTAGCTGTGTCCACTCTTGTCTGATAAGGCTGCAGCATTTGCTTAATTAAGGTATCTGTATCAAGTCCTGTAGCCAAGCCTGTGATTCTAAGGGAACTAGCCATAATGTTTCACCTCCACACTTCACATTTTACTTAAGGTTTTTCGAGGCTTTATAAGCCTCTTCCCAGGTATTCTTAACCTCTTCTATAAGAGGAAGAACTTCATCCATTATAGTTACGTCCTTCTTGATGTTTGCATCTGTAAGCCTTCTTACAATGAAATCATATATATTCATCATAGCCTTAGCCCATTCTCCGCCTTGTTCAACGTTTAAAGTCGCTATTAATTCATAAAATATATTCTGAGCCTTTACAAGATTTTCATGGGACTTTTTAATATCCTTGTCCAATATTGCTTGTCTACCTATTTTGGCAAACTTCACTGCGCCTTCTACCAGCATTAAAAGCAGCTGTTCCTTAGAAGCGTAAGTAACACTATTATTTTTATAAGTTGCATATGGATTATTTAAAGCCATAATTATTACCTCCTGCTATCTATAAATAGCCCTCTGTATTCTGCAGCATTTTTTAGATTCTCTTCTTTTTCCGCTACCACATCAATTTGTTCTATTTTCACCGCTTCTACACTAATCTTTTTCCCTTTGGTATATTTTTCTAAGTTAAACTTCTCCCGGGGCTTTCTTTTGTTATTCCTCTGCTCACGTCTCTCTTCATAAGATCTTTTATCTATACTGATACCCTTCTTTGTATGAACCTTGCCTTCCGCAGTTGCATCATTAATCTTCTTTCTTAGGTCGGTATCAATTTTATTGAGCCTGAACTCCATACATACCCCTCCTTATGATATAGCTTGTCTAATATTTTTAAGCTCGTTTATCAACAAGGATTCCTACCATTTCAATCATTTTTGCTACCATGTCCAAAATCTTCTTTGGAGGAATTTCTTTTACAATCTCCTTGGTCTCACAGTCTCTTATAGTGATCATTACATCTTTCAGTTTCTCATGCATCTCATATTCTGCATAGGTTCCGTTATCACTTAAAAAGGTATTGAGTTTTTCTACGGCCTTTTTAAGGTCATCTTCATTGAGTTCTGGCTTGCCGTTATAATTTGTCTCACTTACCCCTGTATTCTTGATACCTTCTCTATATTGTACTTCATAACCGAGGTTTCCAGCTTGTATTGGTCCTCCCTGACCTAGTCTGATAACTTCCATATTCTATACACCTCTTATAAAATTATTTTTTAATATTCTTAAGCATATCCAAATTAAACTTAACAGCATTCTTGTTTTCTTCCTGCACTTCCTTGTACAGTTCTTTTCTTAAAATAGTAACACTTTTAGGTGCATCAATGGCTAACTTTACTGAGCCATCATCCAGCTTAACTACTGTAATTTCTATATCACTGCCTATTAAAATCGATTCTCCTTTTTTTCTGGTTATAACTAACATACCATCACTCCTGAACTAAAGGATGTTTTATCATATACTTATCATTATCCAGTATTATTTGTTCCCCTAATCTTTCATTAATATTTACAATAATAGGAGCTTTTAAATTGACAGTGATATTTTCCAGCCTGGTGCTCAGGGTTACCGTGGATAGTACCAGCACATCCTGCTCGGACCTGATTTTTAACCCTTCCAATAGGTCGTCATTAAGCTTGAACTCATAGTCCTTCATCACTGAGAAAGGTGAAATTGTCACCAGCCCGATACCTTCATCTTCAATAGACTGCAGTATACTAAAAACATCATTTTCTTCTACGGGAAAGAGGATAAACTTTTTTAGATTTTCAAAACCTGGTAATCCATTTTTGAAGTTGATAACATCCTTTTCCGAATATTCTTTTACACCGTGATATTTAGTATTTAATTTCATGTTGATCCTCCTATATCTGCCATCCCCAATGAAAAATTATCGTATATAATCCATCAGAGTTGGCTGCAGTACCTTAGCACTTGTCTGCAAGGATGCAATGTATACCGTCTGCATGGTTGCATATTCCATGGTCTTTTCAGTTATATCTATGTCTTCCGTGTTTGATAGAATTTCCGTCAAGTTAAAATTTTCTTCTTCATTTCTTTCCTTTGCACTTTCCATTCTGTTTTGCTTTGCACCGACGGTAGATCGGATTTTTAGCAGATTGTTTACTGCATCTGTTATGGCCTTCAGGTCACTTCCGGTTATGGCCTCTGCAGCAGCCTGTTTATCACTTTCTGAAGGCTCACCGTCATCATCTAATTTTCCATCTAGGTGATTAACTATATTCCTCAATATTTCTTTTAAGTTATATTCTGTTCCATCTTCACTTTTAAAGGACATAATTTCTGCTGCTGTAACATTGTAATCAATGCTGACTCCTTGGGAAACCTCTACAGATAATTTAGCAGCAATCATATTCTTCTGATTTTCTTTATCGATACCATTATCCAACAAGTTGAAGTCCAAGGTAGTGTTGTCAGTATCACATGTCTTACTTGTGGTCATGGGTTTTGTTGTTCCCCTGGAACCTCCAAAGATGTATTTACCGTCAAAGCTGGTATTCATTATCTGAGCAAGCTCTTCTATTCTCTCGTTGATTTCGTCCTTTATGGCTTTTCTTTCTTCACTGCCATAGGCCGCATTTCCTGCAGATACCAATAGTTCTCTTACTCTTTGCAGCACATTTCCCGCCTGACCTAAAGCTGTGTCTGTAGTATCCAGCCAATTTATTGTATCACTTATATTTTCATTATACTGCTTATTTGCATTTATACCTGTGTGCAGCTGCATTGCTCTTGCCACCTTAAAGGGGTCATCGGAAGGCCTTCTGATTTCCTTTCCCGAGGTCATCTGCTGCTGCAAAGTCCTCAAATTTTCAAGATTATTACTCATATCATTTAGAAAGCTTGTTGCTAGCATCTTGTTAGTGACTCTCAAATCTTATCACCTCTTCTTAACATTATCTCTTTAAGCCATTTACCACTACATCTAACAGCTCATCTACTGTGGATATTATCTTTGCATTTGCCTGGTAAGCATGTTGAAATTGAATTAGATTGGCCATTTCTTCATCCAGCGACACACCCGAAATACTCAGCCTGCTCTCATTAAAGCTGTTGAGCAGTGCTGCCTGATTCTTTACAATTCTCTTTGCTTCCTGGGCTTGGATTCCCAGCTTATTTATTGTATCTTTAAAAAAGTTATCTATAGTCATTCCACTGGTATCGCTTGGTATAGACATGTTTGAACTATCACCGAATCCCCCATTTAGGTCAATCAGCTGTTGTCTGCTGGTAATAGTATCTCCCATATCCTGTATTCTTATAAGCACATCCCTTAGCCTAGCTATAGCCTGTGCTCTTGCACCATCAGTTTCACCATCTATGTCATTATCAGCAGGATTATTAAACTGATAATCATTGGTCCTTGTCTTAATAAGCATTACATCTTCAAGTATTCTCTTATTGACAGAAATATTTCCTGCGGTTATTTCCTTCTCTGCTTCAGCTATTTTACTTGCATCAGTAGTATTCCTTGCCACATCATTGTTCACAAAGAAAGGTATGCTGTCATCAGCTGCATTACTTTTTCCACTGTGTACGGCGTTTACGGCAAAAGCAAGGGCCTTAGCCATGGAATTCAACTGGTCAATATAGACATCTATGTCCTGAGTTATGGTCATGTAACCATTTAACTCTCCTGAAGAGGGCTTAAACAAATTTAATTGGCTTACATCAACTACAGAATTATCTGCAATTGGATTTCCATCTTTTCCTATGATATTTCCATTTTTAGCTGCCCACATTACCCTTGTTTGCTCAATTTCTTTTACATCTGCTTCTGATAATCCTTCGACGGTTATGGTTTTGTACTGATTGGTTATATCCCCCATAGGGAAATAGCTTATGGTGTACTGTCCAGGCACAGGCTTTCCATCAGCATCCACAACTTGCTTTATATCCCTTATACTGGATAATCTATTAACTTGATCGTTAGGCTTAGCTCTTACCAAGGCTGGCTGCTCAACACCATTGATATCTGCAGGATATACATTTATACCTTCAAAATCATCTTTTACAATTTTTATATCAATTTTCTGACTTAATTGATCTAAAAGTAAGTCTCTTTTATCCATTAAGTCATTAGGCATATTGCCAGCAACCTTAACACCTATTATCTGCTGATTTAACTCATTTATTTGGGAAACCAGACTGTTTATATCTAATACATTGCTATTGGTCAGTTCATTTGCATTACTCTTTAGCTTAACCAATTGATTATAAGTGTGATTTAATTCCTCTGCCAGGGCCGCTGATTGTTGGGCCACTACCGTTCTGGCATTGGAACTATGAGCTTGCTTTGACAGCTGCTGCCATGAATCAAAGAACTTACCTAAAAGGGTTGAAAGCCCGGTTTCCGAAGGTTCATTGAAAATACTCTCTACTTCATTAAGAAATTTCTGTCTTGCTTCATATTTTCCGTAGGTACTTGTCTCTACACGAACCTGATAATCCAAGAAAGTGTCTCTAACCCTCTGAATGGCTGATATTTGAGCTCCGGTTCCCAGCTGCCCCGGTTCTGCAACACTATTGAGACTTGACATGCCAAAGGGTCTGGTAGTTTCAACCAGTACTCTCTGTCTTGAATAACCTTCCGTATTTGCATTAGCTATATTATGAGATGTAACTTCAATGGCCTTTTGCTGCACATTCATTCCTCTCTTAGCTACATTAAATGTTGAAAATAATCCTGACATCTCTTACACCTCTATCTTTTCATTTTCCCATAGGCATTATAGGTTTTTGCTTTTCTATCCGGGGATAATATATTTAACATTCTTGTACTGAATCCTAGTCCCTGCTTTATCAACATATCGTTTGTTTCTTTCTGAACCTCAATATCAGCCAGCAGCCTTTTTATAGTCCTGTAGTTCTTATCTAAAGTCTCATCCTTCAAATTTAAAACAACTAAACTCATAGACTGACCGGCAGTCAGCTTTCTTCGTTCTACTTCCAGCTCAGCAACTTCCTTATTTATGTGTTGTATCTTTGAAACTATTGCTTCAAGGCCAAAAATATCATTTTTCAGCAGTAATTCATGTTGTTCTTCCAGCACCTTAAGGAGTTTATTGAGGGCTTCTGTTTCTTTTACAACCATACTGTTTAGTTTTTCAGCCATCATCATACATCTCTCCCCTGAATGAAATCGATTATCTTTTGAGCTACTACACGGGCATCCGGCTTATAAGTTCCTTTTGAGATTTCATTTCTTATCTCTTCAATACGTTTATCTGAGCACTGAAGGTTATTATCCAAAGAGAGGCTGCTTAGGCTTTTACCAACGTTGGATATCTCAATTCTATCTGAGTTTAGCTTTTTCGTTTCAACTACCTCTGATTTTTTATTTACACTGTATATACTTATAACCTTGATGGGTGCAACTCCATTAATCTTCATTATCATAACCTCCGTAACTGTTCCTTTATTCCTATTATCGACCATTATTAAAGAAAGTTTAGTGCTGAAGCAAATAAAAATTCCCGTGTATATACACTTCAGCAACTTCTTCTAACATACTGATAGATATTTCGAAATAAAAAATAAAAGGAAGCATTCACTGCATTTTAAAAGCAGTAAATGCTCCTATTACTTGCCAAGACTTTGTATTCTTTCACTATTACTTACAATGCTGGTAATTCTAACTCCAAAATTTTCATCAACCACTACTACTTCGCCATAAGCAACTCTCTTACCGTTGACTAGAATCTCCACAGGTTCTTCAGCCAATTTGTCAAGTTCTATCAAGGAACCGGTTCCTAAAGCTAGTATATCCCTGATACTTTTCTTGGTTCTACCCAATACCACAGATATCTCCAGTGGTACATCTAATATAAGGTCTATATTCTTAGGCTGACTTTGTATAGGCTGCTGCTGAAGAGGTTGAAACTGTGCCTTCTGTACTTCCACAGGCGGCGCTTTTTCAATCGGCTTTTCCTGAAAACCATAGCTGTTATAGTCCGGATTATTATACTCCTGATACATAAAGCTGTTATTTGGCTGCATGGGCATACTCTGCTGCATTGGTGCGGTATGCTGAACGGGCATGCTTTGATGTGCACTTTGGCTTGGTGCTGGTGCAGATGCAGCAGGCTGAGATGTTTCCTCTCCCATCATTATTGAAACTATCTTTTTAGCAGTCTCAACCGGTAATACCTGCATAATCCTGCTATCTACCAAATCTCCGATAGTCAGCCTAAATGAAACCTTTACTATATGTTCATTAGGGTCTATATCTTCTACCATCATATTGCCATCTTCGAACCATATATTAGCAACTGGAGGTGAGATATTTACTTCTCTTGCAAACATGGTTGCCATAGAAGTGGCAGCGGACCCAATCATCTGATTCATGGCCTCAGAAACTGCACTTTCTTCTATCTCCGATAATTGAGTTGTGGATACTTTCCCGTCACCGCCCATCATCAAATTAGCTATAACAGCAGCATCGGTTATTTTTAAAATCAGCACATTCTTGCCGGAAATGCCGCTGACATATTTGACTTCCAGTGCAATATTAGGAACCTCAAATTCAGTTTTCATCTTTTCCAAGGTTGTAACAGTAACCACTGGCGTGGTTATATTAACCTGTTGGTTGATAATCTGTGACAGTGCCGTAGAAGCTGATCCCATGGAAATGTTGCCCACTTCGCCTAATAAATCTTTCTCCAAATCTGTTAGAATTTCCTCTTTCTCTTCCTCTGCAGCAGAAAATGCTCCTCCACCATTCAATAGTGAATCTATTTCTTCTTGTGAAAGAAATCCATTACTCATAATTTTCCACATCCTTATCAATAATATCTAATATCTCTACTCCCAAAGACTTATTCACTATACCCGGTCGTGCGTAATATACTTCTTCGTCCTCAGCGAAAACCTTAATTGCATCGGTAATCTTAATTTCTAAAGGAATGACGTCTCCCACATTTAATCTTAAGAAATCATCAATGGTAATATGTGCTTTTCCAAGCACCGCCGTCAATTTTACATCCACGATATTCAGTCTCTGCTCAAGCTTTTGCTGAGATTCCTTACGGAGAGAATCATCTGCTTGTTGGAACCAATACTGCACTACCAGTTTATCAAGTACCTTTTCTATACAAAGGTAAGGAATACATATGTTGATAAAAGACGTATTCTTACCTATTTCCACAGAGAAACTGATCAAAGCAACCGGCTCATTAGGTGCCAAGGTCTGATTCAAAGCCGGATTTGTCTCTAAGCCTTCAATTTCGGGTTCTACTTTGATGATGTCCTCCCAGGCAAGCCTTAAGTTTGATATTAGACCTTTATTAACTTGTTTTATTATGTTTTTATCTATGTCTGTAAATTCTCTAAGCTTATACTTCCTATCCCCATTGCCTCCAAGCAGTATATCAATAACCTGGTATACAAATTGTGGATTTGTTTCAAACAATATAGATCCGCTTAAGGGTGGCATTTTAAATATTGTCAATACCGTAGGGTTTGGTATTGAGTGTATGAATTCCTCATAAGTTATCTGCTCTATGGTTTCAATTTTTATTTTAGCATTGGTTCTAATCTGAGCCGTTAGATAATTTGAAATTATTCTGGCAAAGTTATCGTGTATTAATTCCAAAGTTCTTAAATGCTCCTTAGAAAACTTTTGGGGACTTCTAAAGTCGTATAACTTCACCTTCTGCTTTTCTTCTTCTTTAGAAAGCTCATCCGGATGCAATTCTCCAGAGGATAAGGCAGATAAGAGAGCATCTATTTCACTTTGTGATAATACTTCTGCCATATATTTCCCTCATTTCCTTGCTAATTTAGCTTTAATTCATCAATATCTATTAATGTAACGATTCTATCGCCTAAATTTACAATACTCTTTACATATTCTTTATTCTTATTATCTTTAATCTTTTCTAATTTATTATCAGTAATATCCATTACTTCACTGACGGAGTCTACCGCAATTCCTACTAATTCATCCTTAAGACTTAGAATAATTATATTTTTTTTCTCAAATCCTTTTTTTTCTATATCCAATAGCAGTTCCAAATCCAATAGTGATATAACATTACCTCTTAAATTTATTAACCCCTTGATATACTTTGGAGCACCGGGTACCTTAGTAATTTGCATCATGTCATTTATACCTTGAACCTTAGAGGTTTCTACGGCGAATTGTTCATCATTAAGTCTAAAAACAATTATTTGCATATTTATCACCCCCGTACATAAATATTACCCTAATGCAGAGCCTTAATTATCCAATTACTTTTCTTATGGCTTCAAGAACTCTATCCTGCTGGAAAGGCTTAACGATAAAGTCTCTTGCCCCAGCTCGGATAGCATCCATAACCATTGTCTGCTGTCCCATGGCGCTGCACATTATAACTTTTGCGCCAGGATCAAATGCTTTTATTTGTCTTACAGCTTCTATTCCATCCATATCCGGCATGGTTATATCCATGGTAACCACATCAGGTCTTTCCTTTTTATACATTTCTACAGCCTTAACACCATTATTAGCTTCACCGATAACTTCGAAACCATTCTTTTCCAATATATCCTTTATCATCATTCTCATAAATGCAGCATCATCTACGATTAATACTCTAGCCATTTTTTATCCTCCTCTAAATTACGTTTAAAGTAATTTTTATAATTAATTTATACCTAATGAATTTAATATTTTTTCCAATGAGCCCGGCTTTGGAACATAGTAGAAGTGTCCACCAATCTTAGTTTCATCCTGATTTTGAAAAATAGTTTCAATATCCAGCACATGATCGTCAAACTGTTCGGACTCCATGAAAGTTGTTGACAAAATGGCTCCAGCCATGTCATATGCCACAGCCGGTACCGACGGCATAATTAACAAGCCAGTGAACTTAGCTATTGCGTTCATATAAGATCCTGAAATTATATTTCCAACTTCGCACAGAACTGAATAGCCTAGTTCGGTAAACTCTTCTTCCCTCTTTCCCGTCAATAATTCTATCATGTTATTTGCAGTGTCATAATCGAACACAAATAAAATATTTCCCGGGGTATCTCCTAATACCCTCACTATTACAGCTACAACAAGTTCTTCACCGTCGTTTCTGTTGAAGATATCATTAAATGGAACAATATTTACTGAAGGTACAGTCATATCAACTTTCTTGTTGATCAATTGTGATAATGCAGTAGCCGCATTCCCCGCTCCGATATTTCCTACCTCAGCTAAGGCATCTAGCTGCAAGGCATTAAATTCAATATTGCTCATGCTCTACCCTCCTTGGTTTAAGTAACCTATATTAAGGCTGCTGCATCAAGTATTAGTGTAACCAAACCATCACCCAGTATAGTGGCGCCGATGTATTCTTTTAAGCCCTGCAGGGTTTTACCCAGAGGCTTAATAACAATTTCCTGCTGGCCAAGCAATGAATCAACCAATAAACCTGCAGTCTTATCACCAATCTGTGCAATAACAATAAATTTATTTTTGCTTTCATCACTATGGATTCCAAGCTTTTGATTTACTCTTACAAAAGGAATTACATTTCCCCTGTATAGTATTACTTCTCTATTATTAGACTTCTTAACCATTGACTCATCAAAATCGATAACTCTATCTATATAACCTAAGGATATAGCCATAGTCTCGGAGCCAACCTTCACAAGAAGGGCCTGAATAATCTGTAAAGTTAGTGGCAGCTTTATCACAAAAGCTGATCCTTTACCCATTTCACTTATAACATCTACGGTACCACCAAGAGAGTTAATCTTTGTCTTAACAACATCCATCCCAACTCCTCTTCCTGAGATGTCTGTTACTGTCTCGCTTGTACTAAAACCCTGAGCAAAGATTAAATTTCTAATATCATTTTCTGACATCCCCTCAGTGTTTATACCTGACTTTTCTGCTTTTCTTCTGACTTTTTCTATGTCTATGCCGTTTCCGTCATCCTCCACTCTTATTACAGCCTTGGTGCCTTCCTGATAAGCCACTAATTTAATTGTTCCAACAGGATTTTTACCCCTTTTGATTCTCTCCTCTTTAGTCTCTATACCGTGGTCTGCGGCATTTCTTATAAGATGAATCAGCGGTTCTCCGATTTCGTCAATAACTGTTCTATCTAACTCTGTATCGGCACCCTTTATAATAAAATCAATTTCCTTACCTAATTCAACGGACAGGTCTCTGATAAGTCTTGGGAATCTGTTAAATACTATTTCCAGAGGAAGCATTCTGATCTTCATTACTAAGTCCTGTAAATCAGATGTAGTTCTGGCAACCTGTTCTAAGGTTTCATTCAATTCTGTGAGCTTGTGATTTTGACTGATCTGCTCAAGCCTCGTTCTGTGTATAACCAGCTCAGAAACCATATTCATAAACCTATCCAATCTCTCAAGGTCTACTCTTACAGATTGATGGGCTTTCTTATGGGTTACTGCGCCTTCTTTTTCAACACTTGCAGCCTTCTTTTCAGGTGTAGCTGCCTTAGGTTCAGCCTTTTGAACAGGCTCCTGTACCTTCATCTCTTGAGCTACTCTCGTCTCATTTTGTGGCTGTTGAGCAGCAGCCTTCACTTTAGAAGCTTCCAAAGGCATAACTATAACCTTATCCACCTCTGAAATTCCCATCAGGGATTCATATATACTGTTTTGATCCTTTGAAGTAACATATATTAACTTTATCTCAAAGTCAAAGTTCTCATTTTCTAGTTCTTCTGTCCCGGGTACAGACTTTATGATCTCACCGTGTTCTTCAAGGCTCTTAAACACTAAAAATGCTCTGGCAGACTTCAACAGAGTATTTTCACTGAGAATAACGTTTATTTCAAATACATTGTAGCCTCTGTAGTTGGCCTCTTTGACTATGTTAATATCATACTCGTTTAACTGCACTCTGCTAACTTCATGCTGTAGCTCATTAGTCTGTTCAAGCTCTGCCTCTTTGCTCGGCACCTCATCTTCTATTCTATTAGCGGCAATTGCCTGCAAGTCTCTTATTATCGAAGAAATATCTATATCATCGCTGTTTCCTTCTTGTATGTTGTTTACCATGTTCTCAAGAGTATCAAGACAGTCAAAAAGCACAGTTACTACCTTTTGATTTACGCTTAATTCCCCCTCCCTGAATTTTGACAAGACATCTTCCATTTTATGTGTCAACTCTGCCATATGGCTGAACCCCATGGTGGCAGCCATACCCTTTATTGTATGAGCCACTCTGAAAATTTCATTTACTTTATTGACATCATCAGGGTTCTGTTCAAGCTCAAGCAGCGACTCGTTCAATGTCTGTAGGTTATCCATAGATTCCTCCAAAAACATTGACATATACTGTTGTGTATCCATGTAACTTCCTCCTAACTTTATAGCTTTTTATAGATAAAGGTTGAAGCCTTTTCGAAACCAAACTCTCTGTAGTTGTATATACTCTCGGTGGCCCCTACAAAAAGCATGCCACCCTTCTTTAGAGACTTGTAAAACTTCTCATATATCATATTTTTTACATCCTGGTTAAAGTAAATTACTACATTTCTGCACACAATCAAATCAAAATTCTCTTCATACTTGTCAAGAATAAGATCGTGTTTTACAAAGTTTACAAGCCCTTTTATATTGCTGTTGATGAAGTATTTATCTCCTTCAACAGTAAAATACTTTTTTAAATATTCCGGTTTTACATTCTTTATATCACTTATTGTATACTGACCAATTTTGGCTCTCCCCAAAATTGTAGCATCTATATCTGTTGCTAATATGCTGTGTTTTCCCAAGGGCGCAACCTCATTCAATATGATACCCAGAGAGTATGGTTCAGCTCCAGTAGAGCACGCGGCACTCCATACTTTTAAATTTTTATTTATAGGTAATAAATCTGAGGAGATTTTCCTTTGGAGCTCTTCGAACATTTCCGGATTTCTAAAAAATTCAGTTACATTAATTGTGATAAAGTCTAAAAACCTCTGTCTTTGTGCTGGGTCCCTCTTAAGTAAAGCAACATATTCTTCCAGGTTTGCTACGCCAAGTCTTGACATTAGACTGGATATTCTCCTGTGTAATTGGTTAGACTTATATGCTGACAAATTTATCCCAAATTCTTTTAATGCCCATTGTTCAAATTTTACAAAGTCCATTATTACCTCCGCTATCCCATAACTAATGTCACAATTTCTGCCGGTATTTCTCCAAGGGGAAGAACTTCATCCACCATACCTGTCTCATAGGCTGCCTTAGGCATGCCATATATTGTACACGTACTTTCATCTTCCGATATAGTTATTCCACCTTTTTTCTTTATCTCTACAGTACCGGCAGCTCCATCTCTTCCCATACCTGTAAGAACTATGCTTACTAAGTTAGATCCATAAACTTCAGCTGCAGTCATAAATAATTTGTCCACTGCAGGCCTAACCCCCCATATTGCCGGTTCTTTGTTAAGCTCTATCCTCTTATCCCTTGTTAGCTCCATGTGAAATCCGCCAGGGGCCACATATACAGTATTCTTTTCTATATACTGACCATTTCCTGCTTCAACTACAGTAAGATCGCTATTGGCGTTTAATCTATCTGCAAAAGCCTTTGTAAACCCTGCCGGCATATGCTGTACCACGAATATTGGTACTCCTATATTTGCAGGTAAGGCAGTTATCACTGTATACAAAGCTTTGGGTCCGCCGGTAGAAGCTCCTATAACTACAGCTTCCGGCCTAATCCTTACTGTTTTTTTATCTATCCTTCTTTTATTTTTTTCAAGGCCATTAGGTGACCCAGCATATTTATTACCTTCAAAAGAAAGTCTCTTGCCCTTATCAAATGCAAGTTTAATTCTCTCTATAAGATTACCCTTTACCTTATCAATGTCTAAGCTTATTTGTCCTGAGGGCTTAGATATAAAATCAAAAGCCCCAGCTTCTAAACACTCCATGGTAGAAGATGTATCTCTAGAAGACACACTACTGAGTACAATTACCGGTATATCTATGTTTCTTCGCTTTAATTCCTGTAATGCCTGTATGCCTCCCATGATAGGCATTTCTACATCTAAAGTTATAACGTCGGGCTGAACTTTTTGAACCTTACTAAGTAAATCTTCACCGTTTCTTGCAGTGTCAACAACTTTCATATCTGCCTGCGAATTTATCATATCCGATATAATTTTTCTCATCAAAGCTGAGTCGTCTACTACTAATACCTTAATCAAATTCATCCCCCCATCATATCTCTGCTGCCGGTAGTCCCACCGTCCTAATTTGAACCAATCCGCTATGTGTATTCAATATCATAGTTCTACCTCTGTTACCGCCTACATCTTCCGCCAAAAGGGGAATATTTAATTTTTGTAAAGCTGTTTTCACAGCACTGCAATTTCTGGCGCCAATATCCATGATCATGCTCTTATCAGAAAAGCTAAACATTGAAGCGCCACCAGCAATTTTTGCCTTCAGATTTCTTGGATTTGCTCCCATTTTCTGCAGTCTTTCCAAAAGCAAAGGCACCGCAAGATCTGCAAATTTGAAAGGATTTGTCACATTATTAAATTGTGTGCTGTCCGGTAGCATAATATGGGCTAACCCACCTATACGAAGCTGTTGGTCATAAAGAGCAATTCCCACACAGGAACCTAATCCAACAGTAATTAACTTATCCGGAGAAGCTGCAACATTCAAATCTGCTATGCCTACTCTAATTTCTTTTATCTCCATATAATCCACCTTACAGTAAGTCTTCCTTCTCTTCCTCCGTTAAAATCGTTGATAAATTTAAAAATACAACGATTTTATCTTCCAACTTAATTAAACCCTTTATATACCTTTTAGAAATTCCAGCTACAACCTCCGGGGCCGGTTCTATATCACTTAATTTAACATCCCTAACTTCAGAAACCAAATCAACAATGATACCTATTCTGCCCTTATTTTCTTTAGCTACAATTATCTTGGACTCTTGTCCTATATATGAATTATTTAAATTAAATCGTTTATACAGATTCATGATGGGCAGTATATAGCCTTCATGATTGATTACGCCCTCTATAAAGGCCGGTGAATCAGGTAGCTTAGTGGGAGTTTGATAACTGCTTATTCGTTCAACCTCCATAATATCTGTAGCATAATATTCACCGTTTACCAAGAAAATCAAAATTTTAATTTCTTTATCCATATGTTACCCCCCTATAACTTTAACTTTTCGATATTCAGTTCACCATTGCTGCCTTGAAATGCATGTACATTTTTGTAAGGTATATCTAAGACCCATTCTTTTCCGCCTACTACTAATATAGTATTCTGATATGCAGTATTTATCCATATGTGCCCATCTTCCTCTACAGCCAGTCTTGTTGCTACTCCACCATTGCTTCCAACGGTCTTACAGCGGATTTCCTTACCAGCATAAATTTCACCGCCTCTTGCCACAGCATTGTCATGTGCAAAAGTAACTGAATTATTGGCAGTAATTTTAGAAACATATTCTCCCATCCCGGTGATGATAATGTCGCCGGAACTGCTTATACTGCTATCTTGACAATAGGGAATTACCAGATTTACAGGAACAGCCAATTTTTGTTTAAGTTCCTCAACCTTTTCTCTAGCCGCTGCCACCAAATCCTCAAGCTGTCCATAATTTATTATAGACAGTGGAGAAGTTCCTACCAGCATCCCTCTGATCAGCAAAATTACTTTATTCACCCCATCAGCTTCATCGTAGACTGAATCCTTTATTATACTGATACAGGTTTTGGTCATGAACTTAAATTTAGTTTCCAATAGGATTTTTATAATTTCTCCATCTGATCTGTTATAACCTAAGAGGTTAAACTTCTTTATCTCAGCCACAGTATCTTCAAGAGCTTTTATTTGTTTAATAAATTCCTCCAACTCATTAATCCTTCTCAGGTTGATTACGTCCTTACCTCCGGCCTCTATCTTAGATGTAATGATATTGCCCTTTATGACAATATCCCCACAGGCTATGACTCTTGCATTTTCTACACTGTTTTCTATTTCAACTGAACCACCGGCTTCCACCAGCATACCCTCTAGAACCTTACCATAAACTTTTACGTCACCGACAAATTTTACGTTACCGTTTTTTATGTTTACATCCCCATGCACTTCGTAATTTTCATTTACATGGAGCACACCGCTTTTTACGCAGGGCCTTCCGTCAATAAGAGCAACTACAGTGTTTTCATCCCTAAGTTCACAACCGTTTCCCACTCTTAAGAGTTTTTTCTTTGCTTCTCTTCTCTTCACTACGTTACCATAGATATCGGTTCCGTTCTTACCAGTGGTTCCGGGTACCCTTTCCGCAATTATATCGCCTTTTTTTACACAGGCGATAAGATTCAAATTCTTATAGTCAATTTTTTTGTAATTGTTATCATCTACATTTAATTGGTTCTTGCCGTTTTGAAATTTGTAACTTATTATATCCTCAACATCATGGATGGGCGGTATACCCTTTGCTATGATAAATTTTTCTTCTGTATTTGCCTTTAAATGCTGCCTTAACTCCTCCTCCTGAATACCAAACTTAATTCCAAGTTTTGAGATTTCAGTTCTGATTTCATCTGCAGTGAATTGCGGAGGCATTATGGTTTCATAGCTTTCCTTTTCCAATACAGCATTATCTGTTTCATCAATATTTTTTAACCGATACTTTACTAAAGGTATATATTTAATGGTGAGAAAAGCTTCTAACCTATCCTCGCTGACGCTTATATCCAAAAGTCTTTTGCTTTCATTTTCATCAAAAAGACAGGAAATCTCATCCTTCGCATAAACAGAAACGGTATTTTCTACCCTCTCCCCGTTAACTACTAAGCAGACACCTTGTCCAGCTCGTACCGTTGCAGGCCTTCCCCCTTCTAAGGGGTCTTTAATATAGACTTTGCCGTCTACAACAAAGACTTTGCCATTCTTATTTTCAACAGGCCGCACAATTTCTTCAACGGAAATAGTTACTGATTTCTTAAATATGCCCTTCTTTTCTTCGATGATTTTGTATTCCAGTTTCTCTTGAGATATATTCATTTCAGAGCAGGCTAATTTCAAACATTCTTCCAGAGAATTACCTCTATAAGTCCTAACTCCCATCAAATACCCCCTTAGTAAAAACAAAGTGTTATTAGAATTAGTATACCAAAAATTTCTCTAATAAACAAAAGAATATTACATTTTTTTGTATAATTACTGAACTATATTTAATTATCGTCAAATTCCTATTTATCTTTAATTTATTTTATAAGTTTTTGATATTTATTCAAGTTATTTTTAAAAAAGTATTAAAGTTTATTCTCTGAAATGTAATTTGCAATTTTTTCGTCAAAAAGTTTTTTAACTTTTTTTATCAGCTCATGGTCAGCTGAGTCGAAGTTATAATTATCTACCCTTTTTATAGGCAATACCTTTGGCGAAGTACCTGAAATAAATAGTCCTTCCAGGGCTCCGATTTTTTCAAAGTGATATCTTTCTTCTGAGAAAGGTATACCAGCGTTTTCAATAAGCTCAATTATAATGTTTCTTGTTATACCTGGCAAAACTGCTTCCACAGGTGAAGTAATTATTCTTCCACTGTGAACCATAAATATGTTTGATTTACTTCCTTCTGTTATATAACCATCTCTGTCTACCAAGATAGCTTCAAATACTTTACATCCCTCTATAGCTGCATCCACCTTTTTCCTAAAGTCTGCATTTATAACCTTTGCATTGGGATTTGCACGTTCTCCATGATAAAGTATTGTATCCACACCCTCTGCATACATCTCTGCTGTAGGATAAGTGTGTTTTAAAAAATATATATAATAATCTCTTTTGTTCTCCCTGTAGTTGAATACAAGCTTAATATTTCCGTTGAATCTTTTTTCCTCTTCTATCAGCTTTCTCATATTTACTTTTATCTCTTCATCACTGAGCAGCATATTCTCGCCTATTAAGCTTGCGGTGTTATGAAACCTGTCTAGATGCTGTTCTAAAAAAAGAGGTACACCGTCAATAACTCTTATGACTTCATATATGGATCTTCCTATCTTGATTTCTTCATCGGAGAATTCTTCCCCTTTTACAGCCTCTCCATTTTTTATCAAAAACTTGCTGTTACACTCATTCATTCTTAACACCTCTATTTCCAGTTTAATATTTTTATACTATCGTGACCTTTTTTAAAGTTTATTAAATATGGATTACCAACTAAGTTTAGCATTGGTAAATCCGATAAGGAGTCTGAAAACATATAGGAGTTTTTAAAGTCTATATCCAGTTTTTTTTCTTGTAAATCCTGCATTAACCTTTTTACCTTCTCCTCCCCTTTGCAATTTTCACCCTCCATTGTACACGTATGTAGCTTATCATTGACCTTGTATCTTGTTCCTATTACCATATCAACCTCCGGAATTCTGTAGAATTCCTTTAAGTAGAACTCGGCAGAGGCGGATATCAAATAGATCAGACACCCCTCAGCTTTGAGCTTTTTAATCATATCTATGGCATCACTATAGAATATTTTGCACAACCTCTTTTCATAAAATTCACTAACCAACTTATTCATTTCATCTTCATGAATACCGCTTACAAAGGATAAAAACGCTTGTTTAGCTTCCTTTAGTTCAATTCTCTTGGTTACATACAGGAGACCATGTCCTAAAGTAGAAGGTAAATGCTTTAACAGCCTTGGCTTTTTCTTTAACATGAACTTATAAAACTCTACAAGCGTTTCCTTGCTAGTTATGGTATAATCTATATCAAAAATTCCTAACCTTACCACAGGTAAATCCTCCTATAAAAAAAAGGCCCTGAGGCCCTTTTAATTATTCTCCTTGAGATAGACTTTGATAATAAGCTGTAACTTCTTCGAACTCAGAGTCCTCTGGAACTACTAATTCTCCTTCGTCACCCTCGCCTACTACCTTAAATAGATAAACTGAGCCGTCATCAGGATTCTGAACTAATACATATTCATTGTCTTTATATTCAAATCCATCAACCACTTCACAGGAAACAACATTTCCTTCTTCGTCCTCTAAATCAACTATCATAGGACCATGGTCATGTCCACAGCCACAACCTTCATGATCATGCTCATGATCATGGTCATGTCCGCATCCACAGCCTTCATCATCACAACATCCGTCGTGTAATCTTTCATCAAACAACATACCAGCTCCGCATCCTATAAATTAATAAGATACGAATTCACCTCCTTTAAGCTTCATGGTATAATTCTACCCCTAATAGACAAATATTAAAAGAGTTTTTTATTATTTTTTAAAAAATAATTTTTATTTATAATTATCAAATGTCAATTTTATCTTACTTAGTACGCACTATTTACTAAGCAAAAAGGCCTAGAGCATAGCTCTAAGCCTTTTATATTATTCTTGTCTAGCAAGTCTCTTGTAGTTTTCCAATCTTTCCTTAGCATCCTGTTCAGTCTTAGCAAATAACTCTTCTGCTTGTTCAGGATATGCTTTTGCCAAGGATGAGTATCTAACTTCACTCATTAAGAAGTCTCTAAAGGATTCCTTTGGTTCCTTAGAGTCTAGGGTGAATGGATTCTTGCCTGCTTCTTTTAGGGTTGGGTTGTATCTGTAAAGCGCCCAGTAACCGCAGTCAACTGCTCTCTTAGCTTCCAGCTGGCTGTTACCCATACCAAGCTTTAAGCCATGGTTTATACATGGAGCATAAGCAATTATTAAGGATGGTCCGTTATAAGCTTCTGCTTCATTTATAGCCTTTATAGTCTGGTTCTTGTCAGCACCCATGGATATTTGTGCTACATATACATAGCCGTAACTCATAGCCATCATGCCCAGGTCTTTCTTCTTTGTTCTCTTACCTGAAGCTGCGAACTTAGCTATAGCTGAAGTTGGTGTAGACTTAGATGATTGTCCACCAGTGTTGGAGTAAACTTCTGTATCAAATACAAGGATATTTACATCTTCACCGCTGGCAAGTACATGGTCTAAACCACCGTAGCCTATATCATAAGCCCAACCGTCTCCACCAAAGATCCAGTTGGATCTCTTAATTAAGAAATCTCTATTTTCATAGATATCTGCAGTTAAGGAATTCTTATCTTTTTCAGCTTCCAATAATGGCAATAGTCTTACTGTAGCCTTCTTAGATTCCTTACCATTATCTTTTACAGCATACCAAGCTTCAAGAGCTTCCTTAAGTTCAGCACTGATATCGCTGTGGATAGCCTTTTGAACTACTTCAGCCAATCTTTCTCTTACCTGCTTAACTCCAAGGTACATACCAAGACCAAACTCTGCATTATCTTCGAATAATGAATTAGCCCATGCTGGTCCCTTACCTTCATGATTTGTAGTGTAAGAGGATGCAGGTGCACTAGCGCCCCAGATTGATGAACAGCCAGTAGCATTAGCTATCATCATTCTATCTCCGAAGAGCTGTGTTACAAGTTTAGCATATGGAGTTTCTCCGCAGCCTGCACAAGCTCCGCTGAACTCTAGTAATGGCTTTTGGAACTGGCTTCCCTTCATAGTATCTTCACTCATTGGATTTTCCTTTGGTGAAAGCTTAGTTGCATAGTCCCAATTTTGAACCTGTTCGCTCTGTGTTTCTAAGGGCTTCATGATTAGGGCCTTCTTAGGTGCAGGACATACTTGAGCACAGTTTCCGCAGCCTGTACAATCCATTGTACTTACTTGGATTCTGTAGTTTAATCCTTCAAATGTCTTTCCTCCATTTGCCTTTTTGCTTGTGAAGGCTTCCGGAGCATTTTCCACTTCTTCTGCATTTAATAAGAATGGTCTTATAGCAGCATGTGGACATACAAATGAACATTGATTACATTGGATACAGTTGTCCATTTGCCATTCAGGTACATTTATAGCAATCCCTCTCTTTTCGTAGGCAGTTGTTCCTGCTGGGAAGGTTCCGTCTACGTGGTTCAAGAATGCGCTTACAGGTAGTTTGTCCCCTTCTTGTGCATTCATTGGCTCAAGAATATTCTTTATAAAGTCTGGAACATTCTTTTCTGCTGTTTCTTCATCAGCAGCATCCTTCCAGCTTTCAGGTACTTCAATCTTCACTAGGGCGTCAATACCCTTATCGATAGCGGCATGGTTCATAGCAACTATCTTTTCGCCCTTTCTGCCGTAGGATTGAACTACTGCGTCCTTTAAATACTTAACAGCATCTTCTACCGGTATAATATCAGCAAGCTTGAAGAAAGCAGATTGCATTATCATGTTAATTCTTCCGCCTAGTCCAACTTCTTGGGCAATTTGTACAGCATTTATTGTGTAGAAATTAATATTATGCTTTGCTATATATCTCTTCATCTTAGCAGGTATATGCTTTTCGATTTCATCTTTATCCCAAATGCAATTCAGCAAGAAAGTTCCATTGTCCTTTAGTCCATCTAAAACATCATACTTATTTACATAGGACTGATTATGGCAAGCCACAAAATCTGCTCTCTTTATTAGGTAAGGTGATTTTATTGGCTTCTTACCAAATCTCAGATGAGAAATTGTTATACCTCCGGACTTCTTGGAGTCGTAGGAGAAGTAAGCTTGAGCATACATGTCTGTATGATCACCTATGATTTTTATAGCGCTCTTATTTGCACCAACAGTACCATCTGAACCTAAGCCCCAGAACTTACAGGACTTTGTTGCAGCATCAGTAGTATCAATTTCTTCGGTAACTGGTAATGATGTAAATGTAACATCATCCTCTATTCCTATAGTAAATCCGTTCTTTGGATTATCTAATTTTAAGTTGTCAAATACGGATAGTATATTTCCAGGCGTAACTTCCTTTGAACCCAAACCGTATCTTCCACCTACAATAACAGGCTTGTGTGCCTTATCATAGAAGGCACTTCTAACATCTTGGAACAATGGCTCACCAGCAGAACCCGGTTCCTTTGTTCTATCAAGTACAGCAATTTTCTTAACAGTACTTGGCATATATTTAAAGAAATGTTCTAATGAGAAAGGTCTAAATAGATGAACAGCCATCATACCAACCTTTTCGCCTCTTGCATTCAAGTAATCTACAGTTTCTTGTATTGTGTCGCAGACAGAGCCCATAGCTATGATTATTCTTTCAGCATCCTCTGCTCCGTAGTAATTAAAGAGGTGATAATCTCTTCCGGTAAGCTTGTTAATTTCATTCATATAGCTTTCAACCAATTCTGGGATTGCCATATAATACTTGTTAGCAGCTTCTCTTCCTTGGAAGTAGATGTCAGGATTTTGTGCAGTTCCTCTTGTTACAGGGTGCTCAGGGTTTAGAGCTCTTCTTCTAAACTCATTTACAGCATCCTTGTCCAATAACTTTTCAAGTTCATCATATTCCAATACTTCAATCTTTTGAACTTCGTGGGAAGTTCTAAATCCGTCAAAGAAGTTTAGGAATGGCACTCTTCCTTTTATAGCAGTTAAGTGTGCCACTGGAGATAGGTCCATAACTTCTTGAACACTGCTGGAAGCAAGCAATGCAAAGCCTGTCTGTCTTGCAGCCATAACGTCTTGATGATCTCCAAAAATTGATAGAGCATGTGCAGCTAAAGCTCTTGCACTTACATGGAATACTGCTGGCAATAATTCACCGGCAATTTTATACATGTTAGGTATCATTAACAGCAGACCTTGGGAAGCTGTATATGTAGTAGTGAGAGCTCCAGCTTGAAGTGAACCATGAACGGCACCTGCAGCTCCAGCCTCTGATTGCATTTCCATAACCTTAACCTTTTGGCCAAAAACATTAAGTTTTCCTTGTGAACTCCATTCATCAACATGTTCAGCCATAGGAGATGACGGAGTAATTGGGTAAATGGCGGCTACGTCAGTAAAAGCATAGGATATGTACGCTGCGGCGGTGTTTCCGTCCATTGTTTTCATTTTTCTCATTGCACTTACCTTCTTTCTTATATATAGAATACTTTTACAAGCCTGAAACTTGACAACTATTATTATAAACTAATAAATTATTTTTGCAACTGATAACAAAATTAGTAAACGGTAATATATATTCCAATAGAATCATATAATTACCGTTTTTCACCAATTATTTCATCTTATTTAATATTTTATCGATATTTCTAAGTACCTCGTCCTTTGAAATATAATCGTCATCAATGGAATTAATATAACTTATGAGATCATTTTTCAGTTTATCTAAAGTGTAGCTTACCTTATTATCAATATTTATATACCTTTTTTCACCAAGTTTCACTACTGAGGCATTGTAACCCTGATCCCGCAAGTCCTGTTGAAAGTTCTTTAAAACTTCTTTGTCTCCATGCACCAGAATGATTTCTTTAGGCTTCTTTCTAAAAGCCCCAAGCCATTTTAGCAAGCCATTTTTATCTGCGTGTCCCGATAGTCCATGAAGGTAATAGACCTTGGCATTTACTGCAACTTCTTCACCAAAGAGGGTAACCTTCTTGGCTCCGTCCAGAATAGCCCTTCCTATGGTTCCTGGTGCCTGATAGCCTACAAATACTATAGAGCATTCCTTTCTCCACAGGTTATGCTTCAGATGGTGCTTAATCCTTCCTGCTTCACACATGCCGCTGGAGGCAATGATAACTGCTCCGTTTTTTACACTGTTTATCTTAGTAGACTCCTCTGAAGACCTTGTGAAGATAAGACCTTCAAAATGTAAGGGGTCATCTCCCTTTTTCACCAAGGTTTTAGCTTCCTCATCATAAATATCGGTGAACCTTTGGAAAATCCTTGTGGATTCCAGGGCCAGCGGACTATCCACATAGACTGTAACCCCCGTCAATATTTTGTTCTCTATAAAATTATTAAAGGCGTATAAGACCTCTTGGGTTCTTCCAACCGCAAAGGATGGAATTATTACGTTTCCCCCTCTTTTAAAGGTATCCTTCACGATACTGACCAGGTGATCCATTTCGTTTCTTACATCTTGGTGAATTCTGTTGCCATAAGTACTTTCCATGATTACATAGTCTGCATGTTCTATATATGTGGGATCTTTAATAATAGGAATATTCAAATTTCCTATGTCTCCGCTGTAAATCAGCTTAATCTCCGTTTTATCATCCTCTTTGATAAACAGTTCTACAATGGCAGCTCCCAGTATGTGTCCCGAATCTTTAAAAACTATCCTAAGGCCTTCAAATAATTGAATGTTCTCATCATAGTCAAAGCCTTCAAAGTTCACCATACACTCTTCTGCATCCTTAGCTGTATATAGGGGCTCTATGGGATCCTGCCCTACCCTCATTCTCTTTCTGTTTTTCCACTCAACTTCCATTTCAGCTATATTTCCGCTATCTCTTAGCATTATACCAGATAGCTCCTTAGTAGCTTTTGTACAATAGACCTTTCCTTTATAACCTCTTTTGTACAACAGAGGTATTCGTCCGCTGTGATCTATATGAGCGTGAGATAGAATCACGTAGTCTATTTCCTCAGCGTCAAAGCTAAAGATCTCATTTATACCTTCCTCTTCATCACTGCCAACGTAGAGTCCGCAATCCAGTAATATTTTTCTACCCAATACATTTATCAAATGGCAAGAACCGGTTACACATTCTGCCGCTCCCATAAATTCTATCTTCACGGTAAAGTTCCCCCCTTACATCTTTGTTTTTTTCTTAATCGACTCCATTATCACACCCACTATTTTTTCTACTGCGTTTTGTAATTCACTTTTTTCCATGGCATTAATAAACTTAGATCTATCCTTATATAATGTATCCAAATCGCTCAACAGTGATTCTTCTTTTAGGTCTTCTTCTTCTAATACCATACTGTAGCCCTTTTTCCTGAAGGATTCCGCATTCAAAATCTGATCCCCTCGACTGGACTTCTTTGACAGCGGGATTAAAAGATTTGGTTTTTTAAGTGCCAATAGTTCATATATAACATTTGCTCCTGCTCTCGATATGACCACATCTGCAGCTGCTAATAGGTCCGGCAGCCCGTCACTCACATACTCGAACTGCTTATAGCCTTCAACGTTCAATGAACTATCTACATTGCCCTTACCACATATGTGTATTATCTGATACTTATTGAGTAAATTCTTTAGACACTTCCTTATGGTATCATTTATCACTTTTGAACCCAGGCTTCCACCAATTATTAAAAGCACCGGTTTTCCATGAGAAAATCCACAGTACTTCATACCTCGTATTTTACTTCCTTTAAACAGGGCTTTTCTTATGGGTGTGCCGGTCAGCACCCCTTTACCGCCTTTTATATGCTGCAGGGTTTCCGGAAAGGTAACGCATATTTTTGTACTATAGGGAAGAGCCAATTTGTTAGCTAGTCCAGGAGTAATATCCGATTCATGAGAAACCACCGGTACCCTATTCAGAAAAGCACCTATAACTACTGGTACTGCCACAAAGCCGCCCTTGGAAAACACTACATCAGGCTTTTCCCTTTTTATTATGTTCACAGCTTCAAAGATCCCCTTTATCACACGGAAGGGGTCAGTAAAGTTCTTTATGTCAAAATATCTTCTCAGCTTTCCGCTGGAGATTACATGGTACTTGATCTTTTCTTCTGTGATTATCTTTCTTTCTATTCCCTCAGCGGTACCTATATACTGTACTTCAAACCCTTCTTTTATCAGATTAGGTATCAGAGCCAGATTGGGAGTCACGTGTCCCGCAGACCCTCCACCAGTCATGATTATTTTATATTTTGCCATTTTGGTCACCTCATTATTTTACTAGTTAAAATTGATAATTGCCATTTGACAATTGTCCATTAATATGTTAGTCGATATCTGAAAACTCAATATTGATTTTCTCCTCCATATTGACATCCATCAATGCAAAGCTTTCACTTTCAGCATAGTCAATACAAAGCTTTTTAAAGCTTAATATAAATTCTGTTCCCACATCAACAGTGCTCTTGACCTCTATAGTTCCTCCCATTAATTCCACAAACTTCTTAACCAAAGATAAGCCCAATCCGGTTCCCTCTGCCCTTCTGGAAAGTGAACTGTTTACCTGAGCGAACCTATCAAAAATTGATTCTATCTTGTCCTTTGGTATGCCGATGCCTTGGTCTGAGACAGATAGGGTAAAGCAATTATCTTTTTCCTCAATCTTAGTTATGATCTTCTTACCCGATGGAGTAAATTTCATAGCATTAGACAGAAGATTCAGCAGAATCTTCTCATACTTATCCTTATCCATATTCACATAAAGCTGATTACAATTTGAGATAAATACTAACTCTATTTCTTTTACCTTAGCATATGAATTGATTGAGTTAACCACGTACTCTGTATTAGAAACAATGTCAAAGTTCGAAATATTTAAGGTTAGGAAACCCGCTTCAGCCTTAGTTATATCCAAAATGTTATTAATAAGCTTAAGAAGTCTGCTGCAGTTTTGGCTTATCCTCACCATATTTTTATGAATATTCGGGGTTATTTCCTTTCCATATACATTATATGCCAATTGCAGTGAGGAATGTATTACCGTCAATGGTGTTCTCAATTCGTGAGAAATTAAGGAAAAAAATTCATCTTTTATATTGGATATATTTTCTAAATGCATACTTCTACAGGTTTCCTCTGTAATATCCATGGCACTTATCAAAATCAAATTGGTATTTTTATTTCTATCCTTAAGTGGTTTAAATTTTATTTTATAGTATCTTTTTTCTCCATCATTGTTAAGTTCAAAGGGAGAGTAACTGCATTCCACCCCATTATTACCACAATTTAAAATAGCCTCATTTATTTCTTTATACTCCTCACCTATGAGCAGTTCTTTTAGGGACAAAGACCTTTCCCCTCGGTTTTTACACTTGTCACCAAAGATTTTATTGGCAAATTCTCTAAGCTTGCCATTTGCCAAAGTTATCTCCAGCAGAGGATATGATACTACTGCCACGGGAATATCCATGGTGTTAATGACATCATTAATGAAAGCTGCCTGCTCTTGTACAAGTCTTTCATGGAGCTTAATATCTGTTACATCCTTCATAGTTACAATACTGTATACAAACTCATCATTTTCGTCTTTTATAGGTGAATTATTAAATTCTATAAACTTTCGTTCCCCTGTATCTTTATGAATGAGTAAAATCACCACATTTTTCATCAGAAGCTTATTATTAAAAATATTGTCAAGGCATCCTGTACTTTCCTCATCATTGATGTTTTCTATGATATAGTTAGAAAAAATGTTTGGATAGTCTTTCAGACTCTCCTCAGACACATCAATAATTGAGTATATGAATTTATTACAGAAATTGTACTTTCCCTTGCTGTCCAAAACAATAAGCCCCTCAGATATGTTATTCATTACATCTTTTAGATGCATCATATATTCTTTTTCTCTTTTTCTCAAGATCTCAATAATCTCACATTTACTTTTAAGCTCCGTAGATATTGTAATGAACTCCTGCCTTTCTTCCCTCAATTTGAGAAGCTTTGACATCATACGGCCTTCAAGGGAGGATGCTTCAGAATTTTTCTTTATTATATATGCTGTAATTTTATCCTTACTATTCTTTAGTATAATGTCCAGACAGGTCTCCTCATTATATTTAAAATCATTTAATCTATATTCTTCTTCGCCTTCCTCTATTATATCCATCAAAAAAAATAGAGGCTGACATTCTTCTATGGTGATACCTGCTTTATGATCAATTGAAAAGATTTTGCAGAAGTAATCATTTACCGTCTCAATAATCAGTGTGTTCTTATCTATAACTGCTACTCCAAAGGGTAAGTGTTCTATATTTACTTCCATATAAATTCCCCCAAATTATATACTTCATTATACTAATTCTATAAACTTACATAATTTCCCTCTTTTTTCTAAAATCTTATATCTTTTATTATAAGCTGTAAGCTTATAGATCCATTGTATTCATTTATGTCCGGATAGTAAATGATATCAGCCTTGACCTCCCCAATCACTCCTGCAAGAAATCTATCATAACTTACTTCATCATAGGCTTTCACAAAAGCATCTTTAAAGTATCCTGGGGAATCAAAGAAAATCCCATAGATCTTATTAAATCCCTCTCCTGTGCGCATCATCAGTTTTACTACATTCTTTTCCCTGCCAATAAGGTAAACCCTCTCTATAACCACTTCTTTTTCAGCGAAGACCGGTGGAGGATTACCTTTGCCAAAGGGCTCTAATTTTTGAATTTCATCCACCAGCTTAAGGGAAACATACTTTAGAGGAAGCTTTTGATCTATTCTCACCTTAGGCTGCAGTTCTTCCTCTGTAAGGGTACAATTTTCATTTAATCGCTGACGCAATTTATGGATATTTTCTTCTTTAAGAGATAGGCCAGCTGCCATTGGATGACCTCCGAACTTCTCAAGCATGTCCTTGCACTTAACAAGTTCCTCGAACATATTGTAAGCCTCTATAGATCTGGCAGACCCTTTGGGCATATCCTTACCCTTTGTCAGCACAATAGTGGGAAGGTTGTATTGCTCTTTAATTCTTCCCGCTACTATACCCGCAATACTTTCGTGGGTTTGCTCATCATATACTATCAGGACCTTATCCCTATCCATTTTTTCTGTTTCTATTAACTTTGATATCCTCTCTACACTGCTGAGGGTGATGTTTTGCCTTTCTTCATTTAAATCTCTTAACCTCTTGGCAAGATAAACAGCCTCATCTTCATCCTCACAGAGCAGTAATTCAACAGATAATCTGGCACTTTCAAGTCTTCCTGTGGCATTAATACAAGGTCCTATAACAAATCCTAAATGATAGGCGGTTATGGTTTTATTGTCCAAACCACACTCTGCCATCAAAGCCCTTAGGCCAAGATTGTCAGTATTATTTAGCATTTCCAGTCCCTTTTTGGCAATAATTCTGTTTTCATCAACCAAATCCACCACATCACAGATTGTGGCAATAGCTGCATATTGCAACAGTTCATGTGCTTCTCCTCTGTCTATGCCCATGGCTTCATACAAGACCTCCGTAAACTTATAGGCAATCTCCCCACCACATAATTGTTTAAAGGGGTATGGGCAATCCTCCTGTTTTGGATTTATTACAGCATCCGCTTCCGGCACCAAATACCTTTTGATCCCATCTTCATCTGCAAAAGGCACGTCGTGGTGGTCTGTAACAACCACTTGCATTCCCAGTTCCTTTGCATGCTTTATCTGCTCATAGGCAGCAATACCGTTGTCACAAGTAAGTATCACTTCACAGCCCTCTTCACTCAGCAGTCTTATTCTGTCCTCATTCATACCGTAGCCTTCACTCTCTCTATCCGGTATATGATATGAAACATTTGCTCCGCATCTTGCTAAGGCTTTGTACAATATATAGGTACTGATAACCCCATCCACGTCATAATCGCCATAGATATAGATCTTCTTCCCCATTTTTATGGAGTCTCTTATAATGGCTACTCCCTTATTCATATCCTTCATTAATTTCCCATCATATAAATCCTCTAAAGATGCTCTCAAGAACCTTTTTATCTCTTCAGGTCGTTTTATATCTCTATGAACCAAAAGCGAGGCAATGATTGGGTTAACCTCAGCCTCCCTGGCCACTGCCATAATATCGGTACTTGTTTGCTTTAACATCCAACGTCTTTCCATGCACCAAACTCCTCTCAGGATGATAATATTTGAATTGACGGATTTTTCAAAACCCTATCTATAACGGTTCTTATATCCTTGGAATTAATATTGTAGTTAATTTCATGACTAAAAGCATACCTGTAATCTCCATACATCAGTTGACAGGTTGTAACTTTTTTGCACCATTCTATAGACCTTTCAAGAGCCAGACTATTTTTTAACGCTAGTCTTTTCTGTATTTTATATATGCAGCCTTCTTCTTCCCAATTATAATTTCTGGCTCTTATAATGCAGTCCTCTACTGATTTAATTGCCGCATTAATATTCTCTCTGGAAGTACTTATATTTATAGAAAAGAGCTTAATGCCTCTTTCATTTTTTATTGCACTCCCTACCTCATAGGCTAAGGCCTTCTCAGTCCTCACTACATCGTACAGTATGGAACTTGTACCCTCACCAAATATTATATTTAAGTAATGCAAAGCCATAATTTCCTTCCAGGTCAAATCCTCTATTCCATAGCAAAATTGAAGCTTCGCCCCTTGTACATTGCCTTCATTAAAAAAAATACCAGGTTTGTTCTTATCATAGACCAGGTCTTGTTGAAAGCTCATTTCTCTTTTCCACTTACCAAAGTTTTCATTAACTGTTTCATAGATAAAATCAAAATCCAGTGAAGTAGCAACGCTTATCACACAGTTATTTGAACAATAAAACCTGTTATAAAATTCTTTCAGTTCTTTTAAGGTAATCCTGCCTATGCTTTCTTCACTTCCTATTATCAATTCCTTAATCCGTCTTTGTGAATAGGCATTCTTAAGAAGCATATCTTCACAGGTCTGGGTTGGGTCTTCTCTCCAATCTCTCAATTCTTCACTGATAACTTTCATCTCTTCATAAAAGCCATCTTCAGGGAAGGTTGGATTTAAAAGAATATCACTGTAAATATTAAAGCCCCTTATAAAATCTTCACTCATCAATGTGCCATAATATATTACATAGGGATAATTTGTCATAGCATTATTAAATCCAAAAACCTCGTCCATGGCTATATTAATCTCTTTTTCAGTCTTACTGGATGTAGCTTTAAATACCATATGTTCGACGGCATGGGCTACACCTGCATTAAACCCAGTCTCCTCCAAAGCTCCTGCATTAAATCCTATACAAAAGGAGGTCAGTGCACTATTTCTTTTTTCACAGATCAGTTTAATACAATTATCTAAAATATACTCTTTCATTTAATACCTCCAAAAGAAAATAAGGACATGAGTCTCTAAGTCCCAATGTCCTTATTATATCAAAGTTAAGCTTCCATATAATGACTATTAAGTATTTTTGTAAAAATATTATTCACGGTTACAGGAATTTGCAAAGTTGTACAACATACCTTCCTTAAGTTCCTCTGCTTCCTTTTCCAGTCCCAGGGCCTCCAACAGTGCATAGGCAAAAGGAAAGGCTGTAGCAGGTCCTCTGCTGGTCAGTATGTTATTATGTAAAACCACCAGGTCTTCCTTGTACACACTATTATCTAAAACATTTTTCACACTAGGATAAGAAGTTACGTTATGACCGTTAACTATACCGGCCTCAGCTAAAACTATAGGTGCCGCACATATGGCTGCCGTTATTCTGCCGCTCATATAAAAATCCTTCACAAGTTGTACAACCCTTACGTTGTTCTTTAGAACATCAGCACCGGGTCCTCCAGGCAATACCACTGCATCATATCCCCTCTGGTCTATATCGTCCAAACATATATCGCTCTTTACTTCAATGCCGTGAGAACCGGTAACATAGGTCCCTTTCAAAGAGCACATATCACATTGGACTCCGGCTCTTCTCAAAATGTCTACTACAGTAAGCGCCTCAATCTCCTCAAAGCCCTCTGCCAGAAAAAGTAATACTGTCTTCATTTGATACCCCTCCAATTGTAAACGTTTTATAATAATTGAAAATTGACAATGGACAATTGTCAATTTAAATGCTTTGTATTATTAACAGCATTTTCTATTAACTTTTATTATATTCGCAAACAGTTCGTCTTTCAACCTACCTGCTGTATTCTTCATACTATTTTAACATCTTTTACATAGTCATCTAATACAATAAGCATCAAGCTGTTTCCTCTGCCTGCCCTGTTTTGAAGCTTAATGTCAACGATTTTTACTCTTTTTTCTTCTTTCCTGTTGGAGGTCAGCAATAGCTCTCTTCCTCCTTCGGCGTCAACTGCTATCTCTTCAGAGCCATCTCCGACATAGATAATGTCTCCGAATACAACCTCATCATCTTCCTTTAGACTTATTCCTGTGACTCCGGAAGTTATTTTTCCCATTGCATTAATCGATGCCACTTCGAACTTGATGGCCATTGCCTTTTTAGTAACAATGACAGCACTGCTATACTCACCATAGGCAACCTTCACACTGACCAAGGCATCTGCTTCGCTCTTTAACTTATAAACCTGGATACTTAGATGAGAGCTGTTCAACTCCTCCAATGTTGTTTTCTTTATTAAACCCTTTTTACTGAAGAAGTAAATATAACCTTCCCTGTTATAATCCCCTACGGTTACTACCTCCAGTATGCTATCCTTTATAGGATCATAATCGAAAGTGAGGTCCTCAAGCTTTATGCCATCTTTTGCATTCTGGAACATATAGGCCGGCAGCTTGTATGCCCTGCAATTATCTGCAAATATCAAAATGTCGTCCTCATTGGAAGCCGTCAACTTATAATCACTTTTGCCCCTATAGTTGTCAACCTGCTTTATTGTACCCTTAGAATTTACTGTCAAATTAAATGGCAGGAATTCATAGCTTTCTCTGAAGGTAACACTTACCAATTCATCTTTGGCACTCAGCGGTGTCAATTGTGTTCCCAGAAGGTTTCTGTCTGCATTCTCCAGCTGGGGCTCTCTTATAGTAAAGTTTAAGCCAAGCTTTGTGGTTACTTCTATAAATGCCCCCTGCCTATCACTTGAAATCAACTCCACACAGATGAGTTTCTCATCATCCTTCAGCTTTAAGGCTAGAAGCTTAGTATAGCTTGTAACAAATTTATCTAGTGAGGTTTTCTTCATATAACCCTTACTTGTTGAGAATAGGAAACTCTTCTCCACACTAAAGTCTTGCAGTGAGAAAACCCCAACAACTTTTTCTTGTCCTAGGTCCAATCCTCTTATTAAGGCATCCAGCTTCTCGCCTTTTTCCTTCCATTTGTATTCCGGTATATCAGTCCCCTTCAGCTGATACATATTTCCCTTGTCAGTAAAGAACACTACCGTATCACGAGTATTGGACTGAAGAAGATATTTGTTATAATCCCCTTCTCTATATTCTATGTCCGAAACATCGGTATTAGATCTGTTATAGGACTTAAGAGGTATTCTCTTGATATAGCCTTCGTTGGACATAGTGATCATTGTATCTTCAACGATTATCAATTCTTCTGCATCAATCTTTGCCTCAGTTTCATCTTCAATAATTTCTGTTCTTCTGTCATCACCAAACTTTTCTACTATTTCAAGAAGCTCATCCTTAATAACCTTTAATAGTTCCTTTTCGCTGCCCAAGATTTTTCTCAATTTGGCAATGAGCTTTTCCAAATCCTTATATTCTTTTTCAAATACTTTTATCTCCAAGCCAGTAAGCCTATACAGCATTAACTCAAGGATTGCTTCTGCCTGTAGTTCACTAAAACCAAACTTTTGAACCAGCTTTTCCTGAGCATCTTTTTTGGATATGGAGGCCCTTATGGTTTCTATTATTTCATCCATAATATCAATAGCCTTAATAAAGCCCTCTACGATATGGAACCTTTTTTCTGCCATATCCAGTTCCCTTTGAGTCCTTCGGGTAATTACCTCTTTCTGGTGATCCAAATAGTGCATCAATATGCTCTTCAGCCCTAAGGTCTCAGGCTTGCCTTTAGTTAAGGCAACCATGTTAAAGCTTAAATTACTCTGCAGGTCTGTTTTCTTATATAGGTATTTCAAAACCTTATCTGCTGTTTCATAGTCCGTAGACTTTCTGAATTCTATAACTGCTCTTATACCGTTTCTATCAGATTCATCTCTTATGTCTGTGATTGCCTCCAGCGCCTTGGAATGCTTTTTATCACCAGTCATCTCAGAAATGGTCTGCAAGATCTTGGCCTTATTTTTTCTATAGGGAAATTCAGTTATCACAATACCAAGCCTTCCGGTTTCCAATTTTTCTATACTGGCCTTAACCCTTAGGGTAACCCTACCTTCCCCGGTTTCGTAGGCGGACAGGAGAGAGTTCTTTCCTATAAGTATGCCACCGGTAGGTAGATCCGGACCTTTAATATACTCCATCAGTTCTTTGGTAGTAATCTCTCTGTTATCAATACAGGCTATCAAGCCCTGTACAACTTCCCTCAAATTATGTGGTGGAATATTGGTTGCAAGGCCTACAGCTATACCAAAGGCTCCATTTACAAGTAGATTTGGATATCGGCTTGGAAGTACCTCCGGCTCCAATTCCGAGTCGGAGTAATTGGCTACCATATTCACTACATCCTTATCTATATCCCTGATCATCTCCATGGCTATGGGAGTCAATCTTGCCTCAGTGTAACGCATGGCTGCAGCACTGTCACCGTCTATAGACCCCCAGTTACCATGGCCATCAATCAAAGGCTTTCTGGTGGTGAAGTCTTGCGCCAGAATAACCATGGCATCATATACGGAGGAATCTCCATGAGGATGAAACTTACCCAAAATGTCTCCCACAATTCTTGCAGACTTATAATAGGGCTTATCCGGCGTAGCTCTCAGCAAATGTGCTCCATATAAGATCCTTCTATGAACCGGCTTTAGTCCATCCCTGACGTCTGGAAGGGCTCTATCCTTTGCAACCTCCACAGCATAAGGCAGATAGTTGTCCGGCATAGCCTCTTCCAAGGGCACCCTGATAATATTATTGTCCCTTGGAATTCCGTTGCTCTTCTTTACCATTCTATCTTCTCCAATCCGTTAAAATTCAGCGTACTTATACATATAATTTTTTCTTGGTTCTACCACATCACCCATGAGAAGGGATATCATCTTCTCAGCCTTAGAGGCATCTTCAATGGTTACCTGCTGCAGGGTTCTTGTCTCCGGATTTAGTGTGGTTTCCCAAAGCTGGTCAGGATTCATTTCTCCCAGTCCCTTATATCTTTGAATTAATGCCCCCTTGCCCACTGCCTTTTTAACCTTCTCCAATTCTTCGTCACTATAGGCATACTGAACAATGTCACCCTTCTTAGTTTGCTTATAGACCTTGTACAAGGGTGGTAGGGCCATATAAAGATGTCCATTGGTTATTAAAGGCCTCATATATCTATAGATATAGGTCATCCATAGGGTTCTAATGTGATAGCCATCCACGTCCGCATCGCTCATGATTATGATCTTGTTGTATCTCAAGTCCTTCTCATTGTAGTTATCCAAAACACCGGTTCCTATAGCTGCGTTGAAGATCTTTAGCTCCTCGCTGGCAAGTACATTCTCCAGCTTCTGCTTTTCCGTATTCATAATCTTACCCTTAGAAGGCATTATGGTTTGGAACCTCCTGTCCCTGGCCTGTTTAGCACTTCCTCCGGCGGAATCTCCCTCAACAATTATGAACTCACAGTACTCAGGGTCTTTCATAGTACATACGGCAATCTTTCCTGCCAGTGGGGCAGCACCCTTTCCTATCTTTTTCTTTTCTGCTTCGTTAATCTTCCTAATTTTCTCTCTTCTAGCCGCCGCCTCCACTGCATTGGTTATAATACCGGAAGCTACTTCTTTATTGTCCTCAATCCACTCTGAGAATTTAGTGTAGCTTAAATCGTTCATCATAGTGTAGGCTTCATTGTTGCCGAGCTTAGTCTTAGTTTGGCCTTCAAAAATCGGATTTGACAGCTTAATTCTCACAATGGCCGTCATACCTTCTCTTAGGTCGTCCCCTTCAAATTCCTTATCCTTTTCTTTTATAATATTCAATTTTTTAGCCCATTCCTTGAAGGCTCTGGTCATACCTGTCTTAAAACCTGACTCATGGGTACCAGCTTCAGTGGTAGGGATGTTATTTACATAGCTTGCTATGTATTCTGTAGAGGAATCTGTGAACTGAACACAAACTTCAGCATATAAAAACAAGCCGTTTACTTCTCTTTCACCCTCGAATAGGATGGGCTGCTGATGGAGTACAGTTTTACTTTCATTCAGATAGTCTATGAAGTCTAGGAGTCCTCTCTCAGAGTGATAGGTTTTCTCAACGGGTTCATCCTTTCTGTTGTCTATAAGTATAAGAGTTATACCCTTATTCTGAAAGGACAGTTCTTGAAGTCTTTCGTCAATTACTTCCCATTTAAATTCCGTAGTGGTAAAAACCTTTTTATCAGGCAGAAAGGTCACCTTTGTACCGGTTTCATTGCTTTTTCCCACAATTTCAAGTTCTGTCACCGGGGTGCCGGGCATCATCTTTTTCAAGGACTTATCATAAGCGTACTCAAAACGCTGTCTATATACATGTCCGTTTTGATAAACCTCTACCTCCAGCCACTCAGACAGCGCGTTCACCACCGCTGCACCTACACCGTGCAGTCCACCGGAGGTCTTGTAGTTCTTATTATCAAACTTTCCGCCGGTATGGAGCTCAGTATAAACCATCTCAACACCAGACTTTTTCTTAACAGGATGTATGCCGGTAGGGATTCCTCTCCCATTGTCAATAATGGTTACACTCTTATCCTTGTTTAGGATAACAGTTGCCTTATCCCCATAGCCATTGGATATTTCATCAATGGCATTGTCCAGCACTTCCCATATGCAGTGATGAAGTCCTTTACTGCCTGTTGAACCGATATACATTCCCGGCCTCACTCTTACCGGCTCTAGCTTTTCTAAGGATGTCAAATCCGTGACATCATAACTGCTTTTCATATTTTCATCCTTATTCATTTTGTTGTCCCCCCTGTGGAAATACTTATGCAGTTTCCATACTTTCATTAGCTATGTGCATCTTTATTTATAACCTCATATTCTCCATCGTATGCAAATATATGTTTGGAATCACTTAATTTATCATTGCAGATTATCAGTATATTGTCAATATAATTTCAAAAAGAGATAATCCACCAATTATTTTATCACGGACAGTGATATATTACAAATACTGAAAAATGTATATAAAAATCACCTTATAATAAACCTATCCAGATTTATTATAAGGTGATATATAAATATGCTATTCATCTTTTGTCTTCATCTCTAGTGCACAGGCTAATCTTACTAAGTACCTTAAAGCATTGTCCCCTAGGTCACTTCCTATGTCTACTTCTCTGATGGCTTCCCTTGCCATAGCAATGGCCCTATCCTCTTTCAGCTTGTCACTGTCACCGCCGTAGGTTTCCTCCACAAACTTTACAACAGCAGCAACCTGCCTAAGGATCTTTTTAACATTTTCCTTTGTAGCTTCATGGTTCTCCAATTGGGCAAGAATTGTATAGGTTATTCCATAGTAGTCGTCATCCCTGATTACCCCTTTTTCCCTCAGGAAATATATAAAGTATGCAATGCCCAACACCATTAGTACGATTAAGACGTATTGAATTATTAATTCGGTCATATGCTACCTCTTATATAATGCTATAGTACATTATATGCAGGCAGGCTATTTTGCGACGCAAAAAAAGAAAATTGCGTATTAACGCAATTTATTTTTAATCCGAATTTCCTAATCTTATACTACTGCCAGCCCTTCCAAACCTCCGGCTTATAGCCCACAGTGGCCTGTTTCCCATTACGGACTATAGGCGTTTTGTAGAGCTTAGGGTTGTTTAGAAGTATTTCTTCCTTTATGCTTGCGCTTTTGATGTTTGCAAGATTTAAGGTCTCATATTCTTTAGCTGATGTGTTTATCAGTTCATCGAGGCCAACGGCTATTCTAACGCTTTCCAGTTCTCTTTTGCTTAAGCTCTTTTCATTCAAGTTGATAAACTGAAATTTAATTCTTCTCTCTTTGAAGTACCGTTCTGCTTTCTTAGTGTCAAAACATTTCTTTGTGCCGAAAATTTGTATATTCATAGTTTTCTCTCCTATGTGTTAGTTTGCTCTTGCTCCAGTTGCACCATAACTTTTCATAATTTTTTTCATGCCCTCCGTAACTTCAATTTTCCCGTCCTTCATCACCCACATGGCCTCCACATTGTCTAAGCACTCCACCAGGGCACGGCTTTTTTCGTAAGGCAGTAAAAACACAGTAGTGGATAAAAAATCTGCCAACCCTGAATCATTAACCACAACGGTAACCGCACTGTAGTAATCTCCGGGCATTAATGTATCTGGATCAATTAAATGATGGTATACCTCTCCGTCTACAATATAATATCTTTGATAGTCTCCGCTGCTTACAACAGAAGCATTGCTTACAAAAACAGTATCAAGGGTATTCTCCTCATCAGAAAATATGACTTTATTAGGATCCTGAAGTGCTATTCCCCACCTCTCTCTTATTCCGTCAAGGGGTTTTCCCATGGTCCTCACATTGCCGCCGGCATTGATAATACCTGACTGCATACCTTGAGCCATAATTTCCTTTGCCACAATTTCTGTAGCATAGCCTTTTGCTATAGCTCCCACATCCAAGCTCATTTCCTTTTCCGCCAGATACACTGTGCTGTTTTTCTCATCCACAATGACCTTTTCTATGTCAGTATGCTTTACAGCTTCCTGAAGTTTTTCCATTGGAGGTAGTTTTGCATTTTCAGGATCGTCTTTACCTGCGGTACGGTAATCATGCCAGATTCTTAAAACAGAGCCCATTGCAATATTGGTACGTCCACCGGTCCGTTTGTACCAGTCCTTTGCAAAGAGTATTAAATCTATTATCTCTTTATCTACCTTAACAGGCTTTATGCCGGCGTTGTCGTTAATTGTCTTTATATTATTAATTCCTTCATAGTTATTGTATATATCATATAATTTATGAAGTTCTTTGAACCTGGCCTGTATCTTTTCCATATAGCCATTAAACTCTTCTTCTGTCTTTGTATAGGCTACCACATTTATTATTGTATCAAAGGTATCATAAAAGCTTTGACTAAATTTTACATATTCGCTTTTCTGCTCTCTTTTACAGCCGCTAAAAATTATAAGAACAAGGGATAATATCATGAATCCGACAGCAATTCTTTTCATTCGCATTATGGTTTCCTCCCATTGCAGTATAATATACAGTTAACATCTATTTAATGATAGCAAAAGCCTCATATCTTAACAAGCGGTAAATTTTAAAAACTCCCCCACAGTACTGTGAGAGAGTTTTATATTTACTTATTATTTAGCGTTTTTGCTTGACTCTTCAAGAGCTGCTAAGTAATCTTGAACGCTTATTGATACTGAAGACTTTAAGTCAGCTTCATCTGGAACTGCTGGATGAGAATCATCCTTCTTTACAGTTTTCATTCCAGTTATTTCAGAAACAGTCTTACCAACCATCCAATCTTGAAGTGCTGCTGCTTGTTCATACCATTCCTTACCGATAGCTGAGGCCTTCTTCATGCCATATTCTTCTTTAAGTTCAACCTTAGTCTTAAGCTCAGCAGCTTTGTCGCTAGTTACTTTACCAGTATTATCGAAGTTTACTTTAGTTTGAGCATTATCTATTAAAGCCGCAGCAACTTTACCATCTTTATCAAACGCGCTTGCTACCATTACTGTATCAACCTGTGCTAATGGAAGAACTTCTTTTCCATCTTTTGTTGCAAGGCCCTTTGATTTAGCTATTGATACATTGTGGCCAAGACCAACCTTAACAGCTCCGCCCTTAACCTCAACTGCATTCTTATATGCTTCTTCTACAACAGCAATATATCCTTCAACAGATATTGAAACTGAGGACTTTAAGTCAGCTTCATCTGGAACTGCGGGATGAGAATCATCCTTCTTTACAGTTTTCATAGCCTTTATTTCTTCAACAGTCTTGCCAACCATCCACTTTTCAAGTTCAGCAATCTGCTCGTACCATTCTTTACCGATAGCTGATGCCTTCTTCATTCCATATCCATCTTTTAGCTCAACCTTTGTCTTTAACTCAGCATTAACATCTGACTTTAATGTAAGGTCCTTGTTGAATTCAACTTTAGTCTGTGCATTGTCAATTGTTACACTTACAACCTTACCGTCCTTGTCAAAACCTACAGCTGCCATTATTGTATCAACTTGTCCAAGAGCAGTAACATCTGCACCGTCTGCATCCTTAGATTTAGCAATTGATGTGCTTTGTCCCAGACCTAGCTTAACTATTGCTCCTTCTTCAGTCTTTGTTCCTTCTTCTACTTTTGTGCCTCCATCAGTCTTATTTCCTTCTTCAGTCTTTTTAGCTGAGGAACATCCTGCAATTAATGCAACTGTCAAAATTGATGTTACAATCATTGATAATACTTTTTTCTTTTTCATGTTTCACCCTCCATCCGTTTTTAACAACGTTTTTCATTCCCAAATAAATACTATCATATTGTTAATTAATAGACAATATTTTTTTGAAAAATTTTTAGAAATATATTATTATTTACATTACATGTACATATATACAAATATTTTATGTTATTCTCCGGATTTTCCAATGGCAACTTTTTCTTGGATGGTCTTATCGCCAGTACTTATATTGTCAAATGGCACTTTTCCTTCAAAAAACTCTACTGTTGTTAAAATATTATTTTAACAAAACTGTTTTCTTGTTTTTGTCGAATAACTAAATATTTCTTTAGTCATAAGGAATAGGTTTCACCCCTTTAGCCACTGTAGCAATTCACTCCTTTTCCCTTAATTGCCCTGGAAATGAACCGCCAAATCAATTTCACTGCAACTACAAGCAATTCTATTGCTTGTACTTGCAAATAAATATAGTGCTTTTATCCCTAAATACTTGGGATCAAGGCTGTAGTATTGCATATGTCACCATACCCAATGTCTATAAATAATTTTATATCTCCACTGTTTCCACTCTTACAGATCCAACAATTATAAATTGATGCTTTAGTAGAATTGAATTCAACATTCCTGCTACTCTTCCAGCACTTATAAGGTCATCCAGTACTACCGAAAGGTTTTGATGAATTTCCGGCGGCAGCTTCCTTAACCCCGTTAAGTAACAAATGGGGAATCAGTTTGCGGTATATATGCAAAACCATACTGTAATCCGTATGCAGGAAGAATGTTAATAGCAAATTTATTAAAAGGATGTAAAAAATATTAGAACTTATGTTTGAATCTCTGCAGGATGGATATACTTACAGGAAAAGGAGTGATTTATAGTGAACAATGTATTATTAATTGGCCGATTAACTCGAGACGCCGAACTATTGGAATTCAATAACGTAGAAAGAAGTGCCTTAAAATTCACCTTGGCAGTAGAAAGAAACTATAAAAAAGATGGAGAGAGCAAAGCAGATTTTATTCCTGTGGTTTATTTTACAGATGCCGCTTTCAAGCTCATTGACTATTTGACAAAGGGAAGACTCATATCCGTATCCGGCAGAATAACCGTCAGATCTGTTGAAAGAGAAGGGGAACCCAAAAAATACTATATAAATATTGAAGCAAATAGTATTAACTTTCTAGACAGTAAGAAGTCAAAGGCCATATAAAGATACTTGCGGTTTTATTTGCAGCTTATAATTCTGATTTTAAAAAATTGAGAGTTAATAATTTTTCATTATTAACTCTCAATTTTTTAAACTTTCAATTATCCCACATCAATTTGAAGTTTTCTAAATCCACAATAACCAAATTATCACGTAACCCGTTATTACCGCAGCCAGTGTAAAGGGAACACCAATTTTCATAAATTGTCCCGCACTTACTTCGTGGCCATCTTTTCGCAATATTCCTAGTGCAGTAATATTTGCTGAAGCTCCTATAGGAGTCAAGTTACCTCCTAAGGTTGCACCGATAAGCAATCCAAAATATAGAATATATGGCTCGATATTTAATACCTTTGAAATTCCTGCGGCTACAGGCAGCATAGTTGCAACATACGGTATATTATCAATAAAGGCTGAGAAAACTACAGAGGCCCATACGACAAGGGTATAGATCACAAAAATATTATCCTTGCTGACTTTAACGAAAATATTACTGATATCTTCTATAATTCCAGCTTCTGTTATTCCGCCAACCACAACAAACAGTCCAGCTAACAACAATATTGTAAAATAATCTATCTCTCTCATTGCCTTTTTGAAAACCTGGAAGTTTCCAGTAACTATCAAATTTCTCACTAGGCCAATCACAAATAGACTTACACAGATAATTCCGTTAATTGTACGTGGCATATTGGGCAGGAAGGAGGCAATAATTAGGAGAACTACCATTCCGACCAAAAGCACTGTTGGAAAATAATCTTCAACTCTGGTTCTCTCAATTGCATTAATCTTTTGCTTATCCTTTCTGAATATATACATCAGAACAAAGGTTGATGCTAATGCACCAGCCTGTACAACCCAAAATAATCCTAACTTATTCTGAAAAAAGAAAAAATCTAGAAAGTTTAGATTAGCATAACCGCCCAAAAGGATGGAGGTTGTGTCCCCAACTAAGGTTGCAGCTCCTTGTAGATTTGACGCTACTGCAATGGCAATAATACTGTTAACCGGAGAAATGTTTAATTTCTTTGCTATGGTTAAAGCTACAGGCGCCACCATTAATACCGTTGCCACATTATCTACAAAGGCAGAAATGAGGCTGGCAAATAATGATAAAGAAATAACGGCCCATTTTATATTAGGAGTTCTTTCAATTATCAGATCTGCAAGTAACGCAGGCATTTTTGATTCAATAAACAAGGATACAATTCCCATTGTTCCTGCTATCATCAGGATGACATTCCAGTCCACAGTGGTAAGCACCTTATCCACTGGCATAATACCAAGAATCACAAAGGCTGAAGCTGAAGCTAAAGCAATATATGCTCTGACCCTTGGAAATATAAGTAACAGTGCATAGGTTAAAATAAATAGTACTATAGCGGTTGTCTTCATTTGCATTCTCCTTCTAATAAGTAATATGTATGTATTTTATGTATGTATTTAGCCCCTCTTAAAGGCATACATTGATTTTTATTATATCAAATCTGGCTATTACTAACAATATAAATGCCCATAAATTATGACAAAAGACTGTAAGAAGATATATTCCTCTTACAGTCTCCAATCAGGTCCGAACAGGTCTCCGAACTTCACCCATCCTTCTTTTATTTCACTGCCAATTTTATACTTTATTCTGTAAACGATTTTTCCTCTAGCAATAATGGTATAAGGGCCTGTAGAATACTTTTCTCTTTTTATCTCTATAACCTGACCGCCTAACTCCTTAATCTTGTCCTCTATCTTCCGCTCATGATTTTTATCTTGGGTAACGGATATCAACACTGCAACAGTAGCAAATAGTAATATTATTACAGCCTCCATTTTATCCCTCCAGCAAAACTCCTTACAACCTTTGTATAAGGTCTTTTATATATTATATTAACACCTACTTAATATGTTACAATTATATCTTGATTTAGATAACAAGCTGTTGTTGTGGCTTCAAAATTTATAACATGGATCCACTGAGAACCCTGAGGACACATATATACCTCAACGTTTTCTAGCTTCATCTTACTATACTGATGACTAAGATATAAGGTTCTAATTTTTCAGGTTAGTAACATGATACTTTTTATATAATTATGTAAAGAAGCCGGTTAAAGTGCTGTAATCACCCTAATCGGCTTGTTCATGCGGTCTTCTATCTCTTATCAATATTCTTTGTGGATTGCCCTATCACTAGCTCACCTTTAAAGATCTTATGCTGAGTGGGAGCTTTTTTTCTAATAATGTCAAATAAAATTTTAATAGTTTCCTCAGCCATTTCTTCAACAGGCTGTCTGATTGTTGTTATTGAGGGATTGTAGTACTTTGCTATATCCAATCCATCAAAGCCAGCCACAGAGTAGTCCTCAGGCACCTTCTTACCGGCATCAAAAATAGCTTTACATGCACCGATTGCTATGCTGTCGGATATTGCATAGATAGCTGTAAAATCTTCTCCGGATTCAAGAAGTTCCTTTGTAACAACATACCCATTCTCCATAGAGTAACTGTCTATGTCATCTTTCATAAATCTAACTAAACTTTCCTTAACTTCAATGCCATTATCCTTTAAAGCACTTTCATAGCCATTAAATCTTAGGTTACCTATACTCTCATCATCTATGGGAGCAGTGATAATAGCTATTTTAGTGTGACCGAGCTTACACAAATAATCAACTATTTTGTAGCTTTCCTTAAAGTCATCAACGGAGACAGATGAACAAAGAGTCTTATCGATTCTCTGGGAAATTTCAATGGTACTTAGCACAAAGGGCACAGTCAACTGCCTTAGCTTTTCGTCAGAATGAGAAAAATGTCCCCCTAAAAATACAATTCCCTTTAGCTTTTTTTCTTTAACTAATTGAATTGCTACATCTATTTCGTCTTCCTTCTCTTCTACACGATGTAAGATAAAGGAATACTTTTTTTCCTTTATTATCCTCTCAAAAGTCTTGATCATACCGCTGAAAAAAGGGTTTGTAATGCCTTTAATTAATACAGCAATGGTTCTTGAATCTGATCTTTTTAGATTACGGGCACTATTATTAGGAATATAATTATTTTCCTTTATAACCTTCATAATCATTGCTTTAGTCTCTTCATTGATATCAGGATGATTGTTTATCGCTCTAGATACTGTACTTACACCTACCCCGCATAATCTAGCAATGTCCTTGATTGTAATTGCCTCCATAATGATTCATCCTCTTCACATTATAAATTCCATAGGTTTCTTAACAATTCTTAATTATATCTAATAATGTCGATAAGTGCAATATACATGGAAATTTTCTACATATGTAACATATAACTGATTAAATTTTTAAATTTCTTACTATACCTGCTATTCTCTCAGCTAAATCCGTGGTTCCTTGGGCCTGTTGTGTTACTTCATTGACTGCTGCTGATATTCTTTGAGGCCACTGCTAATTCCTTAGACATAACCTTTAGAAGGGCAGAATCTTCCTCATATCTTATTCCCATTTCCTTCATTACATGGTAATCCGGCTTTACTTGATCCTCTATAAAGGATAAAACTTGTCTTGTGTTATCAACATGATTTCTGAGATAAATCACAGGAACTTAAGGCCGTTGAAAAATTTAATATTCTCCTCAGTTAAATGTGGCTTATTATTTTCAAAAAGCTAATATTAAGACAAACTAGGCAGTCCTTGAGGAGCATGCCTAGTCTCGTCATACAACCATAGTAGAAAGTAAACATTATAAATTTAAAGCTATACAGACACTGCCTCATTCTCATACTCAAAATCTTATTTAATCTTAGCTTATCCCTTAACCGCTCCGGCCACAACCCCTTCAATAATATACTTCTGACATACAAGGTAAAAGATTATTATAGGAATGATAGCTAAAACCAGCACAGCCATCATGGCCCCCATATCTATTGAACCATACCCCCCCTGTAAATACTGAACAGCAATTGGTATGGTCTTATAGTCACTTCCTATAAGCAGGTAAGGTAATAGATAGTCGTTCCATATCCACATGGTATTTAAGATCCCTACGGTTACAGCAGTAGGCTTTAATATGGGAGCTACCACCCTAAAAAATGTCTGTAGCGGATTGCAGCCATCTATCACTGCAGCCTCCTCGATTTCAAAAGGAATGGCCTTGACAAATCCTGAAAACATAAATACTGACAAGCCTGCTCCAAAACCTAAATAAATAACAATAATTCCAAAAGGATTATCCAAATGCAAAACATTTGCTACCTTTACCATTGTGAACATAACCATCTGAAAGGGTACAATCATTGAAAAGGCAAATAAATAGTACAGTCCACTGGTGAATTTTGACTTACGCCTTGTTATATACCAGGCTGTCATGGAAGTAAATAATATGATAACCAAAACAGAACTAACTGTTATAAACAATGACCACCCAAAAGCATTTAGAAAACCTGTCTTGCTTATACCGCTGATATAGTTGCTGATTCCAACAAAAGTTTTACTGTCAGGCAGCATAAAAGGAGTGTCACTGATAAAAAATTTACCTTTAAAGGAGTTCATAAAGACTATAAAAATCGGTGTTAAAAACAAGATAGACAATATGGATAACAGTAAAAATATTAAACCATCTTTTAGTTTTGAGCTCTTCATTAGTTCTCAACCTCCTTTCTTCTGGTAAGTACAAGTTGTAAAAAGGCTATGGCTGCCACCAAAATAAAGAATACAACAGCTTTCGCTTGTCCAACACCTTCCCAGCCCATCTTGCCATAGAAGGTATTATATATGTCTAAGGCCAACATTGCTGTCTTTCTTGAAGGTGCACCCGCTGTCAAGGCCAAGTTTTGGTCAAATAGTTTAAAAGAATTTGATAAGGAAAGAAATAAACATATTGTGATAGCCGGCATTACCATTGGAATTGTTACGCTTCTCAATATCCTCCAGGAACCTGCTCCATCTATTTTTGCAGCTTCATAGAGTTCTCCCGGTACATTTTGAAGACCGGCAATATATATAATCATCATGTATCCTATCAGCTGCCAGTTCATTAATACCGTCAATCCCCAAAAACCATATTTAGGATTAACAGTCAGTGTAACTCCCAATTTGTAGAGGACTCCATTGATGATTAGCTGCCAAATGTAACCTAATACGATTCCTCCAATTAGGTTAGGCATAAAAAATATAGTTCTAAATATATTTGTACCCTTTTTGCCCTTTGTCAATAAATATGCCAGTGCAAAAGCGAATACATTGATTGTTATCACTGATATTGCCGCAAATCTTACCGTAAACCAGAGTGCATTTATAAACTCTTTATTTTGAAAAGCTTTAATATAATTGTCAAAACCTACCCATTTAGCATCTACAACAGTAGTAAACTTTGTAAAAGAAAGGTATACCCCCAAGACAAAGGGGATTAAGAAGGCTATGGTAAATGCTACAAGTGTTGGTAGGATAAAAACAGGAAAATACATCTTTAACTTTTTTTCCATAACATCTTCTCCTATTTAATATTAATTTAAATGGTGAGTCAGAGTTTATCCTCCAAACCCACCATTTTTTCATTCGATCTTATAAAATCTTAACTATTTTGACTTCTCAGATGCCCATGAATCCTTTACTATTGTTACAACTTCATCCCAAGTCATATTGCCCTGTGCATATTGCAACAATGCATCGCCAAAGTAATTTTTAAAATCTTCACTTGGGAAGGCTGCAAAGGTCCATGGAACGGAAGTAACACCTTTATCCATCCAAGCCAGTACTTCTTTTGCCAGTGGATCTGTTGGCTTTTCATTTTCGCCGAAACTATTGAATGGTGCAATGAAACCTAATTTATTTTTTACATAATCCTTCCCTTTCTGGCTGGTGAATAACCACTCTAAAAATGCTACAGAAGCTTCTTGCTCTTCTTTTGAAACCTTGCTGTTAATTGCAAAATAGTTTTCAGTACCTACTGCTAAACCTTGATTTTCTTCACCTGCAACACCGGTGTAGATTGGTAGGAACTTAATATCTTCTGCCTTTACAGTGTTACCATCAACTCCACTGATTTGTCCCCAAGCCCAGTTACCATTCTGAACCATTGCCACATTGCCAAGTGCAAATTCTGCCATTGAGTCATCTACGGATTTACTTCCCAAAAGTTTGGATTCAGTAATTGAATTATTGATGTATAAATCAAATATGTTCTTAAAGTTATTTGCATACTTAAATTCTACTTCCTTTGCATCAAGACCTGCTAATACTGAGCTGTCGTATCCGGACTTTTCATTAAATTCATAATGTAATGGCATATTAGCTAAATGAGTCTGCCATCTCCACTGTTCTCCGGCTTTTAGGGATGTGGATGCAAAAACTCCTTTAATTCCCAACTCATCTTTATGTGCAGTCATATCTTCAACTACTTGCTTTAATAAATCAAAATTATTGATTTCAGCAGCAGAGCTAATTGAAACTTTTTTGCTTCCTAGAGCAAAGTATTTTTTCATGATAGCGTCATTATATATTATGCCGTAACCTTCTACTACATATGGTATACCATATACACCGTCACCGCTTTTTACAGCTAAGCTCTTATCAGATAATATATCATAGAGCTTTGTTCCACTTAAATCTGCACAATAATCCTTCCAATTTTGATAACCAACTGGTCCATTAATTTGAAATATGGTTGGTGCCTGAGACTTAGATACTTCTGATTTTAGTGTAGTTTCATAAGTACCTGCAGCTGCAGTAACAACCTTTACTTTAACACCAGTCTCTGCTTCATAATCTTTTGCTATTGAATCATAAATTTCTGCAATTTCAGGCTTAAAGTTTAAGAAATATATTTCTTTAGCGGTATTAGTTGTTTCTTTTCCACCCTCATTTGTATTGGCATTCCCTCCGCTTTTTCCTTCGCTGCCCTTACTGCTGCATCCAGCCAATAAGGTTCCAGCTACAGTTACGCTTAATAATGCACTGAGTAATTTCCCTTTCATAAAAAAATCCCCTCTCTTTGTAGATATTTAATAAGTATGGCTTGTCCACTATACAGTGATAATAAAATTTTGGATTCGGAACCGTTATCGGAACCGTTTCCAATGACCATGTAATAATATTAACATATAGTCCAAATATTAGCAATATGTTTTTAGATTTTTTTGTAAACATTTTTATTCCAATAAATGTTATAACTTTTCTTCGTTATTACTTTAACCTCTTGTGCTAAAAGATAAATTTTCACAAAAACAAGTTTCTATTCTTCTTCAAGCTTTGAAAAACATTTGCCTGAAGTCTTTCGGCATCTTATTTTTACAACTGCTTCTTTTCATAGAAATCAAAGCGATGTGTCTTTCAGACTCCAGTTCTGAAGCAAGATCCTTACCCACATAGCCTTTATCTCCAAGCAGTGTCATTCCATTGTTCCCACTTGTTAATTCCCATACTGCTGCTCTGTCATAAGTTTTTGGATAGGTTAATATAACATACTGGGGTTTTTCTATTTGTAAATGTTGCTAGTGAATTTAACTGGCACAACAGGTTAATTTAGGAAATTTGTATAACTACCTAACCCTATAAATTTCTTAAACTATCAGTGTGAGGGAACATAAAACATACTCTAATTTTCATGAATAGAAATTTTGTTGATATTAGAATTGTTAAAGTGTTGACACTTTCTACTTAATAATCCCCTCTTCCAATTTCAGTAACCTTAACTTTGACATTAACTCTTATTTCAGAGTTCGAAACTACCTCATTCCAGTCTACGCCTGTTCGGCGACCATACTTTGCAGCAGCATTTCGTCCAAGACTTAAGCAGTCAATCTTGTATTCGCTTTTCATTTTTTTAATGAATTCGGTACACTTTTTTTCAGCCTCTTCAGCAAACTGAGCTTCAGCAATTTTTATTGCTTCAGGTTCTTCTGCCAGGTTAGGATAAAGACTATTTGAAATGACCTCTCCCTTTAAGGATAAGTCTATGTCAAAAATATACCTTCCTGCTTCTCTTGTACATTTAACCCTTCTCTTGGATGTACCATAAAAACTGGCATACTCCTTTTGGATTTATGTCAATATAGTAGACACAAAAACTCAAATTTTTATGCAGTTTTTCTTAAGGCTTCTTCAAACTGTTGAGGAGTCATATAACCGATACTGCTATGAAGCCTTTTTCTGTTGTACCAGGATTCTATATATTCAAATATAGCTAGCCTTGCAGCATCAAAGTCATAGTATGCAGCTAAGTTTACTTCTTCCTTTTTTAGTGTAGCATGAAAGGATTCTATACAAGCATTGTCATAGGGACATCCCTTGCCGCTGAAGGAATGAACTATATTATGCTCTTTAAGATAACCATCAAATTTAGAGCTTGTATATTGGGAGCCCAAATCACTGTGGAGTATAACAGTATTCTTTGGTTTTTGAGTTATGTAGGCATTTTCTACAGCCTTTATAGCTAGTTCTGTATCCATAGTCTTTTAAAAAGCATAGCCAATAATTTTATTTGTATGAAGATCCAAAACTGAAGCAAGATAGCACCATCCGTCCTTGAGTGTATAAATATAAGTTATATCAGTAACCCATTTTTCATTTATTGTAGTTGTTGAAAAGTCTCTTTTCAAAACGTTTTCTTTAGCCTCTATTTTGCTTTTGGAAGGGTGAGGTCTGAATTTTTTGATAATTATGGACTTTATATTTAGTTTTTTCATAATCCTTTGGACTCTCTTAAGGCTTATAGCATGTCCTCTTTCTTCTCGAAGCACTTTATGTATTTTGGGAGCACCATAACGACCTTTACTATCTTTATAGTTCTTCAGTATTTCTTCCTCATACATCTTGTTTTCTATGCTTCTTTTGCTTTCGTTTTTGCTTAGATACTTATAAAAAGAGCTTCTTGAAACCTTTAAGACTTCATACATTAGCTTGATATCATGCTCTTCCTTATGATCATTGATAAACTCAAAAATAGAGGTTACTTCTTTACGAATATGGCCATGGCTTTTTTTAGTATTTTATTTTCCTCCTCAAGCCTTGCCATCTTCTTTAACATTGCCTGATACTCTACTGACGTTATAGTTGTATCTTTATCCACAGTTATTGGTTTAGCTTTCTTAATCCATCCATTGATTGTTGATTTTGATATGCCATATTCGCTGCTAAGCTCTGCCAAACTCTTACCAGAGTTATAGGGCTCTACAATTGTCTTTCTAAATTCTTCTGTATAATACTTTTGCCCTTTTGCCATTGTAGACACTTCCTTCCCTTCTTATATTTTAAGGTGTTCGGCTTTTTGTGTCTACACTAATATACTAACACCAGTTTTGCTTTAGCCCATTTCATACCCCATACGTCGCCATCATGAACAAGATTATGGTTATGGTTTTCTGTCGCAAGAGTGCGCATTTTATCATAATAAGCTTCCCCAAAAGCGCTGAAATACTCTTTTACTACTTAAAGAGCCTTTTGCTCTTCATCCGTCATTGCGTCAGGCATAGGAATAAAGATGTCTTCCTTTCTCACCCAGCCGTTTACCGGGCCATAGGCAGAAATCAAGACCCATCCGTTTTGTTCTTTTTCAATATTGACAAACAGCTCTGTGTTTTTTATTCCGTAATCATCCAGTTGCCGAGCTTTGGAAGAAGGTTCTTCATAGATCGCCGTTCCCTTTCTCAAATAAGCCTGGTTAAAATAAACTCCATCTTTCGCCGGAACATAATCGCTGTTTTTAATCCACCCTGTCTTGCCTCCATTTATGTCAATAACTCTGATAGTCACGCACGTCTTATCTTTATCTCTTTTCAATATCTGCACCAAATTGCCTTTGTACAGCGTTACCGTTCCGACTTTTATCTCATCTGCCGTAATGATTCCTAAATTGTATTCCGTGTGTCTTTGCTCATCAATTAAATTGCCTGCTTCAATCCAGAATTCCCCCTGTACATTGTCAGCAAAACAAAGAAACCAATTCCCATATCTGCCTCTTGCCACAACAATATCGCCGTACTTCAAAATCCCTACGCTTTTGTAATTTTCCCCGGGACCTTCTCTGTTCAAGCAATCATTAATTACAACGGTTTCAAGCCAATATTCCTGCACTTTGCTTTTGTCAAACAGGGTGTTTGAATCCTTTTCCTCTTCTTGCCGGGATACATTTTCATTTTCCACTTGTATAAAATCATATCCTGAACAAGCACTTTCATTTATAAGATCGCTTTGCAACTCTCCCTTGTTGTTAAATACTTCTATATTTCGAATATTTGAAAGAGTATCAACTACAACAATATATCCTTTATCCATAGAAATCTGTTCCCTGACATAAGTTCCGTCCTCAAACATAATCTTAATGAAGTCAATTTGCACATCTGTTACGAGGTCTGTTTGAGGATTCCATTTCTTGTTTTTAAAATTCCCGTAAACTATACTTTTCCCCTGATACTTTACAACATTTGCTGAGAAACAAGGACTTATGGGTATATCTCCTTGAGCTTTAGCCACTATATTAAAATCATGATTTACTAAAAATAAAACAGAAAAGCTCTCGCCTTCTCCTCTATATTTTTGAGTTAATACCAGGTAACTACTGCCAATTTTTTTATATTATAAATCTTAAGAGTTCCCTTGTTGGCAGGATCAGCCTTCATGTAGTGTTCACTGACAACATCTGCAAGTTTTCTTTTGTCTTCCGCTGAAATTGTTACTTCTTTAAAAGGATTTGCCGTAAAAGCAACCATCGCTGAGCAAACAGCCACAACCGCAATCATTATGACCCAAAATGCAGGTTTCTTAAAATTGAGTACATTTTTTATCCTAGTCTTAACATGGCTCTCGCCGAATGCTAAAGGATTCGCCGCCAAAAGTGCTTTTCTTTTCACCGACAGCGACAGCATCGATCCTGAATAGCCGCCCTTTGCGCCCTCGCCCAGCCTATGCAGCACGCTCTCATCGCAGGACATCTCCATGTCCCGGCTCATGAGCGCAAAACACAGCCACATGAGCGGATTGAACCAGTGAAAGATGAGCGCAAGAAAAGCAATCGGCTTTATGAGATAATCCTTCCTGCGGATATGGGTGCGCTCGTGTTCCATTATGTAGGACAGGTTTGCATCCCCAATATTTGCGGGCACATAGATTTTTGGACGGATAAAACCGCATACGAAGGCTGTGCCGATGGCATCGGTTTCAAATACATTGCCATCTACGCGGGTCGCGGTCTGAAGCTTTCCTTTGATTTTTACATAAAAAACAATACTATAAATCAGCAGCGCAATAACGCCAAAAATCCAAATAAGGCTAAAAACAGCCATCCATATTTGCATGGGATTTACGCTTGCCACTGGAATGGCCTGAGGCAGAGAAGCATTCGCCGCACTGTCAATGCTGCCAATGGCGGATCGGACCGTAGGCGTCTGAATCATTCCAATATTCTGCGGTACAAACTCATATGCCCCGCTTCCTTGCTTCGCATTCAGGTTTATCAGATTGAAAAAGCTGAATTCAGAATTAAAAGAAAATGGGCATACAAGACGGAAAAGCACCGGTATCCAAAGAATATAGGAAAAGATCTTTGGTGCTTTTTTTAACAACAGGCGGACAAGAATAACACCAATAGCTACATATGAAGCGGTGATGCTCATGTTTAAAATATTTATAAACAAATCTTGCAGCAAGCTCATTTCACCGCCTCCTCTATAATCCGCTTCAGTTCCTCGGCCTCCTGTTCGGAAAGCTTGCGGCCGCTCAGAAATGCAGTCAGAAATTTCGGCAGGGACCCGTCAAATGTTTTTTCCAACACGGCTCTGCTTTCATATCTCTGCACATCTTCACGCTTAACCAATGCAGTAACAGTCGCATCCACGTTTTGCAGGATACCGCGTTCACAAAGCTTTTTTAATACCGTGTAGGTGGTTGACTTTTTCCAGCCGAGTTTATCCGTGCATAGCTTTACAAGATCTGTGGAATTGATTGGCTCGTTGTCCCAGATAATGCTGACAAATTTGTATTCCGCATCAAACAGCTTATATTTTTCCATGCAATTTCCTCCTTGGGTTTATTTTAATAGACCTAATTAAAGTCTATCGTGTTAGACCCAATATGTCAATAGCAAAATATGAATTAAATTGCATTTTTGCAGATCATATTGTTCTTGTTAAAGTACAAAAAGATTCAAGTTATAGACATGTTCCCGCGAACTCATCAAATCATTTCAATTTCCGTCTTTTCCGTCTACACAACCCCGCCTGGTGCGAGTCGCCCCGAAAGGCTGTGGATGTGTTTCCGCAAACAATCGCGCACATAAAAATACAGGGCTTTCCGGCATCTTCACCGCCAAAAAGCACATTTTCAGCAGGCGTCAAATTGCCGGGAAACCCTGTATTCAAGCCGTTTTTCAGTCCATTATCCGTTTTTTACATTTGTCATCAATACTACACACTCCACGTGTGTTGTGATAGAAAGATGATACTTATACGCATTAATATTGATTTTGCGTAAAGGTGAACCCCCTAAAGTAAGGGGGGCATCTAAAATTGATGTCTATACATTTATGCAAATAACAAATTATAATAAGCTTTTTCATTTCGAATAAAGTATGAAAAAATATGTTTCACTTATATTTTAAATGCTTTTTCAAATTCACCACAAAATTATTTAAAATACTAAAAAAATCTAAATTTATATTTGTACCATATTGACAAAAATATCGTCATGCGTTATATTTGTATTACGATATACCGCATGACGATATATGCCTTTTTAATATTTTTAGGAGGTGATTGAAATATTACCAAATATTAAATACCCTGCTTTAACAGAATCCACGTATTATATATTACTCTCACTATTTCAACCTCTGCATGGTTACGGAATTATGCAATTTGTAAGTAATATAAGCAATAGTCGTTTAGTCCTTGCACCTGGTACGCTTTATGGTGCGATTAGCAGCTTACTTGATAAGAATTGGATTAAAGTTTATGACTCTAACACAGACTCTAGGAAGAAAGAATATATTATAACTGATCTCGGTCGTGAAGTAATTGAATCTGAAATTAGCAGGTTAAAGGAGCTTTACAATAACGGTATTAACATTGTTGGAGGTCATGTAAATGATTAAAAAGATACGAAGAAACATAATTAAAAATATATTTGTTGATTTAGAAAAAAAAGAAAAATGGCTAAATAAGATGTGTAGTGATGGATATGCACTAAAAGATATTTCAAACGGCTATTATATTTTTGAAGAATGTAATCCTAATGAATATATATATAGGGTAGAATTTATAAAAAGCGAGAATACTTATGAAAATAAAGAGTCTTACAAAAATTTTATGCAAGAAATGAATGTTGATCTTGTTTCATCTGTAGGGAGATGGCACTATTTTAGAAAAAAATCGTGTCTAGGTAAATTTGATATCTATTCTGATATTGATTCAAAAATTGAGCACTATAAGAGAATAAATATTATATGGTATATCATTGCTTTTATATTTATTTTCTCCGGGCTATCCCAGCTGTTTACACTTATACAAAGTATTTTTTGGGGAACTTTAAATGTCTCTGATATAATCGTAAATCTTATACTTATAATAATTGGAGCGTATTTTCTTACTTTAGCCATACCACTTCAAAGAAAGATTTCAAGACTGCTAAAAGAAAAAAGACTACATGAATAATAACAATACTAAAATTTCTTATTTAAAATCATTCTTCTCTCTGAATAGAATACAAACATTTGTGAAAAATTGCATCGCGATATATAAATTAATACCTTAAAAACACCCTATCACTAGTCGGCCGCCACCAATTAATGATAGGGTATTTTTATAACTCTCCTCTTTATAATATATGAAAATGTTATTACTTGCCTTTCTTTTTAAATATTTTACTATAGTTGAGAATTTTTAAATGCAAATTTTTACAGTATATAGTTATACTGCACTTTAAGCGATTTTTAAAGTTTTAAAGATAGTATCAATAGGAATATTATTTTTAGCACAATCATAAATCCATTGAATATTGTCTTTTTTGGAATAGTTTCTGCAAATTACTAAGCCCTTGCTAAAAGAATTATTAGCATTTTCTTGCATTAAGCAGAAAATATAAGTCAGTGAAATAAGCATCAATATTCTGTCTATGGATTTAGCAGATCTTACTTGGTACGTGTTTAATCCAAGATTATTTTTAGTTTGCCTAAAGAAAATTTCTATTGGCCAACGCTTACTATAATATTCAAGGATTATCTGTGTGCTTAGTTCTGTGTCCGTACAAAGAAAAGCATGCAGTGATCCTGCTTTTTTGAATGAATTTTCTGGCCAGCAAAACAAAACTACAGCATTATCTATTCCATTAAGGTTTCCTTCATAACGATATACCCAATATTTCGAATTGTTCACTGTAACGAGGCAAACATCATTCTTTTCAATATATTGAGTAAAAGCATTAACTTGAATACCTATTCCTTTAGGATATATAACTCTGTTAGTTTTTAGAGCACCAATAAGATGGTATCCACGTTTGAGATGTGCATTTATAACATCCTTGTTAGTGAACCATGAATCACAAAGTCCATAAGCTGGACCCTTAGGTGAAGGCAGTGTTGATGCTATTTCGCATACCATCTCTATTTTGCTTTTTTCACCTTTCTGGTAGCGTTGAATAGAATATGGCAAAACTTTTTTACCATTGGAAAGCATAGTTGTAAGTAATTGATGTCCCCATACTTGTTTATGCTTTAAGTGAGAATGATGAAAACTTGTTTCCTGAATAGTATTTTTAGCCTTTGACGAGGGCATAGTTTTTTCAGCAATAGTATCATCGTAAATAACAAATATAGGGGTTTCAGATGATGATTTTTCAACAATTTCGCTTATAACAAATTTTTTTATACCTTTCCATGCGTAGTTAATATTCCAAGAACCTTCGCTTAAAAATTTTCCAAAGGTGGTTCTGTGGCAATCTGCCAGACTTAAAGCCACAATATCAGTAACAGTTCCTTTATAACCTTTTTGAGTGGAACCTTTTATAAATTGTTCAAAATGCTTTAACACAGGCTTTGAGAAGTATAAGAAAAATCCAAGACTAAATAGGAATTGCTTTATTGGTGACTTTTCTGTTAAAATACTTCTATGAGACATATACTTCACTCCTGTTGTTAAAGTTTTTTCCCAAATAATTTATACAACAAAATGTGAAGTTTGTCTCTATTTTTTATAGATTTTTCTAGCTGTAAATATATGTTATGAAATTTTCTCAACTATAGTATAGTAAAATAGATTTATCCCATAGCGAAAATTTAGAGAATCTTATGCCTTGGTCCGATAAGATCCCTGAAAATATGAAAATTAAAGATAGGAAATAAGTTAATCCCAGTAAAGTTTAGTAAATTGCCTTACTGGGATATTTTAATGCTATTTTTGAAGTTATTAAAGGTACTAAAACCTTGACGCTTACCTGAAAAGCACCTGATTTCATAGAATCAAGTGCTTAGTCCAATAATTTTATAGATTTTTTAATAATTCCTTTGTGTAGATTTCTTCATCATCCTCATATCCCTTAAAGTAAATTTCCTCAATTTCATTATGGTTAAAAAAGACATTATACTTTTCACTTAGATTACCTTCCGGATATAGACAACCAACATAATCCCACTTTTTGTTCGCTCCTGACTGTATTTGTTTCCTTCCATAAATCATAAGTTTTTTAGTACCTCCAAACAAACGCACCACGGAACCTATCGGCAAATATTCTGACATAGATCCACACCTTCTTTACTTCTTTATATAACTTTTAACTCCATTCTATATTTTTCGACAACACTTCGTATCCGTTCTATAAGTTCAGACTCTGAGATTTGTTCAGAATCAATGGTTATTTCAATACCTGTGTTATCACCGAGCGGCTTAATATTTACTGCAAATCCTTTTAATTGATCATAATTCTCTAATTGATCAACATCAAACGGGGCAACTTTTTCTGAATATGCTGTAAAATTAACAAGATAGCCGTATTGCCAAAAGTTATCATAAGCTTCAATCAGTTCTGTTACTATTCTATAATCTATTCTATTGCATAAAAGATAATTAATCCCATCCTTGCTGTTTTTGCAAGGGTATAAGTTGCCAAAATCGTCCTTAAGTTCCGTATTATTCTCATCTACTGTATAGATATATACAAAAAAATCAGAAAGAATTGAAGTAACAACATCTCTTTGAATATAATTCCATAGGTAGTGGTTACCATACCTTATTTTAAAGTCTTCTAAAGACAAGAAATAAGTCGTTTTATTATCTTTTTTTTTCAGTACGATACACTCTATAAATGCTATATTTTGTGGTGTTGTCTTCTTTTTAAAGAACATTTATATCACCTCTTCTATTTGTATGCGGCCTTTGCAATTTCCTGCCCTGCTACTCTACCCCCCAGTGAACCAGCTATACCTCCAATTAAACCTCCTACAACTCCCCCAATAGCAGTTCCAATGCCAGGGCATATCATTGTTCCAATTGAAACTCCTCCCATTGCTCCCACTTTAGCTCCACCAACGCCACCAGCCCAGCTTCCCGCTACACCTGCTGTTGTTGTAACTGTATTTTTACCAACCTTGTTGCCATCTGCTTTATAGGAATCATAAATATCTTTTCCGTCCATTACAACTGCTGCAACTGCAACTGCACGTCCTCCTACTTTAGCAACTTTTGCTATATCATCCATGTTCTTTGCTGCATTATATACAGTATTGGAAACTGGTTTATGATTTAATGACTGATATATTTTATTATCAGGGTAAAGTTTTGAATTAGTATTAACATGATTGTAATTAGTGTTTCCATGCGGGCTATCTACTATAAATACCCAATCACCTTTTGGTACGCCATTTGAATTTGAAGTCTTTCCAAGTGATTTATCTACAATATTTAAAACTGTAGTTGTTGACTTTCCCGATGATGACTTCGGAGTAGTAATCACTTGATAGTTGGTACCCTTTAGTGGATTTTGTTGTATTGCTACAGAACCACCTTTTGCTACATCTTTTGCGGTATTGCTTTTTGAAGTGCTTTGGTTTTGAGTAGTAGAATTTTTGTAGGATTGCTGAACATAACTCGGTGCATTTTTTAATGAATTTGATACAGATGCCATTTTAATATCCCTCCTTGAAACAATAATCCATAATTTCCATATCATCGCTTTTATTAGCACTCATCTTTTGCATAAGCCTTAAAAATCCTGTTTAGCTTTAATATTACTAATGTCCATATTATCATGCGACGTGTGGGGGGGTGTGAACACCAAATTTGGAAATTTTTATCGACGCATTTCGACAATATAAACCGCAGGCAACGATGTTCTTCACACCCTTGCCTTCGGCTCTAATCCTAAATATTTACTTACTTGCTTTTGCCTTAACCCTTTGACCACTTTCAAATATAAACTCAAACTCAGTTGTGGATTTTATAATAACCCTTGCAACCATGGCTTAAAACAAAGTGTCATCAGCTCTGTCACTGACTGCCATCTCCGATAATGTTCTGATCATCTGCATTTCGTTTATATTCTTTGTATAATGCAAACTCTTGGTAATCAACTCGCACTTTTCCATCTGTAGATCAGTAATTTTCTTATTAATCCTCTGATATTCCAGTCCATATTCCTTCTAGTTAATTTCTTTATAAAACTTCAATACTCTAAATCAGGGTTCGCCATATACCAGTAGCTATAATCTATCTATACTATAATATCTATTTCAACACATGATTTGAATTCCACCACAAATCCAGCATCGTGTACCGTAATCTTCTCAATAAGCCGCCTCACCATTTGCTCATCATATTCCTCCAACTCGCAGGATTGATCATTTAAGAATTGTTCCATCTCTTCTAGTCTTTGCTTGGAACCTTTTTTGCTTGCTTCTTCTGCTAAAGCCTGATGCCTTTCCTCTCTGAGCCTATAAATCTCATCGGCTATATCGTTATAATCTTTTTTGGAATTAGCCAGTCTCAAAAGGTCTTTTTGTAATTCCTCTGGCTTTTTGTCTATCTCGGCAACAATATTATTGTCCGTTTCACTAATCACTGTTTCTATATTTTCCTTTAAGGTAAGCAGAAAACCCTGACCTACGGACACCTATTATCCATATAAATGGAAAATAAAATTTGTATAAAAAATTATTCTGAAAATAATAAAAAACCACCAATTCATAGTATAAAATTAATTTGCAAAAAAAATTCACTAGAAAAGGTGGCTTATTTATGATTAATGATCAAGAATATATTACTACAGAATTGAAAAAAACACTAGAGAAAATGATAATTTTATCATCAACTCGTTTAAATAATTTAATTGCCATGATTATAGGGATAATAACTTCTCAGTCAGTTATATTATCTAAGATATCTCAAGAGCTAAAAGATTGTTATTCTTCAGGTATAGAAGAAAGTAAAATTAAAAGATTACAAAGATTTTTAAGTAACAGAGCTATAAATGCTGAAAAAACATATGAATTTTTTGCATATAGGTTATTACAGAATTATAAGAATCATTCAAAGAAAATATATATAATTTTTGATCATACAACTATTATGGATAAATTTGTTATATTGCAATTTTCTTTGAAAATTGGTAAAAGATCAGTGCCTCTTTGGTATAAGATGTTCCTATATAAAGAGGAAGGAAATAAGGACTTTAAACATGTTAAACAAGGTCTTAATTTTATACATAAGATAGTAACACCATATAATTTTGATGTTACAATTCTTGCAGATAGAGGATTTAAAAGTGTTGATTTATTTGAATTTATAGATAAAACTTTGAAATTTAAATATTGTATTAGATGTACAAAGGATTTAGGAATAACAATAGCTGATAAACCTAATATTAAAAAAATTGGAGGATATAACCCTGACCTACGGACACCTATTATCTATATAAATGGAAAATAAAATTTGTATAAAAAATTATTCTGAAAATAATAAAAAACCACCAATTCATAGTATAAAATTAATTTGCAAAAAAAATTCACTAGAAAAGGTGGCTTATTTATGATTAATGATCAAGAATATATTACTACAGAATTGAAAAAAACACTAGAGAAAATGATAATTTTATCGTCGACTCGTTTAAATAATTTAGTTGCCATGATTATAGGGATAATAACTTCTCAGTCAGTTATATTATCTAAGATATCTCAAGAGCTAAAAGATTGTTATTCTTCAGGTATAGAAGAAAGTAAAATTAAAAGATTACAAAGATTTTTAAGTAACAGAGCTATAAATGCTGAAAAAACATATGAATTTTTTGCATATAGGTTATTACAGAATTATAAGAATCATTCAAAGAAAATATATATAATTTTTGATCATACAACTATTATGGATAAATTTGTTATATTGCAATTTTCTTTGAAAATTGGTAAAAGATCAGTGCCTCTTTGGTATAAGATGTTCCTATATAAAGAGGAAGGAAATAAGGACTTTAAACATGTTAAACAAGGTCTTAATTTTATACATAAGATAGTAACGCCATATAATTTTGATGTTACAATTCTTGCAGATAGAGGATTTAAAAGTGTTGATTTATTCGAATTTATAGATAAAACTTTGAAATTTAAATATTGTATTAGATGTACAAAGGATTTAGGAATAACAATAGCTGATAAACCTAATATTAAAAAAATGGAGGATATAACCACCTTAAAAGGAAGGACAAAACATTTTTTTAATGCAAAATTAACAGCTCAAAATTATGTATGTAACATGGCAGTTTGTAAAGCAAAGGATGCTGATGACATTTGGTTTATAGCTAATAATTTAGAACAATCACTTGCAATTAGAGAGTATAAAAAGAGATTTGATATAGAAGAAATATTTAAAGACTTTAAAGCTGGTGGATTTAATTTAGAAGCTACTTGGACTGATGATATTTATTATGCAAGAACTTTATATTTGTGTATTTGCATAGCCTATTGTTGGATGATAACTCTTGGAACATCTTGTACTAAAGATAAGAAGAATAAACTTATTGGAGCTACAAAAACATTAAAAGGTAATCAAGTAAGAATTTATAGCTTATTTAGATCTGGTGTTAAATGGTTTAAAAGATGTTACAATTCTTTAAAAAGCAAATACTATTTAAAAATTGCTTTTACAGTATATGAATCTTAATTACTTTTATTTACATTGACACAAAACACTACCATAAGTTTAAACATTTACTTACATTTTAATGAATTTATTCAATAATAATCAATTTAAAGTGGTACTAAATTATAGCTTGCAAGATTATATACCAGTAATTGTATTTAACGGTATTTTGTGAAAAATAACTGTCCGTAGGTCAGAGTAGGGTGGCTTTCTTCTACATAATACATTGGAACTTCTCCGTTGTTTACTGCTCTCTTTTTGGTTAAAAAATCAACGGTATAAGTCTTCTGAAGTAGTGCATCTCCTTTATATTTTTCATTACTGAGAATCTTTCTAATATTGTAATAATTGACCTGTGCTTCATAGCTTGATAACTGTTCTAATTGGTCTGTTGAGACTCTGCAGTAGGATGCTGTTCTTACTATAAAAAAGAGAGGACGGTTAGCATAAGCTCTCCATCCCCTAATAAAGTTTTGATATTTTTTAATATTATTTCAACACCAATGTTTTTTCTTTCGCTCTTAAGCATACTTACTACCCTTTAGAAGTTATAAAAGTTTACAATGTCATTCTATTTCTTCTCTATCTTCACGACACACTCCACGTGCACCGTGTGAGGGAACATATCCTTAATCTTTACCTTCTTAATTTCATATCCTCTATCCCTTAGTACCTTTAAATCTGTCATCAGTGTTTTTGGATTACAGGATACATATATAATAGTAGGAGCATTAAACTTAATAACATAATCCAAAGCTATAGGATGCACTCCGCTTCTTGGAGGATCCAAAATAATTATTTCCGGCTTATCTGTGACAGTTTGAATAACCTTAGCCACGTCACCGGCTATGAACTCACAATTGTTTAAGCCATTTAGTGCTGCATTTTCCCGCGCACTTTCCACTGCCTCTTCAATCAGTTCAATACCAACAACCTTTTTGGCCTTCCCTGCAGCAATCTGTCCTATGGTTCCGGTACCGCAGTATAAGTCAAAGACAACCTTGTCAGAGGCCTCGCCCATAAATTCTCTTACAATGGAGTATAATCTTTCTGCTCCCAGGGAGTTTGTCTGGAAGAAAGAGAAAGGTGTTATTTTAAATTTCAGTCCTAGCAGTTCTTCCGTAATATAATCCTCTCCATAAAGTATTTCTATTCTGTCTGCAGCTACTACTTCTGAAAGGGAATCATTAATTGTGTGAATTATCCCCTTCAATTTGCCCGCGTACTCTAAGTTTATAAGCTGGTCTTTTAGACTGTCTAAATTAACATTAAACTGCGATGTTGTAACTATATTAACCAATATTTCACCGGTTTTTTTAGCTTTTCTCACTACTAAATTTCTTAAATAACCGGTATGTTGTAAAATTCTATAGTGGGGCAAGGCAGCTTCTCTGAAGTACCTAACAACTGTATTATGTACTCTTCTTACATCCTCATCCACCAGTATACAGTGCTCAGTGTTGGTTATGCCAAAGTTTCTGCCAGGCATATGCATGCCTAAAGTGAGTTCTCCCCCCTTTTCAAAATCTCCAAAGGTGAACTCCATCTTATTTCTATACTCATAATCCTCAGGACTGCCTTCTATGCCCAAGTATTCAAAGCCTTCCAGTCCGTGTTTTCTAAAAAGGTCCAATACCTGTTTTTCCTTAAAAGCCAGCTGTTTCCCATAAGGTACAAACTGCTGAGTGCAGCCTCCGCAGTAATCAAAGTGAACACAAGGTGGTTGTATTTCATATTGAGCCCTTTCAACTACCTCAACAACTCTTGCCTCCGCATGGTCCTTACGGTTCTTATGTACCCGTGCTAAAACTTTCTGTCCGGGATAGGCATTTTTTACATAGACCTTTTTTCCCTCTGCATATGCAATTCCCTCACCGGGAAATTCAGTAGCTTCTATAATAAATTCATAGCTCATTCCTTTTTTCATACTCATCAATTCCTTTACATTTTAGTCATTTAAACAATATACTACATTTCTTTACATTAGTAAATATGTTACAATAGGACTTGCTTTGATTATATGCTGTACCAATAAAAACTTTATAATACCAATGGAGATGATAAAATGACAGAAATTATTGTAAGGATGACCTTTTTATGTGTGGCTTCCTTTTGTGCTTCCTTTGTGGATTCCATAGCCGGCGGCGGTGGTATAATAAGCGTACCGGCTTTTCTGATGACGGGTCTAAGCCCTCATTACGCCCTAGGTACCAATAAATTTGCGGCTTCCACCGGCTCCTTTACAAGTACCATAAATTTTTTTGTGAACGGTAAAATAAATAAAAAACTGATGCTTATACTGGCTCCCTTTACATTGATAGGAGCAGTATTAGGCGTAAATACAGTATTGCAATTAAACCAAGAGTTGCTATATACCCTTGTTATCATATTAATTCTTTCCGTAGGCGCCTATTCTCTCTTCTCAAAATCTATGGGCTCAACTTATGATTTTAAAGGATTAACTTGTTTAAATATATTATCAGGTATAGTTTTAGCCTTTTCTCTTGGTTTTTATGATGGTTTTTTCGGACCGGGAACAGGATCCTTCCTTATATTTGGTCTAATTCATATTTATAAGTTTGACTTTTTACATGCCAGCGGCAGCGCAAAGTTTTTAAACTTTATAAGTAACATCACTTCCTTAGTTATGTTTGCACTTAACGGAAGAATACTGCTGCTCTATGGTATACCTGCAGGAATCTTCATGATAGCCGGAGCAAGATTAGGATCCAAACTTGCATTAAAAAAGGGCTCAAAACTAATCAAGCCCCTCTTCGTGTCTATGTCCATGGCTGCTGCGGTAAAGCTGCTTATTGATATGCTGTCTTAGCAGCATATCATTTTTTATACTATTATTTTTGCCCATATGATATACTCTAACTCTGTAAAGTCTTTATTCATTTTCTTCATGTCATAGCTTCTAGGTACTATCATTGTATAAATACACTGATTCTCATTGTAATCTTCCACAGCATACTCTATATTCTTAATTTTTATCCCTTTTTCCTTTAGAAATCTGTTAAACTCAAGCTGCGAGGACATCTTTTCATCAAAGCTTATTTCTACCTTTACTTTACGGGTCTTATCAATAAACCTATGTTCAACTTCCTTTAAAAGCACTAAAACTAAGAACACGCAGATAAAACTTGCAATGCTCAGTGTATAATAACCAAAGCCTACCGCTAAACCTATGCTTGCAACCACCCAAAGGCTGGCAGCTGTAGTTAACCCTTTTACTGAGCCTTTTTCGTGTATTATGGTTCCTACTCCGAGAAAACCAACCCCGGAGATTACCTGAGCACCAAGTCTAAGTAAGTCAGAGCTGATTGTCCCCCTCATTTCCGGTTGTTTTAATATAATCGCACTCACTTGATCTATGGAATACAGCTGTATCATTGAAGTCACAGCAGCTCCAACACAAACTAAAATATGAGTTCTAAAACCAGCTGCTCTGTTGTTTAACTCTCTCTCATAACCTATTAATCCACCAATAGCTACTGCTAATAGTAGCCTTAACAATATTTCAATGTTGTTCATATACCCTCCAAACACCTTACTATTATACTATATATACTATATCTCTTTATTATAATCGGTTTTTAATGAAATGACAGCAGTAAAGTTTTCAATTACAGAGCACCTTAAATTCTAATCTAAAGAATTTAAAAATATAAAAAAATTACTCTGCCGTATAAACAACAGAGTTAAAATATAATCAAATTTCTATAATATTTTTCTTAATTTATTTGCCTCGTATTCCTTGATATACTTCTGCCTACTTTCATCAACAATCAATAGTCTTGCTTTACCGTTTTCAATTTTTAAGATTCTTCCTTTCACCTTACTACCTAAAACGTTTACAGGTGAATTTTTGCTTAACTCCTTGATAAATTCACTCTTACAATAGGGACAGCTAGTTTCACCGTCAAAAACGCGCCTACATTCAAGACAATAATTTAACTTATTCATAAAAAACCTCCTAAGAATTGGTTATATCTTTATATATTCTATATTTGCTTCATTTTTCCTTTTCCTTGTTTAATATTTTTATAACTTTTTATTTTTTCTTTCCTCTATTAAATATATATTCAACATCTCTATTGTTAAGAATTTAACCAATGCAAATATATAAATTAATGTTGCATTGCCATTAAATAGATGGTATATTATATTTGATGCAAGTGTTTCATATGTTCAAAATATGAAATATATTTTTTACGCAAGAGTGCAACCGATTGCACTGGTTATACTATTATTAAGTATTGAACTACTTGTTTGTATAATAAAAAATTGTAGGAAGGTGAGTTTGTGGCTAAATACGTCAATGTTGATGAGTGGAGCATTATTGAAGAGAATCTTCACCTCAATGAAAACAAAATCTATGAAAGTTTAATGAGTATAGGTAACGGACACATGGGTATGAGAGGAAACTTTGAAGAGGATTTCTCCGGCAGCACCCTGCAGGGAACTTATATTGCTGGTGTTTACTATCCAGATAAGACAAGAGTTGGTTGGTGGAAAAACGGTTACCCTGAGTACTTTGCAAAGGTTCTAAATTCTACGAACTTTATTGGTATTTCTGTTAAATTAAACGGTGAAGTCGTTGATTTGGCTAAGGCTAAAATTAATAACTTTAAGAGAATACTAAATATGCGTGAAGGTTATCTTCTAAGAACCTTTACCCTAACAGACTGTGAAGGAAGAGAAACAAACTTTGAAGTAAAGCGATTCTTCAGCATGGCTGAAAAAGAGCTTGCTGCAATATCCTACAGTATAGAACCTGTAAATCATACTGCAGAAGTAGAGTTTACTCCTTATCTGGATGGAGATGTTATGAACGAAGACTCTAACTACGATGAAAAGTTCTGGTCAGAAGTGGATAAGTTTGCTGAGAATGGACTCTTCCATTTAACACAGAAGACAAAGAAGACCGAATTTGTAGTAACTTGTGCTTCAAAATATGCCCTCTTTAACGATGGTAATAAGGTTGAAGTTAATCCAGAAGTAATAGTAAAGCCTCAGTATACAGCTAACAAAATTACTTTTAAATGTGAAAAAGGTAGTAAAGCTACTTTATATAAATATATCGCTGTTACTAGTAATAGATATTTTGAAGAAAATCAATTGGTTTCTAAGGCTGTAGAATTAGTTGAAAAAGCATACTTAGACGGCTATGACAAACTTTTCAGGGCTCATAGTGAAAAGTGGGCTCATATTTGGAAGGAAAGTGACATTGTAATATCCGGTGATCCTTCTGCCCAGCAGGGAATCAGATTTAATATTTTCCATATGAATTGTACCTATACTGGAGATGACCCAAGACTTAACATAGGTCCTAAGGGCTTTACCGGGGAAAAGTACGGTGGAAGTACTTATTGGGACACTGAGGCTTACTGCATCCCCTTCTACTTAAGTACCAGTGATCAATCTATAGCAAGGAATCTTCTTATATATAGATACAATCACCTGGAAAAGGCAAAGGAAAATGCAAGAAAACTTGGTTTAAAAGGCGCTCTTTACCCCATGGTTACGATGAACGGAGAAGAATGTCATAATGAATGGGAAATAACCTTCGAAGAAATTCATAGAAATGCTGCTATCAGCTATGCTATTTATAACTATGTAAACTATACAGGCGATGAAAGCTATCTACAAGAATATGGCTTTGATGTACTGGTTGAAACCAGCCGCTTCTGGGTATCAAGATGTAACTACAATCCTAAAAAGGATGTATACATGATCCTAGGAGTAACCGGTCCAAACGAGTATGAGAATAACGTTAATAACAACTGGTATACTAACACTATGGCAGCTTGGAATATTGAATATACTCTTCAGGTTGCTGAGCTTTTGAAGGATAAGTATGCCAATAGATATAATGAATTAGTTAAAAAGTTACAGATAACTGAAGAAGAAATGGCTCAATGGGCTGATGTAGTTAAAAAGATGTATAAGCCTGAAGATAAAGAGTTAGGTATATTCCTGCAGCAGGATGGTTACATGGATAAGGAACAGATGTTGGTTAAGGATCTTCCTAAAGAAGACCTACCATTGAATCAAAAATGGTCTTGGGACAGAATACTTCGTTCCTGCTTTATAAAACAAGCAGACGTACTTCAGGGACTCTACTTCTTAAATGATAGATTTGATCTAGAAACTAAGAAGAAAAACTTTGATTTTTACGAGCCAAGAACTGTTCATGAATCCTCTTTATCCCCCTGCATTTATTCTATAATTGCAGCAGAAATTGGTTATGAGGAAAAGGCTTATGAACTATATCTAAGAACAGCACGATTAGATTTGGATAACTATAATAACGATAGCGATGACGGCCTTCACATTACCAGTATGGCCGGAACTTGGATGTCTATCGTCCATGGTTTTGGCGGACTGAGAGTTGTAAATGGCACGCTTTCATTAAAACCATTTATACCAAAGGCTTGGGAACAATACTCCTTCAAGATTGTATTCAGAGATCATTTGTTAAAAGTTACTGTTAAACAAAATGAAACGATTATTGAACATCAAGAGGGTAGTGACTTTGAGCTAAAGATAAACGACAAGGTTTATGCACTAGCAAAGGGAAGTACAATAAATATATAATTTTTTATTAATATGAAAGGTGGGAGCTTCACATTATGACAGAGGCTAAAAATTTACCAAAGGTAGCGTATTTCTGTATGGAATATGCTCTAGATACTAAGTTAAAAATTTATTCTGGTGGTCTTGGTGTATTGGCAGGAGATTATCTGAAGGGAGCAAAGGACTATGGATTCCCAATGGTAGGAATCGGAATCAAGTGGAAGCAAGGTTATACTGATCAGAAAATTGATGAAGATGGCCGTCCATATGATACTTATAAGAATTATCAATATGATTTCTTAAAGGACACAGGAGTGAAAGTAACAGTAAAGATCCGTCAGAGAGACATAGTATGTAAGGTTTGGCTGGTGGACGAATTTGGTAACGCTCCAATATACCTATTAGATACTGATCTTCCTGAAAACAGTGATCCTTGGATTACAGGACAGCTTTACGGCTGGTTTGGCGAAGAAAGAATAGCTCAGGAAATGGTGCTTGGTATAGGCGGCGTAAAGGCTCTTAGAGCACTTGGAATAGAAGTTGATGTATATCATTTTAATGAAGGTCATGCTTTATTTGCAGGTTTTGAACTTCTAAGAGAGAAGATGGAAAAGGGAATGACCTACGAAGAAGCCCTGGCTGCTACCAGAGATGAAGTAGTATTTACTACCCATACTCCAATAGTAGAAGGAAACGAATCCCATACAATTGACAGGCTTCTATACATGGGTGCTAACTGCGGCTTAACCATAGAACAGCTTGTTGAGCTTGGCGGATCACCTTTTAACATGACTGTAGGAGCATTAAGATTATCAAGAATAACTAACGCTGTTGCTCAGCTTCATGGAGAAACTGCAAACAAGATGTGGGCAGGAGTTGACAACAGATCTGATATCATTGCAATTACAAACGCTATTCATAGACCAACTTGGGTTGACAGCACAATGTTGGAATTAGGAGAAAAATATGATGGCAGCGAAGAGAGCAAAAAAGCTCTTTGGGATGCACATATGAAGAATAAGAAAGCCCTTATCGACTTTGTATATGAGAGAAACGGCGTTAAGCTTGATGCTGATAAGCTTCTTATCGGTTTCTCAAGAAGAGCTGCTCCTTACAAGAGAAGTAACTTGATTTTCACTAAGCCTGAAGTTATTGCTCCACTGCTTAAGGAAGGAAAACTTCAGATAGTGTTCTCCGGTAAGGCACATCCACTGGATGATACCGGAAAGAAAATCGTGGAAAATATAGTTAAGATCTCAAAAGAATATCCAAATGCAGTTGTATTCCTTGAAAACTACGATATGACTATAGGAAAAATGTTAACTAACGGTGCTGACGTATGGCTAAACAACCCAAGAAGACCAAAGGAAGCCAGCGGTACTTCCGGTATGAAGGCGGCTATGAATGGAGCTCCTAACTTAAGTATCCTTGACGGATGGTGGCCGGAAGCATGTAATCACGGGGTAAACGGATGGCAATTTGGTGATGGAAAGTCAGTAGATGACTTTGCTACAGAAGCTGAATTAGATGCTCATGATTTAGAGGGTCTTTACAAAGTTCTTCTGAATGAAGTTATTCCAACCTACTATAATGACAGAGATAAGTGGATAGAAATAATGGCAAACAGCATCAACAGCATAAAGGAGTACTTTGGCGTTAAGAGAATGCTTGATGAGTACTATGAAAAGATGTATATAAAATAACAGAAAAGAAGCTCGAAAGAGCTTCTTTTCTGTTGCAAAAAAATAAACCTTGATAAATATTTCAAGGTTTAAACATAGTTGATTCTCTTTCTATAAAATCAGTTTTAACTATATAGTGAGTGCTTACACCCTTATCTCGGTTGCTCAACCTTCTAATAAGTAATTTGGCCGCATAAAAGCCCAATTCATAGGAGTTGATTTCCACAGAGGATAGAGGCGGGTCTTGAAAACCGGCTAAGGCTGTATTATTAAACCCTACCACCGCAATCTTCTTATCACCGGTCTCTTCTTTTATGGCATTCATAGCTCCAAAAGCCAGTAAATCATCCGTTGTAACCACTGCAGTGGGCCTTCCTGCCTGCAATATCTTTTTCATGGCCTCATAGCCGTATCTTTCACTAAAGTCCGGTTGCTGAACTATCCATTCCTTCCTTATCTTAAGGCAATGTACGTTCAGGGCTCTTTTATATCCATCCAAACGGTCGGCAGAAACATTCCAGTCCTCAGGCCCGCTTATAAAAGCAATATCTCTATGCCCCTTAAAAGCCAGTTTATTGACAACACTGTACATGGCCTCGAAGTTATCATTATCTACCCACATAATATTCTCTGCCGCCTCCGGCCTGCCAACTACTACAAAGGGATAGTTTCTCTCCTTGAGATAGCTTATACACTTATCGTTATTTCTTGAAGTAAGCAATATAATACCATCTACCAGTCTGCTGTTGATGAACCTTTTTATGCAACTGAGTTCTTCCTTTTCATTTTTTCCAAAGGAGTACATTATGTTATAGCCCTTTTCTTGAGTATATACTCCTATTCCAGTCATCAACTGTATAAAAAAAGGATTTTTGTAGAAGTCCTGTGCTTCACTGGGCAATATTAGTCCAAGAATATGAGTAGAGCTATGGGCCAGACTTCTGGCAATGGCATTAGGATGATAATTAAGTTTTTTTACCGCTTCCATAACCTTAGCTTTCGTTTCATCTGAAATTTTTGCATTGCCAGATAAAACTCTTGACACCGTTGAAGGTGAAACATTTGCTTCTTTGGCAACATCCTTTATTGTTGTATTCATTTTTTTCCCACCTTTTATAATAGATAGACCCAGTTAACAGTAATCTATCTTCATATATATAACATATAACAAACTAAAGAGCTTGTAAAGTTTTTTATGCAAGCCTTTGCATTCTTTATTGTTTTGTTATACTATATAATAGGAAAAATAAATATAATTACATAATCTAGAAAGGTGTTGTTATTAAGATGAACTGTAAAGGATGTATCTTTGATCTTGATGGTGTAATAGTTGATACTGCAAAATATCACTATTTGGCCTGGAAGAGATTAGCTTCCGAAATGGGATTTGATTTTACAGAAAAGGATAACGAAAGACTAAAAGGAGTAAGCAGAATGCGTTCCTTGGATATACTCTTAGAGGTTGGAGGAAAAACTGTACCTGAAGATAAGAAGGAAGCTTTGGCTGCCAAGAAAAATAACTGGTATGTTGAATACATATCTAAGATGGACAAATCCGAAATTCTTCCAGGGGTAGAAAATTTCTTTAAAACTTTAAAAGCAAATAATATTAAAATTGCTCTTGGCTCCGCAAGTAAGAATTCTATGTTGATATTGAATAACTTAGGCCTTACAGACTATTTTGACGCTATAATTGACGGTAATAAGGTATCAAAGGCAAAGCCGGATCCAGAAGTGTTTACCCTAGCAGCAAAAGAGATGAACCTATCTCCTTCCGAATGCGTAGTATTTGAAGACGCCCAAGCCGGAATTGAGGCTGCAAAGGCAGGTAATATGAAGGTAATTGCAGTGGGCTCAGAAGAAAACCTAAAAGACTTTGATAAAATAATACCAGGCTTTGAAGGCGTTGGTTTAGATCTTATTTCATTCTAAAATAAAACGGTGCTTTATTTGCACCGTTATTATTTTATTTATTGATTTGCTCTTCTGCAATGTCACCGACTATGGGCAGCTTAAACCACTCTCTATTGTATGCCTTAATCATGCAAATAACCATTATGACAAACTGAGCAAGACCAATTAAGCTTGTAAGTCTCCATATAATTGGTAATAAACCTAGTACAATACCTGCTACCGTTAAAATTACTGAGGCAATGATTGACTGCATAGCATGGAATTTCACAAACCTGCTTTCCTTCTCTAAAAAGAAAAATATGAGGCCAGTAACCCAAGCACCTAGGTAACATAGCAGTCCTGCTATATTCTCGTCTAAACCCGTGGATGATTTTGGTCCATTGAAATTATTATGGTTCATAAAACTTGCCTCCTACACGTTATAATATATGTGTATTAATTATTCCATTACATGTATATGCAATATGTCTAAATTATATTACAGCTATAGCCTCTATTTCTACCACCGCATCCTTAGGAAGCTTTGCCACCTGAACACAGCTTCTTGCTGGAGGATTTTCTTTAAAGTAACTTCCATAAACTTCATTCATTGCAGCAAAGTCATTCATATCTTTTAAGAATACTGCAGTTTTTATAACCTTATCCATAGAAGTTCCCGCTGCTTCTAAGATAGCCTTAACATTCTCAAGAGATCTCTCTGTAGCCTTCTTTATATCGCTGATTAGTTCTCCTGTTTGGGGATCAAATGGAATTTGTCCTGAGGTATATACAAGATTTCCTACCTTTATGCCTTGAGAATATGGTCCAATTGCCGCCGGTGCTCCATTTGTACTTATTACTTCTTTCATTATTTACTCCCTCCAATTATATCTCTTTTCTGCAAGCCGCCAATTTCATTAAAATTACATAGAACTAGTCCTCTAATAGCAGTCAAAGCTGCAGCCTGCTATATTCTCAATGATAATCCATCGAAAGCACTTCTTCAAGTTCTTTATAAAAAAATAGATTCTTATAACTCTTCTAAGAATCTATTTTTTAATCAGTCAGAACTACTTATATTCCTTTGGAAGTTCTTCTCCCCTAAGACATCTAAGTGCACCTTTCAATAGGGCCTTTAACTCGTCCTCGCCAGGATAAACAACAACATCAGCAATGAAAGAAATCCTCTCTTTTATTGCATTAGTAATTACTTCATTATAGGCTATACCTCCAGTAAGGATAATGGCATCTACCTTCCCGAACAGCACTGCGGCACATTTCCCGATTTCCTTTGACACTTGGTATATCATGGCATCAAGAACCAGCTTTGCCTTTTCGTTGCCTTCATTGGCAAGCTTTATCACTTCTCTGGCATCATTTGTATTCAAATGGGCTGTAAACCCCCCCTTGCCATTTATCAGCTTCTTTATTTCTTCATATGTATATTTGCCGCTGAAGCACATTTCTACTAAGTCTCCCATTGGAATGAAACCTGCCCTCTCTGGTGAAAAAGGCCCTTCTCCATCGACAGCATTATTGACATCAACAACTCGGCCTTGCTGGTGTGCTCCCACGGATACTCCTCCACCCATGTGGGCAACTATCACATTGATTTTCTCGTAGCTTTTCCCATTTTCAGCGGCATATCTTTTTGCCACTGCCTTTTGGTTTAAAGCATGGAATATACTCTTTCTATAAATACCCGGCAAACCGGTTATTCTTGCTACATCATCCATTTCATCCACAACAACCGGATCAACTATATATGCAGGAATCTTTAACTCCTTTGCTATATCATTGGCTATTATTCCACCAAGATTTGAAGCATGTTGTCCTTGAACCCCTATTTTTAAATCCTCCAGCATTGTTTCATTAATTTCATAGGTTCCACCGGCTATGGGTTTTAACATCCCACCTCTGGCTACTACAGCAGAAAGTGTGGAAATTTCAAAATTCTTCTCTTTAAGCGCTTTAGTAATTACATCTCTTCTAAACTGAAACTGCTCATAAATACTTTTATATTTACCTATCTCTTCTGAAGAATGTCTAAGTGTTTCTTCCATTATCAGGGTTTCATCCTCAAACACTGCAATTTTAGTAGAAGTAGAACCCGGATTGATAACTAAAACTTTATACGCCATTTAAAATCCTCCACATTAAAATAATAATCAACAAATGTTCTTTCTTTGGTTTTTATTCAATACCATTATAGCACTATGGATAAAATAACGGAAGTCTTTGGACCAAAACAGTATATAATTTTTCTGAAACACAAGTGATTTATACACTTGAAACCCTTATATTTACAGGTGCATACAGTTATCTGTTTTATTTAGTAAGAAATTCTGTCATAGTAAGATAACATTCCTGGCAGCAGTAATTACTTAAGTTGGCCTTTATCTTGGTACATCTAAAAGGTTGTAGCAATTTTCTACTGGTGAAAGGCTATTTATATCTTCCATCTTTCCAGTGTCAAAGAAAAGGTGGTGAAAGTTATTATCAAGGTGGACTTCAGGCTAAGCTGCAGTCCGTAATTTTTATCTGGTATCCACTGTGATCCTGAAAAAACATTTATTACAAATAATATCCAGTGGTATAGACAACTATACACATTCAACATATAATATAAGTAAGAAGGATAATAATGTTAAATAATCTTAGCAATTCGGTGGTGAATTTTATGGATAAAAACAGCCCTATCCCAATGTATTATCAGCTGGCAGAGGAGCTTCGAAAAAAAATACAGGACAACATTTGGCCTCCAGGGCACTGCATAGATAGTGAGCGGGTGCTTTCTCAGGAATATAACTTAAGCAGGATGACGGTGCGGCAGGCTATAGGTGAATTGGTTCAGGCCGGTCTGCTTACAAGAGAAAAGGGGAGAGGAACCTTCGTGTGCGAACCCAAAATCAAGCAAAGAGATATAATGAGCTTTACGGAAATCATGGAAAGTTCAGGAATTGAATTTAGAACAGATGTTGTAGCCTTTGAAAAAATAGAAGCTGACGAGGATATGTACAGTGTATTAAAATCAGATGAATTATTCAGAATACAGAGACTTAGATTAGTAAAAGAGCTGATTATTGCAGAAGAGATAATTTATATTCCCTGCAGTACATTACCAGACCTGGAGAAAAAGGACCTTTTCGGTTCCTTCTATAAATACTTAGAAAATCATGGACATATAGTAAACAATACAGAAGCATCTATTCAGGCTGTATTAGTGGATGACTATTATAGAGGCTTATTTAGATTAAAGGATGCTGTGCCATTATTAAAGGTATCCAGCAAGAATTATACTACAGAGGATAAACTTCTCTTTATAGAAGAATCGGTTTATAGGTCGGATAAATACACCTTAGATGTAAATATTTCCAGAAGGAAGGGGAGCGTTATATGAAGGTTATAATAGCCAAAAACTATGCTGAAATGAGCAAGGCCGCAGCTGACATAATAAGAGATTTAGTAAATAGTAAGCCAAGCTCTGTACTTGGCCTGGCAACTGGCAGTACCCCTATTGGCGTGTATAAGCAGCTGATAGAATATTACCGGGAAAAAGCCGTGGACTTTTCACAGGTTACAACCTTTAACTTAGATGAATACCTGGGTTTACCGGGAACTCATCCCCAGAGCTATCGTTATTTTATGGATAATAATTTCTTTAACCACATCAATATCAATAAGCATAATACTCATGTGCCAAGTGGTATTGCCCAAGATATCGACGCTGAATGTCTCTCCTATGACAAAGCAATAGCAGAAGCCGGCGGCATAGACCTTCAGGTACTGGGCATAGGTAATAACGGCCACATTGGATTTAACGAACCTTCATATACCCTGCACGTAAACACACATGTTACAAAACTTAAACAGGATACAATAATGGCAAACTCAAGATTCTTTAATTCTATAGAAGAGGTTCCTACATCAGCTGTCACCATGGGTATTGGCGGCATAATGAAGGCAAGACAGATACTTCTCTTGGCCAGCGGTCCGGCCAAGGCTGAAATAATAAGTAAATTGGTCAATGGCAAGATAAACACTCACATACCAGCTTCACTTATTCAAGTTCATCCAAATGTTACAGTTATAGTAGATGAGGAAGCAGCTTCCTTACTATTAAAAAAAACTAACCAAATAGATTGTCCTCTCTCTTGGGCTGAATAATATATTTACTACACACTTTCCAACTAGAATGCATATGATATATTGTAACTTTATGAAAGGAATGATTAGTTTGTATAATTCTTATCAGCAACCTTCATATCCCTGCTATGGAAATATACCAGGGTACAACACATATAATATGTGCAACAGTTGTTATGTGTACCAATGCCCTTACTATTGTAGAGGAGTAAGCTATCGATATGAGAATATGAATATGAATATGAATATGGATCTGAAGGATTACGGCCCAGAGCCCTTTGTAATCAATATTGAGGAAGCAACCAGGCAAAATGATAATTTCAGAACTGCCTTATGGACAGGAAATCATCTGCAGCTTACTTTGATGAGCATACCCGTTGGAGGAGAAATTGGTTTAGAAATTCACCCAAATTTGGATCAATTTATCCGCATAGAAGAAGGTCAAGGAATTGTTCAAATGGGCGATAGAAAGGAAAATTTGAACTTTAGGGAAAGAGTCTATGATGATTATATCTTCATAATACCGGCTGGGAAATGGCACAATTTAATAAATACAGGTAATAAGCCTATTAAATTGTATTCTATTTATGCTCCTCCTCAGCATCCTTATGGTACTGTGCATGTAACTAAGGCAGATGCAGATGCCGCTGAGCATAACAATGACTACTAGCCTTCGCTGCAGCTTGTCATTACAATAAAGATCGAGTAGTAGGGAAAGTTAATTAATTTTCCCTACCTCTCACACCACCGTACATACCGTTCAGTCTATGGTGTTCATTAACAATTTTGTACTTTGATATATTGAGCAGAAAGGCTCTTCAATTTTAAGCCTTTAAAGATTTGCTTATCTAGTGTTGTACTGAGAATCGAGCTTACTGATAGGTACCAATAACTTAAGCTCCATTCCCTTCACCTATTTTCCCTCCCTTGCTGCCTTTACCTTATCAACAAAGCTCCTTGCATTTTCTACAACTTTCTCAATTCCAAACTCCCTATACCCTGTTGTCAAATCTCCCCCTATACCTACAGCAACAGCACCTGCTTTAATCCACTCATGAACATTTTGAAGGGTTACTCCTCCGGTAGGCATTATATTGGCCTGTGGCAGAGGTCCTTTAACAGCTCTTATGAAAGAAGGTCCAAAAGCACTTCCTGGAAAAAGCTTTATAATATCAACTCCTGCTTCCATAGCTTTTATCATTTCTGTTATTGTCAGGCATCCGGAAAGATATGGCACCTGATATCTATTGCATAGCTTAGCTGAGGCTTCATCAAAACCTGGACTCACAATATAAGCGGCACCTGAAAGTATTGCCCCTCTGGCAGTTTCCGAATCCAATACAGTACCCGCGCCAATAAATAATTTATCTTTAAAGCTTTCACTTAATGCTTGTATTACCTCTGAGGCTACCGGCACCGTATAAGTTACCTCAATAGCCTTAATCCCGCCTTCAATGCAGGCTTCTGAAATTGCAAAAGCTTCCTCTTTAGAATTTGCTCTTATAACAGCAACTACGCCGCTTTCACATATTGCATCTAAAATTTCTAGCTTACGTAACATAGTGACCTCCATATACTCTTACTTGAGACAAAGGGACGGAGTTTATGTCCCATCGGGACGTAAACTCCGTCCCTTTGTCCCTATTCCATGTATCCGCCCTTCATTGGAGATACTGCAAGCCTTGTATATATGCCCAGTGCTCCCTTTGTATATTTGGGTGTTGGCTTTATCCAGTTCTTTCTTCTCTCCTGAAGAATTGATATAATCTCTTCCGCTGATTTTTCTTCTTCCTTGACACCAATTATGTCTAAGGTTCTTGCAGGAATGTCAATTTTGATAAGGTCTCCCTCTTCCACAAGGGCGATATTTCCACCCTCACTTGCTTCAGGGGATACATGTCCGATAGCAGGTCCTCTTGTAGCTCCGGAAAATCTTCCGTCAGTAATTAATGCAACTGATTCTGATAATAACGGATCCGATGCTATTGCTTCGGTTGTATAGAACATTTCCGGCATTCCACTTCCCTTCGGACCTTCGTATCTAATAAACACAGCTTCTCCGGGTTTGATTGCTCCTGATAAAACAGCATTCAATGCTTCTTCCTCACTGTCAAAGGGTCTTGCTTTAAGTATAACCTGATGCATTTTCTTTGATACTGCCGAGTGTTTAACAACCGCTCCTTCAGGTGCAAGGTTGCCCTTTAATATAGCAATAGCACCTTGTTTTTGAATTGGAGCTTCAACGGATTTAATTATATCTTCCTTCTTTACACCTGTTTTCTCAAGATATCTATTACATTTTTCGTAGTAGCCGTTATTCTTCAATTCCTCAAGATTTTCACCAAGAGTCTTTCCTGTTACAGTAAGAACGTCAAGATGCAAGTATTCCTTAATAGCCTCCATAACAGCAGGCGTACCCCCAGCATACCAGAAATATTCTCCAGGATAGAAACCACTTGGTCTTATGTTTAATATAAAAGGGATTCTTCTATGAATCTCATCAAACACGTCCGGTGTTATTTCCAGCCCTAACTCATGGGCTATGGCAGGAATATGAAGCAGTGTATTAGATGACCCTGCGATAGCAGCGTGTACCATTATTGCATTTTCAAAGGCCTTCATGGTCATAATCTGAGAAGGCTTCAGATCCATCTCTACAAGCTTTAAAGCATGTTCTCCTGCTTTTTTCGCTGCTTCAACAAGGTCTTCAGCTGTTGCAGCCATCAGTGCCGTTCCAGGCATCGCAATACCAAGGGCTTCAGCCATGACCTGCATGGTAGCAGCTGTTCCCATAAAGGAGCAGGCTCCACAGCTTGGACATGCGTTGTGCTTAAGTTCTGTAAACTGTTCTTTGCTTATTTCTTTTTTTTCATACCTTGCACTATACATTCCTATTTGCTCTAAAGTCAGCATATTAGGACCTGCCTTCATTATTCCTCCGGTAACTACCACTGCTGGCATGTCCAGTCTGGCAATAGCTTTTAAATGTGCTGGTAACCCTTTATCACAGCTTGCAATAAATACTCCTGCATCAAAGGGGGTTGCTCCAATTTGTATTTCTATCATATTTGCAATATACTCTCTGGACGGTAAAGAGTAATTCATGCCATCATGGCCTTGAGCCTGTCCATCACACATATCTGTAACAAAATATTTTGCTGGCTTTCCGCCTTTGTTTATAACGCCCTCATATGTAGCATCTACCAAAACATCCAGATGGGCACTGCCGGGATGACTGTGTCCAAAAGTGCTTTCAATGACAATCTGTGGCTTGGAGAGTTCATCTATTTTCCATCCCGCTCCCAATCTCAATGAATCCATCTCAGGAGCCTTACTTCTAATTTCTTGGCTTTTTAACATTTAATCACCTCATTGTCAATTTTATAGGGTTCCACTACGAAAACTTAACTTACGGATGTCTGTCTTGATTTATTGCAGATATAGCAATGTTCAGTTCCTCTAACTTTATTTTCTTATCCAGGACTTCCAGTATAACGTTCCTTTCCTCTCCTGGCATAATATCAAAATAGTTGTCACTAAGCTTTACATTGTCTAAAGAACCTGTTAATTTAACAAACTTTGCAAAATTATCGGTTTTAATTTTTATATTAATCTTGTTTTCACTGAGTACTTCCTTCTCAAGGCTTAACTTACATGGGGGTAAATTTAGATCCTTATAATCCTCAAAGAAGAAAATATTTGAATCAACTGTTCTATCCTCTGGTTTTACATAAAGGAATTCAAAATTCGAGTAGGTTACGTTAATTCTGTTCTTTGAAAGTTCCTTTACTTTTCTGCTGGTATTGGCAGGAATCCTAATACTGATTTTTTCAATATATTCCTTATTGCCGAAAAAATCCTTGAGACCAATTTCTAAAGTATCCTTGTATTCTGATAGAGTATCATTAATTGCCCAAAGGGATATTATATCATTGCTTTCCTGCTTAAAGGGCAACAAAATAGGCTTATATACGCGTTTAGTATAATAGTAACCTGCCTTGGGACGAAGATAATGATCAGTAATACTCCAGCTCATTGTTGGCCAGCAGTCATTTAGCTGCCATATTATAGCTCCGCTGCATTCCGGTTTTCTTCTTCTATAATGCTCTATTCCAAACTTCAGTCCCTCCGCCTGTGCCATCATTGAAAAATCAATGTATTCCTCAAGGCTAACTGGAAGTCCTGTATATCCCTCCATAAGGAGTTTTCCTCTGTTTGGTCTTTTATCTTTATTCCTGAATTTCATCTCAAAGCTTTCAAAGTACAATTCCTCTTCCGGTATGCAAGCCTCTAGGGTTTCTTTAACAGGAAGTGCATGCATTCCGAATTCGGACACAAATTTCCCCAAATCCTCAGTGAAGCGTTTAAAGGAAACGCCATAGGCTGTATTGTCCTGAATCACAGCCTCCCCGTATTTGCGTGGATAAACCTGACCTGCCCAAACCTGCCAGTTATGCTTATCTCCTTCTTCATCGCTGTTTGGATCATTTCCGCCAAAAGGAGAACTTGGCCAGAACAATCTGGAAGGATCATAAGCTGCTAATAATTCCGGCATTAAGTCATGATAAATCTTTTCTCCATACAATCTCAGGTCCTTTAAATCCGACAGCTTTTGGCCATGAAGCCACTGGATTTCATTGTTACCACACCAAATTGCTATACAGGTATAGTTTCTGTAATATTTTACAACATGAATTATCTCTTCTCTGACATTTTTCATGAAGTCCGCATCGAAGTCCGGGTAGGAAGAACAGGTAAACATAAAATCCTGCCATACCAATAACCCTTGCTTGTCACATTCCTGGTAGAATATATCTTTTTCATATACTCCACCTCCCCACACTCTAAGCATGTTCATATTACAATCCTTAGCATTTGTAACCCATTTTACATAGGTTTCGTCCTTTATTGCTCCAATAAAATTATGTGCAGGAACCCAGTTTGCACCTTTGGAGAAAGTCTCAACTCCATTTAGCACAAAGATGAATCTCTTGTTCCCCAGAGCATCTTCCCGCCTTACTTCAACGGTTCGGATACCAACTTTACTGTTGTAACTGTCTAAATTTTTATCTTCCGTTAATAAATCCACATTAAAGTTATATAGATAAGGAGTTCCCAAATCATGAGTCCACCAAAGCTTGGGATCTGTTACTGTTAGCTTTACTTCTCCTCTTCCATTTTTCAAAGCTATAGTTTCTGATATGTTACAGCCTTCTCCGTTGAGTTTTACTACTGCTGTCAGTTCAATGTTGTCCTTGAAGATTTCAGCTTCTATGCTAACCATCAAATCTGCTTCATTATCCCTCATCTCAATGGTTCTTACATAAACATTATCAATCTTAGCAGTATTGTGAAGGTTTAGTTCAACCTCCTTCCATATGCCTACAGTGATGAGCCTCGGGCCCCAGTCCCATCGAAAATTCATCTGAGCTTTTCTGGCCCATACTCTGTTAGGATTATAGGAATACCACATCTTATCGTAGCTTTTTCTATTGGTTACTGAAATTGTGGAATCAAATTTTACTGCCACATGATTAGTTCCCTGAAGCAGTTTTTCTGTTACGTCAAAAGTTGCAGGAGTGAACATATTTTCATGCCGTCCAAGGACTTCCCCATTAAGATACACAGTAGCGAAAGTGTCTAATCCATTGAATTTCAGTTCAACCTTATCATTTTCCTGAAGCTCTCTTTCAAAATTGAAGCTCTTTTTATACCACCATGTCTTGTCTTCAATCCATCTACACTTTTCAGCGTTAGTTGAATAAAAGGGATCCTCAATCTTCTTATATTTAAGAAGTGTTGAATGAACATCTCCAGGCACCTCTACATCCAGCCATTCACTGAGATCTACATCTGCTGAAGCTAATATAGTATCGCAAACTGAGTCTTCCTCAAAGCACTGAAGCTTCCAATTGTCCTTTAATAGGATCTTCATCACAATTTCCCCCAATTCATAGTTACTTATCTGTTCTTAACCTTTCACCGCACCTGCGGTCATACCATTTATCACCTGTTTCTGAAGTACAAGATATAATATGATTATTGGTATGGAAGATATCATTAAAGCTGCCATAAGTGAGGAATAATCGCTTGTATTGGCCCCAAGGAAGTTATATAACCCTAAAGGCAAAGTCTTTTTCGATTCATCGGTTATGAATATCAAAGCAAAGGAAAACTCTTTCCAGTTGTTTAAAAAGTTTAAAATTGCAACAGTAGCAATTGCCGGTGTTGACATAGGTAAAATAATTCTGAAAAATACTCTCGCAACTGAGCTTCCATCTATTATTGCCGCCTCTATAATCTCATCCGGAAAGGCTCTTATAAAGCTCTCAAGTATAAAAATCGTTGTTGGCAGTGCAAAGGCGGTATAGGACAAAATCAAGGACCAGGAAGTATTAAGAAGGTTAAAACTTCTCATCTGAATAAACAATGGTACTAATACCGATTGTAGTGGAATAAGCATTCCTATTATAAATATTGTATAAACAAATTTCTGAAATCTGAACTTAAATTTTGATAGTATAAAAGCTGCAGAAGCTCCAATCAAAATTGTAAGTATAATTGATACTGTAGATATATAGAAACTGTTAAAGAAATAGGTTCCTATTTTTGCAGTTTTCCATGCATTTACGTAGTTTTCAAAATGTAAGGTTTTAGGTAGTGCAAAGGTACTCATAGATATATCCGCATTGCTTTTAAATGAGGTATAAAACATCCAAATCAGAGGATAGAGGGTTGTCAAAGCAAATAGAAATAATATAAGGTACAACGCCACTCTAATAATTCTTTTTCTCAATAATAACAATAAACTGTTGTCTTTGGTTTTTGTAACTCTCGCTTCCATGTTTTCGTCCTCCTTTCTAAGCAACATTCTTTTTTTGGCTCATCAACAATCTGCTGACAAGTATAAAACTGAAGCTTATCACAAATATTACAAGGGATACTGCGCTTCCGTATCCGTATTTATAGACTGTGAAAGTTTTATTATACATATATGTGGCCATTAGCTCCGTTGAATGCGCCGGTCCTCCTCCGGTTAAAACAAATACCAGGTCAAAGGAACGCATGCTTCCTGCAATACAAAGTACCACTGCTGCAATTATTGTATCCCACATCATAGGAAGAGTAATTGAAAATAATTTTCTTAATTCACTGGCTCCATCGATATCTGCCGCTTCCATAATTTCCTCCGGTACATTTTGGAGCGCTGCCAAGAAAATAATCATATATAAGCCTATAAATTGCCAAATAACAACTCCGCTTACCGTATACATGGCATACTTAGGATCTCCCAGCCAATCCTTGGCTAGTTTTTCAAGTCCGATACTCTGCAGTACATGATTAAGTATACCAATCTGAGAGTTAAGAATTGTAGTCCATAGTAGTCCAACTACTACCGTTGATAAAATCATAGGCATAAAAAAGGCTGATCTGAAAAAACCAACACCTTTTAATTTTCTACTTAATACGATAGCAATAATAAGCCCAATTGGAATTTGTCCAAATATTGATGCTACTACAAGAAAAATATTATTTCTTAAAGATAACCAGAATACTTGATCTGTGAGTATTTCTTTAAAATTTTTCAGCCCTATATAAATTGGCTGGCCTAATCCATTCCAATTATAAAACCCGTAGAAGAAGGATCTGACAATAGGGTACATAACAAATACTGTGTAGAATAATAGTGCTGGAAGCAAACCTATAATAATAAACTTTTTATTTCTACGGATAATTTCCATATCTTCACTCCTTTAAATTTTATAAATAAAAGGGTTATTAAAAACCCTTTTATTTTAATTGCTATTTTTTTATTTTACTGCTGCCTGAAGCTTTTTAGCTAAGTCTTCAGGTGTCTGCTGGCCTATCATTACTGCCTGTAATCCATTGTTGATTATGTCTGCTTGTTCAGAGTTTAGTGCTGAGTCATAAACAGTTACAAGAGGATGTTTTGAAATCAGGTCAATCATCTTTGCATATATTGGATCAGCTGTTGCTTCATCTAAAGTAACAGTCTTAGAGGATACTGGGATATTATACTTTGTTAACGCCACTTGAGAGTCGCTGTTAGTAAGGAACTTAATTAAGTTACCTATAGCTTCCTTCTGTTCAGGAGTTGCCTTGGCATTTATTACAATACCTGTGCTGCTTACTCCGGTCATTACATTTGGATCACCCTTACCTCCAGGAATAGCAGGTAAAATACCTATTTCTATATTTTTCTTAACCTCTTCCGATGCTTTTTCAATCATATCCGGTACAATCCATGATCCACTGATTACCATAGCAGCCTGGCCTTTATAGAAATAGTCTCTCATCTGAACATCATCAATACTGTTATAGTCTTTATTAAATGCTCCCAAATCAGTTAATTCCTTAAGCTTGTTAAGAGAATCTATGAATTGAGGATCAGTGAACTGAGCACCATTCTTAGCCAATACATTATCCAGCCATTCGCTTCCGGTATTTCTGTTTGCAAGTAAGCTGAAAATAGTTGATTGAACCGGCCATAATGCCTTATTTCCAAGAGCTATTGGAATAATTCCGTTTTTACTGAAGGTCTTAATAGCTTCCTTAAGTTCATCGTAGCTCTGTGGAAAAGAAACTCCATACTTATCAAATATAGCTTTATTGTAAAATATCATAGAAGTAGGAGTTATTCCAAGTCCTGCTGAATAGGTCTTTCCATTTACAGTGAACTCATCTAAAGCTCTTGGGTTAAGGCTGTTCTTCCATTCAGGATCATTATCCAAAATATCATTTATATCTGCCAATAGATTTGCTTCTGCAAATTCCTTAGTCATTGCATTTGGCCATAGTAAAAATGCATCCGGTAATTGTCCTGCTGCTGCTTGAGTCTTTAGCTTTGTCTGGTATTGATCTCTTGGCATCTTCTGTTCATCGATTTCATAGTTGGGATATTTAGCTCTGAACTCGTTCATTCTATCTTCCATAAACTTTGCACGTTGATCTGCACCTACGAATGAGTGCCATAGTGTAATTTTAACTTTCTTGTCTGCTGTTCCTCCTGTATTAGTTCCTTCATCTGTCTTATTATTTTTAGCACATCCTACAGCACCGATTGCCATACTAACTGCTAGTACTAAAGTTACTAAACGTTTTCTCATTGTTTATTCCCCCTGTAATTTTAGTTCGGTATAACACATAATAATTGAAACGTTTGCTTTTTTTATATTGTAGCGCGCTCCTTACAGATTTTATTATAGTGCTTCAGCCTATATTAATGAATCCAGAAAACTTTGATTGTATCTAAAATTCTTCGAACATAGGGTTCTCATTAACTTTACAGTTCACTGTATTGAGTAGGTGAAACACCTACAAGCTTTTTGAAAACGCTGCTGAAATACTTGTAATCACTGTATCCAACCATATCCGAAACCTCATATACCTTATATAAGTGTTTAGATAACAACTCCTTAGCTTTCTCTATACGGATTCTGTTTAGGTAGTCCGTGAAACTCTCCTTCTTCATTTTCTTAAAAATATGGCTGAAGTAGTTTGGGCTGAGATAAACTACTTCAGCCACTTTTTGAACAGATAATTTCTCATTGAAGTGTTCCTCCATATACTCCACTGCTTTCTTTATTACAAGTCTGTAACTATCTCCTTTTTTATCTTCTGCAAATCCCACAAGGTTTTCAGTAAAGTCATTAATCCAGTTTTTCAGTTCCTGTTGTTTTGTAAAGTTTAACAGTTCAATAAAGGAGTTTAAATATTCTTCCCTAAGCTCATCGTTTATTTTAAGTCCACTCTTTTCCATGGCATGCATTACCGACTCCACTATCTCAAAATACAGTCTGTGAATTTGCTCCGTAGATACCTTCTGCAGTGTGAGATTTTCAGTAATAGCATCCAAAATAGAAATTGCAGTAGCTTTGTCCCTTCCCTGTACTGCAGCTACATACTTCTCAATTTCCACTTCTATATCTTTTCTTAATTGAATGTGACTAAGATCCTCATTAATTTCCCCCTTCAATTCATTTTCCAGCCTTTTTATAACCTTCTGTAGCTCCTCTGCATTTACAGGCTTAAGAATATAGTCTTCTGCGCCATGTCTTATAGCCTGCTGTGCATAGGCAAACTCATCATATCCACTTAAAATCACTACTTTAATCTTGTAGCCTTCCTTCCTAATGCTTTGCAGAAGCTCTATGCCATTCATCTTTGGCATCCTGATATCCGTTAAAACTATATGTGGCTTCTTCTCCCTCACAATTTCCAAAGCCGTCAAACCATTTCCGGCTGATCCAACAACTTCAATGCCCATCTCCTTCCATGGCATTGTATTAACAAGCCCCTCCCTGATCATCTTTTCATCATCAACTATTAATAGTTTTATCATCTGGTTCTGTACCTCCTATACCTGATACTTTCGGAAATCTTATTTCAACTACTGTTCCTACATCCTTTTGACTGAATACTTTAATTCCATATTGTTCACCGAAATATAACTTTATTCTCTCATTTACATTCTTTAACCCATAGCCCTTTTTTTCTTCGAATTCACCTTGGAGAATTTCAGCTGCCCTCTCTTCATCCATTCCCGCACCATTATCCGCAACTTCGATTACAACCTCAGCTCCTTCCAGCCTTCCACTAACGAGAATTCTACCCCTCTCCTCAAGATCAGCAATACCATGAATCAGTGCATTTTCCACCAGGGGCTGCAGCAATAATTTTATTGTTTTGAATTTATAAAGTTCCGAAGGAATATTTATTTCAATTTTAGGTTCCTCATCATACCTTACCTTCTGAATTATAAGGTAATTCTGCAGATGTTCTATTTCTTTCCCTATGGTTGTTATCTCACTCCCACGGTTTAGCCCGAGTCTAAAAAGCTTTGCAAGAGCATTCACAATCTCCCCGGTTTTAGGTGCATTCTCCATACGTGATGTCCAATAAATAACATCCAGCGTATTATATAAAAAGTGAGGATTTATTTGAGCCTGCAGGGCTCTTAACTGCGCTTCCTTTCTGATAATCTGATTCTTATAAACTTCTTCAATCAGAGTTTTCAGTTCACTTATCATCCTATTGAAGCTCTGCCCAAGAATACCTATCTCATCTTTTCTGTCCACATTTATAACTACATCCAAATCCCCTTCTTCCACCTTCTTCATCAATCTGGTAAGTTTTTTAATGGGATATGTAATCTTCTTTGCAACAAAATAAGAGATAATCAACGCCAGAAAAGATCCGGTCATTATAAGTACATTCTTTAACCTGCGAGCCAATTGAACTTCTTTCAATAATTCATTGAAGGGTACCATTCCAATAAATATGATTTCTCCATCCTTGGAAGTATAGTAAGTAATAAGCGTGTCGACACCATCGATATTTTCATGATAATAGCCTTCATCTTCCTTGAATAGATAGCTGAAGTATGATTCATCCTTTATATTCTTTCTAAGCTCAGATTTATCTGAATGCAATACTACATAACCCTCCTTATTTATCATAAAAATATAGCCGGTATCGCCAAGTTTAATTTGCTTATAAATGTTATTGACCTCTTCTTCATTAACATCAATTCTTAAATATCCAAGCTTTCTGGAAAAATTATTAATATCATTAATTTGACGGTAAAAGGAGATAATATACCTCTCACCCATAGATTGATAATTTCTTTTGTAAACTGGTGTTATGAGAAAGTTTCCATCTTTAGGAATCCTTTTCTCTATGTCTTTCAGCATAGTATCTTCCTGTACTTGGGAAGGCCCTGCAGTCTCAAAGTTCAATCCATTTTCTCCATAGATATTTATAGAGAAAATATATCTTTTAGAATTGGTCAAGTTTGCAAATTCCTCATTAAGAGTCAGTAAGGTATCTGCTATTTTGTCTAAGTCGTTTATGTCCATTCTGCAGTAATTTCTTATATTCTTATTAGCCACTACGAAAAGAGATATATCTTGTATATCTCCCCAAATATAATCTAAATTCTTATTGATCTGTTTCAAAGTCTCTACCGTTGACTCACTGACACGAAGTTCAACGGTTTTTTTCGTTTGATAGCTTGAGATCTCACCAATCACTACTAAAATTACTGTTACCACTATAGTAAAATACAGCATCAGTTCCGTTCTCAGATTCTTCATATACTCACCCCTTAGTTTAAGTAACTTACATTACATCGTACTGAGCAAACTTTTAGAAAAAACTATGAAGAGGGATACATTATCGTTCCCCTCTTCATAGTCTCTTATGCTTATGGCATTTTTACCAACACCTTATATTCTTCCCCAGCTTTCAAATCTCTTATGATACCATCTTCGATAAAAATACCATTTACATATACTTCTTTTTTACTAACCATAGCATCTCTCTTAATGTCCACATTAAAGTTTGCCCCTCTGAAAACACGGCTTACGGAAGCTTCCTGCCAGTGAGATGGAAGCTGAGGATTTATTCGAAGTCCGGATATATCTCCCTGTAATCCAAATAAACCATCTATAAGACAGCGATAGTACCAAGAAACTGTACCTGTATTAAATAAATGGCTTGATCGCCCGGCTGTACGAGGAAACTGTCTGTATGCACCACGATAATAATTTGGTATGAAAACAGGAAGTTGTCCCCTTCTGATAATATCATCAAGATCGGGTCCGGGAAGCATTTTTCTAAGGAGTCGGTAGGCATTATCTTTTTCTCCTACTGAATAAAGAGCAAAGATATAAAATGCCACAGCATGATTGTATACAGCTCCATTTTCCGCTGTCCCGGGATGTTTCTGAGTTACTCTTCCCACATCCTCACGCATTGCTGTATAGGAAGGGGCCAGTTTTTCAATTCCAAAGGGGGTTTCAAGTTGTTCGGTAACAGCCTTCATCAGTTTCTCTTTTTTTACTTCATCAGCTGCACCACAGAGTAGTGCCCACCCTTGGGGATTAATGAAGATTCTGCCTTCCTTATCTTTGCTGATACCGAATACCACATTATCGTCTGTTATTCCACGAGCGTACCACTCTCCGTCCCATAAATATTTATTAATAGCCTCATTGGATTTACGAGCCTCCATACGAAATTCTTCGCTTTTCTCTTTTTCCTTGATCTTCTCACAAATATCAGCCCAGATTAAAAATGCATAGGCTGAAGCCATAGTCAACCATCCGGAAACTCCCTTTCCCTTGTAACCAACCATATTCATAGGATCGCACCAGTCACCCTCTTTGATGTAATTGAGTCCCCGTTCATCCCTATCCTTGAGAAGCCAGTACATTGCCCTGTTTATATGTTCAAAAACCGTTGCACTTTTTTTCCCTTCTGTAAAAGGAACTATTTCCTTCAATATTTCATAATCATTGGTTTCATCCAAGTAAGCACTGAGGCAGATCGGCAGCCATACACAATGATCGGAATGGGGTACCTGGTTTATATACTTTAACTCAGCGCCTTCCGTCAGAAGTATTCCGTCCGGCATTGATCCGTTTTCACTCTGCTGGCTTAAGGCAAACAGAAAGGCGGCTCTTGCAATCTGTGGTTTAATATAGCTCATTCCCATATTGTCCTGAAGATAATTTCTGGTCTGAGGATCTGTAGTAAGACGATTAGTTATACCATGGTAATACATTTGCCTAGGCAGCCAATGATTAACAAAGTTGTCCAAATCAGCATCCGGTGTTTTTATGTTGATGCAACCTTTGCCTCCTGCTATATATCGATCATATTCGATTTTAGCTAATTTAAAGCCATCCTCACCCTTTTCGTTGACATTCAGAAAGTACTTCTGACGTAGGCTTAAAATTTCTTCTTCATTTTTGGCAGCCCCAAATATGAATCTGTATTCCCGCTCTTCACCGGGATCCATATCAACTCTATATTGAAATACCGCTACTGGCATTTCATATCTGGAATCTCCTTTTGATAGCTCTTCCCGTTGTATTCCCGTTGGCAGTGTAATTCCGCCCTCCCCCTCAAAGGCTTCAGAACTTACTTCCCAGGACAGAGGTTTCCTGTCTGCCAGTAGAAATGTTTTATCACTGAAATTTTTAATCTTATAATAATCCTTATATTTTTGGTATGGAGAAATAGAAGTACATACAATGGCCTGCAAATATTCCTTGTATTCACCGGATTGATTCATCCATGACATATACCCCACTGTAAAGTATGGGTAAATGCTTAATCTTCTTTTGTTGTGTGATAGGTTTTTCACTTTGACATTCCAAAGTTCCATGGAATCATTTTTAGGCAGACTCAAGCACATTTCTATAAGAACATTGTTGCTTTCAACTTGCCAAATAATATTGCTTTTTCCCACTGCAAATTTGAAATTATCTGGCATAACCCTTACCGGTTCATAAGGAGCCGAGAATATATGTCCGCTTTTCTCATCTTTGACATATACAAAACGGCCGGGATGATGTGCATAGTAAGGCTGTTCCGGCTGCATAAAAGTTACAGCTTCCAAATTTGGAGCATGTGAGTACTTTGATGGTTCCGGCTGCATAAACTGAGCCACTGCATAACCACGGCAGTTTACATGTATCATCATCTTTTCATTCCACAAGAATCCTGAAGCCTTAGGAATACTGGTAGGACTGGTCAGTTCGTAGTATTCATTGTTTTCAGTTGGTCTAATCATTTTTCTCCTCCTCTTGGTAAACCTTAATGAATCCCTATTTTATCTTAATTAATATAAACTTATTAGCAATATTCATACTAATTCTATATTAAAACGTTTATATGCTTAAATCTATCCAATTTTCTACGGAATAATCTAATATTCTAACAGGATTTAGGCAAGACTCAGAGTTGAAAATACATTAGTCATTTTAGCACAAAAGTCCTTCTTTTTCTTTTTAATTTCATTATATTAACTTATTTTTATGTAAATGAAAGGCATGTATACATCCATTTTAGCATATTATATCTGGCACTAACTAGGTATAACCTTTGGCACTATGGTTAAGATCATAAGAATTGAATATTTATGTATTGAAACACTTTCAAATTGTTCTTCTGTTTGTGAACATTACAAAAACACTTCTATATGAAGAAAACTTAGTGCTGTTATGCACTAAGTTTCCACATCATATGCGACTAAGTCTATAAGCCGAGTTCTGTATTTGACAGTCATCTATCTAGGCCTGCTGTTACCAGACAGGCTCCAGCGACGCACCCGGAGACGGGACGGGCCACCCCATGTGTCTCCCTATTCGGTCTTGCTTCAGGTGGGGTTTACATAGCCGCAAAGTCGCCAATGCGCTGGTGAGCTCTTACCTCGCCTTTCCACCCTTACCGTATAAACGGCGGTATATCTCTGTTGCACTTTCCTTAGAGTCGCCTCCACTGGGAGTTACCCAGCACCCTGCCCTGTGAAGCTCGGACTTTCCTCTCCCCGGTTTACCGGGCAGCGACTGTCTGACTTACTCGCAAGAAATATATTATCATAGAAATTTAATTAAAGCAAATAGTAATTTTAGACAAGCTATATTTTATTTTAAATTTTTAATAAGCCTTATAAGGGTCAAAGTTTTTTTCTGATATCACTATGGGTAAATCAATTGAATTTGCCTTCAAAAGCACCTTCAGATTTTCTGCAAAGAGCATCATAGCCGGCCATTCTGTGCCGTAGTGCCCCGCATCTATTACAGCAATGCCCTCTTCGTATAAATCGCTGACATAGTGATAGGTTGTATCTCCACTAATAATGCAATCTGCTCCAAGCCTTGTAGCCAGATTAAAATAATCCTGGCCGCTGCCATTGATAACTGCAACCTTATTGACCTGCCAGTTTTTTTCTCCGGTGTATCTTATAAAAGAAAGCTTTAGCGCTTCTTTTACTTTGCCGCAGAGTGCCTCCAAAGTCATAGGTTCCTGAAGCTCTACAAGCCTTCCTAGGCCGTCCTCACTGCCAGCCTTAGGATTATTGCTCTTCTCCATTACTGCCCCTCTGTCAAAGCCTAAAAGCTTAATTAGAAGGTCATTCATACCGTTGGCTTTCACATCCAAGTTCGTGTGGCTGGCATAGATATTTATATTGTTTTTTATGGCCATTCTAATCTTTCTACCCAATAGGGTGTCTTCTGTCACAGTGGCAGCCTTTCTGAAAAGCAGTGGATGGTGGCTGATTATCAGTTCACACTTATTCTGAGCTGCTTCCTTTATAACTTCCAAAGTGGTATCTAAGGATACAAGTATAGATGATATTTCCGCCTCCCTATCGCCCACCATAAGACCTACATTGTCATAGTCCTCTTTAAATTCCTTTGGGGCAAAATTTTCGATTACATTTATTATTTCTGATAATTTTACAGACATGCCATTATCTCCTTCAATTTTATATTATGTCTGATTAAATCCTCTTTTCTTCTACTCGCAGCCTCAGTATCTTCATTAATATTTTCTACAATTATATTATTCTTATTTATTTTATGTAAAATGTATTCCTGAAGCAGAGGATGTCTTTTTTTCAACAAAAAAGGACTTATTTCATAATAAATATCTTCAAGGGTCCTCTTTTTTCCATCATAGCGAGCCTTGATTATCTCATAGTACTTTCCTTCATCAAAGCAAAGGTCCTCACTTAGGATTTCATATCCATTTTCATATAAGTACTTTCTAAGGATCTCCACATGCTGCACCGGCTGAAGAATAAGGGCCTGCATTTTCTGTGCCACCTCAGCACTTTCCTCCAGTATGGAAATTATTAAATGTCCTCCCATACCCGCTATAACTGCAGTATCCACTTCACCGGGCACAATAGTTTTAAGTCCTCCCCCTAATCTGCATTGAATCTTATCCTCTAAGCCATATAATTTCACATTCTTTTCCGCCTTTTGCACCGGTCCCTTATTGATGTCCGATGCTATTGCAGTATCACATATTCCCTTTTTCACAAGAAAAATAGGTATATACCCATGATCGGTACCTATATCCGCCATGGAGTTACACCTATGTACCATATTAGCTATCTTCATTAATCTATCACTTATATTCATTATATCACCATTCGTTTCTAAAACCCAAAAGTAAATAGTATTTTCAGTTGTAGGAAAAAGAATACTAAAGTTACAGCCAAGCTTATATATAAATACCTATAAGCCGTCTTCCTATCATATTTTGCACAGAAATAAGCGGCATAATACATACAAAACAGTATTATCATGTTTAGTACCCCATAGGCCATTTGTTTAAAGGCAAATTGTTTACCGGTACCCTGCTGAAGACTCCTAAAAGATTCATCGAAGTTTAAGGGCATAGTTTCCGGCAAGTAGCCTTTGAGATACAATATAAAAGGAATCAAAATCATAAGTACTATAAGAATTGAAATAATAGAAAAAGGGATTAGAAACTTCTTATCTTTATGCAATTCCACTTTAGACTTTTCAACGTATTCTTCAATAGTGTCAGGTATTTCGCACTCCATTAGTATTCTCTTTACTTCACTATCATCCTCTGGAGAAATAGCATAACATATTTCTTCAGTTTTTAAATATAAAATATTGTTATTTGATGTTACAAACATATAGGTTGTACCAATTTTGTCTATAATATTTCTGCCGAAGGAGAACTTATCATTGCCTACACCGGACAGCTTTATGCCGTGTATATTACCGGAAGCCTTCATATATCCTTTGATCTTACTTAAATCCAAACTCACCTTTCGGAGATTACAGAAATAGCTTATTATCAGTTTATTATCTTTTAGTTTGTAGCTTAATGTTAAACTCATAATAAAATAGTATAAATAATAAATGTTAACCATACTTATCATAACAATTAAAATTACATACAAGAGATATGTATTAACCAGTTTAAATATTACTCCCATAAAGGCATTGGTAAGCAGTGTAATTAGTAACATATATATGGAGGCCATCCCCCTAAGTGGCTTTAATATCATACTAACATCCCCTCCGATACATAATTATACCACAAGTGGGCTTTATGTAACAATATAAAATGCTAACCCCTAGGGGTTAGCATTTTATCAAAGATATCTTCTTTATTAACAGTGAAACTTAATCAAGATAATCCTTCAGCTTCTTACTCCTGCTTGGATGTCTAAGTTTTCTTAAAGCCTTAGCTTCTATCTGTCTGATTCTTTCTCTTGTAACATTAAACTCCTTACCTACCTCTTCCAGAGTTCTGGCTCTTCCATCATCAAGTCCGAATCTCAGTCTCAATACTTTTTCTTCTCTGGGTGTTAAGGTATCCAATACATTGATAAGCTGTTCTTTCAGCATTGTAAAGGCAGCAGCCTCGGCAGGAGCTGGTGCATCATCGTCAGGAATAAAATCGCCTAAATGGCTGTCTTCTTCTTCACCTATTGGGGTTTCCAAAGATACAGGTTCCTGAGCAATCTTCATAATTTCACGTACCTTATCCACAGGCATTTCCATGATCTTTGCAACTTCTTCCGGTGATGGCTCTCTGCCCAATTCTTGAAGGAGCTGTCTTGATACCCTTATAAGCTTATTTATTGTTTCAACCATATGAACAGGTATTCTGATGGTTCTTGCCTGATCTGCTATGGCTCTGGTAATGGCCTGCCTTATCCACCAAGTAGCATAAGTACTGAACTTAAAGCCCTTTCTGAAATCGAATTTCTCTACAGCCTTTATAAGTCCAAGGTTACCTTCCTGTATTAAATCCAGGAATAACATTCCTCTTCCAACATATCTTTTAGCTATACTTACAACCAATCTAAGGTTTGCTTCAGCTAATTTCTTTTTTGCAACAGGATCACCATCTTCGATTCTGTGTGCCAAAGCTATCTCTTCATCGGGAGATAGCAACGGAACCTTTCCTATCTCCTTTAGATACATTCTTACCGGATCATCGATTGCTATCCCTTCCGGAATCGATAAATCGAGGTCCTCCTCGGTCACCTCAATATCACTCATATCACCAATAATATCTATGCCCATGGATTCAAGAACTTCATATATCTTCTCGATTTGCTCAGGATTTAAATCTATTTCATCCAGTTCATCCATGATTTCTTTGTAAGTTAGCGTTCCACTCTTTTTCCCCTTATCGATGAGTCTTTTCACAACAGCCATTTTAGCATCTTTATCTTTCATAATGTAACCTCCTTCCGCAGAACTACGACCTTTCCACTTCTCTTTTGATTTCCATTAGTCTTTGTGCAAGCTTAAGAGACTCTTCTATCAAGCCTTTGGCTTCACATTCGCTAATCTTTGCCTTAATTTGCTTCTTTAAGTTTTCCAATTGATATCTTTTGATTTCATTTATATAATCTATTATAAGTTGCTTATTTTCATAATCATCCTTCAATAACTCCAAGTTATTAATTTCAACCCATTCCTTTGAACTTTCTACATCGTCACATCTATCTTCTACATATCTCGCTTTATCTATATTCTCCAGATATTTTGATTCTAACAGCAGCTTATATATTTTCTTATGGCCATTTAATATAAACATTTCTTCACTTAGATTTTGTTTAATGAATTCAAAGCACTCTTCGTCAACATGCATCAGCTTTAGCAGAATCCTTTCCGCCTTAATATGAGCCGGTTCTACATATAATTTTTGTCCAAAAGCAGGCATACTATTCATTGTATATGCTGCTTCATTGCTTTTACTAAGTTCTCCTTTAAGTAAATCATAAATAGCCTGTTCTTTAATCCCAGTTTGCTGAGATATTTTACTTATATAGACATCCTTTTCTACTGGATTTAGATCTGCCAGTGATTCCGTTACCTTTTTCACATATTTAATCACTTCTTCACTGTCATTGAAATTTAGGCCTTCCGCAGCCTTTTTTATTTTGTAGTCCATTAAGGGCAGTGCATTTTCCACTAACCTCAAAAAGGCTTCCTTTCCATTTGCTCTTATGAACTCATCCGGATCCTTTCCGGAAGGTACAGTTAACACTTTTACGTCAAACCCTTCTTTTCTTAAAATCTCCAAACCTCTTATGGTTGCTGCTTGACCTGCTGCATCCGCATCATATGAGATTACTATTTTGTCCCCATACCTTTTTAATAACTTCGCCTGTTGAACAGTAAGAGCTGTTCCCAATGACGCAACAGCGTTAGTAATGCCATGCTGATGCAGAGAAATGCAATCCATGTAGCCTTCAACAATTATAAACGTTCTGTTATTATTGTGTTTCAGTGCAAAATTGAGTCCGTATAAGTTCGTACCTTTTTGAAATATTAAACTTTCAGGAGAGTTGAGGTACTTTGGTTTTGAATCGTCAAGAACTCTTCCCCCAAAGCCTATGACCTTCCCTCTGTAGTCGAATACCGGAAACATAACTCTGTTTCTGAACCTGTCGTATATATTTCCCTTCTCGCTCTTAATTACCAGGCCTACATTCAGCATATCCAGCTCTGAAAAACCTTTTCTTTTTAAAGCATTCATCAAGTCATGCCATGAGTCCGGTGCAAACCCCAACCCAAATCTTTTAACTGTGCTTACAGATATTCCTCTGGCAGAGAAGTATTCCTGTGATTTTTTACTCCTTAATAAATTACTGTAAAAAAATCTTGCTGCCTCAACATTTACACTATAGAGCCTCTCTTTTTGATCTTCTAAAACTCTGGTTTTATAATCATCATACTCAATAGTTATATTTGCTCTATTGGCTAAATATTTGACAGCTTCAACAAAATCAATGTTTCGGTTTTTCATAACAAAGGTAAAAACATTACCGCTTTCACCACAACCAAAGCATTTATATATTTGCTTATCAACAGAAACACTAAAAGACGGAGACTTTTCTCGATGAAAAGGACATAATCCCATATAGTTTCTTCCTGCTCGCTTTAGCTTTACAACCTCAGAAATCACGTCCACTACGTCATTTTCCTCTTTTACCCTTTGGATTATTTCATCTGATATTCTCAATGAAACATTCCCACCTATCTTTTTGAAATTAGGAATTTTTCCACAAGTTCTTATATATTCGACACAATAAATCAAAATCCTTCTTAAAAATATTAATAATTTATTTTTAATTTAATTTTTTATCTGGTTATTTATCCAAATTTTTTAAAAAATATCAGAATACCGCACAAACAATATTTTACCCACTAAATACTATAAAATATTCCTAATTTTTAGTATATAACTAACTTTGGTACATATATATCATTAAATACGTATAGGCAATAGTCATCGCTCATGCCGGAAATATAATCTGCTACCCCTTGATGAAGGCCTTCAGCTTCAGCTATAGACCTATAAAACCCAGGTAGCTTATCCGGATTTTTATAAAAATACTCATATACCTGAGACAAAACAAACTTTGCCTTATCCCTTTCCACTTTTAAAATGGCGCCTTTATATATATATTCAAACATGAAGTGTCTTAATTCCGTTAATTCTTTTTCTATACAACTGCTTAAAGATACCTCTGGCTTATCTGCGTCTATATTCTTCAAGGTGGTAAAAATACAATCCTTTACCAAGGTATCAATTCTTTCACCATGGCTCTTGCCAAGGTTCTTAATAACTGAGGTTGGAATATCTTCTAATTTTAACAGTCCAGCACGTATAGAATCGTCGATATCATGGTTAACATAAGCTATTTTGTCACTGTACTTGACAACCTGCCCTTCCAAAGTATAGGCCTTAGGTGCATTTAGCGAAAAACCACTGTGGCGTAAAATGCCGTCTAAAACCTCAGGAGTTAAGTTTAGCCCCTTTCCCCCTTTTTCCAGCCGTCTAAGCACTCTAACGCTGTTTTCACTGTGCCTAAATCCATTGGGAAGTAGACTGTTTAGAACTTCTTCTCCGTTATGCGCAAAGGCCACATGACCAATATCATGCCCAAGGGCAATAGCTTCTATAAGGTCCTCGTTGAGCCCAATACCTCGCCCAATGGTCTTTGCTATCTGTGCCACTTCTAAGGTATGGGTTAGTCTGGTTCTGTAATGGTCTCCCCAAGTTTTTATATATACTTGAGTTTTATGCTTCAATCTCCTGAAAGCTTTACTGTGAATTATCCTGTCCCTATCAACCATGTAAGCAGTTCTAACACTATCCTTTTCTTCAAAGGTTTCTCTATTTCCACATTTAGAAGACAGCCAAGCAAACTTGTTGTATGCAAGTTCTTCTGACCTCTCTATCCTTTCCCTTATATCCATTAAACCACCTCAATTGAATATTCTATAAAAAGCCTAAAACTCCTCTTTTTTAGTAAAATATATAAACATTTTTATGTAGTATATGTATATTAGAAGATTTTAAATAATATCTTAGTAATATAATTGTTTACTAGGGGGTAATTCCATGCCTTACGAAGCTAAATTGTATAAGGTGAACGATTTATCTGAAGGCACATTAAAGAAAACTGTACTTCCCCACTATGCTATGGAGAATGCTAAAATTGAACAGATAAAGTTTAAGGATACAGACAAGCAAAGAGCAGTCTATAGAGTTGAATATAATAATGAAGTGTTTTGCCTAAAAAAGGTTTACTTTGGTGTACAAGACTTGCTTTTTGTATATTCAGCTATAGAATGGCTTTACAGAAATAAAATCAATGTCCCGCGGCTGCTTCCCACTAGAGAAAAAGGGAGATTTGTTCAATATAACAATATGTTGTTTATTCTTACACCATGGATTGATGGCATCAAATGCAGCTATGACAATATAGATCACATAATGGCTTCAATTTCATACTTAGCGGATATGCACAACTGTTCCGAGGACTTCACACCTGTGTTTGGCAGTAGTAACAGAGGCGGCTTTGAAAATCTGGCTAATTCACTTCAAAAGCACTTTAATCAACTTTTGAATTGCTCTAATCTAGCTTTTAAGTATAAGGATGGCTTTTCAAAAACCTATCTAAATAATTTTGAAGAAAATATTGAGCTTGCTGAGTTGTCAGCTAGGGTTTCAGCTTCCATAGATAAAAAAAATTTAAAAACTTCACTATGTCATTTAGATTATGTCAACAAAAATATAATATTCGACAACGATACCAGGATTTGGATTATAGATTTTGATAAATGCAAGATGGATTATTGTGTGCATGATATATCCTACTTTTTAAGAAGACTACTTAAACGGGATAATACAAAGTGGAATATACAAACTGCAATTAATGCCTTAAAAGTCTATGAAGAAAAACGGCCACTGAACCTAGATGAATACAGGTATATTTTGGCCTATCTGTCTTTTCCCCAGAAGTATTGGAAAATATCCAGAGATTATTATAATAATATCTCTAAGTGCAACAAGAGCTCTTTTCAGACCTTAATTAGCAAAGCAGTAGAAAAGACTGAATTCCACGCTCAATTTATCGGTGAATTTAAGCAGTACATAGAAGATAAATTCAAAACCAAACTTTAGTTTAATTAATAATCGTTCATTATTCATAAAAAGAGTACTATCTCTTAAATTAATAAGAGATAGTACCCATACTTTTATCACACTGAATAAGCTGATTTAATCTTTACTTTCTTGGGTTCTTAACCTGTGCCTGAGCAGCAGCAAGTCTTGCAACTGGAACTCTGAATGGTGAGCAGGATACATAGTTTAATCCTACATTATGGCAGAATTCAACAGATGAAGGATCTCCACCGTGCTCTCCGCAGATACCAAGCTTGATGTCTGGCCTTGTTTGTCTTCCAAGGTCAGCAGCCATCTTAACTAGCTTACCAACACCATTTTGGTCAAGTTTAGCAAATGGATCTTGCTCGTATATCTTTGACTCATAGTAGTGCTTTAAGAAGTTACCAGCATCGTCTCTTGAGAATCCAAATGTCATCTGAGTTAAGTCGTTAGTACCGAAGGAGAAGAATTCTGCTTCCTTAGCTATTTCATCAGCTGTAACAGCTGCTCTTGGTATTTCTATCATTGTACCAACTTTGTATTCAATTTTTCTGCCAGCTTCAGCCATAACAGCTTCTGCAGTCTTAACAACTACGTCCTTAACAAACTTAAGCTCTTTTACTTCTCCTACAAGAGGAATCATTATTTCAGGAACTATGTTCCATTCTGGATGTCTTCCTGAAACATCAAGTGCAGCTTCTATTACTGCTCTTGTCTGCATTTCAGCTATTTCTGGGTAAGAAACAGCAAGACGGCATCCTCTGTGACCCATCATTGGGTTGAATTCATGTAATGATTCTACAGTAGCCTTAAGCTCTTCGAATGTTAATCCCATTTCTTTAGCTAAAGCTGCTATATCTTCATCAGCATGAGGTAAGAACTCATGTAGTGGTGGATCCAAGAATCTGATAGTAACTGGTCTGAATTCCATAGCCTCGTAAAGACCTATAAAGTCTTGTCTCTGCATTGGAAGTAATTTTGCAAGAGCTTTTCTTCTTTGTTCTTCGTTCTTAGCAACTATCATTTCTCTCACTGCTGGTATTCTGTCTTCAGCAAAGAACATGTGCTCAGTTCTGCAAAGACCGATACCTTCAGCTCCGAACTTAACAGCAGTTTGAGCGTCATGTGGTGTATCAGCATTAGTTCTAACCTTTAATGCTCTTATTTCATCAGCCCAAGCCATGAATGTTCCGAAGTATCCAGTTATTTCTGGTTCAACAGTTGGAATAGCTTCACCATAAACATTACCAGTAGTTCCATCTATTGATATATAGTCATTTTCAGTATATCTCTTTCCGCCAACTTCGAGGTATCTTTCTTCTTCGTTAACCTTTATTTCTCCACAACCTGCTACGCAGCAAGCACCCATACCTCTAGCAACAACAGCAGCGTGAGAAGTCATACCACCTCTTACAGTTAGTATACCTTCAGCAGCTATCATACCTTCGATATCTTCTGGTGAAGTTTCAAGTCTAACAAGAACAACCTTTTCTCCTGCTTCATGTCTTTCCTTAGCTTCTTGAGCTGTGAAAGCAACCTTACCGCAAGCAGCTCCTGGTGAAGCTGGAAGTCCCTTAGCTATAACAGCAGCCTTCTTTAATGCAGATGCATCAAATGCTGGGTGAAGTAATGAGTCAAGCTGTTTTGGATCAACTTTTAATATAGCTTCTTGCTTAGTTATAAGACCTTCTTCAACTAAGTCAACAGCTATCTTTAACGCAGCAGCAGCTGTTCTCTTACCATTTCTTGTCTGTAGGAAGTAAAGCTTACCGTCTTCTATAGTAAACTCCATATCCTGCATGTCTCTGTAATGATTTTCAAGCTTATTAACTATAGCCATGAATTCATCATATACAGCTTTGTTTCTCTGTTCAAGAGTTGATATGTCTTCTGGAGTTCTGATACCAGCAACAACGTCTTCTCCTTGAGCATTCATTAAGTACTCAGCATATATTTTCTTTTCTCCAGTAGATGGGTTTCTTGAGAAGGCAACACCTGTACCAGAATTTTCTCCCTTGTTACCGAATACCATTTCCTGAACGTTAACAGCAGTTCCCCAGTTTGAAGGAATGTCATTAAGTCTTCTGTATACATTAGCTCTTGGGTTATCCCAGGATCTGAATACAGCTGTAACAGCTTCGATTAATTGAGCCTTAGGATCTGTTGGGAAGTCTTCTCCCTTTTCCTTTTTGTATAATTCTTTAAACTGTCCTACTAATACTTTTAAGTCATCAGCAGTTAAGTCTGTATCATATTTATAACCTTTTGATTCCTTCATTTCATCAAGAAGGTTTTCGAATAATCTCTTTTCTACTCCCATAACAACATCAGCAAACATTTGGATGAATCTTCTGTAGGAGTCATATGCAAATCTTGGATTATTAGTTAAGTTAGCCATAACTTCAACTGTTTCATCATTTAATCCAAGGTTTAATATTGTATCCATCATACCAGGCATTGAAACTCTAGCACCGGATCTTACTGATACAAGTAGTGGATTATTCTTTCCACCGAATTCTTTACCAGTAATCTTTTCTAACTCAGCCATTTTTGCATAAATTTGCTCAATAACTTCATCAGATATCTGTTTTCCGTCCTCATAGTATTTGTTACAAGCTTCTGTTGTAACGATAAATCCTTGTGGAACTGGTATTCCTAGTCTTGTCATACCTGCAAGATTAGCACCTTTTCCACCAAGAAGTTCTTTTTGACTTTCTTCGCCTTCGCTAAAAAGGTACACATACTTCTTGTTATCCATTCTAACACTCCTCCGATATGTATTAAATCTATATACTAACGGGACAAATTAAGTCCCGGTTAGCCCGAATTTGTCCTATTTGTTTTGCCCTAGGGCAACAAATAGTTTAGTGATATTAGTTTTAGATACTTTCCCTATGATTTTAGGGGCTTCTTTAGTACCATCGAAAACTCTTTCAATGACCGGGATACTATCTACCTCGTGTTCAATAATTCGTTGAGCCACAAGATATGCAGTATCTTCCGCTTCTACACAGACTATATTAGGCATTCGGGTCATTACTATACCTACAGGAACTTTATGAATATCGGTACTCCCAATTGCAATTTTCAAGAGATCTTTTCTTGAAGCTGCCCCTACCAATACGCCTTTGTTTTCTATAAAAAGTGTGCCAACATCATTTAAAAAAAGATGAATTATTGCATCGTAAACCGTTGTTTCCTCATTTACAGTTACCGGTTTAGACATGATGTCCTTGACCTTTATATTTGTTATGTAGTCATATAACAAATTTTTTGCTTTTTCTCTTGAATATATGTATCCTACCCTAGGTCTGGCCTCTAACGCACCACTCATAGTCAATATAGCTAGATCCGGTCTTAAAGCTGCTCTGGTTAATCCCAGCTTTGATGCAATTTTTTCACTAGTAATTGGCCCGACTTCCTTTACTATTGAAATTATTTGTTCCTGTCTAGGTGTATACCTAATAGTCTTCACCTTCTTTCAGTAAAAGCTAATTATCTATATAATACGCTATACAAATATTAATGAATTCATAGCTTTAAGAGAAAATATTTTTCAATACCTTCTCTTAAAGCTCTTATAACATATAAATATTATCTTATCACCAATCATTATATCATGTAATTATGATAAATGTATAGTAATTAATGAATTTTACGGTCTTAAAGAGATTTCATATCTATTATATACAAAATTAGTTTATTTGTCACTTTCTTCTTTGTTATTATCGTCAACTTCTTCAAAATTCACAGTGTATTTATATACATTCTCTTCTGCATTATTGGTATCTTGATTTTTACCTTCATGGTTTACTCTGTTTTTCATTTTATCTTTAAGGTCTTCTGCTACTTCACTGATTACTTCCTTAACTTCTTCCGCAACTCCACCAAGTTTTTCGGTAAAGCTGTCTATTTTTCCTTTCATATCTCCCATGGTATCTTTGATATACTTGTTTACAACTTCAACTGTACCATCTTCCTTTGTAATTTCCACTGTAACCTTAGTTACAACAGCACTTACCACTCCGATGGCCAAGAGCGGAACAGATAAAATCGCGGTCAAACCTGTTACTGCGAGCCCTGCTGTAATAGGCAAGTCAACTAGAACCTTATCATCTTTTTTAATTCTGATTCTTGTTACATTTCCCTTGTTGACTATATCTTTTACCCAATTGATGAATTCTTCTTTTGTCTGATAGAAGCTACCTTTGTTTTTACTGTTGTTTTCAATGAAAACAATTGCTTCTAGCACATCACCATTGCATACTTCCAGGGCTTCCTTAGCCACTGTGTATGAAACTCCCGTTCTGTCTCTTATCATGTCTACTTTCTCAAGAGTAATTTCACTCATTTTATTCACTCTCCTTTATAAAATCAAGCATTTGTAAGCTTTTTGGTATCCTTGAATAATTATTTGAAATAAATAGTTGAAGGGTCTTTTTTATTTCTCTCTTTATGTTTTGCGGTACAGTTAATCTATATACCTTTTCTAAGGGTATATTATTAAGAAACTTTAAAACCTTAAATGCAGGTTTGCTTATACTTATTCCATCAGTTTTTGGACATTGGTCACACACTCCTCCAAATTGCTGTAAGCTTATATAACTGCACTGTTCTATTTTTTTTCTGCATACTCCACAAGTTTCAAAATTGATGCCATAGCCCGTATTGTTTAAAACATTAAGTTCATATGCCCTCAGTAATATTTCGTCATCTACCGCCCTGCTTTTCAGCAGATAAAGAGAGGATACTAAGGTTTTAAATATATCTCTGTTACTTTCTTCATCTACCATGGATATATCAACCAACTCACATATATAGGAGCCATAGGTTAAGGTATCTAAGTCATTTAACAGAGCTTGAAAGGATTCTATAGTTTTCCCCTCACTCAAAACATACATACTCTTACCCCTAAATACAGTATACTCACCAAAGCAAAATGGGAGAGTAATTGAGAAAAGCTTACTTTTACTTTTTTTGGCTCCCTTTGCAATAGCAGATAGCTTACCGAGCTTATCGGTAAAAAGCCATACTATCTTATCATTTTCTCCAAAATCTGATACTTTTAATACAACTGCTTTACAATTAATTACTGACAGAAAATCATCCCCTAGTTCTGTAAAAGAAAATCGTCTCTACTTCTTAAAGTCATAACCCAAATCTTTTAATAAAGCAGGATTATCTCTCCATTCTTTTCTTACTTTTACCCATATATTCAAGTTCACTTTTTTCCCTAAAAATCTTTCTATATCTGCTTTTGACTGTTTTTTTATCTTTAAAAGCATTGCTCCGTTTTTTCCAATGATAATACCTTTATGAGATTCCTTTTCACAAAGCATATTTACTTCGATATTAATTCTATTATCTTCCTGCTCTTTAAAGGTCACTATTTCCACAGCAATTCCGTGTGGAACTTCCTCAGATAAATTCCTAAGAGCCTTCTCTCTTATCATCTCGGTAATGATAAATCTTTCCTGTACATCCGCTACCATTTCTTCCGGATAGTACATTGGACCCTCAGGAAGGTTATCGGTTATAAGCTTTAACAAGGTGTCTACATTCTTACCTTTCAGTGCAGAGATTGGTACAATCTCATCAAAATCGAAAAAGCTACTATAATTAGCTAGAGTCTGCGCAACTCTTTCCTGCGTATTCTCATCTATTTTATTCAGAACCAAGAAGACTTTCTTATCTATCCCCTTTAGCTCCTCAAGGATCATTGCATCTCCTTTGCCAATCTCATCATCGGGATTTGTCAAAAACAAAATGAGATCAACATTCTTCAGGGTATCTTTTGCGCTTTTTACCATTATTTCACCAAGCTTGTGTTTGGGCTTATGCAAGCCGGGAGTATCAACAAATATTATCTGATAATTCTTACTGGTCAAAATTGTATGTATATTGTTTCTTGTGGTCTGAGGCTTATTTGATACTATTACCAACTTTTCGCCCATCAATTTATTCAGTAATGTAGACTTACCTACATTGGGTCTTCCTATTATTGTTACGTATCCTGATTTAAACATTAGTTTATCTACTCCTTATTCAGATCCTTTTTTGTAAATGCCCCCGGGATTATATCTTTAAGTCTTTCTACTACATAATCTTTCTCATTCTTTGCTAAAATAATTTCTATATTTTCATCTTTAGCAAACTCCAAAAATACCTGCCTGCATATTCCGCAAGGATAAGTATATGAATTAAGATCACCTACAATCGCAATAGCGGTTATAGTCCTAGATCCCTCCGATACAGCCTTAAAAATGGCAGTTCTCTCCGCACAGTTTGTTGCGCCGAAGGATGCATTTTCAATATTACAGCCCGTATATACTTTGCCATCTTCAGTAAGCACCGCTGCACCTACATTAAAGTTAGAATAGGGTGTGTATGCCATTTGTCTGGCTTTTAAAGCCTCTTTTATCAATGTCTCATGATTCATATTGAACACCTCGTTGTATAAATTATAACATTAAATGAAATCTTTGCAATGGTAAGAAGGTTCAGCTAAAAACTCTGAATATAAAAAGCGTTAGTAATGTGCCAAAGACCGCTCCCATCAATACTTCTAATATGGAGTGGGTTTCTGTATCCACCCTGCTTTGTGCTACAATAAAAGCCAGCAGAAAACTGAGCATTATAGAAAGTGGCTCCTCAGTTATCAAAGCTATTGTAGTAGCTATAGAGAAAGCTAATGCACTATGACCACTGGGCATGCCACCTCTTAAAGGTGTGCCTTCTCCGTAGATAGCCTTTACTACTATAGTAGCAATAGACACTATTACCAAAACCAGAAACATCATATATGGATTCGATTGCTTTACCTTAGTTATTACGCTGAAGGTGATATCTGTTAACTTATCCCAGAAAATTATATAGCCGACGATAACTGCATTTATTGCAGTTACAAGTACAGCCCCGGCTGCAGTGTTCTTCGCAATTTTTGCCAAAGGATGATAATAATTTGTGGTAGCATCAATTGCACTTTCTACCGCTGTATTTACAAGTTCAGCAGCTATCACTATGGTAATAGTGATTGTCAAAATAAGCAGTTCTACCTTGCTTAGATCATAAAAGAAACAAGCTGTTAATACCAACAGGGCTACTGCCATATGAATTCGCATATTTCTTTGAGTTCTTACTGCATATATTATCCCCTCTATTGCATAATTAAAACTATCCACAAGCTTCCTTATTTTCATAATCTCTCCTCAATGCCTTTAATCTCTATTGATATTGAATCTAGAAAGTATATATTCTTCTCTTTCCCTCATTCTTAACTTATCTTCTTCTTGCATATGGTCATAACCCAAGAGATGAAGTACGGAGTGTATTATCAAGTAAGTAAGCTCTCTTTTAAAGGAATGGCCGTAATCTATACTCTGCTCCATGGCCCTTTCAAGTGAAATAACGATGTCACCGAGAACCAGTTCTACTCCATCAAGCATACTGCTATCAAAATTATTATCGGTATAAACTTCTTTATATACCTTTCCACTGGGATAATCCAGCATTGGAAATGACAAGACATCCGTTACTTTATCAATTCTTCTATGCTCCCAATTAATGCTTCGTATCTCCTCATTCTCTACCAAAAGTACGCTTATCTGATAGCCGCAAGTGACTCCTTCCTCCTTTACAGCAAAGTCAATTACAGCCTTTAGCAATTCTTCTGTTTCACTGTCCCACTTAATTTTTCCCTGTCCATTCTCAATGTAAATCATTTTTTATCTCCTCGGCTTTAATAATTTTGTTTTCTTCAGGATATTCTATTCTTTGATGATAGAGACCTGTCAGCGCCTTAAGAAAAGCCTTTTTTACTTTTTTCAACTCGTATAAGGTCAAATCGCAGCCACTTAACTGTCCATCATTTAGTTTATCCTTAAAAATATTATTTACCATGGTTTCTATCTTTTCTATAGAAGGCTCTTTTATAGATCTAACGGCCGCTTCAACGCTATCAGCCAGCATGACTAGAGCTGTCTCCTTCGCCTTAGGAATAGGTCCAGCATACCGGAAATCTTCTTCCTTAACATCCTCTATATTTTGTGCATTATTTCTCATTGTTATATAAAAATATTTAACTAAGGAATTGCCATGATGCTGGGCAATTATATCCTGTATAACCACCGGTACCTTGTATTCCTTTGCCAACTCCAGTCCGTCTTTTACATGGGATGTGATGATCATGGCACTCAAATTTGGAGCTATCTTGTCATGTGGATTATCCATGCCCATCTGGTTTTCTTTAAAGAAGTAGGGTCTTTTTATTTTTCCCACATCATGATAATAAGCTCCAACTCTTGCAAGAATTGAGTTAGCACCGATATCTTCCGCAGCCACCTCTGCAAGATTGGCTACCATTACACTGTGATGGTAAGTCCCCGGCGCCTCAATAAGCAGTCTCTTTAACAAGGGCTGATTAGGATTTGCAAGTTCAAGCAATTTCATGGCAGTAACAATATCAAAGGTAAATTCAAAAAATGGCAGCAAGCCAATTGTAAGTACTGCAGCAGTGATACTACCTACTGAAGCAAGCCCCGCTCTTTTCAATACTTCGAGATAGTTATTGCTTAGTAGAGTGCCTATGCAGAAAGTACACACCACATTTACTATGACGATTACTGCCGTAGAGTAGAATATGTCGTTTCTTGCCTGCATCTTTCTAAGCACCACAGCTCCTATCACTGTATTGACTACTGCAAGGATAACGGCTTCAATATTAAAACCTACACTACCGCTTATCAGTATCACATTCAGAATATTTATGACCAGAGATATCTTATAATTTACCAGCAAGGTCATCAGCAGTGGTATGCATGCAAAGGGAATAAGATAAGGTGAAATTATCCCCATAGTCCTTGAGATTATCACGGATACGCAGCTTAATAAGTTTATAAGCAATATAATTTTGTTATTATCAAACACTGATCTATAAAACTTATAAATATAGTGCCACTGAAAAATCATGATGCCCAAGAGGAGTACCGTCAAGCTGATATAAAGTCTCAACTGTATGGCTGGGTTATCATTGAGCAAGCCTAGATCAGTTAATATCTGAATTTGTCTCACCGTAATTGGCTCTCCATATTTAACTATAATCTGATCTTTTTTTATCATTACAGGCTCGACATCTTTGATAGCTTCTTTTTTTAGCTCTTCTGTCTTTTGTTCATCAAAAAAGTAATTCGGCTTTATTAATTTATATCCAATACTTATACCTAAGACTTTTTGATTACTTGATAAATTTGAACTGTTAAATCTGTTTTTTAACTCCTCTTGGGTTCTGGTTGTATGTTCAGTCTTGCTTTCGATTCTACTGTTATCATAAATATCTTCAAAAACATCAACAAGATATTGTTGTAGTGTACCAACCTCATTATCCTGCAGGGCCACTAGCCCAACATACTCTTCTTCAGATAGGAGTATAGGAGATTTTTCCTTCAATTTCTCCACTTTGGCTTCATCTTCCACAAGCAGTGACTTTACACCTCTAAGTGCAATAAATAGGGAATCTATAGTATTGATGATATTTTCTTTTACCTCATTGTCCTTAGTATATTGAGGTTCCACTTGCTCTTCCACTTGCCTATACTTTTCTTCAGTAGCTACCCTATCCTTCACTTCCCTGGGTGCTTTTATGTCATTCTTAGCTATCTCTCCTACCTTAACGGAATACTTGGGAGACACTACTGCTGTCATCAGGGTAAAAAATAATATTACAAAAGTTAACAGGAAAATTAAAACTTTATATATTCTATTGAGTTTATCACTTTTTCCTGAATTGTATTTCTTCATTTATGCACCTTCTCCTATACCAGAATCTTCATCTGGCTTTTTGTTCTTGCGCTATATCTATTTCCACCACAAACACAACCCTGATCTTTAAATTGTTGCCGTTCTGCTCACTTTCCACAATAGTATCCTTTAGCTTGGCAGATTTATCAAAGGATTCCATGGTTTTCTTGTGCAGTTCTTCTACTGTACTATCCACCACTTGTTTTTTATCCAGTTCAAATTCAACTGCTTTTGTTTCTTTAAAAATCTCTCGTTTTATGTAACCTTTATTATCTATTATTTTATCATAATTGGTAAATTTATTTAAACCTTTTTTTAGATATATTTTTTTTCCCAATACTTCAATATAGCTATTTTCAACCGTTCTTCCTGTGGCCTCATACCTGATACCCTTTATTTGCATTTCCCTTTCGTATTCGTAGAAGGTATTGGCCATGACTTGTCCTTTAGCATGTACCGGGTATACAGCTCCTTCCTTGCCTTGTTCACCCTTTATAAGTATTTGTCCCTTCTTAACCTTGTCTCCCGCCTGTACCACCGGTGTACCAGCTGTTGAAAATATTCTTAAAATTTCTCCGTCTTCCTTTGCAATTACATCACAGGGCTCATTGTCTTCTACTATCTCAGGTGGTGCAACCCTTTCCCCTACAATTATTTTTAGAGTGGACCCTTCAATTCTTGCTCTAAAGTACATTATGTCATCTGCATCCTTCATAACCCTATCCTCTAATTGCTTCACATTGATCTTACTTTTAGCTATGCCCGGCTTTATGCCATAGCTGTACAACCTCTGCCTTATTTCATAGGGGCTTATGTACTTATCTGCCGTAATGTCTATAGACCACATAAAGGTAGAAAGATACAAAATTGCTAAAGCGAAAAATGCAACACCGCCTACCAGGGAAAAATGTCTCTTAATCTGAAACAAGTAAAAGAACAGTCCTTGCCTGCCTATAATCCTTACCTTTGTTTCCGTCCTCTTGCATATATCTTTTATCTTATCATAATCTCTGATATTGATTTCCATGGTCATTGTCGTAATGTCGACGCGGGCAATATTTTTTACCATTATCTCATTCTTCCAAAGTAAGTTAATAAACCTTTCAGGAATTCTAGATTGTATTTCAATTTCTATAACGCCATTATAATACTTGGATAACCTCATTATAATGTCCCCTCATAGAGTATAGCTCTAAATTTTCCACTGATTGTGATAGTGCTTCCTCCCAAAAATAAAATCTCAAACTTTTCTCCTGAAATTGATATTAGACCTACATTAGAATTTACCTTTATCTCTTTTTCATCAAACAAAACAATGCCCTTATGATTTTCTATTGTGATTTCATTATTTCCTGTTACGCTTATCTTTGGAATGTTTAAGACTACATCCCTAGGCAAATCTAATTGATGAGCCAAACTTTCCCTTGCCTTATTTATCTTGTCTTCCACAATTTCACCTCAAAAAATTTCTTTCATACTAATTTATGAGAAGTCAATAGAATAAATGACAAGGCAGTCTTCAAAAAAAGTAATAAAGGAATATCCCTACGGATATTCCTTTTCACACTTTAAATTATTTACTCAAATGCTCTTTAACTATGGTACTAACTACTTTACCGTCTGCTCTGCCCTTGGTTCGTTCAATAACCGCTGCCATCAGTCTTCCCATATCTTTCATGCTATTTGCACCAACTTCAACGGCTGCCACTCGTACTATTTCATATATTTCATCTTCACTTAACTGCTGAGGAAGGTAACTTAACAAAATCTCAATTTCGGCTTTCGCCTTATCAACAAGGTCCTGTCTGTTTCCTTTTTCAAATTCAGCAATAGCTTCTCGCCTTTGCTTTACTTCCCTAGCTAAAATTTCAATGATAGTTTCGTCATCAACACTGGCAGCTCCTTCATTCTTTTCAACTTGAAGAATGGCTGCTCTAGCAGTACTGATGGTATCTGCTCTGAATTTATCCTTAGCCTTTAAAGCTTGCTTCCAATCATCCTGGAGTCTTTCTTTAAGTGGCATCTCGATACCTTCTTTCAAAGAGTTCTATTTGAATTTTCTTTTTCTTGCTGCTTCAGACTTCTTCTTTCTTCTTACGCTTGGCTTTTCATAATGCTCTCTTTTTCTAACTTCAGAAAGAACACCAGCCCTTGCGCATTTTCTCTTAAATCTTCTTAAAGCACTTTCAAGAGTTTCATTTTCTCCAACTTTTATTTCTGACATCTATTATCCCTCCCTCCGCTAGCTCTATCTTATCAAATAATAAAATCAGCCTTTGGGTACAAATAACACAGTGAATATTATACATTATATGATGACAGACTGTCAAGAATTTCATTAATAATGACTTTTCTTTTATTATTGCCACTTTAATTGCAAAAGTAAATTCCACCTCTCTAGGTGGTAAGAGTGGATTTTAATTCTACAAATATGAAAGAGTATAGAGAGTGGAATTTAGTAATACAAAATATTATTATATTGATATATGCGTCATTACAGTAATCCTTGCTTGGTAAGGAAGGAGTTTTTCATTATGGCTAAATTCAAACACTTTACGTTAGAGGAAAGAGTCTCTATTGAAATAATGCTTAAAGCCTCCCTTTCTTTCAAAGCAATAGCCCGAGAGCTTGATCGAGATTGTACAACCATTTCCAAAGAGGTTAAAAATCATATCATGTACAAGCGAACAGGTTCTTACGGTAGACCTTTTAACAACTGTATTCATCGTTTAACTTGCAACCATACATATCTATGTGAGAAATCACATTGTAGAATTCGACGCTGTCGCTTTTGTTCAGATTGTTCAAAATTCTGTTCTGATTACAAAGCATATACTTGTCACTTACTCTCTAAGCCACCTTATGTGTGCAATGGATGTGCTAGCCTTACAAAATGTACTCTGGAGAAAGCAATCTATAATGCTTCCTATGCCCATGATGAATATGTACTTCGTCGTTCTGAGTCACGAAGCGGCATAACTATTTCTGAGGACGAGATTAAACGTCTTGATAAAATCATAACCCCACTCATTCAAAGAGGTCAATCTATACACCATATCTGCGTTAATAACAGAGACCTTATCATGCATAGTGAAAAATCAATCTACAACTATATTGATTACAATCTTTTCTCCACAAAAAATATTGACCTTCCAAGAAAAGTTGTTTATCGTCCAAGAAAAAAGCTTAAAAATCATTTTAAAGTGGATAAGTCCTACAGAATTGGACGCACATATCAGGATTTTCTTGAATTCATGAAGGAAAATCCTGATACTCCAGTAGTTGAAATGGATTCTGTTGAAGGTACTAAAGGTGGTAAGGTGTTGCTCACTATCCATTTCGTTGATTCTCAGTTTATGCTTGCTTTTATTAGGGATGCAAACACTTCACGTTCCGTCATAGATATTTTCGAAAATCTTTATTTGGAACTGGGGCCTGACACTTTTCTAAAACTATTTCCTGTCATTCTAACTGACAACGGCAGTGAGTTTACAAATCCAAAGGCTATCGAGTTTGATAGGCAGGGAAACCGCATAACACGCATCTTCTACTGCGACCCTTCAGCGCCATATCAGAAAGGTGCTGCAGAAAACAACCATGAATTGATCCGGAGAATTGTTCCTAAAGGCCAGAGCTTCAACTCATTTCAACAGAAGGATATCTCATTGATGATGAGTCACATTAATTCTTATTCAAGAAAAAAGCTGAATGACCAGTCTCCATACTCGGTATTCAGCTTCCTTTACGGCGCTAAAACGCTCGCAAAGTTGGATTCAGAACTCATCAAACCAAATGAGATTATCATGAATCCGAGTTTATTAAAATATTAACCTACTCAAGCAGGGATTACCGCTGGCGCTTAAGTTAAAACTTTTTCAATGGGTGGAATTTACCTTTGCAAAAAAAACGGAAAATATTCACCCTTTGTTTGCTATACCCAAAATCAGCTGAAATCTGCTTGAGCTACTTAAATTATACCTCATTTTTGTCTAAAATAAGCAAAAAATTACTCTTATAACCAAAAATCTTATCTAGTATCGATTTTACGGTGGAAGTTAATTCTACAAAGTGGAAGTTAACTTTTCAATTCACCTTTATTATTGCCATAAGTCTTAGCCTGGAGGCCATTTTAATGATCGTCCTCCTAATAGATGGTAATGAAGATGCCGGACTGTCTGTCCCGCATTTTCCCCACAGTTGGTAACAACTCTATAGCCATCTTCTGCAACACCAAGACTGCTTGCAATTTTCTTTGCAGCAATGAATATTTCACCTATTATGTTTACATCCTGGTCCTCTATATCATTTACACTGGCTATATGCTTTTTCGGTATAATTAATATATGTACAGGTGCACCAGGATTGATATCTTTAAATGCCAATACATTAGCACTTTCAAAGACCTTCTCAGCAGGAATTTCACCTGAGGCTATCTTGCAAAAAATACAACCTTCCAAATCTGTCACCTCCTTTATTCCATATTATACCTCTAAGGATGCTCCATATGCAAATTCTTCTTTTGCTCCTATAATTTTTGTAGGAATTATTTTCCCGATAACATCCATATATTCAAAAGGAGTAACCACCTTTATATAGTTTGGAGTATAGCCTTCATAATATTCCCCTTCAATTGAAGATTTTTGCTCATACAGAACATCCATTTCTCTTTGTATTAAATTTTCTATGAAGTGCTTTTCATTAATTCTGTTAAGTTCTATAAGCAGTGAGCTTCTTCTTTCTTTTTCCTGAGGGGTTACATCATCCTTAAGTTTAGCCGCAGCGGTTCCTTTTCTTGGACTATACTTAAATACATGAGTTTTGGTCAGCTTCAAATCCTTTAAAAACTCATAGGTGGTATTGAATTCCTTTTCGGTTTCTCCCGGGAAGCCAACTATTATGTCCGTAGTTATAGATACATCCTTTATCCTCTTTCTGAGCTCTTGAACAATATTTCTGTATTGGTGGGAGTTATATCTTCTGTTCATGCGTTTTAGAGTTTCATCACAGCCACTTTGCAGGGATAGATGGAAGTGAGGACACAATTTGTCTAACTTTGATATTCTATCCATAACTCCTTCGGTAAAAAAGGTTGGGTCTATGGATCCAATTCTTATTCTCTCGATGCCGGGCACCTCATTGATTTGTTCCAAAATATCTACCAGAGTCACATTACTGTCTAAGTCCATGCCATAGGACGCAATGTGGATGCCCGATAAAATTATCTCTTTAAAACCATTTGAAGCAAGTTCCTTTACCTCTGTAATAATCTTTTCAGGGTCCTTACTGCATACCCCTCCACGAGCATAGGGGATTAGACAGTAGGAGCAAAATCTATTACACCCATCCTGTATCTTAAGAAAGGCTCTGGTCCTATCCTGATAGGTTTCAATTGTTAACTCTTCATACTTGTTATTTCTTAAGACGTCTTTAACTTCTACTATCTTGTTTTTCTCATCCATAGCCCTGTTTACCCAGTAGACTATGTCTCCCTTGTTTCTGCTGCCTAGTACTACATCTACACCCTCTATTGAAGCTACTTCCTCCGGTGCCACCTGGGAATAACAACCCACTACTGCAATTATTGCATTTCCGTTGGTCCTTCTGGCACGGCTGATCATCTGTCTGGATTTTTTATCTCCCATATTTGTAACCGTGCAGGTATTTATAACATATACATCCGAATAGTCATCAAATTTTACTACTTCATATCCATCTCTGATAAATTTCTCTGTCATTGCCTCAGACTCATATTGATTGACTCTACAGCCCAAGGTGGCAAACGCTACCTTCATTAGTATTCCCCCTTTTGTTCAATTAAAAATTAATAATGAGTAATGAGTAATTGTGGTGAATTTTTCTCCGCTTCGCTGCGAAAAATCTTCTTTTTATAATTTTGTAGTAATTCAGGTCAGCTGAATTTCATCCATCATTACTTATTACTAATTACTCATTAGATAAGGCCGCCCAAGTCCCCCAGTTCGTATTGTAAAAGCGCAGCAGTCACTATTCCTGCGGTTTCCGTTCTCAATATTCTCGGTCCCAAAGTTACTATGTATCCGCCTATGTCCTCAAGGCACTTAATTTCGTCTTCTTCAAAGCCGCCCTCCGGGCCTATGACCACTGCTGCTGACTTCACTTCCTTCTGAAGGCTTTTACACATTTTTTTGATACCAAAGCCTTCTTGATTCTCATAGGGTACTACAACTATATCATAGTTTTTTAAGATAGTCAGCAAGGATTTGAATTCTATAGGCTCGTTTATTTCCGGAATCAATGTCCTTTTGCTCTGTTTGCAGGCTTCTAAGGCTATTCTTCTCCACCTGTCCGTCTTTTTAAACTCCCCAAGTTCACTTTTTACAATTACTCTTTCCGTTATGATGGGAGTGATCTTATTTATTCCTATTTCTGTACCCTTTTGTACAATATAATCCATCTTAGCTGATTTAGGTAAACCCTGGTATAAGTCCACTTTCAGATTGCTCTCATTGTTTATATCCATAGCTTCTATGATATCAATAACCACAGTGCTTTTATTTACATCATGGATACGGCCTAAATATTCTTTACCTTGTGAATTGTTTATGATGACTTCATCGCCGGCTTTAAGTCTTAATACCTTGTAAATGTGTTTTACGTCATCGCCATCAATGACCGCTTTTTCGTTACTTATAGCGTCTGGACTGACAAAAAACTTATGCATATTACTTCCCCTTCTATAAGTATTCTGCAGTTATGCAAACCCATTCTCCGTCATACATGGTTTCTTTGATTGTAAAGCCGGAGCTTATAAGTTTTTCTACTACCATGCTTTCTCTTTCTTTGATTATACCAGAGGAAATAAACAATCCACCGCTTTTTAAGAATTCCTTAACCTGATCTATCAAGATTACAATTACCTCAGCAATAATATTGGCCACAATAAGGTCAGCCTTGCCTTTTACAACATCCATTAAGTTTCCATGAAGAATTTCTATATTATCAAGCTTATTGTACTCTACATTCTCCAGGGCGGAGTCTACCGCCACAGGGTCCAGGTCTACTCCTACAACGTGTTTAGCTCCCAGCTTGGCTGCCGCAATAGCCAATATTCCGGAGCCCGTTCCTATATCGAAAACCTCACTATCCGGCTTTACATGCTTTTGTAGTGCCAATATACACATCCTTGTAGTCTCATGAGTACCTGTACCAAAGGCCATACCTGGGTCAAGCTCTATTACCATCTCTCCGCCTTCCGGAGTATACTCTTCCCAAATAGGTTTAATTACAATATTTCCCCCTATTTTTGTGGGCTTGTAGTATTTCTTCCAATTGTTAGCCCAATCTTCTTCTCTGACTAACTCACATAAAACAGTACCTTCACCGATATCAAAGCCCATTTCAACTAATTCTTGAAGTTTTTCCTTCACATAGGCTGTCAATTGCTCTTCATCTTCAGTTTCATTGAAGTATCCCTTTACCACGGCAGCCTTTCCACCATATTCTAATATATTTATGTCAGCAAAATCCCATGTAAGCGGTCCTTGTTCCCTGTTTAATATATCATTAGGGTCTTCAATGGCTACCCCCTTTACGTCCATACCGTAAAAAATCCCTGATATAGGCTCAACTGCTTCACTTTTTGTTATCACCTTAACTTCATACCATTTACCGTTCATCCACTTATCCTCCAACTTTTTAATTAGTAATTAGTGATGAGTAATGAGTAATTAAGGAGGCTTTTTCTTAGCCAGCTAAAAAAAAAGAACCATAATTACTAATTATTAATTATATTATAGCCATTTTGTTATATAAAACTACACATAAAGTTCAGAGAAAAACTCCCTGAACCTTATGTGCTTACTATTTCAACTGTTATTATTTTTCTTTTCCGAAGATTTTCCCCATAAAGGAGCCGTTCTTTTTCCCGTCTTTTCCTTCTTCATATTCTTCTCCGCTTGCTTCCATAAAGAGTTTCAGTGCTTCTTTCTGCTTTTCGTTTAATGTCTTTGGTACATCCACTATCACCGTGACAAACTGGTCTCCTCTTCCTGCAGAATTAACTCTTGGGACACCTTTACCTTTAAGTCTGAATATGGTTCCCGGCTGAGTTCCTTGGGGTACTGAATACTTTACGTCACCATCTACCGTAGGAACTTTTAATTCGGTTCCCAGGGCAGCTTGGGCAAAGCTTATATGGGCATCGATGTAAATATCTACACCTTTTCGCTTAAATACAGGATGGGAACCTACCTTAAGTCCGATGTATAAATCTCCTGGAGGTCCTCCGTTAGAGCCGTGCTCACCTTGTCCTCTCAATGGAATTACGTTATCATTATCAACACCGGCAGGTATATTAACTTTAATCTTTCTATTCTTTCTCTCCTTGCCCTTACCCTTACATGTCGGACATGGATCTGTTATTAATTTTCCTTTTCCACCGCACTTATCGCAAGTAGACATACTAACAAAACTGCCTAGGGGAGTGCTTCTTTGTGATCTGATTTGACCGGTACCTGAACACTTATCACAGGTCTTTGGAGATGTTCCCGGCTTAGCCCCATTTCCGTGACAAGTTTCACAGGTTTCATGTCTATGAATACTTATTTCCTTTTCTACACCAAATACTGCTTCTTCAAAAGTAAGCTTGAGAGTTACTTCTATATCAGAACCTCTTTCAGGCGCATTGTGTCTTCTTCTATTACCGCTGGAAAACCCTCCGCCAAAGAAGGTATCAAAAATATCTCCAAAACCACCCATGCTTGAAAAGTCAAAGCCACCATCGAAACCACCGAAACCACCTTGGAAATCTGTTGTACCATACTGGTCATACTGTGCTTTCTTTTCAGGGTCAGACAGAACCTGATAAGCTTCATTTATTTCCTTGAACCTTTCCTCAGCTTCTTTATTCCCCTGGTTCTTATCGGGATGGTATTGGATTGCTAGCTTTCTGAAGGCTCTTTTTATCTCTTCGTCACTGGCACCCTTCTGTATGCCCAGTACCTCGTAGTAATCTTTCTTCGCCATCCGTTTTTCACCACCTACAACAATCTCAACCTTTATATTATATACTTAAATCTAAAATAGGGAAAGGGTAATTTCTCCCTTCCCCTTATTACATATTTCAAATTATTTGTCATCTACTTTAAAGTCAGCATCTACTACATTGTCATCCTGACCACCGGCATTTCCACCAGCATTGTTTGCCCCCATATTGTTTGGATCAAAACCTTGTCCTTGTGGATTTGCATTAGCATATAGTTTGGAAGATATTGCGTAGAATTCTTGAGTAAGCTCTTCTGTCGCTTTCTTGATTGCTTCAACATCATTGCCGTCTTTAACTGCCTTTAATGCATCAAGCTTACTTTCAATCTTAGCCTTATCTTCAGCGGATACCTTGTCACCTAGTTCCTTTAAGGTCTTTTCTGTCTGGTAAGCTATCTGGTCAGCATTGTTCTTAGCTTCAATAACTTCCTTTCTCTTTCTGTCTTCTTCAGCATATCTTTCTGCTTCTTTGACAGCCTTATCGATTTCTTCATCACTCAAATTAGTTGAAGCTGTAATTGTAATATTAGCTTCCTTACCTGTTCCCTTATCCTTGGCAGTAACATTTACAATACCGTTGGCATCTATGTCAAAGGTAACTTCAATCTGTGGAATTCCTCTTGGAGCAGGAGCTATACCTGATAGTGTGAATCTGCCAAGAGTCTTGTTGTCTGCTGCCATCTGTCTTTCACCTTGAACTACGTGAATTTCAACGGAAGTCTGGCCATCAGCAGCAGTTGAGAATATCTGGCTCTTTCTTGTTGGAATAGTAGTGTTTCTTGGAATTAATGGAGTTGCAATTCCTCCCATAGTTTCTATACCAAGTGTCAATGGAGTAACGTCTAAGAGAAGTATGTCTTTAACATCTCCAGTTAATACTCCGGCCTGAATAGCTGCTCCAACAGCAACACATTCATCTGGGTTTACACCCTTTGAAGGTTCTTTTCCGGTGAACTTCTTAACAGCTTCTTGTACTGCAGGAATTCTTGTAGATCCACCAACTAATATAACCTTATCTATATCGCTTAAGCTTAGCTTAGCATCATCTAAAGCCTTTCTCATTGGTTCTATAGTTGCTTCTACTAAGTCATGAGTGATTTCATTGAACTTAGCTCTTGTTAGGTTCATATCAATGTGCTTTGGACCAGTAGCATCTGCAGTTATGAATGGAAGGTTTATGTTAGTCTGCATTGAAGAAGATAACTCTATCTTTGCCTTCTCTGCTGCTTCCTTCAGTCTCTGAAGAGCCATCTTATCTTTTCTTAAATCTATGCCATGATCAGCCATGAAAGTGTCTGCGATGTAGTCCATAATTCTCTGGTCGAAGTCGTCTCCACCAAGCTTTGTATTACCGTTTGTAGCCTTAACCTCGAATACTCCGTCACCTAATTCAAGAATAGATACGTCGAAGGTACCGCCACCAAGGTCATATACAAAAATCTTCTGATTTGTTTCAGTCTTATCAAGACCATATGCAAGTGAAGCAGCAGTTGGCTCGTTTATTATTCTCAACACTTCTAAGCCTGCTATCTTTCCTGCATCCTTAGTTGCTTGTCTTTGGCTGTCATTGAAATATGCAGGTACAGTGATAACAGCCTGAGTTACAGGTTCACCTAAGTAAGCCTCTGCATCAGCCTTGATCTTCTGAAGGATCATAGCAGAAACTTCTTGAGGAGTATATTCTTTTCCATCAATATTTACTTTATAGTTAGTTCCCATATGTCTCTTTATGGATATTATAGTTTTATCAGGATTAGTTATTGCTTGTCTTTTTGCTACCTGTCCAACCAGTCTTTCTCCATTAGCTTGGAAGGATACTACTGAAGGTGTAGTTCTTGAACCTTCTGCATTAGCTATTACTACCGGCTCTCCTCCTTCCATTACAGCTACACAAGAGTTAGTGGTTCCAAGGTCAATTCCTATTACTTTTCCCATTTACGTTTTCCTCCTTAAAATTCAAATTTAAAAATATCTATCATCGATAATCTGATATATAATTTCTAATTAGCTACCTTAACCATGCTGTATCTTATTACCCTGTCGCCTCTTTTATATCCCTTTTGAAATACCTCAGCCACCACATTTTTGCCCAGACTTTCATCCTCCACATGCATTACTGCATTATGTAGGTTAGGATCAAATTCTCCGTCTGTAGATATTTCTTCAACGTTAAGTCTGCTAAGAGAATCATTGATCTGCCTTAGGGTCATCTCGATACCTTTCTTTAAATCATCAATACTGCCTTCTGCCTTTGCAGCCCTTTCAAGATTATCAAAAATAGGTAATATTGTCTTTAAGACATCTATGCATGCGTCAGTGTAAATTCCTTCTTTTTCTTTAGCTGTTCTTTTTCTATAGTTATCATACTCTGCAGAAGTTCTCATTAAGCGGTCTTTCAAAGCTTCCAGTTCATTATTCAGTTTAGTAATTTCATCCTTAAGTTTAAGGTTTTCTGCCTTTAGATCTTCACAGCATTTTTCCTTTTGAGCCTCTTCCTGGGCCTCATCTTCGCCTTCTATTCCTTCAAACTCCTGATCTTCTTTTACCTCAGCCTCTGCAAGGTTTTCTTCTGTATTAACATCCTCTTCAGTGTTAACCTTCTCTTCATTCTCGCAGCAGTTGCAAATTTCTTCATTGTCTATGTTTTTCTTCTTTGCCATACCACATACCTCCATTCTAATCACTCCACACAAAGGCGAACTTTACCAATCATCAAAGCTAGTTAAATTCTTATTCAAAAGTTCGGTGACCTTATTTAAAAGGGAGATTACCTTTGAATAATCCATTCTTGTAGGTCCTATTATTCCAATAGTCCCCAAGGGTTTATCACCAACACAATAAGCCCGGGCAACTACGCTGTAGTCCTTTGCCTCAGGGATATAATTTTCTTCGCCTATGCTAACGGTGGTATTCTTAGTGGCAGGAAGAATTTTCTTAACACTTTCCTTGTTATCTACAAAAGTAATAAATTCTTTAGCCTTATCTATATCACTGTATTCTGCATAACGAAGAATGTTGGTCTCTCCCTCAGTAATGACATCAGAATTTTCCACTTCATTCAAGCAATCATATAAAGCCGGAATCATTTCATTAAAGATGTCATCATAGCCATGAAGGTCTTTCTTAATGTTGTTAATGACCTCCAGATTAATTCCTTCCATGGTTAAATTCTTTAATCTTGCATTTAGCATATTATTAAGTTTAAGAAGCATATCTGAATCTATAGGTCTGTTGATCCTTATTATATTGTTTTTGATAATTCCGCTGTCAGTAACAATTACCATCAGTATGCTTCCAACATCAATATTGATTAATTGAATTGTCTTTAAGCAGCTCTTCTTAACAGAAGGAGTCTTTACTACACAAGTCAGGTGAGTTAGTTTAGACAATACCACACTAACCTGTCTCATTATTTTATCTACTTCAAACAAAGCAGCATTTAGAAGCATGCTTCTGATGAAGAGTTCCTCTTCAGCAGTTATCTGGTGAGCTTTCATCAACTTATCAACATACAACCTATAACCTTTGTCCGATGGTTTTCGTCCCGAGGAAGTATGGAGCTGCTCAATGTAGCCCATTTCCTCTAAATCTGCCATCTCATTTCTTATAGTGGCAGAACTAACTCCAAGATCGTACTTCCGTGCTATAGTTCTTGAACCAACAGGTTCGCCAGTGCTTATATAGTCATTGATAATGGCATGAAGTATTTTTAGTTTTCTATCATCAAATTCCATACACTCACCTCTTTGTTAGCACTCACCGTCAATGAGTGCTAATGACTACGATTTAAAAATAACATTATCAATTTCCTTTGTCAACCATACTTATAAATTAATATAATGTCATTATTCATAATTAACATATTTTATAAAATGATTTCTACTTAAATCTCAATTTTACGCCGTATTATTATGACTTGTATATTTCTCACTGCTTATCCAGTATAAAGTCACTCATTACCGTATTTGATAGCTGAATGCCACTGTGGTTCAAGACTATAAAGCCATTTTTTCTTTCCAGCAGCTTTAGTTTTATATATTTTTCTATTACTTCTCCATATACTGAACCTATATCAACTCCAAAACGTCTGCGGAATTCTGCTTCCTCAACACCGGATAACATTCTTAATCCCATAAACATATATTCTTCCATTTCATCCACAAGAGAATTTTTATTACTCTCTATTGCAGATAGCATGCTCACAGAAACCGCTTTTATATATTTTTTGATATTCTCTTCGTTTCTATACCTTATGTCCCTTACATAGCCGTGAGCTCCTGCTCCACACCCGATATAATCTCCCAGTGTCCAATACACTATATTGTGTCTGCATTCATAACCTCCCTTTGCAAAATTAGATATTTCGTATTGGGCATACCCTTTTTTCTCTAAGAGTTCTACGGCCTTCTCATACATTGCTCTTTCCTCATCTTCTTCCGGAAGTTGAAGTTTTCCCTTCTTATAAAGTTCACCAAAGGGAGTATCCTCCTCTACAATTAAGCTATAACAGGAGATGTGCTCAGGTTGAAGACAGGTAACAGCCTCTATGGTATCCTCTAAATCCTGTTGTTTCTGTGTTGGCAGTCCAAACATTATGTCTACATTCACATTGTCAAAGTCCATTTCTCTAATTAGGTTGTAACTTTTTACAAAATCTTCAACGGTATGGATTCTGCCAATTTTTTTTAATAGATTATTTTGCCAAGCTTGAAGCCCAATACTTATCCTATTGACACCCATGCTCTTAAGGACTTTTAATTTATCAACATCAATAGTACCGGGATTACATTCTACGGTGAACTCTGCACCCGGTTCCAATCTCAGCCTTTCTATGGTGTTTTTCAATAATTCCCATGCCTCTAAAGACAAATAGGTGGGAGTTCCCCCACCTATAAATATTGTACTTATACTCTTATTTATACATTTTAAAAGTATTTCGTCACAGAGAGCACGGGTATATTCCATCATCATACTTTCAGAACCGCTGTAAGAGCAAAAATCACAGTACATACATTTACTCTTACAGAAAGGAATGTGTATATATAATGCTATGCCCATTAAACAACCTCCTATTCAACCTTTAACACAGTCATAAAGGCTTCCTGCGGTACTTCTACAGAGCCAACCTGGCGCATTCTCTTTTTACCCTCTTTCTGTTTTTCAAGCAGCTTTTTCTTTCTTGATATGTCACCGCCATAGCATTTTGCCAATACGTCTTTTCTTAAAGCCTTAACGGTTTCTCTTGCAATTATCTTTGAACCTATGGCTGCTTGAATAGGAATTTCAAACATCTGCCTCGGAATTATTTCCTTTAATTTTTCAGTCATGTTTCTTCCCTTATTATATGCACGTTCCTCAGGAACTATCATCGATAAGGCATCCACTATATCTCCGTTGAGAAGTATATCCAGCTTAACAAGCCTTGTTTGCTTATAGCCTTCAAACTCATAATCCAAGGACGCATAGCCTCTTGTCCTTGACTTCAGGGCGTCAAAGAAATCATAAATTATTTCGTTTAATGGCATGATGTAATTTAAAACCGCTCTGGTAGCTTCAATATAATTCATGTCAATAAAGGTTCCTCTTCTGTTCTGACAGAGATCCATAACAGCACCTACATAATCTGATGGTGTAATTATTGATACCTTAACCACCGGCTCCTCCATAAACTGTATTTCTGTAGGGGCAGGTAAATTTGTAGGATTTGTTATTTCTATTACTTCACCATCGGTCTTTGTAACCCTATATATAACGGAAGGGGCAGTAGTTATTATGTCTATGTTGTATTCTCGTTCTATTCTCTCCTGGATAATTTCCATATGAAGAAGTCCCAGGAAACCACAACGGAATCCAAAGCCCAAAGCCAGTGAGGTTTCAGGTTCAAAATGGAGGGCCGCATCGTTAAGCTGCAGCTTTTCCAAAGCTTCCTTTAATTCCTCATAATCTGCTCCATCTACCGGATATATTCCGCTGAACACCATCGGTACTGCAGGTCTATAGCCCGGCAGAGGTTCACTGGCCGGATTGGCAGCATCGGTAATTGTATCTCCTACTCTGGCGTCTCTTACATTTTTTATAGAAGCTGTAAGGTAACCCACATCTCCGGCTCTTAACTCTTCTATTGGCATAAAGCTCGGTGTAAACACACCAACCTCAGTAACTTCATAGAGCTTTTCTGAAGCCATAAGCTTAATCTTTGTGCCAACCTTAACGCTGCCTTGTTTTACTCTTATATAGCAGACAACACCCTTGTAGCTGTCGTAATAAGAGTCAAAAATCAGGGCCCTGAGCTGTCCGTTCTCATCTCCCTCAGGAGCAGGTAATTTTTCAACTATAGCCTCTAAAACCTGCTCTATGTTAAGTCCGGACTTTGCAGATACCATAGGTGCATCCTGCGCATCCAATCCTATGATGTCTTCAATTTCATGCTTAACTTCTTCCGGTCTGGCACTAGACAAGTCAATTTTATTAATTACCGGAAGTATCTCAAGATTATGATCTAAGGCCAAATAACAATTTGCCAGTGTTTGAGCCTGTATTCCCTGTGTAGCGTCAACCACCAGTATGGCTCCTTCACAAGCAGCTAAGCTCCTTGAAACCTCATAATTAAAGTCTACGTGCCCTGGAGTATCTATTAAATTCAATATGTATTCCTGTCCGTCTTTAGCCTTATGTATCAATCTAACAGCCTGTGCTTTGATTGTAATTCCTCTTTCTTTTTCCAGCTCCATATTATCAAGGATTTGCTCTTCCATTTCTCTCTGAGTTAGAGTACCGGTCATCTCCAATAATCTATCTGCTAAGGTGGATTTTCCATGATCTATGTGTGCAACAATACAAAAGTTTCTGATATGTTTCTGCCTTTCGCTCTGCATAATATACTTCCCAAACCCATGGGGCACAGGAAGATCTTCACCCCCATAACTAAAATATACAAAATACTAACATGATAATTGCTGAATTTAAATAAAAAATAACTAGTCTTAATCTATTGTCTCCAGAATCAAATTAAATTATATCACAGGCCCCTCTGATTCTGTCAACAACAAGCGTATTTCAATTTATTAATTTCTAATTTCTGATGCTGGCAGTGCTCTCCTGCTGGCCCTTAAATATACTGCTGTTTACATATATGACCTTGTTTCCTATAGAAAATCTAAGGTCAAAGGGTGACTTAGTAAAGTACATTCTCACTCTTATCCCATTTTTTCTGCTTAAAACAAACTCGCCGAAGGCATCTGATTTACTTCTGTCATCTGGATATATATTTTGATAAATTGCTTCATCATAGGCTTTTCCATTGAGTCTGTTATATTCAATATTAACCTTTATTATACCTGCAAAAATACAAACAAAGGATAATAATATTACGATAGTATACTTTTTACCAAACAAAAAAAACACCCCCTAGGTTTTTACATACCTATAAGGATGCTCTTTTTTATAACTTTTATTCATTTATTTTTTATCTTTTAAGTACTCAGCTATCATACGGCCCATATACTTGGAGGAATTTATTGCTTCTTCATGGGTATTGGTATGTGCTCCAACCTCTATGAGAATAGCGTTATTGCTTAAATCCTGGTTAAAATATAGGGTTCCGAAGTTATAATAACAAACCGCTCTCGTAAATCCTGGAAATAAATTATCACATATGCTCATAAGCTTGTCTGTCACTTCAGCATTTTTGCTGTAATGTGGATTCTTTTTTGTGAGAACAAACATTATTTTTGACACATCTTCTCCATTAATCCTTGTTGTTACATTGGCTTTACTATATACTGAATCTCTATGCATATCTATAATTAAATCAAAATCTCCATATTGCTTAAGGTAATTTTCAACGGTTTTCCTTGAATTCTGATAGGAGCCATTATATGGATAACAGTGTACAGTGGTATCATGAATTACACTTATTCCATAGGTATTTTCCAATTCATTTTTCAGAGCTTCACCTACCGCTACAACATTCTTTTGGGGATCTTTGTTATTTGCTCCGTTTATACCAAAAGCCTCCTCTGTATGTGAATGATATATCAGTACTTGTGGCTTTTCGGGCTTAAGTTCCTGTTTTAATGTTGGATCTTGTACAGATACCACATTACCAGAACTATCCCCCGTCAAACCGGTATTATCACTTTGTGTGGTGTCTGCAGTTATTTGGCTGTCAGTGAGATTAAATGGGGTTATGTTGGTATCAAGTACATAATCACTTTTTACCTCACCGGTTCCAGTAAATTCATAGGTCAAGTTACTAAAAAAAGAGATTTCCTTTCCAATAATAGATAGAGGATTGTACATATTAATTCCTAAGAGTTTTAAAACCTCCCCTTTTATTGTTACTGCCGCCTCAGCCATACTCTCCTCTTCAAAAGTGGTGACCTCAACAATGGGCATTGCCTTATTAAGAACCTGAACATATAGAAGACTATTATATACGCCACTGCTGTTATTATTAAAAAATATAATTTTAAAGCTATAGACAGTAATTGAAATCAACAAGAGTAATGACACTGAACAAGCAAATAACATTTTTAAATTGTTATTGGATTTATTTAATCCTGCGTATTGCATAAACCTTCTCACCCTTTCCTTATATAAATAATATATTAGTGAGAAGGTTTATATATACCTATTTATAGAATATGAATTCTAGTTAAGGAATTTGTTTATATCATCCAGATCCAGAGCGGGCTGAAGGGCAATGTTTATGCCGTTGGCAATTATCACTGCCAGGGAATCTATTACCATATCTACTTCCTTAGGTGTTACCATAAGATTTCCAACATAGGGATCCAACACTTCACGAATCATTCTGCTCTTTTCATTTTTATCTATGGCTTTAAGCATCTCATAGAATTTACTACCCTCCGTAGCTTCTTTTATCATAGCATCCAAAACTAAATCGATGGTATCGTTGGCCATTGTAGCAGCTTCTACAACTGTTGGCACACCAATGGCAATTGTTGGAATCCCCAAGGTTCTTTCGCTGATTTCCATTCTCTTATTGCCAACTCCTGAGCCAGGAGATATGCCTGTATTTCCAATTTGGATGGTCTTATTGACCCTTTCCATCTTTCTGGAAGCTAGGGCATCGATACAAATTATAAGATTTGGCTTAACCTTTTCCACAATACCCTTAATTATTTCATAGGTTTCTATTCCTGTTATCCCCAAAACTCCCGGTGCAATTGCGCACACAGGTCTTACACCTTCATCGATACTGTCAGGTACAAGCTGCTTTAAATGTCTGGTAACCATAAGCTTTGATACTACCTTTGGTCCCAAGGCATCCGGGGTTACATTCCAGTTTCCAAGTCCCACTACTAAAGCCGTCATGCTTTCATCAAGCTTTATAAGTCCCTCCAAGGCTTGAGCCATAGCTTTACTTACCTCATCCCTGATTTCACCGTCATAGTGGGCAAATTCAGGTAAATCCAAGGTTATGTAGGTTCCCTTAGGTTTTCCCATATTCCTTTCTCCAATTTCATTGGTTATAGTTACATCAGTAATATTTACATCCCCTATTTTGTATTCTTTGTACTCAACCCCCTGAGGATTGCCATTGCTCTCCTTAGCATATATCTCTCTGGCTTCTACCGCTAAGTCTGTACGTATGTTTCTCACTATACCACCCCTTTTTATAATTAATAAATTAATAGAAATTCAGCTCAGCTGAATTTGCACCTTAATTACTAATTACTAATTACTCATTACTAATTGCTCATTATTATTTATTGTTTGATTTACGAGACATTTTATTCTATTTGTGGCGGAATTTCAGTTTATTATTGATGTGAAAACTAAATTCATAAAAAAAAGCGTAGATGGATAAATTATGCTTGAAGTAGAAAAAAATTAATGCTATAATATCATTTGTTGAATAACGACTCGTGCAGAGTTTCCCCAAAACTGCTGAGACCCTATTATACCAAAGGGGGTGAAGATAAATGGCAAATATTAAATCAGCTCAAAAAAGAATTAGAGTAACTGAGGCTAAGACTCTAAGAAATAAGATGATCAAATCAGCATTAAAGACAAAGATAAAGAAGTTCGAAGTTGCTGTTGATGCAAAAAATGCTGAAGACGCTAAGGCAGCTTACATAGAAGCTTCCAAGGCTTTAGATATGGCTGCTTCCAAGGGAGTAATCCATAAGAATAAGGCAGCTAACAAGAAATCAAAACTTGCTGTAAAATTAAATGCTTTAAACGCATAATAAATAAACCGGTATTTTACCGGTTTTTTATTATCCTCTTATTGTATTTATTATTAGCATTTCCATTTCTAATTTCTTATCTCCTGTGCTGCTTTTAAGTGACTTCTCTGTCTCCAGGCAGAGCTTCAAACAGTGTTTAATCTGATTGAGACTGAATTTCCTGCTTTGAGCAATGAGCTTTTCACAGACATAAGGATGTAGTTTTAACTCCTTAGCCAGAGCATCCTTATTCTTACCTTCGTCTACGCCAAGCTTTATGGAATACAGAAGCTTGAATTGACGGACTATCATAAACAAGATTCCACCTATAGCCTCTCCCCTGAAAAGAAGCTCATTCAGGATATCTATGGCCTTTTCCGGTCTTTTTTGAGAAAGATAATCCACTAAGTCAAAGATGTCGTCATCGTTAACATCAGGTAAAAGTTCTATGATATCTTTCTTTGTAATGTCCCTGCCTTCTGTATACGAAATTAGTTTATCAACTTCATTTTTTATTATATCCATGTTATTTTCCACATTGTCACAGAAAAACTTCAGTAAAACCTTATCTATGCTTTTACCTCTTTGCTCAAAGATAGCAGCTACTCTTTTATAAAGCTTATCCCCTTTAAGCTTATCCGCCTTAATTACCGAGCATATTTTTTCAAGCTTTTTAACATTGGTACTTGCCTTTTCCCTATCATCTCCAAAGACATAATACATAACCAAGATACAATAGGGAGGGAGATTGCTTATGTACTTATAAATTTCTTCAAACTTTTTCTTATTTTCCCTATCTTCCACTTCTCCGAGAAAAGCGGTTCTATATATAACTACTACTTTTTTATCACTCATGAAGGGCATGGTCTCGCAGGCATTCATCACCTCATCAAACTGCACCTTCATTCCGTCAAACTTTACTAAATTCAAATATGCAAAATTTTTATCTACTGCCGCATCTATTATACTGTTTACATACTCTTTAATTAAATTTTCATCCGGTCCGTATATAACATAACAGCCCTTCAAGTTCCCCCTCTGTATCTGTTGCTCTAAAACTTCCAAATCCATTTAACTCATCCTTTACCTTGTTTTCACCTTACCGCCAATTATTTTAAAGCCGGAAAGTTCATCATAATAACTATAGGAATTGTCCTTAGTATTCAAAAATATTATATCATAAATGTAGTCTTTTGCTACAGGTATATAGTCCTTGACAAAAGCGGTTTTGATACCGGTTTCTCCATTTACATAGTCTATCAGTACCATGTCCTTATTGAATTTGATATTTATCCTCTTCTTGTGATGATTATAAACTACTTCGGTGGTCTTTCCTATATCCTCAAAGGTCAGTACCCTTAACTTTTTACAGATCATTAACGGTTCTTCTTTTACCGCTGACTTGTCTAGAAAGAGTACAGATTTAAAACCGCTGCGGTAGACAACTCCCCTGCTGCTTCCGATCTTGACATATTGAAATTCAGTTACAGGTGTAAAGCTGCAGCCAAGGTAAAATACCACTGAAAACAGAGGAAGCCACATGAACTTTTTAAGTACCTTTCTATACAACATGTAACTGGCGTAAAATATTAAAAGTATAATAGCATCTACATAAGACATATACCTAAGCCCTGTAGAAGCAAATAAAAGGATTTCCTTTCCACCTTGGATTGCAGTATAAACAAGGCTTATAAGCTTACATACAAACTTAAAGGCAAAATCAACTTTTGATAGGATCATTGAAATATTGCCTAGGAGCAAAAGCAAGGAATAAAGGGGCACTAAGAATATGTTGCCTTGCAGGGAAGCTGTACTCACAGAATTAAAAATCATTATGCATACCGGCAGTGAAAAAACTTGGGCACTAAGGGTTAAGCTTATAGCTGCATTTAACTTATCAGGAAGCCTATACAGCAGCCTTTGTATCTTGCTATAAAATAAGAATATGCCTAAAACAGATAAAAAGGACAAGATAGCTCCCAGGTCAAGAGCATATGAGGGATTCATAAAGAGTAGGATGATACCTGCCAAGCTTAGGGATGATAGGGGATCATAGTTTTTATACACCTTTTTTGAAAGCTTAAAAATTATTATCATTATCAAAGATCTTACAGTGGAAGCCTCACCTCCGGTAAAAATACAATATAATACTGAAAGTATCATGCCACCAGTAAAACCCAAAGTGCCTTCACACAATTTATAGATAACTGCCATATGAAGGCCTGAAACACTTATTACATGGATTATGCCCAATTCGCTCATTTCACTCATGAAGGAGCTTTCTATTTTACTGTCATCTCCAAAAGAGGCCGCCATTAATTCCCCTGCAGCTGCAGTACCAATTTCCTCTTTGTACTTATTATACAGCCTTTCCTTAAAAGCATATATCTTGGCCAAAATGTCAGACCGTGTACCTACTATACCTGAAACATGGAACTCTCCTATTATGCCTTTGTCATATTGGGGGGCTTTTGTAAATTCACCGGTTATGTACAATATTTCTCCTTCTTTATAGCCATCCAGCTTGCCATTCATTAAAATCTTTCGTCCTTTATAATTCGCCAGATAATTGAAACTTTGATGCTTTATAAGCCGCACCGAGCAGTTTTCTCCAGCTGCTAAATTATAATAGAGATAATAATTTATAAAGCCTAGAATAAAAAAAGCTGCTACAACGAAAACTAACTTACTGTTTTCTGAAAAAAAGATACACACAAAAAAAGATGCAGCCAAAACTGCACCTAAGAGAATATTATTTAACAGAAATAAGGCAGAAAAGCAACCAAATAACAGCGCTATAAAATAATAAAGCAGTGGTCTTTTATCAATCATATCTGTTTATGTTAAGTATATCCGGGGTGCTGGCCGGCTCCAATTTGAAGTCTCTATCATAATCCATATCAACGGTTATTTGAATTCTTCGGGTTGCAGCATTATAATCTATATCCGCTACCACTGGTATACCATCTCTTCCTTTGAATCTAAAATAATTCTCTACCAAGTCCTTAACATTTTCTTTATTCAAGTCATCGTAGCTTAGAAAATAATCGTCTTCGTGAATTATAAGATTTACTGTATTGCTGTCATTGCTTACTACTTCGTATATATCATTGTACATTGCATCCACCTCCATATTATTATTCTACCCAGTGCAATGTACTTTAAACGATGTTTTACTTATTCAAAATAAAAATTAATACCAAATTAAAAACAACAATAAATCCATACATTAAATTAGACAGCGAAAGTATCTTTCTATCCTTTATTCTATAGAGCCTTAGCAAGGCCAGCATTATTAAATTCAATATCAGGTAAATATTAACATCAACCAAAACTATTTCCTTTAATATCCAATGAAGAATTGTGGTTAATGCATCTATTATCAAAGCTATTTTATAGGCTTTTAAGCTATTAGGTTTTATTTCCTCGGCAATATAAGTTTCTAATTCTTCCTCTTCTTCAACTTTCTTTGTACGATCAATCAACATAACCGAAATCATAAAGGGTAAGTTAAAGAAGGCCAACCATATGATGTTTTCATAGCTATATACAGCTTCTGTACCTGTAAAGCTTATAAACAAAGTGAGCAGAAATTGTGAAAATAAATAGGTCAATATGAACTCATTGGTCTTATTTATTTTCTCTATGTAAGTCTTAACTTCTCCGATAACTGAGAGTAAATTCACTAATAGTCTATTTTTTATAGAAATATCACATATATTTTTTAGGTTTCTTATATTTTCGCCCTTTATAATCCTTATATCAGAATTTACCGTAGGAGCTAAATCTTCCGCCCCCTTACAAATATAAGCCGTTTTCACACCTTTTTCAGAGTAGGTTTTTATCACCTTAGCCTTATTTCCCGGTGTGAGCTTAGAGTATATACCAATCTTATGACAGTAGTTCTCATATTCTTCCTGCGACATGTTATCCATTTCTACTCCGCTTAGCACCTCATTTATATTCTCTACGATTCCCAGACTTTTTCCCCAGGTGAAGGCGGATAGCTTTGTATCTTCAGTAAATAATACTGGTTTTATATTATTTTTTCTTAACTCTCTGATGCATTCAAAAACTTTTTCCTTTAGAGGATTATTTATAGCTATTAAACCGGTAAAGACCATGTTACTTTCCACATTTTCTGTGGGCGTAGGCTCGTAAGTAAAATTCCTATATGCCACTGCCAGTATATTCATCCCCTTACTTTCCAGCATGACAGCCTTTTGCTTGATATCCTCCATGTCTTCATCCGTAAATTCAACTTCAATCCCATTTTTCATTATATATCTGCAGCTATCAGCAACGGCGTCCAGCATTCCCTTAGTATAGGCTCTGTAATTTCCTTCTACTTTGTATACATAGGTCATAAGCCTGCGCTCATGGTCGTAAGGATTTATAAATAATCTCTTATATTTACCCGCTTCTATTTCGTATCTTAGTTTTTCTTCAATGAAAAGTTTTATTTTTTTGTCAATTATATAGTTATAATTTTCTTCTGACTCCTTGGCAAATTCGCTATAGCTGTTACATAATATTAAGCCTTGGAGCATCCTTTCCACATTAATACTCAATTCTTCGCCTGCAAGACTAGGAAAATAACTGTTTCCATCTGTATATATCTCCCTTAGAGAAATTGTGTTTTCACTTATTATTCCAAATTTATCCATAGCCAAGACCCCAACCTTAGGAAGCTTGAATACTGAAGAAGGTTTCAATAATTGAACCCCTTCATTTTGTATATGTATTCTGATAAGATTGAGTATCAGCACTCCACAGATCACTGAATTAAAAAAAGTTCCGGAAAAAAAGACTTCCTTCACCAGCTTCACATCTGTCTTATCAGTTATCACTGTGCTCAGAGCCCAGAGCAAGGTTATGGCTGCAACAACCAGTGTATGTATGTTGATTGCCCTGTTCATTTTCTTCAGGACGTGGTTTTCTTCATTCCTGGTACTGCTCAAAGATTTAATTATAATGGTATCAACAGTATTCATACCTGTTGCCACCACAATTCCCAAGGCAGAGCCTTGAGTTATAACAGATGACCTAAAGAGCATATTTTTTATATTAGCTATATTGCTGATTTCTTCATCAAGCTTTGTTGAATACTTTTCAACTGCACTGGTTTCACCGGTTATGCTGCCCTCCATCACAAAGAGCTTTTCACACTCTATTATTCTTATATCCGCAGGAACCATAGAGCCTTTCTTTAGTATTACAATGTCACCGGGTACTATCTCCTCGGCCTGGATTATGCAGTTTACTCCATCCCTTATAGCCCTTACCTGAGCTTTATTTCTAAGTTTGACCTTTGTGAGATTTTTGTATTTTGCTATCTCTGTTATTATTTGAATGGATAACCCCGTAAGTGTTACTATAAACACCATGATTGCTGTAGCCTTTTGCCCTTCCGTATATAATATCCATGCATTTATAAGGGCTGTTATAAACCAAAGCTGCAATAATAGTTTTCCTATTACCTTATAAATATTATAAGTTTCAAAATCTATTTTATTATTTCCATAATTTTTTCTTCTTAATTGAACTTCTTGCTCATCCAAGCCTTTATATATATCGCTGTCAAGTTCTTTAACTACCTTGTTCCAAGAACTTCTATACCACTGCTCCATAAGTTCACCTCTTATATGAGTATTATACATACTTATTCGAATAATTATTAAATTCCTTTAACCATATTTTGCAGTATAAGTTCTATGAAAAAAACATTAAGGCATGCTTTCGCATGCCTATACTAAGTTTTTAGTTATGGAGGACAACATATTAATTATCCAAATTATCAAAGGTAAGCTGCACAGCTGATACCTCACCAACAGTTTCAAAGCCATTCTTTTTACAAACTATATAGGTATTGCTGTCTCCTTTTAATATATAGACTATCTTTAGTATGTCACCGGTACTCTTAAAAATATTCAGTAGTAGTATCATGCCTCCAACCCAACCTGGTATGAGCATTGATAGAAGTGAAATTACTGTCAATGGCGCTATTAAGACCAGCAGAAATTTACTTCTGTGAATACTTATGCCGGATATTTCCCGGGCATTAATGTATATGCCCTTGAATTCATACTTGACCTTACCGCCAAATAATCTATAGCCTATTCCATGTATCCATTCGTGAAGCAAATTAATGGGAATCATCAGTCCCATAAAGAATATTATTACATCTACAACAAGATTATTAGTTAAGTTCCAGATAATATCATTAAACAAAAGTTTGAACAGTATCTGATTCACATAGTCTCTCATAAAATAATAGACAACATAACTCAATGCAAAGCATATTCCTCGTGTTTTCCATGTATTTTGAAAACGCATGTCCTCACCTCCTGTTTACATTATTGACACATATTTGCAATAATAAACATGGAGGTGTTCTATTTTATGTAAATACACTCAATCCTCTCAACATCAATAAAAGAAATGTTACTGATACAATTAAAATTATATCGATAATAATAAGTACTAAGTCCCTTGTCTTTTGCTCCTCCTTTTTGGCTATATTTACAATAGAGATAACTAAAGAGATCAGTGCCAGTATTAGGGGTATTACCAGCAATATTATTGTTACATCTATCCTTTTTATAACTGCCCCGATAATCAGTATACCTATAAAGGTCAATATTGATATTATACAAAATATTATAGAAGCATTACCTTTGCGTTTGTTGCCCTTGCCTTCCATGAAATTCTCTCCTTATAATAATAATAAGTATAGGCGTTTGCGAAACGCCACAAACCGCATAAAAACGGTATGATTAAATCTTAAAAGTCAGCAGTTAATCTTTAGGGAACCTTTTTGAAACTTCTTTCCATCCTTCATTGATTTTTTCAGTTAGTTTCGCAATTACATAATTATCTATTATAAATCTAGCCATAGGCAAACTCAACTAGTCCACCGTTATTTTTTCCCGCATCTTATCTAAGGTTTTATCACCGATACCATCTATATTTTTCATTTCTTCTACACTGTTAAAATATCCATGTTTCTCTCTGTAGTCCAGGATTTTTTGTGCTGTCACAGGTCCTACGCCCGGTATTTTTTGAAGGTCATCCTTATCAGCTGTATTGATATTTATAATATCCTCATCACTGTCTGCGATGTTGTTAACTATCAAACTCTCCTTTGGAGCATCTATATTAGGAATGACTATACATTCTTCATCCTTAAGCTTTTTTGCAAGGCTTGGTATTCTATCCTTGTTTGCTTTTTCCGTAAAACCGCCGGCCTTATAAATCAAATCCTCCAATCTGCTGCCCAAGCTCATGGAGTAAACTCCGGGTCTTTTTATTTCACCTTTTATCTCAACCTTTATGTATTTCACAGCAGTTTCTGAGACAGTGCTGTTCAAATTACTTGTAGCAGGCTTACTCTCTACAAATATATCCCCGTAATCTTCCTCCTTACCATCTTTTATTACGCCAACAATAGTAAAAATTGAAAAAATGATTATAATAATTACAGACCCAATAATTTTATTTTTCTTATTCATCCCAGGCTTTCCTCCTGCATATAAGTTCTTCAATTATTTAATAATTATTGCCAAAGGTTGAAAAAACTATCGCTAATTATGCTATTTTTTGCTATACTTTATATATGCAACTTCAGAAAATTGTGAAGTTGTCAATCAATATACAGATGTAAAGGTTTTAGTTTCGTCTGATTCACGGAGGTTAAAATGATTAAGAAGTTATCGCTTGTTTGTATTTGTATGTTACTAGCTTTAAATATATTTAGTAATCCTGTCAAGGCCTCATCAGGTCCACCGGTTCCATCAGCAGACAGTGCTGTTTTAATGAACGCTGTAACCGGTGAAATACTATATGCCAAGAATCCCAATGATGCCTATCCGCCTGCATCCACCACGAAAATTCTGACTACACTGCTAACTCTTGAAAACTGTGAACTGGATGAGATCCTGACAGTTGGTGAAGGGCCGTCACAAGCGGAAGGAAGTTCAATTTACCTTTTGCCCGGTGAACAGCTTACGGTGAGGGATGTGCTTTATGGTCTAAATCTCCAATCCGGAAATGATTGTGCTGAAGCTTTAGCGGAACATATTGCCGGTTCTGTAGAGAACTTTGCAGAAATGATGAATAAAAGAGCAAGGGAACTGGGTTGTGAAAACTCTAACTTTAGAAACCCAAGCGGTTTGTATGATAAAGACCACAGGACCTCCGCTAAAGACCTGGCTCTGATTTTGAAGGAGCTTATCAAATATCCAGAATACCTTGAAATTGCATCTACTATGACCCATATCATAGAGCCTAATAACAAGTCTACTGAAACAAGATACGTATGGAATAAGAACAAACTCCTGCAGCCTAGCAGCAAGTATTACTACAAGGGAGCTTTGGCTGGAAAAACAGGCTATACTACCCAGTCCCAGCATTCCTACGTAGCTGTGGCTGAAAGGGATGGGCAAATATTGATTGTAACCTTGGTACACGACAGCTCTGCTGACTATTATCAAGATACCATCAACCTCTTTAATTATGGCTTTAGTAATTTTAAGACCAATAATTTTATTAATAAAAATGAAATTCTTACTAATTACACTTTGAATGATAATACTACCATACCGGTGATTGCCGGAGATAACTTCTTTTATACCACCTACGTAAACAGTGACTCAAAAGCCTCATTTAAGTTAAATCTACTGGAAGAGACCCTAAACAGCAGTTCAATAAAAGCGGGCGATAAGATTGGTACCGCTGATATCTTCTTAGATGGCAAAACCATTGGTTCTATGGAAGTCTTCAGCGGAGCAGATCACGTGGTAGAGCAGAAAATGCTCTTTCATACAGCTTCAGTGGTAAAAGCAGAGGATAAATCAATTAACTTGAATTTATTTTATATCATTGGTTCGATTCCGGTTTTTCTGCTGATTCTTATAGCAACAAAAAATAAACATATCCTAAGTGAATTCTTCTATAAATTTAAAAGAAAGAGAGCAGACAATTAATCCTGCTCCCTTTCTTTTAGTTTTCTTATTAAACTTCTTATATCTTCCGGCAATTCGCAGCTTAACATAAGGAATTCCTTAGTTCTTGGATGTACAAACCCCAAGTGGCTGGCATGGAGGGCCTGCCTTTTTATAAGTTCTTCTTCCCCACCACGGCCGTAAAGGGTATCTCCTATAATTGGGTGGCCAAGGTGACTGAGGTGTACTCTTATCTGATGGGTTCTGCCAGTTTCAAGTCGCAGCTTTACTATATCAGCATTCCTTAATCTCTCTGTTACCTCATAATGGGTTATACTTTCCTGACCTCTTTCATCTACAACTCTCTTTATTGAATCATCCTGTGGCCTGTATATTGGTTTATTAATGGTGCCTTGAGTCTGGGATATATTGCCCCAAGCTATGGCAGTATAACCCTTTAGAAAGTTATTCTTCTCCATTTCCATGGCCAAAAACATATGTGAGTATTGATTTTTTGCTATGACAATCAAACCTGATGTGTCCATGTCAAGCCTACTGACAAGTCTCACAATACAGTTTTCTCCTTTGCTTCTGAAGTGGTACAGCACTCCATTGGCTAAGGTCCCGCTTTGATGACTCCTGGTAGGATGGACTACTGTAAAAGGCGGTTTATTAATTACTATAAGATCTTCGTCCTCATGGACAATATCCAAGTCCATGGGCTCCGGTACTATGTTCTGATCTTCGTCCTTGGCTACATCGATCTGAAGAATATCTCCGGTTTTAATTATGTGATTTAACTTTACCACGTGGCCATTGATCTTTATTCTTCCGTCTATTGCCGCCCCTCTTATCAGTCTTGTAGATAAGGTAAGCTTGCTCTTCAAGTAATCTCTCAACTTTTTATTGTTGTCTTCCTCTTGTATTTTATATTCAAGTATACTAGCCATATATCTAAGGGTCGGATGCCACATCTGCAGCTACACTTAACATCCTCCCCATCTCCCTTCTGTATAGATTTCCAGCAGGAAAATATAGTTTACAATAACAAAAATTCAGCTAAGCTGAATTTCCTCCACCATTTTTAATTGATAAGTGCTGCAATATCATTATTTTTGCCCTCGTCATAAATGAAATATGATACCCCGTTTACCGTTTGCAGATCGCCCTTAATTGTTCTGATCTGCATATTCTCCGGTGCCACATTTATTAAGGCCGGACCATATTTTAATATATCGCTTCCATCCATATTTGTTTCTATGTACTCCGGTAATATTTCAAGTATCTTTGGTATTTTAAGAATTATAGAAGCACTGCTTACTTTTTCAAATACACTCTTTATTAGTATATGCTGATTTTCGATTCTGTCCAAATCCCCCAAGGCAAAGCCTGTGCCGTCATTGTTTTTTCTCCATCGGAAGAATTCCTCTGCCTTTTTTCCGTCTAAGTGGACATTTTGTCCTTTATTAAAGTGAATGTGCAGGTTTTGTGCTTCATCATCATAGTCCATATCCCTATCGATATCCACTTCTACTCCGCCAATAGCATCGATAAAGCTTCTGAAACCTGCATAGTTAACTTTACCATAGTAGTTTATCTTTACATCCAAAAGCTTTTCTACAGAATCTATAACCCAGGGAACCCCACCTAAAACGTGAGCTGCATTAATTTTTTCATTTTTCCCATTTACCTGAATCAAGGTATCCCTTGGCACAGAAATAATGTTGACTTTATTCTCACTGTACTTATAGTTTACCAGCATGATGGTATCGGTTCTCTTATGCTTGTCGCTGCTGCTTCCGTCACCAATATCCACTCCCATAAGCAGAATGTTTACCGGCTGACCGTCATCTTCAACTTTAACTGGTTCAACTGCACTGCTGCCGCGGCTAAATTTATTAAGATATTGATATAATTTACTTGTTCCAAATCCAAAAGCGGTTATAAAAATTATCAACAAACAAAGACATGCAAAAAGCAGATTACTTTTAATTTTCCTTCTCATTATGAGCACTGCCTTTCCCTATGCTTAACAGTAAGGAGTTTCTTGCATCTATTGTATTAGTATGAAGAAGCTGCCCTTTATTAATAACATATTTTATGGTATTTTCCAGTGACATAAGCATGGCCCTGTCTAGATCCACCAAGGCTTCTCTTCTAAGGTCCTCCACCGTAGGAAAATCCCTGGAGGGTTCTATGTAATCTGCAATATATATAATTTTGTCCAATAGGGTCATACATCTTCTCCCTGTAGTATGATAGGTTATTGCATCCAGGATTAGGCTGTCTTCTATGCCCATTTCCCGCTTGGCAATAATTGCTCCTGCCATACCATGCAGCAGCTGAGGAGCTACCTCTTCAATCCAATCCGGTATATAACCAGTTGACTTAACTAAGGTCAAAATATCTTCATCACTCATATTTTTTGCACAATCATGTATTAGAGCCGCCAGTTTTGCTTTCTCTTTGTCCTCGCCATAGGTTTCTGCCAATTTGACAGCAGCATCCCTTACACCGAGCACATGTTGGTATCTTTTAGGAGACAATCTTTCCCTTATATAGTCTAGTATTTGAATTTCGTTCCACATAAATAAAGCCTCTCTTCTGAAACTGGAGTAATATACCTACTTAAGGTATAATCTTTTCTCCTTGATTAGGACTTCTACCCCCATAGGTAAAAAAAAGGATACATCCTTTCCTTCTTTTATGCATTGTCTTATGTAAGTGGAGGAAATATCCAAGAGAAGTAGGTCCAAAAAAGTTATATTACAATTGAACTTCTCCTCAACGCTTTTCTTTTGTCTTTGAATATCTTCCTTGCTATATCCAGGTCTATTAAAAACAACAAACTTTGCAGCCTTCATTATTCTGTCTACATTTCTCCACTTATCCAAGTCAAATAAGCAATCGCAGCCTGTTATGAAATATAATTCTGTATTATTTCCTTCCAAGCCCTTTAAATATTCAAGAGTTTCATATGTATAACTATACCCATTTTTCCTTATTTCATAATCACTTATCTCAAAGTTTTTATAATTTTTTATTGCCCTGCTGACCATATCAAAGCGCAGCTCAGAGGGTGTTATACCTTTAAGACTTTTATGGGGGGGAATACCGCTGGGCATAAAAATCACCTTATCCAATCCCAGACTCCACAAGGCTTCGTTAGCAATATACATATGGCCTATATGTATTGGATCAAAGGTCCCCCCAAATATCCCCTTCCTAATCATATAAATCACTCCCAGCCTATATTGTCATAAATTACTTATTTGAAATAAAGTGCAAAGCACTTTTCAATTAGGAATGAGTGATGAGTAATGAGTAATTATGGATGAAATTCAGCGGAGCTGAATTTCTGCTAAATTATTTTTTAAGTATTTATCCAATGAAAGTGTACAAAATAAACCGTTATTATTTACTGTTCACGATTAATTCTTAATTTTATAATTTTTCCATCCTGTGTCTCATAAAACATTGGGCATGCTATGGCATGCCTATATAAATAATAAAATTAGAGATTTTTCGTAGAGAAGCGGAGAAAAATCTTCCTCAATTACTCATTACTAAGTGCTCATTACTCATTTAGAAAATTGCGTTGTGACGCAATTTTCTATTTAAGCGTAAGCGCAACAACCTTTGCTACATTGTCAATTGTCCATTCTCAATTTTCCGTTTATTCCGGTAGTTCAATTTTAGGCTTCTTGGATGACTTCTTGTATAGAACCACCTTGTTCCCTATGGCCTGAACTCCTTCACAGCCTATGGCTTCACAGATGGCATCGCTGGCTTCTCTTGCACCTAAGCCGCTGTTATTGAGTACAGTAATTTTTATTAGTTCTCTTGCCTCCAAAGCATCTTCTATCTGCTTCAAGAAGCTTTCTTCTATTCCATTCTTTCCTAATTGAAAAATTGGATCTATTGTATTAGCCAAGGATCTCAAATAACTTCTTTGTTTTGATGTAATCATACTTTCCTCCGTCCCAATCAATTATAGTAAGAATTCGAATTCAAAATCGTTCAGTCTTACAGTATCTCCATCCTGTATCCCCATCTCCAGCAGTTCATCAATGATGCCCTTGTTTTTAAGCACCTTATGGAAGTATTTCAATGAGTCAGGATCATTTACATTTACTGCTAAGAGCAGTCTGTCTACGAAGCTTCCTTCAATAACATAAACTCCGTCTTCTTCTCTAATTGTATAAGTAAATCTCTTCTCTTCAGGAACAAACCTATCTTCTTCCTTTATTTCCAGATCAACAACCGGTATGGTGCTAAGCAGTTCTGCCGCAGCTTTTATTAACTCGTCAACGCCCTGGCGGCTGGCTGCAGAGATTTTAAATACTTGCTTATATCCCATTTCGTTAAGTTTCTTTCTGAAATTTTCGAAAACCTCGTCGTCGTAGAGCATATCACTCTTATTTGCAGCAATAATTTGAGGCCTATCCCACAGTTTTACACTGTATTTTCTTAGTTCCTCATTGATCTTTATGAAGTCTTCTACAGGGTCTCTTCCTTCTATGCCGGATATGTCTACCACATGTATCAGTATTCTGGTTCTTTCAATATGGCGTAAGAAATCCAGACCTAGGCCTACACCCTCAGCAGCTCCTTCAATGATTCCCGGAATGTCTGCCATAACAAAGCTGGTATCTGCAACTTTTACAACTCCCAGGTTAGGTTTTAGGGTTGTAAAATGATAGTTGGCAATTTTAGGCTGAGCCTTGGAAACCACTGATAGCAATGTGGACTTTCCTACATTAGGGAAGCCAAGTAAGCCAACGTCTGCCAAAAGCTTCAGTTCAAGAGTAATCCATCTTTCTTCTCCAGGCATACCCGGTTCAGCAAAGTTTGGAGCCTGTCTTGTAGGAGTTGCGAACTTTGCATTACCCTTTCCCCCTTTACCTCCTCTGGCTACTACAAAGGAATCTCCGGCATGGGACAAGTCAGCCATTATCTTATTTGTTTCTGTATCTCTTACAATAGTACCCATAGGCACTTTTATGTATAGGGTTTCTCCATCCTTACCATAGCATTTGGAACCGGCGCCGTTAACACCATTTTCTGCTATGTATTTTCTTTTGTATGTAAAGTCTAGTAGTGTGGTCATGTTTGGATCAGCAACCATGACTACATCGCCGCCTCTGCCGCCGTCACCACCATCAGGACCTCCTAAGGGTACATATTTTTCCCTTCTGAAAGACACTGCTCCATGGCCACCGTCTCCAGACTTAACGAAAATTTTCGCCGTATCGATAAACATACTCATGTCATCACCCTCGTTCTTTTTTATTTTTAGAAGCTTGTCACCCGTTTAAAAAAAGCACCCTCTCGGGTGCCTTTATTATTCTGCGATTACTTCTTCTACGTCTACAGGATATACACTTGCCTTTTTCTTGTCTCTACCTAGTCTTTCATATCTAACTACGCCGTCTACTTTAGCATAAAGTGTATCGTCCTTACCTATTCCAACATTAGTACCAGGATGTATCTTTGTACCTCTCTGTCTAACTAATATGTTACCAGCTAAAACAAACTGTCCATCAGCGGACTTAACGCCCAATCTTTTGGCTTCACTGTCTCTACCGTTTCTTGAGCTACCTACTCCTTTTTTATGAGCACATAACTGAAGGTTGATTATTAGCATATCACTGCACCTCCTCTACCGATACTTTTATATATTCACTATAACTCATTTCTAAATTCTCTAGTCCAAGAAGCATGGTTCTAAAAAGAATTTGACATTCCTTTATCTCTTCCGGACTTAACCTGGAAATATCTAAGCGGATATCTCCTTCTTCTGCAACATATGGCGCCCCTAATTTCAACACCTCGGTAACACCTAAAATGGTAACCTGAGACAGATTAGAAACTACGCCGCATATTACATCATCATAGACCGTAACTTCCCCTTCCATGTATTCGGCATGACCGCTTACAGTGAAAGAAACTAAGTCATCCTTGTGCTTATGAAAGACTATATCAATCATAATTATGCTTCTATCTTTTCAACTAGAATCTTAGTGAATGGTTGTCTGTGTCCTTGCTTTCTTCTGTAGTCTTTCTTTCTCTTATACTTGAAAACAATAATCTTCTTAGCCTTGCCTTGAGCAACAACCTTAGCAACAACCTTTGCACCTTCAACAACAGGCTTTCCAACTACTAATTCTCCATCAGCCTTTGAAACTGCAAGAACTTCGTTTAGTTCAACTGTTGAATCAACTTCAGCGTTTAATTTTTCAACGAAAAGAACGTCTCCTTCTTGAACTCTGTACTGCTTTCCACCAGTAAGTACTACTGCGTACATAAATACACCTCCTCTATCCAGTCTCGCCATCTGGGGTACATAGAGTTAACTATGTTTCGACAAAACCCTTCGTGTGCGGTCTACAAAAGCCATTTTAACACATATGATGATGCTTGTAAAGGAATTTTTTAAAACTATAATCTATATCTTTCCACAGCTTCCCTTTGGCTTGCGAAAATTACAGGTTCCATTTTGAAGCTTTCCAGGTCTTCACTGTATTTCAAGTATATATTTTTTCCCTCTGCTCCTATAAACTTCAAAAATTGCTGCAGGTCTTTCTCTACAGCGTTTCTGTAATAATTGCTCAGCTGTATGTAAATATCTTTGATGCTGCTGTCATCTTCCAGTTTTAACATCTCATTTCTTATGAGGTTACATATGTAAGAGAACCGAAGCTTCTTTCCATATCCGCTGCACTCTGCGCAGGTCTCATCTATAAAATCCGCAGCAGGCTTTCCTCTTCTTCTTCGTGCAATCTGTATGAGGCCTAACTCTGTAAAGGGATATACTATGGTCTTATTCTTATCCTCTTCAAATCCCCTCTTTAAAATATTAAATACCTCTTCTTTATGGCTTTTCTCTTCCATGTCAATGAAGTCAATAATAATGATACCACTTAGGTTTCTAAGCTTAATCTGCTTTGCGCAGACCTCTGCAGCTTCACAATTTGTTGAAAAGACAGTGTCTTCCCGGCGGTTTGATGCTACATTTCTGCCGCTGTTAACATCTATCACATGCATTGCCTCAGTTTTTTCTATTATTATGTACCCACCGCAGGTCAAATTTACTCTCTTTTTTCTCAGGGATAAGACTTCTTTTTCTATATTATAGAATTCAAAAAGTGATCTATGCTCCCTGTAAAGTTCCACCTTTGCGGATATATCTTGCTTATCTTTGATGAAATCTTTTATGATTTCATAATCACCGGAATTGTCTGTAACAATTTTAGATATTGATTCATCCACATTGTCTCTTAAAACCCTTGCAATAACCCCTCCGTCACTATGAAGTAACCCAGGTTTGATTTTGTAACTATGTTCTTTAACAATTTTTGAATAAACATTATAGAGCTGCTTTATTTCCTCATTGATTTCATGAGCAGTAACAGATGCAGCGGCTGTCCTGATTTTAATGCCAACCTCCTGAGGCTTTTCCAAGGCTGCAAGCAGGTCTTTCTTGTACTCTGCTGAGGTTATTTTTGAAGAAAAGCTTATATCATTGCTGTCAGTTACCAATACACAGTACCTGCCCGGAAGTGAAAAGGCTGTTGTCACCTTGGCTCCTTTATCTCCCAGCTCTTCTTTTACCACTTCCACCATAAGCTCGTCACCTTTTTTAATCTTCTTTTTTTCATACTTCCCCTCTAAGTATAGGTAAGCGTTTTTCTCTAACCCAATGTCTAAAAAGGCACTTTTTATAGCAGGAATAATATTTTTTACCACTGCCTTATATATCTGGCCCGGGTATGGTCCCTTTGTTTCTTCTTCCATAAAGCAGTCAATTAACTTATTTCCCTTTTTTATAGCTATTCTTAGTATGTCCTCCCGGCGTTCAATAAATATCTCCTTCAAGTCCAACACCTCTATAATTTAAGTTCAGGTAATACAGATATCCAACCATAAGCAGAAATTTAAACTTGCCTGAAAACCTGTTGAAACTTCAGGTTTTCAAACAAGTTTAAATCATGTTTCCCTATTGTCTATCTTGCCCTGAACTTTACTGATTTATCTTTTCAGATTATTAAAGTAAGAATCAATAGCTACATATTGGCCTTCTCTTAGGGTATACATCTCTACTCTCATTATATCCACAAAGGAGTTTTCTATTGCTCCATTTGTATTTGCCTTTATATAGTTACTTAAAAGTTCCGGAGAAAGGCTTTCCCTGCTGCCGCAAGGAAGCAGCGTATCTATTTCTAAAGTATTGCCCGTTATGTTGTAATTAAACTCCTTTATCATTGCCTTTATGTCCACTTCTTTTTCCCCGCTCTTACTTTTCTTTACCGTAGTCCATTGCTCTTTTCCCTCAAGAAGCTTTAACTCTTCGTTGAGTTTTGTTGTATCGCTATACTTTATTTTAACTTTATAGCTGGCCCCATCCAGCAGGGCCATTACTTGAGGAATCTTCCTTTCATTTGGAAGAGCATCCCCAACTTTTATTGCCTCAAGAAATCTGATGCCCCTTGGACTGCTCTCATTTAGTTTTTCTAAGATCACTTTCTCTTCCACTTCCTCAGTGAATACCACATCCAGATATTCTCCGGATGAATATACTCCTACTGAAAGGGGCTGGGCAAGAGATAGATTCATGTGTGGATTAAAGCCCTTGGAATACTCCACAGGAAGTTTTCCTCGTCTTATAATTCTCTGTATGGTTCTCATTAAGTCTAAATGGGATATAAACCTAATCTCACTTTCTTTAGTGAACTTTATTACATACCGCACCTGCAAAGCACTTCCCTTCTTTAAAGTTTACATTGATACCGCAGAGCTTGCAGCCAAGTCGGCAATCAGGAGTTAGTTCACCGTTTTTGGCCCTCTCATTCTCTGCAATTAAAAATTCTCTGTCAACTCCTATATCAATAAAGTCCCAGGGAAGTATTTCACTGTATTCTCTTTCTCTATATGCATAAAAGTCCCCGTCTACGCCGCACTCTTTAAAGGCTTCCATCCATAGGTCAAAATTGAAGTACTCTGACCACCCATCAAACTTTGCACCCTTTTCAAAAGCCTTTACAAGTACATCACAAAGTCTTCGGTCTCCTCTGGCAAATATGGCTTCCAAATAACTTACCAGAGATTCGTGCCAGTTATAGGTTATTGCCTTGCTCTTCAAGCTGGATCTTATGGCCTTAATCTTTTCTCTGGAAGTTTCCATGGTATCCTGTGGAGCCCATTGGAAGGGTGTAAAAGGCTTAGGCACAAATATAGATGTACTGATGGTTACTTTCAATCCCTTATTTCTCTTTTCCTTAGGCACCTTGAAATATTCATTTACAACCTTCTCTCCCAGGTCAGCAATACCCACTACATCTTCTATAGTTTCATAGGGAAGACCAATCATAAAATACAGTTTTATAGTGGACCAACCGGACTCAAAGGCATGCCTTGCAGAGATAAGTAAGTTTTCCTCTGAAACTCCTTTATTTATAACGTCTCTCATCCTTTGACTTCCCGCTTCCGGTGCAAAGGTCAAACCCGTTTTTCTAACTTTTTGAATTTCCTTTATCAAGTCAACTGAAAAAGAGTCTATTCTGATAGATGGTAAGGACACTGCAACCTTATCTTCTTTGTGCTTTTCCATCAAGGAAAAAACAAGATTTTGAATATCTGAATAGTCGCAGATACTTAATGAAGTTAGTGATAATTCGTCATAACCGGTATTCTTTAGCAGGGTTTCTGCCTGCTCCATCAACTTTGGAACCTTTTTCTCTCTTACCGGTCTGTATATCATGCCGGCCTGGCAGAATCTGCAGCCCCTTGTACAACCTCTAAAGGTCTCCAGCATTACTCTGTCATGAACAATTTCTGTATATGGTACTATCATATCTTCTGGATAAGGATTTTCGTTTATATCAGGAATAAACCTCTTGGTAACCACTGCAGGCACATCATCATATATAGGAGTGAAGCTTGCAATGGTTCCATCTTCTTTATACTCTGTCTTATATAAGGAAGGAATATAAATACCCTTAATCTTTGCCATTTCTCTGAGTATTTCCACCTTAGTCTTTACACCCTTTAATTCCCTGTAAAGGTCTAAGATTTCACCAACTACTTCCTCTCCTTCCCCAATCTGAAATATATCTGCTATATCATATAGGGGTTCCGGATTATAGGCGCAGGGACCACCAAATATTACAAGGGGATCCTCTTCTCTCCTTTGTGAAGCCCTTACAGGTATACCTGCCATATCAAGCATATTTAGTATATTGCTATAACTCATTTCATATTGAAGGGTAAAACCTACGAAATCAAACTCCCTTAAGGAATCCTTGCTCTCCAGGGCATAAAGGGGAATGTCATTTTCTCTCATTAACTTTTCCATGTCAGGCCAAGGAGCAAAGGCTCTTTCGCAGTATGTATCTTCTCTTTTATTTATCACATGGTATAGTATCTTCGTACCTAAATGGGACATTCCCACTTCATATACATCGGGAAAACACATAGCAAATCTTATGGCTACACTTTTGGTATCCTTAACAACGCTGTTTAACTCACCTCCAATGTATCTTGCAGGCTTTTCAACTCTATACAGTATATCATCATTAACTCTATTCATTGCTTCCTCCTCTGAAGTTTTTCTCTTTGGAGCAGTGGAAAACACACCTAGTTTTTCACCTCGCCTCAAAAACTACATCTATTCTAACACAAAGCCTATTGTGAAGCAATTTATAAAATATTATGTTCATCCCTGATTTTAACAAACTCTTCTATAGTAATATTGCCGTATTCCTTTAATCCCTGAACTATTTCTTCCTCGTAAAGCACATCCATTACCGCCATGTCATCGTCTAATACTGTAAATATATTATATTTATTCTTATCCATTATACTTAACACACTTATTAAATCTCCTTTATAGTAGATGGATATATGTTTATTTTCAATGTACTTCCGGGCTATAAACTTACTGCGCTTTCTTACTATGTCACCCATGATAATATAAACTATCCTTTCTCTTTCCTTATAGGAGGAGACTATTACAAATATTCCAATTATGGCAGAATTATAGTGGTGGATACCCAAAACAAGCAAAAAAATAAAGCTGCCTAATATAAAGTATCCCAGAACTATGCTTATTTTAACAGTGATCTCGTTAGCCCTTCTATATATTATTTTCATGCTTAATGCATCTCTTAAAATTCTACCCCCATCTAAGGGAAATGCAGGAATCAAGTTAAATAAACCCAAAGCAAGATTGCTTTTTATTAAAAAGTTTATGGTTGCTCCCGGGTGAACTGTACTGATTATATAGCAAGCTAAAGCTAGGAGTAAGTTAAAGCATGGTCCGGCAGCAGTAATAATCAAATCCTCCATTGGTGTTGCCTCATCTAAATCTTTTAGCCTAAGCACTGCACCAATAGGGAGTATTTTTATATCAAAGCCGGAGAAACCAAAAGCCACTGCCGTTCCATAATGTACTAGTTCATGAAGTAGAACCAGCAAAAAGGAAATTAATAATTCCCCTCTGAAGCCTATAATTATTAAAAGAATTATATATGGAATAAAGAACTTATTTAATTTTATCATCTACTTCTCCCAAGGAATTACTCTGAGATGTAAGTAAGTCTTATATATTCTTCAGGATCCTTATTTTCTCCCATATATAGCAACTCAAAATGGAGCTGCGGTATATTCGTCCGAGGATCGGTTCCGCTGAATCCTATAACCTCTCCAGAGTTAACAGCCGCACTATTTTCAACGGTTACTTCCTCCAGATTAGCATACTTTGTTTCAACACCTATTCCATGGTCAATAACTATGTACTTTCCCAAGATTTCATCTTGGCCAATAGATTTGACTACTCCATCACTACAGCTTTTTACCTCTGTACCAACAGCTGCATCAAAGTCAACGCCATAATGAAAGGTACTATTATTAGTTACAGGATCGATTCTTGTACCGTAGCCTGATACAACTTTCCCCTGAAGCGGTGATGAGAACTCTCTGTTGATTTTTTCTTTGATGGTCTCTTCACCGGTAATACTAGACTTTACATCTTCCATGTAATTTTGAATTTCTACGCTTAATTCTTGAAGATCCATATCCTTTAAGCTTTCAATGGCTGCCTTATAATCAAAATTATAGTTTACAATTTCCTTACAATAGTTATACACATTAGTTGTCTCCGGTGTTTTAATTATCTTGCAGGCCAACACAAGCACAAATAAGCAAAACACCAAGGTTAACTCTCTTAAAATTCTTTTGGCAAGCTTAGTTCTATCGAAGGGATTAAAACCTTTCGATGTGGAGGTTCCCCTGTAATACGAATTATTTCTTCTATTTTTCATTAACGATGCATAGTAAGATTGATAATGCGAGTTATAACTTCCCATGGTATCCCCCCATAATAGTTTTACATTTATATATATTATTGCAGGAGACCAAATATGCTTTCTTCGTTATGGAAATAAGTTGCGAAGCAACTTCAATGGACAATGGACATTTGACAATTGACAATGAAGGTTGAATTTCAGCATAGCTGAATTTCTATGTTTAGTGTAAAATGAAAATAAAGAAAAATGCAAAATAAACCTCTAGCAGTTTGCTGGAAAAAGAAAAAACATTGTCAAGCACCCTCAAATAATATATCCTCTAAGTTGTCCAAACTATAGGGGAGGTTATGGAAGGATGTTAACAATGTCTAGAGTTCATTATATCAAAGAACTAAGTCAATTTGAAGGAAAAAGTTTAAGGGAGATTAGCAGAATAACAGGACTTTAATTGCAAAAGTAAATTCCACCTTCATTTGGGAGCATTCATAGATTTGTGTAAATCAAATCTATAGATGCTTCTTTTTGCATGTATAGCTGGTAAATGTGGAAATAATAACTATAAATTAATTTAAAAGGAGTAGTGTAGATGAGAGAGATTAATATACCTAAGATTGATTTAAACGAGGAATTAAAAAGCTGCAAGAGTATGGTGTTAAAGCCACTTTATAATGTCGAAAAGTTGATGTAAATGCCTGTCCAATAATTGACGATATATTGACCATAGAGGTAAAATTTTTAGAAAGGAAAACGCTCCCCTTTGAAGTACTAATGTTACCAGCATTAGTACAGGGAGCGTCCTAAAACAACTATGGTTAGTATATCAAAATTTTAGTTAATTGAAAAGAGGGAACCCGGAGTTTTTTGTTAAGAGTGTAGAGCAAAGTTTTTGCCCATGTTGTGGAGGATGTTTAAAGGTCATAGGTAGCAGGAAAAGAGAGTTTATAAATAGTGAAGGAGCAGTGGTTGTACTCATAATTAGAAGGCTCAGATGCTGCGAATGTGAAAAAATACATCATGAGCTACCAGATATACTTGTTCCCTATAAACGTTATGGAAGCGAGAGCGTTGAAGTTGTGGTATCCGGGGACAATAAGCACTCGGTTGCTGCTGATGAATCAACCATATATCGCTTAAGAAGTTGGTTTGATTCATTAGAAAAGCCTAAAAGCCTGGACGCATTGAACGAGTTCTTCAGAGTTTGGCTTGAGGAATGTTATCAAAATAAAACCCATTCAGCCCTTGAAAATAATGCAAAGACGCCTTCATCGGCATACTCAAGCGATAGCAAACCACTGAAGTTTATTGACATAGATATTCTGGCAAATGCTTTTCTGCATTTTGAGGAACGAAAGGTTGACAAATCAGGCTGCATAAGTTTTCAAGGTAAAAAATATGAGGTTGGATTATCTTTCATTGGCTGCACCGTTAACGTTGTGTATGATCCTGCGGACATCTCCGTTCTTATTTATATTATAAAAAATAACCATCTTAGATTAGTAAAATGGTTATTTAAAACTATCATTCATTTTTATTAAATTTTATTTATCAATTTATCCACAAATAAATCAACTAAATCCGGGTCAAATTGTATACCCTTATATTTTATTAATTCATTTATAGCTTCCTCTTTTGATTTTGATTTTCTATATGGTCTATAGCTTATCATAGCATCATATGCATCCGCAATTGCTAAGATTCTCGCTATTTTGGGAATTTGTTCACCCTTAAGTCCCTTTGGATATCCGCTACCATTATACCATTCATGGTGTGCAAGAATAGCCTCTGCTAAAAAAGAAATTTCATTAGTTGATGAAACTATATGATAACCTATTTCTGAATGCTTTTTAACTTCAATCCAGTCAGCTTCAGTTAATTCACATGTTTTATTTAAAACATTTTCACTTACCCCTATTTTACCAATATCATGAATATTACCTAAAACTTCAAGTTCAGAAACTTCTTTTAAGGATAATTCCAAAGCTTCTCCAATCAGTTTACATAGTCTGCCTACATTTTTTGAATGTTCCACATCCTGCTTGCTTCTTTCATATAAAGTTTCAATAATAATTTTTAATGTTTTACTTTTTTGGCTTTTGCTTTCTAACATTTTAATACTATACATCATATCTTCAGAATCTGTTATTACTTTTATTATATCCTGTTGAATATTACATTTTGTAGAATATCCTAAAGAAATAGATAAATTAATAGACTCAATAAATTCTTTTTCACATTCTTCTTTAATTCTTTCACATACTTTTTCAGCATATTTTTCTTTAGTTTTAGGAAGTATAATAATAAATTCATCTCCTCCCCATCTAACTATAATGTCATTTTCTCTACATACTTTCTTCATTGTATTTGCTGCTGTTATCAAAAGTTTATCACCAACTAAATGTCCAAAAGCATCATTCGTTAATTTTAATCCATTTACATCACCCATAATAACAGATATAGGCAAATTCTCTTCTTTATCTATATTTTTTAGTTCATTATTAAAAAAATTTCTGTTAAAAATTCCTGTCAAAGTATCATGATATGTTATATAATCTATTTCTTTATCTTTATTAACTTTATCTGTTATATCTATAAAATTAATTACTGTACCATCTACTTGTTTCCTATTAAAAATAGGATAAATAGTATAAAATAATATTTTTTCTTTATTGTCTTTTTTTAAAATTATATTTCTATCACTTTTTGTTATTTCACCTGTTTTAATAACTTTTAATAAATCATTCATTATTTTCTCATTATCATCATTTTTAAAAAATGTTATTTTTTCATTAAAAATATTTCTATCTTTACAGCATATAAAATCTTTGGCAGTTTTATTTATTGAAATTATTTTTCCATCTATATCAGTACTTATTATTCCTTCTTGAATTGAAGATAAAATACTTTTATATAAATTTTTTTCTTTTACTTTATTTGATATATCAATAAAAAATGTTATAAAATAACCTTTCTTAGGTGAAAAAACTTTTATTTTATAATATCTTTTTAATTCATCTGAATACTGTTCTATTTCTTTTTCTCCACCATTTAATGCAACATCACCGTAAAATCTTATCCAATCAAATGTATTATTTTTTATATTAGGAATTATTTCAGTTACTCTTTTTCCAATGATTCGTTCTATTTTTAGTCCAGTAAATTTTTCAAAAGCATTATTAGCTTCTACATATTCATAATCTTCTGGTATATTTTTTTCATTAAATATTATCTTATGCAATGCATAAGCAAAAGGTAACTCGTGTAAAATTTTTTTATAAATTAATTCCTCCAATTTATTTCCTTCTTTCAACTAAAAATCTCTTGTTTAGATATTATATTATACCATATATTTTATATCCCTTTCAAATTATACTCTAACTTTCATCTTCAGCTTTAATTGCTGAGTAAATCAGTACTCTTATTGCTTTAATCTTTTTATTCTGTAAGTCCTCAAAGGCTTGATTAATATCACCATAAACATCTTCTAGCTCACAGAAGGTGTTCATATCAAATTTAAGTTTATATTCTTTATTTCCAATATTGATTTTAATGCCTTTGTTTTTAAGTTCTGATGCTTTCAAATTTATCAGCTCCTTTCTGTTTTTAGACAACAAAAAAACAGGGTTTAATTGCCCTGTTAATGACTTAATCTATACTAAATTTATCCAATCTCTTCTACTATATAATATTCTAATAATTGTAATTGTTTTACTCTCCTCAGTCACAATGTAAAATACAATGTAGTTATCCACCATAATTTTTCGTATACCTTTATAAGCTAGTCTATCATCAGCTACTAATGAATTTCTTAATGGCATATTTTCTAAAGAATTAATCCCTTTAGCTATTTTTGAAATTACTTTCTTTGCTGTTTCAGGTTCTAAAAGTTCTTTAGATATATACACTCCAATTTCATATAAATCCCTTTCAGCTGGTTCAGTAATTTGAATAACATAGGTACTCATTTTATAAATCCTTCTCAATATCAGCCAACGCTTCTTTAAAAGGTCTAACTTTTTTCTTTTTCATTGCATCAACACCTTCGTCAAGCAATTTATACAATTCAAATTTACCTACAAGTTTTTCATAAGTTTCAATACTCATAACTGCTAAATCTCCCTGACCGTTCTTTGTTATATAAACCGGCTCATTATATTTATGGCAGAAATCTGATATCTCAATATATTTATTTCTTAAATCTGAACTTGGTCTTATTACTGGCATGAAACCCCCTCCTGTATTCCTAATACTGTACACAAAGATTATTAATCTTTGTGTCTCCTGATTAATATATCAATATTATATCACTTTATTGATATATTAATCAATCTTTTGTCGTAAATTAACTTTTTTATTTATGGTGTTTCCACCGGCTCACTAGGCACTGCCGTAAAACATGAACTAATTATTGTTGCATCGACTCCTTCATCATCCTCATCACAGATAAATCTATAATTTCCATCAAACTTATCTACTCCTATCTTAAATTATGGATACAAGAAAAGAACCTTGATTACTCAAGGTTTTAACTGTGTTTCCTTTCTAGCCTTACTACCGTCTCAACGTGTGTTTTGATAGAAAAATGATACTAATACACATTAATATTGATTTTGCATAAAGGTGTACCCCCCAAAATAAGGGGACGTGGAGTATATTCCATTTATACTTTTACACAATATAATTAACCCCAAGTCAATTTCTCAAGTGCAATATGACTGCGATACCACTCATCATTTTCTAAAAGCATTTCCGGAGAACCTGCATTTTTAACCCTTCCATTTTCCAATATAACCACTGTGTCACTGGCAATCATGGAGGATAAACGGTGAGTTATGGACAATATTATATGAGCATCACTTGCCTTTTGAAGTACAGAAACTATCTTGTCTTCTGTAATAGAGTCCAAGTTTGCTGTAATTTCATCCAATAGAAGTATAGGAGGATTTGTTACAATAGCTCTTGCTATGGCCAAAAGTTGTTTTTGCCCTTGTGAAAAAAGAGTATCACTGATTATTTTAGTATCCAGTCCATTTTCCAAGGCTTCTACATATTCTGTAAGTCCCACAAAATCCAAGGCCTTCTCTATTTGCTCTCTATTAATACCGTCATCCTTCAAACTTATTTGGTCAGCCACTGTACCCTTTATAATATGAAAGTTTTGATCAACATACCCGAATATTCTACGTTTCTCTGAATTCGGTATATCATAAACATCAATACCATTTATTGTGATACTGCTCTTGGTTGGTTTAAGCAGTCCCATGATCAGTTTAAATAACGTAGTTTTTCCAACTCCTGTTCTTCCAACAAATGTAACTTTTTCATTTGATTTTAGATTAAAATTAATGTTTTGCAGGACATCAGCACCTTCTTCATATTGAAAGGAAATATCGTTAAAGGATAATCTCACATCAGCTGAGTCTGGAATGATGTCTTCTAATTTAAGTTCATTCATCTTAAGTTCATCTTCAGGTTCATTGTAAAATTCATTTACTCTTTTGATTCCGGATATGGCCTGCTGAATATTTTGTAGCTCCATTCCCAGGTTTTCAATTGGCGCAAACAAGTTAGATATTAATTCGATTGATGCTGCCACCATTCCTAAGGATATGTCCAAATAGTTCAGCTGTCTGGTAGATAGTACCACAATGAAAGCAATAACAACTGCTCGTGTAAGCTGAATAAATGGGGAATATACAGAATCATAAAAATTTACCTTCTCTACTGTATTGTAGTTATCAAGTAAATACCTCTTATAGTTATCCTCCATATAGCTTTCCTTGCTGTATGCTTTGATTATCTGTATATTTTTTACGCTTTCTGAAATATGATTGTTTACCCTGCCGATGAGTATTCTGTTTTCAATCTGTGCCTTGAGCATTCTCTTTTGAAAAACCCGTGTAATACCATAGATAGTTGGTAATAGTACTAAAGTTACTATTCCAAGCTTGCTGCTAAACATCCAAATTGAAATTACAATACCAATAAGCTTAAAGCAGTCAACCATCATTCCAATGATACCACTTGTAAACAATGAATTGATTGCATCAACATCATTTATAAACATTGAAACTACTGTTCCCGAACTATTGGAGGAAAAGAACATTGCATTTATCCTTTCAAGTTTTTCCATCATTTCAATTCTTATTTCCTTTGTAATCTTTTGTCCTAAAACTGTAAGAACAGCTTCTTTGACAAAATCAAATATCCCAATAAACAATAGCACACCAATATAAGCAATTGCTAGAACAAGTAATTTGTCAGAGGTCCTTGGTACAAGGTTATGGTCAACTATATATTTTAAAATCTGAGGAGGAATTAAGCTTGTACCAATAACACCGCAAATAGTAAATGCTAATAATACACTTATGCCAATATTGTTTTTAATAACTTTAACTATGGATCTTTTTATTAAACTATTTCCCATCATTTTCTCCCCCCTCTGCACATTGCAAATTAAATATTGTGGCATAAAGTTCTGATTTTTTCATAAGTTCATTATGTGTTCCATAATCTGCAGTTTTATCACTCTTTAAAAGTATAATCTTATTTATCCTATTAAAAATGGCTAAGCGATGAGAAATTAGAATAATGAGACTGTCTTTATAATTACTTTTTAAATTTTCGATAATTTTTTCTTCCGTTTTCATGTCAACCGCTGAAAATGGGTCATCTAATATTATAATTTTATTTTTATTAAGAAGTGCTCTTGCAAGTGCTATTCTAGCCTGCTGACCGCCGCTTAATTTTATCCCGCTATTTCCAACTAAAGTCTCTTGTCCATTGGGCATTGCTGCAAGGTCTGTATCAAAGCAAACATCCTTTAAAACAGAAGTAATGTCTTTTTTACTGCCCAAGGTTATATTATTATATATAGTATCAGAAAGCAGCTGCGGCTTATGACCTAAGTAAGAAATCATTTGGCTTCTCTCATATTCTGAGTAATCTTTAAGCTCCTTGCCATCAATTTTAATGCTTCCAATATAAGGGTATAATCCTAATAGAGATAATCCAAGTGTAGATTTACCAGAAGCAATAGGACCTGTTACACCTATAATTTCTCCAGTCTTGCCTTCAAAACTAATATTTTCGATAATATTTTCCTTGCCATCTTCATAGGAGAAACTAAGATTTTCTACTGAAAGTTTAGTCCCTCCTTTACTTATATTAGAAGAATTATCTTTTATCTTGAGTTCAGTAAGATATGACTTTATACGCTTCCAAGAAACCTGTGATTTTTGTACAGAATTAAAGAGCTTTGCTGATTTACTTGCTTTAACTGCCATAGCAGTAAATATTGCAACATAAGTAGAAAAATTTCCTACTGTCCAACCGCCATTAATTACTTTTGTTCCTCCCAGATAAATTACCATAATTATTCCAAGCATTGCGATGACATTATATATAGGTTGCATGGAATTTTCTAATATGTTAGCTTTAATAGCCTTGTTTTGCAAATCTAAAAGTTCATCTTCATAACTTGCTCTATTTTTGGCTTCCATGCCGGTTACACGATAAAGTATTGAATTTTCGATTGCATCATAGGTACTGCTAGCTATCTCACTGCTTTTCTTTCGATAGTCCTTTGAGTACTTATATATGACGCTTTTTAATTTTTCAGCAAGTGCCATAGCAATTGGTACAAAAGTAATAGAAAATACAGTTATTTTAACATCATAAGCAAGCATTGTTACCAGATAGGATATCATAAGCACACCAGTATCAAATACTTCAGTCGTAAACTTTCGCATTCCTTCAACACATAAATCCACATCAGAAATGACTCTTGTCATCAGGTTTCCCGTATTCTCATTATCCAGCTCTGATATGCTTTTGTGCATTATATTATTGTATATCATAAGCCTCATAGTTGACCTTGTTTTATTCGCAAAACGTCTTATATAAAAGCGCTTAACAAACCGTAGAAACTGTGTAGTTCCAATAATTGCAGCATAAGTAACTGCAAGTAATACTACAGAAAATAGACTAGCGCCCTGAGCGATGGTGTCAATGAGTTTTCCTTGATATATAGGACCTAGGATTATAGTAATATTACTTGCTATTCCAAATATTATAATACAGGCTGCAACAAACTTTTCTTTTTTCCAATAGTTTATAATTTTGTCTGGTTGTTTCATAGGTTCAATCTTTAATTGTGACATAACAACCCCCCCACAAAACAATAATACTACCAATTGCATTAAAATACAATCATATATATGTTATTTACATCTAAAATCATATCATTTTGTATTTTAACACTAGAATAATTGACCATAAATATCAATTAAGATATAATTTAAGATAAATAACGAACAATACTTTATTATAACTGATAGAAATCTTTCATAATGTTGAGGAGGAATCAATATGGATAATGCTATTTTAAATTTAGAGCAAGCGTGTGATTTTTTGGGTGTTGGCGAAAGAACATTAATAAAATTATTAAGAGAAGAGCACATACCAGCCAGAAAGATAGGCAGAGAATGGAGATTTAGCAAATCTGCCCTAATGGATTGGGTTGCATCAGGGGACTCTTATGAATACGCAAATAAAGAAGAAATATTTGAAGCTATTAAAGATAAGAACGGAAATTATAACATCATACTAGACACTATTTTTGATGAAGTATCAAAGATTAAAGAAAATAGAAATATCAATACATTATTAAAGGATGCCCCAGAAGGAATAGATATTCCAGATAACATTACACTTAGAGTTAGTTATAAGCAGAAGAGAGAAATAGAAAAATTAGAATTTAAATTATTCTGGCCATTAAGGGAAGAACATAAGCTCATTTCAAAGGAAAAGTAATCGTAGGTTGAGGAGTCTCAATTCCTTTAGTGGGGAAATTTCATTATCCACAAAAATCATGTACCTAATATTTTATAGCAACATTTGTATATCAACTAAAGCCGGTTAAAGGACAATTAAGCTCTTTGACCGGCATGTTAGTTGCTATTCAAATTCACATTCAATTTCTGTGCCATCAAGCAAGGTTACAATAATTCTTTCTCCTTCAAATACAGTTATTTTTTCTATTATCCGAGGGCTGTCGCACTAACTAAAAAAAGAGCGGCAGCTCTTTTTTATAAAACTATAAATCCCCCACTTCGAAAAGTGAGGGATTTACGGTAAAATATTAGTATGCAAAAACATAACATTTTACAAAAAAATTATACACTTAATCAAAGATATTTTCAATTAAAACTTCCATTCGATATGGATTGTATAATCCCAGTAAATGATTCAGTACGTTTGCTAAGTCAGTTTGTGGAGGAGATGGATTTAGAAGTGAAATATCTGGTGAGTCCATATTTATTGATGGCACTAAAATTGAAGCTTGCGCTAATAAATATACCTTTGTGTGGAAAAAAGCTGTAACTAAGAACCTGGAAAAATTACTAACTAAGATGGCAGACTTAGTAGCAGAATGCGAAGAACTATACGGAATAAAGATTGCATATCAGAATGAGGTAAAGATGAAGCATATAAAAAAGCTTCGAAAAAAAACTGTATGCAATGAAGCATGAGGAAAACATAGAGTTTGTGCATGGGCCAGGAAGAAAAAAACTCCGTTGCAGCGTTCTATTGAGAAGCTCGAAGAATATCTCAATAAATTAAAAGAATACACTGAAAAAATACATATTTGCGGTGAACGTAACAGCTATTCAAAAACTGATAAGGATGCAACTTTCATGAGGTTGAAAGAGGATGCCATGAAAAATGGCCAGTTAAAGCCGGCTTATAATTTGCAGCACGGAGTGGATTCTGAGTTTATCTGAAAGAAAGTGAGCAACTGTCCTTTATCAAACCAGCTAATTATCAAATATCTAAAACTCGAAAATATAAGAACGATATTGGACGGATAGAAAATATGGAATACAATGAAGCTGGTGACTATTTTGTTTGCAAAAATAATAAAAAGCTAACTGCAACTAAAACAACGAAAAGAAATAGAAAGATGATACTAAAACGCTTTAATATTTATTTTGTGTAAAGATGTACCCCCCTGGGTCTAAGGGGGTCTAATGATTCTTTTGGCTTATACACATCACCTATCTATTGCAAAGCCGGTAAACCCTTCATAATGCATTCCCCAACTTTGTATCAAATTAAAAATCCAATAAAAACTTTAGCTAAACCAAGGAAAAGAAAAAACCCGAATACATCCGTTGCTGTGGTTAGAAATATTGCTGATGCTAGTGCAGGGTCAATCCCCATAACCTTTAATAATAATAGTGGAATTAAAAAAACAAAGAATCCTGCTATAATTAGATTTCCTATCATTGCAGCAAAAAATAATTAATCCAAGATAAGGGTTCCCATACTTCATATATAATATTATTCCCGTAACAATTCCAGTTGCTGCACCATTTACTACACCAAGGGCAACCTCTTCCTGGTCTTCCTCAGGTTGTACAGATATGATGTTTTCATCCATTATTTCATAGAGCTTCTGCTCTTCCGGTGCAACAAGGATATCTCTGAGGTCTGCAGTTCCGACCAATTGACTTTTTTCATTGAGCACAAATATGGTTTCAATAACCTCAGTTTTGGGGCCAATTTGCTTAACCTTCATCAGAGATTCTAAAATTGTTAAATCACCACGAAGTGCAATATACTCAGTAATCATGATACCTCCGGCACTTTCTTCGTCATATCCCAAAATCTCCTCCAGTTTTAGAGTATCACTATGTTTCATCATCTTAAGCAAATCTTTTCTCATCACTAATGGGGAGGTTACCTAAAATGTCAGCTTTATCATCATTTGACATATATGAAAACAATTTTATTATTTCCTTTAAGTCCAGGAGTTTCAGGAACCTTATCTGAAACTCTTCATTGGCCTGTTCAAGGAATTCTGCTATGTGCTCATCTTCAGCTAATTTATAAAATTTCAACAAATTTTCATCATCTAAAGTGTCCAAAAGTATAGCAACATCTATTGGATACATATCATTGATAAAATTTTCAAATTCGTTCTTGTCATTATTTATTATAACAGAAAGTAACTCCTCAATATTTTCCATTTAATATTCACCACCTTACTGTATAATTTTTACTGTTGATGAATTCCAGGAGCTTACCTTAATTCTCTATTCTACATTATATTTTTTTATATACCATACCTTTATAGCTTGTGTCAGTACCACATAGCAGAAAAGAGTAAGAGCTAAAAGAATGTAATATAAAACTGGCAATTTTGTAAATCCGAAAGCGCTCGCAATAGGTGAATTAACAAGCAGCGCTCCAAAAGCCACTATAAGCAGTGAAGTTATCATCAGCGGTTTGCTTGCACGACTTTGTATAAAAGGTATTTTATTGGTTCTGATTACATGAATTATCAGTGTCTGAGTAAATAATGATTCAAGGAACCAGCCTGTCTGGAACAATGCAGGATTATTCCAAGCATGAAAAACGAATAACATCATTATATAAGTTGTATAATCAAAAATGGAGCTGATTGGTCCTATATGAATGATAAATCTCTTGATTTCATCCACTGACCACTTCCTTGGCTTTGATATCCAGCTTTCATCCACTGTGTCCGTTGGGATTGTAGTTTGAGATATATCATATAGTAAGTTATTAGTTAAAACCTGTATAGGCATCATGGGCAGAAATGGAATAAATATACTAGCTCCCAAAACACTAAACATATTTCCGAAGTTTGAGCTGGCAGTCATCTTTATATACTTAACTATATTCCCAAATACTCTTCTTCCTTCAAGAACTCCCTCTTCAAGAACAAGTAAGTTGTTTTCCAAAAGTATTATATCTGAAGATTCTTTTGCTATATCAACAGCAGTATCAACTGATATGCCTACATCAGCTGCTCTTAGTGCAGGAGCGTCATTTATTCCGTCACCCATAAAACCTACAACATGCTCTTTACTCTTTAATGCTCTTATTATTCTTTCCTTATGCATAGGGGAAAGTTTTGCAAAAACTGAAGTTACTTCAGCCGCATCAGCAAGTTCTTCATCTGACATCTTATCTATATCGCTGCCTAAAAGAATCTTATCAACGGGCAAATTTACTTCCTGACAGATTTTCTTTGTTACAATTTCATTGTCGCCAGTAAGAACTTTAACATCAACATTATATTTATGAAACTTTGCTATGGCCTCCTCTGAAGTCTCCTTTGGAGGATCAAGGAAAGCCAGGAATCCAAGCAAGGTTAACTTGCTTTCATCAGCGATTGTATAAGTGCTGTTACCTTCCTTGAAAATCCTGTAGGCTACAGCAATGACTCTATATCCTTCGGCATTTAGTCCCTTTATCATCTTTTCTGTCTTATCTGTCATCTTTCCCATAAAAGGTTCAGTACCTTCTTTTGTTTCGTACTTATTGCAGAGACTCAAGACCTCCTCTACAGCTCCTTTGCAGACCAGCACCTGTTCCATTCTCTTATTTTGAACAACAACAGACATCCTTTTTCTTATAAAATCGAAGGGAATTTCATCAATTTTTAGATACTTTTTTTCAATATCAAAATAGTCCTCGCCATCATTCCTATGTGACATGATGGCCATATCCATAACATTTCTAAGTCCGGTTTGATAGAAGCTGTTAATAAACGCATATTTCAATACTCTTTCAGAGTCGTCCCCATACATATTCAGATGTCTCTCAAGAACAACCTTTCCCTCCGTAATAGTACCTGTCTTATCAGTACACAGAATATCCATAGCGCCAAAGTTTTGTATGGCATTTAATTTCTTTACAATAACTTTCTTTTTTGCCATGGATAAAGCACCTTTAGTAAGGTTAACAGTTACAATCATGGGAAGCATTTCAGGTGTAAGACCTACAGCTACTGCGATTCCAAACAAAAATGCCTCAAACCAATCTCCTTTAGTGAAGCCGTTAATGATAAAGACTAAGGGAGCCATTACAAATATAAATCTTATCATCAACCAGGTATATTGATTTACACCTTTGTCAAAGCTGGTCATTTCTCTTTCACCGGTGAGCTTGCCGCTTAATTGACCAAAATAAGTTTTCATCCCTGTCTTTACTACAACTGCAATAGCTGTTCCACTCTCCACATTAGTCCCCATAAAACACAGATTTGGATTTTCCAGCTCGCTTTTCCAGGTTCCCTCTGTAACATTCTTTTCTACCGGTAAGGATTCACCGGTTAATGTTGACTGGTTAACAAACAGGTCCTTTGAGGCAATAAGCTGCACATCAGCTGGTATCATATCCCCTGAGGCCAGGTGAATAATATCTCCAGGTACAAGTAACTTGAAAGCAATATATGAGACCAGAGCTAACACAGACAAATTTAAATAGATTAAATAACAACTAACTTTAAAAAAGGCAATAAAAAGCTAGAGGTTAATTGTTAATTTTTTAACCCAACATTATTTCTATTCAATTTCAAAATATGCGGAAATAAATTTCTTTTTAGATTTGAGATAAGCGAACAGTAAAGGCAGATCTATGATTAGACATCACAGAAAAGTAGATACCCAAAGGATAAAATATATGTTATTAAAGGCCTAAATATACAATAAATTATTGAAGAAGAATGGCCTTATACTAAATATAAATTTAAATCTGTTTTGGTAAATACTTTTACCTTTACTGGTAAGCTTACTACCGTCTCCATCCATTCTTCTCACCTCCGAAACTCAAAATAAAAAACCTCCGTCAGACTTGAACATGACGAAGGTATTTAAACAACACTTTCTCGTTCAAGTTTTGGCTCTGCAAGGCAGTGTAGTTGCATTAGATTAAGCCTTCTTTGTTCGGCAGAACCTGCTAACCAACTCAGAATGTTTCCATTCACTTGCGGTAGCAACCCGTATCCTTGCAGTAACCTCACCTACCGAGGTTTATTTAATTATCACTATAATATAGTATTCCTGTACTACTATATTGTCAATATAATTTTATATACTAGAACCTATAAATGGTTCAATATGGACCATACAATGCTTTACAGCATTTATTTCATTTTGTACTGAACTATGAACTATTTCTGCAATATCATGACCTTCCCTAACAGAAAGTCCTTCATCCACAAATACTTCAATATCAACATAAATTCTATTTCCAAATATCCTGGTTTTAAGGTTTTTTATATCCCTGACTCCATCAATAGAAAGCACACTATTACTTATCTTATCTAGTGTTTCTTTATCTGCAGATGAATCAATAAGTTCCTTTACCGCTCTAATATAAAGGTCAACTCCAACCTTAATAATTAAAATGCTTACAATCATGCCTGCAACAGGATCGAGGAAAGTATAACCGTATCTGGCCCCTAGAATGCCCAGAAAGGTTCCAACTGATGAGAAAGCATCGGACCTGTGATGCCAGGCATCTCCTTCCATTGCAATGCTTCTTATTTTCCTTGCAGTTATAATTGTGTACCAGTACATTCCTTCCTTAACTATAATTGATACCACAGCTGCCCATAGTGCAATACTTCTCGGGGTAGTAACATTACCCTCATAGAGGTTTACTGCACTTTTATACCCAATTGTAAATCCAACCAAAAGCAGTGCTGCACTTATTATCTTAGCACATACAGCTTCCAACCTTTCATGTCCATATGGATGCTCCTTATCCTCTCCTTTTGACGACATCTTTAATCCTATTATCACTACTACAGTTGTAAATACATCGGATACCGAATGAACCGCATCCGCAGTCATTGCTGCGCTTTTTCCGAAGATACCTGCAATCAATTTAAATATAGATAGTATAATGTTTGCTATCATCGTAACTACAGATACCTTTGTGCCTAGTTTATAACTTTCCACTTTATTCACTCCCAATTGATAATACTTTATGCTTTCATAATATTACCAAAAGCTTTGATTGTACACTGTTTTTGAGAAATAGAACTTATTATCAATTGATAACAATAGCCTTTGTTATCTGCAAATGTATAATATTTGTATCAAATATTAATTCTCATACAAACCACTATTATTAATAAATTCAAAACTCTTAGTTGTTAAAGCCACTTTATAATGTCGAAAAGTTGATGTAAATGCCTGTCCAATAATTGACGATATATTGACCATAGAGGTAAAATTTTTAGAAAGGAAAACGCTCCCCTTTGAAGTACTAATGTTACCAGCATTAGTACAGGGAGCGTCCTAAAACAACTATGGTTAGTATATCAAAATTTGAGTTAATTGAAAAGTAAGCGTAAAATAGTCCCCACCTATTATTCAGATGGGTACTCTGCTATACTTGTTTTGATTTACAGTATTTAGGTAAGGTAGATGACCAAGGCAATAAAGAATCTAAAACTTCAGAATCATTTATATCAACATTTGGAAACTGCTCAAATAAGTATTTTAAGTATTCAAAAGGATTAAGATCATTTTCCTTTGCAGTTTCAATAATACTATAAGTAACTGCACTTGCCTTTGCTCCCTGCGGAGTATTGGCGAACAGCCAATTTTTTCTCTTATGTTCTTAAGCACATAAGAGAAAGAACTTCCTTTTTGCTAATACTGCTAAAGGTGCCACACATAGTGCTAATATTTACAGCATTATTGAAACTGCCAAGGCTAATAAATTAGTTGTAGAAAGGTATTTAGTTTATCTATTTGATAATCTATTGAAGATAGCTATAGAAGGTAGCGAAAGCTTAGAGAATCTTATGCCTTGGTCAGATAAGATTCCTGAAAATATGAAAATTAAAGATAGGAAATAAGTTAATCCCAGTAAAGTATAGTAAATTGCCTTACTGGGATATTTTAATGCTATTTTTCAAGTTATTAAAGGTACTAAAACTTTGACGCTTACAAATCTTTAACTGTTTAACAAACTTATACAAGTGTATTATTTCTTTAGCCAAAGCATTTTTCTTCCTTGAATATAGACCATACCTTCTAACGCACTTAAAGCCTTTTTTATGAATTTGTTGTACCAGCTTTCCAATGAACGTTAATACATCCAATGTAACTTTTATATGTTCACCGGTATCATGGTCTTCGTACCAAAAGGTTACATTCTCACCATCATAGCTTTCAATTCTATACTCTGCTATCGCAGCTCTTGCAAGATATCTCCCTATGTATTTAGTGGCTTTTTTCATATCTGTAAGGGCTCTGTCTGCATTAACATAAAAACCATCTTTATATACCCTGTACAAGGTACTAATTAATTTTCTAGTTTTATAATCCTTAAAATATTTCTTTATGATATCTAAAACAATTTTTTGCCAAGACTTCCTTAGGTATTCATATGGTATATATTCTACCGGCTTCCACCAGCTATATTTATTGTTAATAGCCCCTTCCGTAACAAGTGCATGCACATGAGGATTCCATTTTAAGTCTCGTCCAAAAGTATGAATTACCGCTATTACACCCACCTCATAACTCTTGCCCTTGTGTTTTTTGTACCAATAGTCAATTACTTGATAGACTCCGTCCATCAGGTCTTTAAGCATCTCTCTTCTTTTATAAAAATAATTTCTAAGTTCCTCAGGTACCCCCTGTGTTAAGATAGTTGTCGTAAGAAGTTATGTGTGATATTCTCGTACAGAGGAGAGATGATTATTATGGCAAGAGAAATTAGAAGATATAGTAAGGAAGAAATAGCCGGGCATGTGGCTAGATTATTCCCACCAGAGAATAAATCTTTAGGAGAGCTATCAATTGAAACAGGGATAAGTAAGTCAACCTTAGCAACATGGAAGAAGAAAGCTGAAAAGGAAAAGGGCCATACTAAACCTAGAAGAAACCTAACCCCTAATGAAAGATTTTTAGTAGTTATGGAGGCTTATAGCCTATCAGAAATTGAGTTATCAAGATACTGCAGGGAAAAAGGTTTATACTACGAAGAAGTTAAATCGTGGATTAGCGCTTGCGCTACTGCCACTGACAAAACAGAAGAGAGAGAGGATATAAAGGAACTAAGAGTGAGCAAAGCAGCAGATGCTAAGGTAAGCGTCAAACTGTCCACACATTTTATGAATATAAATCTTGTGAGATAATACCTCTAGAATAAAATTCCGGAGGTGTTTTTATTGACAAAATTAAATATGGAAGATTGGCAGCAGCTCATTGCTGATTATAGATCTAGCGGCCTTACCGGGCCGGTATGGTGTCAGCAAAAACAATTGAGTATACACAAATTACGCTATTGGATTAACAAATTCAACAAAGCAGAGTTTAAAGAAGAACCAAGACAGCAGTGGGTTTCAGTAAAAACAAATTTATCTATAACAACAACATCTATTACTGTAAAAGTCGGTAAGGCTGAAATTTCAGTTTCGCAAGACTTCGATAAAGAACTCTTTGCAGATGTTGTCCAATCCCTATTAACTTTATGTTAAACCTAAAGCAGACTTCTAATGTATTTTTGGCTGCTGGAAGTACTGATATGAGAAAATCTATTGACGGTCTCGCCATCATCGTTCAGATGAATTTTAAGTTAGATCCATTCTCTGATGCACTTTTTGTATTCTGCAACGCTAAACGCGACAAACTCAAGTTGCTCTATTGGGAGCGGAATGGATTCTGGCTTTACTATCGCCGTTTGGAAAAAGGTCGCTTTAAGTGGCCTAATAATTCTAAAGACAAAGTTATACATGTAACGGAGCGGGAGCTCCGCTGGCTTTTAGATGGACTGGATATTAACCAAAAGGGAGTACATCGTGATATTATGCAGAGAAAAATCATTTGATTTTTTGTGGATAACCCTAAAAAATTCAATCAAAAAGTGGATAATTTCCAACTCTTTAAAACTTCTAAAACCGTTGAAAACACTAGCTTTTTACGACTTTTTTTCTTGATAATTTTGTATGAAAAGTGTATAATATAAGTATGAGTAAAACAGAAGTAAAATCATTTAACTTAGAGAATTACAGTCGTAAAGAGCTAGAGGATGCCTTCATAAAACTCAGCATTGAAAAGGAGCAGGCTGAGCTTAGACTAAAATGGTATGAAGAGCAATACAAGCTCAACAAGCAGAGACTATTTGGTAAATCCAGTGAAAAGAATATAGATGGTCAGATTAACATGCCAATATTTAACGAGGCTGAAAGTGAGCGACAGCCTTTTACTGCTGAGCCTAATTTAGATGATTGTGCAAAGCAACAACAATCTTCATCCAAGGCTAAAAAGCTTAAAGGAAAACGTGAAAAAGATCTTTCAGATCTTCCTAAGCAAATAGTTGAATATAAGCTCTCAGCTGAAGAACAGGTTTGTTCTCAATGTGGCGGTCAACTCCATGAGGTGCGTTCCGAAATCCGCAGAGAGCTGGAGGTCATCCCGGCACAAATTATCGTAAAAGAAATCCACAGCATGATTTATTCCTGTCGGAAATGTGAAAAGGAAGATATAACTGTCCCAATGATTTCGGCGCCAACCCCTAAGCCTGTCATTAAGGGAAGTATAGCATCCTCTTCTATAATAGCATATATCATGACTAGGAAATATGTAGATGCTACTCCTCTTTATAGGCAGGAACAAGAATACAAGCGGCGTGGTTTACCAGTTAACCGTCAAAACATGGCTAACTGGATTATTCGGGCTGCACAAGATTGGCTGAATCCTTTGTACCTGCGTCTACGTAAATACCTTACGGACTATGATGTAGCTCATGCGGACGAAACAGAACTAGAAGTTCTCAATGAGCCGGGCCGTGAGGCCACAACAAGGTCTTATATGTGGATGTACCGTACAGGCAATGGGCATGATCCTATTGTTCTATACGATTATCAGCCATCAAGGGCAGGAGATAATGCCAAAACCTTCTTAAATGGATTTAAGGGTTATCTTCATGTTGATGCCTATGACGGTTATGACAAACTTTTGAAAGATTCCAAAGCCGGCGGTGCCATGGAAGTTACTCTCGTAGCGTGCTTCGCACATGCAAGGAGGTATTTCACTGATACCTTAAAGGCAGTGACTGATAAAGAAAGCTACATGTATACCTCTGCTTATCAAGGAGTCAAATATATTGATGAAATGTTTAAGCTTGAGGAAGAACTATCAAGTTTGTCATCTGAAGACCGGTATGATGAACGCCTTAGCAAACTTAAACCAATGCTAGAGGCTTATTTCTCATGGATTGAAAAGGAACACGCTCTTGCACTACCCAAATCAAGTTACGGGAAAGCTGTCAATTACTCATTCAATCAGAAGGATAAACTGATGAGTATACTCAAAGATGGCAGGCTGGAACTTAGCAATAACCGCGCCGAAAGGGCAATAAAGCCATTTGTCATTGGGAGAAAAAATTGGCTGTTCGCCAATACTCCGCAGGGAGCAAAGGCAAGTGCAGTTACTTATAGTATTATTGAAACTGCAAAGGAAAATGATCTTAATCCTTTTGAATACTTAAAATACTTATTTGAGCAGTTTCCAAATGTTGATATAAATGATTCTGAAGTTTTAGATTCTTTATTGCCTTGGTCATCTACCTTACCTAAATACTGTAAATCAAAACAAGTATAGCAGAGTCCCCATCTGAATAATAGGTGGGGACTATTTTACGCTTACCATTTCTACACATCCCAGGTTTCCGCTATATGTGAGTAACAAATATTCTACCCACAAAGAAGATATGCCTGATGCCTTTAATCAACCAGAAATGAATGATATCCGGTTGAAACAATGGGCAGCAAGTATAGGTACTCACACAAGCGAAGTTATTGAGCGTATATTTAAGAGTGTAACCATAAAAGAACAAGGATATAACTCTGCATTATCAGTTTTAAAATTAAGTAAGAGTTATTCAGAAGAGCGCCTTGAAGTTGCATGTGAAGTAGCCTTGCCTATGACACGTGTACCTCGTTATAAGCAGCTTAAGTCCATTCTTGCCAGTAATCAAGATATTATCTATCTTGAGAAGAAAAATGCCCATCTTAAAGCCCTAGAGTCAAAGTCCAATGCTCATGGCTATGTAAGAGGTGCAGAATACTACGGAGGTGGCAGGTATGATAGGTGATGAAACAAAACGCAAGCTTCGAGAGTTAAACCTTGATGAACTGGTTGATATATTTAAAATACAGGATGACGATCAACCGCTCTACTCAGCCATGACCTTTGACGAAAGAATTACTTTAGCTATTGATAGTCTCTATCAGGATAAAAACAATAAGCGCTCAATACGTCTAATAAAGCAAGCCAAATTCAGATTTACTGATGCAGATGTAAACTCAATTTACTATGCGGATAGGGGGCTTGATAAAAATCAAATTATTGAGCTTTCAACCTGCCAATACATGCGTAACAACTTTAGCCTTGTGCTTAATGGCTTCACAGGCTCTGGTAAGACTTTTCTAGCTTGCGCATTGGGCAAAGCTGCATGCAGACAGTTATATCGAGTACGCTATATAAGATTGCCAGAGCTTCTGGAGCTTCGTGCTGAGGCAACTTTACAAGGCAAAGGGATCAGTAAGCTAGTAAGCAAATTTTCTAACTACAACCTCTTGATTCTGGATGAATGGCTCCTTCAAGAATTATCCGATGATGATGTCAGATTCATTTTTGAACTTACTGAGAAGCGCTATGATTGTCACTCCACCTTGTTTTGCACTCAGTACAAAGTGTCAGATTGGCATACTCGCTTAGGGGGCGGGACCATGGCTGATGCTATTCTAGACCGGATCGTACATAAATCTATTCGTATTGATACTGGGAACATGAACATGAGGGAACATTTCTCCACCAAATAAATTAAGTTATACAGGCACCGCCTTCAGGCGGTGCTTATAAGTGAATAGATGGTTTCTTTACTGTGAATCGATAGTTTTGAAAATATGAACCTACGGTTCTAATGGAGCGTAATAATCACCTTCTCAGATAGTGCCAGCGCTAGCGGATAAAGGCGTATACATAGCATCAGAATCAACAATGTACAGGATTTTAAGAAATGAAAAGATGCAACGTCACAGAGGCCGCTCAAAGCCACCAGAAAAAAGAAAATATCCACAGACTCATATAGCTAAAGGACCAAATCAAGTCTGGACATGGGATATAACGTGGTTACCAACAATAATAGCAGGAATGTATTATAAACTATATATGATTGTGGATATCTTCAGCAGAAAAATAGTAGGCTGGGAAGTGTGGACAGAAGAAACTGGAGAATTAGCATCAATACTTGTGGAGAAATCTATAGTAAATGAAAAAATCATAGGAAGACCTCTAGTCTTGCACTCTGATAACGGTGGCCCCATGAGGTCATACACATTAAAAGCAAAGCTTGAATCTCTGGGTGTCATGTCGTCATTCTCAAGGCCTAGAGTTAGTAATGACAATCCTTATTCAGAGGCTTTATTTAGAACATGTAAATACAGGCCAGGTTATCCACAGAAAGGCTTTGTAGACATTGAAAAGGCTAGAGAATGGGTGCTACAATTTGTGGATTGGTACAATAATAAGCGTAAGCGTCAAAGTTTTAGTACCTTTAATAACTTGAAAAATAGCATTAAAATATCCCAGTAAGGCAATTTACTAAACTTTACTGGGATTAACTTATTTCCTATCTTTAATTTTCATATTTTCAGGAATCTTATCTGACCAAGGCATAAGATTCTCTAAGCTTTCGCTACCTTCTATATCTATCTTCAATAGATTATCAAATAGATAAACTAAATACCTTTCTACAACTAATTTATTAGCCTTGGCAGTTTCAATAATGCTGTAAATATTAGCACTATGTGTGGCACCTTTAGCAGTATTAGCAAAAAGGAAGTTCTTACGGCCGATAACGAAAGGTTTAATAGCTCTTTCCGCTGCATTATTGTCTACCTCTAAAGAACCATCTAGCAGTACATTCTTTAATCCTGGTAAATGCTTTTTAGCATAATCAAGTGCTTTACCCAACGGACTTCTTGGAAGAGCAGCTTTTATTTCTCTTTCAACATATTCAATAAAGTTATCTATAATTGGAGCTAATTTTTCAGCTCTTATTTTAAATCTAATATCATAATAATCATCCTTACTTGAAAAGGATTCTCTAAGCTCTTTTTCAAGTTTATAAATTTGCTCACAATAATTAAACCCTATTATTGCTCTAGAATTTTTTAGGGCTTCTTCATCTAAGTCTACAATTATATTATGGAAGTATCTTCTTATGTGAGCTAAGCAATATACCCTTGTAGCGTTTGTAACGGAATTATAACCGCTATAACCATCCGTTTGGAGAAATCCTTTGAAATCTCCTAAGAAATTTTTAGGGCAAGAGCTGGATCTGGTACTCTGATAATCATACAAAATTACTGGCTTTGAATTGGTATCACTCATATATAACCACATATATTTTTGAGATTTAGAATCCTTGCCATTGTCATTAATTACTTTTAAAGTAGTCTCATCTGCATGAATATAATTTCTGCTTAGTAATTCTTTTTGCATGTGGTTATATATTGGCTCTAAAGCCTCAGCTGCTGACATAGTCCAGTTACATAGAGTTTGTCTTGAAAGAGTAGCACCCATCATATCAAAATAGCTTTCTTGCCTATAAAGTGGCATAGCATGTTGATATTTAAGTATAAGAGTATGAGCAATTAACTCATTAGAAGCCATACTATTATAAAAAATAGTTTGTGGTGCTTCTGCTGAAATTATATTACTTTCACCAGTTTCCTTTTCGCATGATTTACAAGCGTAGCTGTAAATCACGTGTTCTTCAACTACAAGCTTAGCCGGAATATATTTAATTATCTCTTTTCTTGATTTTACACCTATTTCAACTAATTGCTCTCCGCATTCTTTACAGTTAAGGTCATCACCTTGTAATTTATGTTCAATAACAACTCTTTCTAAGTCTGCTAGATTATCTTTTTTACCTATGTAATTATTTCTCTTAGCTCTTTTATATGTAATTTCCTCTAAAGTAGGTTCTTCTACCTTTGAATCACTATATTTTTCGGCCTCGTTGAAAAAAGATAATTGATTAGCATCTGCCTTTTCACTAGATACTCCAAATATCTTCCTATTTTTATTTGATATAACACCTTTTAAGAATTCTAACTCATTTTTAAGTTTTCTTATTTCTTCATCTTTTGAGCTTAATTCTTTTTCCATTTTTTCAATTAATAATTTTGTATTTTCATCAAGTTCATTAGTTAAAATTTCGTGATTCATGATTACCTCTTTAGCTTTATTCTATATATTTATTATACCACAAAAACCGTTGAAAATAAAGGTTTTTCAACGGTTTTGGAGTGATACACTTTTAAAAATAATTACTTTGTTTTATAGGTTTAAACTTGGATTTTGTTCTTACTTCGTAGCCCTTTAGAAGCCACCGTAATTCTTCTATATTTACTTTCAATGCTTCTTCTGTCGTAGCAGGCCATTTGAAGCGATTCGCTTCTAAACGGTGATAATATAGCCAAAAACCTTCATCAAAGTGAAGAATTTTTAATTTGTCCATTTGTCTATTACAAAAAACAAATAAGGCTTTATCAAAAGGATTCAGTTTAAATTGATTCTGAACTATCATAACTAAACCATCAATACTTTTCCTTAAATCCGTGTAGCCGCAGGCAAGATAAACTGTTTCTACTTTATCTATGTTTAACATTTTGCAGCTAATTCCTTTATTATTGATGATATTAGAGCAGTTTCATTAACAGGAATGGCTATGATGGTATTACCTATTGTAATCTTTACCTCATTCAAAGTATAGATATTTTCTTTAATATTATTCTCTTTATTATCTAAAGAAATAGCATGAAAAACTGTTTCTTTGTTTTCAAATTTTGCCCTTTCTACTCTTCTTTTATGATAGTAAAATTGACTTTTAGTAAGTTTATTTTCTAAACAAAAATCTTTAACAGTTATTGTTCCATTACATGCATCAAATTTATTAATATATTCTTCCCAGGTTGCATTATCTAATCTTCTAGACATAGTTACCCTCCCAATAATAATCTTATGAAATAAGTTTATCAATGAGAAGACATGCTATCTAGATACTTAATTTTTGACGCTTACGGCTAATAAACATTATAAGGCATTTTCAAAATGATGAATAGCCTATTTTCGTATTTTTTATACCAAAATCTAACCCGACTACACAACCCCATTCAAATCCACAAAACATCTAAATCGACCACACGCGAACCGCTGATATCTATCCTGACCACACGCCAAACTATGACATCTAAATCGCTCTGTCACGCCTAAAAACAGCCTCTTTGACTTATTCCAACGAACCAATATTTTTACGGTTTTAGTGCATCGGATTTTTACTTTCAAATCTCGAAAAGCCCTTATTTCAAGCCTTTTTCACGTACTTACTTCTCAACCCTTGACATCAATACCACGCACTCCACGTGGCACGATTCGTTGAGATTGATGCATTTTACATTGTCGGTAAGCGGAAACATATCAACGGCTCTTTAAGGGACTATCGGTATGCGGGAACATATCGACCAGTTCTTATACAATTATCATTCTTAGTTGACAATTATTCAAACACTATTAGTTCACATAATTTTATAAACTGTTCGAAATATTTCTTTCCCATTTCATCATATCCTATAACTGAACACATTTTAATTACATTATATAATCCTGCTCTCCCACCTTGTTCCATCATAAAATCTTTGATTTTACAAGCCCAATCAGGATTATCCCATAAAATAGCAGTAGGAATATGATGGTACTCGCAATTACCAAATCCCCAGATAAATGGATAATGATTCTCGCTTAAACACTCAAATAAAATATCTAGTTTTCCTGTTTCTTTAAGCTCATATGAAATCAATAGTTCCCACAATGCTTTAGAAGAATAATCTGCATTTATTTTACCTATATAATAATCCTTTATATTTTTCATACTTAATGATTGACTAACTTCCTCTATCGAACACGTAACTTCTTCCATTTTTTCAGAATAAGAAGTCTCACCACCATTTATTAAATACTCCTCATATAAATTAGGAATATATTCCTTTAATATGTAATTAAAATAATTACTTCTACCGCCTCCATCTGTACTATCTTGTAATAAAATAATCATATTTCTTAATTTGGAAGCAATAACTTTAAGCTCCTCTTCACTATACCAAAAATTTTCTATTGCTATTTTAAAGCAATCACATAAGACATAATCTACAATATCTTCTTTCCTAAAACATGGCCTTAGTATCCCAGCATTTATACATTCTCTTATTATTAAGTAACTTTGTTCAAAATCAAAGTTATTCATCATTTTAGCAAAGCGTAATAAATTTTCTGTATAGTCACCATAATAAGAGATTATCCCTTCGTCTAATACTTTATTATACAGACGCATTATCATTCCAGGATTACTTATTTGTATGAATAAGCCAGGATTATTTTCCTGTATATAGTATATAATAGTTGCAATATTTACTTTTTCAGCATAGCGACTTAACACGACCAAATACTTTTTTATTTTATTTAAAGGTAATGATACATAGGACAAAAGAATGCCCACCAATTTTGAAACTTCAAAACTATTCATTTTATTCGTTTCAGCAATTAATGTTACTATTTCGTCCATCATAGTTATTTCGTTTTTCCCATAGTTATCAATCACTATTTTTAGAATTTTTGTTTGAATCTTACCACTTGAATATAAAATTAAATTTTGCTTTCCGTAAACAGCGGACAATAGAATATTCACATTCTGTCTTCTATCCCATGTAGGTATGTTACCTGTATTTATACTTTTAAAATAATTTTCAATAAGTTGATCGGATGCTTCCGTATTATTTAGTAATTTTCTTATAACATGCACAGAAATATCAAAACTCTCATCAGCTTGCGATACTAAATGTCGCATAGCCTCCTTTAATTCATCATCGCTAATAAGTATGAGCAAATTCTTAAATTTGCACATTTCGTCAAATAAAATATTTAAGTGTGAAATTGGAATTTCATTGAGACTTTTAATCAAAAAGTTTGGTGAAAATTCGAAAATAACTTTATAAAAGGCTCTAATCATACCTTTTAAAGGAGACTCTATGTTTTCATAACCATCAACGGAATTATCATTCGAAATATCAGGTAAGTCTTTCATAATATCTGTTAATGAGATTCCCAAAATTTTATAACGATAATATATAAATGAATAGCTGTTTCCAAAGATTAGTTCTCTTTGGTCTTCTTTTGATTGCTTTGATAATAAATTTAAATAATATTCAACTTGTTTCTCATGGCCATTACCATGAAACAATTCCAAGGCTCTCAACCATCTTTTTTTGTCATTTAGATAATCAGAAATGGGTAGATTTTCATCCTTCAATAACAAATCCAATGTAGTCGGTTTCTGTGAAGCAATTGTTGAAAGTAATAACTCTGAAAGTTTATACTCTGGCTCAGAGCTACCCCAATCGTTCCTTAATGGCAATTGGGGATTATCCCATTTATACCAGTAACTATAACCAAGGTAATCCCAAAGAAAACTTATTGAAAGTATCCCTAGCATGTCTCCATTACTTTTACAATCACATATCATTTGTGGGAGAAAAATATCCAACATAAAGCCTTTATTTGATAAAAGTTTTAACTCTCTAATAATTCTAGGATTTTTATTGAATTCGGCTTTTACCTTTTCATATAAAAAATATTCTTGATATCGTCTATGTTTGAAATTAAAGACTGTACTTGATGAAGATTTTTCGGTGGTAGAAAAAAATATATTCCGTAAATATGTTACAATGCAATTCAAATCATAGTTATTAATATTGGGAATATTCTTAACAATAATTTCTTGTAAAGCTGGTAAATCAATTGACAATCTTTGATTTCTTTGCATTTCAGCAGCAATTTCTCTGCATATAGCGATTAATTTATCAGCTTTGTTATCTAAAATATTAAGTTTTTCTATCTGTGGTCCGTTCAAGAGCAATTTTACTGATTCTGAAATCAGCTCAATTTTTGTAGTCTTAATATTGATTTTTTCAATATTATCATATAGCAACTTAATAGAAAATATATCATCTAGTTCTTTTAGGAGTCTTATGTTCATTTCCTTTATAGATTTATAACATAGTTCTTTATCCTTATTTTTTTGCACCTTAAAATAAATATCTATATAACTTTGGTTTAACTTTTCAATATAAAACTCTTCGGTATTCACTATAACGCTCTTTAAAATAGTAATATTGGGACTATTTGATCTTGAAGATAATAGGACTGAATAAGTGGTACTCTCGTTATATAACTTCTTAATAAATAAAGAAACATTATGCGCTTGAGTAAAAGATACCTCATCTATTCCATCAATTATGTATAAATATGTAAAGCTTTTGTCATATATTTTTAACCCAAAATCAGCCATCCTAGACCTAATAAAATTTTCAAGATTATCATAAACCATTTCTCTAAGTTGGATAAAGATAGGTAATATTTTATTTTCTAAAATTTTCATGATTATTTCCCTATCAGAAGCATGTGCATTACTATATTTTAAATAGATCTTCTTAAGAATCTCACTTTTCCCAGTACCCGGATCTCCCACTAAAAGAGAGATTTCTTTTTTATGTATTATATTATCTATTGTAGTGGTTTCGTATCGCTTATTTCTAATAACTAAATCCAAATATTTTTCAGAGTTTAAAAAGTCAACATCTTCTTTACTTATACAATTATTGATAAAACCAATTTCTTTACCAATACCAAAATAAAAGGCGGCAATATCCATATTACCATCTTCATTTAGTATTGAGTTGAAATTGTCACGTGTGATCCAAATTAATTTAATATTTTCTTTTTTTGCCCTCTTTATTATCCTTGTTCTAGCTGTATCCTTTTCTAAATCTTTTTTTGTGCAGTTTGGCTTGATGTTTGCATTTGTATAAATATATACACAATCCAATCTCCCTTTATATATGTCAAATGCTTTGTTTACTTTGCAAAGGGAATCTTCAATTTGTTGATATGGGTTATTTATTACATACTTACTCTGGAATCCATGCCACTTTCCATTCACTTTAATTGGTTCCATCTCTAGACCAGTCTGATTATAATTACTCTGAAAATCATAACCAGTAATACCAAATTTTCTACAGAATAAATGTCTACACATCTCTTCAAAACTATTTTCTTTGTTTGGATTTTTAATATTGAAATAATCCCAATTGATATTAAACATCTTTTCTACCCCCACTGAAGGTCTATATCTTCTCGTACCTCTGCTGATTAGATGAAGTCTTTTCAATAGCCTTTATATTACCTTCCATTTTATTTACATAGTTTAAAAATAAAGTCCCAAGCAGAAGCCGATCCTTTCTAGGTATTCTGTTCCATACATAACCCTTGAACAGATCTTTAACAAGAAAGACTTCACCTTTATTCAAGTTTTCAGTTTCCTTAATAGCTTGTTCTAGTAACTCGTTAACATCACTCATGTTGTCATCTCCTTGTCAATAACAATATAAACAACATTGTTAATAAGATTATATGAACTTTACCAATTATAGTCAATATAAAAAGAAAACCGCCAATTAAGAGAAAATATCTCCCGAATGGCGGTCATTTATGAAGTCAATGTTTATACATCTACTTCTACACCAGATCTAAATTCAATAGTGAGTTTATCATCAAAAACAGTTATTTTCTCTATAAGCCGCCTTACTAACTGCTCATCATATTCCTCCATCTCGCAGGATTGATCATTTAAGAATTGTTCCATCTCTTCGAGCCTTTGCTTGGAGCCTTTTTTCCCGGCCTCTTCCGCCAAAATCTTATGTCTTTCTTCTCTAAGTCTATAGATTTCATCAGCTATATCATTATAATCTTCTTTAGAATTGGCTAGCCTCAAAAGGTCTTTTTGCAATTCCTCCAGCTTTTTATCTATCTCCTCAATTGCACTATTATTCGTTTCAATTATTACCGTTTTTATATTCTCCTTTAGAGTAAGCAAAAGCTCATCCTTTTGTCCAAGCAACCTATTAATTGCATCCACCGTAGCCAGGCATATTATCTCTTCTGATACGGTTCGCGAACGGCAAGATAAACCTGTATTCTCAAGCCTGCTGACACATCTCCAAACAATAGACTTCTTTCCACGATTGTTCCAGTGAACCCTGCGATAGATTTCTCCGCAATCTCCACAAAAAACAATCTGTGAAAATGCATGACTTGAACTGAAAACCCTTCTCTTACCGCTTGTAGCGATATGACCTCTACTTCGGCGAACCAGTTCTTCTTGTACCTGCATAAATATTTCACGTGGAATAATGGCTTCATGGCTATTCTCTACATAGTACTGAGGTACAATCCCGTTATTAACAACCCTCTTTTTTGAAAGAAAATCTACCGTATATGTTTTCTGGAGTAATGCATCTCCTATATATTTTTCATTGCTTAATATCTTCCTAATTGTACTGGTATGCCACTTAGCCTTTCCTGCACCCGTAGGTATACCATCAGCTTCAAGGCCTTTCTTAATTTTGTCCATACTTGAGCCTTCAAGATACTCTCGGTAAATTCTCTTAACTATTTCTGCTTCTTCCGGAACAATCACCAAGCGCTTATTCTCATCCTTGGTATACCCCAAAAATCTGGAGCAATTAACCATTACTTCTCCCTGCTGATATCGATATTGATAACCGAGCTTCACATTCTGGCTTAACGACTGACTTTCTTGCTGTGCTAAGGATGCCATAATCGTCAGCATTATTTCTCCTTTAGCATCTAGCGTATTGATGTTTTCCTTTTCAAAATAAACTGCAATATTTTTGTCTTTAAGTTTCCGAATATATTGCAAGCAATCCAAGGTGTTTCTAGCAAACCGGCTAATTGACTTTGTAATAATCATGTCGATATTCCCGGCCATGCACTCATCAATCATGCGATTAAACTCATCACGCTTTTTTGTGTTTGTGCCGCTTATGCCATCATCAGCAAATATCCCGGCAAATTCCCACTCTGAGTTCTTCTTAATGAACTCAGTATAATGTTCTATCTGCACTTCATAACTGCTTGCCTGTTCATCACTATCTGTAGAAACTCGGCAATATGCAGCGACCCGAAGTTTTGGTTTTTCATCTTCTTTATTATTGTTGTTACCTATACGTTTAACTGCTGGTATTATCATGACATTTTTACTTACTGCCATCTTGATGCCCCTCACTTTTTATTAAACTATAAACATATTCCGCTTGTTTAAAAGGATTTGTGTGTTTATTGACTATAGGTTCCGTGATAAAAGATTTAGATATAGTAGGTTTATAATCTTCCTTGGGTTCAAATATTCTGCCAAGCTTTTTGGCTCTGTTTACCCTCTCAGCTTCTGCTTTTTCATATGTTTCTTTATCAATAATGGCGGGGTAATAGCCATCTCCAAGATAACATTCATTTTGAAGCATCCTTCCAACTGTTCCATGATAAGCTTCTATTCCAGCTTTTTTAGCTGCGGCTGATAAGAATAGACCTGATAAATAACTTTCATATAAGAGCCTAATCTTTTCAGCTTTTTCTTCATCGATAACCGCTATCCCATTCTCAATTCTGTATCCATAAGGCGTGTGTGCCATTCTCTCAAATCCTTTCCCTTAATGTGATTTCGCATTTAAGCATGAAACCTATCTCTGTCCTTGAGAAAACAACAATTCTTTCAACATACTCATTAAAAAGTTGATCATCAAAGGAATCAATCATTTCAGCCTTATTTGTAAACTTCATCAAGTTACTCACTTCCTGCACCTTTGATAATTCTCCATTCACGGCCTGAATTAAGGCTTCTTTCTGCTCTATATAGTTTTCTAGTTCCATTCGCAGTTCATTGCTTTCTCTATTAAAAAGAGCAGGCTCCAGATAACCCTTTGCCATAAGTTTTACAAGCAGTTCTTTTTGTTCAGCTTTCTTTTCTATTTGCTTATCTAATTCCTGAATTCTCGAGAGGTTGTCAGACCTGCTCATCTCACGCAAAGTATCCAATAAAGGTTTTAGAATTATTTTCCTTCCGTAAATCAGTTTATTTATCATCGTAACAAATGCAGTCTTTACATCCTCATCTCGTATAAACTGCATGGAACAATCTGTTACCTGCTTTAAGTGCCTGCTGCAGCACCATGCTATATATTTTTTTGCACCTGTTGAATGAATCCGTCTTTTAAAGGTACTACCGCATTCTGAACATATTATCTTACCAGAGAAGGGATATCGCATTTGATATTTGTCACTACTCTTCTCGACTCCTTTTTCCTTTGCCCTTTGACTTAAAGCAGCTTCAGCTGCCTCAAACACCTCATAGCTTATAATTGCTTCATGGTGATTCTTAATTAAATATTTATTTTTCTCACCATTGTTGGTGCGCTTATTAAATTGGAAGTCTGTATAGGTTTTTTGCAGTATAATATCACCCGTATATTTCTCATTCTTAAGAATCCCTCGAATAGTTGTAGACGTCCAATGTCCTCCTCTTTTTGTTGGAATATTCCTTTGATTAAGATCATCTGCAATTTTCTGTGTACCTTTACCCGATAATACTTCTGCAAAAATATATCTTACAACTTCAGCCTGTTCAGGATTTACTATCATCTGACCATCAATGTTTTCATAACCGTATGGTGGATAGGAGATTTTAAAGGTTCCGTTTTGAAATCTTCTTTGAATTGCCCATTTTGCATTTTCCGAAATAGAAACAGACTCACTTTCTGCAAGCCCACTTAAAATGGAGAGCATTAACTCGCTTTCCATTGACCCCGTATTAATGTTTTCCTTCTCAAAATAGATATGAACCCCAAGGTCAAGCAGTTTACGAACCATCTCCAAGCAGTCTGTAGTGTTTCTAGCAAACCGGCTGACGGACTTTGTAATAATTAGGTCAATCATTCCAGATTCGCAATCTGACAACAATCTAAGCAGGTCAGAGCGATTTTCCTTTTTGGTACCGCTGATACCCTCGTCATAATATAAGCCTGCATAATCCCATTCTGAATTTGCCTTTATGTAGGTTTCATAATGGGATTTTTGTGCATGCAAACTGACTAATTGATCATCACTGTCCGTTGAAACACGACAGTAGGCAACTACTCGTGTTTTCGGCTTAAAAATATAATCTTGATTTCCTTCTATTTTCGTTATCTTTTTCATCAACTCACCTCCTTCTTGGTAGGTCACATATTACCTCTGAAACCTTTATATATCAACGGATTCAAGGCATTATCTCTGCTAAAAAAGGGGAGAAAGTTTGGCGATTAAGTGCGTCTATCTTGTTGAATTCTACTTCAGTTATTAAACCTTTTTGGAGCATCTTTCTAAGTAATTTCTCTGCCTGAATATAATCAAACTCACACTTCAACTGTTCCTGCGATACTCTCTTTGCTTCGATTCTGTTTTCTGTTGTTTCATCCGAAACCTTTGTAACTTTTTTATTATCGTTCTGATTCATAAAGCATTACCTCCTACCTAATAGCCGTGGGAACAGGTCGAAGTTGAGGGTTTATAAAAATAAATTTGAATCAGAACGAAAAAAGAGCCTGCAGGAACACACCCACAGGCAACTTTCTATTCATTATTCATATTTAATAAAAGCGTCTTTAAATCCAGCGGCTTTTGCCTTTGCAAGCTGAGCTTCGGCATTGGCTTTAACCGAGTAGGCACCGATTTGTACACGATATAGTTTAGTTTGTGATGTAACAGGATTTGAGGCTTTTTCTTCCTCCAATTGTTTCTTTACATCAGTTCTAAATGTATCCATGGACTTATCATGCTTTAGAAACCAGTGCATAACATCCGCATGGTTACTTGCAATACCTAGTTTATAAGCTTCGCTGTGGCAGATGATGTTTTTCTCACTAAGACCATAGATTTTGCAAAGATATACGCATAGCTCCACAGCTTCCTTATAAACCGCATTAAAATATGAGAAATCAGTGAGTCCATCCTCGCAGATTTCAAATCCTATATGTGTATCATTGGCACTTCCTCCGGCATGCCAACCCCGGTGATTCCAGGGTAATGTTTGATAAGTAGCAATGGAGCCATCGTTTAGCCTGCCAATAAAAGCGTGTGGGCAAACTTCTCTGCCATCTGGCTTATCCTTATTCCAGTGATTATTGTTTAGGTTTTTCCCCAATAGTCCATCATCTGGGCCAACATACCTTTTAAGATTCGGGTTATTGGCACCTGTGGAATGTACCATGATCCCTTGTGGTTTGATGCTTTTACCAGCCTTGTAACAGGCATTTTCAGTTAGATACAAAGTATGAAGATTCATTTTGATTCCTCCTCGTTTAACTGCTTAAGAATAGCTTTCAGCTTATCTGGCACAGGAAGCCCAATGCTTGCCGCATTTTCTAGAATACTGATGCCTTCATTGGAAATGTAGAAAAAAATAACGGCGGTGCGAATAGCACTACCGTTTTGAATAATATGGGCATCGATTGTATGTCCAATTGCAACCATCAGAAATATGAAGATTTTCTTAAAAATGCCTCTGAAACCAATCTCACTGGACAGCTTCCTTTCAATAATCGCGAGCATCAACCCGGTTCCATAGTCAATCACAACAAAAGCCAAAAGCGCATATAAAAACCCGTCTAGACCTCCTAAAATCCATCCCAGGTACCCTCCCGCAGCAGTAAATGCAATCTGCATGGTGTTAATAAAGTTTTTCATCTTTGTTCCTCCATCCTTAAAAATAATCCTCGCCATAATCAACGAGGTCAATTTCAAACATATATTGAATTTTCATGGTATTTGCCTCTGTTTTTTCAACCGGCTGAGTGAGTTTTGTATGAGCACCTATAGGTCTGCTAAGAAGCATCCATTGAATTAATTGATAATTTCGATTGTTCCCATAATACCTGCTAATCCATCTATCCGTTCCTAAAATATTGTGATAGGAATAGTAGCTGGCATTATTAAGGCCAAAATATGCTTTATAAGGTTCAAGAAGATTGCCTGAAGGTGTTATCACTTGGTAGAAACCTGCACCACCTTGCACAGATGTATAGTAGAGATAAATCTTATTTGCACTGCGATACATTTGTGAAATTCTGCATCGCCTTTCTATATTGCCACTATCCATCCCTTTTAGGCCAAACCAAGTGGAGTTGCCGATTTTCGGCTTGATGTTCATATCCCCTATTTTGTTGCCAGCAGCATCAACGCGGATCCATCTGCTGGTATAAACTTGCTCGTTAAACTGCTGATCAAGTCGATTTGTATAACCTACAATATCAATGCAGCCATCAAGATAGACACCGCTAGCCAAAACCTGCGAATACGAAAAAGGAATGTTGTAATCTACATCTTTAAACTTTTGGCTCATATTCACATCCACAAAACTAAGCTGCACGCCAACTTTACTCCATTTATAAATGCGCATATAAGTATCTGATGAAATGGAATAAAGATAATAACCTATAAAAATGAAGTTCCCATCTGGTTGAGTATAAGGAAAAACATTTGTAAGACCGTCATATTTTCTGACAGCGTGATTACTGTCCTGAATAAGCGGGTTTCCTTCTGAGTTTAGCAGCTTAACTGCCTGATCTATCAGAGCAATGTCATTTGCATTAAGATCAAAAGGGATCATCAACCAATGCCCTTTTAAATTTTCAGGAAACTGTAAATAGGGGGTTTGTGTCACACTAGTACTTTTTCCATCCAGTAGACCCCACCCTTTTGTCGGACTTGTGAACTTAATGTCAACAGCGTATCCAAAGAAATAGTAAATGGCCCAATACCGCTTAGGATTTAATGTACTATCGATATAATAGTTGTTATCTCCGCTTTCTCTTCCAAAAATAGAAGCACCCATGTAAGCATAGTCTTTATTAGCAGGATCCGCCTCTGCCCAGTAAATGCTTTCAATCCGACCATTAGCAGCATGTGTAGGAAAATCAAAAACAAAATTGACCTTGAGCTTACTGTCCGTCACAACAAAGCTTGACTCAGCCAGGTTAATCGTTCCACGTTGAGGGTCATTGCCTGAATATGCGCTGTTCCTATGGGCATAGCCAATGACATTCCCCATAACCCTTTGTTCACTGGGATGTTCTGGCTTATCATGATCCGTAAGATACAAGTAATTGAACCAGTTATAATTGTAAGATTGTCTTGTATTTCCAACGGCCATAATGCCGCTTAAGAACTGATTTAAAAACGTATCCTTGAAATACAAATCTGGAATTAAATTTTCTGTATAGGCTTCGGTAGTTTTTTGACCGGTTTTGGCATCAAATAGCTCTAGTCTCACTTTTCCTTTTATGCCGTTTTTTCTTTTTATTTTGGTTTCAGAATATATTTCACCATTTAAAAGATCTTTATTGTATGAAACACTTTCATAGACCACGTTGTTTTTCTTCACAAGCGGGACACCTCCTATCTGTAAAAAATCTTTATTTTTCTAAGTTTGCATACATCCTCAAGGGTCGGTTTCTCAAGGAGATAGGCAAACCGAATTTTTCTTGTGTCTTGAAGCCTTGCATTTAGCTCATCATAGTCAATTCCTGTGAGCGCAGAAGCAGCAATTCCATTTGACTTAAAAGCCGCTAAGTCATTTATATTAATAGTTTCAAAGGATGATGTCGCTGCATTAAATGTTAAAAAACTACTTCCCATATCGACGCTAAGAGAAATATAAATTCTGCCATTTGTAGAAATCTCATTGCCATTTGCATCTCGCTTGGAAGTAGTCTTTTCAATTTCAAATCTATCAATCAGTTTTCCTTCATGGATTTCAAAATCAAAGTTTTGAAGCAAAACAAGAGGCCTGCTCGTAACAACCTCTGTCAGCTTTAGCTGATATGCATTTTTATTTGCCAGGATATTGGGATTATCAGTGTAATGAAACAGTAGTGGTGCATCATCGATAAGTCCTTCTAATGAATTAGGCAGCATCTCAATGCCATAAGTCTTAAATATATTTTCTGTCAAAGGAAGCTCTCCGATTTTGTACCACTGCATCACCCCTGCGCTATTCCCATAGGTTTTAACCCCTTCCGTATCCACCATTAAAAATTTGCTTTCAGCCGGGATATATGAGCCTTCTTGAATGGTGTAGTTTTTTCCGGTTGGATCTAATGGCGAAAAAATATACGATTTCCCCTCAGAAAGGCTGAGCGTTACTGTCCCTACATTTGGATTTGCAAAGTTGTTGGTTCCATTGTTAGGAAACTTCTCAAGAACCAGTCTTATCACTCCAGTTTCAAAAACCGAAAGTTCCCAAACAAGGTTGTTTGCACCCCAATTACTGTAATAATAATTTCCTTCAAATCGTATTCTAAAGAGCTTTATACCATGTTCAACTTCGTTTGCATAAAGAAGTCTATTATAACTGGCATCCCGGTTATTGATGTTAAGATGCTGTGAACCGCTGCCAAAACCTACCCATGAGTTGCCGCTGCTGTATAGCTGCCGAATGACTGAGCCATTATAATAGAAGTTAAATCCCATATCCGGAAGGGACACAGTTGAATCGTCGTTTGTTCCGCCTAGCTGTGTCATGCCACTGCTCCCCTTAGGAAGACTTATTTCAGCTATGATTGGCATATCATCACCCCTTAAATTTCATCAATCGTTGCTCTAATAGCTACTAGATCCTTGTATAGTGCTTTACTTGGAAGCGTCAAAGAATACAATGCCCCTGAACCTAAATTTTCAACAAATCCACCTGTACTTTCCAGGATGGGTTCCTTGATCGCCGCCCTACTGTAATAGTCATAACTGCCATCTGGTTTCTTATCAAAGTCGCTATTCCAATTTATAAAGAGATGGTCATATAAATAGTTCGACTGTGTTCTTTCGCTGAATGTCTCAATAATGCCCATATTTTCAAGTGTCAAGCTACCAATGCCGCTTGTCTGAATCCCTTTTAGAAACTGCTCTGAGAACTCTGAGTATGTCTGTCTTTCATAACCATCCATATCTATGTGACATATCTGCTCAAATAGCTGACTTGTCATTACGCCAAAAGCATCTATTTTTAGCCTGAATAGATTGAACAAGAATGTATAAACCACTTCGGCCCTTGGAATACTGGCACTTAATCCGCCTTCCAGATCTCTTCCCTCAATACTAATTTGCAGATTGTTTTTTTCTATAGTAAATTTTCCTGCAGTAACTTTCATCTCAACCATAAAGGTATGATTGCCAGCAGTAACCTGAGGCATTGGCAGCGGCAAGCCGATGACATTGTTTCCAGCGGCCAGCTTCTGAACCGGCTTAAAGTCGTAGTATTTTCCATCCAGCGAAAACAGAAGTTCAATGGAACAATCCTCGCTGGCCTTTCCAGTCATGCTGATATTGCAGTTTAGGTTGGTATCCGCTTTAGCAGAAATACCGACAATCATCGCTGGATAATTGGATGTCGCAATGTTAATAACATCGCTGTTTTTCTTGATGATGACGCTGCTGAGTGTTCCTACTATAGCACTATTTATTTCTTCTAAAAGTTTACTGGTATCCAATTTCTCAATAATGGTATTTAGCGGGTCACCTAATTCAATCTTTGTATTTATTGGATTGATCAAATCAATTTTCTTTTTTATAACTCTTAGATTTGTACAGGTTCCAAGCTTTTCGTGTTTAACAGTAACAATATCTCCTACTTCAACAACGGTTAATTCTAAAAACCCCTTATATTCTTCCGTCTTACTGAGCTCAAGGAAGTCTATCGTGATAAAGAGTTTTGGTTGCGCACTTGTCTTTGCATAATCCATTGCTTTGGCTCTTAAGCTTTCCACGTCCTTGCAGTCTTTAAATTCAACCTTCTTTGTTATAGGAAAAGCAAGGATATCGCCAGAAGTTCCTTCTACTTCAATATAACGTTCAGGCAGCAACAGACCGCTTGCACCAACAGGATAAATCCTGGTTGCTATTTCGCTGGTATCCTCAATGACTTTCATACCTTTAATGTTTTTGCCGTACTTGATAAGAACGCCGCGCTCAGCCCCAACTTTTTCAAGAATGTGCGCTTTGTAATTATCCCTTTTAATCTCGCCGCCATAGACGCCTATCAAGCGAAACATGGCATCCGCAACATTGATTTCCTTTGCTGCAAACGGTGCGATATTTTCTTCAGGTGCTGTAAAATCATACACTGCCTGCAATTCCGGAGGTATTGTGCCCTGCAGTGCTTCTTTCGTATTGGCATTTAGGATTCTTACAGACTCGATAAAATAATAAGCAAGATCATAGAATATATGTCTTGCCCACACTTTAAGCTTGCTCACCTTCTCCTGAATGCTTTCAACTTTATAGATTCTAAATAGCTGTCCATTGGCTTTGATAATATTGAATTCTTCTAGATATTGTGCTTTTCGTGAAACCACAGGGTATTCAAGTTCCAAGCTGTAATCCCCGTTAAGTTCTTCTGTAATTTCCGCAGCGATGCATTCATCCAGCACTGCAAGCCCATTGTGATCAAAATTGCCCTTTTTAGTCTTCTTGTCATACACGGTTATCATTAGAGCCACCGCCAATTCGGTAAAACTTCGATTTTCTGAACATTTCCTGTCCAGCTGATTTTATTGAGCCCTATTTCTAGGTGTGGAAATTCACCTTTCATTTTGAAATTGAGACTTAGTCCTTCCTCGTCATAAGCATCCTGAAGAACAGAGTTTAGAATAATTTTATCTGAAATCTCTTTTAGTAAGATTACCTCAGAACCAACTGTCAGCTCCATATCTCCACTTCCATAAACACTGATCACTGGCTCGCTCTTTATGGTTCCAGGGTTAGTGATAAAGCTGCCACTTTCTGTAATCGTTAGCAGATTGTTTTGCACGGCATATTTGAAAGGTCTGCAATTAAAGACAATTGGAAATCTTGAAGTATATCTGTATACCTGCCCAAATTCTATGGCATTAACTACCTGAGCCCGGTAACGCTTATCTGGCTGAAAACTGAAAATCAAATCACCCTCATTTGCGCCAAACAACCATGCTTTGATAGCATCAATCTTTCCTTGCAGAGAGCCCATGCTTTTAACCACGCATTCTACCAAAATGGTAATGTCGTCAAAGGCTTCTTCATCGTATCTAAGCTTTGAATGCCTTCCTGGAATATCTATATAACTGACCCTTCGTGCAGAAGAAGGGATGCTTGGACGCTTACTGATTAGAATGCCATAGTCCTCGTAACTGTCTTTTCCATCAAATATGAATTTAAGCACTATACACCACCCCTTCCCATAGCGACTCTCTGTCTATAAAATTCCAGCTCGTAAGCTAATTGCTCAATATCTTTATCCGTCTGATTAATGAAGTTCTCAATGTGAAGTGTTAGCCCAGCACTATTCCCTACACCCTTTGCTTTCTCCAGAGCCTTTGCCAAAATACCATCCAGCCTATCAATAGGAAGTACTGCCTCTGTGCCTGCTTCGCCTACACCAATGACACTTGGGCTATTGAATATGCCGCCCTTGGCATACCAATTAACACTAAGATGAGGTACGCTCGGTGGATCCAGACTGAACTTTCCTTGAATCGAAAAGTGTGGCAGTCTAATAGTTGGAATTTTGATTTCAGGCAGTCTCAGATTGGCGAAAAATCCATAAATCGCATCCGCTGCACTTTTTACAGTGTTCTTAGCTGCTTGTACAGGCATTTCTATAGCCAATTTGATGCCGTTCCACACATTGGCTGTGACCGCCTTTATCCCGTTCCAAATGCCCGATACAAGATTTTCTAAGAATTTCAGTTCGAGCGAAATGATATTCTTAATGAGTCCTAAAGCACTTGCGATAATGTTTTTCATACCCATCCATAAATCACTTGTTAGATTTTTAATGCCTTCCCATACACCTTGCCAATCTCCTTTGATAAGACTGGTTACAACCTTGATGACATCCTTAATGATGTTAAGAGTTGTCTTTATGACTCCCGTAATCAAACCAAACGCTGAAGATACTATGGTTACAATGTCATCTCCATATTTACGCCAAATTTCTATGGCAAAAGCAATAAAAGCTGAGAATAACACCTTTAATGCTTCAATAACTGCACCTATTACTGCTTTCACTTCATGCCACGTTTCGTTTACAACATTTCTAAAATCTTCATTTTGCGTATACAGTCCAACAAAGACAGCAGTAAGCCCCGCAATTGCAGCAATCACAATACCAACGGGTCCCGTCAAGGCTGTAAAAGCAGCCCCAAGGGCACCACTTGCACCGCCTGCTGCACCGATGGCTGTTGATATAGACCCAAATGTAGAAAATAGCGTTCCTCCTATTGATATAAGCTGCCCAACGCCTGTTAAAATAGGGCCAAGAGCAGCTGCCAAGAGCGCAAATTTTAAAACCAGATCCTGCTGTGCAGGGGATAGTGCATTGAATTTATCAATCAGTGAATTTATCATTCCAATTAATACTTCAATTGTTGGCATCACGTTGTTTACAGCTTCAAACAGCTTTTTTCCTAAAGGCTCTAACGCAAGGGCCAGTTTATTCTTAAGGATAACAAATTGTTCTGCGGCATCGGCTGTATCTTCATAAACTTTTCCGATAGCCTCCGGACTCATTTTTAGACTATTGATGAGTTCATCTAGGTTCAAACGACCTTCTCGTATTGCTGCAGCCATATCCGGTCCAGCTTTTGCACCGAACATCTCAAGGGCCAGTGCATTGGCTTCACCCGCTGTCCCCGCTTCTTTTATTCTTGTAATCATTTCTTGCAGTGCTTTATTGGGTTCAGCTATGCCTTCTTTTGCCATCTTACCGAGGGCAATGCGAAGAGAACCCACGACCAGTTCGGTATTAACACCTTCTTTTTCAAACTTGCCAAGCATTGCAGCAGAGGTTTGCCAGTCAAAACCCATTTGACGTAGTGGACCGCCAAATTGTGTCATTAATTCTTGAAGCCTGCTCACACCAATGCCTGTACTTTGACTTACCTTAAAAGTATAGTCAAGAGCACCGGCATACTCATTTGCAGAAAGGCCTGCATCTCCAAACATCCTCGTTGCAGCAGGGATGAGCGTATTAATATCTTCACCAGTAACTTTTGCAAGCTTAATCATCTGTGTGGACAAGGCTTGAAGAGATTCTCCAGAGAGGCCTGTTCTTGTATTAAGATCTGCAATGACTTTGCTGGCATCCCCTATATTCGTATCCACTGCACTATAGACCGCCTTGAAATCTGCTTCAAGCCCCTTCAAAGCTTCTCCGGTTGCACCAGTTCCAATTCTTATCGCATCACTGGCTTCATCAAAATCGCTTGCCAATTTAAAAAGTCCAGCGCCAGCCGCCATAATCGGTGCAGTAACCGTAGTCGAGAGATTCTTTCCAACGCTTGAAAAGCCATCCCCTATACCTTTCATTTTTCCGCCAATGCCTTCAAAACTTTTCCCAAGCTTCGTAAAACCATTGCTTTGAACCTCAAGCTGTTTGTTGATATCAGATAGCTCGCTTTCCATTTTATTCATCTCAGCAATTGCATAGTTTAGCTTGATTTTCAGGTTCTCAGTGGCTTTAGCGTCCTCTCCTTTTTTCTCTACGCTCTCCTGATAGCTTTTTGTAAGAGCTTCAACCTTGGATTTTTGCAGCTCCATCTGTTTACTTAAGCTATCTGCCTTTAGCTTTAACCCCTCTGTAGACTTCCCAAAATCACCAAGCTTTGAACTTGCAGCTGCAAAGTCGCTCTGAACTACCTTTAAACTACGCTGTATCTTTTGAATCCCTTCTTGAAAGCCTCTATCGTCAAGACCAACCCTTGCCACTACAGCAGTACCGCTGGACATACTCCCCACCTCCTCCTAAAACAAAATGTTGTCTATTGTCTCAAAAGCCTCTTCTTCAATGCCATTTACCTTCTTGTAGATTCTAAAGAGCCCCTGCAGTTTTTTCGGAGTACTGTTCCAAAACTCTTCCTTAGTCATTTTGAGAAGATTTGTCGCCAAATAGAAAAGCCACTCCCAGTCCCATGATACTTGACCGGTGTGGCTTTCTATTCCCCCACTTTACCTTCTGCCTCAGGCATGGAAGTCTCAAGGGCTTTGTTAATGCCTGTGCCTAATGCTTCTAAGTCCTTAAGTTCAAGTTTCTCCCCAATGCCTTTTAGTGTGACGGTATCATCTTCGGTTTTAACCGCTGCATAGATCAGCGCTCGGATCGCTTTCACCTTCATATTTTGAAGATCTTCAAATGCCTTGTTGAGATCACCATACACTTCTTCAAGCTCGCAGAACGTATTCATGTTGAATTTAAGCTCATACTCTTCATCGCCTATTTTAAATTTAATCCCTTTGTTTTTGAGTTCAGATGCTTTCAAAATCTATCCTCTCCCTTCTATGGGGTTTCAACTGGCTCATCTGGGACTGCTGTAAACCACCCTGAAATAATGGTAGGATCAATTCCTGCCGCATCTTCATCAGCAATAAATCGATAATTGCCATCAAAATCTCTCGCAAAGAAAGTCCCTTTTAGCTTTGCACTTTTAGGCTGAGGCTTTTCTCCTTCTGTGTCATATTCATCTGTAGCAAGCTCGAATTTTCCTTTGAGCAGCCACACATAGCGGTATTTGCCGTTGTTCTTCTTGGACTTAAACCCAAGGGCTATAGTAGGCACGATATCGTCTTTGCTTTCAATCAGAACCCCTTTTACAACCTTAGAGCCTTGGAGCTTTGCTCTGCTTTCAAGAGAAAGCTGATTGATTTCAATTTCAACATCTACGCCTTCAAATGCTGTAATGATATCTTCCACCGTATCATCTGAATAAATGTTTTCCGTATTGGATTTTGGAGTCAGCTTTGCACTTATTGCTCTTTCAAGCTTTGAAGGAGCAGCGTAGGTGGCGCCAGTAGCGTCGTCTTTCGTAAGCAAAGCAATATGAATATCCTTAAGACCAATTTGTCTAGCCATTTACTTAACCTCCTGTTCTTCTAAATAAAAAAATCTCATACCCTTATGGTAAAGACCCGTATCCGTTTCATAAAAATCCGCTTCATCGATTCGTTTAAATCCTGCTTCTAATAGCCTTACTTTGATGTTTTTTACTAGCATGCCATAGTCCTCTTTGGACCAAACATCTACTTGAATATAGTGGCCAGTGAAGGCTTCTTTATCTTCTTCATACTCCTCTCCACTTGCTAGATACTCATGGAAAGTAATATAGGTGTTTGCCTTGCCTGTGTATTTTTGAAAACCAACTGGCACTCCCAGCGGTTTCAACGTATCTATTACCAGTTTATTAATCAAGCTCCCTAAGCCCCCTTTCAAGCTCTTCTTTTATGATTTGATTGATTCCCCTCTGATTTTCTTTTACAGACTTTGATGCCCAGTGCTGTGCAGGTATTTTGGATGTTCCCCACTCTGTAAACTTTGAATAGTAAAACTCAGAAACGTCCCCTTTATCCGGGCCAATCTTTACAAAATCTATCCCGTTGCTTCTCTCAATATCTGAAACTTTAATATTATCCGCCATATGCTTCTTATTTTCTTTAGATCTTGGCGCTTTCTTCTCCATGGTTTCTTTCACAAGCTTTCCTGCTTTATCAAGGGCATTTTTCTTGATTTCATCACCCTTGGCCCCCAGTTTATTCACTTTATCAATCAATTCCTGCATGCCTTCTATTTCAATCTTAACCATCGTCATCCACCTCCAGTGCTTTGATTTCCATGTACTTATTTTCATACTTGATATTGTCAATGAAAGTAATGTTATAGAGCTTTCCATTAAACTCTATCTTCATATTTTCATCAATGCTCTTTATAGCTCTGACGATGAATTTGACTGTTTTTTCCTTTTGTATGGCTGCCGCTTCAAAGTACTCCTTGCCATGCAGATTTGCAACCTTTGCCCACAGCGTTTTATAAGTCTCATAGGCTTCCACCTCAAATCCATTCTCGCTCACTTCAACCACTGGCTTTCTGACGCTGATGCGGTGTCTAAACTCGCCTATTTTCATTACCAGTCCACCTTTCTGTATGAAAAAAGAAGGGCTTTCAAAACTGAATTGATTTCTTCCATATTCAGTTCGTTTCTTTCTTCATAAAACTTGGATACAGTAAAGAAAACAGCATATTTTATGGCTTCTGGAATACTGACCTCAAATTCGCTTAAAGGAAAGCGGAGGATGCCTTCCACAAGTTCCTCCGCTGCAGCTATAAAACTTTCAATGAGTGCATCTTCATCAGAATGCTCCACCCTAAGCCATAATTTAGTTTCCTCAAGGGTGACGATCAATGGGCCCACCCCCTTTATTCACTGGCCATAAGGCCTGCTGCTTTAAGCTTTGCAATTAAAGTATTTAAGTCTGCTACTGCGTCTGCCACGGTGGTTGCTGTGCTTGCTTCTTGAAAAGCAGCAGGTTTTAGCTGATGCTCATTAAAAAGGAGCTTTCCGCCTTCTGCGATTACAAGCTCACCCTGGATAATGATTCTATCCCCGCCTTGCTCCCTATGGTTTTTTGTATTATAACTCATCATCTATCACCGCCTATTTCTGTTTTAGCACTTTGATGGCTTCTGGAAGGATTAGCTTTCCATCCACACGCTGAGTTGCCTTGAAACCTACCTGACCGGTTGCTGCATAGAGCTCGTTAAGTCTTTGGAATGACCGCCCTTGTCTATCCGCTACCCAGTAATACCCAAAGTCACCAAAAGCGATGGTCTTAGCTCCTGCTTCTACTGTTGGTACAAAACTCGAAGTTTTAACTGGCCTATTGAGAATAGTATCCGGCTGTCCTGCCTGTACAGAAGGCTGCCATAAATACTGTCCATTACCGTCTTTTAATTTTCTGATCAGCTTAACTGTTGCGTCGTTCATTATAAAGGTTGCATTCTTTCTATATGGAGATTTTAGTGAATAAAAGAGATCCATAATCTCGTCAAAGGTAATGGCAGTAGCACTGGCAGCGGTAGCACCAAGCTCGGCTCCGCCAGTGCCATTGAAAATACCTGTCGGTTTTCCTACTCCATCTCCAATAAAGAAGGCCTCTTCTTCCTTGGCACCAATCCTTCTTGCAAACTCCCTTGCGATATAGCTTTCAAGATTGAAAACACTATCGTTTAGGAGTTCTTCTGATACCTTAATCATCGTAGCCAATTTATAGGCTCCGATGGATACTTGACCGAAAGCATCATCTGATTCAGGAATAAGTCCTTCTTCATCTACCCATGAGGCAGTTCCCTTTGATGCAACAACAGGAATTTTTCTATCCCCTGATGATGTGGTAATTACTTTTGCCAGAGTTCTAAAGATGTTCTCTTCTTCAAGGGCCTGTACAAGTGTCCTTTCGAATTCATCCGGCACCAAGTAGCCACCTTCTGAATCTGTTCCCAATTGAAGTGCATTTTGCACATCAAAGCTGTGTTTGTTTCTCATAGCTCTCCAAAAGGCATCCTTATATTCATCACTGGCCCTGCCTGTTTTGGATTTATCTGCACCATGTGGTCTTGTGGTAAGTGGAGAGTTTACAGCCTTGGAAAGCTCTAAATCAATAGCTGCTTGTCTTTCCAAACGGTCAATTTCCCTGCCAAGATTAACCACTTCATCCTCCATTTTTTCATAAACTGCTGCGTCTTCCGGAGAAATCAGGCCATCTTTTCCTCTTTTGGAATCAAGAAAGGCTTTTGCGTCCTCCCATACCTTTGCTCTTTTTTCACGAAGTTCTAAAATTCTATTCATTGTGTTTGCCTCCTTATTTTAAGAGATCAAGTCTCTTGTAAAATTGTGAAATGTCCAGCACCTGTTTTGTTTCCTTTTTTGGAAGTTTGTCTATAAGCGAGTTAATGACTGCAATGTTGCTGAAAGATACGCCCTCGCTGCTTAACATATCTGACCTGGAGCCCGAGAATAAAATCCCGTCCGCAAAGCCAAGCTCTACTGCCTTTTTAGCATTGAACCAAGTTTCTGCATCCATAAGATGTGAAAGTTTTGCTCTTGATAGGCCTGTTTTTAGCTCGTAGGCATTGATAATGCTCTCTTTCACTTCGCTAAGCATGGCTATTGCTTTTTCCATTTCTTCTGTATCGCCAAAAGCCATGGTCATTGGATTATGAATCATCATAAGTCCCGTTGGCGAAATCAGTACTTCTTCACCTGCCATTGCAATCACCGAAGCTGCACTGGCCGCAATGCCATCAATTTTTACTGTGACTTTCCCTTTATAGTCCATGAGCATGTTGTAGATTTGACTTGCTGCAAAAACGTCACCCCCTGGACTGTTGATCCAAATGATAACATCCCCATCCTCGCTTAAAAGCTCTGTCTTAAACTGCTTTGGGGTCACCTCGTCGCCAAACCAAGTTTCCTCGGCAATGGCTCCATCTAAATAAAGGGTCCTGCCTTCATCAGAGCTGGCCCAGTTCCAAAATTTTCTCTTCAAAGTTATGCCTCCTCTCCATTTGTTTTCTTAGCAAATGCCCCAGCATCTTCTAGCTTTGTCATATTGCCATTGATTAGATATAGATCTCCTCCCAGTTCCTCAGGGATACGATTTAAATCTTCCAGTTCCCTTATATCATTGGCTGAAAGCCAGCCATTTTGACGGCCTACTGCATAGCCGTTCATACGTGACTGATAATCTCCCCTTAAGAGCCCATCCACATTGAACTTTATAAAGTACTCCTGTTTTTCTGCTGGTGTAAGAAGTGACTTTTGTAGGGCCTTCTCCCAGCGAACCACCCAAGGGTCAAGGGTGTATTTCACAAACTCCAGCGACTGCTGCTCTATATTAGAAAAGCTCGACTTCTCAAGATCCCCAATCATATGGGGCGGTATCCTGAAAATTCGTGCTATCTCATTTAGTTGAAACTTTCTAGTGGCTATAAATTGCGCCTGTTCTGGAGGAATGCCAATAGGTGTAAACTTCATCCCTTCTTCAAGGACTGCTACCCTGTGGGCATTGGAACTTCCTTGATACACTGCATTCCAGCTATCCCTTATTCTTTTGGGGTCCTTCACTATTCCCGGGTGTTCAAGCACTCCCCCAGGATTGGCACCATTTGAGAAAAACTTAGCACCATATTCCTCAGTGGCAATGGCCATACCAATTGCGTTTTTAGCCATAGCTATTGGTGACTGGCCCTTTACTCCGTCAAAGCCTAGACCCGGAATATGAAGCACATCCTCTTTTCTTAAAACGACTTTTCCTTTATCGCTCTGATATTCATAGAAAAGCTCTCCTGCCGCTGTCCTATCCACTTCCATTCTGTCTGGAAGAAGGGGATATAGTGCTGCCACTCTGCCTCTACCATCTCTGATAATCTGAGCATAGGCATTTCCCCATAATAAAAGATGACCCATCAGTGTTTCTCTAAACACAAAGGAAGTCATCTCAGGGTTTGGCTCATCATGAAGAAGTCTGTATAAAGGGCTTGAAAATGCCTTCTCTTTGCCTGAATTAGTGTGCCTATATACATGAAGCGGCAAACTTGCTATCGTTTCTGAAAGAATTCTCACACAGGCATACACGGCAGTTGTTTGCATAGCTGTCTTTTCATTTACTGTTTTTCCACTTGTAGTTGATCCAAAGAAAAAACTGTAGGTTGTGTTCCAAAAGCCGTTTTTGGGATCTGCTTTAGAATTAAATAACTTTGATATAAAGGGTATTTTCAAATTTTATCACCTCCCAAAAATGAGCATGAAAAAAGCACCTCAACTTGAGATACTTAATACAAATCAACAGATAAATAATAATGTGGTATAATTATAAAAAATGGTATTATGGAGGTTTTTGAATGTCATACGAAAAAATAAAAGAAGGTTTAGAAAAAATAAATTCAATTACTTCTTGGTCATTGGCACTAATAAACTACAATCATAAATCCAGACCCGGTGAGTATACATGCTATTCACTAAAATTCCAAACTGATGAGCTGCTTAAAAAAACTATATCAGAGATGTGTACAAGCTTCATTTCAATAGTCAATAAAAATGGTAATAATATACAATATTATACTGGAACTAACCCTAAAGATATTGTAGATAAAATTCTTATCTCCGATACGCTAATTAGTCATCAATGGAATAATCTAATTGCAAGTCTTAATGTCTGTGATGACTCCGTTGATCTTAAAGATATTAAATCACAAGCTTATATATTTGCAGGTACTTATACCATTGAAGGAGAATATCATAATATTTATATACTTTCTCGTAAAAACCCAATTTACACCTATAAAAAAGGAAAAGGGAAAATCTTCGAGTCTAGACATAATATAATTCAAGAGATAACTGAACCCCTTGTACAATTTGGAAAAACTTTTGATGCCTTAATTTATGATAAAACAATGTATTCTATAAATAATAATTTTGAAAGCATTTTCAATATGGAATATTCGCATAAAATTGTATGCAAATCATCTCTTGAAGTTATAGAAAATGCATCAATTATTGACGATTTTGAGGCTTATAAAACTTTTGCCTTATCGGGACAACACCCAAGAAAATTTATAACATTTGACAAAAGAATCATTGAGAATATCAAAGAGGAATCAAACCTTAACATACTAACTCAAGAACTAAAAATACCTTATGATATCACTCGAGGAAAATTTAACTTGAGCGATGAAAAACATGCTGAGGTTTTCACTAAAGCCATATGTGGAAAAACAAAATATAATATGTTTACAGGTGGTGTATGTGAAGTCCCAAATTCTATTCCTCTAAATATTTCATGAGATAGAAAGGTTTGTTTAATGGTGCAATTTCAATAGTATTACCTTTTTGTGAACACAGGTTATTCTTACTAATAACCATAGCTTGTATTGGTTTACTATTTGGTTCTGGTACCCATAGCAGTTCACAATCATAGAACTTGTATTTTTTAAGTTCAAATATTAGGTTTGCATACACATTATTATTTCTATGACATAGAAAAGCCAAAACAATGAAATAAATTAAAAATTGCACAACCCCATCCCATCTCGTAAAATCAAAAGCAAATAGTGGCAAAACATACGACAACAAAAATTCAGAGGTTATGCCTTTTTCTTGTTTCGCATCAATAATTTTATATGCCTTGTATTCAGATTGCTGTATACTTCCCAACGATATAAATATAACGGATATAGAAAAAATGTTCATCAAAAAAATCGCTATAATTCCAATAATTTCTGTATATAGGTTATTGGAATTATTTATTATGCTCAAAATATTAATAAAAAGCACCGTTATCCAGAGTGGAATAAACGATGTTATAAACATCGCGATTTTAAATATATTCCCCAAATCATTACACCTCCTGTTATATCATTTTATCATATTTTAAATTAATAGTATCCCCCTTTCGTCATAAACGCTTCCGGTGCTTCCTTCATTTCTAATGGCTCTATCTAGTGCCATAATCATTGCCACCACACCATCTATCTTCTCAGTTGACCTTTCCTTGTCAGGTTTAATATTCCCTGCTGGGTCTGTTTTCACGTGAATATTGTCCATCATCCACGCTAAAACCGGATTTCCTCCATGAGCAATTTTCTTCTCCAGTGTAAGCTCCATCAGCCTTTTTGTAGGTGGGGCCATAAACTTAAACCCTTGTCCGAATGGTACAACAGTAAACCCTAAATCTTCAAGATTTTGAGCCATCTGCGTAGCATTCCATCTGTCAAAAGCAATCTCTTTTATATTGTACTTATCCCCTAAATCCTCTATGAATTTTTCAATGAAGCCGTAGTGGATGACATTCCCTTCTGTTGTTTTAATAAAGCCTTGCTTTTCCCATGCATCATATGGCACATGGTCTCTTCGTACTCTTAAGTGAAGGTTCTCTTCCGGTATCCAAAAGTATGGGAGTACAATATACTTCTCATCTTCAGTTCTTGGTGGAAATACCAAGACAAAAGCTGTAATATCAATGCTGCTGGAAAGGTCTAGTCCTGCGTAGCATTCTCTGCCGGTAAGACTTTCAGCATCCACTTCAAAATCACATTTATTCCACACATCCATTGGCATCCAACGTACTGACTGTTTAACCCATTGATTAAGCCTTAGCTGCCTAAATAAATTCTCTTCAGCTGGGTTTTCCTTGGCACTCATAAAGGATGCTCTAACTTTATCTATGTCAATGGTATGACCAAGGGATGGATTGGCTTTATACCAGTTGTTTTCATCGGACCAATCATCGCCTTCATCTATTCCATAGATTACTGGATAGAATGTTGGATCGTTCTTTTTGCCTTTTAAAATATCCTCTGCCTTTTGATGAACTTCATAGCAGATAGAATTTCTGTCATTTCCTGCTGTAGTGATTAAAAAGAAAAGAGGCTGCTTTCTCGCATCCCCCGAACCTTTGGTCATGACATCATAAAGTTGTCTATTAGGCTGGGCATGAAGCTCATCAAAGATTACGCCATGAACATTCAGTCCATGCTTTGTATAGGCTTCAGCCGAGAGCACTTGATAAAAGCTTGCTGTAGGAAGATACACCAGTCTTTTTCTGGACATCACCGGTTTTATTCTTTTCTTTAGAGCAGGACATTGTTCCACCATTTCAACAGCAACATCAAATACGATGGATGCTTGCTGTTTGTCAGCCGCGCAGCCATACACCTCAGCTCCCCACTCGCCGTCGCCGCAGGTAAGGTATAGAGCAATAGCAGCTGCAATCTCGCTCTTGCCATTTTTCTTGGGTATTTCTACGTATGCTGTATTATACTGCCTATATCCATCTTCTTTGACAGTACCGAAAATATCGCTGATTATCTTCTCCTGCCAAGGAAGTAAATCAAAAGGTACTCCATGCCATACCCCTTTTGTATGTTTAAGCTGATTTATAAACTGAATGGCTCTCTTGGCTTTCTTCTCATCAAACATCTATACCAGCCTCAGTAGTTCTTCCATTGGATCATCTGTATCGCCTTTGGCTGTCCCGGCATGGATTCTAGAACGGGCAGATGGTGTGAGTCCAAATTCACTACAAAAATCTTTCATGATTTTTAGATAGGTTTGAGCAATGGACACCTGGGGTACCTGCTGAATATATCCAGAAGGTGTCTTAAAGATTGTGCCATGCTTTGTTAGGAATTCTTCTGCTTCTTTCCATCTAGCATAGGCCTGGCAGTATCCAGCAAAAGCAGATGCATCTATTTCAGTTAGTATTCCAAGTTCTTGTAGAATCTTTGACATCCGTCTCCATTCTTTTTTAGCCTCAGGCTCCAGCCACGAAGGACATTTGGGAGCTTTCTTTTCAGGCTTTGGCTCGCTTTCATTAAGTGGTCTTTTCCCTGGGTTGCCTTCTAGAACCTTAAGAGCGGTAGGCTTTGGTTTTCTTCCTCTTGTCCCCATGCTATCACCTCCAATTCCAATGAGAAAAAGAGCCAATCGGCCCTTTCTCAATGTTTGCATGTTTTACCCACGTATGCCTTTAAAGTTGTAATTTCCTTTCTTGATTTCTTCTCTATCTGCATCTAAGGCCTTTTTATAGTCCTTATCCTCTTTCTCTTTATCACAGCATTCCAAGCAGATGCAGTCGGTGTTGAACATAGACATGATTCTACCACCTTTTAAATCTTTACCACACCTATCGCAGTGTTTTTGAGTGAAAAACTTATCCATTTATTTATCACCCCCAAAGGAAGTCCTCATCTCAAGTACATCTTCCAAAACCTCTTTTTCATTTTCATCTGCCTTGCCTTTCTCTTTAAAAGCACCATTTCCGGATAAGCTTCTTAAAAGCTCTTTTCTTGCCTTTTTGTACTCATCCCCAATCATGCCAAGTCTTAAGAGCCAAGTCCTAAAGGTGTATTTTTCATTGGTCGTATGCTTTACCTTAAAGGATGCATAATTCTGAGCCAGCGCGTTTTTATTGACTAAAGCCAGTAGGTTAATGGCGGCATCTACTTTGGCCGGTTCTAGCTCTAGTTTGAAAGCAAATGTCTTTTCGTCAAAATCAAACTGAATCCCCTGCCCGCTATAATTTTCAATTTGCTCTAAGGCATTTTGAAATTCTTCTACTGTTTCCATCGGTACTTGGTTAATATCATAAACAAACTCCTCTGTTAAAATCTCAGCATCAGCTCCAAGAGCCTTCTTAATCAGCGGCTGCTTAGCGTAGATCATGTTAATTAGATTTCTAAGGGTCTTTGCATTATGCCCTTCCATTGGAAGCTTCAGTTCATAGCTCATGGTTTCTGAAGATCGAACTTCTTCACTCGAATTAACCTCTGACTTATTTTCAGATGTGTTTTCTTCTAATGGTGTTGCATCAACTGCAGCTTCTATTTCTTCGCTGTCAGTTTCAAACGCTTCATTAAGAAGTTCTTCCGGCAGAAGATCCTCTCCGCTTGCTGTCAAGATTTTTCCCTCCTTGTCTATGGTGCAGATTTTTTCTTTAATGGCAACTTCGTAAGCAAAGCTTGGAGCACCTAGATATTTTGCCTTTACTCCATATTTTGCTTCTAATGCTTTTATAAGCTGTTTTCTATCCATTTCAATCCCTCCTGTGGTTTTGGTACTTACATATATCACTCTAACCACAGGAATTATCAAGTTAATAATGGTTTAAAACAACATTTTCCCCATATAAAAAGAGACCACTAAGTCCTTTCTACTTCTTTGTGTGGAATTTTATCGCCGTTTCTAATAAGGAAAACCTGGTCATCTGAACCCACATACTCAATGTACCTTTTCACAATAACATCCACATATTTCTCATCAAGCTCGATAGCATAGCAGATTCTGCCTGTTTGCTCGCTGGTAATTAAAGTAGAACCACTGCCGCCAAAAGGCTCAAGCACAATGCAGTTTGACATTGAGCTGTTTTGTATTGGATATGCTATGAGCGGAACCGGCTTCATGGTTGGATGGAGTTCAGACTTTTTAGGTCTGTCAAAATTCCAAACCGTGGTCTGTTTTCTATCACCATACCATCTGTGCTTGCCTGTGGGTTTCCAACCGTAAAGCACCGGCTCGTGCTGCCACTGGTAATCGGACCTGCCAAGCACCAGCGACTGCTTTACCCACTGGCATACGCCTGAGAGTTTAAATCCTGCATCTTTGAATGCTTTTCTAAAGTTAAGTCCTTCCGTATCGGCATGAAAGACGTAAATGGCTCCGCCATCATCAAGCTGCTGATAAATGTTCTTGAAAGCTGCTAAAAGGAATTCATAAAAATTCTGGTCATCCATGTTGTCGTTCTTAATAACCCGCTCGTTTTCTTTGCCTGCTGTGTAGTTTACGTTGTAAGGCGGATCAGTCACACAGAGATTTGCTTTCTTTCCATCCATGAGTTTTTCATAGGTTTCAGCTAAAGTACTGTCACCACAAATCAGCCTGTGTCTTCCGAGGAGCCATATATCGCCTGGCTTTGATATAGGTTCTTCTGCTAAAGCAGCATCTACATCAAAATCGTCATCAGCTACATCCTTATGGTGTATATTTGAAAAGAGCTCATCAATTTCAGCTGCTTCAAAACCTGTAAGGTTCAAATCAAAGTTTAAACCCTTTAAGGATTCAAATTCTATAGCCAGTAGCTCCTTGTCCCAGCCCGCATCCAAAGCGAGTCTATTATCAGCTAGAATATATGCCTTTTTCTGTGCTTCCGTTAGATGCTCCACCATAACGCAGGGTACTTCTGTTATTCCCTCTGCTTTTGCTGCAGCGACCCTGCCATGGCCGGCGATGATATTGAATTCCTTGTCTATCAGCACTGGATTGACAAACCCAAACTCCCTAAGGCTACTCCTTAATTTTAGAAGTTGCTCCTTGCTATGGGTTCTTGCATTATTTTGATAGGGGATGAGCTTGTCTATTTCGATAATTTTCATCTCTTCCGTTCTTTTCACGGTTTCACCTCCAAATTTAGATAATAAAAAAACACCTTAAAACCTTGTGTTTTCAACAAGTTTTTGTAGGTGTTTGATTTTACTTATTTTCGGCCATTTCAATACTTCAGGTTGCCTTAAGCCTCCATTAACCCCCGCCCTGTAATTCTGCGATTTTACGCGCGTTGGGGGGCGGCGGTCCAGGAAGTCAATGGGTGTAGAGATTTGATACCCCCTACCCCCTGATCTTACTTGCTAATATGTGTACTCTTGGTGTTGATCCCTAGTCCTTGTCTTCCTATCATGACACCTCTTACAAAGAGGCTGCCAGTTGTTTTCATCCCAAAAGAGAAGCTCATCACCTCTGTGGGGAACGATGTGGTCCACAACTGTTGCCTTAGCAATCTTGCCTTCAGCTTTACAACTAACACAAAACGGGTGAATCTTTAAGAACCTAGTTCTTGCTTTCCTCCACCTGCTGTCATAACCTCTCTCGGCAGCACTGCCTCTTTTATTTTCATAAATTTTGCTGTGTTCATCACAATATCTATTATCAGTAAGAGCAGGACACCCAGGATGGCCGCAGGGCTTCTTTGGTTTCCTTGGCACGTCAATCACTCTCCTTAAAAACAAAAGAGCATCTGCAAGGCCTTTAGTATAAGGCACTAATCAGATACTCTTCTCACTTTACATCATAGCACACTTAGTATGTGTCTTTTAATGGCTTGTTTGATATCCTTGCCTCGACTTCTTTAAGTGCCCTTCCATGCAAGCGATAAACCCATCTAAGATCATAGTCCATTGCATGTGCAATCTCCTCCCAGTTTTTCCCCTCTAAATATCTAAGCTCAAGAATAATTCTGTGAGTAGGAGTTTTCAGTGTTGAAATAACAGCACTGATTTCTCGTTTCATATCCACTAGCCTATCGATATCATTGTTGATTTCATGTTCCAAATCGATAATCTTTACAATCGCATTTTCCATGGGACTTCTTTGCTTTATTCCGCTGACTCTTTCTGGATGAATGGTAGCAGTTGTTCTAGCGGCAAGATCTCTTAGGTTCGTTACTTGTTTTAGCTTGCTATTTATTCGTTGGTCTAAGCGATAGGCTTGAGATAGATATTCTTTTGCATTCATCATCCTATCAATCCTCCTTAAGTGTTGCTTTGACCGCTTCTATCAATGCGGACTGGGTGTTATCTTTATCCTTCAACGCTTGCATCACACGCTCGTCAATAGTTCCTTTGGCAATCAGATGATGAATAACTACTGTATTCTTTTGCCCTTGTCTCCAAAGACGGGCATTGGTTTGCTGATACAGTTCCAGGCTCCATGTAAGTCCAAACCAGATAAGCGTTGAACCACCACTTTGTAAGTTCAGCCCATGTCCCGCTGATGCAGGATGGATAACCGCCACAGGAATATCCCCGTTGTTCCAATCCTTGATATCCTTGGAAGTTTTGATTTCTCGAACATTGAATTTTTCCTTGATACGCTCTAAATCATGATTATACCAGTAGGCAATAAGGACAGGCTTGCCGTTTGCACCTTCAATTAAGTCCTCAAGGGCATCCAACTTGCGGTCATGGATAAAATGGACATTTTTATCTTCATCGTAAATAGCGCCATTTGCCATCTGCAGGAGTTTGCCTGATAAGACTGCTGCGTTCATGGCATCAATCTCCCCATCACCAAGTTGGAGAACCATCTCTTTACGAAAACTGTCATATGCCAATTGCTCTTTTTCACTTAGACATACAGGTACTTCATTGATTACACATTCCGGCATTTTTAGAAAATCCACCGTCTTCATAGAAATCATAATATCAGAAATAAGCCGATATATGGCATCCTCTGCTCCGGGTAATGGCTTATATGAAAACACCATCTGCTGATTACGTTTATCCGGGGTAAAGAAGGAATTGCGGTAGTGAGTTATATACCTACCGAGTCTTTTACCCATGTCAAGGATGCGAAACTCCGCCCACAAATCCATTAAACCGTTACCGCTTGGAGTTCCAGTAAGTCCTACGATACGTTTTACTTTGGGTCTTACTTTTAACAAGCTTTTAAACCTCTTTGCACCATAAGACTTAAAGGATGAAAGCTCATCTATTACGACCATGTCAAAATCAAAAGGGATATTGCTTTTACTTACCAGCCATTCTACATTTTCTCTATTTATAAGATAGATGCTTGTAGGTTTCTTTAGTGCTGACAACCGCTCCTCCTCTGTACCAATTGCCACTGAAAACTCTAGCCCCTTTAGATGCTCCCACTTATTTATCTCAGCAGGCCAAGTATCCCTTGCCACCCTCAAGGGTGCAATGACCAACACCTTTCCAATTTCAAAACTGTCAAGACACAAATCGAATATAGCACTTAGTGTAATCACACTCTTGCCAAGACCCATCTCTAAAAATACTGCAGCTATGGGATGCTCTAAGATGAATTTGGTGGCATAGGTCTGATATTTATGAGGATTGTATTTCATCGAGTATCCCTCCGATCTGCTCAACACTGTCAATTACATAGCAGGCAAAGCCTAACATCTGCAATTGCTTTATTCTTCTAACCTGCAGCGGACGAGGTTTCTTGCCGGGAGCCTTTAATTCCACAAAGCCCATCTTCCCATGGGGCAAAAGCACCAGGCGGTCTGGCATCCCATCTAAACCAGGACTTGTAAGCTTTGCCGCAATGCCTCCCATCTTTTTTACTGACTCTACCAATTTCTTTTCGATATATTTTTCAAGCATAAATTCCTCCTATATAAAAGCTCGGAACAGGAAAACAACTATGACCTATTTTTCCTATACGCGCGTGTATACGCGTACACACAGGCTACAATTTCTTCTTTTTTACTATTTATAACTAAACAGCATACTTCTTGTTCCACCTGTTCCGAACCGTTGATTTTTCCTTTATTTACTGACTTGCATGTAAGAACCGATTTTGGAACAAAGTATAGTACAACTTATCCTTGTTCCTCAACTCGGCAATAAGCTCGCTGCTTTCCATAGATGGGAAAGTTGCTTGTTCCATTCTTGTTCCCGGTGTACTTGTTCCACTCACCGATCTTTCTCATAATAGCACCGATAGCATAGGAGTCAGATGCTTTCATGGATGATGGGTCTTTCCCAAAACACTCACACCAAATCTCCATGTTGCAGACAAGGGTTCTTTTTAAAGTTCCAACACGGGTGACACCTCCAAATTCGCTGCCGGTGAGGAAATTTCTACGCTCGTACAAAGACATGGTGTCCCAGTCTTCCGGCAAAAGGATGTCAAGATAGGTGCGAACCAGCCCTTCTCGTTCATCGGTTTCCATCGCATCAGCCTGTTCACTGGTTGCCAAGATTGCTTCGTCACCTTCAAGGTAGAGTTTTTCACCTTTCTCATATAGAACAAGCGTCTCTGCCCAAATCTGCTGCACTTCCTCTTTGGTCATCTGCCAGGCTTTCTTTTTGCTGTTTCCGCTGATACGAACCGGCCAGAATCTTCGGTTGCCTGTAATATCACGTAGAAAGCCGCTCTCTGCATTGGTAGAACCTACAATTACACATTGACGGGGATGGCTTTCTACATTGACACCATAGCTTGCGCGGTACTTGTCATCCGATCTTGAAATAAAGGACTTCACAACCTCCACATCGGTCTTGCGCATTCCTGCAAGCTCTCCAAGTTCCAGCATCCAATACCCTTGAAGTTTTTCAGCACCGGATTTATCCTTCATATCCGTAATGGTTAAGCTGTCTGAAAACCAATCTCCGGCAAGTTTGGCAAAGTAGGTTGACTTGCCGATGCCTTGGGGACCATTTAAAATAAGAACGCTGTCAAATTTTATACCGGGTTTAAATATACGGGCCACCGCCGCAACCATTGTTTTGCGAATGACTGCTTTTGTATAAGAATTATCCGTTGCACCAAAATAGTCAATGAGCAGGTTTTCTACACGGCTAATGCCATCCCATTCTGGCAGAGAGTTCAGATATTCTTTAATGGGGTGATAGGCTCGTTCTGTCGCTACCGCTAACACTGCATCTTTGGTCTTGGTGGGAGAATATACTCCGTATTTGCTGTTTAGGTACACCTTAAGCTGTGCGTTGTCTGAGTCATTCCAGCCTGCCTTAATCTGCTCCCAAGGCAAGCCCCCTTTGGCATCAATACCATCACGGTGACAGTTAAAAGCTATATGCTTTAGCTCCTTATCATGCCTAATAATAAGGACGATGTTCTCCAATGTGTCTTTTATTCGACCTTGCTTATCCAGTTCCAAAACTGTCTGCCAATCCTCATCGCTAAACTCCTCAAGAGCCTTTTCTTGTCTTTCCCTGGCAAACTCAGCTTTGACTCTTTCATCCTTTATGGCAAACTCGCACATTGCTATAAAAGACGGCATTTTACCGGGAGCCGTATCAGTGGAAACCTTATCATCTAAAGAACCGAATTTATGAATACGAACAAGGTCAAAGGCATTAAGGAGCAGACCGCTTGCTGGGTCTGTGGCATGGTGGCTGTATGCGAATTTATCGTCATAGATAATCACACCGGCACTACTGTCAGCCGGAATATAATCGTACCGTCCTTCCATAGCAGAAGGGGCATAAACTGCACCTAGGAATTTCTCAATTGCTTCACGTACGGGATAGGCACGACAAAATGTTCCTACCACACCTTCCTTTAAAAGCGGATCTGCTTGTTCTTTAAGATTGCGATTTATAACTTCGGACTGCCTGCTTGATACAGGCCAAGTTGATGTATCATGCCAGTCTTTATATTTAGAAAGATATACATCCGGATCAAGTAATGTACCCTCCTGCTCCTTATAGACAAATTCGCCGTTAGAGGAAGTGGATGGCCAGTACATAAGCCGATGTGCTTCATATGTTGTATCATCGAAAAGGTCAATACCGATTTCTTTTGCCACCATGCGTCCAACGGCTGCGTATTCTTCTTCGCTTATTTCACGAGCAAGAGGAATGATGAGCCTGAGTCTTGGATTTTCCGGGGTGTGCTTATGGGTGGAATAAACACAGCATTTGAAATCAAAAAGCATGCTGATTTGTTCCCAGATATCTGGTCTACCGTAATCCATATCAAGGGTAAGCATGGAGCGGCATAAAACATTGCCCTTCTTTCGTCTTCCTTCTTTTAAATGCCCTCCGACAAAGCCACCCACATCTTTGATATCATCTTGTTGACCTTTTTTAAGTTTCCGATATTCTTCTACCGTTTCGGTGGTGCGTTGTGTCGTCTTTATGCGGGCGGAAAAATCCTCCCATGAGATATCAATGTTCTTCCACTTTTTATCCATCCTGCTGTTGCCCACAGCGATTTTCATAGGCTTTCAACCTCCTCGTACGCAGGACTAAAATACCTTATCTTCTGTCTGCGTTTTTTGGCTACTTCAATCTCCCTTGCCATACCCCTTGAAATGGTATTCCCCAGCACCCACACTTCAGAGCATTTTCCCATGAGCACAATATCCATAAATATGGCAAGTTCCCGTTCCTTTGGATTTTTATCATCCATAAACTGTGGAAACATAAGATGGGGAGCAAGAGGAATACAGTTTTGCTCCAAGGCAAACCTGCAAAAGCTACGGGCTTTTTTAACGTTTCCTTCTACATCACCAGAATAGGGAGAGCAAATATACACAAGGGGTTTGAAGTCAGATTTTTTCTCTGCCTTCTCCTTTTTTATAATGTTGGTCAGTGCTTCATGGGGAGTTGGGTCGTGATATCCTTCAGGATTGAATTTGTTGATGCTCATTACACACCCTCCATTTCTATCTGTGGTAAAATGCCATCTGCCTTCATCAGTTCGTAAATGAAAAGTCTCCCCTTTTGTGTCCAGTAGGTATGAACCTTTGTATGTTGTTCCCCGTTACTACCAAGATAGCTATGGGTTTTGGTACTGGTATAGCCCTTTTCCGCATACTTCTGATATAAAAGCCATATGTCACCTTGCTTGAACTGGATGCCCTTTTTATGTAGGTAACGGTTCATCCAAATAGCAGACTTGCCATAGTCCTTGGCAATCGCCGATGTAGAAATGAGGTCTTTACAATTTAGAACCACATCATAATAGGACACTTTCGGTTTCATTTCAGCAATCTGCTGATTCTGAACAGCAATCGTTCCCTCAAGCAGTTTATTTTGATGTCTTATTTGGGCAAGCTGCTGATTGGCATACTGCAGTGCCCTGGCCATGATTGCCTCTGGTGAATTCCACTTCCTCTCAATTTCAAGGAAATACCCTCGGCACTGCTTTCCTTTTGGAGTGCGCTGTATCATGCATAACTCTTTTGCCATTTCAATGGTAAGCTGATGATCTACGCTTGGTCTGCCTCCCGTACTTTCGCTCAAAAATGAGCTAAAGTCGACCCCTTCCTCAAATCCGTACTCACACATTCTTGGAAACCAGTCCTTATATGCTGTCTTGACTTCCAAAGCTGCATGTAAATCACGACCAAGTACGGTTGGTCTATGATTCTGATAGTTGATTCTTACTAATTCGTCCATACGAATTACCTCCTGTAAATATAGTTAGAGGGAAAACTCCTCTACCTACTAGCCACAGGAGGTAATGGAAGTTGAGGATTTTGAAATTTTATTTTTAATCTTTTTTATAAAACTGACACTCATAGCCATCGGTGCTTAGGAGCAAGCCTTTTGCCCAGGTTGGTGTTTTGCTCATTTGTTCACAGACAGTAGAAAGTGGCATTCCCATATCCCCTTCGATGATAATTTCATCGTGGACATGAGCTACAATGGAACAATTCTTTAATGACTGCATGGCATGGCACAAAATATCACGGCTAATTGCCTGCACAATATTCTCTACAAATTTGGGCCCATAGCTTTCGATTCTTTCCCATTTTTTTGTTCCACCGACACCTTCATAAGTAACCGACTCACCACCGAACACATTCTGTCCAATGCGAGGCTTTACATAGGAAAGCCGCCTGCCGGAAGGAAGGATTATGAAGAGTATTCCACTTTCATACATGAATTTAATGCCGTGAGTTTCTGTGGTTGTTTTCTGTTTTACGCAGGTCTTTGCAGCGCGGTCAACATCCCACCATAGTTTTGTAATATTGGGATTAGCCTGTCTCCATGCATTTACTAAGGGTTGTAATTCTTCCTCAGTAAGCCCCATCTCTAAAGCACCCATAGCCTTTAATGCGCCAACAGATCCGCCGTAGCCAAGGGCGAGTTCTGAAATTTTCCCTTTTTGACGGAGATGCCCATTCACACCGTGTTTTTCAACAGGCACATTAAACATCTGAAATGCACTGGCACAGTAGATGTCACCGCCCTTTTGAAATACTTCCATTCTCCATTTTTCGCCTGCAAGCCATGCAATGACACGAGCCTCTATCGCTGAAAAGTCTGCAACGATAAACTTCATACCTTCACGAGGAATAAATGCAGTACGGATAAGTTCCGACAACACCTCTGGTATAGAATCATAGAGTAGGGTTAGGGCATCAAAATTTCCACTGCGAACTAAAGAGCGAGCCTGTTCCAAATCCGGCATATGGTTTTGAGGAAGATTTTGCAATTGTATCAGCCTTCCTGAAAATCTGCCGGTTCTGTTAGCTCCATAGAACTGAAACATCCCTCTGGCACGTCCGTCATGGCATACCGCATTCTCCATTGCCGTATATTTCTTCACCGATGATTTGGCAAGCTGCTGGCGGAGCTCCAAAGCAGCCCCTATTTGCTCAGGTGCTGTCTTTAACATCTGTGCAACCGCTTTTTTACCAAGGTTGTCTATTTTAAGCCCATTATCATCAAGCCAATATTTCATCTGCTTAACAGAGTTTGGATTCTCCAAATTGGTTATGTCCTGCATAAGAACTGTCAGCTTTTCACGGGAACTTTCATCCATTGCAACAGCCTGTTTTACAAAGGTCATATCAATTGCAATGCCTCTATCATTAATTTTCTGGTCAAGATGATATTCCACCCAGACATTCTCCGGCACGGGAAACTTGGATAATCTCTGCTGTATTAACATCTCTATTTCCACATCTCGGAGATTGTATGCTTTAAAATGCTCCCATTTATCCATATCATGTTCCGGCAGATTACGAACTCTACCTCCGTTTGATTTAGTAGGTGAGCAAGGGGTACAGAAATATTTGATGAGGTCTTTGCCCTCTGTTAGCTTTTGTTTCTCTAATCCTAAAACCGCACCGGCGCCCTCAAGGGATAAAGGCAGGCCCATATAGGCCGACCATATCATGGAGCATTTCCAGGATGCAGGGTCAAGATATTCTCCTGTAGGCAATCCAAGATACTTTGATAGGCACACCCTTTCGAACATAGCATTAAAGGCCCACTTGGTAACGGAATCATCCGTAAGGGCATTTATAATTTCATCAGGTATTTTCTCTCCGCAAGCAATATCAACAACCTGCACTTCACCGCCATCCACCGAATAGCCAAATAACAATATTTCAAAATCATCAGCCTCAATATAACGGTAAACACCAGACTTTTGAAGGTTGATACTGCTAAAAGTCTCTATATCTACCGAGATAGATTTCATAATATTACCACCCTTCCTAATACAAACAAGGTGGCAAAAGAATATGCTCCGCCACCTCATCTGCATTCATACTTTAGCTGTTATGCTAAGAATTCATCATCTTCAATTGTGGTGAAATCGTCAGCTGCAGTGGTTCTGCCGCCTAAAGGCTCTCCATCTCTAATCTTCTGGATATTTCCAAGTCCGCAGGCTACACCCTTATTACCGTTAGAGTTGAAAGCATAGAAATTTAGCGACACTCTCGCATAGCAACCGCTGTATACCTCATTGCGATCAAGGATTGGTTTTACTGCTTTGTCTACAATCTGAGGCGGAGTTGTACTATTGGCATTTATGAAATAATGTCCTTTGTATGCCTCATCGTCTCGTTCCACATCTCCATCTCTAAGAGGCAGCTTGATGGCAGCCTTATTCGGTTTCTTACCGCCAAACTTTGCAATGCCCTCTTCAATAGCTGCATCAATTGCTGCATTAATTGCATTGATGGTTTCCTTGTCTGTCTTAGGAATCAATACCGATACGCTGTACTTTTCCGCTCCGCCATTTATTGATACCGGCTCCCAACCGTGGAAGTAGCTGAGACGTGTGTTTACACCAGTAATAACCTTCGTTCTATTTTTATTATTCATATTCATATACCTCCGTTATTTCATTAAATTCGTTTTTTGCATTTGATACGTTCATAGCCGGACGCTTATCCGAAAGTGGAACCAGAGTCGGCTTGCCCGGTGGCTTATATATGAGGCTTCCTAGAATCTCCTCAAATTTTGTCTTGCCCATCAGTTTCTCCATTTCCGTAAGGGTAATAAGACTCTGACGGTAAATATCCTTATAGCCGTTTGCCTTGGCTACTTTAGCCACAGCATCTTCATCCTTGTATTTGCGGACAGATCTGCCCTCAACAACCTTAAAACCATGCCACTCTTTACCGTGATTAACAGCTGCATCGGTGGCATATGCAATGATTTCATTTGCCCACTTCGTAAGGTCAGATAATTTTGATAAAACCTCTTCTATTTCAGAGTCCGTAAGTAGGGGAGGCAGCTTAAACTCAGATTGTGCCAGTTTCAGCTTTTCTTCTGCTCTTGCACGGCATTTAACAGCCGCTTTGCAAAAAGTACACCACTCGCCCGGAATGTATTCACCTTCGCCGTTATATGCTTTTTTAGCCTTTGCCCTTAGATCATTTTCCGCCCAATCTTTTAATTCCTTTACTGAGATGGTCCAGGTACTGATATTCTCTCTGCGTGGCTGGAAGATGGTCATGGAAACCTCCTCGATATCATACAGACTATCGTAGATTTCCAAAGCACCCAGTGCATACAATTTCATTTGTGGATTCTCCACCGCATCTACCAACACACCCATACCATACTTAAAATCGATAATATGAAGCTTCTTATCGGCAATAATGATGCAATCTCCAGTCCCAAAGCCTTGTGGTACATAGCAGGAAAAATCAAGACGTTGCTCAATAAGTAACAGGGGATCCTTACAGCTCTGCTTTGCCAATTCAAGCTGCTCCATCACAAATTCCACATAAGCATCACTGTGTTCTTCCATCTCATCGGTGTGATAATCGGAGATAGGACGCTTACTTCTCAATCGAAGTGCTTTTTTAAGTTTATGCTCACATAGAGCATGGGCGGCTGTGCCTTCTGCTGCAGCACCGGATTCGTTATCTGCAAACTCCAGTTCCAATCTTGCAGACGGAAGGCAATTTAGCCACCTATGGGACCCAGATGCGGAGAGAACTGCATGATCACTCATTTCCAAGTACCTCCGCATCTTTTAAGATATCTGCATAATGTTTCGGGTCAACTTCGCTTAATTTAGAACCACCGTATTTTTTGATGATTTCTCTCACTTGGGCAGTAAGACCGGCTTGACTCTTTTCAGCAAGCTTCCCTCTGATTTCCTCTAATGTAATTTCTTTTTTCTTTTGCTCGGACTCTTTTACAGTTGTAGCCGGCTCTATCGTTTCGACTGGTTCATTGCCCATCAATACTTCTGCAACCGCCTGCAGGCTATCTGCCAAAGAACGCATGTCCGAAACCACATCAAGAAGTAACTTGATTTTGCTCATGGCTTAATCCTCCTTCCTGTACCTCACAGATGGCAAGTTCCTGTACGGTGTCACCCGGAACAAGGATGGTCAGTTTCTGCTTATCACCAAGTAAAAAACGAAGGAAACGCTCCCTTATGGTGACCTTTCGACAGGAAACAATCCCGCCAGACTGTGGATTTTTTGAAACACTGATTTTCAAATTATGCTTCATGTATTCACCTCTTTCCGAGAGCGTTGTTTTGCTGCCCTCTAACTATTAGCCATGGCAAGAGGGGAAAGTTGAGGATTTGGGATAGATTTTTTTGAAATTCCTCTTAGCTGTATCTAAACGGTGGGAAATGGCACTGACTGAAACACCCTCACGCTTTGCATACTCCGATACCGAAACCCCATCAAGGACTATAGCAATCAGTAGCTCTGCTTGTTTTTCCTTGAGAGCCTTCCGAATAATTTCACAGATATACTCATAATCTTCTTTTTTCTCTCGAGCCACTTCATCTAAGTAGTCAGGAATGTAGTCCATATGGTCGGTTTCATCAACCTCTTGGTCATCCTTGCGGAAGGGTTTCTTTGGCATACCCCTATGCCTGTCAAACTTGTGCCAGTTATTGTATTCCGGCTTGTTGAAACGTTCGTCCATTATCTCCTGTGGAGAACGCCGAGTCACAGTTTCTTTGTCCTCGGCAAATGATAGCCTGTCCTCGTAATCTGCATCAATCATTAAGGTGAAGTCCTCGTCTGGTACCTCCAGATAGATAGATTTGTTTTCGCGCTGAATTCTAATTTTCATTTTGCATCCTTTCAGCCGGATTGCATTAGCGGCAAAGGATACAAAAATAGGCCTGTACCAGAAGTACACAGACCTTTTATCCTGAAAATGAGTGCAATAAGGTAAGGTACTTCTATTGCAACGTACAACAATCCTTAACGGACTGAAACGTAACAATATGTATCCCTTGCCCTTATTGCAAATCAGGCATTCGATATTTTTTATTAGCTGGTAAGCGGTCAAGTTTTTCTATCTGCTAAAGTAAGCTTGTCTTACCATCTATTTAAATTTTAATAATTTGGGCGTCTGAAATCCTCAGCTGGCACTCTGCTGATACTCCGCTGGTACTCCGCAAAGTCTTTCATAATAAAAAACTAAGCATTCGTAAAGAAATACTTAGTAATATTAGACTATTGATTGAAATACGCTTAGTAAATTGCTATAATAGTAAATATATATCAATAAAACCATCCAATAGTGTTTGGAGGGCGTTAAAAATGGCATTTAGTTATAATAAACTTTGGAAACTTTTAATTGATAAAAAGATGTTGAAAAAAGATCTGATGGAAAAAACAAATTTAACTTCAACAACGTTGGCAAAAATGGGTAAAGATTTGCCGGTAAGCATGGATGTATTAGGAAGAATCTGTAAAGCTCTTGATGTTAACATTGGCGATATTGTTGACTACGTCGATGATGATACTCCAAAGAAATAAAATTATTTAAGGGGGCGCAATGTATGAAAAAGTTATGCTTTGGTACTTTTGCAACAATTTTAAAGAGATGCATGGCTAAAAGAGTTACACAAAAGCGATTGTGTGGTACCATGCTGCTTTCTATTGCGCCTACTTATGATATTAGTGGTGAAGATGGTACAGTTTCTGATTTAATACTTGGTAAAAAAAATCTATCCCCCATAGTAACTGATACAGCTCCCGGTGCCGATCCTCATGATATCTCAGATTACTTTAAACAAAGTATTCTCCAGATGTTGGATAGCAATAAGAGGAGTTTAATTGTTTTAGCTCTGAAAGACATTATTACATCCGATAACTCCATCGAGCCTGATACAATTGTTGAAATAGTAAACGGCATGACAAAGCAAGATATCATGAATCGTAATGCCTTTGTATTGGAGGAATTCCTCGCAGGAGTCTTTCTATATACAGTGCTTTACGTCGAAAATCGAAATTGTGAGAGTAGTGTTAGTGAAATAACAGATGAGTACATACAGTCCTTTGAAGATCAAAAATTAGATATAAGCTTTATTAAGACATATAGCAATTTGTCTCAGGATACTGCCTACGAAATTGCAATTGATGCCCACTCTCTCGTATTGCTTGCAGAAACGGGTGGCAAATGTCAAAAGTGTGGAAGAGTCTTAGGTATAAAAAAAGAAGGTAACGACATTAACTACGCTAAAGTCGTTCGCCTTTCAGAAACTGACGAAGTGGTTCTATGTGTTGAATGTGAGCGAGAAATTCAGAGTGCCTCCGAAGAAGAAAAATTGGCTTTGCTTTCGGACAAGCGTGACTTGGAAAATCTTATAATAGCAAGAGATGCAACTTCACGATATACAATAGAAAGACAAATTGAACAAGTACTTCGAGAAGTCAATTTAATGGATGTTACTGATGATACACAACTAAAAATCGAACCTGTTAAGGTTGAAAATAAAATCACCGAAAAGCGATTGAAGGATCGGGTGCTTTTTGATGTCCGGCAGTTATATGAGGGGGTAAACGATTCATTATATCGGTTAGCAGGTGAAAACAGATTAAACGTTGATAAGTTTGCTAAAAACGTTAGACGGATGTATGAAGATGCAAGTGAATCACATATATCCCAGAGCGAAATTTACTATCTGCTTGTTGAAACACTGTTTGAAAAGACAGGTCGCAAATATAGAGGAGCATGTGAGATTATAATCTCCTACTTTGTACAAAGGTGTGAGGTGTTCGATGAGATTACCAAATAAAGTAATTCCCTATACTAATAGTGTCATTGCACTCTTTCCGGATATCTTAGAGGCATTGACGCAGCAGGACATGTCCCCTAAAGAATTGTTTGAAATAACAGCTTTTCGTAAAAAGGACATCGCAGATTTTCTAAGCGCTTTAAACTGCTTATTTGCATTAGGTAAAATTGAATTAATTGAGGAAGGGAGGGTACTGCGCTATGTTAAAGGAAATTCAATGTGATAAATTTGCTCCAGATCATCGAGTTATTCGATTCAACCCAGGATTAAATACGGTTTTAGGTAGTGCAGGCGGTAGCAATGCAATCGGAAAATCAACATTTCTATGGATTATAGATTATGTATTCGGTGGTGAAAGCTACTACTCCCTAACTGATGATATAAAAAAGGAAATAGGCCCACATATCATCTATTTCACTTTCGAGTTTGATGAACAGCCATACTATTTCTATAGAAGTACTGATGATCCAAAAAATGTATATAGGAGCGATGAAGAACGCCGTTTCATTACAAAATTATCACTGGAAGATTATCGGAAATTTCTGTTTCAAGAATATAATATTGGGCTTCCTGCCCTTACATTTTCAGAAATAACCGAACGATTTTTCCGTATCTATGGCCGTGAAAACACACTAGAAAAATATCCGCTACTTGTCAAACCTCGTGAGCAGGATGAAAAGGCTGTAGATTTTCTATTAAAACTATTCGGACATTACAAAATTCTTGCTTCTATAAAAAGCATGGAAGAAGAACTCGGGATTAAATCTTCACAACTTAAATCTCGCCATCGCCAGAAGGTGGACATAGAGAAAATCGAAAGTAATCAAAAAACAATAGAGTCATTGAGGAAAAGGCTTCAAAAGCTGATGAAAAATAGCGAAGAAGCTCAATTAGCATTGTTTGGATTTGACACTCAGACGTTTGAACGGGTAACAGCAGTACAAAAAGAGTTGAATAGTTTTGTTCGCAAGCGTAATCGTCTGCAATCACAGCTTAATGCTATAAAGAGCAATATTGCCGATAGTAAAGCCGATACTGCAAGTGAGTTTGAATCCTTAATACGTTTTTTCCCAAATGCTAATATTAAAGCATTTGAAGAGATTGAACATTTCCACAGAAAAATTAGAGAAATCCTTGGTGAAGAAATGAATCAGGAAATCGAGCGCTTACAACCGCTAATCAATCAGTATGATAAAGAAATAATGCGACTTAATCGAAAAATTGAGGAGACTGGTATTGCAAAAGAGATGTCCGAGAGGGTCCTCTCTCAGTGTGTTAATGTGTCTAAAACTATCGACAAACTTGAGGAAGAAACAGCAGAGTTGATTCACCAAAAAGAGCTTCAAGAAGCACGAGCTGAAGCAGAACAAACCCTTGAAAAACTGTTTCAGCAACAAACTGAAAAACTCGATGAAATACAAGATGACATAAATTTACGCATGAATATAATTAACGGTGTAGTAACTGATCAACAGGAGACTGCTCCCCTTTTGTATATCTCTCCACAAAAAGAAATCTTTTTTGAAACGCCTGGAAACACAAGCGAGGGAACTGCATTCAAGAGTCTTATTGTGTACGACTTAAGTATATTAGAATTACGTCCTGTTCCTGCGCTAATACATGATTCCAATATTCTAAAACGTATTGAAGATATCCATCTAGAGCACATATTGGAACGTTACCAATCTAGTGGGCACCAGGTTTTTATCGCATTCGATAAGGCCGATTCTACAACTGAGAAGGCGCATAAAATTTTAGAAGAAACGGCTGTCTTGCGCTTATCTGACGGAAATGAATTATTTGGTCGTTCGTGGAGTAAATACGAATCTAATGATTATTAAACATAGGAGGAAAAAAACTATGGCTGCAATAAATGATTTACTGCGTCAAATTCCTGACACTTCTTTGCGTAGTCGCTTGGAACAAGAATTTGCTCGCATTTCAAAAAATAAAAAATTTGGACTTGTATTTGAGGAGCATATCCCAGAATGCACTCCTCTTTACAATGTTCCTATTAAACGCGGTTCAACAGTTGCGTTAAAAACTGGCCACATTAATGATGTATATACCGTATTGAATTTAGACGGTGATAATGCACTATGTTATAACAAATCAACTGGTGATACGACGAACATTGCACTTGCAGATCTAGTATCGGTTGCGCAGTTTGGCGAACCAATATTCCCCACGCTGCAGTCGATCGCTTCAGTGGAGAATGCACCTGATAGTAGCTTATGGCATACGCTCATAGAAGCAGACAACTACCACGCCCTCCAGTTACTGGAATATCTCTATCCTAAGAAGGTTGATTGTATTTATATTGACCCCCCATACAACACAGGTGCGCGTGATTGGAAATACAATAATGACTATGTTGATTCTAGTGATAACTGGCGACACAGTAAGTGGCTCTCAATGATGCAAAAACGATTGAAGATCGCAAAAAGAATACTTGCTGATGATGGTGTTTTGATTACTACCATTGATGATAATGAATATGCGCATCTATGGGTTCTACTTCATGAGCTTTTTCCAAACTTAACTCATACTTGCATAACCATTCAGCATAATCCCGGTGGAACTCAGGGCAAAAAATTCTCTGTGACTCACGAATATGCGATATTTTCATATTCAGCTGATAGTACTATTTACCGTAAACAGCATACTGGTGGTGATGTCTATAATCTAAGACGTTGGGGAAGTACTTCAGGCCGTTATGAAGGCGCAACATGTTTCTATCCCGTAATTTTAGACTCGAATTATAACATTATCGGTTTCGGTGATTTACTTGATAAGGATTTACATCCAACATCACAAGTAGAACACAACGAAGATGGTACCATTTATGTCTGGCCAATTGATAAAAACGGCATAGAAAAGAAATGGAGATATGGACGAGATACTGTAGAATCTGTTAGAGATAGGATGTATATTGAAAGGCGAGGAGACCGAATAGAAGTAATCCTTCGTAGAGAAAGTGAACCTCCTAAAACTGTCTGGACTGATCCGTTATGTAATGCAGAAGCCCACGGTACTGATATGATCAAGGCCATACTTGGTGGCGGCTTCTCATACCCTAAATCACTCTATGCGGTCCGCGAAGCACTGACATTCGCAGTTTCTGGTAAGAAAGATGCCTTGATTGTTGACTTCTTTGCAGGTAGCGGTACCACATTACACGCAGTAAATTTACTTAATGCTGAGGACAATGGAAACCGCCGCTGTATTTTAGTAACTAATAACGAGGTCTCAGATGATGAATCGAAAACTCTCAAAAAAAATGGCTTTAAGCCTGGTGATATTGAGTGGGAAAAACATGGAATTTGCCGGGCCATAACTTGGCCTAGAACAAAGTATAGTATCCTTGGAAGACGTGATGATGGCTCTATCTTAACGGGTGAGTACTTCACAACTCAGACTGTATCTGATGAAGTTGAGCGTTCATTCTATCAGTTAAGTTTTGTAGATAACCCTACAGAGTTAACAGTAACTGCCAAAAAGCAAGTTGTTTCTTTACTTCGAAATAAGGAAGGAAAGTCACAATTGCCACAATCACTAGTAACCAAAGATTGTAAATTCATTGTTTCGAATAAACATACTGCATCAATTCTTTTTGATGTAAGTGCAGTTGATGAGTGGTTATCTGCCATTGAAGAACAGGATCAAATTACAGACTTTTATATAGTCTCAAAATCGACAGCTGCATTTAAGTCAATTAAGACACGTGTTTCAGAATTGCTAGGCCCCATTATTGTAACATCACAAGTTAAGCGTCCAATGAGCGATGGTTTTCCTGCAAATGCTGAATACTTCAAGTTAGAATTCCTAGATAAAAATCTTGTTTCATTGGGCCAACAATTCCATGAAATACTACCATTACTTTGGCTCAAATCTGGAGCTGTTGGAAAGCGACCAGAAGTAAATTACAATGAAGAGCCAGAAATGTTGATCCTTCCACAAAATAGCTTTGCTATTTTAGTTGATGAAACACGGTTCTCAGAATTTGTCAAAAAACTTTCTGAAGAAAGCGGTATCGAAACGGTCTATTTTGTAACTAACTCCGAGGAAGCATTTCGAGAAATGACTGCCGGAGTAAAAGTTAATAACACATATCAATTATATCGAGATTATATTGATAACTTTGTGTTAGGAAGCAGGAGGGATTCATAAATGAGAGATATATTATTTCCTTTTCAGGAGACGGCACTTTCTGAGTTACATGATAAAATCAACAAGGCGCATTTAATGTGGAGTGAACGCGACCCGCAGATAATTTCCTTTTCTGCGCCTACGGGTTCAGGTAAAACGATAATTATGACAACTCTTTTTGAAGATATTTTATATGGAAATGCGGACAACATTGGAGAACCAGATTCTGTTTTCATTTGGCTTTCGGATTCACCTGAGCTTAACGAGCAAACAAGGTTGAAAATCGAAAGTAAATCCGATAAAATCCGTGTCCGTGATTTAGTGACAATAGACTCAACCTTCAATGCAGAATATTTTGAGGGTGGCTGCATTTACTTTTTGAACACTCAAAAACTTGGCTCAGATAAACTGCTGACAGGTACATCTGATAACCGGCAGTATTCCATATGGGAGACCCTTACTAATACTGCCAAACGAATTCCAAAAAAGTTTTATGTGGTAATAGATGAAGCACATAGGGGAACTTATACCTCTATGCAAGCAGAAAATAAGGCGCAATCTATCATGCAAAAATTCATTAAGGGTAGTGAGGATGATGGTCTTTGCGTTATGCCTTTAGTTATAGGGGTGACTGCAACTCCTCAAAGATTTGATAGCTTAATTGCTGGAACGACATCAACAGTTCAAAAAGTCATCGTTCCCCCAGAGCATGTCCGTGAGTCTGGGCTTTTGAAAGATAGAATCATAATTCACTACCCAGATATTCAATTAAATGCTGATATGACCATGTTCAAAGGAGCGGTTGATAATTGGCGCAAAAAATGCATTCACTGGAAGACTTACTGTGAACGCG